>NZ_CP108677.1:1425480-2850960 GCF_035994945.1 Streptomyces sp. NBC_01216
GCGCCGTGAACTCGGGCAGGGCGGCCCGGTAGTCCCCGCCGAGCAGCCGGATAGCCGCCCGCTGGGTGCGCAGTTCGAGCACTTGCCGGCTGTCCGTGCCGAGGGCGCGGGCGGCCGGTTCGATGACCTCGCTCAGGACCTCCGCGGCCTGGCTGAACCGCTCCTCTTCGAGGAGGGCGCCGGAGTGCGCGTACGCGTCCGCGATGTCGGCCCTCAGTCCGTCGGGTACGGGGACGGGCGCGGGGGCCTGCTCCGCCGAGGGCGTCGGGGCGGCCACCGGGCGGGGCCGGGAGCGGGGCGCGTACGGGTGGCGGAACAGCCCCGTCGGATCCGGGGCACCGGCCGGCCCCGTCTCGCCGGGCGACGGGTCCTGGCCGGCCCGCGGGAGGAAGGGCCGCAGCCGCTCGTACACCTCCTGCACGTCGGCGGGCCGCGCTTCCGGGGCCTTGCGGAGCAGGTGCAGGACGAGCTCCTCCAGCGCGGCCGGGACCTGGGGGCGCAGGTCCCGGAGCGGGGTGGGGTCCTCGGTGACGTGCTGGTACATGAGCGCGAGCTCGCTGTCCGCCTGGAACAGGACCCTGCCGCTGAGCAGTTCGTGGAGCACGCAGCCGAGCGCGTACAGGTCGGTCCGCGGGGTCACGCGCCCGCCGCGGACCTGCTCGGGCGCCATGTACTGGGAGGTCCCGATCGGGCTCCCGGTCGCGGTGAGCTTGGTGGCGTCGGTGCGCAGGATGGCCGCGATACCGAAGTCCAGGACCTTCACGGTCCCGTCGCGGGCGACGAGGACGTTGCCCGGCTTGAGGTCCCGGTGGATCACGGGGACCTCGTGGGCGTGCGACAGCACGGTGGCCACCTGGGCGGCCACCGCCACGGCCCAGCTGACCGGCAGGGGCCGGGCCGGGTCCACGTAGGCGGACAGCGGGAGGCCCTCGACCAGCTCCATGACGAGGAACAGGTGCTCGTGGGTGGCGTCCAGGACGGCGTCGTAGACCTGCGGCACGCCGGGGTGCTGGATCCGGGCCGTGATCCTGGCCTCGCGCCGGAACCGCTTGGCGAGCTCGTCCGCGAGCTGAGGTGAGGTGACGGCCTGGGACCGGATGCGCTTCACGGCCACGGGCCGGTCGAGGACGGAGTCGTAGCCGCGCCAGACGTCGCCCATGCCGCCGTGGCTGAGCTCCTCCAGGAGTTCGTAACGTCCGTCGATGATCCGCTGTGGCACCGTGCCCCTGCCCCGTGGTGTTGCTGTCGCCGGCGTGGTACCCGAGGTGGTGTCGGCCGGCCCGACATGTCGGAGCCAGTGTGGTGGGGGCGGTGATCCAGCGTCCAGGGAGGCGTACGAGGTCTGTCAGATCTGGCCGAGAACCGTCTGTGTGTCGGGGTTTCGCCGGTCGTACTCGGCCCACACGATCTTGCCGGGCGCCCCGCAGGGCCGTGGGCCCCAGCCCCACCGGTCGGCGAGGGCCGCGACGAGGAGCAGACCGCGCCCGTCGGTCCGCTCGGCGCCGGGGAGGTGCGGTGCGGGTTCCGGCAGCCGTTCGCCGCGGGTGTCGGCCACCTCGATCCGCACGGTGGAGAGGGGCTGTGCGGGGACGGAGAGCCGGACGTGGAAGTCCCGGCCCGGGACCCGGCCGTGCTGGACGGCGTTCGCGCCCAGTTCGGCCACGAGGAGGGCGATCGTGTCGTGGGCGTCGGTGCCGTACGGAATGCCCCAGGCGTGCAGCCGTTCCGCGCACAGCCGGCGGGCGAGGCGGGCGCCGCGGGGCGTGGCGGTGAAACGCATGGCGAAGTGGTCCGCGGGCGTGGCGGGTTGGGTGGCGTGCGTGGTTCCGGTGGGGTCGTTCGTCATGGCTCCACGGTGGGCCGTGGTGGCGTAGCGTGACCATGGGTGACGCGCCGTCGCGTTCCGCTTGTACGCGGGTGGGCGGTGCGGTGTACGCGCGCGGAAGGGTGGCAGCGGTGCGGGACGATGACGCGGGAACCGGACGGGAGTGGATCGAGCCGGACGAGCCTGAGGCGCGACTCGGGGCGGCGGAGCCGGTGGGTCAGGCGGGGCAGGTGGGCCAGCGCCCGGAGGACGAGCCGGGACAGGGCGTGGTCACGGCCTTCGGGCGGCAACTGAAACTGCTTCGGTTACGCGCCGGTCTGGAGCGGCCGGAGTTCGGGAAGCTGGTGGGCTACGCGGCCCAGTCGGTCGCCTCGTTCGAGCAGGGCCGCCGCATCCCGCCACCCCGGTTCATCGACCGGTCGGACGAGGTGCTGGACGCGGGTGGCGTCCTGAAGGCGCTGAAGGAGGAGGTGGCGCGGGCGCAGTATCCGGCCTTCTTCCGGGACATGGCGCGGTTGGAGGCGGAGGCGGTGGAGTTGTGCGCCTACGACACCCTGGTGGTCAAGGGGCTACTTCAGACCGAGGAGTACACACGTGCCGTACTGGCCATGCGGCGGCCCCTGCTGGACGAGGAGACCATTGAGACGCGCGTGACAGCCCGGTTGGCCCGCCACGAGATCTTCAATCGGTGGCCGGCACCCTTGCTGAGCTTCGTCATGGAGGAGACGGTCTTGCGCCGCCCCCTGGGCGGCAAGACGACCTTGCGTGGCCAGTTGGAACATCTCCTGCTCGTCGGCCAGAAACGCAATGTGGAGATCCAGGTCATGCCCCTCGACCGCGAGGACAACGCCGGTGTGGACGGCCCCTTCACCGTCATCACCCGCAAGGGTGGACAGCAACTCGTGTACACGGAAGTCCAGGGCCGAAGCAGCCTGCTGACGGACCGGGAGGAGGCTCGGCTCGCCGCAGCCCGCTATGGAATCATTCGGAGCCAGGCTCTCAGTCCCCGAGAGACCATGAGATTCATCGAGAAGTTGCTGGGAGAGCTATGAGCACCGCCGTTACCGCACCTGTGCAGCCGGTACTCGCCTGGTTCAAGAGCAGCTACAGCGGCGCCGAAGGCGGCGATTGTGTCGAGGTGGCCGCCGCACCCGGCACCGTGCACGTCCGGGACTCCAAGCGGCCCGGCGGGCCCGTGCTGAGCGTGAGTCCGCGGGCGTGGACCGGGCTCGTGGAGCTGGCGGCCGACCGCACGGCCTGAGCGCAAGCGGGGCCTCGTACACCAGGCGCGGTGTACGAGGCCCCTGCTCATGCCGCATCGGCTATGCCGCGTCGTCCACGCCCTCCTCGCGGCGGATCATCCGCCAGGCGGCGCGGCGGGCGCTGCGGTCGAGGCTGGACTTGAAGTTCCGGTCCGCGCCGAAGTACTGGCGGCCGAGGCCGGCGATGGAGTCGACGTGGTCGGCCATCTTGTCCGCGAAGACCTTGTCGAAGACCTTGCCGAAGTTGTCCTCGTCGTTGACGACGGCCGCCGCCCGGACCTTGGCGTCGGCCTTGGCCTCCTCGAAGGGCCGGATGACGTCCTGTTCGGTGAAGTCCGTGCCGAACTTGGCGTTGAACTTCTCGATCAGCTCGGACAGAAGCGACTTCTCGGCTTCCTTGGCTCCGCCCGGCCCCTCGCCGAAGCCGGGCATGGTCGCGGGCCCTTCCGGGCTGAGGGAGACGTCATGCTCGCCGGTCTTCTGCACGCGCAGGTGGCTGAGGTCGACCTCGCCGATGTCCACGCCGCCGTCCGTGCGGCCGCGCAGCCGGGTGAGGAGGTAGCGGCCGTAGAGGTGGAGGCGCTCCAGGTCGGGGTCGTGATAGGGCACGATCTGGGCGAGGAAGCCGTACTTGCGCACGTAGTCGTGCAGGTCGGCGCGGAAGTCCTCGGCCGTCTTGACGTCGTCCTCGTCCTCGTCGTTGTCGCGCAGGGCCTCGTAGCGGGTGACGGCCGGGGAGAGCCGGCGGTACAGCTCGGCGTGCAGCTTCTCCCACGTGGCCGGGGACCCGGCGGCCTTCTCCTTCGCCTCGAACCAGGCGGCGCAGAACTCGTCCATCTCCGTCTCGGAGACGATCGGCGCGGACATGACGCGGCTCTGGGCGGTGTAGAGGAGGTTGGGGTCCGAGGGGAGGGTGTTCGCCTCCTCGAAGTACGGGCGGAACGCCTCCTTGATGTCCTCGGCCTCGTTGGTGAAGTCGAGGACGGCGAGGTCGGCCTGCGTCTTGCGTTCGGCGGTGCGGTTCAGCCGGGAGAGGGTCTGGACGGCGGCGATGCCGGTCAGCGTCTTGTTGACGTACATGGTCGTCAACAGGGGCTGGTCGAAGCCGGTCTGGTACTTCTCGGCGACGACCAGGATCCGATACTCCTGCTTCCCCTTCGCCCCCGCCTTCACCGCCTTGTCGTCGGCGCGCGTGTAGCCGAATGCCTTCGGCAGGGCGGTCTCGGACAGCCCCCCGTTCTCCTTCGGCTCGGTGGTCTCCTCGCCGTCGATGGTGAGGGAGCCGGAGAAGGCCACCAGGACGCCCAGGTCCGGATACCTGGTGTCGTACGCGCGGTCCTTGATGTAGCTCTTGATGGCGCGGGCCATCTGGACGGCGGAGTGCCGGGAGGCGGTCACGACCATGGACTTGGCACGCCCGCCGAGCCGCCCCCGGGTGTGGGCCACGAAGTGCTCGACGATCACCTGGGCGTGCTGGGAGACGGTCGAGTCGTGGGTGAGGACGTACCGGGCGAGCAGCGAGTTCGCCTTGCCGGGGTCCACCTCGCGCTCGTCCCGGTTCTGGTTCACCAGCTTCCAGTACGTGTTGTACGTGACGTAGTTGCGCAGCGGGTCGAGGATGAAGCCCTCCTCGATGGCCTGGCGCATGGAGTAGGTGTGGAAGGGGCGGTAGGCGGCCTTGCCGTCGACCTGGTCCGGGGTGCCGAAGAGTTCGAGGGTCTTCGACTTCGGGGTGGCGGTGAAGGCGAAGTAGGAGAGGTTCGCGGCCCGGGACCGCTCCAGGGCCTTCTTCTTCAGCTTGTCGGTGACGTTGGCGGTGGTCGCGCCGGCGTCCTCGGAGTCCGAGTCGAGGCCGAGTTCGCGCAGGGCGGCGCGGACGGAGGTCGCCGCGTCGCCGGACTGGGAGGAGTGGGCCTCGTCGATGACGATCGCGAAGGTGGTGCCCTTGATCTCGGTCGGGTTGCGCTGGAGGTAGTCGAGCAGCGCGGGGAACGAGTGCAGGGTGACGGTGACGATCTTGCCGGTGTCGCGGGAGAGGGCGCGGGCGAGCTGCTCGCTCTTGGTGCCCTGCTTCTCGTCGATCTTGACGACCAGGCCGTCGGTCTGGGAGAAGCTGCCGACCGTCTCGCGCAGCTGGGCGTCCAGGTTCCGGCGGTCGGTGATGACGATGACCTTGTCGAAGACGGGCGCGCCCGGCTTGATGAAGCCGGCGGACAGGGCCTCGGTGTTCAGCGTGCGGGGGTCGTTGTCCGCGTGCAGGTCGGAGAGGCGGTGGACGAGCCAGCCGATGGTGTTGGACTTGCCGGAGCCGGCCGAGGCCATGATCAGGTAGTTCTGACCGGCGCCGTGGGTGGCGGCGTGCGCGGTGAGCTTCTTGACCGCGTCCCACTGGTGGAAGCGCGGGAAGATCGTGGTGCGGGTGGTGCCGCCGCCGGGCGTCTTGGTCTTCTGCTGGTGCGCGAACCGCTGGAGGAGGTCCAGCCAGTTGTCCCGCTCCCAGACCTGCTCCCAGAGGTAGGAGGTGGCGTACTGGCCGTACGCGGTGGGGGCGGGGTTGCCGGCGCCACCGGGGCGGCCGGGGCCCTCGGAGCCGGTGTTGAAGGGCAGGAAGCGGGTGTTCTTGCCCTTGAGCTGGGTCGCGACGAAGACCAGGTCCGGGTCTATGGCGAAGTTGGCGACGACCCGGCGGGTGAAGATCAGCTCGGTGGGGTCGCGGTCGGTCCGGTACTGCTCCTTGGCGTGCTCGACGCCCTGGCCGGTCAGCGGGTTCTTCAGCTCGGCCGTGGCGACCGGGATGCCGTTCAGGAACAGGGTCAGGTCGAGGCGGTTGTTCCAGTCGAGCTGCTTGGTGGCGTACGGAAGCTCGCGGACGACGGTGAGGCGGTTGGCACGGTAGCCGTCAAGGACGGACGCGTCAGCGACCAGGTTTGGCCTGAAGTAGGCCACGCGGAGGAGGACGCCCCGGTCCTTGACGCCGTTGCGGAGGACATGGAGAAGACCGTCGTTGGCGATGGCCTGGTCCAGGCGGCGCGCGAAGCCGCGCTCTGCCTCGGCGGCGTCGCCGTAGACGGTACGGAGCTCGTACCACTCCTCGGCCTGGGTCTCGCGGATGAACTCGAAGAGTTCGCCCGTGTCCAGGCCGAGGTCGGGCTGATAGCCGGCGGGACTCGCTTCGCGCCAGCCTCGCTCGGCCATGGCGGCGACTATGGCTTCGCCGAAGGCGGACTCACTGTGGACCGGGCCTGGGCTCATGCGGTGATTCCCTCCGTGACGTTGCGTCCGCTGGCGGTGGAGACGTCGAACTGGCCGGTTACGGCAGCGGTGATGAGGGCTTGGCGGCGCTCGGCAAGCAACTGTTTGTGCTGGCGTACACGCACTCGAAGCGCTTCATGGGTCTGAATCGAGCGCCCCACCCCATCAGCCAAGACGGTCTGCAATTCAGCGGGCGGTGTCGGCACCAAGATTCGCTTCAAGTCCCAAATATTGATCCCCTTAATCGTCGCGCCCGTGACTCGCCCCTGGATTTGATGCGCTACGACCGGAGACTCCAGTGCCAGCCTCAACCACTGAGCATTGACAGCCTTGCCGACCGAAATTCGAGCAGCATCTTGAGTTAGATTGGCGCCCGTCAACGCCTGTGGGACGACTGCGATTTCTCCGACACTTCCACGAATCGCGATCACGAGATCTCCGCCCTTGAGTCGTGACCTGGCATACCCAGCTTCAATCTCGCGAGTCGTGTGATTCAACGCTTCCACGCGCAGACGATTTGCGGCAACATCACCACCCTTCACGATGGGGACGCCGTCGCCCACGTTCGGTCCCGGCAGGACGATTCCATACATGATCTGCCGGAGGGGGTCGGTCAGATGCATGAGCGGAGTCCACTGCCAGCCATCCGGTAGTACCGATTCAGATTCCCTAGCGCCCGCGTTGAGAGATTGCGCCAGGACAGCCCGCTCCCGTTCTCTGACGTCCACGTCGAAACGGTGGAGCGATTCGCTCAGATCGGCCATGCGGTCGATCTCCGCATCTAGGAAGTCGGCGATGCGACGCTGCTCTTCCAACGGAGGGAGCGGGACTCGTAGCTGTTCAATGTCAGGCATGTAGATCGTCTTATGAGTGGACCCCATGGCGATACGTTTCAAATCCGACGCCATGCCGCGCAAGGCGTGCAAAAGGTAGCGCCGATCAAGCTGTGGTCCGCAAGTCCACGTCGCGAAATCCTGGCTCGTCGCCATCTCACGACCCATGATCGCGGAGAATCCAACAGATGCCGTGCGCGAAAGGATCACGGTACCGGCAGCATGCTTGACAGCAGCTGAGTTGGCTACGCCGAGCGGTGAGATTTTCTCCTTGGTATCCGTGATCACATTCGTCTCGCCACGGCGCAGCTGCCAGACGTCCGCCAGGGTGATCCAGGGGATAGTGCACCCTTCCCAGTACTCTGGCCTGCTCCTGCTGGGGGTGTGCCCAGATCCCAGTCGCGCTACAAGGCGAATAGGAACCGTGCCCCAACGGGAGTTGGACAACCAGGGCGCCACTCGCGACCCACTCACCTGGCCACCTCCCCCAGCAGCGCCTGAATCTCCGACTCCAGCGCCTTCAGCTCCGCGTCGATCTCCGCCAGCGGCCTCGGCGGTTCGTACACGTAGAAGTGCCGCGTGAACGGGATCTCGTACCCGATCTTCGTCTTCGTGTGGTCGATCCACGCGTCCGGGACGTGCGGGTGGACCTCGCGCTTCAGGTACTCCTCGACGTCCTCGCCCAGCGGGACGTTCTCGTAGTCGCGCAGCTCCGCGTCCGGCTCCGGCTCACCCTTGACCTTCTGCACCTCGCCCTCGGGGTCGCGGACGCCGACCGCCTCCCGCAGCGCCTTCGCGAACGGCGCGCCCGTCGGCCACAGCAGGCCGGCCGCGACCACCGCGTCCTTCAGGGCCACCAGGCACTCGGACTTGGTCGGCCACGTCGATCCCAGCAGCGTACGCACCGCGCCCACGAACGCCTCCGCGTCCGTCAGCTTCTGGACCGGCCTCGCCGCCGCCAGGGCCGTCAGCGTCTCCTCGGTGACCTCGAAGCGGAGCTTCAAAGGGCGTTCGACCGTGATGCGCTGGTAGCCGAAGGCCGTGTTGTCGAAGACCTTCACCTTGCCGTGGAGCGGGTGGTCCGGGTCAGCCGCGGCCTGGACGGCCTCCGCGTACAGGCGCGTCACGTCCTTGATGTGCTGCGTGCCCAGCTCCTTGCGCTTGTCGCCGAGCGACTTGCGCATCTTCTGGAACTGGTCGCGCGCGTCGAGGAGGACGACCTTGCCCTTGTGGTCCGGTGCCTTGCGGTTGGTGAGGATCCAGAAGTACGTGGAGATCCCGGTGTTGTAGAAGAGCTGGTCCGGGAGGGCGACGATCGCTTCCAGCCAGTCGTTCTCCAGGATCCAGCGGCGGATCTCGGACTCGCCCGAGCCGGCCGCGCCGGTGAAGAGCGGCGAGCCGTTGAAGACGATGGCGAGGCGGGAGCCGCCGCCGCCCTTCGCGTCCACCGGCTTCATCATCGAGATCATGTGCTGGAGGAAGAGGAGCGAGCCGTCGTTGATGCGCGGCAGACCGGCGGCGAAGCGGCCGGCCTCGCCCAGGTGCTTGTGCTCGTACTCGACGTCCTCCTTGACCTTCTTCCACTCGACGCCGAACGGCGGGTTGGCCAGGAGGTAGTCGAACTTCTCGCGGCCCTGCCCCGGGTCGCTCAGCGAGTTGCCGGAGGCGATGTGCTCCGGGTCCTGCCCCTTGATCATCAGGTCGGACCGGCAGATGGCCCAGGACTCGGGGTTGAGCTCCTGGCCGTAAACCTCCACCGTGGCGTCCGGGTTCAGGGACCGGATGTGCTCCTCGGCGGCCGACAGCATGCCGCCGGTGCCGCATGCCGGGTCCATGACCGTGCGGACCACGCCCGGCACCTGCAACGCGTCCCCGTCGGGCGCGATCAGCAGGTTGACCATCAGCTTGATGACCTCGCGGGGGGTGAAGTGCTCACCCGCCGTCTCGTTGGACTGCTCCGCGAAGCGTCGGATCAGCTCCTCGAAGATGTAGCCCATGTTGTGGTTGGGCACGTTCTCCGGGTGCAGGTCCAGGTCGGTGAACTTCCCGATGACCTGGTAGAGGAGATCGGCCCCGTCGAGCCGCTTGATCTGCTGGGCGAAGTCGTACTTGTCGAGGACCTCGCGGGCGTTGCCCGAGAAGGCGGCCACGTAGATCTGAAGGTTCTTCGCAGCGCTCTGCGGGTCCGCGGCGATCTTCTTCAGGGTGAGGTCGCTCCTGTTGTAGAAGGAGTGGCCGGATGCCTTGCGCAGCCAGTGATCCGGGTCGATGTCCTCCTGGTCCTTGTACCGGGCGGCGGTCTCGACGACCTTGTCCCGGGTCGGCTCCAGGACGCACTCCAGCCGACGCAGCACCGTGAACGGCAGGATGACCTTGCCGTAGTCCGACTGCTTGTAGTCGCCGCGCAGGAGATCGGCGACGGACCAGGCGTGGTTCGCCAGTTCCGTGTGCTTACTGCTGTTCAAGGGGTTCCCCGGTTTCCTTCCGGACCGTCCCGCCCAAGGGAAGCGGGTGCGGACAAGTGTGGTGGATGGTCGCGAAGATCAGGTGCGGTTCAGGCCGGGCCGGTCTCCGCCGGCGTCTCGGTCGTGGCCGGGAGGAGCGCGCCGCCCGTGAGGCCGTCCGCGAGCAGGGCGGCCGTGTCCTCCGCGAGGCGCGCCGCCCGGCGCGCCCGCGCGCGCAGGTCGTGGACGTGCCGGAACGCCTCGCCGTAGCGGCGCTGCTCGTCCAGCGGGAGCAGCGGGACCCGGAGCCGGCCCGGGGCGACGTTCAGGACGGTGCTGCCGGTGGAGGCCCCGGCGATGTTCTCCGCCGAGCCGACGAACCCGGCGAGGAACCAGGGGTCCAGGCGGGACGGGTCGGGGCGCAGCAGGTGGACGTGGGGGCCGAGGCGGGCGCCCGCGTCCGCGTCGTCGGCCACCCGGGCCATCGGTCCGGCACCGCCGGCGACCGCCCGTACGAGGACGTCACCGACGGCGATCACGGGCGCGGTGGCGGTCGCGGAACCCAGCTCGGCCGGATCGCCGGTCGGGGCCGTCCCCCGGGCGATGTCGGCTCCGGTGAGGACCGGCGCGGCCTCGGGGTCCGCCCCTTCCGGCTCGGGACTCTTGGTGTCCGGCACGGTGCGGAGCAGGGCCAGTGCCCCGCCCCTGGCGAGGTCGGAGGCGGTGGCCGTACGCCAGTCCCGGGCCGAGCGGCCGGGGGCCGTCCAGCCGGCGAGGCCGGCCGTGTCGAGGAGGGCGCGGGCGGCCTCGGTCAGCTCGCGGCGGCCCGTCTCCGTACGGGCGGACAGCTCGACGGGGTCGACGTCCGTGCGCGAGATGCGGACCAGACGGGCCGGGGTGAGGTCGACGAGGTCGTCGAGGAGGTCGAGGACCGGCACCGCGCGTGCGGTGCCGGGCTCGGCCGTGAACCGGTCCGGGTCGGCGGTGAACGCTTCCCAGTGGGCGACGGTCCGAGTCGTCAGCCCGGCCCAGTCGATCGGGGGCCGGGAGGAACTCGTGCGCGGCCCGCCCGTGGCCCGCTGCCCGGCGTCCGACGAGGGTGCGCCGGCCGTGTCGACGAACAGCACCGACTTCCGCTCCGGACCGCCCGGCTCGGGCCGGGACAGGACCCACAGGTGCAGGCCCACGTGCAGGGGCGGCGCGGCGCCGGCCGGGAGGGCCAGCACGGCCCGCACGGCGCCGCTGCGCACCAGTTCGGCCCGGACCCGGCGCCCGGAGGCGCGGGAGGCGGTGGCCGGCGGCAGGATGAGCACGGCCCGGCCGCCGGGTACGAGGTGGGCGAGGCAGTGCTGCACCCAGGCGAGCTCGGACTCGGAACGCCCCGGCACGCCGTACGCCCAGCGCGGGTCGTAGGCGAGCTCGTCGTGACCCCAGTCGCGGTCGCCGTACGGCGGGTTGCACACCACCGCGTCGGCCGTCAGGCCGTCGAAGGCGTCCGCGCGCAGGCTGTCGCCGATGCGCACGGTGACCTCGGCGTCCGGTGCGGCGAGGCTCAGCCCGGCTGCGGCGCGCTGTGCCTGCACGGGTACGGAGTCCTGGCCGAGGAGTTCGGTGGCGCCGCGCCCGACAGCGGCCGCCAGGAGCCTGCCGCTGCCGCAGGCCGGGTCCAGGACGCGCGCCGTACCGGCCGGGAGCAACGCCGCGACCAGCTGCGCCAAGCCCACCGGGGTCCCGTACACGCCGGTCGCGGCACCGTCCTCGAGCTCCCGTTCCGCGAGGACGGCGAGCGCGGCCGGGCCCCCCGCCTCGAGTACGCAGCGCAGGAGAGCGCGCAGTGTGGGGGCGTCGGGTGCGGAGAAGAGCGGGCCTGAGGGCGTCGGGCCGGGGAGCGTGGCCAGGAGACCGGCCGCCTCCTCGGAGGCCCGGGTGGCGAGTTCGGCGTCCGTGAGGTCGCTGAGCTCCGCCGTCCCGTCCGGGGCACGGCGGGCGAGCGCGAGGGTGAAGCCGATACGGCCGGTCGTCCGGTCCGGGTCGTAGGCATGGAGGCGGACCGCGGTGCGCAGTTCCTCCCGGGGGTCGGCGACCCGCGTGTGGCCGCGTGAGCCGAGCCATGCCCGGACCGCTCCGAGGTCGTAGAGCGGGCTGGTGTCGGTGCCGGCGGTCGGAGCGGGGAAGTCGTCGTGCCGCCTGCGCCAGTTGCTGACGGTGGCCCGGGTGACACCGGCGATGCGGGAGATCTCCGCGGCTGTCACATGGGCTGTTGTCTCAGGCATGGCCGTGCGACACCTCTCCTCGGAGTGGACGGCTCACAGACTACACCACAGTCCGTCTGGTAATTCATGTTTGACGGCGCTTTCACGGCATCTGGGTGTCGTCGGCGTCCTTCACCTCACCGCCTGGGAGTCCACGTGTCGCTCGGTCCGACCACCGACCAGAGCTCCGCCACCGCCCCCAAGACCCGGCGCAGCACCCTCTCCCTCCTGCGGGACACCGGAGCGTCCCCCTCGGAGCTGCGCGCCGCCCTCAGCCCCCGATACGAGCGCGATCACTCCCTCGCCGTGGAGGACGTGACGATCGAGGGCATCCCGGCGCTCCTGCGCCACGGCGTGATCGGCCGCCGTCGGCCGCCCGACTGGACCTCGGCCCCGCACGCCCTCACCGGGCGGAAGCCACCCGTGGAGAACCGAACTCCGGCGTGCGCACCGCTCCTCCCCGTCGCCGACGACGCTTTCGCCCTCACCTTCGGCAGGGGACACCTCCTGCTCGGCCGGAGCGGGATCTCGCCCGGTTTCGGCTTCGACTTCGCGCCGCGCGCGGCGCAGCCCGACACCGTCCGCCAGGTCACGCACAACCTGATGGACGCCCGAGGCCGCACGGATCGCAGCTCGGCCACCCTGGGGCACATCCGCGCGTTCCCCATCGACCACATCCGGGAACCGCTCGACGACGTCCCGGCCGGCAGACGACTGGAGGCCCTGACCGCGGGCTACATGCAGCTGCACCGGGACGAGGAGGGTGCCGATCCGGTGAGCGCCCAGGTACGGGCGCAACAGGTGGAGCACGGCGGAGATCCCGCGCGACGCGATCCGCTACTTCCACCACGAGGGGCGCTGGTTCGAGATCGGGGACCGGTACCTGGCGGGCATGCGGACGGAGGCCGGCGCCCTGCTCACCGCACCGGCCGGCGCGCGCCGAGTTCGTCCGGCACGTACGGGAGAAGCATCCGGGGCATCCCCTCGGGCGGGACTTCACCCCGAGGAAGGTCGTCTACGCCATCTCGCTCAAGAGCGGCAAGTCCCTGCCCACGCGGAACCTGTTCACCTTCGCCCAGGTATCCCTGCCGCAAGCGGTTCGCGCGCTGCGCACGCACGGCGTCGACATGGCGGTGGTCGACATTCCGACCCTCGGCACGAGCACCTGAAGCATCACCCACCGTCTCCCCGACCCCGGAAAGGTTCCTCACGCTCCGAAGGTTTCGGCTACCGAGACATCCCGACCGCCCGAGTCGGGGCCGCACAGCCTCGCGCGCCGCGAGACCTCTGCCGCCCGTCATGACGTAGCCGGATCTCAGCACGCGGGACTCGAGCGCAAAGTAATACCCAAACAGGACATTTCATTTTGACGGGACATACGCGGGACGAATCAACTGACACCACGCCAGCTCGGACGGCGTGATCAAGGCGCTGATACCACTGCCTCCTGCACGCGTACGGGCGAGCGACCGCCCTCTCCGCCACGTCGGTCGGGCATGGGAAGGCGAACCCAGTGACAAGGCGGGCTCACTGCCCAGCCTTACCCGAGCGGGCTCCCTGCCGGGCAGCCTTCTGGTGACCCCAGCTGGGACCCGCTCGCGATCAGCCGGCGGGCACCGGTCCATTCTGAGCCCCCGTCCAAGGCGCGGCCGTCGATCACCCGCCGCACCGGACCGGATCAGCCGGAACGTTGGCCGCCTTCTCCGGTCCGGTCCGTTCGCCGTCACGCGTCAGCCGTCGTCTTCACGCTGCCGTCGAGTCGGACGCGGAACCCGTTGGGCCAGTGGGCCTGTCCCACGGTGTACTCGTGCACGCAGAATCCTTCCGGTGAGCGCCTGAACCCTGGCAAGGTCCGCGCTTGCTCGATGCGTTCCTCGGCCCGCTGCCGGCTTGAGTACAGGCCCAAGATCTTGAAGCTTTCTTCACTGTCGTCCCAGAAGAGCGGTTCGCCGTCTTCCATGAAATCGGAGGCGAGATCGTCAGGTTCAAGAGAGATGTGATGCCTGTGCACCAGAAGAAAGAGAGTACGGCTCATCGCAACCCTTCGTCGTGCGGGTTTGTCCGGAGTATGGCTCAGTCCTGCTGTCGCCCGTCCGGATACTCTGTGAAGTACCCGTCAACCCACTCGTCCTGATCGATCAGCAAGGGTGAGATTTCGAAGCAATCGGGCTCGTCTCGGAATCCTGGAAGCAGGATCGATGCCTCTCTTTGTACCTCGGCCGCCGCCATGTCGGCATAAACGCCGACGATTCTCCATTCCTCCTCATCCGCATGGATGCCACCGTCCGGGTCCCGGTGGATCGTTCGGCCGTCCTCCTCGAAAACAAGATGCCGGGCATGCCAGAGCACAAACACTTCTCTGCTGGGATCAGGGCCCGTTGCCATCGCGTACGCCTCCTTCAGACCTTACGCGTCCGGGGGCGCGGTAGACCACCCCCCCGGACAGTCTATGGATTCCGGTTACTTTCGGTCGAAATACTTCCTGGCCTTATTGATAGGCCCGCCCGGTCCTCTCTCCTGCTTCGTGGGAGGTCGGCCGAATGCCCTCTTGAAGTACTCTATCGCCGACTGTTCCGCCGACTTTCCAGGGATCTTGTTCTTGCCCTTCACGAAGCTCGGGGCATCGGTGGCGCGTTCCTTGCCGGACTTCTTGGATGCCTTCGCCCAGAGGATCTTGACCTGGCGGATGGCCCATGCCTTCCCCTTCCACCAGATGACGGCAATGATGGCCACGATGGCGGCTGCGGTGAGAACGGCCAGCACCGTGCCGAGGCTCACTCCGAGTCCAGCGGAGGCGACGAGAGCTGCCACGGCCATTCGTCCGTCGAGGTCGAGCATGTTGACGGGGTCGCCGCACACGTAGTCGTAGCTGTTGCAGCTACCACCGTTGACAGGATCGATCGACAGGAAGCGTCCTGTCGTCGAGTTGTACAGCCGGACGCCCATGAGGGTGAGTCCGGTCACGGTCTCACCGGACCGCTGATGGGCGCCGAGCCAGTCGTAGCGGGTGTCCGCCTGACCAGTCCGGGGGGGGTGCCGTACTCGTCGGCGTCGAGCACCGTGGGCGCGACACCTGCGTCCAGCGGGAGGAGCAGGCTGACGTCACCGTGAATGTTGGTGAGCTGCAGGACCGTGCTGCCGGTCTTGGCCGTGGTGGCGGCCAGTCGGCCGTCGAGGCCGGTGACCATGCGCGTCAGCGCGCCGGTGGCGGTGTCCTCGGTGATCCAGCGGGGGCTGTCGCCGTCACTGTCGTAGTGGTTGACCTTGGAGCCGGTCTGGGTCCAGGTGGAGCCGCTGCCGGATTCGGTCTTCCAGGAGCGGAAGCGCAGGTCGGCGTCCAGCTGCCAGGTCTGCCGCTTTCCGTTGGCCGTCTGCTGGTAGGCGAGATCGTTGGCGTAGTAGCCGACCGTGCCGTTGCCGGGGACTGCGGTAGTACGGCCGAAGGCGTCGTAGGCGTAGCCCGTGTCGACGATGCGGTCAGCGCTGTCGTAGCTGTGGCTGGTGGTGGTACCTCCCGTGATGGGGCAGTCCAGCCCAGGGGCGCCCGGTGCGGAGGTCGTCTTGCCGTTGGTCAGCTGGCCGGCGGGGACGGTCACGGAGGCGACCTGGCCGGAGGGGACCCACGGGGAGACGATGACGTTGCCGACCTGGGTGTTGGCGACGGAGTCGAAGATCTGGAAAGTGCCGTTGACCTTGTCGCCGTTAGGGTCGACGAACGTGTCCCGCAGCGTGGGCGTCACGGTGTTGACCACGTAGGCGCCGCCGTAGGAGAAGAACGGCGGACCGGCCTCCTGCTTCGTTCCCGTACGCGGCCGGTAGTTGTACGTCACGACCAGCTTGGGCGGGTTGGAGGCGGCGTTGGCGGAGTTGACCCGCTTCCACTGCTCCGTGATGCTCTCGTCAGTGGCGCGCAGACCCATGTGGGACTTGGCGGCCTTGACCGAGGCCCATTCCTGCACCAACGTGGTGACGTTGGCGTTGATCCAGCCGTCCGGCTGGGTGGAGCAGGACGGGTTGCCTCTGGTCTCCGAAGAGGTGGCCTTCTTCGCGATCCACGACGGCTGGGCCGTCCACCGCGACGAGGTCGTCGCGGCTCCGGTGGACCACACTTCCCACGGCTGGTTGGGACACGAGGAGCCGGTGAAGTTGGCGGAGTGGAAGTTCCACAGGCTGAGCTTCGCGTCCATCACCAGCGCATCGGCGATCGGCGCGGTGTTCCACGAGATGAAGGAACGCGCCGTGCGGTATGTGCCGTCCGCGTTCTTCGTACCCGGGTTGCCCAGGTCCAGCTCGGTGTCGGTCGACCAGTCGACCGTCGTGCCCTGCTGCACGTAGGTGTCGAACACGTTCGACAGGGCGGAGGTGGACGGGTCGACCGTCACCGGGTACTTCGTCGCCGGATCGGCCAGGAACTTCGCGTCCGGGGTGAGGACGAGATCCACGCCGCCCTTGGTCGTGACGGCCTTCATGGCGACCAGGACCTGGCGCGTGTGCTCGCCGGAGACTGGGACGATCGTCGCGTCCCACATCACTGGGGCCGTCATGACCGCGGTCTTCTTCGACTTCTTGTCGGTGAACAGCACACTGCCGTCGGCCAGTTGCTCCACCTTTAGGCCCTTGGCCTTCAGCGGCAGTGTGTAGGAGTAGCCGTCAGCCGGCTTCTGTCTGATCTCGACGAACTGCTCGAAGCCTGTACGGGTGGCCTCGACCACCACGTCCGCTCCGGGCACGGCGTTCTCGTATGTCGCCCGGGTGCCGTCGAGCTTCGGGACTGGCAGCCCGCCACGCCACTGCAGCGTGATCTGCTCGTCACCCTGGCCGAGGGTGACCAGGTCGGTGGCCGGTGCGGACTGCGCCGCACGCAGCGAGCGAGCCGGCGCCCCGGTCCTACCGGCGAGCGTCAGGCCCTTCGGGTGGGACTTGGCGGCGACCGAGCCGTCCGCCTGTGCGGCCAGCTCGACATCGACATCGCACCAGTGGCCCGTGACCGCATCCTTGAACCTGACCGGTCCGGCGGACAGCTCGGTGGTGAGCGAACCGTCCTTGTTCACCCAGGTCGTGGAGGTTTCCGTGCGCTCGGACAGCGCCTCTACCCGCTTGCCCGACAGCCGGGCCGCCACACGAGCCGCAGGAATGTCCGCCGCCTGTGTGACAGCCGGCTTCTCAGCCTCGGCGGCCGCCTGAAGCGGTGCGGCCACGACGTCAGCGCCGTCCAACAGCGTGACAGACATGGCCAGGACAAGGCTCCCCGCTATGTAGCCGGAAGCCCTCCCACGCCAAGGCCATCTGCGCCGCCGCGGCGCAGACACGCGAATCAGCATGATTCCTCGATCTCTACCTGCACATGCGCATCACCCATGTGATGCCTTCGTGAACGTACCGAGGCGAGAGCGCTCCACGATCAAGGCAATACGGTCAAGATCGACTTACCGACCTACCAGGAGGCTGATCTGCGCCACATGCGGGTTTCAACCAGTCGAGAAGGGTAGAAGCTCCTGTTTGGCACCGCGGCGGCTCAGCGTGTTCCGCGTTGTGCCCAGCCCAACCTGACCAAGTCGTGGGTGAAGTCGGTCGACACGCTCGGCTGGCGGGTCATCCCCCCTCTACGTCGGTGCCCAGCCGCCCTGCCGGAAGAGCAGGGAACAAGGAGGGGTTCACCGCCGCCACCGCAGCCTCGGTCGGGGCGAGCAACGCCACGACGCGATCACCAAGGCGACGGCGCTCGGCATGAAGCCCGGCAGCCCGATCTACCTCGACCCGACCGTGGTCGTGCGCCCGCAGCCGTGCCGACCACGCCGCTCTCATGCTCTGGATATCTACTGGGCCGTCCCGGGTGGTTCACGGAGCGGCAGCACGCCGACCGCGCTGGCCCAGACACCAGGGCTGGGGACAGCGTGGACGTCTTCCGGCGTGGTGCGCCCAGTCCGTTCCTGGGCCCCGCACTGGCACAACAGGATTTGAGCCAGGCCCGGGGTTGCCGGAACGTCTGGGCGTCGCGGTGCTCACCGCGCCTGTGGCCCGTGCCGTCGCCGGTGCCTGGCGCGGGCGGCGTCGTGGGCGGCGCGCAGCAGGCGGGTGACGGTGGCCATGGTCCGTTCGCCCGGGACGACGACGGAGATCCAGCCGAGGGTGCCGTAGACCGGATGCGGCGTCACGATGTCGGTGGCGGCGTGGTCGTGGCTGCCCGGAGCGTCCGGTTCCTGCCCGGTGAGCTCCCGGAAGGTCGCGCGGTCCACGCGGATGTTCACGCGCCAGCGGTCCGGAGGGTCGAGGTCGGAGGCGGTGTCGCCGGGCTGGTCGCCGGTGACGATCGTCGCGTAGGGCTGGACGTTGCGCGGCATCCGCCCGTCCGGGGCGTAGTAGAAGAAGGCGTCGCCCCACGCCTCTTCCGGGGCGTCGCTGCCGGGCTCCGGGAGGATCACGAGCGCGTCCTCGAAGCCTCGTACGGTCGCGGTGATGTGTTCCATACTCATGGTTCGAGCATCACCTTCAAGTGCTTCTGTGGGGTTGGCTGATGGACGAGCCGGTGGGCGGCGCGCGGCGGGGGCGGCTTCGCACGGTCGATGTGGCCCGGGAGTCGGGGTACTCGCCGCAGCAGGTCCGCGACCTGGAGCGGCTGGGTGTCCTCCCGCCGGCCGCCCGGTCGGACAACGGCTACCGGTGCTACACGGCCCTCCATGTCCAGGCCCTGCGCGCCTACCGGGGAATCGCGGTCGCCGTCGGGCCCGTCGTCGCCCGGCAGGTGCTCACGGGACTGCGCGGCGGGACGGTCGAGGAGGCGGCCGCGGCGGTCGGCGCCCTGCACGTGCGGCTGGCCGGGGAACGGGACGAGGCCCTGCGGGCGCGGCGGGCGCTGGACGCGATACGGGCGGAGACGAACACGGACACGGCCGGGACGGCGGGCGGACGTGACACGATGACGATCACCGAGCTGTCCTCGGCGCTGGGCGTGCGTCCCTCCGCCCTGCGGTTCTGGGAGCAGGAGGGGCTGGTGTCCCCCCGGCGGGTGACCTCCCTGCGCGCGCGCAGCTACGACCCGCCGGCCATCCGGGCGGCCCGCGTCGTCGTGGCCCTGCGCGGCGCCGGGCACGGGATTCCCGCGGTGCGCGAGATCATCGGAGCCCTCCACCGGCTCGACGGTCTGGAGGAGGCCGAACGCCTCCTGCTGCGGCGGCTTGACGGGATCGCCGCGCGGAGCGTGGCGCTCCTGCGGGCGGGTACGGATCTGGCGGCCGTCGTGACGTCCGCGAGGGCGTGACGACGGAGCGGGAGCGGTGTCCGTGCGGGAGCCTCCCGGGGGCGCGGCCCGCGCCGGTCCCGGCCGGTGGCCCTCGGGCGGTCGGCCGGGCGGGGGCGCGCCACCGGGTGTGCCGGGTCCTTCACGTTCACGGGCGGGCGCGCGGGGTGTGCGGAGTGTGCGGGGTCAGCCCACGCCCGGTGGTCCCATGCCGCCCTTGAGGCGTTCGATGTCCGAGGGGCGGACCTGGATCACGAAGAGTGCGATGAGAGCGCCGACCACGGCGAAGATCGCCGCCGTGACGAAGCCCGCCGAGACGCCAGAGGTCAGCACCTGGTCGCTCCAGGGGGGCGGCAGTTCGCCGGTCTGGGCGAACCGGGCCTTCTCCAGCGGCCCGGCCTGGGAGAGGAAGGCGGGGACCTGCTGGTCGGCCTCGTTGCGGCTGGCCGTGCCGAAGACCGTCACCAGGATGGACAGGCCCAGTGAACCGCCCACCTGCTGGGTGGCGTTGAGCAGTCCGGACGCGGCGCCCGACTCCTGCTGCGGGACGTTCGACAGCGCCATGATGGTCAGTGAGACGAACATCAGGCCCATGCCGAGTCCGAAGACGAGGATCGGGCCGAGGATACTGCCCGCGTAGGTGGAGTCGATATCGGTCAGGGTCAGCCAGGACAGACCGGCCGCGGCGAAGATCGAGCCCGTCACCATGAAGGGTTTCGGCCCGTATCTGGGCAGCAGGTTGGAGGTGATGCCCGCGCCGACCGCGATGATTCCGCTGACCGGCAGGAAGGCGAGACCGGCCTGCAAGGGGCTGAAGTCGAGCACAGTCTGCACGAACAGCGTCAGGAAGAAGAACATCCCGAAGATCGCCGCCGCCAGGCAGAGCATGATCGCGTAGGTGCCCGAGCGGTTGCGGTCGGCGAACATGTGCAGTGGCGTGATCGGCTGTTGGGAGCGCCGCTCGACCAGGATGAAGAGGCCGAGGAGCACGACCGCGGAGGCGAACGAGGCGATCGTGTAGGGGTCGCGCCAGCCTTCCTGGGCGGCACGGATGAATCCGTACACCAGGGCCACCATGCCGAGCGTGGAGGTCAGTGCGCCGGCGAGGTCGAAGTGGCCGGGGTGGCGTTCGGACTCCTTGACATGGCGGGGTGTGAGGAAAGCGATGAGCAGGGCGATCGGCACGTTGACGAAGAAGATCCAGCGCCAGTTGAGCCATTCGACGAGTATGCCGCCGGCGACCAGGCCGATCGCGCCGCCGCCGGCCGAGACGGCCGCGAAGACGCCGAAGGCCCGGTTGCGTTCCGGGCCTTCGTCGAACGTCGTGGTGATCAGGGACAGCGCGGTCGGCGAGGCTATCGCGCCGCCGACGCCCTGGAGGGCCCTGGAGGCCAGGAGTTGCCAATCGTTCTGTGCGAGTCCGCAGAAGAGGGAGGCCAGTCCGAAGAGCAGCACGCCGAAGATGAACACGCGCCGCCGGCCCAGGATGTCGCCGGTCCGCCCGCCCAGGAGCAGCAGGCCGCCGAAGGTGAGGGTGTAGGCGTTGACGACCCAGGACAGGCTGGTCGTGGAGAAGTCCAGCGCGCTCTGGATGTGAGGGAGCGCGATGTTCACGATCGTGATGTCGAGGACCACCATCAGCTGGCAGGACGCGATCACGAAGAGGGCGATGCCCTTGCCGTCACTGCCGTGCTTCGGGTTGGCGGTCTGTGCCGGTGTCGTCGGCTTGGGTGTACTCATGGCGCCTCGGGTTCTCGCCGGTTGAGTGAGCCGTGGGCCGGTCAGTCCACTGTTCGACATTAAGCCCGGGTCCTGCGGGTGACCAGTTGATCAAGGGGCCGCCGGAGGGCGCCCGACGACGGGGGCGCGAGGGCGCGGCGCGGCGGTTGGGGGGTTCCGCCCGCGTCGGCGTACGCCCCCGCCCGGGTCCGGACGCGGGGCCGGGGTGGGGAGCGCGCCGGGCGGGGTCACGGTAGGACGGCGAAGCCGTCCAGTTCGACGTGGGCCTGGTCGTCCCAGAGCCGCACGACGCCGATCACGGCCATGGCCGGATAGTCCCGGCCCGCCAGGCGTCGCCAGACCCGGCCGAGTTCGTGGGCGTGGCGCCGGTAGTCCTCGACGTCGGTGGCGTAGACGGTGACCCGGGCCAGGTCGGCGGGTGAGCCGCCGGCGTGGCGCAGGGCGGTGAGGAGATTGGCCAGCGCGGTCTCGAACTGCTCGGGCAGGGTCTCCCCCACCACCTTGCCGTCGCGGTCGAGGCTGGTCTGGCCGGCGAGGAAGACCAGGCGGGAGCCGGTGGCGGTGACGGCGTGGGAGAAACCGGTGGGTGGGGAGAGTTCGGCGGGGTTGTGCCGGTGCAGGGGGCTCATCCGTACAGCTCCTTCGCGATGATCGTCCGCTGGACCTCGGTGGCGCCTTCGTAGATGCGGGGTGCACGCACCTCGCGGTAGAGATGTTCGAGCAGATGGCCGCGTTGCAGGGCGCGTGCACCGTGGAGCTGGACGGCCGCGTCGACGACGTACTGCGCGGTCTCGGTCGCGAACATCTTCGCCATGGCGGCGCGCCGGGGCACGTCGGAGGCGCCCGCGTCGTGGGCCGCCGCAGCCGCGTACACGAGCAGGCGGGCGGCCTCGGTGCGGGTGGCCATCTCGGCGACCTGGTGGGAGACGGCCTGGAGGTCGCGCAGGACGCCGCCGAAGGCGGGGCGGGCGGCGGTGTGCGCGAGGGTCGCGTCGAGGGCCGCCTGGGCCATGCCGACGGCGAAGGCGCCGACGCTGGGGCGGAAGAGGTTGAGGGTGGTCATCGCGACCCGGAATCCGTGGTCGGGCTCGCCGAGGACGTCGGCCGGGCCGACGGGCACCCCGTCGAAGGTGAGGGAGCCGATCGCGTGCGGGGCGAGCATGTCGAGGGGCTCGCCGGTGAGGCCGGGCCGGTCGGTGGGGACGAGGAAGGCGGTGACGCCGCGGGCGGCGGCGCCCGGGGTGGTGCGGGCGAAGACGGTGGCGAAGTCGGCCTCGGGGGCGTTGGAGATCCAGCGTTTCTCGCCGTGCAGGTGCCAGCCGCCGGCGCCGTCGGGGCGGGCGTCCAGGGACAGGGCCGCGGCGTCGGAGCCCGCGTCGGGCTCGCTGAGCGCGAAGGCGGCGACGGCGCGGCCCGTGACGACCTCGGGCAGCCAGCGTTCGCGCTGCGCGGGCGTTCCGTAGGCGGCGACGGGGTGGGAGCCGAGGCCCTGGAGGGCGAGGGCGGTCTCGGCCTCGGTGCAGGAGTGGGCGAGGGACTCGCGCATCAGGCAGAGGTCGAGGGCGCCGGAGTCGAAGAGGCGGGCGAGCAGGCCGAGTTCGCCCAGGGCGGTGACGAGGGGGCGGTTGACCCGTCCCGGTGCGCCCTTCTCGGCGAGGGGCCGCAGGCGCTCGGCCGCGAGGGTCCGGAGCTCCTCGCAGCGAGCGGTCTGAGCTGGATCGAGTGAGAATGCGGACATTCGGACCCCTGTCTCCGTCGTTCCGTCACTTCTATCGCGCACCGTTGACTGTCGTCACCATCACGATACGCTCGTGTGGCGACCCCACCACGACAAGGGGACGAACTCATGCAGCTGACGCCCTCGGCCCACCACGACACCTTCGCGCGCGACCATCTGCCGCCCGCCGCGCAGTGGCCGCACCTGCTCTTCGATCTGCCCGGACTGCGCTACCCGGACCGTCTCAACTGCGGGGCGGAACTCCTCGACCGCACCATCGAACGGTGCGGCGCGCATCGGCCGGCGTTCCTGGACGGCGACGGAGGCGTCTGGACCTACGGCGAACTGCGCGAACGCGTCGACCGGATCGCGCACACCCTCACCTCCGGCCTCGGCGTCCGGCCCGGAAACCGGGTCCTGCTGCGCGGCCCCACCACCCCCTGGCTTGCCGCCTGCTGGCTGGCGGTCATGAAGGCGGGCGCGGTCGCCGTCACCGTGCTGGCCCAGCAGCGGGCCGGGGAACTGGCCGTCATGTGCGAGATGGCCCGGTGCAGCCACGCGCTCTGCGACGTCAGGACCGTCGAGGATCTCGTCGAGGCCGGGGTACCGGGGCTGCGGATCACCACGTTCGGCGGGGACGCCCCGGACGACCTGCTCTCCCTCGCGGCGGACCGGCCCGGCGTCTACGAGGCCGTCCGGACGGCCGCCGACGACGTGGCGCTGATCGCGTTCACCTCCGGCACCACCGGCCGCCCCAAAGGGTGCATGCACTTCCACCGCGACGTGCTCGCGATCGCCGACACCTTCTCGGCGCACGTCCTCAGGCCCGACCCGGACGACCTCTTCGCCGGCTCGCCGCCCCTCGGGTTCACCTTCGGACTCGGCGGGCTGGTCGTCTTCCCGCTGCGCGCGGGGGCGAGCGCCCTGCTTCTCGAACAGGCGAGACCCGGTCAGCTCCTCGCGGCGATCGGAAAGCACCGGGTGTCGGTGCTCTTCACGGCCCCGACCGCGTACCGGGTGATGATGGAGGAGATGGACCGGCACGCCGGGCACGACGTCTCGTCGCTGCGCCGCTGCGTCTCGGCGGGTGAGAACCTCCCCGCCGCGACCTGGGACGCCTGGCACGCGCGCACCGGCCTGAAGCTGATCAACGGCATCGGCGCCACCGAACTGCTCCACATCTTCATCTCGGCCGCGGACGGGGCCGTCCGCCCGGGGACCACCGGCCGGCCGGTACCCGGCTGGCAGGCCCGGGTGGTGGACCGCCTCGGTGCCGACGTCCCGGACGGCCACGAGGGGCTGCTCGCCGTCCGCGGCCCGGTCGGCTGCCGCTATCTGGCCGATCCCCGCCAGGGCGAGTACGTCCTCGACGGCTGGAACGTCACGGGCGACACGTACGTGCGCGAGGACGACGGCTACTTCCGCTACGTGGCCCGCGCCGACGACATGATCGTCTCGGCCGGTTTCAACGTGGCGGGCCCCCAGGTGGAGGAGGCGCTGCTGGCCCATCCGGACGTGGTGGAGGCGGCGGTGGTCGGACGTCCGGACGAGCTGCGCGGGCAGATCGTGGTCGCCTACGCCGTGGTCCGCGACGGAGTGCCGCGCGACGCGGACACCGCGGCGGCGCTGCGGGCCTTCGTCCGGTCGCGCCTGGTCCCGTTCAAGAGCCCCCGGGAGATCGTCTTCCTCGACGCGCTGCCCCGGACGGCCACGGGGAAGCTCCAGCGCTTCCGGCTGCGCGAGGCCGCGGGGGAAGCCCCCTGAGAGCCTGTCGGGTGCCCTGCCGGGCGTCGCGACGGGGCGAACGTCGCTCGGCGCGGCACTAGAGTGATCACGTGGCCGAGCAGCACACTCCCCGTTCCCTGATCGTCTCGCTGTACGGCGCGTACGGCCGCGGGCGTACGCGCGACGAGGCGCCGATGCCGGTGGCCGAGCTGATCCGGCTGCTCGCCGTGCTGGGCGTGGACGCCCCGTCAGTGCGGTCCTCGGTGTCCCGGCTGAAGCGGCGGGGGCTGCTGCTGCCCCGGCGGACGCCGGGAGGCGCCGCCGGGTACGCCCTCTCGGACGACGCCCGTCAGCTGCTGGACGACGGCGACCGACGGATCTACACCCGCGCGGAGCCGAAGCTGTCCGACGGCTGGGTGCTCGCCGTCTTCTCCGTGCCCGAGGCGGAACGCCACAAGCGTCACCTGCTGCGCTCCCGACTGACGCGGCTGGGATTCGGGTCGGCCGCTCCGGGTGTGTGGATCGCGCCGGCACGGCTGCACGAGGAGACCCGGCACACCCTGGAGCGGCTGGAGCTGTCGCCGTACGTGGACCTCTTCCGCGGCGACCACCTGGGGTACGCGCCGACCGCGGAGGCGGTGTCCCGGTGGTGGGACCTGCCGGCGATCGCGAAGCTGCACGAGGAGTTCCTGGCCGCCCACGAGCCGGTGCTCCGCGCCTGGACCACCTCCGCGGGCACGGCCGAGGACGCCTATCGGGACTACCTGTTCGCCCTGGACTCCTGGCGGCGCCTCCCGTACGCCGACCCGGTCCTGCCGTCCGAGCTGCTGCCGCGGGACTGGCCGGGAAGCCGCTCGGCGGAGGTCTTCGCGCAGCTGCACACCCGACTGCGGGACGCCGGGGCGGCGTTCGTGCGACCCGACGGACCGGAACCTCCCGCCGGGCCGTGACGGCCGGGCCGGACGAAGGGCGGTGCCAACAGGCCGTGCGGGTGGGGGCCCGCCCCCGTCCCTCTCGTGCTCAGGGCCGGGAACGGAGCGTGAGCCGGGGCTTGGGCGCGTCCGTACGGCCGGTCGGGGGCGGCCGGCTGCCCGCGCGGTACGGGGCGGGCCAGGGCGCCGCCGGGCCCCGGTAGTCCTGCTCGGCCGCCGCGTGCAGGGTCCAGTGCGGGTCGTACAGGTGGGGGCGGGCGAGGGCGCAGAGGTCGGCGCGGCCCGCGAGGAGCAGGGAGTTGACGTCGTCCCAGGAGGAGATGGCGCCGACCGCGATGACCGGGACGCCGAGGGTGTTGCGGAGCCGGTCGGCGTACGGCGTCTGGTACGAGCGGCCGTACTCGGGCCGCTCGTCGGGAACGACCTGACCGGTGGAGACGTCCAGCGCGTCGGCTCCGTGCGCGGCGAAGGCTCGGGCGATCTCCACCGCGTCCTCCTCCGTCGTGCCGCCGTCGGCCCAGTCGGTGGCGGAGATCCGGACCGTCGCCGGACGGTCCTCGGGCCATGCCTCGCGTACCGCGTCGAAGACCTCAAGAGGGAAGCGCAGACGGTTGGCGAGCGAGCCGCCGTAGGCGTCGGAGCGCAGGTTGGTGAGCGGGGAGAGGAAACCCGACAGCAGGTAGCCGTGCGCGCAGTGCAGCTCGAGCAGGTCGAATCCCGCGTCGGCGGCACGCCGGGCCGCCGCCGCGAAGTCGTCCCGGACGGCCTTCATGCCGGCCTGGTCGAGGGCGTGCGGGACCTGGTTGACGCCGGGGCGGTAGGGCAGTGGTGAGGCGGCGGCCAGCGGCCAGTTGCCTTCGGGGAGCGGCTCGTCGATGCCGTCCCACATGCGGCGGGTGGAGCCCTTGCGCCCGGAGTGGCCGAGCTGGACGCCGATCGCGGTCCCGGGGGCCCGCTCGTGGACGAAGGCGGTGATCCGGCTCCAGGCGGTCGCCTGCGCGTCGGTGTACAGGCCGGTACATCCCGGGGTGATCCGGCCCTGGGGGCTCACGCACACCATCTCGGTCATGACGAGTCCGGCGCCGCCCAGGGCCCTGGCCCCCAGGTGGACGAGGTGGAAGTCGCCGGGCACGCCGTCCTCGGCGAGGTACTGGTCCATCGGGGAGACGACCACCCGGTTGCGCAGGGTGAGTCCGCGCAGCCGGAAGGGCGTGAACATCGGCGGTGTCCCGGGCGGGCAGCCGAAGTCGCGTTCGACGGTGGTCGTGAAGACGGGGTCCCGCAGGCGCAGGTTGTCGTGGGTGACCCGGCGGCTGCGCGTCAGCAGGTTGAAGGCGAACCGGCTTGGCGGCTGGTCGAGATGGCCGGCGATCTCCTCGAACCAGCGCAGGCTCGCCGCCGCCGCGCGCTGGGTGGACTCGACGACGGGGCGACGTTCGGTCTCGTAGGCGAGCAGGGCCTCGGCCAGGGTGGGCCGCTCCTCGACGCAGGCGGCGAGGGCGAGGGCGTCCTCGACGGCGAGTTTGGTGCCCGAGCCGATGGAGAAGTGGGCGGTGTGGGCCGCGTCGCCGAGCAGGACGACGCCGTCGTGCGACCAGCGTTCGTTGACAACGGTGCGGAACGCGGTCCAGGCGGACCTGTTGGAGCGCAGCGCCCGGCCGCCGAGGGTCTCGGCGAAGACCTTGGCGCAGCGGGCGGTGGACTCCTCCTCGTCCAGCTCGTCGAAGCCGGCGGCACGCCAGACCTCTTCGCGCATCTCGACGATGACGGTGGAGGAACCCGCTTCGTAGGGGTAGCCGTGCAGTTGCATGACGCCGTACTCGGTCTCGGCGATCTCGAAGCGGAAGGCGTCGAAGGCGAAGTCGGCGGCGAGCCAGATGTAGCGGCAGCGGTGGGTGGTGACGCGGGGCCGGAAGACGTCGGCGTGGGCCTCGCGGGTCGCGCTGTGGACACCGTCGGCGGCGATCACGAGGTCGTGGGTGGTGGCCAGTTCGACGGCCGGCGGGGCCTCGGTACGGAACCTGAGCCGTACGCCGAGCTCGGCGCAGCGGTCGTGCAGGATCTCCAGGAGGCGGCGTCGGCCGAGAGCGGCGAAGCCGTGGCCGGAGGAGGTGAGGAGGTGGCCGCGGTGGGCGATGTCGATGTCGTCCCAGCGGACGAACTCCTCTCGCAGCGCGCGGTACACCGCGGGGTCCGCGTGCTCGATGCCGCCGAGGGTCTCGTCGGAGAGGACGACGCCGAAGCCGAAGGTGTCCTGGGGCGCGTTGCGTTCCCAGACGGTCACCTCCCGGGCGGGTTCGAGCCGCTTGAGGAGGGCGGCGGCGTAGAGCCCGCCGGGGCCGCCGCCGACGACGGCGACACGCAGGGGTGCGGGGGTCGCGGGAGTGTCCGCCGGTGCCGCCGCGCCGGTCCGTCCGGGCGTGGGGCGGGGGGCGGGGTCGCTCGGGGAGCCGTTCCGTGCGGGGGCCATGGCTAGCGGCCCCGCCACTTGGGGTCGCGCTTCTCGGTGAAGGCGGCGTGGAACTCCGCGTAGTCCTCGCCGTTCATCAGCAGGGCCTGGGTGGCGGCGTCCAGTTCGACGGAGGCCGCGAGCGGCATGTCCAGCTCGGCCGTGAGCAGGGCCTTCGTCTGGGCGAGGGCGAGGGCGGGGCCGTCGGCGAGACGGCGGGCGAGCCGGCCCGCGCGGGCACCGGCGCCGCCTTCCTCGGTGAGCTCGCTGATCAGGCCGATGCGTTCGGCCTCGGCGGCGCGTACCGGTTCGCCGAGCATGAGGAGCCGGGTCGCGTGCCCGAGGCCGACGACCCGGGGCAGCAGGTAGGCCGCGCCCATGTCGCCGCCGGAGAGCCCGACGCGGGTGAAGAGGAAGGCGAAGCGGGCGCTCGGATCGGCGATGCGGAAGTCCGCGGCGAGCGCGAGGACCGCCCCGGCGCCGGCCGCGACGCCGTGGACGGCGGCGATGACGGGGAAGGGACATTCGCGGATCGCGCGGACGACCTGGCCGGTCATCCGGTTGAAGTCGAGCAGCTGCGCCGTGTCCATGGCGAGGGTCGCGCCGATGATCTCGTCGACGTCGCCACCGGAGCAGAAGCCCCGGCCCTCGCCGCCGAGGACGAGGGCGCGGACGGCTCGTTCCCGGGAGAGTTCGGCCAGCAGGTCGCGCAGGTCGGCGTAGGCGCCGAAGGTGAGGGCGTTGAGCTTCTCCGGGCGGGCCAGGGTGAGGGTGGCGACGCCGTCGTCGATGTCCACGCGCAGATGTCGCCATTGAGCGGTGCGGGGCGCGGAGCCGGAAAAGGGGCTCATTCGGGGCGGCCTCCCTCAGCGTTCGTACGTCACGACGACACTTCCCGGAAGGCTATCACTCGTATGTGACTGTCGTCACGGTAGCGCGATACGCGGTACACCCGGCGGACGGCGCCTCCGGTCCCGGGGCCGGCGCCGGGCGGGCTCCTCCCCTACGCCGCGCCACCGGCCAGGGTGGCGACCAGGACGGCCTTGATGGTGTGCATCCGGTTCTCCGCCTCGTCGAAGACGACGGAGTGGGCCGACTCGAAGACCTCGTCGGACACCTCGAGCTCGGTCAGGCCGTGACGGGTGTGGATGTCGCGGGCGACGGCGGTGCCGAGGTCGTGGAAGGCGGGCAGGCAGTGCAGGAACCTCACGTCCGGGTTGCCGGTGGCGCGCAGCACGTCCATCGTCACGGCGTAGGGGGAGAGGGCCGCGATGCGCTCGTCCCAGACCTCCTTGGGCTCCCCCATGGAGACCCAGACATCGGTGGCGACGAAGTCCACGCCACGCACCCCTTCGGCGACGTCCTCGGTGAGGGTGATCCTCGCACCGCTGGAGGCGGCGAGCCGGCGCGCCCGGGAGACGAACCCCTCGGCCGGCCAGTAGTCCCGCGGGGCGACGAGACGGACGTCCATGCCGAGCAGGGCGCCGGTGATCAGGTACGAGTTACCCATGTTGAAGCGGGCGTCGCCGAGGTAGGCGAAGGCCGTGCCGTCGAGCGGCCCGGCCGAGTGTTCGGTCATGGTCAGCACGTCGGCGAGCATCTGGGTGGGGTGCCAGTCGTCGGTGAGGCCGTTGTAGACGGGAACCCCGGCGAACGCGGCGAGTTCCTCGACGGCGGCCTGGCTGTCCCCGCGGTACTCGATGGCGTCGAACATCCGGCCCAGCACGCGCGCGGTGTCCTTGACGGACTCCTTGTGCCCCATCTGCGAGGCCGCCGGGTCCAGGTAGGTGGTGAAGGCGCCCTGGTCGGCGGCGGCGACCTCGAAGGCACAACGGGTCCGGGTCGAGGTCTTCTCGAAGATCAGGGCGATGTTCCGGCCCCGCAGCCGCTGCACCTCGGCGCCCGCCTTCTTCGCGGCCTTCAGCTCGGCGGCCAGCTCGACCAGACCGCGGAACTCCTCGGCGGTGAAGTCCAGCTCCTTGAGGAAGGGGCGGCCGATGAGGTCAGTGGCCATGATGAGGGCTCCTGGTTCAGGTCACGGAGGGGCGAGGAACAGTGGAAGTCTATACGTTATCCAGTATTCCTATACAGCCCCCGCGGGGTGACGAACCCCACGCGCCCGGCCCCGGACCGGCGGGCCGCACCCCCCGGGGAGCCCCGCCGGTCCGGTCCGGGCGGGACCGGCGAGACTACCCGGTGCGCCCGGCAGAACCTCTCGGGTGGCACTCGACCGACAGGCTCTCGGCCTCAGGCGGCGTCCCTCTCGACGGGACAGCTCATGCAGCGGGGACCGCCCCGGCCCCTGCCCAGTTCGCTGCCCGGGATCTCGATCACCTCGATGCCCTGCTTGCGCAGGTGGGTGTTGGTGGTGACGTTCCGCTCGTAGGCCACCACCACCCCCGGCTCCACCGCGAGCACGTTGCAGCCGTCGTCCCACTGCTCGCGTTCGGCCGCGTGGACGTCCTGGGTCGCCGTCAGCACCCGAACGTCCTTGAGCCCGAGAGCCGCCGCGATCGCACTGTGCATGTGCTCCGGCGGATGGTCGGAGACCCGGAGCGACGTACCCGCGTCGCCCGGCTCGATCGTGTAGGAGCGCAGCATGCCGAGCCCGGCGTACTGGGTGAACGTGTCGTGGTCGACCATCGTCATCACGGTGTCGAGGTGCATGAAGGCCCGCCGCTTCGGCATGTCGAGCGCGACGATCGTGCGCGCCGAGCCGGCCGCGAACATGCCCCTCGCCAGCATCTCCACGGCCTGCGGAGTGGTCCGCTCGCTCATGCCGATCAGCACGGCGCCGTTGCCGATGACGAGGACGTCACCGCCTTCGATGGTGGACGGATAGTCGGTCTGACCCTCCGACCAGTGGTGGAAGGACCCGGCCTCGGAGCCCGTGAAGAGGGCGTGGTGCTTGTAGATCGCCTCGAAGTGGACCGTCTCGCGCTGCCGGGCCGGCCAGCGCATCGCGTTGATGGAGACGCCGTCGTAGATCCAGGCCGAGGTGTCCCGGGTGAAGAGGTGGTTGGGCAGCGGCCCGAGCAGGAAGTCGTCCAGGTCCATGGCGTGGAATCGCACCGAGGTCGGCTCGCTGAAGGCGGCGAGGAACTCCCGCTTCGTCATCCCCCCGACCAGCGCCTCGGCGAGCGGCCCCGCCTCCAGCGAGTCGAACGCCGCGCGCAGATGGTCGGCCGCGAGTGGCCCGTACTCCTTCTCGTCGAAGACCCGGTCGAGCACGAGCGCCCGCGCGGCGGGCAGCTCCAGCGACTCCCGCAGCAGGTCGCCGAAGAGGTGGACCTCGACGCCGCGGTCCCGCAACACGTCCGCGAAACCGTCGTGCTCCTGGCGAGCCCGGCGGACCCAGAGCACGTCGTCGAAGAGGAGCGCGTCCTTGTTGGAGGGTGTGAGCCGCTTCAGCTCCAGATCAGGCCGGTGGAGGATGACGCGGCGAAGCCGCCCGGTCTCGGAATCGACATGGAATCCCATGCGCCCATCCTGACGGAGTGCGTGCCCGCGCGCCCCGGTCCACGACGAGATGACCACGATCACCTCTCGCCCGCCCGGGACCGGTCCGGGCGGGCGAGAGGCGGCACCGGGGCGGAACGGCGTCCGGGCCCCGTCCGTGGTCACAGCCGCGGGTCGACCGGCTCCGACTCCAGCGCGAGTACCGCGAAGACCGCCTCGTGGACCCGCCAGAGCGGCTCGCCCTCCGCGAGCCGGTCCAGCGCTTCCAGACCGAGCGCGTACTCACGCAGGGCCAGCGAGCGCTTGTGGCCGAGGAAACGGTTGCGCAGCCGCGACAGGTTCTCCGGACGGGTGTACTCCGGACCGTAGACGATCCGCAGGTACTCCCGGCCGCGGACCTTCACACCGGGCTGCACGAGCCGTCCACGACCGTCCCTGACCAACGCCGCCAGCGGCTTGACGACCATGCCCTCGCCGCCGGCCTCGGTCATCTCCAGCCACCAGTCGACCCCGGCCCGCACCGACGCCTCGTCACCCGTGTCGACGAGGAGCCGACGGGTGGTCCGGAGCAGCCCGGTGGGGTCCTGCCCGACCAGCCGGTCGAGCAGGGCGAGCTGTTCGTCGTGCGGCAGGCCCGCCAGCGAGCGGCCCCGCACCGCCAGGATCTGGAACGGCGCGAAACGCACCCCGTCCAGCCCCTTCGTCGGCCAGCAGTAGCCGCGGTATGCCTCGGTGAACGCCGCCGCGTCCGCGGCCCGCTCGCTCTGATCGGCGAGCAGCCCCTCCAGCCCCTCGACCCCCCGGTCGACGGCCCGCCGCAGCGCGCCGAGCGCGTCGGGGAACACGGCGCGGGAGGCCGCGCCGACGGCCGCGTACTGCGCGCGCAGCAGCCCCGCCGACTTCAGCGACCACGGCATCAGCTCGCCGTCCAGCAGCAGCCAGTCCGTGTCGAGTTCCTCCCACAGCCCGGCGGCGGTGACGGCCGATCGCAGCCGTCCCAGGACTTCCTCGGTGATCTCCCGGTCGTCGAAGAACGGTCGTCCGGTCCGGGTGTGCAGGACTCCGCTGACCCCCTCCCCGGGGTCCACGCCGAACCGTGTCCGGGCCGCCTCCGCGTCGCGGCAGACGAGGGCGACGGCCCGCGAACCCATGTGCTTCTCCTCGCACACGACGCGCTCGACGCCGTCGGCCGCGTACTGCGCGAACGCCTCGGCCGGGTGCTCGAGGAAGCCCTCGGCCCGCGAAGTGGCGGTCGGTGCCATGGTCGGAGGCAGGTAGCCGAGCAGCCGCGGATCGACCGCGAACCGGCTCATGACCTCCAGCGCCGCCGCGGCGTTCTCCTCGCGGACACCGACGTTGCCCATCCGGCGGGTCTCCACGATCCGCCGTCCGTGCACGTCGGCGAGATCCAGCGGGCGGCCCTGGTGCCCACCCGGCGCGTCGGTGGTGAGCGGCCGGGCCGGCTCGTACCAGACCTTCTCCGCGGGGACGTCGACCAGTTCGCGCTCGGGCCAGCGCAGCGCGGTCATCTTCCCTCCGAAGACCGCCCCGGTGTCGAGACAGATGGTGTTGTTGACCCAGGAGGTGTCCGGCACCGGCGTGTGACCGTAGACGACGGTCGCCCGGCCCCGGTACTCCTCGGCCCACGGGTAGCGCACCGGCAGCCCGAACGCGTCGGTCTCGCCCGTCGTGTCCCCGTAGAGCGCGTGCGCGCGCACCCGGCCGGAGGTCCGTCCGTGGTACTTCTCCGGCAGACCGGCGTGGCAGACCACCAGCCGGCCCTCGTCGAGCACGTAGTGGCTGACCAGGCCCTCGATGAACGCGCCGACCTCCGCGCGGAACTCCTCGCTCTCCCGGCCCAGCTGCTCGATGGTCTCGGCCAGCCCGTGGGTCTCCTGCACCTTGCGGCCCTTGAGCCAGCGGCCGAGCTTGTTCTCGTGGTTTCCGGGCACGCAGAGCGCGTCACCGGCCGAGACCATGCCCATCACACGGCGCAGGACGCCCGGACTGTCGGGGCCGCGGTCGACGAGGTCGCCCACGAAGACCGCCGTGCGGCCCTCGGGGTGGTGTCCGTCGACGTAGCCGAGTCGGCCCAGCAGTGTCTCCAGCTCGGAGTGGCAACCGTGGACGTCCCCGATGACGTCGAAGGGGCCGGTCAAGTGGCGAAGGTCGTTGAACCGCTTCTCCAGGACGACCTCGGCCGCCTCCGTCTCCGCGACGTCGTGCAGCACGTGGACCTTGCGGAAGCCCTCGCGCTCCAGACCGCGCAGCGAACGACGCAGCTCACGGCGGTGACGCTGGATCACATGGGCGGGCATGCCGGCCCGGTCGGGGCGGCCCGCGTTGCGGGTGCGGCACACCTCCTCGGGCAGATCGAGGACGATCGCGACGGGCAGCACGTCGTGCTCCCGGGCCAGGCGGACGAGCCGGCGCCGCGCCTCCTGCTGCACGTTGGTGGCGTTCCCTGTCAAGTTCTTCTGTTCAGATTCTTGAAGCTCATGGCTTCCCGCAGCCTCTGGCCGCTGGGAAGATCACCGCCATGACCATCTCGTTCCGCATCGACCGAATCCTCGGTGACCGTCCCTTCGCCGAGATCGGTGACCCCTGCCTCGCCGTGGATGACGAGGGCCGCGGCATGCTGGCAGTGGCGGGCGTGCACGAGTTCGGCAGTAATGCGCCGGTCGGTGTCTACGACATCGATGATCTGACCTGCCGAGCGCTTTTCCGTGCGCGCTATCCCGTGCACGCCATGGCTTTCCACCCCAGGCTCCCTCTCCTTGTAGTCGGCACGGGCAACTACGACGGCGGCTACTTCTTCGAAGGGGAACTGCTCCTTCTGGACCTGGAGACGGGCAGCACCACGTCGCTCATCGAGCACGAGCTCGGCCGCCAAGTCCTGGGCTTGGAATGGCTCAGCGAACAGGAACTGCGCGTGCTGATGGCACCGCCTGACGACTGGCAGAACAAAGCGGCGTGGAACGAAGGGCACGTCGCGGTAGTGCATCGCGCCGACTGGAGGGTCGTACCACCCCGGTCAATCACCGGATATGACCTGTCTGGACCACGGGTAGCGGTCCCGCGAACCGACCATCGAGAGGATGCTCGTCAGATGCTCTCCGGTCTGAGCACGAACTGGGACCCGCGGCGCAACGTCCGCGCGGTTGAGGAATTGTCCGACGGCAGGGTCGTGGCGACGCTCGATGGAATCCAGTTGGAGTCCTGGCTGCCTTCAGGGCAACGGCAGTGGGCTGTCAGGGACGACGATGGTGGCGGTCGTGACATCGTCATCGCCCCAGATGAGCGATCGGCCTGGGTTGGTCTGGTGCGGCCTCCGTGGGAGGAGCGTGCTCAGGCCGTGGTCCGGCTCGCACTCCAGGACGGGGTGCAGCTCGACCACCTCACTCCCGTTGGAGCGGTGTCTCTGGTGCGATGTGCTGACGGGCTGCCCGCCCTTGCACCCGCTGGGCGCAACGGGGAGCGGAGCAGGCTGCGTATCCGGCGTGGCAGCCGGATCTACTTTCGGGAGACCGTTTCCACGACGGACGGGCAGAAGTCTGGACCAGGTGAAACTTGGCTTGCGGCTGCGGACCTTGGTTCCATACCGGCGGGCGAACGTCCCCGTGAGCCGAGGGGAGCCGAGGTCGCTCATCTGTGTCCCTACTCCTGGAAGCCCGGTGAGACACACTTCGCCGGCCCGGGCGTGGAGACCGTCGACGGTGATCTGATCTATGCCGGCACTGTCTACCACGGCCACGGGCTGCAGCCCGGCGGCTCGTTCGTCGTACGCCGCATGGTGGCCGGCGACGAGCCCACTTGGGTCTTTCGGACAGACCAGAAAGCCACGGACCTCGACCACGACATGGAGACCGTCTACGTCACGTACGAAGATGGCGAGATCGTCGGACTCGACCTCCGTGACGGCAACGTCCGCTGGCGTCGGCACCTGACTGTTGCGGGAGTACCCGCCGTGGCGACCGCACTGACCGTTACCGAACCCGGCCGTCTGCTCATTGGCACCACCGATGGGCGACTCCTGAACTGCTCGACCGTAGGGCCTGTCCGGTGAGTCGGCAGGCTCCCCTTGCTTGCCTTCTAGGATGGCACTATGGACACCGGGCTCGCTCATGAGGAAAGCGCCTTCATCAACTTTCGACGCTACTCACCGGATCCGAAGGAGCACGGGTTTCGGTGGGTTGACGTCAAGCAGCTCCGCTTCTCTGCGGAGTCGGTGGACGATAGAGGACTGCTTGCCGCACTGATCGGGGATGAGCAGTTCCGGGACGACTATGCAGGTGGTGGGGTGCTGCCAGACGGGCTTCGACACGGTCCGTATTGGCTGCGGTTGATCACTCCCGACCTGTACGAGTTGATCAGCCAGGAGAAGGCCGTGCAGATCCTGCGGGAGTGGGTGGATCCGCTCTGGGACGTGCCCACCGAGCTGGAGGCAGATCTGCAGCGGGAGGTGTTCGCCCGCCTAGCCGCAGCCGATGGCATCTACTACCTCAGCGAGCTCGGTGATAAGGCGGTTCACGACTGGGGACGCGTGCACGACTACTTCCACGAGTTCGTGCTCATCACCCGCTCGGCTGGGCGGATCACGCTCATCGTCGCCGCCGACGACTGAGACAGCCCTCGGGGCCACCTGCTGCGGTGGCTGACATCAGTAGCGGAGCCACAGCCGAATCGCGGCAAGAGTGACCGTGCCGTGGAAGACGTAGGCTCTCTTGTCGTAGCGAGTCGCCACGGCTCTGGAGCCCTTGAGCGCGTTGAAGCAACGCTCAACTTCGTTCCCTCTACTGCCCCTCGACGTCGGCGTCCGCCTGGACCGTCCGCAGAACACGCTCCCATGTGCCATCCGCCGACCAACTGCGATGGCGGTCACAGACCGTCTTCCACTTCCCGAAGCGGGTCGGAAGATCTCGCCACGGCAGGCCGGTGCGCTGTCGGAACAGAATCCCGTTGATCACACCGATGGCCGACAGGCGGATTACCTGACCCATCGGACAGGCTCTAGGAAGTGCTGATGCGGCGCGGGCACGCTGTGAGCCTTACCCACTAGCCTCGAAGTTTCGTGACGGTCCGCCGACGGAGTCGGTGGACCGTTTTCGTGCCGTGGGTGAAGGCTGCGCAGGCCCGGGGCCCGAGTGTCGCCTCGGGGTGGCGCCGGGTTCCACTGCTCCGGGTGTTGAGTTGCTGTCGTAGGGACGGGGAATTGGCTGGTCAGCCAGGGGCGGGCAGTTGGGTGAGCCGGTCGAGGGCTGCGGTGATGTGGCTGGTCCAGGGCCAGTGGCGGGCCAGGCGGAGGATCCGCCGACGGCCGGTGGCCACGAGTTGTCCGGCCGTGGTGAACAGGCGGAGCCGCAGTCGGCGGGGTTCCCAGAGCCTGGCCTTGCCGGTCAGGGCGAGCATCGGCATCCAGGCCAGCAGGTCGAGAGCAATCTGCACGATCTCCAGCCAGATCCGGTTCTGAGCCGTGCGGTGCAGGGGCAGGTTGCGCAGGCCGGTGGCTCGGGCGGCGCGGATGCGGTCCTCGGCCCGGGCCCGCAGCCGGTGACGCAGCTCGAGCTCGGCGATCGGCCGGCCCAAAGTGTTGGTGGCGAAGCAGGTCAGCCGCATGCCGTCCGCATCAGTGAGCCGCAACTGGGCCCCGGGGTGCGGTCGTTCCTTGCGGACGATCAGCCGCATGCCCTCCGGCCAGCCGTCCAGGACATCGCCGGTGAGTTCGGCGACCCAAGCGCCGTCACGGATCTCGCCGTCGGCCTCGACGGCCGGCGTCCAGGCCGACGCCGGAACCTTCAGCACGTGCTGGTGGATCGCCTCGGTGATCACCATGCCGACCGAGTAGGACAGCCACCGTCCCCGCCGGGCGAGCCAGGACACGAAGTCATGGGTGCCGCCCGCGGAGTCGGTGCGGATCAGGGTCCGTCGCCCGCGCCGGTACTTCTTCGGCAGCTGAGACAGGGCCAGTTGGGCGGCGATGATGTGGTCGGCGGCAGTGTTCGATCCCGCGTTCCCCGGTCTGAGCAGGGCTGCCACCGGCTCACCCGTGCCGCCCGGCCCGTGGTCGACGAACCCCATCAGCGGGTGGTGGCCGTAGGTTCGTTTCCACGTCGGTGCGGCGTCTTCCTTGTCCGAGTGCGCGATCACCAGCACCCCGTCGAGATCAACAGTCACCATCCCGTCGGCATCAGGCGCTTCCCGGCCAGCCAACCACCAGACGTGTCGGCGGACTTCGGCCCGCGCGGCACGGATGGCCCGCAGGGCCTTCTCTCCAGAGGCTGCGAGGGTGTCAACGAGGCGGGAGACCGTCGGGTCGGAGGCCACCGGCCCGAACACGGCCGGCTCGGCCCGCAGCATGCCGACATCCGCGAGGCAGTCCCCGCCCAGCGCGACCGCCAAGGCCACGTCCAGCAGGACCTTGCCCGGATCGTGCACTGCCCGAGCCTTCCGCCACGGCGTCAGCGCCGCTGATATCGCGGTGTCCAAGCCAGTCTTGCGGACGGTCTCGACCAGCAGCACGCCCCCGGCCTGCGACACCATCGCGCGGCCGCCGCCCTCGATGCGGACACGCGGATACGACCCGATACGCTTCTTCACCTGGAGAGTGCTTCTTTCCGTGCAGCCAACAGGACCCTAGACAAGTCCCATCGTTGCAGGTCAGGAGCACTCTCCGCTTATTTGATCAAGCCTCGGACATCCCACCTCGTGAAAGCGCGAGGCTAGAGCAGCCTTCACGTTGTCGATCGAGGGAATGGAATGACGTTGTCGGAGGCCGGTTCTGCTGACGCTGCCTTCCCATGCGTGAGAACGGCGCTGGCGAGAGTCAGGCGAGTGACCAAGTCGCGGAGCTCTTGGATCTCTGTTCTCTGCTCGGCGATGGTCTTTTTGAGTTGGGTGACGGTTTCCCGGAGTCGTTTCTCCGTTTCCGGGATCTGCTGGGTCTCGTTGCGGACACGTTCGTAGAACTCGTTCTTCAGATCGACGTGGCGTTTGAGAAGGGCCATGCGGTGGACGTCGGCCTCGGCGGCGAGGGCGACGACGGTGAGGCTGCCGTTGGAGGCGTTGGCTTGTCCCGCCAGGAGTCTGTCCATGGCCTCGCGGATGCGGGTGCGCTCGTCCTGATGTTGTTGGTTCACGTAAGGGCCTCGGCACGGTGGGCGGTGCTGTGGTGGTTGTCGGCGATGCCGCGGAGCCGGTGGGCGTTGGCGCGCAGGCGTTTGCTGACCGGTCCGGGGGCATGGGCGGCGAACTGGTCGAGTTCGTCGGCGCGTTCGCGGAGTTGTCGGGCATGGGTGTCGGTGCGGACGGTGTTGCCGCAGCCGGGTCGGCAGTCGTACTGCCGTGGGGCGGTCGCGCCGGGTTCTGGTTCGCAGAGCGCGTTGTCGTGCTTGAAGGCGCAGATCAGGAACGCGTCGGGGTTGTCGTAGAGCACGATGCCGTCGCGGGCGAGGAAAGCACTGGCTTTCCTGGCGAAGGTGCGGAGGACGAAGCGGCCCTCGAAGCGAGGGGTGTGGGCGGCGGCGGTCAGGGCCCGGCGGGCGGCGGGCCCTGAAACGCTCTCTCCGGCGGCGACGCGGTCACGCAGTCGGGCCGCGGTGTCGGCGGCGGCGAGGGCCGTTTCGACATCGAGGATGGCATGGATGCCGCGGCGGCCACGGGCGCCGTAGCCGCTGGAGGTGCGTGCGTCGAGGACGGTGCGCATGTGGCCGTACTGAATGGCGAGCGCGATCAGTCCTCCGGGGCGCCGGGCGATGTGCCAGGCCAGGGACCTTCTGAACCGGCTCAGTCCGATCGCGCCGTGGGGATCGTCGGGGATGACCTCGCCGGGGAGGCCCTGAGCTTCGGCCTCGCGGTTCACCCAGTTCACGAAGGACTCGATGCGCAAGGTCAAGGTGGCCTTCTTCAGCGCGCCCGCGTAGCTGTGGCTGGAGCGGAATGCGTGGTGGGCGGCGCCGAGGAGGAGTTCGCCCTCGGGGACGATGCGTTCCAGCACGCGGATGGCGCGGACTACCGGTGTGATCGCGACCCAGGGCACTTGGCGGACTTCACCTGCGGAGATGTGGTTGCCGTCGTCGTCGGTGACGTTCTTGTAGTGGTGGCTTTGGATCAGGTGCCGTCCCTCTGCGCCGTCGGCGGTGGGTTCGGGGTCGGGGCAGCAGCCGGAACGCAGCCCCTGCACCTCCTGGGGACGCATCCCGGTCAGATAGAGCAGGATGATCGTCGCGGCCGTACCCAGGTGCCGCATGAGCTCGGCGGCCTCGTTGAAATCCACATGCTCGCGCCATGGCTTGCCGTTGATCTGCCCGGCGACCGGCACCCGCAACGGGCAGGGACCTGGTCGTGCTGCGGCGATCTCTGCGAGGCCGTGCTGCTGGACGAACCTCGACACCTGGCCGCGGTTCGAGCCGGTGAGAGCGGCGATGTAGGTGGTGGCCATCTGGATCTCGCGTTTCTCCGAGCTGGCCGGCAGCGGGTGACCCGCTCGCGCCATGGGCAGCAGCCATTCCTCCAGCGCGGCCCATCCGGCTGGCGAGGCCTTCGTGGCGGCGGCGACGGCGATCAGGCGGCGGCGTTCGGCCCAGGCTGCGAGGATGTCGTCGGCGAAGTCGTCGACGAACCGGATGGCCCAGATCAGCAGGGGGCCGAGGACCAGCGGGTCCAGCGGCTCCGTCGCGTTCTCCCCGCCGGCGGCTGTACTGACTGAGGGAAGGAAGTCGTCGACTCCTTCGGTCTCCCACGGAGGCCGGGCGATGCCCGATGGTCGGCCGCTGAGCTGGTCGAATGGAACCGGTCGGTCAGCAGCACGCCGAGCGCGGTGAGTTCGGAGCGAGACAGGAAGAGCCTGCCCCACGTGTTCTCCGGGCTGGTGCCGCCCAGCAGCGCACGGTCCTTCACGAACTCCCCGCTCGGCATGACCGCGTGAGGGACATAGCCGGTCTGCGCAAGGTGATCGAGCACCTGGCCCAGGCGCCAGTCGCGACTGCCTTCCTCCAGGTCACCGGCCCGCCACCTCTCCAGCAGTACGGTGTTCTCGCAAATCCGCAGCAGAGCGGTCCGAAACTGCCGCTGGGCCACCCGCAGGACCCGCTCCCGCTCCTCCTTCCCGTACGACTGCTTGATCGGCACGGTCTTCGGGATGCGCCGGGCCAGTTCTTCCCCCACCGGCCCGCCCGCCAGTCGCGGATCGGCCCGCAGCAGCGGCCGAACCTGACGCAGCACGTTCTTGCCGCTGTTGGTGCCGATATGCCTCGCGCGCCAGCGCTTGAGCATGGCGGACGTCAGGTCCTCCAGGTCCTGCGGGGGATGCTCCAGCTCGGCGACGAACCGCGCGAACATCTTCACCGTGATCCAGGAAGCCCGTGCGGTCTCGTGACTGTTCCAGCCCGCAGACCGGATCGCGAAGACCTCGGCCAGTGACCGCTGCATCGCCGCGGCGACGGGCAGCTCGGCGAAGTCGAACGTCATCTCGTATCCGGCCTTGTTGACGACCGTCACCACAAGCCCCTCGGGAGCCAGCGGGGGCTCGGTGCGGTGATCGGCCGGTGGCAGGGCGGCCTGCCGTCCACGCCCGGTCACCGGGCCGCCTCAAGGACGGCGTCGATGTCCTGGATGCCTTGCGACTCCCGGGCGAGCCGGGTGAACACACCGTCCAGGTCCTCGACCTGCTGTTCCTCCTCGCTGACGGGTTCGGCCGCGGCCAGGATCGACTCCAGTTGCAGGTGCGTGACCGGCGCGAGGTAGTGCCGTTTCGTCACCTCCACGTCCGCATGACCGAGGAGGGTCTTCACCAGCCACCACGGATCGCCGAACAGCATGGCGAAGTCCCGCCGGTCCGCAGCCGAGAGCCCATAACGGGTCTCCACCAGCTGGTTCAGCAAGACCAGCATGTAGAGGGCCATCGAATGACGCGCAGCGTGCGGCGTGGCGTACGGGCTCTTGCCGCGTACCTCCGCCAGCCGGAAGTCCCGTTCGACCTCCCGTTCTCCCACGGTGAGCAGGACTTCTTCGCAGCGCAGGTTCGCCGCCCTGAACACACCGTTCCACCGGTCCGGGGCCATCGGCAGGCCCTGCTCGGTCAGCCACAACCACGCCGGCTCCGGCCCGTCCGGGCTCTCCAGGAACAGCCACTGCCGCTCGCGCCATTCCAGGCGGCTGAGTTCCTGCTCACCGGCGACACCGTTCGCATCGACCCACTCGACCTTCGGTCTCAGACCCCGCGTCACCTTCGTGACCAGCCGCATCATGGGCAGCCGCTCGTAGCGGCCTTCCGCCTGGGCTCGTTGCACCGCCCACGCGCGCTCCGACTCGACGTATGCCTCGGCCTGGCCGACCGCGTCCACCGACACGTAGAAGACCCGGCTCTGCTTCGACCGGGTGACCGCCGCAGCGACGCGGCCATGGCAGTAGCGGCCGAACCGCAAGCGCTGACTAGGCAGTTCGAAGGTGAGCAGTGAACCACCCTCCTGCCGGCGCAGACCGGAGCTGAGCAGCAGCTGCACGAAGCTGGTGTTGCGCAGCTCCGTCCGCGACTCCCACCCCGGCGCCGGCATTCCTGTACGACTGTGGCCGCGCAGCCCGATGTCCGACCACAAACCCCAGGTCCGCGGCGTCAGCCACAGCACCCGCGAGCTCACCGAGTCCGCCGCCCGGTCCCCTCGCCGCACGATGTCCACCGGCAGCGGGGACACCTTCGCCCACCGGAACAGCTTGGTGAACGCGGCCGCCTCACGGTTCCACTTCGTCCCACTGATCCGACGCGGATTCTGCGGAGCCCGGCATCTCCAGTGCCGGTAGTCCGCCAAGTCCTGCCTGGTCGCCTGCCTCCACAGAACCTCACGTGAGGACAGGAAAGTCAACAACGGCCGGATATCCGTCGCGTAATTCCGCTTGGTCTCCCGCTCCAAATCCCGGAATTCGACGGACCGCACAAAATCCAGCAGGTCCCGGTCCACCGATCCGTCCGGCGCCACGAACACCGGATCACCCGGCCGCAGACCAATCCGAGCCACCTCGGCCGGCAGGTCCTGTACCCCCAGGACACCCTCAGACGGCAGCGATCCCCACTGCCCCGGATCGGGCACCCACACCACGTACCACTCGTGCAACTGACGCCTCCCCTGACGCTTGAACACGCCCAATCATCAGGGAAGTGGCGTCGACCACGGTCAGCCGGCCCGCCGCGAGACGCTTGCCGACGATGTAGTGCAGCAGGTCGAAGGCGTCCCGGCTGGCGCTCTGGTCGTTCTCGTCGTCGGCGACGAGTCCGCGGCAGAAGTCGGAGGAGACGACCTCGGTCGGCTTGAAGTGGCGGCGGGCGAACGTCGACTTGCCCGAGCCGGTGGCGCCGATCAGGACCACGAGCGAGAGGTCGGGCACGGGCAGTCTGCGGGTGGTGTCGGTCATGCCGAGTCCTCCTTCGGGTTTCGTGCCTGGGACTGACGTGTGTGCTGGTCCTGCTGCGTCCGGGTGAAGACGGCCATCTGGGTGGGCGGTCCCACCTCGGGGTCGTCGGGGCCGACGGGGGCGAACTCCACCCCGTACCCGTACCGTTCGGCGACACCCGCCGCCCAGGCGCGGAACTCCTCGCGGGTCCACTCGAAGCGGTGGTCGCCGTGGCGGACGTGGCCTGCCGGGAGTGACTCCCAGCGGACGTTGTACTCCACGTTCGGGGTCGTCACCAGGACCGTCCGGGGTCGCGCCGATCCGAACACGGCGTACTCCAGCGCGGGCAGCCGCGGCAGATCGACGTGCTCGACGACCTCGCTCAGCACGGCCGCGTCATAGCCGGTCAGCCGCTTGTCCGTGTACGCGAGCGAGCCCTGGATCAACCGCACCCGGCTCGCCTGCCGTTCGCCGAGCCGGTCCAGCCTGAGCCGGCGCCCGGCGATCGTCAGCGCCCGCACGGACACGTCGACACCGACGATCTCGGTGAAACGCACGTCCTGGAGCATTGCTTGCACCAACTGCCCCTGTCCGCAGCCGAGATCGAGCACCCGGGTCGCGTCGGCGGCCCGCAGCGCCCCGAGGATCGCCAGGCGGCGCTGCTCGGCCAGTGGCACGGACCGCCACGCGGTGACGACGGTTTCCTCCGCGCCGGCCCCGTCGGTACCGGCGCTCTCGGTGTCGGCCGCGGTCTCGTCGGTGCCGACCGCGTTGTCGAGCTCCTCCACCTCCAGGCCGTCGCTCTCGGCGAGCCGGACGAGTTCCAGCCGCTCCATCGCCTCGCGGGTGAGACTCCAGCGCCGGGCGAGGTACCGGCTGGTGATCAGCTTCTGCTCGGGGTGCTCGGCGAGCCAGCCGTCACCGGCGCGCAGCAGCTTGTCGACCTCGTCGGGGGCGACCCAGTAGTGCTTGGCGTCGTCGAGGACCGGCAGCAGGACGTAGAGCTGGTTGAGGGCGTCGGCGAGCCGCAACTCCCCTTCGAGGACGAGCCGCACGTAGCGCGAGTCGCCCCACTCCGGGAAGGTGGTGTCCAGTGTGACCGGCTCCGCGTCGACCGTGTCCCAGCCGAGCGGACCGAAGAGCTTCCGCACCAGCGCGGCACCGCCTCGGGCCGGGACCGCCGGCACCTCGACGCGCAGCGGCAGCGGCTCGGCGGCCCGCTGGGGCATCGCCTTGCACACGCCGCGCAGGGCGCTCTTGAACACCGAGGCGAGCGCGACGGCGAGCAACGAGGAAGCGGCGTAGGGGCGGTCGTTCACGTACTGCCCCAGGGCCGTGTCGGGGGCGCCGCCCCGGCCCTTGCCCTTGCCGCGCCGCACCAGCGCCACGGGATCCACCTCCAGCAGCAGCGCGGCCGTGCACCGCTCGGCCGACGCCTCGGGGTAGAGGACGTGTGCCGAGCCGTGCGAGGTCGAGAACGTCTGCGCGTTGTCGGGATGCTTGTGCAGCAGGAAGCCCAGATCGGTCGCGGGACGCTCGGGGGTGCCGGTGGTACTGATCGTCAGGAACACGCGGCCGAGTATGCCTCGCGCTCCGCGCCTCCGACCAGGCGTTTTCCGCGCGGCCGAACACTCTCCGACCGACATCCGCCGGCCGCCCGACCCACACCGCCGACCCACACCACCGGCCGGGAGCGAACGGCCCGCCTGGGCTCCGCCTCGCAGGGCAGCGGCTCCGGCTTCGGGCCCCGACGAGGAACGACCGACCAGCAGCGGAAGTCACCGAACGACTGCCTCCTGCCGACCGGCTGCCGGTGGTCACGGTCTGTTCCCGCGACCGAGACCGGGCGGGACGGTCGCTGTCGGGCCACGGGCGTCCATTCGCCGACAGGACGGAACGTGCCCAGGCTGAAACGCAGGGCAACCGGGGAGATCGCAGCCGGGTCGTGCCGGTCACGGATGGCGCCCTGAGGGGTGCCGCGCCGAAGCCACCGGGCGGCGCGCGGTACGAGCGAGGAGGTCCTTCGTGACAGTTCCCGTTCCCGGCCAGGCGATCCGGATCGACGGCGTGCCCAACCTGCGCGATCTGTGCGGATGGGCGGCCCCTGGTGGGAGAGTGGCCCGCGATCGGGTGTTCCGCCCGGCCGAGTTCTCCGGGCTCCGTGGCGACGCCGCGAAGGCGTTCGCCGCCCTGGGCCTGCCCTGCAAGCCCACGGTCGACACCTTCGCCTCCATCGGCGGCGACCCGCAGCTCCTTGAGCCCGCCATCGGGGTCCGGAGGGAGTACCTGGACGCCGCCCGCGACGAGATGGCGGGCGGCCACAAGACCATCGAGGGCTACTTCCTCGACGGCCTCGGCGTGGGACCCGCCATCGTCGACCGGCTCCGCTCGGCCCTGGTGGAGACAGCATGAACGCGCTCACGGCTGTCGACGTCCTCCTCACCCCCGACACGGCCGTGCTCGCCCTCGCGCAGCGGGTGAACGCGCGGATGCTCACCAGCGTCCCGGCGCCGCAGGGCTTCGCCCTCGACGAGCACCACCAGCCCCACCTCACCACCCTGCAGCGTTACGTCCGCGCCGAAGAGCTCGACCGGGTGTACGCCGCGATCGGGGAGGTCATCGCCGACGTGGACCTCTCCACCCTGAAACCGACCGCCCACGGCATCGCCCAGATGGAAGTCCAGCCCACCGTCGGCCTCGCCGCCATCGTCGTCGGCCCCGGCCCCGAGGTCCTCGGCTTCCAGGCCCGCCTCATCGAGGCCCTGCATCCCTACACCGGCACCGGCGGCACCGCCGACGCCTGTGTACGCACCGACGCCGAACCGGACATCAACGCGGCCACCCTGACCTACGTCGAGAACTACGTCCCCGACCACGGCGGCGACAACTACCTCGCCCATGCCCATGTCACCGTCGGACTGGCCACCCTCACCGACCTGGCCGTCACCGAGGCCGAGCCGTTCGACCCGCTCACCTTCGCCGCCGACGGCATCAGCCTGTACCAGCTCGGCGACAACGGCACCGCCGCGCAACACCTCAGGAGCTGGAACACCCCCACCCGAAGGAGTTCGTCGAGAGTGCCGGCTCACACGAGGACGAGGACGGTGGAGTGGTCCAGCCGCCTTGAGGTCAGGGACCGGCCGTGAGGGCCGCGGCCAGAGCGGCGATCCGGTCCGGGCCGACACGGCAACAGCCGCCCAGCAGGCGGGCTCCGGCCGCCCGCAAGTCCGCCGTGCGAGCCGGATCGAAGGCCACGTCGCCCCGCCAGCTCCTGGAACGGGCGTCCCATTCCTCTCCGCTGTTGGGGTAGGCGAGCACCGGCTTGCCGGTCACGGCCGCGGCGATCCCGACGGCGGGCGCCGCGTCCGCCGGCTCGCAGCAGTTGACTCCGACCGCGATCACCTGGTCGTTGCCCGCGGCGAGCGCGAACGCCTCCGTCAGCCGCTGTCCCGCCCGGGTGCGTTCCCCCGCGACCGTGTACGAGAGCCACACCGGCACCCCACAGCCCTCCGCGGCCCGCAGCAGGGCCTCGGCCTCGTCGGTGTCGGGCACCGTCTCCAGCGCGAGGACGTCCGGCGCGGCCGCCGCGAGCGCCTCGATCCGAGGGCGGTGGAACCGCTCCAGCTCCCTCACGGTGCGCCCGTACCGGCCGCGGTACTCGCTGCCGTCGGCGAGCACCGCGCCGTACGGGCCGACCGATGCCGCGACCCACACCTGCCGCGGCATCCGGGCCGCCGCGGCCCTGGCCAGCTCCACGCTCCGGCCGAGCAGCCGCGCCGTCCCCGCCCGGTCCACCCCTCGCCGGGCGAAGCCCTCGAAACCGGCCTGGTAGCTGGCGGTGATGAGGACCCGCGCCCCGGCCCGGAGGTAGGCCGTGTGCGCGGCCTCGATCTGCTCGGGCCCGTCGGCGAGGAGCCGCGCCGACCAGAGCGCGTCGGAGAGGTCGCAGCCCTGGGCCTCCAGCTGGTTGGACAGGCCACCGTCCACGACGAGGACGTCCGTCGCGAGCGCCGTGGCGAGTGAACGGCCTGGAGCCATCGGGCTCTCCTTTCCCTCAGAGCCTGTCAGGTGGCCTTCGTTCGACAGGCGGAAGCGGTCTGGTGCGTGCGGTTCCACGGCGCCGGGGTATCCCGGCAACGTCGGCGGCGCGTGCCAGGGCGTGACCACCCGGCCAGAGGCCACCCGACAGGCTCTCAGCTCAGCCGAGCTGGGTCCGGACCTGTGCGGAGATCAGCTCGAGATGGTCCAGATCGTCCAGGTCGAGGACCTGGAGATAGACCCGGGAGGAGCCGATCGCCGCGTACCGGCCGAGCTTGTCGACGACCTCCGCCGGCGATCCCGCCAGGCCGTTCGCCTTCAGCTCCTCGACCTCGCGGCCGATGGCCGCCGCCCGGCGCGCCACCTCGGCGTCGTCCTTGCCGACGCAGACCACCAGCGCGTTCGAGTACACCAGGTCACCGGCCCGCCGCCCGGCGGCCTCGGCCGCGGTCCGGACGCGTCCGAACTGGCGCTCGCTCTCCTCCAGGGAGGCGAAGGGGATGTTGAACTCGTCCGCGTACCGGGCGGCCAGCCGCGGCGTACGGACCGCGCCGTGCCCGCCGATGAGGACCGGTACCCGGGACTGGGCCGGCTTGGGCAGGGCGGGCGAGTCCCGGAGCCGGTAGTGCTCTCCCTCGAAGGAGAACGTCTTGCCCACCTCCGTCTCCCACAGACCGGTGACGATCGCGAGCTGCTCCTCCAGCCGGGCGAACCGCTCCTTGGGGAAGGGAATCCCGTAAGCCCGGTGTTCCTCTTCGAACCAGCCGGCCCCCAGGCCCAGTTCGACCCGGCCGCCCGACATCTGGTCGACCTGGGCGACCTGGATGGCGAGGACGCCCGGAAGGCGGAAGGTGCCGGCGGTCATCAGCGTGCCGAGGCGGATTCGGCGGGTCTCCCGCGCGAGACCGGCCAGGGTGATCCAGGCGTCCGTCGGACCGGGCAGTCCGTCGGCGGAGCCCATGCTGACGTAGTGGTCGGACCGGAAAAAGGCGTCGAAGCCGAGATCCTCGGTGGCCTTGGCGACGGTGAGCAAAGTGTCGTACGCGGCCCCCTGCTGGGGCTCGGTGAAAATGCGAAGATCCATACCTCCATCCTGCACCGGACGACCGCCGTCAACCGCTTCGTCAGCCCCGGGCCCGCACCGGCTCGGTCGGGTGAACATCCGGCCCTCCGGCGGACGGCGTCCCGCCGAACCGGTGACCGCGGACCGGTGGCGTCGTTGGCTCGGGCGGAGCCGGACCCCCGGCCCGCGTGCCGGCGGCCCCGCCGGCACGTGTTCTCCCTACGGCTCCTCACTGCGCGGAGGAGTCCGGGCCGAGGAGGCCGCGATGTCCCAGGAAGCCACGCCGCAGCGGGCGGTGCCCGATGAGCGGGTGCCGCGGCAGGTCCTGCCCGAACAGCAGGCCACCGGCGCCATCAAGGGCCTGTTGCAGCAGATGGAGGAGCTGATGGCTGCGCTCACCGCCGACCTCTCGCGGCTCGACGCCGACCTCCGGACCTCGACGGGTCTCCGGTCCACGGCCGTCCGCGACGAGGGCTGACCCACCCCGCCAGGCGCCCTGGACCGGCGTCCGCGCATCCGGGGCCCGCCACTCCCGCGCCACCCCTTCACGACCGTCCCGCCGCCGGTCCCGCGAAGCCCCAGGCCGCGTCGGGCGGCCGGTCCCGCTCCCGCACGGCGAGCCGGCGCAGCATCCCGCGCACCCGGTCGTTCGACTCGTCGGCCGCGTCGATCGCCTCGATGCACTGCCAGTAGAGACCCTCCTCGTCGGTGGCGCAGGCCACCCCGACGAGCGCGATCCCCACCTCGCCGAGGAGCTCGCCGAGTGCGGTCAAGGCCGCCCGCGCGTCCGCGACTTCGGTCAGCTGGGCGGCCCGCGGCCCGCCCGTACCGAGCACGGGGTACTCCAGCACCCCGCGCCCGCCACCGGTCTCGCTCAGCGCCCTCGCCTCACTCCGAAGCTCCAGCGGCCCGCGCAGCGCGAGGTGACTCCCTATCGCCTGGGCGAGGGCCTGGGCCTGCCATGCCTCCGCCACGATGTCCAGCGCTGTCCGGCTCTCCGCCAGCGCGTGCCTGCCGGTCGCGACGAGTCGCTCCGCATCCATGTGACCGCCCCCGTTCATACGACTTACCACCCACTCACTCCATTACCCAGCGTGAAGGCCGCTGAGCGCAAAAGCCAGAGGAATTCGGAAATCTGTGGACAGGAAGCCTGACGGGGAGAACTCGATCACTCCGCAGAGTGACGATCACCGCCTTCCCGGGAGCCCACCCCGTCCGGCCGCCGCCGTACGGGGAAGCGGAGTTCGTTCCTGTCGATCTTCTCCGACAGCGCGACCAAGGGGTCGACGCCGAGGACGCCGCAGAACTGGAGGAGGTACGCCAGGACGTCCGCGACCTCGTCCGTGACCCGGTGCGCCGACGACGGGTCCTCCATCACCCGGTTCGCCTCGTCCGGCGTCAACCACTGGAAGATCTCCAGGAGTTCGGCCGCCTCGACACTGAGGGCGGAGGCCAGGTTCTTGGGCGTGTGGTAAGGCTGCCACTCCCGCGCCGTCGCGAACTCCGCCAGTCGGCGCTGCAATCCCGCTACATCCGGTTCAGTCACGGTCCAGGTCTACCACCGAGACCCCCGTCACCTCCCGGGCGTCCGCCGTGAAGGCGTCCCCGACCGTGCCGACCAGCCGGATGTGCCCGTCGGCGCAGATGGTCGCGGCGAGGCCGAGCAGCGCGCGGAACTGGCGCCGGTCCAGGCTCAGGTCGAAGCCGTCGGCCAGGACCGTCAGCGCCCGCATCGCCGCCGGCACCTCCGCGAGCTCGTCCATGGCGAGCACGCCCGGTCCGGTGAGCAGGACGAGGGCGAGCGCCAGATAGCGCAGTTCGCCGTCGCCGAGCCGGCCCAGCGGCGTCACGGCGGCGGGGCGGGGCCCCGTCGCCCACCCCGGGGTCCGCTCCAGCACCGCCCGTACCGTCGCGTCGGGCAGGTCCTCCACCCCGAGCGCCGTGACGGGTCCCGCGCAGCCGGCGTCGGCCACCGAGGCCAGCCGGGCGTGGCGGCGCGGGCAGTCGGTCCGGGTGCGGTGCAGCACCTCGGCGAGGTTGTCGCAGCCGCGCCGGAGCCGCCCTTCCCCGGCGGGCACGGGGGCCCGCATCCGGGAAGGCAGGGGGTCGCAGGCGAACACGGAGCGCAGAGCGACCACCACCTGCTCGGCGGCGGCCAGGACGTCGAGCTGCCCCTGGGTCTTGCCGGCGACCCGGAGCGGGAGGAGCGCGGTGCCCAACAGGTCGTCGGGCAGCGGTGCCCGGGTGACGGGGGTGGCGCCCGCGGTGTGCCACTCGGCCTGGACGGTGCTGCGGCCGGGGTCGCGGAGCGCCGTGGTGAGCAGCGTGCGACCCCGGCAGGTGAGACGTTCGCCGACGATACGGAGGCGGGGTTCGGCCTGGACGGCGACGTCGAGGCGGACCGGGCCGGCCGGGCCGTCGACGGTGCAGCCGACGCGGAATCCACGCCGTCCCTGGGCGTCGGGCCTGGCCCCCTCGGGCACGCACCCGGCCGGATCGGGGAACACGAGCGCCAGGTCGTCGCCGGAGCCGAGCCGGGCCAGCGCCTCGTACGCCGCGAGGGCGGTGGATTTGCCGCTGCCGCTGGCTCCCGCGAAGAGGGTCACCGGGGCCAGCGGATGGACGACGCCTCGGTGGGAGGCGAAGGCGGAGAGGCGCAGTTCGGTCACCACCGGGCGGGCGGGCGGGCGTTCGCAGCGCTCGCCCGGCCGGCCCTGGGCCGTGTGGGTGTCGTGCTCCTCGTCGGTGGCCGCCAGGTCCCGCGCGGCCGTGGCGGCGCCGCGCGGGAACGGCGGCGGCGTGGGGGAGGGTGTTCCGGAACGGGAGGACCGGGGTGGGGACGAGTCGTCGAGTACGTGGCCGGACGGGAAGCCACCGGGGGAATCCATGGTCGGACCGTACGCAGACCTTCGTCCGGCGAACCGTTCCGGCTTGATGACCTTCCTACGATCGAGGGACGGCGGACTCCGTCTCGTCATCCCCGGCCGCCTGGGCGCCCTCGACCTCGGTGCCGGCCGGGGCCAGCAGGAAGACGTTCCGGTCCACCCGGTGCATGACGCTGCCGAGCCCGAACACGACACCGCTGCTGAAGTCCAGGATGCGCTTGGCGACTTCGGTGTCCGCTGCGGTCAGGTCCAGCAGGACGGGAATCTGCGCGACGAGGTACTCGGCGACCTCGCGGGCGTCGGCGAAGACCTGCACCCGCAGCACCACCATCCGGCGCTGTTCCGCGTACGCGTACTCCTCGGGGATCGGGTGGTGGTCGACCCTGGACGGCCATTCGTCACGGCCGCGCAGGGGCACGACCTGCGCGAGGCCCTCCCACTGCTCGTCGGTGACGTCGTACCTCTCGTACCTACTCATGCCCCCATCCTCCCGCTCCTCACCCGTTCGGCCCAACAGCGACACGTGGCAACTCGGGGGCCGCCACCTGCGGGATCGCCCCCGGGGCCGGTCAGCGCGGGACCGGCAGGCCGCGCGGTTCCTTGACCCGCTTCATGATGATCTGCGAGTTGACCTCGGTGACTCCGGCGAGGGACGTCAGCCGTTCGATCCAGAGGCGTTCGTACGCGGCGAGGTCGGCGACGGCGATGCGCAGGAGGCAGCCCGGACTGCCGAACAGCCGGTACGCCTCGATGACGTCCGGGATGTCCTGGAGCGCCTCCTCGAACGCCTCGACGGTCTCCCGGTCGCGCCGGACCTCGATGGAGACCAGCACCTCGAACCCCCGGCCGACGGCCTCCGGGTCGATCACCGCCCGGTACCCCTGGATGACGCCGTCCTGCTCCAGCTGCCGCACCCGCCGCATGCAGGCGGAGGCGCTCAGCCCGACCCGCTGGGCCAGATCCAGGTTGGTCAGCCGGCCGTCCTCCTGGAGCTCGCGCAAGATTTGTGCGTCGATTCGATCCATCTCGCAATTATGCGCGCAGGTACAGACAGAAGGGTGCCTCTTTCGCAAACACATTGCGAGCCTTTTGTCCTATTCTTTCGGCGGCACGCTTCGGCCGCGCGCGAGTACGCCCCCACACCCCCACGGTCGCCCTCGCACTCCCCCGCGACGACGACGCCCGATCCCTGGAGCAGACGACATGGAATGGATCCGTGACGACAGGCCCCGCCGCATCAAGCTGATCAGCACGGGCGGCACGATAGCCAGTCGCTGGCAGGGCACCGGCTACGCCGCCGACGCCTCGGGAGACGACGTCCTGGCGACGGCGGCCCGGCCTGAGGGCATCGAGGTCGAGGTGGTCGACCTCTTCAACGTCAACAGCTCCCGCATGACCACCGCCCGCCAGCTGACCCTGCTGCGCGCGGTGCACGAGGCCCTCGCCGATCCGGGCGTCGACGGGATCGTCGTCACACACGGCACCGACACCCTGGAGGAGTCGGCCTTCTTCCTGGACCTCCATCACTCCGACCCGCGTCCGGTGGTCTTCACCGGTGCCCAGCGCCCGCTCGGCACGGGGGACGGCGACGGACCCGGGAACGTCTACGACGCGCTTCAGGTCGCGGCCTCGGTGCGCGAGCTCGGCGTACTGGTGGTCTTCGACGGTGTGGTCCACGCGGCACGTGGCACCGTGAAGGCGCAGACCCTGGCGGCGGCGGCGTTCGCCGACCCCTCCGAGCCGAGCCTCGGCAAGGCCGGCTTCGCCAAGGTGGACGTGCGGCGCCGCCCGGACCGCCCGGCTCCGCTTCCGCTGCCGCAGGCCGCCGTCGACGGGAACGACGGGCCCTTCCCCCGCGTCGACATCGTCACCCACCACAGCGACGGTGACCCGCTCCTCCTCAACGCGGCGGTCGCCGCGGGCGCCCGGGGCGTGGTGCTGGTCGGCACCGGCGCGGGCAACGCCACCCCCGAGATCGCCGAGGCCGTCGCCGAAGCCGTCGCGCAGGGCGTCGTCGTGGCCCTCAGCACCCGGGTGCACTCCGGACCGGTGGCCGAGATGTACACCGGCGGCGGCGCCGTGGACCTGGTCGCGGCGGGGGCCGTACTCGCCGGTACGCTGCGCGCCGGCCAGGCCCGGATGGCCCTCCTCGCGACCCTGCTGTCCGACGTCGCCCCCGCACGGCGCGACACGCTGCTGCGGGACCTCCTGAACGGCCCGACCCGTGCGGAACCTGCCCTGGCTGCCGGCGGGTCGGGCTCACGCTTCTCCGGAACCCACGCCTCGGCCGCGGTCGTCCGGAAGCACGCCGTCCTCCACTGAGGAACCGGCACCCGGACACTCGGCGCGGAATCGTTTCCGTTCCCCCGCGCGCCCGGGGGCGCCGCCGCGTCCCCGTCCCCCTGCCCGCCGGGGCCGCCCTGCGGCCGCGGCGGGCAGGGGCGCTTCTCGGCCAACTCGCGCCTGAGGTACGGAAGACGCCCGCCGCCGACTAGGCTGGCGGACGCAACTGGTTCGCCCCGTCCGCCAGGCGGGAGCGTCGCAAGAGGGAACCCGGTGGGAATCCGGGACTGCCCCGCAGCGGTGAGTGGGAACGACCGCCGTCATACGCACTGGGCCCGCGAGGGCCCGGGAAGCGACGGCCAATAGGTGTCCGCCTCGACGAGAGGCCGGGCGCGCCCACGAGTCCGAAGACCTGCCCGTTGCCCGCGCGCGACCGATCGCGCGCGGCCATCCCGGTGACCTCGAGGGCGGGTCGGCGTACAGAGCGGGCGGCGGCCCGTACCGGTGTGCATGCGTCCGGCGCGTGCCGGCACCCGGCCGCGGCGGCCCGTTCGTCCCGTACCCCTTCGCGCCTTCGTCCCGTCGCCGGGACGCATGGATTCACGCTCGCGAAGGAGAGTTCCGTGACGACAAGGGCGACACGACGGGCCGCGGCGACGGCCACCGTCCACGGGTACCCGCGCCAGGGCCGGGACCGGGAACTGAAGAAGGCCGTCGAGGGGTACTGGCGGGGCGGCGTCGACGCCGAGACCCTGCGTAAGACCGCCCAGGACCTGCGCCGCGCCACCTGGATGCAACTGGCGGACGGGGGCATCACCGAGGTGCCGACCGGTGACTTCTCTTACTACGACCACGTCCTCGACACCAGCGTCATGGTCGGCGCAGTGCCCGACCGCCATCGCGACGCCGTCGCCGCCGACCCGCTCGACGGCTACTTCGCCATGGCGCGCGGCACGCAGGACCTGGCACCGCTGGAGATGACCAAGTGGTTCGACACCAACTACCACTACCTGGTCCCCGAACTCGGACCCGACACCGTGTTCACCGCCGACTCCGGCAAGCAGGTCGCGGAGCTGCGCGAGGCGCGGGCCCTGGGGCTCGCCGCCCGGCCGGTGCTGCTGGGTCCGGTCACCTACCTGCTGCTGGCCAAGCCGGCACCCGGCGTCGCCGACGGCTTCCGTCCCCTCTCCCTGCTCGACCGGCTGCTGCCCGTGTACGGCCAGGTGCTGGCCGACCTGAGGGCCTCCGGCGCCGAGTGGGTCCAGCTGGACGAACCCGCCCTGGTCCAGGACCGCACGGCGGCCGAACTCGACGCGGTCGCCCGGATCTACCACGAACTCGGCTCCCTCACCGACCGTCCCCGGCTGCTCGTCGCCTCCTACTTCGACCGGCTCGGCGCCGCCCTCCCCGTCCTGGTCAGGTCCCCCGTCGACGGGCTGGCCGTCGACTTCACCGGCCCCGCCGCCGCCAACCTCGACGACCTCGCCGCGGTCGGCGGGCTGCCCGGCCGCCGCCTGATCGCGGGGGTGGTCGACGGGCGCAACATCTGGATCAACGACCACGAGAAGTCCCTCGCCACGCTCGGCACCCTGCTGGGTCTCGCGGGGACGGTCGACGTCGCCGCCTCCTGCTCCCTGCTGCACGTCCCCCTCGACGCGACCGCCGAACGCGGCATCGACCCGCAGATCGCCCGCTGGCTCGCCTTCGCCCGCCAGAAGACGGCCGAGGTCTTCACCCTCGCCCGCGGCCTGTCCCGCGGCACCGAGGCGATCGCGGCGGAGCTCGCCGCCAACAAGGCCGCGCTCGCCTCCCGTTCGACATCGGCGCTCACCCGCGATCCGGCGGTACGGGCCAGGGCGGCGGCGGTCACCGACGCCGACCGCCGCCGTACGCAGCCCTACGGCCCGCGCGCCGCCGCCCAGCGCGACGCCCTCGGTCTGCCGCCGCTGCCGACCACGTCCATCGGCTCCTTCCCGCAGACCGACGAGCTCCGCGCCGCGCGGGCCGGGCTGCGGACGGGCCGGCTCGACACGGCGGGCTACGAGGAACGGATCGAGGCCGAGATCCGGGAGGTCGTCGCCTTCCAGGAGCGCGCCGGTCTGGACGTCCTCGTCCACGGCGAGCCGGAACGCAACGACATGGTGCAGTACTTCGCCGAGCAGCTCACCGGGTACCTCGCCACCCGGCACGGCTGGGTCCAGTCGTACGGGACCCGGTACGTCCGGCCGCCGATCCTGGCCGGGGACATCTCGCGCCCGGACCCGATGACGGTGCGCTGGACGACGTACGCCCAGTCGCTGACCGCGCGGCCCGTCAAGGGGATGCTGACCGGACCGGTCACGATGCTGGCCTGGTCCTTCGTCCGCGACGACCAGCCGCTCGCCGACACCGCCCGCCAGGTCGCGCTCGCGCTGCGCGACGAGGTGGCCGATCTGGAAGCGGCCGGGACCGCGGTGATCCAGGTGGACGAGCCCGCCTTGCGCGAGACGCTTCCCCTGCGGGCCGACCGGCACGCCGGGTACCTGGAGTGGGCGACGGAGGCGTTCCGGCTGACGACGAGCGGGGTCCGTCCGCAGACGCAGATCCACACCCACATGTGCTACGCGGAGTTCGGCGACATCCTGGGGGCGATCGACGACCTCGACGCGGACGTCATCAGCCTGGAGGCCGCCCGCTCGCACATGGCCGTCGCCGCCGAGCTCGCGTCGTCCGCGTATCCGCGCGAGGCGGGCCCCGGTGTCTGGGACATCCACTCGCCCCGGGTCCCGTCCCCCGGGGAGGCGACCGAGCTGCTGCGCGAAGCGCTCAAGGCGATCCCCGCCGACCGCCTGTGGGTCAACCCGGACTGCGGACTGAAGACGCGAGCCTGGCCGGAGACCCGGGCCTCGCTCGCGAGCCTGGTCGCGGCGGCCCGCACGCTGCGGACGGAACTGTCCGGATCGTGAACCGCCCGCCCCGGGGCGGCCGGAGCAGGCCGCCCCGGGGCCGCAGGGCCGGTGGGCCGGGCGGGGTCCCGGCCCACCGGAGCCGGCCGGGGGAGGGTGCGAGGCCGTTCCCGGCCCGTCGCACGGAGGTGCTCCCGCCGACCGGCCCGCCGATTCGCCTCTCCGGGCGAGTGCCGTGCACCGGCCGGGGGCAGGCGCGGTGAGGCGACGCGCTTCCCGCCGGGGCCGCGCGCATCATGGGCCGACCTGTTCCAGAGCCGACGGAGACGTATGACCGCCCCGCACACGCACCCGGACACCGGCACCCCGCTACGCGCGGCGGCTCTGCTGCGCCGTCCCCGACTGTGGCTGCTGCCCACGGTCCTCGCCGGCCTGCTCGCCCTACTGCTCTCGCTTCTCTACATGGGTGGCATCGTCAATCCGCAGGCCGCCCTGCGGAACCTGCCCATCGGCCTGGTCAACGCCGACCGGGGCGCTCCACCGCCGGGGCAGCGGGAGAACCTGGGGACGCAGATCAGCCGGGCCGTCACCGGCCGGCCGGACGCCGGCGCCGCATGGCACACCCTCACGCTGCGCGAGGCCCAGGACCAGCTCGACTCCGGGAAGCTCTACGGCGCCCTCGTCATCCCGGCGGACTTCACCTCGTCCGTCACCGCGCTCACGACACCGGACGCCACCGCGCGGCCCGTGATGACCGTGCTCACCAACCCCGGCAAGGGCAGCCTGGGTTCCTCACTGGCGAGCCAGATCTCCACGGCAGCCGCCCATCAGGCGTCCCGGGAGATCGGCACGCGCCTCACCGCGACCGGCGGCAGTGCGACCGTCCGGCTGCTGCTCGCCGACCCGGTGGAGGTGGTGACCCGAGTGGGTCATCCGCTCGGCGGCCACAGCGGCCTCGGTCTGAGCGCCTTCTACTACACCCTCCTGCTGGTCCTCGCCGGCTTCCTCGGGGCCAACGTGATCAGCAACGCCGTCGACACCTCGCTGGGCTACGCCGACAACGAGATCGGGCCCTGGCACACTCGTCTGCCCACGGTGCCGGTCGACCGTTCCCAGACACTGCTCCTGAAGATGGTCATGACCGCGGGCATCACCCCGCTCAGTGTCTCGCTGGTGATGCTGGCGTGCGTCGGGATCCTCGGCATGGACGCGTCCCACCTGCCGCTGCTGTGGGTCTACTCCGCCTGCGCTGCGCTCGCCGTCGGCCTCGGCGTCCAGGCCATCAACGCCGCCTTCGGCGGGGTCGGCCAGTTGGTCTCGATGTTCGTCTTCATCGTCCTCGGCCTGCCGTCGTCCGGTGCCACGGTACCGCTGCAGGCGGTTCCCGACTTCTACCGCTTCCTGTCGCACTTCGAGCCGATGCGCCAGCTCAGCGACGGGGTTCGGGCGATCCTCTACTTCGACGCCCGCGGCGACGCCGGCCTCACCCGGGCCTGGCTGATGATCGCCCTCGGCGCGGTACTGGCGCTGCTCTTCGGCTTCGCGATGACCTCCTACTACGACCGCAAGGGCCTCAAGCGTCTCACTCCGCAACCCGCCTGAGGGCCTGTCGGGTGGCCTGCGGCCGACAGGCGGGCGCGGGCCGGTGCGTGCGGTCTTCTGCGACACTGAGCGCGCGCCGCGACCGGCGGCGCCCGAGGAGGAGGGAAACGATCGCGGGATGCCCCGGTGGATCGTGCTGGCCATACCTGTCGAAGGCGTCGCGGACACGGATCGCGGCGCCCGCACCGTGACGGAGTTCGAGGGAAGCCCGGAGGACGCGGAGGCGGCCCTGCTGCGGACGGCGCACACCTACGAGCACCGCCTCTGGAAGGTGCGCCGCCGGGAGGTCTTCAGGTGCTCGGGCCGGTCCTGTTTCCTCCGTGTCCACGGACGGATGGCGACGTACGGGTTCCTCCTCCAGCTCGCCGAGCTGGTGCACGACTCCGACGGCGGGCCGGCACTCCGGCAAGACGTCTGAGCACCCGTCCCTCCACGCGCCGGGCGGAGCACCTCCCGCGGCGGCCGGCCCCCGGGCCCGGCGGGATCACGCCGGACGGTATGGGGCCGGCGGTGCTTTCCCGGCCGGCCGCGGAAGCGGCGCGGGAAGCGTCCCTTCGGGGTCCGCCACCTCGTCAGTCATGGATTCCTCGGTCGAACCCACGCGTCCGGCTCCCGGCACCGGTGACGCCGGGGGCCGGTGCCGCCCAGCTCCCGAGCAGGCGCAGCGCCTCGTCCGCGCGGGCGTCGGGCGGGGTGAAGACCACCAGGGAGTGCCCCGCGTCGCCGGGCAGGGCGAGCGTCTCGTAGGCGAGGTCGAAGCAGCCGACCACGGGATGCCGGAAGCCCTTCGTGCCGTACGACTTCTCCGCCACCTCCTGCGCCGCCCACAGGGAGCGGAACTCCGCGCTGTGGCGGCACAGTTCGGCGACGAGTCCGGCCGGCCCCGGGTCGTCCGGCCGGCGTCCGGCGGAGAAGCGGAGGAAGCCGACGGTCTGGCGGGCCACCTCCTCCCAGTGCGGGTACAGCGCACGGGCGTCGGCCTCGAGGAAGACATGACGGGCGAGGTTGGGCAGTCCGCCGGGAACCGGGGCGGGAAGCCCGACCAGGGCGCGGGCCAGGTCGTTGGCGTCGAGGACGTCCATCGCGGGACTCAGGACATAGGCGGGGACCGCGCCCACCGCGGCCAGCAGTCGGCGCAGTCCGTCCCGTACGGGCCTACCCCCCGCCGGGGCAGCGCCCCCGGCGGGGGCGGGACCGGAGACGCCGCGGACACGGGGCCGGCGGACCAGGTCGTACAGGTGCGCGCGCTCGGCCGTGTCGAGCCGCAGCGCCCGTGCCAGGGCGCCGAGTACGGCGTCGGACGGGTGGTGGGCCCGCCCCTGTTCCAGACGTGTGTAGTAGACGAGGCTGACGCCCGCGAGTTCGGCGACCTCCTCGCGCCGCAGCCCCGCGACCCGGCGCCGGCCGACGACAGGAAGCCCGGCCTCCTCCGGGGCCACCCGGGCCCGCCGGGACATCAGGAAGCTGCCGAGTTCGCTGGCTGGGTTCATGGCGCCAGTATCCGTCGTCGGAGGGCCGACAGCCTGTCCCCGCGAGTACCCCCCGGACGGCCCTCGTCTGGGCCGCCTGGTACTCGGCGGGTACTGGCTCCGTCTCCGCCGGGCCCGCAGCGTGGACCCCGTCACGGCACGAAGGCCGCGACGGACACGAACACGGACTCGAACAGGAGCATCCTCGATGCGCGCAGTGGTCTTCTCCCGGTACGGCGACGGTAGCGTTCTGGAGCTCGCCCAGCGGCCGGCACCGACCCCGGCGGACGGTGAGATCCTGGTGGAGGTCATGGCCTGCGGTGTGAACCCGGTCGACTGGAAGCACCGCGAAGGCGAGGTGCGCAGCGACAAGCCGTTCCCGCTGGGGATGGGCTGGGACGTGGCGGGAGTGGTGCGGGCCACGGTCCCGGGCGGCCCGGCGGTCGGTGAGGCCGTGTACGGGATGCTGCCCCTTCCCTACGGCGGCGCCTATCAGGAACTGGCGGTGCTGCCCGCCTCGGCCGTGGCGCCCAAGCCGGCCACTCTGTCGTACACGCAGGCAGCGGCCGTCCCCCTGGCCGCGCTGACGGCCTGGCAGGCGCTGGAGGCGGCCGGAGCGGGCGCGGGCCTGCGCGTCCTGGTGCACGCGGGCGCCGGGGGCGTCGGGCACTTCGCCGTTCAGTTCGCCCGGCACCTCGGGGCGCACGTCACCGCCACCGCTTCCGCCCGCAACCTGGACTTCCTGCGCGGGCTCGGTGTCGACGAGCCGGTCGACCGGGCGACGGCGGACCTGACCGACGCGGCCCCCTTCGACGTCGTGCTCGACACCGTCGGCGGCCGGGTGCAGCAGGAGTCCTGGCGGCTGCTGCGTCCCGGCGGCTCCCTCATCACCCTTCCGGAACCGCTCGACGAGGCGCACCGTCTGCCCGGCATCAGGGCTCGCCGCGTCATCGTCGGCCCCGACGGCGAGGCGCTGCGCCGGATCGGCGCGCTCGTCGACTCCGGTGCTGTGCGCGTCGAGGTCCAGTCCGTCCTGCCGTTGGAGAAGGCGGCGGAGGCCCACCGCATCAGCGAGGAGGGCCGGGTGCGCGGGAAGCTGGTCCTGAGCCTCTGAGCTGAGAACCTGTCGGCCGGCACGCTCCGCCGCCCGGCCGTCCAGGGAAGGGCCGGTGCGGGGCGGCGGCCGTCCCGGTAAGACGCGGAGCCGGGGCGGCCGGACCGGTCGGGCCGGGACGCACAGCGGGAGCGCGGCGCGGAAGGCGGCGCCCTGACCGGCAGCAGCTTCTTCACGCCCATGGTCGCCGGGGTGCTGACCCTGGTCGAGCCTCACCGCCTGTACGCGGGCGGGACCCACCGCTCGCTCGTCCTGATCGAGCCGACGCTGCCCGACATCGGCCTGCCTCCGTCGGGGCGCGCGCGGCCTCCGCCGAGCGGGCCTCCGAGATCGCGTACGGATCGATGACGCCCGGCCATACACGCGAGAACGTACGCGTCGACATCGTGAATGCCCCGGAAGGAGGCTGGCGCATGGGCGGGCGCGCCTGTACGGGCGAGGCTCCGGCAGCCGAGATCCGGCGAGCGGCCACCACGGGTCCGGCCGGCGGCTGACGCGGGGAAACCGGGGCCGGGTACGCCCGGACACTCCGCCGCGCGGACTCGTTGGACCTGGACGACTGCGCCGTGGACGGCTCTCATGTCCGGGCCCTCGAGGGGATCACGTCGGCCACTCTCCCGTTGACCGGGCCCGTCCAGGCTCCAAGCATCACCTGATCGTCGACCGCCACGGAACCCCGCTCGCCGTCACCCAGCTCCTGCCCCTACTTGATGCCGTCCCGCCGATCCGGGGGCTGCGGGGACGTCCCCGCCGTAAGCCCCGGCGCCTGTACGCCGACCGGGGCTACGACTTCGACAAGTACCGCCGCCTGCTCTGGAAACGGGGCAGCAAACCGCTGATCGCCCGACGAGGCGTCGCCCACGGCTCCGGACTGGGCAAGGTGCGCTGGGTCGTCGAGCGCGCCTTCGCCTGGCTGCACCAGTTCAAACGACTCCGCACCCGCTACGAACGACGCGCCGCTCTGCACCAGGGCCTGCTCGAACTGGCCTGCAGCCTCATATGCCTCCGCCGCCTCCGAAACTCATTCTGAAACGATCAGTCACGGCAGCCGTAGTTCCGCCGGGACAAGCCGGTCGCCGTCAGGACCGAGACGCTGAAGAACGACGGCTCGTACGAAGCCATTGAAAAAACGGGCCATGCCAGGATGGGTAGTGGCTGCGTCCGGGTTCTGGAATCACCACGTCGATACCGGGCAGCAGTTCCTCCTCCACTACCAGTGCGCTGACTCGGTCAGGGTGATCGGCTGCGAGCAGGTAGCCGACCGTGCCGCCCCAGTCGTGCCCGACGACGGCATAGCGGGCGATGCCGAGGTGGCCCACCAAGCGGGCCACATCCCCGGCCAGCTCCTGCTTGGCGAACCCGCCGACGACCCGCCGAGACCGCGAAGATCGACAGTGACTACCCGGAAGCCCCCGGCGACGAGCGCGGGCACGGTCAACCGCCAGTGGAACGAGGTGACCGGCCATCCGTGCAACAGCACAACCGCGGGGCCTGCACCCGCGTCGGACACTGCCAGGCGCACTCCGCCACCCACCTCTACCCATCCGTCCATGCGGCAAGTGCGCAGCACACAGTCCGGAGAAGATCACACCGCTCGCCTGCCCTCAGTGAACAGGATTGGTCCCAGTTGACCGCTTCGGCTGCCTCGCGGGACTGGCGAGCGCAGTGGACCCAGCTGGAGCTTCAACGCCGACCCAGGCCGGCTCCAGCCACCGTCCTCCCGGTGGCGGGGCACCTCCGCGGTCCGGCACCGGGAGGACGGCTACGCGAGGAATCGGCTGAAGGAGCGTTCCGCTCCTGAGCCGTGGCGGGCGTTCCGGCTCCGTCGTCGCCGCGTGCGCAACAGCTGCTGAAGACCGCTCGCCCAGGGCGCGTATGCCCTTCCGCGACCTCCCGGCGGGCCCGCCGCGTTCTCCGGTGCGGACGGGAACGCGAGGTCGGATTCCCGCCAGCACGTTGAGACCCGGAAGGGTTTCATTGAACTCGCAACCAATTAATGCGGGAGGATCGGCATGGACGGTAATGCAGTGGCGCTGGTGACCGGTGGGAGCCGGGGGATCGGGGCGGCGGTCGGGCTGCGGCTCGCCGAGGACGGTTTCGATGTCGCGTTCACGTATGCGCGCGGCGAGGAAGCGGCGGCCGAGGTGGTCGGGAAGATCGAAGCGCTCGGGCGGCGAGCCTTGGCCGTACGGGCCGATTCCGGGGATCCGGCGGCTGCCGGCGCGGTGGTGGAACGGACCGTGCGGGAGTTCGGGCGTCTCGACGTGCTGGTCAACAACGCCGGTGTGGGAGTGCTGGGGCCGCTGGAGGCGCTGACCGCAGCTGATGTGGAGCACGTACTCGCGGTCAACGCGCGCGGAGTGTTCCTCACAACGCAGGCAGCGGCCCCGCACCTGGGCCCCGGCGGGCGAATCATCACCATCGGCAGTTGCGTGACCCAGCGGGCGTCGTCCCCGGGCGGAACGCTCTACGCGATGAGCAAGTCGGCGCTGATCGGGCTGAACAAGGCGTTGGCCCGGGAGCTGGGCGGACGCGGAATCACCGCGAACATTGTCCACCCGGGGCCCGTGGACACCGACATGAACCCCGCCGGCGGGCCGTACGCCGGGCCGCAGGCCGCGATGACGGCCCTCGGACGGTTCGGCACACCTCGGGAGGTGGCGTCCATGGTGGCCTTCCTTGCAGGACCGGAGGCAGCGTACGTCACAGGCGCCGAGTTCGCCGTGGACGGCGGGCACGCCGCGTAGCCCTCCGGCCGGTCGTCGTCGAGCTGGACCCAGACGTCCCCGATTCACCACCGCGGCATCCGGGCGGTGCCGTCGACCAGTGGCACCATCCACTCACATGGCCCTGATCCACGGGCACCCTTGCCGTGAGTTTGCCGAAGCCGCCCAGGCCCCACTCGATGTCACCCGGGTCGAGCCCGCACGTCTCGCTGACCGCGGGCCGACTTGGGACATCCGGACCGTCAGGTGAACTTGCGGCGGGGGCCGGCTCGCCGCCCCAGCCAGTGAACAGCGTCCCGACTCCCCGGTCACCAAGTCCGACCCGACGGGCCTGCGCCCCGACGGCCCGGTCGGCGGCAACGGAGTCGCGGACTACTACTGAGCCAAGGCCGCGGCATGACCACCGGCTACTACACCAAGACCGAGGACAGGACACCTCCCGGCACCACCAGCGTCGCTTGTGCCACACGAACTCCAGGCGGCGCTCTCCGTACGGGAGATCACGCGGCCGGGTGGTCGCCGCCCCCTTCACCCGGGCCGCGAACACCCCCGGCGCGGACCGGTCCCGGCGTCCCGACGGTCTCCCCCTCCGTCGGCGCGCGTCGAGCACCGCGAACACCCGGGGCCACGGCGCACCGGGCCTCGGAAGCCCCGGCGTCAGACCTCCGACGGCTCCGGACGCGCGGCGGACCCGGCGCGCCGGACCGGCTCGACGATCCCCCGAACGGCGAGCAGGTATCCGAGTTCGGCGCGACTGCGGCTGCCCAGGGCTTCCGACGTCCGCTTCACGTGGTTGGCCACCGAGCGCAGGCTGATGCCGAGGCGGCTCGCTATCGCCTTGTCGGGCTCACCGGTCACGAGCATGCGCAGCACGGCGTCGCGAATGCCGTCGGCGAGGATGTCCGTGTGGATGCCGGGCGCCGTGGCCATGGGTTCCGCCCGGCCCCACTCGTGCTCGAAGGACCTGACGAGGTACCGGACGATGCCGGGGTGGCGGATGGCGAGGGCCTCGGTGCTCCGGTCCCGGACGCTGGGGATGAAGGCGATGTTCCGGTCGCAGACGATGAGCCGCTCGAACAGCTCCTCGGCGGTGCGGACTTCGGCACCGGCCTCGGTGATCTGCTCCACGTAGGAGAGCGTGGGGCCGTGCGAGCGCACGGAGTGCTGGTAGAGCGTGCGCTGATGGACTCCGCGGGCGGCGAGCTTGAGATCGCGCGGGAGCGCTTCGGCCAGCAGCGTGGGGGCCCTTCCCCCGCCCGGCTGCATGGTGAGGAGTTCGCTGGTGCAGCTGCCGACGGCCTGTTCCAGAGCCGTGCTGATCACGTCGGTCCCGATCAGACGGCGGACCAGGGCGTCCCCCTGGAGCGCTTCCAGGTAGACGCCCTCCAGACGGGAGATCGAGACCCGCATGGCCGCCAGCCGGTGCTGCTCGTCGAGGATCGTGCGCTCGATCGGCCGGGTGAGGCCGAACAGGGCCACGTCCGGCGGGACCGGGACGAGTTCACCGGTCTCGGGAGAGGTGCGCAGTAGGCCCAACTGCACGATGCAGAGGGGCACGGCACCCGATGTGTAGCCCTTCTGGAGAGTCTCCCGGTACACGTTCACGCCAAGGTCACACACCTCCATGTGTCCGCTTGCTGATCTCTTGTCGCCATTTCTGCACATAAAATCCCCTTACATCTTCGTGCACTGCATCTAGATTTTGCCGGAATTCGTTGCTTGCCACGAGACGGGGGTGGAAGTCTCAAGCCGTGCCCCAAGAGCCGCCTTTTTTGGGGGCATAGCAGGAAAACTCCACCATTTCCGTAACGCCAACTTGCCGATGGTTGAAAAATGCGACGAGTAACAGGATTCACCGCTGTTCTGCTTCTGGCTCTGCTCGGTACCGGCATCGCCGGGGCGACCGCGGGCGGCCCCGCTTCCCGTGCGGCGTCCGCCCCGTTCAAGGACTCCGCCTGGGGCTGAGGCCCCGCCGACCCACGTTCCCTCCTCTCCGTTCAACCCCTCAGAAGGAATGCGATGACCCGCACAGCTGTGGTCACCGGTGCCGGCAGCGGTATCGGCAAGGCCACCGCGCGACGGCTGGCCAAGGAGGGCTACCAGGTCGTCCTGGTAGCCCGGCGAGCCGATCGGCTGGCCGAACTGGCCGACGAGATCGGCGGCGTCCCGGTGGCCTGCGACATCACCGACCCGGAGGCGGTGCGGGCCGCGTTCGCGCCCCTGGACCGCTGTGACCTGCTGGTGAACAACGCGGGCGGCGCGCTCGGGGCCGAGGCTGTGGCCGATGCCACCGGGGACGCCTGGCAGTGGATGTTCTCCGTGAACGTGCTGGGCACCCTGCACGTGACACGGACACTGCTGCCGCTGCTCCGGGCTTCGGCCGAAGGCGCGACGATCGTGACCATCACGTCGACGGCCGCGTTCGTGAACTACGAGGGCGGTGCCGGCTACAGCGCCGCGAAGCACGCCGAGCACGCGCTCAGCGAGACGCTGCGTCTCGAACTCTGCGGCACTCCGGTGCGGGTCGTCGAGATCGCGCCCGGCATGGTGCGGACCGAGGAGTTCGCGCTCAACCGCTTCGAGGGCGACGCCGAGAAGGCCGCCGCCGTCTACGCCGGTGTGGACCGGCCGCTGCGCGCCGAGGACGTCGCCGAGTGCGTGGCGCTCACGGTGGCGCTGCCGCCGCACGTCAACGTCGACCACCTGGTGGTACGCCCCGTGGCCCAGGCCGCCCAGCACAAGACGCACCGGGGAGCGGTCTTCCCCGTCTGAAGCCGCCGGCCGGCGCCGGGGCCGCACCCCCGCGCCGGCCGCCGCGCGACCGGGGCCGGGCCCGGCTCCGGAGCCGCTTACCACCGGAACCACGAAAGGAAGTGTGCCGAGCCATGTCCTTGTGGCGAAAATTCATGGAGAAATTCTTCGGGCGCAAGCGCCGAAAGAAGAATGACGCGTCCATATACCCCATGTTCTGACCGTTTCCTTCGGGGCGACGGAATGCACCGGCGACGACCGGGCCGACATTCTCAGTAAAGGAAGCAAGAAGGTGCACGCCACCTCACCCACTGCTCGCGCCGTATTCACCCGGGCTTCCGACCCCGAGTGCATGTGGCCGGGCGGTGCCCTCCTGGACGAAGTACGCGCTGAACTCGCCCGGCCCGCTCCACGATGCGGGCCGCTCGACGACCTGGACGAACTGCGGGCCCACGCCTCCCGGTGGGCCGCCGAGGAGACCGACCGCTTCACCACCCTCCGGGACGCCTCCCTCGCCTGCGGCGACGGCGGGGAGGTGGTGCGACGGACGGTGCTGTCCTGCGCCCCGCTCGCGCTGCTCTCCGGCGCCTGGCTGCAGTGGCTCAGCGCCCCGGGCAACGCCGAGACCCTGGCGTCGCTGCGCGCGCTGAGCCTGTACGCCTCCGATGTCGGGGCGAGCCACCCGCACGCCTCGCGCGGCTCCGCCTACCTCACCCTGCTGCGACGCCTCCGACTGGCCGAGTACGCCGTTCCGGCGACCCGGCTGACCCAGGACACCCGCATCGAGGAGGACGCGTTCTTCGTGCCCTCCGTGCTGCTCGCGATGGGTCGGCGGCCGGAGGACTTCCATCCCGAGATCCTCGGGGCCGATCTCTGCCTGCGCAGCGTCGGCCTGCTGCCGGCGCTCACCCTGGTCCGGCGGGCTCACCCGCACCTGGCCGACTGGGAGTCGCTCGACCCGGGCACCGCCCGCGAACCGGCCGGCCCCACCGGCACCGAGCAGGCCCTCGCCGCCGTGGCCGCCCTGGAAGCGGCGGACGGCGGGGCGACCGCCCGAGTGGCCGTCGGGTTCCGCTGGGCGCTGGGCGCCCTCCAGAGCTGGGGCGAGACGCTGTACGCCCGCCTGGAGGCCAGCCTCGACCCCGCGTACGGGATGGCCGAACTGATGCGCCTACGGGCCCGCGAGGGTGCCGTCTACCACCACGACTTCCCCATGGAGGGCAGGCCGCTGTCGCAGTGGCTCACGGAATGCCGCACCGACGCGGGCCCCTTCCTGGACGCCCTGGCGCGCAGCCGGATGGTCAAACCCGGCCGTTCCGAGGCGAGTTCGCTGGTGGGCGGACTGGTCGGCGAGCGGGGCCCGATGTTCCGGGTCTTCGCGGAGGAGGACCTGGCGGTCATCCGCCGCTGGATCGACTCACTGCCCCCGCGCACGGCCACCCCCGCGGCCGGAACCGGCACCGCCGCCCCCACGGGCGCCACCACCGGTGACGGGCTCGCCAAAGCCGGCTCCGCCGAAGCCGCCACCGCCGGAGTGCCGTCCGCACCGTCCGCGCCGTCCGCACCGGCCCTGCCGTCGCTGCTGGCCCACCCGGCGGCGGATCCGTCGCCCCGGGACATCCGCGAGGCGTACTGGCTGCTCCAGCGACGCGCGGCCACCCCCGCCGTGCACGAGTGGGCGAGAAACTACGTCCACGGCTGGCTGGCCCGGTCCGGGCACGGCATGGACCGCGAGGACCTGCAGCTGCCCGGGGCCTGGCCGGCCGAGGGGCTCCGGCCCTGGCTGTCCGCCCAGCACGACCGGCACGGCGCGGAGTTCGAGGACGGCCGCGAGGTGCCCGTGCCGTCCCGGGACGAACTGATCGACTCCACCGTGCAACTGGCCCCGCTGACCCTGATAGACGGCGCCTGGCTGCAGGGCTTCACCGGCTACGAGGAGGCATCGTCCGACATCGGCTTCTCGCTGTTCGAGACCTACTGGGACGAGCTCGGCAACGGTGAGCAGCGGCTGAACCACCCGATCATCTACCGTCAGGTGCTGGCGGAGATGGGGGTCGACGTACCGCCCACCGGCTCCCGGGAGTTCTCCCGGTGGCCGGGCTTCCAGGAGTCGTCCTTCGAACTGCCCGTGTACTGGCTCGCGATCGGCCGGTTCCCGCGCACGTTCCTGCCGGAGGTCCTCGGTCTGAACCTGGCGATGGAGCTGTCCGGGGTCGGCGGTTCGTACCGCAGGGCTCGGATGGCGCTCAAGGCACACGGGTTCAGCACACGGTTCGTCGACATCCACAACACCATCGACAACGTCTCCACCGGGCATTCCGCCTGGGCCGCGGATGCCGTCGACACCCACATGGCCACGGTCCCGTCCCCTCGGGCGGCCGAGGTGTGGGCACGCGTACGCACCGGCTACCGGTCCCTCACCCCGCCCTCCGGGTTCCGTGCCCGGCAGGCCCAGCGGCGGGCCCGGAACGCCGCCGCCACCGACCGACGCATCACGCGTTAAGGAGCTTTCCGTATGCCCGATCTGGTTCTGGGCCTCTCCGCCTACTACCACGACAGCGCCGCGGCTCTGGTCGCGGACGGCGCCCCGCTGGCGGCGGCGCAAGAGGAACGATTCAGCCGGCGTCGTCACGACTCCGGGTTCCCCGCCCGGGCCGTCGCGTACTGCCTGGAGGAGGCGGGCGCCACCCTCGACGACGTCTCCGCCGTCGCCTACTACGAGGACCCGGCGCTGAAGTTCCGCCGGGTGCTCTCCACCTTCACGGCGGCCGCTCCCCGCGCCTACGGGTCCTACGCCCGGACCCTGCCGGACTGGCTGTCGTGGAAGCGGGACGCGACCTCCGAGGTGCGCCACCGGCTGGAGGAGCTCGGACTGGGCCGTGTGCCGGAGATCCAGGCACGCCGCCACCACGAGTCCCACGCCGCCTCCGCCTTCTTCCCGAGTCCGTACGAGTCCGCGGCCGTCCTGTGCATCGACGGGGTCGGCGAATGGGCCACCACGACCCTGTGGCACGGGCGCGGCTCCCGGCTGGATTCGCTGGCCGAGATCCGGTTCCCGCATTCGCTGGGACTGCTGTACTCCGCGTTCACGTATTTCTGCGGATTCAAGGTGGACTCGGGCGAGTACAAACTGATGGGGCTCGCCCCCTACGGCAAGCCACGCTTCGAGCAGATCATCCGCGAGCGGCTGATCGATATCAAGCCCGACGGTTCCTTCCGCCTCGACATGCGCTACTTCGAGTATCTGCGGGGCGAGGTCATGACGGGCCCGGCCCTCGAGAAGCTCTTCGGCGGTCCGCGCCGTACCCCGGAAGGGCCTTTGACGGAGCGCGAGTTCGACCTCGCCGCGTCGGTGCAGAAGGTCACCGAGGACGTGGTGCTCCGGCTCGCCCGCACGGCGCGGGAACGCACCGGCGAGTCCCGGCTCTGCCTGGCCGGCGGGGTGGCGCTCAACTGCGTGGCGAACGGCAGGGTCATCCAGGAGGGCGTCTTCGACGAGGTGTGGATCCAGCCCGCCGCCGGCGACGCGGGCGGCGCGCTGGGCGCCGCGCTCGCCGTCGCCCACGAGGCCGGGGCGGAGCGGTCGCATCTCGGCAGCGGGCACGACGGCATGCGGGGGTCGCTGCTGGGCCCGGCGTTCGACGACGACGAGATCGCCGCCTTCCTGGAGCGGGAGGGCATCCCGCACGAACGGCTCACGCCCGGGCGGCTGGCCGAGCGGGTCGCCGAGGTCCTCGCGGACGAGAAGATCGTCGGCTGGTTCCAGGGACGCATGGAGTTCGGGCCCCGCGCGCTGGGCGCGCGGTCGATCCTGGGCGACCCGAGGTCCCCGCGGATGCAGTCCGCGATGAACCTGAAGATCAAGTTCCGTGAGTCCTTCCGGCCCTTCGCCCCCTCCGTCCTGGACACCGACGCGAAGGACTACTTCGACCTGCCGCAGGAAAGTCCCTACATGCTGGTCGTCGCGCCGGTGGCGCAGGCCCAGCGCATCGCGGACGCGGAGACCCAGGCCGCCGGGGCGACCGGACTGGATCTGCTGAAGGTCACCCGGTCCACCATTCCGGCCGTGACGCACGTGGACAGTTCCGCCCGGGTGCAGACGGTCTCGGAGCACAACAACGCCCCGTACCACCGGCTGCTGGAGGCGTTCAAGGACGCCACCGGCTGCGCCGTCCTGGTCAACACGTCCTTCAACGTGCGGGGCGAACCGATCGTCAACACGCCGGCCGACGCCTACACCTGCTTCATGCGCACCGACATCGACCACCTGGCCATGGGCTCGTTCCTGCTGAGCAAGAGCGAGCAGCCGCAGTGGCGGGAGGCCGGCGACTGGCGCGAGGAGATCCCCCTCGACTGACGGGCGACCTCTGACCGGCCGGGACCACCCGGCGGGCTCAGAGCCTCCCCGCCCCTTCGCCCCCCGGGGGGGCCATGTCGCAACGCACGCCCGAAGAGACGGACCCCATGAAGAGACTCCTGCTTTTCCTCGCCTACTTCCTGATCGTCACGCCGGTCGGTATCGCCCAGCGTCTGCTGGGCGACCCCATGACACGCCGTGTCCGACGGGACGCGGACTCCTACTGGACGGCCGCTCCGGTCCGTAGGTGAGCCGTCGACACCGACCTCGACCCGAGCGGAATGACACCATGATTGATTCCCCTGCCGCGGAGCCGGCCGCCGATTCCCTCCGGCTCGCCCACTTCCGTCTCGACGACGGCACCCGTGACGTCGTGGGCAAGGAGATCGCGGAACGGACCGGCGGGTCCGTCCTCGACTCGGACGACAACCAGGCCATCCTGTCCGGCATCGGCGCGTACGTCCTGCGGCGCCACCTCCCCGGGCAGATCCTGGACGCTCTCGGCGCCTTCCGCGTCGACGGGCGGCACGCTCTGCTGCTGAGCAACCTCCCCCAGCAGGACTTCCCGCCCACGCCGATCAACGGGTACGGGGACGAACCGGCCCTGTCCCTGGTCAACGCCGTCCACTTCGGACTCGTCCAGCTGCTCGGGATGACCCCGTACGCGGTGGACTACGAGAACTGGGGACGGCTGATACGCAATGTCGTCCCCAACCCGGCCGCCTCCGGAACGACCAGCTCCTGGGGCGCGGACTCCGAGTTCTTCTGGCACTCGGACAATCCGCACCTGCCGTTCGGCGAGCCCGGGACGGACCCGCGCGGCTACGTCCCCCGCTATCTGACCTTCTACACGGTCCGCAACGAGGAACGCGTACCCACCGAGATCGCCGCGGTCGACGACGTCGTGCCGTACATCGACCCGGCCCTGCTGCGGTCCCTCGAACGGCCCGGATTCGTGGTGGGTGCACCGGACTCCAACGACTTCCCCGACTCCCCCGAACTCCTGGAGGACACAGCGCTGTTCGACCAGGACGAGGCCGGTCGTCAGCGCATGCGGTACGACTCGGGCACCACCCGCGGCGCCACCCCGGAGGCCGAACAGGACGTGCGGGCGCTGCGCGGGGCGCTGGAGCAGGTGCGCGGCTCCGCCCTCACCCTGGGCACCGGCGACTTCCTCGTGTTCGACAACTACCGCGTCGTCCACCGCAGGCGTGCCTTCTCCCCCGGCCCCGCCACCACCGCGCGCTGGCTGCGCCGCTGCTACGCCAGCTGACCGGCCACCGCCCGTCACCGCGGACCTCGGGTCCGCGCCCCAGCCCGTTACATGTAAGGAGTTGCGACAGATGTTCCGCATAGCAGTCGTCGGAGGCCGCCCGGCACCGGTGAACGGAGCGAAGGAACTGGGCATCGACGTGGTGCTCGTCCACGAGGAGGGCGCCTACGACCCGGCGATCGGCGAGCACTGCGAACGCATCGTGCACGCCCCGATCACCGACGGGCCGGCCATCCTGGAGGTGCTCAGGCCGCTGCACGAGGAGCGGCCCTTCGACCGGGTCATCACCACCACCGAGTTCGCCGGCGAGTCCACCGGCTACGTCGTCGACTCTCTCGGGCTGCCCGGTGTGTCGGAGGCGACCGCCCGCGCCCTCAAGGACAAGGCGCTCACCCGCGAACTGCTCGACAAGCACGACCTGAGCCCGGTCCGCTACCGCTCCGTGCACTCCGCCGAGGAGGCCGCCGCCTTCGCGGCCGAGGTCGGCGACCGGATCGTGCTCAAGCCCGCGGACGGCGTGGCCAGCCTCCACATCCACCCGGCCACGACCCCCGAGGAGGCCGCCACCGCCTGGGAGGCGCTGTCCGGCGCCGGCGTCGGCTCGGTCATCGCCGAGGAGTTCCTGGAGGGCCCGGTCGTCTCCGTGGACTCCTTCTCCTTCGAGGGGCGGCACGTCCCCATCGGCTACTCCGAGTACCGCATGAACGACCGGTTCGTGGAGTGGGAGGTGTCCACCCCCAGCCGGGTCGCCGTCCCGCACCTGGACGCCCTGCGCGAGCTGACGGTCAAGCTGCTGGACGCCGTGGGGCTCACCGAAGGGCCCTCGCACAGCGAGTTCGTCCTCACCCCGAAGGGCCCGCGGGTGCTCGAGTCGCACGCACGGCTGGCGGGCAGCGGAGCACCCGAACTGGTGCGCCGCGCGTTCGGCTGCGACCTCAACCGCTGGTTCCTGACCGTGCCGCTCGGCATCGACACCCTGCCCGAGACCTCCCCCGAGCCCATCGGCGGCGCCGCCGTGCGCTTCTTCACCCCGGAGCCCGGCACGATCGAGGCCATCGAGGTCGACGAGGACCTGCGGATCGAACTGCGCCGGCAGCCGGAGGGCGAGAAGCCGGACGTGTTCCTGCCCCACCTCAACGACTTCGCCGAGCGGGAGGTCGCCGCCTTCATCGCGAAGAACCCCGGTGAGGAGGTGCCGCCGCTGCTCACCGTCATGGACTGCGTCTCCGGATACGTGATCGCCTCCGGCACCGACGCCGAGGACGCCGTGGCCCGGTGCGAGGAGGTCAACCGGCGCATCCACTTCCGGATGGGCTGACGGAGCCGGCCGTCCGTGCCGGTGGCCGGGGTCACGGCCCCTGCCACCGGCACCCCCGGCTCCGCCCTTCCCCCCACACCGCCCCCTCCCGACCGCCGTCGCCCCGCGAAGGCCCCGAGATCGGAAGCGTCATGACCGCTCTCCTCCGACACATCCTCGTCATCCACCGCTGGCGCGACCACTACGCGCGGTACGAGGACTACATCGACCACCGCAGCCACCACGTCACCTATGTGACCACCGACCTCGGGCGCGAGTCGGTGCCCGTCGCCGCCGCAGGAAGCGTGACGGTCCGGGCCACCGACGACCTCCGCGAAGTGCACCAGGCCGCGGACACCCTGTCCGTCCGTTTCGGCGCCCCGGACGTGGTCATCGCGCTGAACGAGGGCGACCTGGAGACGGCTGCGCAGCTGCGCGCGCGGCTCGGCTGCCCGGGGCAGGACATGACCGCGCTGGCCCCCTTCCGGGACAAGCTGACCATGACGCGGGCCGTCGCGTCCGCCGGGCTGCGCACCCCCGCGTTCGCCGACGCCCCCGACACCGCCGCCGTCAAGGAGTTCGCGCAGGAGCACGGCTGGCCCCTGGTGGTGAAGCCCCGCCGCGGCACCGCGAGCCGGGGGGTCGTACGGCTCGGCTCGCCCGACGACCTGGTCACGCTGGAGGCCCTGGAGCCGGAGGACCGGATCGTCCAGGCGTACTGCGGCGACGCGATCTACCACGTCGACGGGCTGTGGACCGGGACCGGGCTGGGGCCCTGGCGTGCCTCCCGTTACGTCAACACCTGTGCCGAGTTCACCGCCGGCGCCGCCCTCGGCTCCGTCGAGGAGGACGACCCGGCGCTGCTGGAGCCGATCGGCGCGTTCACGGCCGCGGTCGCGAAGGCGCTCGGCGGACGTCACCCCTGGGTGTTCCACCTGGAGGTGTTCGTCGGTGCCGAGGCGGACGGTTCCGTCCGGGTGACCTTCCTGGAGGCGGGCTGGCGGGTCGGCGGGGCCGAGATCCCCTTCATCTGGCGCGAGGTGCACGGCGTCGACCTGATGTCGGCCGCCGTGGCCATCCAGCTCGGCGGACCGGTCGAGCTTCCCGCGCTCACGGCGGGGAGGGTCGGCGGCTGGCTGCTCGTACCCGCCCCCGTGGCGGCGCCCTGCCGGGTGGTCGCCGCGCACGTCCCCGACGCGCCCGACACCTACGCCTACGCGCAGGTCGTGCCGGTGCCCGGCCAGGTACTGCCGAAGGTGGGGGGCTACGAGCACGTCGGGGCGAGGTTCCGCTTCCGCGGGACGAGCAGCGCGGAGGTCCGCGAGGCGGTCGTCGCCACCGCCGGCCGGGTCTCTCTGGAGTGCGTTCCCGACGTCCGGACCGGACGGCCTCCCCGGGTCGTCTGCGGACTGGACCGCTGAGGCGACGGAAGGAACCGCTCCATGGTCACCGCAGGTGCCGTGGCCGGCATCGCCCTCGTGGCGCTCGGCCTCGTCCTCACCCCCGGCCCCAACATGATCTACCTGGTGTCCCGTTCCATCGTCCAGGGACGACGGGCCGGGCTGTTCTCGCTGCTCGGCGTGGCGGTGGGGTTCTTCGCCTACCTCCTCGCCGCGGTCACGGGCATCGCCGCCCTGTTCACCCTGGTCCCCGCCCTGTACACGGCGGTGAAGTTCGCGGGCGCGCTCTACCTCGCCTACCTGGCGTGGAACGCGCTGCGGCCCGGCGGGCTCAACGCCTTCGACCCCAAGCCGCTGCCCCCCGACCCGCCGCTGCGCCTCTTCACGATGGGGCTGGTCACCAACCTGCTCAACCCGAAGATCGCGATCCTCTACATCTCGGTGCTGCCGCAGTTCGTGGAACCCGACCGCGGCTCGGTCGCCGCGCAGAGCCTCGTCCTCGGTCTCGTGCAGATCAGCATCGCCATCACCGTCAACGGCCTCATCGCGCTGGGGGCCGGCTCGATCGCCACGTTCCTCAAGAAGCATCCGCGCTGGCTGCGTACCCAGCGGTACGCCATGGGTACCACCCTGGCCGCCATCGCCGTCCACGTGGCCGTCGCCTGAGCGGGCTCCGCGAGCCCGCCCCACCTCCCTTCCCCTCTCTCGTACGCCCCCGAGCAAGGACCACTCCGCCATGGCACTGCACCGCGACGAACTGACCCCCCAGCTCCAGGAGTACGCCCGCTTCGACGACCGCGGCGAGGCTCGCTACCTGCCCTACCTCATGTACTTCCACCGCGCCGACTACCGCTCCGAGGTCATCAACACCGACCGGGCCGGATTCCGGCTCTCCGGCGGGCCCGACGGGGAGACGGCCTCCGCGGCCGGACACATCCCGCGGAGCGGTCCGGTCCGTGTGATCTCCGGCAGCTCCACGGTGATGGGCATCGGCGCCACCAGCGACGCGCACACCCTGGCCTCCCGCCTGTGGTCCCGGCACGCTCCCGCCGCCCCCTGGCTGAACTTCGGCGGCCGTTGCTACAACTCGACACAGGAGCTGCTGCTCTTCACCCTCCACCGCCACCTCCTTCCCGAGATCGACGAGGTCGTGGTCTTCTCCGGCCTCAACGACCTGACCGTGGGCCGGCTGCCCGAGTGGCAGCAGGGCGACCACGGCGCCTTCTGGTTCTGCGGCGAGTACTTCGAGAAGATGGAGGAGCTGCGGGCGGAGAACCGCCGGGCGGCCAGGAAGTCCGGATTCCGTTCCGGTCCCCGCCGCCCCACCATCTCCACCCACGACGACGTCCGGCGGGACATCGCCCAGGTCGTCGACGCCGCCGCCACCCTGACCCTGCGTCACCTGGAGTCCTGGCGCCTGCTGGCACCCACCGCCCGGCTGACGTACGTCCTCCAGCCGATGGCCCTGTGGATGCGCGAACGGCACGCTCCCCAGGAGCAGGTGCTCTTCGACGAGATCGACCGCATCTCCAAGCTGGGCACCTGGGAGGCGCTGTACGGGGACATCTCCACGCCCGCCGTGGCCGCCGCCTTCGCGGAGAAGCTGCGCCAGGGATGCGAGAAGCTCGGCATCGGCTTCGTCGACCTGAACCCGGTGGTGGCCGCGGCGGTCACCGAGAAGGACTGGATCTACGTGGACCGGGCGCACTACACCGACGAAGGCTACGACCTGGTCGCGAAGGTCATGGCGGACTCCCTCGGCCTCTCCTGAAGCACCCCCGCCCCCATTTCCCCGCCCCGCGCGCCCACCGCGCGGGTCCCGAACGAGCAACGAGAGCTGAGGACACGTGACCAGGAGTTTCCGGGTGGCCTGGGTCGGAGGGCGCCCCGCCCCCATCGCCGGAGCCAAGGAGCTGGGCATCGACGTGGTACTCGTCCACGAGGAGGGTCTGTACGAGCCGTCCATCGCACAGCACTGCGAGCGGATCGTGCACGCCCCGATCACCGACGGCCCGGCCATCCTGGAGGTGCTCGGGCCGTTGCACGAGGAACGCCCCTTCGACCGGGTGATGACCACCTCCGAGCCGGCCGGTGTCAGTGTGGGCCACGTGGTGGACGCGCTCGGGCTCACCGGGGTGACCGAGGCCACGGCCCTCGCCCTCAAGGACAAGGCGCTGACCCGGCGGGCCCTGGACCGCGGCGGCCTCAGCCCGGTGCGCCACCGGGTGGTCGAGGACGCCGCCGGGGCCGTCGCCTTCCAGGAGTCGGTGGGCGGGCCGATCGTCCTGAAGCCGGTGAACGGCGCCGCCAGCCGGCACATCCACCGGGCGGCCGACGCCGCTCAGGCCCGCGCGGCGTGGGAGGTCATGGCCGCCGACGGGCTGACCTCCGCGCTCGCCGAGGAGTACCTGGAGGGACCGGTCGTCTCCGTGGACTCCTTCTCCCACGACGGCCGGCACGTCCCCATCGGCTGCTCCGAGTACCAGGTCAACGAGCGTCATGTGGAGTGGGCCGTCTCGACACCCAGCCGGGTCGCCGCCCCGTACCTGGACGAGCTGCGGGATCTGACGGTGCGGCTGCTGGACGCGGTCGGGCTCACCGAGGGGCCCTCGCACAGCGAGTTCGTCCTCACCCCGAAGGGCCCGCGGGTCCTGGAGTCGCACGCCCGGCTCGGTGGCCACGCCCTCCCGGAGCTGGTCCGGCGCGCCTACGGAGCGGACCTGGCACGGATGATGCTGACGGTGCCGCTCGGCATCGAGGAACTGCCGCGGACGTCCCCCGAGCCGGTCGGCGGGGCCGCCATCCGGTTCTTCACCCCCCGGCCCGGCGAGGTCCGCGAGGTCGTCGTGGACGCGGACAATCCGGCCGTGGTCAAGCGGCTGGCACCGGGCGAACTGGAGGGCGTCTACCTTCCGCTGCTGGCCGAGCTCACCGGGCTGGAGACGGGGGCGGTCGTCGCCAAGAACCCCGGTGACGTGGTGCCTCCACTGAACACCCTCTCCGACTGCAGCTCCGGCTACGTGCTCTCCGGCGGGCGGGACGCGGCCGACGCCGAGGCGAGGTGCCTGGAGGTCGAGCAGAAGATCCACTTCCGCACCGCGTGACCCCGTCGCCCGCCCCTGTACCGTCCGAAGGACCCCCACACATGACCACCACCGCGCGAGACGAGGACGGCAGGACACCGGGCGGGCCACCCGCGCCGCCGCCGTCCGTCTTCCGCATCAGACCGTTCCGCTACGTCTTCGCCGCTTCCGCGGCGAGCACGCTCGGGACGCAGATCAGCTATCTCGCGGTCCCGCTGCTCGCCGTGGCGGCACTCGACGCCTCACCCGGCCAGGTGGGCGCCCTGGCCGCCCTGGGCACGGTCGCCTTCCTGCTCATCGGCCTGCCCGCCGGCGCCTGGACCGACCGGATGCGCAAGCGGCGTCTGCAGATCACGGCGGACCTGGTCCGGGCGGTGCTGTTCGGCTCGGTACCCGTGGCCTGGTGGCTGGACGCGCTCACGATCGAGCAGCTGTACGTGGTGGTACTGGTCTCCGGGGTGGCGACGGTCTTCTTCGACGTCGCCAACCAGAGCTTCCTGCCCCATGTGGTGGGGCGGGAGCAACTCGCCGAGGCCAACGCCAAGCTGGTGGCGATGCAGGCCGTCAACCAGGTGGCCGGGCGCAGTGTCGGCGGCTACCTGGTGCAGCTTCTGACCGCGCCGGTGGCCGTCGCGGTCAACGCCGTCACGTTCCTGTGGTCGGCGCTCTGGCTGCTGCGGGTACGGGCCCCCGAGCCGCGGCCCGCGCGGCGGGCGAACGCGCATCTGGGCCGGGAGATCCTGGAGGGCACACGTTTCGTCCTCGGTCATCCCCTGCTGCGTCCGCTGGCGCTCGAGGGCGCCCTGACGAACATGGCCCTGCAGATGATCGTGACCGTGCTCCCGGTGCTCTTCGTACGGGAACTGGGGCTGCCGGAGTTCGTCCTGGGGCTCTTCCTCGCCGTCGCGGGTGTGGGCGTCTTCCTCGGCTCGCTCTCGGCGCGGGCCATCAGCCGGCGGCTGGGCGAGGGACGCTGCATGTGGGTGATCGGTCTGTGCGTCGCTCCGGCCGGCTTCGTCCTCCCGTTCCTCGACCGTGGGCCGATGCTCTGGGCGGCGGGCGGCGCGTACCTCCTGATGACGTTCAAGATCGGGACCGACAACGTCATCAAGGTGACCTTCCGGCAGCGGGCGACGGCCTCCGAGCTCCTCGGCCGGATGAACGCCACCTTCCGTTTCCTTCTGACCGGTTCCCTCGCCATCGGGGCGATCCTGGGCGGCGTCCTCGGCGACACGCTGGGCGTCCGTGCGGCCCTGTGGGCGGGCGCGGCCGTCTTCGCCGTCACCTGGCTGCTGGTCTTCTTCTCCCCTTACCGCGCGGTCCGCGAGACACCCGTCTCCTGACGTCTCCGGCTCCGTTCGGTCCGGCGGCCCCGGTCCCTCTCGGACCGGTCCCTCTCGCTCCGGCCCGTCTCGGCGGCACCGTGGGTCCCGGGGTGCGCGCAGGCGCCCGGGGCGGACGCGGCGGTGAGCCGGCTGTCCTGACCCCGTCAGCAGAGGGTGTCCCAGTGGTGGAGGACGCGGAGGGCGGCCGTACGGGTGGGCGGGTTGGCGGGGGCCGGGGTGAGGAGGTAGTCGGCGACGGGGGTGAGCAGCAGCACGGTGTCGGGGGCCGGCGAGAGAAGACGGGCCTCGTCCCAGGTGTGGCGGATGACGGTGCGGCGGAGCAGGGTGCCCCGGCGGGCCGGGAAACCGGGAGTGGTGGCGGCCTCGGTACGGCGTCGGTGTTCGGGGGCGAGTTCGGGGGCGAGGGCGGCGCGGACGGCTGCGAGGGTGCCGAGCGGAAGGTGGCCGGCGGCGTGGTCGAGGAGGGCTGCGGCCTCGGGGGCCAGGCGGTAGGCGGCGAGGACGGCGGCGGTCTCGGCGGGTTCGAACGGCTGGTGCGTGAGGCCGGCGACGTCGAGCAGCGTGACGGGACCGGGCGGCTGCGCGGGCCCGCGCAGCCGCGACTCGGCCAGGGCGATGAGGCACTCGACGTGCTCGTCGGCCACCAGGTACGGCCGGACGGGCACGGCGGAACCGTCGCCGGGCAGTGCGGCGGTGGTGAGGTGGACGCGGTACCAGGGGTCGACCAGCGGGTCCTCGGCGGGCCAGTGGACCGTGACGGCGGTGTGGTGGGGGCGGGCGCCGAGCAGGGAGACGTCGATGTGCTCCACGGGGTGGTCGGTGACCAGCCGGACGACGGCCTGCCAGAGGGCCGCCTCGTCGGCGGCGACGAGATCGAGGCCGTCCAGCGGCCGGAGCAGGCCGGACGGGTAGTAGCCGGCGAGCGGGAGACCGCGGATGGCGCGGACACCGGTGGCGCGGGCGAGCCCGGCGGCCAGGGCGGCGTAGTGGGCGGAGCGTTCGCGGGCGCGGCGCAGTTCGGCACGGGCGGGCTCGCCCATCCGGACACCGTCACGGACCAGGGCGGAGAGCACCAGGTGGGGCAGGTGGTGTCGGGCGCGGGCCCGGTGGAGCAGTTCGGCGGGCCCGTCGGCCGGGTCGGCGTCGAGCAGCCGGTACAGCAATGCGGTGTTCACGGACATCCGCCTCCGAAGGTAGGGTCCGGGCCCGGCGCCACCGGCGGCCGAGAGGGGGGCGGGCGGGCGATGCCGGACCGTGTCCGACGGGCCCGCGGCACGGCCATTCTGTCCGGCGGAGTTCAACACCTGATCACCACAGCCTCAACGGGCTCTCGACACCGGGTGCGACGCTGTGGTTAAAAGGTGGCACAGAATCCGACATGTGCGCCGAGCGGGGCGGGCACTGTGTTCTGGGGCGGCTGGGGGCAGGCTTTGCGTGATCTCCGTTTCTCGTTACTCGGCCTGATGCAGGCTCACCGGGGCGCGACCGCGCTCAAGGTGGGAAGTCCGCAGCAGCAGGCGATGCTCGCCGTCCTGTTGCTGCGGCCGGGGCACGCGGCGAGCGCCACCGACCTGATCGCCGCACTGTGGGGCGAGGAGCCGCCGAACGCGGCGACGACCACGGTGCGCACCTACGCGTGGCGCTGGCGCAAGGTGCTGGACTCCGGGGAGAAGGACCAGGACGGCGACGGGTCCGGCGCCGACCGGCCCGCGCCGAGTGTGCTCGTGTCGATGGGCGACGGCTACCGGCTGGTCCTGCCGAAGCTCGCCGTGGACGCGGCGGAGGCGGAGTCCCTCGCCGGGGAGGCGGAGCGCACCGCGCGGACCGATCCGCTGCGCGCCCGCAACCTGCTCAACCAGGCGCTGGAGCTGTGGCAGGGCGAGCCGCTGGCCGGCATCCCCGGACCGTTCGCGGAACGGCACCGGCAGCGGCTGGAGGAACTGCGGCTGACGCTGCTGGAGGAGCGGATCGGGCTGGATCTGGCGCTCGGCCGCTACGCGCGCTGCATTCCCGAACTGACCGCGCTCACCACCGAACACCCACTGCACGAAAGGGCCTACGGGCTCCTGATGCGCGCGCTGTACCAGGCCGGACGGCAGGCGGACGCGCTGGCGGTCTACCGCGGGGTGCGTCAGTTGTTCCTCGCGGAGCTGGGCGTCGCGCCGGGCACGGAGCTGGAACAACTGCACCGCGGGATACTGGAGGGAGATCCCGCGCTGGCCGCCCCGGAGCCGAACCCCGCGTCGGCCCCCGCGGCAGGGCCGGGACCATGGGCCGGGACCACGGCGGCACCGGAGGGGGACACGCGGCAGGCCCGGGACGGGAGCGGCGTCGAGGACTCCGAGGACGCGGCCGGGTCCCGTCCGGACGAGGAGGGCCGTCCGGAGGAGGGGAACGAGCGGGAGGGCACCGCCAGGCCGTCCTCCGCTCCGCCGCGGCCCGCCCAGCTGCCGCCGGACGCGGCCGACTTCACCGGACGGTCGGCTCCGGTCCGGGTGCTGGACGAGGCGCTCGGCACGACCTCGGCACAGGCGCTCGTGATCGCCACCGTCGTCGGCATGGGCGGGGTCGGCAAGACCGCGCTGGCGCTCCACGTGGCACACCGCGTCCGGGAGACCTACCCGGACGGCCAGCTCTACGTGGACCTGCGCGGCTCCGACCCCGTGCCGGCCGATCCGGAGGCGGTGCTCAGCGGATTCCTGGTGGCGCTCGGGGTGCCCGGTGACGCGGTGCCGGACGGGCTGGACGCGCGCTCGGCGCTGTTCCGTTCCGTGGTCGACGGACGGCGGCTGCTGCTGGTGCTGGACAACGCCAAGGACGCGGCGCAGGTCCGGCCGCTGCTCCCGGGATCGGTCGGCTGCGCGGTCCTCACCACCGGCCGCACCCGGCCGGCGGGTCTGCCGGCCACTGTCCAGGTCGACCTGGACGTGTTCCAGCCGGCGGAGGCGCTGGACCTGCTGAGCCGCACCATCGGCGAGGAACGTCTGGCCGCCGAGCGGGAAGCGGCGCTGGACCTGGTGGTGGCGTGCGGGTACCTGCCGCTGGCGGTGCGCATCGTGGCCGCCCGGCTCGCGGCCCGGCCGGGCTGGACGGTGGAGACGCTCAGCCGTCGGCTCCAGGTGGAACGGCGGCGGATCGACGAACTGCGGATCGGCGACCTCGCGGTGGCCGCGGCCTTCGAACTGAGCTACCGCCAGCTGACCGCCGACCAGGCCAGGGCGTTCCGGCTGGTCGCCTCGGTGGACGGGCCGGACATCGGGCTGCCGGCCGCCGCCGCGCTCCTCGACCTCGACGCGTACGACGCCGAGGATCTGCTGGAGGCGCTGGTGGACGTGGCGATGCTGGAGTCTCCGTTCCCCGGCCGGTACCGGTACCACGACCTGCTGAGGGCGTTCGCCCGGCGGCGGCCGGTGGCCGAGGGTGCCCCCTCCGCGGCGGCGGGCGGCACGGCGGCGAGCGGGGAGGCGGTCGCCGCCCGGGACCGGTTGCTGGACCATCTGCTGGCCACGGCCTGCACCGCCTTCCAGTACGCGGTGCCGGGCGATCCGGCGGCGGGCGCACTGGGTCCGGCCCTCTCCCCCGGTGTGGCGCTGGCCGGGTGGGACGCGGCCCGGGAATGGGCCGCGGCGGAGCGGGCGGGCTCCGTGGCCCTGGCGGCCCAGGTCGCCGCGGACGTGGGGGCCGACGGACTGGGAGGCGTGCTGCCGCCGGACCGGGTGCGTGCGACGGCCCTGCGGGCCGCGATCGACCTGCTCATCGCGATCACGCCGTTCGTCCTGACCCCGCCGAGCCGTCAGCTCGCCTCCACCGCCGACGCGCTGGCCGAGGCGGCGGAGCGGCACGGCGACCTCCGGGCCGCCGGACGGGCGCACTTCCTGCGCGGGAACGTCGCCCTGGCGGCGACCCGGCTGGAGGAGGCCGAGGCGGCGGCCCGCCAGGCGGTGGACGCGGCGCGGACCGCCGGCGACACGGTGATCCTCCGTCAGGCGCTCAACGACCTCGGCCTGATCTGCCAGTTCCTCAGCCGCTTCGGCGAGGCGGTGGACCACTACGACGAGGCGCTGCTTCTCGCCAACGAGCTCGGGCATCACTCGGGCGCCCTGGTGACGACCGTGAACGGCGCGCTGGCACGGGTGCGCAGCGGGCGGACGGACGAGGCGGTGGAGATCTGTCACGAGGTGCTCGCCCGACTGCGGACCCGGCAGGACGACCCCGGTCGGGCGTACGCGCTGTACGTACTGGGCCTGGCGCTGCACGGGCTCGGGCGGCACGAGGAGGCGGTGACCTGGTTCGGGGAGTGTCTGGCGGTGGCGGCGGGGGCCGGGCTGCGGGACCGGGCGGCGCACGCGCGCTACCGGCTGGCGGACAGTCTGCGTTCGCTCGGCCGGGCGGACGAGGCGCTCGATCACGCCGGGCGGGCGCTGGCGCTCTGCGAGGAGCTGGGGGCGGAACGGGACCAGGCTCAGGCGCTGGTGGTGCTGGGCCGGTCGCTGGCGGACCTCGGGCGTGGGGCCGAGGCGGGGGCGCGGCTGCGGCAGGCGCACGAGATCTTCCACCGGCTGGGGCTGCCGGAGGCCACCGAGGTGGCGGGGCTGTTGGAGGAGCCGGCGTTCGCCCTGCGCGAGCCCTGAGGGGGCGTGGACCGGCTGCCGTGGAGAAACGGTACTGCGCGGGGGTGCGGTTCAGGAGCCGGTGCTGTTCCAGTCCGTGTCGTCGGAGGGCGTGGGCGTCGGGGCCGGCGCGGAGGTCGAGGCGCTGCCGCTGGTCCCGCCCTGGTCGGTCCCGGTGCTGCCGTCGGCCATCGCCGTGCCGGCCGCGCCGAGGGCGATCAGCGCGCTGAGGCCGAGACCCGCGACGGCCAGGCGGATCCGAGCGGCACCGAGGGTGTTCGAACGCTTCGCCATGACTGCTCCCTAGGACGTCTTCCCTGCGGGGAAGGGCTTCTTGCGGGACTTCCCGAAGTGCTTCCGGGCTGATGGGACGAGCATGGCAAGGCGCGTTCAACGGGCGATCGACGCCCGAGCACCATGCGTCGATCGCCTTCGTTGATCGGGGTGTCGATCGGGGCGTCGCGGGGGTGGGCGGCCCGTTCGGCGACGCGGGCGGCCCGGCTCAGGCGGCCTCGCGGATCTCCAGGGTGCAGCACTTCACGCTGCCGCCGCCCTTGAGCAGTTCGGAGAGGTCCATCCCGATCGGCCGGAAGCCCCGCTCGCGCAACCTGGCCGCCACCCCGGTGGCCGCCTCCGGCAGCACCACGTTCAGGCCGTCGCTCATCAGATTGAGCCCGAACGCCTCCGCGTCCCCCTCCTCCACCAGCACCGCGTCCGGGAAGAGCCGCCGCAGCACCGCCCGGCTGTCGGGCGAGAACGCGCCGGGATAGTAGATGATCCGGTCGGCGTCGAGCACCCCGAGCGCGGTGTCGAGGTGGTAGAAGCGCGGGTCGACCAGGTCCAGGCCGATCACCGGGCGGCCGAGGAACTCCCGCGCCTCCGCGTGTCCGGCGGAGACGCTGCGGAAACCTCGCCCGGCCAGCAGGTGCCGGCCCGTCAGCAACAGGTCGCCCTCGCCCTCGTTGACGTGGACCGGGTCGTGGGTGACGAAGCCGCGGGCCCGGAACCACTCCAGGTAGGCGGGGCCCTCGGCCGCGCGCTCGGCGTCACGGAACCGGGCACCGAGCACCTTCCCGTCCACGACGGTGGCGCCGTTGGCCGCGAAGACCATGTCGGGCAGACCGGGCAGCGGGTCGATCAGGTCGACGCGGTGGCCGAGACGGACGTACAGCTCGTACAGCCGCTCCCACTGCGCGACGGCCAGGCCGGTGTCGACCGGCTTGGCCGGGTCCATCCAGGGATTGATCGCGTAGCTGACCTCGAAGTAGGTCGGACGGCACATCAGGAACCGGCGCGGCCGGGCGGTGCGGATCATGGAAGACTCCGGGAAGACGGAGGGAAGGGGTGGGGGCCGGAAGGTGCCCTGAGTGCCTGTCGGTCGAAGGCCACCCGACAGGCTCTGAGGAGCCGAGGGCTCCGAGAGGGCGATCAGGAGGACGCGGCGGGGCGTTCGGGGAAGTTCCGCAGCCCGCGGAGCGGGCCGGCCAGCAGGACCACGCCCGCCGAGAGCAGCACGCTCGCCATGATCCAGATGGTGGTGCGAGCGCCGAGCACCTCGCCCAGCCAGCCGCCGAGCAGGGCTCCCACCGGGATGGCGCTGAAGTTGACGGTCGACGCACTGGCCCGGATACGGCCGATCATCGCGGGCGGGCAGTACGCCTGGTAGAAGCTGCCGGCGATGACGTTTCCGGCGATCACTCCGCAGACCGCGACCGACCAGGCCACCGCGCTCACCGCCAGCGGCAGCCGGTCCCCCGCCATCGGCAGCAGCAGGATGAACGGCGCGCCCACCAGCTCGCACAGCAGCAGTCCGCGCGCCGTCCCGAACCGGCGGGCGATCCGCCCGGCGAGTGCCGCCCCGGCCAGGCCGCCGACCGACACCAGCGCGAACACCGCTCCGACGCCTCCGGGCGACACCCCCACGGTGCGGATCAGGAAGATCGTCTGCACCGCCTGGACACCGTTGAGACCGAGGTTGCCGACGGCCGCGAAGCTCGCCAGTGTGCGCAGGTACGGATCGCGCACCAGGAACCGGACTCCCTCGCCGATCTCGCGCAGGATCCCACGCCGTTCGGAGACCGGCGGCGGCTTCTCCTCGGCCCGGATGCTGCCCACGCACACCGCCGCCACCAGGTAGGTGACCGCGTCGGCGAGCAGGCCGCTGGCCGCGCCGAACGCCTGGGCGAGCAGACCGGCCAGGCCGGGGCCGGCGATCTCCGCCGCCGAATCCCCGGAGCGGAGTTTGACGTTGGCCTCCAGCAGGTCCGGCTTGGCGACCAGCGAGGGCAGTACGGCGCTGTACGCGGTGGACATGAACACCTTGACCGCGCCGGCCAGCAGCGCCACCACGACCAGGTGGCCCATGGTCAGCAGCCCCAACCAGCCGGCCACCGGCACGCTGCCGAACAGCACCAGCAACAGCAGGTCGCAGACCAGCATCACCTTCAGCCGGGGCCAGCGGTCCACCCAGGCGCCGGCCAGCAGGCCGAGGAAGAGCCACGGCACCCAGGCGGACGCGGTCAGCAGGCCGACCATGAAGGGCGAGGCGTCCAGCGTGACGACGGCCACCAGGGCGAGCGCGACGTTGCCGACGGCGGTGCCGAGACCGCTGGTCGTCTCACCGATCCAGAGCTTGCGGAAGTTTCCCTGGGCCCAGAGGCCCCAGCGGCTCCGCGGCGGCGCGTCCGCCGGAGGGGGCGGGGCGGCCGGGGACGGCGGCTCGACGGGGGCGGTGGTCATGGCGGGTCACACTCCAAGCTTCTGGGCCAGCACGGCGGCGATCCGTGCCACGGGGTCCGGCCGCGTCATGGCGCCGTGCGTGCAGGTGATGCGGTGCTCCTCGACACGGCCGTCGACGTACGGCCGCCAGGCCGCCCCGTAGGGCCAGTCGGCGGGCTTGTCGAGGGTGGCTCCGAAGAAGACGGCCTCGCCCCGGTACCGGCCGGGTACGTGCTCGGCCATCAGCTTGCGGTGCTGCTCGAAGACGTCGGGCAGGACACCCGCGGCCTCGCCGAGGAGTGCGGTGAGCTCGGCCTGCCCGCGTCCCTCGGCCGGGTCGTAGCCGAGGGAGGCGAGCAGTTCGGCCAGGGTGTCGACCGGGTCGCCGGAGGGCTCGGCGCCGCCGGCGGGATACCGGGCGGGGTCGGCGGGCAGACCGTCCAGCAGGGCGAGCAGGGCGACCTCCTGACCCGCCGTCTGGAGGGCCACGGCCATCGCCTGGGCGACCACCCCGCCGAAGGACCAGCCGAGCAGGTGGTACGGGCCCTCCGGCTGGACGGCGCGGACCTGTCGCACGTAGTCCTCGGCGATCTCGGTGACGGAGGACGCGGAGCCCCCGCGCAGTCCGCGGGCCTGCAGCCCGTAGACCGGTCGGTCCGCGTCGAGGTGACGCAGCAGCCCGGAGTAGACCCAGCTGATGCCGGCGGCGGGGTGAACACAGAAGAGCGGAGCCCGGGTGCCGGTGGCGCGCAGCGGAAGGAGCACGTCGAGCGCGTCGGTGGCCGTCTCCGCCGCGCCGTCCGGGTGGAGGTGCCGGGCGAGGCGCCGGCCCAGGGCGGCCACGGTGGGGGCTTCGAAGAGCGCCCGCATGCCGAGGTCGACGCCGAAGGCGGTGCGGACCCCGCCGAGCAGGCGCATCGCGAGGAGGGAGTGGCCGCCGAGGTCGAAGAAGCCGTCGTCGATGGTCACGGGGCCCGGGAGGCCGAGAACCTCCGCGAAGAGGCCGCAGAGCAGTTCCTCGTGCGGTGTCCGGGGCGGGCGGCCGGTCGGTGAGGAGGCGAACGAGGGGGCGGGCAGCGCGCGCCGGTCGACCTTGCCGCTCCCGGTCAGCGGCAGCGCGTCGAGGGTGACGACGGCGGCCGGGACCATGTGGGCGGGCAGCGAGTCGGCGGCGAAGGCGCGCAGCGCGGCCGGGTCGAGCGGGCCGTCCGCCACGACGTGGGCGACCAGCCGCGGGCCGGCGGCGCCGTCCTCGTGGGCCGTCACGGTGGCGGCGCGGACCCGGGGGTGGCGGGTGAGGACGTGTTCGATCTCGCCGGGTTCGATCCGGAAGCCGCGGATCTTGACCTGGTGGTCGGTACGGCCGAGGTAGTCGAGGGCGCCGTCGCGGGTGCGGCGGACCAGGTCGCCGGTACGGTACATCCGCCCGCCGGACGGGAACGCACCGTCCCGCGTGAACGGGTCGGCGACGAACCGCTCCGCGGTCGGCCCCGGCCGACCGAGATAACCACGGGCCAGCCCGTCCCCGGCCAGATACAACTCACCCGGAACACCGGGCGGAACCAGCCTCAGATACTCGTCCAGAACATAGGCACGGGTCCCCAGGACGGTGTGACCCAACGTCGGACGCTCCGAGCCGGCGAAATCCTGGAGCAGGGTGTCGACGGTGCACTCGGTGGGCCCGTAGAGGTTGTGACCGGTGGTCGCCGGCGCCTCGCGCAGACGGGTCCACAACGCCTGCCCGACCGGCTCACCGCCCAGCAACACCACCCGCGGCGCCGGAGCATCCAACAACCCCTCGACGACCAGCTGTTCGGCGTAGGACGGAGTGATCTCCAGGACGTCGAGGGACTCCGACCGGACGTGCCGGACCAGGGCGGCGGCGTCGCGCCGGACCTCGTCGCCGATCAGGTGCAGCTCGTGACCGGCGACGAGCCAGAGCAGACCGTCCCAGGAGGCGTCGAAGCAGAGCGAGGCGGTCAGCGCGACACGCAGCCTGCCGTACCGGTGTTCGGCCGCTCCGATCGGACCGGCCGAGGAGCGGTGCGAGGCGAGCAGCGCGGCGATCGCACCGTGGCTCACCACCACCCCCTTGGGACGGCCGGTGGAACCGGAGGTGTAGATCACGTAGGCGGCGTCAGCGGCGGTGGTGCGGCGCGGCGGCTCGCCCGCGCCGGGGCGGAGGGCGGGCGGTGCGGTCCGGTCCGTGGCATCGGCTGGGTGCTTCCGGTCGTGTGGGGGCGTCCCGTACGTCCCCTCGGGGTCCGTCCCGACCGGGGTGTGTGCCGCGTGGGCCGGGGTGGTCGTCCGGTGGCCTCGGGGGTGGTCCGGCGTGTGGGTCGGGTGATCGGAGGTCAGGACCGTGAGTCCGGTGAGGAGTCCGGGGTGTGGCCAGCCGTCTCCGGTCACGACGAGCGCGGGCGTGGCATCGGCCAGCATGGCGGCGGTCCGGTCGGCCGGGTACTCGGCGTCCAGTGACAGCGAGGCGGCGCCCGCCTTGAGGATGGCGAGCAGGGCGATGACGCTCTCCGCGGAGCGCGGCAGGGCCAGTGCCACCACCGATTCCGGGCCCGCTCCCGCGGCCGTCAGACGGTGGGCGAGGTCGTCGGCGCGGGCGTTCAGCGCGGCCCAGCTGAGCCGGGTGCTCCCGGCGACCAGCGCGGTGGCGTCCGGGGTGCGGGCCACCTGGGCTTCGAAGACGGCGGGCAGCAGCGGAACGTCCACCGGTACCTCGTGGGCGCCGGGCAGGAGTTCCGCGCGCTCGCCCTCGGTCAGCAGTTCGGCCTGGCCGATGCGCCGGTCGGGGCGGGCCGTCACCGCCGCCAGCAGCCGGCCGAAGCGGGCGGCCAGGGACTCGACGGTCTCGCGGTCGAACAGGTCGGTGGCGTAGTCGATCGCGCACTCCAGCCCGGCGGGCGCGCCGTCGGCGTCGAAGAACTCCCCCATCGCGATGGAGAGGTCGAACTTGGCCGCGTATCCGCCGACCGGTTCGACCGCGGCCGGCAGGCCGGCCAGGTCGAGCGTCGTGTCGCCGGAGCCGCCCCGGCCTCCGCCCTGGAGCAGCAGCATGACCTGGAAGAGGGGGTGGCGGGCCAGCGAGCGGGCCGGGTTGAGCTCCTCGACCAGCCGCTCGAACGGCACGTCCTGATGGGCGTAGGCGCCCAGGCCAGTCTCGCGGACCCGGGCCAGGAGTTCGGCGAAGGTCGGATCGCCGGAGGTGTCGGTGCGCAGGACCAGCGTGTTGACGAAGAAGCCGACCAGGTCGTCCAGGGCCTCGTCCGAACGGCCGGCGACCACCGAACCGATCGGCACGTCGGTACCGGCCCCCAGCCGGGTGAGCAGCGCCGCGAGCGCGGCCTGCAGGGTCATGAACATCGTGACCCGGTGCTCGCGCGACAACGCCCCCAGCGAGGCGTGCAGTTCGGCGCCGATCGGCAGGACGATCCGGTCACCGCGGTGGCTGCTGTCCGCCGAGCGGGGGCGGTCGACGGGAAGCGCGAGTTCCTCGGGCAGTCCCGCCAGCGCTTCACGCCAGTAGGAGAGCTGGCGGGAGACGAGGCTGTCGGGGTCGGTCTCGTCGCCGAGCAGTTCACGCTGCCAGAGCGCGTAGTCGGCGTACTGCACCGGCAGCGGACGCCAGTCGGGCACCGTGCCCTCACGACGGGCGGCGTACGCGGCGGACAGGTCGCGCAGCAGCGGCTCCACGGACCAGCCGTCGCCGGCGATGTGGTGCAGTACGAGGACGAGGAGATGCTCGTCCTCCGAGAGCGGAAGCAGGTGCACGCGGATGGGAAGTTCGGTGGCCAGGTCGAAGGGGATCGCCGTGCAGTCGGTGAGGGCGGTCGCGGGGTCGGCGGGCGGGGTGGTGCGGTGGTCGAAGGGGACCCGGGCCTCGGCGGGCGGGACGATCCGCTGCCGGGGTTCGCCGTCGTGTTCCGTGAGGAGCGTGCGCAGGCTCTCGTGCCGGGTCACGAGGTCGCCGAGGGCGCTTTCCAGGGCGGCCGGGTCGAGCGGACCGGTGACACGGAGGGCGAGCGGGAGGTTGTAGAGCGCGCTGGGGCCCTCCATCCGGTCGATCAGCCAGAGCCGCCGCTGGGCGAAGGAGAGCGGCGGGCGTTCCGGACGCTCGCCGGCCGTCAGCGCGAGCCGGGCCGTGGCGCCGTCCAGGCGCTGGGCCAGACCGGCCACCGTCGGCGCCTCGAAGACGTCCCGGACGCCGATCTCGGCCGCGCACACCGTACGGACCCTGCTGACCAGCTTCATGGCGAGCAGCGAGTGCCCGCCGAGGGCGAAGAAGTCGTCGTCGACGGTCACGGGACCCGGCACCCCGAGGATCTCGGCGAAGAGCCCGCAGAGGATCTCCTCGCGTGCCGTGCGGGCCGCCCGACCGCCGGTGAAGAGCCCGAAGTCGGGGGCGGGCAGCGCGCGCCGGTCGACCTTGCCGCTCCCGGTCAGCGGCAGCGCGTCGAGGGTGACGACGGCGGCCGGGACCATGTAGGCGGGCAGCGACTCCGCCGCGAACCTCTTGATCTCCAGGGCGAGTCCGGGGCTGGGTGTGGCGACGGCGCAGTGGGCGACGAGGCGACGGTCGCCGTCCGCGCTCTCGTGCGGGGTGACGACGGCCTGGCGGACGGCCTCGTGGCGGGTGAGGACGTGTTCGATCTCGCCGGGTTCGATCCGGAAGCCGCGGATCTTGACCTGGTGGTCGGTACGGCCGAGGTAGTCGAGGGCGCCGTCGCGGGTGCGGCGGACCAGGTCGCCGGTACGGTACATCCGCCCGCCGGACGGGAACGCACCGTCCCGCGTGAACGGGTCGGCGACGAACCGCTCCGCGGTCGGCCCCGGCCGACCGAGATAACCACGGGCCAGCCCGTCCCCGGCCAGATACAACTCACCCGGAACACCGGGCGGAACCAGCCTCAGATACTCGTCCAGAACATAGGCACGGGTCCCCAGGACGGTGTGACCCAACGTCGGACGCTCCGAGCCGGCGAAATCCTGGAGCAGGGTGTCGACGGTGCACTCGGTGGGCCCGTAGAGGTTGTGACCGGTGGTCGCCGGCGCCTCGCGCAGACGGGTCCACAACGCCTGCCCGACCGGCTCACCGCCCAGCAACACCACCCGCGGCGCCGGAGCATCCAACAACCCCTCGACGACCAGCTGTTCGGCGTAGGACGGAGTGAACTGCAGGACGTCGATGGCGGCGGTCCCGATGTGCCGGACCAGGGCGGCGGGGTCACGGCGCAGGTCGTCGCCGATCAGGTGCAGCTCATGTCCGGCGACCATCCACAGCAGGCTGTTCCAGGAGGCGTCGAAGCAGAGCGAGGCGGTCAGCGCGGCGCGCAGCCTGCCGTGCGTCCGCGCGGGCTCCCCGAAGGTCTCCGCCCGGTGGGCGGCCAGCAGCGCGGCGATCGCACCGTGGCTCACCACCACCCCCTTGGGGCGGCCGGTGGAACCGGAGGTGTAGATCACGTAGGCGGCGTTCCCGGGGTGGAGCCGGACGGGCGGCGCGTCGGCCGGGCGGGTGACCCGCTGCTGCTCGGCGACATCCAGGACGGCGACGCCGGTGAGTCCGTGCAGGACTTCGGGCCGCGGCCAGCCGGCCCCGGTGAGCACGGCCGCCGGGCGGGTGTCGGCGAGCATGTGGGCGGTGCGCTCCGGCGGGTGTTCGGCGTCGAGCGGGAGGAAGGCGGCACCGGCCCTGAGTACGGCGAGCTGGGAGACGACCGTCTCCGCCGAGCGGGGCAGGGCGAGCGCGACCACGTCCTCGGGGCCGATACCGGAAGCGGTCAGGCCGTGGGCGAGACGGTCGGCGCGGGCGTCCAGCTCGGCGTAGCTCAGGCGGGTCTCCCCGAAGACCAGGGCGGTGGCGTCGGGGGTCGCCGCCACCTGGGCGGCGAACGCCTCGGGAACGAGGGGCAGTCGGGCGGGCAGCGGCCGGTGGCCGCCGAGGAGTTCCGCGCGCTCGCCCTCGGCCAGTAGCTCGGCCTGGCCGATGCGCCGGTCGGGGCGGGCCGTCACCGCCGCCAGCAGCCGGCCGAAGCGGGCGGCCAGGGACTCGACGGTCTCGCGGTCGAACAGGTCGGTGGCGTAGTCGATCGCGCACTCCAGCCCGGCGGGCGCGCCGTCGGCGTCGAAGAACTCCTCCAGCGTCATGTTGAGGTCGAACTTGGCGACCCCGGTGTCCGCAGGCAGCGCCTCGGAGCGCAGCCCGTCCGGCTCCAGTCCGGCGCCGGCGTCGGACTGGAGGACCATCGCCACCTGGAAGAGGGGGTGGCGGGCCAGCGAGCGGGCCGGGTTGAGCTCCTCGACCAGCCGCTCGAACGGCACGTCCTGATGGGCGTAGGCGCCCAGGCCAGTCTCGCGGACCCGGGCCAGGAGTTCGGCGAAGGTCGGATCGCCGGAGGTGTCGGTGCGCAGGACCAGCGTGTTGACGAAGAAGCCGACCAGGTCGTCCAGGGCCTCGTCCGAACGGCCGGCGACCACCGAACCGATCGGCACGTCGGTACCGGCCCCCAGCCGGGTGAGCAGCGCCGCGAGCGCGGCCTGCAGGGTCATGAACATCGTGACCCGGTGCTCGCGCGACAACGCCCCCAGCGAGGCGTGCAGTTCGGCGCCGATCGGCAGGACGATCCGGTCGCCCCGGTGGTCGGCTCGGGCGCCACGCGGCCGGTCGACGGGAAGCGCGAGTTCTTCCGGCAGATCGGCGAGCGTGGCGCGCCAGTAGGAGAGCTGGCGGGAGACGAGGCTGTCGGGGTCGGTCTCGTCGCCGAGCAGTTCACGCTGCCAGAGCGCGTAGTCGGCGTACTGCACCGGCAGCGGACGCCAGTCGGGCACCGTGCCCTCACGACGGGCGGCGTACGCGGCGGACAGGTCGCGCAGCAGCGGGCCCATCGACCAGCCGTCGCCGACGATGTGGTGCAGTGCGACGACCAGCACGTGCTCCTCGGGGGCGAGTCGGAGCAGGGTGACCCGTACGGGGGGTTCGGCGCCCAGGTCGAAGGGGCGGCGGGCGGCCCGGTCGATCTCGGCGTCCATCGATTCCGGTGCGCAGTCGCGTGGTTCGACCGCGAGCGCGGCGTCGGCGGGGGCGAGCACGCGTTGGTAGGGCTCGCCGTCGTGCTCCGCGATGACGGTGCGCAGGCTCTCGTGCCGGGTCACGAGGTCGCCGAGGGCGCTTTCCAGGGCGGCCGGGTCGAGCGGACCGGTGAGCCGCAGGGCGAGTGGCATGTTGTAGAGCGCGCTGGGGCCCTCCATCCGGTCGATCAGCCAGAGCCGCCGCTGGGCGAAGGAGAGCGGCGGGCGCGCGGGGCGCTCGCCGGCCGTCAGCGCGAGCCGGGCCGTGGCGCCGTCCAGGCGCTGGGCCAGACCGGCCACCGTCGGCGCCTCGAAGACGTCCCGGATGCCGAGTTCGGCGCCGAGGACCGTACGGACCCGGCTGAGGAGGCGGGTCGCGAGCAGCGAGTGCCCGCCGAGGGCGAAGAAGTCGTCGTCGACGGTCACGGGACCCGGCACCCCGAGGACCTCGGCGAAGAGCCCACAGAGGATCTCCTCGCGTGCCGTGCGGGCCGCCCGACCGCCGGTGGTGGCCGCCGCGAAGTCCGGGGCGGGCAGCGCGGACCGGTCGAGTTTTCCGCTGACGTTGAGCGGGAGTTCGTCGAGCGTCACGAAGGCCGCCGGGACCATGTACTCCGGCAGGGTCGCTGCCGCGTGGGCGCGCAGCACGGCCGGGTCGAGCGGGGAGCGTGGCACGACGTAGCCGACCAGCCGGGTGCCGGCCGTGCCGTCCTGATGCGGCAGCACGACGGCCTGGAGAACCTCGGGGTGGGCGGCCAGGACGGTCTCGATCTCGCCGGGTTCGATCCGGAAGCCACGCACCTTGACCTGGTGGTCGGTACGGCCGAGGTACTCGACCCGGCCGTCCGGGCGGCGGCGCGCGAGGTCGCCGGTACGGTACATCCGCCCGCCGGACGGGAACGCACCGTCCCGCGTGAACGGGTCGGCGACGAACCGCTCCGCGGTCAGCCCCGGCCGACCGAGATAACCGCGGGCCAGCCCGTCCCCGGCCAGATACAGCTCACCCGGGACACCGGGCGGAACCGGCCGCAGACACCCGTCCAGAATGTGGGCGCGGAGGTTGGGCAGCGGAAGGCCGATGAGAGGGCGGGGGTCGTCGGTGAGCCGGTGGTGGAGCGCGTCGACGGTGCATTCGGTGGGGCCGTACATGTTGAGCACGACGGTGTCGGGGACGGCGGTGAGGGCGGTCCAGAGGGTCTGCCCGAGGGCCTCGCCGCCGACCATGAGGAGGGCGGGCGGACAGCGGTCGAGCAGGCCCTCCTCGACCAGCCGCTCGGCTTGGCCGGGGGTCACGTCGAGGACGTCGGTGGCGGCCTCCTCGGCGTAGCGGACGATCGCGGCGGCGTCGCGGCGCAGGTCGTCGTCGAGCAGGTGGAGTTCGTGTCCGGCGACCATCCAGAGGAACGCCTCGAGGGCCGTGTCGAAGGAGAGCGAGGCGACCTGGGCGAACCTGAACCTGCGCCCCGGGTGGTTCCGCCGGGCCGCGGTGATGGTCTCGTCGCGGTGGAAGGCGAGCAGGTTGGCGAAGCCGCCGTGGCGCACGACGACGCCCTTGGGGCGGCCGGTGGAACCGGAGGTGTAGATCACGTAGGCGGCGTTCCCGGGGTGGAGCCGGACGGGCGGCGCGTCGGCCGGGCGGGTGACCCGCTGCTGCTCGGCGACATCCAGGACGGCGACGCCGGTGAGTCCGTGCAGGACTTCGGGCCGCGGCCAGCCGGCCCCGGTGAGCACGGCCGCCGGGCGGGCGTCGGCCAGCATGTGGGCGATCCGGTCGCGCGGGTGTTCGGCGTCGAGCGGGAGGAAGGCCGCACCGGCCCTGAGTACGGCGAGGACGGCGACCAACGACTCGGCGGAGCGGGGCAGGGCGAGCGCGACCACGTCCTCGGGGCCGATACCGGAAGCGGTCAGGCCGTGGGCGAGACGGTCGGCGCGGGCGTCCAGCTCGGCGTAGCTCAGGCGGGTCTCCCCGAAGACCAGGGCGGTGGCGTCGGGGGTCGCCGCCACCTGGGCGGCGAACGCCTCGGGAACGAGGAGGTCCGCGCCGGGCCGGGCGGTGTCGTGCCACGCGGCCAGCGCGGCGCGGCCGGCGCGGCCCAGGACGTCCAGTTCGGCGACGGGCCGGTGCGGGTCGGCGACGGCCTGGGCGAGCAGGTCCGGCAGGGCGGCGGCGAGCCGCTCGGCGGTGGTCCGGTCGAACAGGTCGGTGGCGAACTCGAGTCCGCCGTCGAGTCCGGCCGGGGTGCCGTCCGGGTGGTGGCGCTCGGAGAGGTTCAGGGTGAGGTCGAAGGCGGTGTTGGGGAGGCCGAGCGGCTCGTAGGCGGTGCGGGTGCCGGGGAACTCGGGGCCGCCGCCGTCGGTGTTGTCGAAGGCGATCATCACCTGGAAGAGGGGGTGGCGGGCGAGCGAGCGGGCCGGGTTGAGCTCCTCGACCAGCCGCTCGAACGGCACGTCCTGATGGGCGTAGGCGGCCAGGTCGGTCTCCCGGACCCGGGCGAGGAGTTCGGCGAAGGTGGGCCGGCCGCTGAGGTCGGCGCGCAGGACCAGGGTGTTGGCGAAGAAGCCGACCAGGTCGTCCAGGGCCGGGTCGAGGCGACCGGCCAGCGGGGTGCCGATCGGCAGGTCGTCGCCGGCGCCGAAGCGGTGCAGCAGGGTCGCGTAGGCGGCCTGGAGCACCATGAAGAGGGTGACTCCGTGTCCGGTGGCCAGTTCGGCGAGCCGCGCGTGCAGGTCCGCGTCGAGTTCCAGCGGGACGACGTCGCCCCGGTGGCCCGCGACGGCCGGGCGGGGGTGGTCCAGGGGGAGCGGCAGCTCGTCCGGCAGGCCGGCCAATGCCTCTCGCCAGTAGTCGAGCTGACGGGAGAGCGGGGACCGTGGATCGGTGTCGGAGCCGAGCAGCCGGTACTGCCAGAGGGTGTAGTCGGCGTACTGGACGGGCAGCGGTTCCCCGGCGGGGGACTCGCCGCCGAGCCGGGCGGTGTAGGCGTCGGCGAGGTCACGGAAGAGAGGCCGCAGCGACCAGCCGTCGCTGGCGATGTGGTGCATCACCAGGAGCAGCACGTGTGTGTCGGGCGCCTCGGGGCGCAGGTAGGCGTGCAGCGGGACGTCGCGGGCCAGGTCGAAGGTGTGGCCGGCCAGTTCCTCGGCCGGGCGGTCGGTGACGGTGAGCAGGGGGGACGGGGCCTCGGGCAGCACTCGCTGGTAGGGGACGCCGTCGTGTTCCGCGAACACGGTGCGGAGTGTCTCGTGGCGGGCGACGACGTCGCCGAGCGCACGTTCCAGGGCACGCGTGTCCAGCGGGCCGGTGAGCCGGAGCGCGAGGGTGACGTTGTAGGTGGCGGAGGGACCCTCGGCCTGGCCGAGGAACCACAGCCGGCGCTGCGCGAAGGAGACCGGCAGGCGCTCGGGACGGGGTCCGGGGCGCAGCGCGGGCCGGTCCTGGCCGGTGGCGAGCCGGGCGGCGAGGGCGGCGACGGTCGGGGCCTGGAAGAGGTCGCCGATGGCGAGTTCGGCGCCGAGGTCGGCGCGTGCCCGGCCGACCAGGCGGGTGGCGAGGAGGGAGTGGCCGCCGAGTTCGAAGAAGTCGTCGTCGATGGTGATGTCGTCGATGCCGAGGATCTCTCCGAAGAGCGTGCAGAGGGCGCGTTCGCGCTCGTCGCGCGGGGCGCGGCCGACGGTGTCGGCGCCCAGGTCGGGGGCGGGCAGCGCGCGCCGGTCGACTTTGCCGTTGGCGTTGAGGGGCAGGGCGGGCAGCACGACCACGGACGAGGGGACCATGTAGCCGGGGAGGGTGTCGGCGGTGAGCTGCTTGAGTGCGGCGGCGAGGGCGGGGTTCTCGTCGAGGGCGGTGTCGGGTACCGAGCAGTAGGCGACGAGCCGGGTGTCGCCGGGGCGGTCCTCGCGGGCGATGACGATGACCTGGCGGACGGCGGGGTGACGGGAGAGGACGGCCTCGATCTCGCCCGGTTCGATACGGAAGCCACGTACCTTGACCTGGCCGTCGATCCTGCCGAGGTACTCGATCGCGCCGTCGGCCCGGCGGCGGACCAGGTCACCGGTGCGGTACATCCGTCCGCCGCCGGACGGGAGCGGGCCGTCCGTCGCGAACGGGTCGGCGACGAACCGTTCGGCGGTCAGCGCGGGCCGCCCCCGGTAGCCGCGGGCGAGACCGGCGCCCGCCACGTACAGCTCGCCGGGGACGCCGGGCGGGACGGGCCGCAGGCGGGCGTCGAGGACGTGGGCGCGCGTGTTGTCGAGCGGGGAGCCGATCGGCGGGCGCGGGCCGAGGTCGGCGGGGGCGAGGGGGTGGTGGGTGGCGAAGGTGGTGGCCTCTGTCGGGCCGTAGACATGGGCGAGCAGCAGGTCGGGGCAGTGGTCGAGGACGCGCCGCATCAGGGTGCCGGAGGCGGCCTCGCCGCCGGTGCAGACGGTTCGGAAGGCGCGGAAGGTCTCCGGGGCCTGCTCGGCGACGAGGTCGAAGAGCGCCTTGGTGAGGAAGACGGCGGTGACGGCGTGCCGGGTGGCGACGGCGTGCAGGGTGTCGGCGTCCAGGCCGCCGGGCGGGGCGACGACGACCGTGCCGCCGGACAGCAGCGGCGTCCACAGTTCGTAGGTGGCCGCGTCGAAGGCGTGCGGAGAGTGCAGCAGGATCCGCCGGTGTCGGCCGTCCTGCCAGCGGCGGTCGGCGGCAAGGTCGACCACGTCACGGTGGCGGATCGCTACGCCCTTGGGGGTGCCGGTGGAGCCGGAGGTGTACATCAGGTAGGCGAGTCGGTCGGGGTGGACGGGCAGGAGCGGGTCGTGCGCCGGGGCGTCCCGCTCGTCGCCAGGCCGGACGACGACGGCGGTGTGCGGGAAGCCGGGGTCGGCGCGGTCGGTGATCAGGACGGGGGCGGCCGTGTCGGCGAGCAGCGCGGTCATGCGCTCCGGCGGCAGGCTCGCGTGCAGAGGGACGTAGCAGCCGCCGGCCTTGAGTACGGCCAGGGTGGCGACGACCAGGTCGACCGAGCGTTCCATCAGCAGGGCGACCGGGGACTCCGGGCCGACGCCGGCGGCGATCAGGTGGTTCGCCAGCCGGTCGGCGCGGTGGTCGAGTTCGGCGTAGCTCACGGTGCCGCCGTCGTGGGCGAGCGCGACGGCCTCGGGGGTGCGGGCGGCCTGGGCCCGGAACAGTTCCGGTAGCGAGCCGAGCGGTACGGGTGCGGTGGTGGCGTTCCACCGGTCGTGCAGGAGGCCGCGTTCTTCGGGGGCGAGGATGTCGAGGGTGCCGATCGGTGCCTCGGGGTCGGCGGCCGCCGCGGCCAGCAGCCGGCCCAGGCGTTCGAAGAGGGTGGTGACGGTGGCGCGGTCGTAGAGGTCGGCCGCGTACTCGACCGAGCCGGTGAGCCCGTCGGGGGTGCCGTCGGCGGTGTGCCGCTCGGTGACGCCGATGTTCAGGTCGAACTTGGCGACCCGCAGGCCGAGTGGTTCGGGGGACGATTCCAGTCCGGGCAGGCCGAGTTCGCCCTCCTCGTGGTTCTGCAGGACGAGCAGGGTCTGGAACAGCGGGTGGCGGCCGAGGGCGCGGGCCGGGTTGAGCTCCTCGACCAGCCGGTCGAACGGCACGTCCTGGTGGGCGAAGGCGTCGAGCTGGGACTCGCGGACCCGGTCGAGAAGTGTGGCGAAGGACGGATCGCCGGAGGTGTCGGTACGCAGGACCAGGGTGTTGACGAAGAAGCCGACGAGGTCGTTCAGGGCCTCCTCGGAGCGGCCGGCGACGCCGGTGCCGAGGGGGATGTCGGTGCCGGCGCCGAGGCGGGTGAACAGTGCGGCGAGGCCGGCCCGGAGGACGGAGAACAGGGTGGCACGGTGCCGGCGGGCCAGGTCGGTCAGCGCGGCGTGCAGTTCGGGGCCGTAGGCGAACGGCACGGCGTCGGCGGCCCCGGTCGGGGCGGGCGGCCGGGGCCGGTCCACCGGGAGTTCCAGTTCCTCGGGAAGGCCGGAGAGCGTCTCCCGCCAGTAGGCGAGCTGTCGGCTCATCCGGCTGTCCGGGTCGGATTCCTCGCCGAGCAGTTCGCGCTGCCAGAGCGCGTAGTCGGCGTACTGGACCGGCAGGGGCTCCCAGTCGGGGGCGGAGCCGTCGAGGCGGGCGGCGTACGCCCCGGCGAGGTCGCGCAGCAGCGGGCCGAGGGACCAGCCGTCGCCGGCGATGTGGTGGAGCACGACGAGCAGCACGTGTTCGGGGGCGGGGCCGGTGGGGGTGAGTGAGAACACCGTGATCCGGATGGGGGGTTCGGCGCTCAGATCGAAGGCGTGGGCGGCTGCCCGGTCCCGCAGCCCGGGGTAGTCGTCCGGTGCGCAGTCCACCGTCTCGAAGGCGATCTCCACCTCCGCGGACGGCAGGATCCGCTGCACCGGGACTCCCCCGTCCACCGGGTACACCGTGCGCAGGGCCTCGTGGCGGCCGACGACGTCCGCCGTCGCGGCGCGCAACGCGGCGGTGTCGAGCGTGCCGCGCAGGCGGATCGCGAGCGGCAGGTTGTAGAGCGCGGTCGGTCCCTCGATCTGGTCGATCAGCCAGAGACGCTGTTGTGCGTACGAAACCGGGATCACGGTGCTTCCTCTGCTCACGTCACGGCGGGGATGGTGGGCGGATCGCCCCGGTGTCTGTCGGGGTCCGCGGCCGGAAGGCGCGTCATGGTGCGTGCGGCCCCGGCCGCCGGGGCGTGCTCATGGCGGATCCACCGGGGCGGGCCGGCGACGCCGGGAGCGGGTGGGCCGGGGGGGCACCGCCCGGCCCAGGGTCACCCGACAGGCGTTCGGGCGGGGACCTCGGCGGCGGCGTGCACGGTGGGCCGGCAGTCCCGGACGTCCACGGGCCGGCCCATCGCGACGGCGATCTTCCGGTCGCCGCGGAACGGGTCGCGGCCGTGGGCGCACAGCACGTTGTCGACCAGCATCACGTCACCGGCCTGCCAGGGCTCGCGGACGGTGGCGGCGTCGTAGGCCGCGTTGAGGGCGTCCACGTCCTCCTGGGTGAGGGGCTCGCCGTCACCGAAGCCGGTGTCGAAGGGCAGGCCGTCGGGGCCGAACTCGTCGGTCATGGCCTCCCGGATGTCCGGGTCGAGCGACCCCGCGTTCCAGAACGCCAGGTGGTTGAACCAGACCTCCTCGCCGGTCCGCGGGTGGTGGAGGGTCGCCGCACGCAGCTGGCCGGTCCGCAGGTTGCCGTCCGGCAGCCACTGCCAGGAGACGGCGTTCTCCCGGCAGTAGCGCTCGACGTCGGCGCGCTCCTCGGTGCCGAAGGCGGTGCGCCAGCCGAGCGAGACGTAGTCCGAGTAGGTGCGGGTGAGCGTCCAGCCGCAGGAGCGTCCGCGCTCCACCAGGTGGCCGGGGAGCCCGGCGAGGACCTTGCGGACGTCGGCGGTCGGGGTGGCGCCGCCCTCCTCGGGTGCGGTCAGGCAGGCGAAGAGCAGCCGGCCGGGGAAGGTCAGTGTGTAGCTGTTCTCGTTGTGCATGCGGATCGCCTGGGCGGGCGGCAGGTCGGTGGACGAGAAGACGCCGTCGCCGAAGTCGCTGCGCGGGGTGGCCTTCTCGCGGTACGGGGTGGGCTCGGGGATCAGCACGTCGCGGACGGCGGCGACGTCCGCGCTCCCCGTCACCGGCAGTCCCCGGAGGAAGATCGTGCCGTGCTCGTACAGGGCGGCCGTCAGCGCGGCCTCGTGCTCCCGCAGCCACGCGCAGGCCGCGGCGAGGTCGGCCATGGGCGGCACGTGGGTGAGGGCCGGGCGGCCGGGGTTCAGTTCCCAGGTCGGCATGGCGGCACTCACCGCTGGTCGAGGGTGGCGAGCAGGCTCGCCGGGCGGATGTCGGTCCAGTTGGCCTCGATCCAGTCGAGGCACTCCTGGCGGGGGGCCTCGCCGTGGACGGTGGTCCAGCCCGCCGGAACGTCGATCCAGACCGGCCAGAGCGAGTGCTGGTTCTCGTCGTTGACCAGGACCAGGTAGCCGGCGTTGTCGTCCTCGAACGGGTTGCTCATGGTGGTCTCCGTAGGGTGGGAGGTGCTCTGGGTGTGCTTCGAAGGTAGGGGGGGCGGGCGGGCGTGAGCGGCACGAGTTCCGGCAGACGGGCGGCAGTTGCACGGCTGCCGGTGGGCGCCCGCGAGGGGCGGCGGGCGGGTCAGCGGGGGATGAGGCGCACCGGGAAGTGGTCCAGGCCGAAGTTGATGATCGAGCGGTTGTGGCGGACCGGGCCGGCCGGTTCGATGAGGGCGGCCTTCTCCAGGGCGGCCGTGTACAGGGCGCTCAGCTCGGCCTTGGCCAGCGGGGCGCCGATGCAGTAGTGGGCGCCCAGCCCGAGCGCGAGGTGCTTGTTGGGCGAGCGGTCGAGCCGGATCTCCTCGGGCCGGTCGAATGCCGCCGGGTCCCGGTCGGCGGACCAGACCCAGACGGCGACCCGGTCGCCGCGGCGGATCATCCGTCCGCCCAGTTCGCTGTCCCGGGTGGCGGTGCGCAGCGTGTGCAGACCGACCGAGGTCCAGCGCAGCAGTTCGTCGACGGCGGAGTCCATGGACACCTCGCCCCGCTGCAGCTTCCGCCACAGGTCCGGCCGTCCGACGAGGGTGTGCAGCCCCATGGCGGCCGTGTGGCGGACGGTCTGGACGCCGCCCACCACGATGTTGTCCAGGTTGAGCACCACGTCCTCGACGGGCAGGAGCCGGCCGCCGACCTTGTAGGTGGCCATCATCGAGATCAGGTCGTCGCGCGGGTCGGAGCGGCGGAGCATCACCTGGTGCAGCAGGTAGGGGATCAGCTGCTGATGTCCGGCGCGGCGTTCCTCCGGGGTGCGGCCCAGGAAGGCCACGTCGCAGACCCGGACCACCATGTCGCGGTCCTTCTCGGGGACGTCCAGCAGGTCGCACATGACCGCGAGCGGAAGCGCGGAGACCACGTCGACGAGGTCCACCTCGCCTTGCTCGACGGCCCGGTCGAAGAGCTCGGCGGCCCGTTCGGCGATCGAGCGGGCGGCGCCGCGCACGCCGCCCTTGGAGAAGAACGGGTTGGCGGGGGCGCGTAGTTCGCGGTGGCGCGGCGGGTCGGTGAGGGCCATCATCCGGCCCGATCCGACCGGTACCTTGCCCTCCCCCGAGCCGAGCAGTGAACCGGACTCCGAGCTGAAGACGGCCGCGTTGCGCAGCACCTCGGCCGACTCCCGGTAGGTGAGCACCGACCAGACGGGGCCGTCGTCGACGGTCTCGGTCCGGTGGACGGGGGCCTCGCGACGGAGCTCGTCGACCAGGGCGGGGGTGTCGGGCAGCGCCCACAGGCCCGGATCGGTGAGGTCGACGGCGGTACCGGTGGCGGCCCCCGTCGCGGCGGCGGTGGCGGCCGTGGTGGCGGTTGCGGTTGCGTTTGCGGTGGTCAGCATGGCTGCTCCGTAAGGAGAGAGGTGAGGAGGTCGACCGGGCCAGGCCGGTCGACGGTGGCGAGGAGGTGCCCGCCGGGAACCACGCGATGGCCGAACGAACCGCGGGTGTGGGCGGCCCAGCCGGTGAGTCCGGTGGTGGCGAGCATCGGATCGTCGGCCCCCGCCAGGGCGTAGAGCGCGGAACCGATCGGCGCGTGGGGCCGGTGACGGTAGGTGGCGCTGACGGCGAGATCGGCGCGGATGGCCCCGAGGGCGAGCTCGACCAGGTCCGGATCGGCCCGGACGAGCTCCTCCAGACCGGTGAGCCTGAGGAGTTCCGGTGCGTCCAGGTCCCTGGTACCCCGCTCGGTCCACTCGGCGGGACCGGGCGCGCCGGCCACGACCACCAACTCCGGACGGCGGTCGGCGGGCAGCGCGCGGGCGACCTCGTAGGCGAGCAGGGCACCGAAGCTCTGGCCGTAGAAGCCGAACCGGCCGCCGTCACCGCCGGTCAGGTGCGGGGTCAGCGCCTCGGTGACGGCGGCCACCAGGGCGTCGAACCCGGGCGGCATCGGATGCCGGCTCCGGCCGCCCCGGGCCGGCGGGCGCAGCGCCCAGACCTCGGCGACGGGAGCGAGGGCACGGGCCAGCGGGGTGTAGGCGGTGGCGTCGCCCCCGGCGTGCGGGAAGCAGAACAGGCGGTAGGGACGGTGCGGCTGGGGCGCGGGGACGAGCAGCCAGTCGCCCTCGGCCCGGGGGCGGGCGGTCCGCGCGCGCGGCGTGCCGGGCGTGGTGCTCACGGTGGTCATCGGACCGCCGCCCGGCGGGGCGTGAGGGCGGGGCGGGCGGGGGCCGGGCCGGCCTCGACGGCGCGGCGGACGGCTGCGGTGAAACCGGCCAGGTCCGCGGCGTCCAGCAGATGACGGAGCTGGAGCTCGACGTCGAGCTTGCGGCGCAACAGGTGGACGACGCGCAGGGCGGCGAGCGAGTGGCCGCCGAGGGACAGGAAGTCGTCGGTGGGCTCGACGTGGGGCACGCCGAGGACGGTGCGCCAGACCTCCGCGACCCGCTCGTCCACTCCCCCTGGCGACGCGTCCGGCTCGCCGGCCTCCCCCGGGCCGCCGGCGTCCGCCGCCGGGGCGGGCAGCGCACCGTGGTCGACCTTGCCGTTCGGGGTGAGCGGCAGCGCGTCCAGCACGGTCACGGTGGACGGCACCAGGTGGGCGGGCAGGGTGCGGCGGAGTTCGGCCGACAGGTCGGCGGCGCGGAGGTCCGCGCCGACGGCATAGCCGTCCAGTCGCCGGTCCCCTGGCGCGGCCTCGCGCACGGTGACGGCGGCGGCGGTGACCCCGGCCAGCGCGCCCAGCGCGTGCTCGACCTCGCCCAGCTCGATCCGGAAGCCGCGCAGCTTGACCTGGCGGTCCGTCCGGCCGACGTACTCCAGGAGGCCCTCGGCGGACCGGCGGGCCTGGTCGCCGGTGCGGTACATCCGGGCGCCCGCGTCCGGGCCGAACGGGTCGGCGACGAACCGCCCCGCGGTGAGCCCCGGACGGCCCGGGTAGCCGTGCGCCAGGCCGGGACCGGCCAGGTACAGCTCGCCCACGGCGCCGGCGGCCGTCACGGGGGCGAGGCGGTCGTCGAGCAGGTAGGCGCGGACCCCGGGCAGGGGCTCGCCCAGGTGTGGTCCGGGGCCGGTGATCGGGGTGGTGATCGCGTCGACGGTGCACTCGGTGGGCCCGTACAGGTTGAGCGCGTCGACACCGCCGTCGGCGAGTTCGCGCCAGGTCCGGGCGGGTACCGGCTCGCCGCCCAGGAAGAGCCGCGGGACGCGGGCGCCGGCCAGCTCCTCGCGCAGCAGCCGCCAGTGCGAGGGGGTCAGGTCGAGGTCGGTGACGGCGTGCTCGGAGAGGAGCCGGGCGAGCCGGGCCGGTTCGGCTCGCCGGGTGTCGTCGATCACCACCAGCGTGTCGCCGCGGCAGATCCGGATCCACTGCTGTACGGAGGCGTCGAAGGAGACGCTGGCGTTCCAGGCGACGACACCCGGCTCGGGGCGGTAGGCGCCGCCGCGTTCCAGGGCGGCGGCGAGGCCCGCGACGGCGCCGTGCGGGACCTCCACGCCCTTGGGGCGGCCGGTGGAGCCCGAGGTGTAGATGACGTAGGCGGAGTCCAGCGGGTGCGGGGTGAATCCGGCCTCCGGTCCGTCGGTGCCCCGGTCCTCCGGTCCGGTGGCGTCCGGGCGGAGGACGGCGACGTCTTCCGGGACGGGCGGGGCGGCGTCGGCGCTGACCACGGCGGTGAGGCGGGCGTCGGCGGCCATGAAGGCGATCCGCTCGGCCGGGTAGGCCGGGTCGAGCGGGACGTACGCGGCTCCGGCCCGCCAGGTGGCGAGGAGCGCGACCGGCAGGTCGGCGGTGCGGGCGAGGTGGACGCCGACCCGGTCGCCGCGCCGGACGCCGTGCGCCCGCAGGGCGCGGGCCAGGTCGGCGGTGCGGCGGTCCAGGGCTGCGAAGTCGAGGCTGCCGTCGGCGGCGTGCACGGCGGGCCGGCCGGGGTGGGCGGCGACGACGGCGCGCAGGCGGGCCAGCAGGTCGGCGGCGGGCCGCGGGGAAGGAGCGGACGCGGGGGTGGACGGCTCGGCACAGATGGTCATGCGGGGGCTCTCCTCGGTGTGAGAGGGGCGAGGGACGGTGGGCGGATCGCGAGGTGCGGTGGGAGATCGGTGATGGACGCCGCGTCATGGCCGGTCGGCGGATCGTGCGGCGCGGGTGGCGCGGGTGGCGCGTCGCGTCGGAGCGCGTCCGGCCGGGGGCGGTCGGGCCAAGCGGGTCGGTGGCCCCACGGGTAGGTCACACGTCGGCGGCCAGTCGGGCCAGCGCGGTCGTGTACGCCTCGATGAACTCCTCGGCGGTGGCGTCGTCGACCACGGCGCGTTGATGGTCCACGGCGAGCAGCACGCGCTGCGAGACCGGGTCCTGGATCAGCGAGGCGCCGAAGGCGAAGCTGTTGGGCTCGTGCCGCAGGGTCGGCTCGCAGCCGATTCGGCCGTCCTCGATCCGGGCCGCGCTGAGCCGGCCCAGCGCGTGGAACCGCAGGTAGCCGAACTGGCTGTCGAGCGCGGTGTCGGCCATCATCCGGGCCAGCCGGGCGAACGGCACCCGGCGGTGCGGCATGATGTCCAGTTCCTCCCGGTGCACGTGCCGGACCAGCGCGGCGAGGTCCTCGTCCGGCTCGGCGACCAGCGGGACGGTGTTGAGGAACAGGCCGTACACGTCGGTGCCGCCGAGCCGTTCCAGGCGGCCGTTCATCGCGAGACCGGTGGTGACCCGGCGGCGCCCGGTGATACTCGCGAGGGCGTGGAGATGGGCGGCGAGCGCGACCGACTTGACCGGGACGGCGAGCGCGTCGGCGACGGCGCGCAGGTGTCCGGGGGCGTCGGGAAGCACCCGCTCCACCGTGCGCGGCAGCTCGTGGACGTCCTCGCTGCCGGGCCAGAGCTGGCCGGTGGCACCTTCGAGCCTCTGGTGCCAGTACGCCAGGGAGTCCGGGTCGGCGCCGGCCGCGCGTTCGACGGCCACGAAGTCGCGGAAGGTGGTGCGTGGCGGCGGGGTGGGTGTGGAGGCCGGGTCGGCGGCGAGCGCGGTGTGGCGTTCGAGGATCTCGGTGAGCAGCGAGGTGAAGCTCCAGCCGTCGAGGATGGCGTGGTGCTCGGAGACGGTGAGCTGGAAGGCGTCGTCGGCCAGCCGCTGGACGGAGATGCGGAAGAGCGGGGGCGCGGCGAGGTCGAAGGGGTGGTCCCGGTGGTCCTCGAAGACGGTGCGCACCGTCGCGTCCTGCTCGTCCTCCGGTGTTCCGCGCAGGTCCGCGAACTCGACGGGCACCGGCAGGATGCCGTGGACCACTTGGAGCGGTTCGCCGTAGCCGGAGAGGTCGAGCCCGGTGCGCAGGACGGCGTGCCGGCTCATCGCCTCGCCGACCGAGCGGCGGAACGCGGTCTCGTCGAGGTCTCCGGTGATCCGGTAGGAGTTGACGTTGTGGTAGCTGTCGGTGCCTCCGGCGACTTCCATGTGGAAGACCATGGAGAGCTGCATCGAGACCATCGGGTAGGCGTCGGCGATGCCGGGCGGCAGCTCGGCCCGGTCCTCCTCGGCGAGGAGCGCGAACGGCCGGTCCGTGCCGGGGTCTGCTGCCACCGGGCGGGCCAGCGGCAGGAGGGCGGCGACGGTGGGCGCGTCGAAGACGTCCCGCAAGGTGACCTGCCAGCCCCGGTCGTGCAGGGCTCCGGCCAGTTGGACGGCGCGGATGGAGTCCCCGCCGAGGTGGAAGAAGTCCTCGTGGACTCCGATCCCGCCGACCCCGAGCACCTCCGTCCAGACGGCGGCGAAGAGTTCCTCCTCCGGTGTGCGCGGCTCGACGTGCCGGACGGCGGGAGCGGGCGCGGTCCGGCCGGGGGCGGGCAGCGCGGTCCGGTCGGCTTTGCCGTTGACGGTGAGCGGCAGCGCGTCGAGCACGGTGACGCTGGCCGGGATCATGTACGCGGGCAGGGTGCGGCCGAGGAAGGCCCGCAGGTCCGGGGGGCCGGCCGGGGAGCACCCCGTGACGTACGCGGCGAGCCGGTCGTCGTGCACGGTGACCACGCAGGCGTCCACCTCGGGGTGGGCGGTGGCGGCGTTCTCGATCTCGCCGAGTTCGATCCGGAAGCCGCGCAGTTTCACCTGGAAGTCCGCCCGGCCGACGTACTCCAGTCCGCCGTCCGGCAAGCGTCTCGCGACGTCGCCGGTCCGGTAGATCCGGGCGCCGGGCGGGCCGTACGGGTCGGCGGGGAACCGCTCGGCGGTGAGGCCGGGGCGGCCCCAGTATCCGTGGGCGAGGCTGCCGCCGCCGATGTACAGCTCACCGGGGACGCCGGGCGGGCAGGGGCGCAGCCAGTCGTCCAGGACGAGCGCGGTGAGGTGGGGCATGGGTGCGCCGACCAGGCTGCGTTCAAAGCCGGCGCCGCCCTCGGCGACGTCGTGGCGGGTGACGTGGACGGTGGTCTCGGTGATGCCGTAGAGGTTGCAGAGGCGGGCGGGCGGGAGTGGGTCGAGGTCGTGCCAGCGCTGGACGACGCCCGGGTCGAGCGCCTCGCCGCCCAGCATGATCCACCGGAGTGCGGGCAGGGCGCGCGGGTGCCGGCGGAGGGCCGGTTCGAGCTGGCGCAGCGCCGAGGGGGTGAGGCAGAGGTGGGTGACCCGTTCCTCGTCGAGCAGGTCGGCGAACTCGTCGGGCGAGCGGCTGGTCAGGTAGGGGACGACGACGAGGCGCGCGCCGTGCAGCAGGGCGCCCCAGAGTTCCCAGACCGTCCAGTCGAAGGCGTAGCTGTGGAACAGCGTCCAGACCGCGTCCGGGCCGAAGCCGAAGGGTTCCCGGCCGGAGTCGAGGAGGCGGCTGACGTGTTCGTGGGCGACGGCGACGCCTTTGGGCCGGCCGGTGGAGCCTGAGGTGAAGATGAGGTAGGCGAGATCGTCGGGGCGGCCGGCGGGAGCGGGCCGGCCGGGCGGGCGGGCGGCGATCTCCGCGGCACGGGCGGTGAGGTCGAGGGTCTGCCAGGGGCCGTCCGGGGTGCGGTCGAGCCGGTCGGTGAGGACCAGGGTGACGTCGGTGTCGGCGAAGACCAGGGCCGCCCGGTCCTCGGGTGCGGCGAGGTCGACCGGTACGTAGGCGGCGCCGGTCTTGAGCACGGCCAGGATCGCGGCCGGTACGGCGGCGGTGCGCTCCAGCAGCAGGCCGACCCGGTCACCGGGTCGCACCCCGCGGGCGAGCAGGGCGTGTGCCAGGCGGTTGGCCCTGCGGTCGAGTTCGGCGTAGCTGAGAGTGCCGTCCCGGTCGCTCACGGCCGGCCGGTCGCCGTGGGCGTCGACGGCCCGCTCGAAGAGGTGGTGCAGGCAGTGGCCCGGCTCGAGCCGGGCGGGTCGCGGCGGGGCCCCGGACGAGGTGAGCCGGCGGACGGTGGCGTCCGGGTCGGCGAGGGCGGCGTCCAGCAGACCGGCGTAGTCGGCGGCGAGCCGGCGTATCGTGCCGCGGTCGAAGAGGTCGCTGCTGTACTCGGCCTCTCCGCGCAGTTCGCCGCCGTCGGCGCCCTCGAAGACGGACCAGGTGAGGTCGAACTTGCTGGTGCCGTTGGAGCGGACGGCCCGTTCGGCGGTGGCGGCCCCGAGGGAGAGCGGCGTGCGGTCCTCGGTGTGGGCGCCGAACACCACCTGGACCAGCGGCGGATGCCGCGGGGTTCGAGGGGTGCCGAGGAGATCGACGAGCTGGTCGAAGGGGACGTCGAGGTAGCCGAAGGCGTCGAAGGCGACGTCCTGGAGGCCGGCGAGGAGTTCGCGGAACCCGGTACCGGGCGCGAGCCGGACACGTAGCGGCAGGAGGTTGACGAAGTAGCCCAGCAGATCGGAGAGTTCGGCCCGGGAGCGGGTGGTGACCGGGACGCCGACGAGCAGGTCGTCGGCGCCGGTCCAGCGGCCCATCAGCAGCGCGAAGGCGGCGAGCTGGACGGTGAACGGGGTGACGCCCTCCTGTTCGGCGAGTGTCCGGACGCGGGCCGCGGTGCCGGGGGCGAGGTCGAAGGGTTCGGTGGCGCCTCGTCGGCTGCGCTCGGCGGGCCGGGGCCGGTCGCCCGGCAGTTCGAGCAGGGTGGGCGCGCCGTCGAGGCTCCGCTTCCAGTGGGCGAGGTGCTCCTCGTAGGAGGTGTGCCGCTCCTCCTCGGCCCAGTCGGCGTACTGGGTGGTGAGCGCGGGGAGGACGGGGGGCCGGTTCTCGCTCGCGGCGGCGTGGAGTTCCGCGAGTTCACGCTCGAAGAGTTCGGCCGACCAGCCGTCCCAGACGATGTGGTGGACCACGAAGAGCAGCGTGGTGCGGTCGTCGGCGAGCCGGAACGCCTCGGCGCGCAGCAACGGTCCCGTGGTCAGGTCGAAGGGCCGCGCGGCCCGCTCGGTGAGCAGCCGCTCCGCCTGATCGCCGCGTTCCGGTTCGGGCAGCGCGCGGAGGTCGGTGACGGTGAGGGGCACGGCGAGGGCGCGGTGGACGTGCTGGCGCGGGCCGTCGGGGTGCAGGGCGAAGGTGGTGCGCAGTGCCTCGTGCCGGGCGACGATGCCGTCCAGCGCCCGCTGGAGCAGCGGGAGGTCGAGCGGTCCGGTGACCTCGTACGTCCAGGGGGTGGTGTAGGTGGTGTCCCGCGCGTTCCACCGGTCGAGGAACCACAGGCCGCGCTGGAGTCCGGAGACGGGCGCGGTACGGACCGGGCCGCCGATCGGGCCCGACGGCGCCCCGGCGGGCGGAGCGGCATCCGGGGACGGCGCGCGGTGTGCGGGGTCGGCCGTCCGGATGGTCGACGGCGCGGCGGACGGGTCAGCGGACGGGCTCACGGTCTCGTTCCCTTCGGTCGGGCGGGTGGGTCGGCGCGGCGGACGGCGTCTCGTCACGAGACCAGCCGTTCGGCGATGGCGCCGACGGTCCGGCCGCGGAACACCACCTGCGGCGGGACCCGGGTGCCGGTCTGCTGGGAGAGCCGCATGGCGACCCGCACGGCGGCCAGCGAGTTGCCCCCGATCCGGAAGAAGTCGGTGTCCGGGCCGAGGTCCTCGGCCCGCTCCAGAACGGCGCGGACGGCGTCGGCGACGAGCCGCTGGGCCGGGGTCAGCGGGTCGGCCGGGGCGCTCTCCCGTCGCTCGGCCGGGGCGGGCAGGGCCCGGCGGTCGACCTTGCCGTTGGGGTTGAGCGGCAGCGCGTCCAGCACGTCGAGCGTGGCGGGCACCATGTACGCGGGCAGCAGGCCGGCCAGGTGGTCGAGCAGCGTGTCCGGGTCGGGCCCCGGCGCCCCGGCGGGGGTGACGTAGGCGGCGAGCCTGCGGTCGCCCGGTGCGGGTTCGTGGAGGGTGACGGCGGCCTCCCGCACGGACGGGTGGCGGGTGAGCGCGTCCTCGATCTCTCCGGGCTCGACCCGGAAGCCGCGGATCTTCACCTGGTCGTCGATCCGGCCGGTGATCTCCAGTAGGCCCTCCGGTGTCCGGTGGCCGAGGTCGCCGGTGCGGTAGAGCCGCTCGCCGGGCGCGCCGTACGGTGAGGCGACGAACCGCTCTGCGGTCAGGCCGGGCCGTCCGAGGTATCCGAGGGCCAGACCGCCGCCTGCCGCGTACAGCTCTCCGGTACCGCCGTCCGGGACGGGGCGCAGCCGCTCGTCGAGGACGTGGACCGCCTTGCCGTGCAGCGGACGGCCGATCGGGATGGAGGTCCCGGCGGCCTCCTCCCGGGTCGCGCGGTGGCAGGTGGTGAGGCCGAGGCTCTCGACCGGGCCGTAGCCGTTGGCGACGACCAGGTCCGGATACTGGTCGAGGGCTTTGCCGACGTGGGTGACGGAGGCCCGTTCCCCCGCGGTGAAGGCCACCTTGAGGTCCTGATAGGTCTCCGGGAACTCCTCCAGCAGGAAGTTGAACAGGCTGGCGGAGAGCTGTAGCTGGGTGACGCCGTGGCGGCGGGTGAGTTCGGCGATGGACTGGGGGTCGGGCCGCCGGCCGGGCTGGAGGACGCACCGCCCGCCGAAGGCCAGCGCGCCGTACAGCTCCAGGGCGAAGGCGTCCCAGGAGACCGGGGAGCACTGGAGCCAGACCTCGCCGGGACCGAAGCGGGCGTAGCCCTGGCCGAGGTAGGTGGCGGTGAGGGCGCGGTGCGGGACGGCGACGCCCTTGGGACGGCCGGTGGAGCCGGAGGTGAACATCACGCAGGCGAGGTCGCTCCCGGTGACCGGCACGGCGGGGTCGTGGGCGGGGCGGGCCGCGACGGCGCCGGCCGCGGTGTCCAGGTCGAGGTGGCGGGCGACCGGGAACGGGGGATGGGCGTCCCGGTGGGTGACGAGCAGGGCGGCACCGGCGTCGGCGACGGCGCCGGCCAGCCGGTCGGCGGGGAAGTCCGGGTCGAGGAGGGTGTAGGCGGCGCCGGCCTTCAGCGCGGCGAGCAGGGCGACCACCAGGTCCGGTCCGCGTTCGACGAGGACGGCGACGGTGTCGCCGCGGCCGATGCCCAGCCCGCCGAAGTGGTGCGCGAGCCGGTTGGCCCGCTCGTTCAGCGCGCCGTAGTCGACACGGTCCTCGCCGGCGACCAGAGCGGGGGCCCGCGGGCTCCGGGCGGCCCGGTCCTCGAACAGCGCGTGCACGGGCGCCTCGACGGCGGCGGCGAGAGTGCCGAGCCACGCCTCGCACAGCTCCGCCATGGTGGCGGGGTCGAACAGCTCGGAGTCGTATTCGAAGCGGCCGGTGAAGTCGGTGCCCCGGTCGTCGACGGAGACCGACAGGTCGAAGCGGGACACCGGGTTGGAGTACAGCTCGCGGGTGACCTCGGTGCCGCCGACGGTCAGCGGGCGGTCGTCCAGCGGATGCAGTTCCAGCAGGACCTGGCAGAGCGGGTTGCGGTCCTCGGTCCGGTCGTCGGGGCGTTCCGCCATGACGGCGCCGGCGATGGCGTCGAACGGTGCCTCCTGGTGCCGGTAGCCGCCGATGGCCACCTCGCGGACGTGCCGGACCAGCTCGCGGAAGTCCATCCCCTCGTCGAGCCGGACGCGCAGCGGCAGCAGGTTGACGAAGTAGCCGATCAGGGAGTCGAGTTCGGTCCGGCCGCGGACGCTGACCGGCGAGCCGAGCACCAGGTCGGGCTGCCCGGTCCGCCGGTGCAGGGCGAGGGCGAGACCGGCCAGCAGCACCATGAACGGGGTCGCGTCCTCGCTGCGGGCCATCGCCCGGACCGCCTCGGCCACCGGGCGAGGCATGGTGAAGCGGTGGAACGCGCCCCGGAAGGACTGCAGTTCGGGCCGGGGCCGGTCGGTGGGGAGCGCGGGCTCGGCGGGGGCGTCGCGGAGGTGCTCGCGCCAGTAGTCGAGGTGCCGCTCGGCGGTGCCGTCCGCGCGCTGCCAGGAGCTGTAGTCGGCGTACTGGACGGGGAGTTCGGGCAGCTCCGCGGGGCGTCCGGTGGCCAGGGACTCGTACAGAGCGGCGAGTTCACTCTCGAGGACGGGGAGCGATCCCTCGTCCCAGACGATGTGGTGGCAGAGCAGCAGCAGGGTGGACGTCCCGCCGGTGCGGTAGAGATGGGCGCGGAGCAGCGGGCCGGTCTCCAGGTCGAAGGGCACCAGGGCGGCCTCGGCGAGCAGGCCGTCCAGGGCGGCGGTGGTGGCCTCCTGGACGGTGAACGGCAGGTCGGCGGAGGGGTGGATCACCTGCCGGGGGCCGTCCTCGCCCAGTTCGAAGGTGGTGCGAAGCACTTCGTGCCGGGCGACGACGCCGGCCAGGGCCCGGCGGAGCAGGTCCGGGTCGACCGGCCCCTCGAAGCGGAACACCCAGGGCACGATGTAGGTCGGCGCGCCCGGGTTCCACTGGTCCAGGAACCAGAGCCCGCGCTGGAAGTCGGCGAGCGGCGCCTCGGTCGCACCGGTCCGGAGCAGTGCCGGGCGCTCGCCGCCGTCCGAGGCCGTGGTGACCGCGGCGGCGAACTCGGCGAGGGTCGGCGCGTCGAAGATGGTGTACGGGGAGATCATGCCGAACACGTCGAAGACCCGGCCGACCACCCGCACGGCGGTGAGGGAGTCGCCGCCGAGGTGGAAGAAGTTGTCGTCGGCGCCGACCTCGGGCACGCCGAGCACGTCCGCCCAGACCGCGGCGATCAGCTGCTCGGCGGGGGTGCGCGGTGCCCTGCGGCCGGCGGCCGGGGTGGCGGGCGCGGCCTGGGGTACGGGCAGTGCCGCGCGGTCCACCTTGCCGCCCGCGGTCAGGGGGAAGGCGCCCAGCGCGGTGACGGTCGCCGGGACCATGTGCTCGGGGAGCGAGCCGGCCAGCTGGGCGCGGAGGGCGGTGGTGTCCGGAGCGGCGCCGGTCACATAGGCGGCGAGCCGGCCCTCGTGGGCCACGACGACGGCCCCGGCGACGCCCGGCCGGGCCGCCAGCACCTGTTCGATCTCGCCGGGCTCGACCCGGAAGCCGCGGATCTTCACCTGGTGGTCGGTACGGCCGATGAACTCCAGCGCGGCATGGGCGCCGGAGCGCCGGACCACGTCACCGGTGCGGTACATCCGGGCACCGGGCTCCGGGGCGTAGGGGTCCGCGACGAAGCGGCCCGCCGTCGGACCCGGCCGGCCGTGGTAGCCGGAGGCCAGCAGCGGTCCGCCGATGTAGAGTTCGCCGGCCGTGCCCGGCTCGACCGGCCGCAGCCGGTCGTCCAGGACGTACACGCGGCGGTCGCCGAGGGGGTGTCCGACCGGGACGGTGGCGCACTCCCCCGCCGTGGGGCCCGCCGCCTCGTGGACGGTGGCCGTGACGACGGTCTCGGTCGGCCCGTAGGCGTTGAGCAGCGGCACCCCGGTTGCGGTCGACCAGCCGGCCGCGGTGTCCGGGTGCAGCCGGTCGCTGCCGGAGATCATCAGACGGAGGGAGCGGGGGCCAGGGCCGCCCTCGCGCAGCGCGGCCACCACCTCCTGGAAGTAGCCGGCGGCGAGATTGGCCACGGTGACGCCTTCGGCGTCCAGCAGCTCCAGCAGGGCCGCGGGGGCGAGCAGGGGTCGCTCGGGGACCACCACGCAGGCTCCGGCCGACAGGGCGGTGAGCACCTGTTCGACGGCCACGTCCACGGTCGGGCGGGCGAGGTGCAGCACCACGTCGCCCGCGGTGAGGCCGAAACGCTCGACGGCGGCGGCCAGGTGGCCGGTCAGCGCGGCGAGGGGCACATGGACGCCCTTGGGGTGGCCGGTGGTGCCGGAGGTGTAGATGAGGTATCCGGCGGTGGACCCGCCGCCGTGCGGCGGGCTCGCCGGTCCTTCCTGGCCGGCCGGGCGGCCGGCGTCGAGCAGCACTCCGTCGGTGTACGCCAGCGTGGCGCCGGCGTCCTCGCGGATCCAGCGGTTGCGCTCCTCGGGCGCCTCCCGGTCCAGCGGCAGGTAGGTGGCGCCGGCTCGGAGAGCGGCGAGCAGGCCGACCACGTGATCGAGCCGGTCCCGGCCGGTGACCGCCACCGTCCGCCCGGGGGCGATACGGGCGGCGAGGGCGCCACTCAGCTCGTCCAGTTCCCGGTAGACGACGGTCCGGGCTCCCAGTCGTAGGGCCGGGCGGTCCGGGTAACGGCGTGCGACGGATACGAAGGGGAAACCGTGAGATTCCATCATCCAACCCCGATGAATTTAACGACGCTGCGGGCATTGACCCTGACGATAGGGTGGCTTTTCCGGGGCGATCGGCAGAATGCACGGAAGACGATCGGCAGTTACAACTGCCGCCTGACCAGTAGATTCAATGCAACAGACGCAGCCCTCGGAGACGCACGGTGGCGTCCGGGAGGGCTGCGCGATGAAATTCTCTTCGGTTATCCGCCGGCGGGATTTCCAGGGAAATCAGGGGACCACACATCGTCCCGGTCCAGCACGTCGGGCGCGTATTTCCCGAGCGCGCTGATCAGCAGACGAAGTTCGAGTGCGAGACATTCCGCGAACCGGATGAGGCCGGATTCCGGGTCCTCGGCCGTGGCGAGCAGGGCCGCCCGGCCCAGGCCCACCGCACGCGCGCCGAGCGCCAGGCTCTTCACCGCCCGGCCCCCCTCCCAGATCCGTCCGGACACCAGCAGGCAGGGCGGCGGCGGCCCGGCGGTCGCCAGGCGTCGCAGGCATTCCGCGAGGGGCAGACCGACCTGGGCCGGAAAAGCCCCGGGGGCCCAGCCGGTGCCGCCCTCGGCGCCGTCCACCGTGACGGCGTCCGCCCCCGCCTCGGCGGCCACCCGGGCGGCTTCGGCCACGTCCCGGCCGGGGTGCAGCTTCACCCAGACCCGGGCCCGGGGGAAGTTGTTGCGCATCAGCCGGATCTGCTGGCGCAGGATCTCGGCCGTGAAGGTCCCGGGAGTGCTGGAGCGCAGCACCCGGCCGTCGCCGAAGACGTCGTCCAGTCCGTAGCGGTCACCCAGCCGGCCGGCCGCCTCGGCGTCCAGCACGGTCATCCCGCCGAGGCCCGGCTTGGCACCCTGCCCGAGCTTCAGTTCGAAGGCGAGCCGGCCGGATTCGAGCAGCGGCAGCGCCGCCGGGTCGCTGTAGACGAGGTTCCACACCTCGGCGTCGGCGTCCTCGGTGGACTGCTGGACGGCGACCCCGCCCCGGCCGTCGGGGAGTTCCCCGGCGTAGGCGCGGAGGCGGCCGAGGAGTGCGCGGTCCGCAGCCTCGCCGAGCCGGCCGTAGCCGTTCACCGGGACGACGTTCTCACCGATCACCATGGGGAGGCCGAGCCCGCCCGCCTGGCGGCTGAGCGCGAGCCCGAGGTCCCCGCCCGCCGCCCGGGTGGAGCCCAGCGCGGACACGTACACCGGCATCGAGGAGCTGAACCCGCCTATCGGAGTGGCGAGTTCGACGTCCCGGTAGTCCGGCTCGCGGCCGAGGCCGATCAGCCGGGCGAGCCGCTGCGGCATGAAGACCGGCGGCGTGATCCGCAGGGCGTCCAGTGCGTCCGGCACGCCGTCCGGGCGCCGGTCACCCCCGTGGTCCGCGCCGAAGAGGACCCGTCCGTAGTCACCGGGAGGCGGGAAGGCCGCCGCCGCCCCGGCCCGGGCCCGCCGACGGACGTCCTCCTCCGGGAAGCCGGGCGCCGAGAGGTCGCTCACGGCGACACCACCCCCGCCACCTTGGGGAAGGCGGCGGCCTGCCAGACGGCGTCCAGCCCGGTGACGTAGCGGGTCAGCCGCTCGACGCCGATGCCGAAGCCGGCGCTGCCCGGCACGCCCTCGCGGACCAGGTCCAGGTACCAGCGGTACTTCTGCGGGTTCTCGCCGGTCTCCCGCATCCGCGTGATGATCTCCGCGTAGTCGTTGGTGCGCTGGCTGCCGCTGCACAGCTCGCCGTAGCCCTCGGCCGCGATCAGGTCGAAGTTGCGCAGCGAGCCGGGTCGATCGGGATTCTCCTGGTCGTAGAAGCCTCGTGAGCCCTTGGGGTAGTCGGTGACGAAGAACGGCCGGTCCCGGCGGCTGGAGAGCAACGCCTCTCCGGTCCAGTCGAGTTCGCCGTCCGGGCTCTGGGGGTGGCCGAGCCCCTGGAGCTCCGCCACGGCATCGGCGTGACGCATCCGGCCGAAGGAGCCCTTCAGCAGCTCGCTGAAGGCGTCGGCGTCCCGGCCGAGTTCGGCGAACTCCTTGGGCAGTTCGCGCAGCGTGCTGCCGACCATGTGGACCACGAGTTCCTCGACCAGTCGGACGGCGTCGTCCCGGGTCGCGCCCGCCATCTCCACGTCGAGCTGGTGGAACTCGACCAGGTGGCGGTTGGTGCCGGCGGTCTCCAGCGGCTCCAGCCGGACGTTGGGAGCGATGCAGAAGATCTTGTCGAAGGCCAGCAGTGACGCCTGCTTGTAGAGGATGGCGCTGGTCATCAGCTTGTAGCGGTGACCGTAGAAGTCGACGTCGACCTGCTTGGAACCGCGAGAGCCGGGATCGGTGACCGGCCCGATGATCGGCGGAAGCAGCTCGATGAACCCCCGCTCCCGCAAGAACTCCCGTACGGAAAAGAGGAGTTGATGCTGAATGCGGAGCACGCTGCGAGTGCGCGGAGCGGTGAGGTGGCGGCCGGGGTCCGGGATCGGCGCGGGGGTGGTGAGACCGTGGCTGGTCATGGTGTGGTGAGTCCCAACTCTCGTCGTGGCGTGGACGTCGTACGGGGCGGTAGGGGCGTAAGGGTTGCGGCGGACGCTCCGGGTGCGACGGGGGAAGGGGGCGCGGCGGGAACGCGGGGCACGGCGTGGACGCGGGACGCACCGCGACTCGCACCGACGGCCGGGGCGGAGGCGCGGGCGTCGTAGGTCCGCTGGACGAGGGAGAGCGCCGAGATCAGCCCGTCCGAGCCGAGGATCGGTGGACGCGGGCCACCGCCCGCGGGTCCGGCGATCGGCATCGACCCGACGCTCGACCAGTGCAGGCGCCCGTCGGCGCCGAGGGAGCTACGGGCCCGGCCGGCGTTGTCGGGGTGCAGGCAGTAGGGAACGTCCAGGTATCCGGCGGCGAAGGCCCGGATGAGGGCGCGGCCGATGTCGGTGTCCAGTTCCAGCACGGCACCGATCAACGTCCGCGCCTCCGCCTCGATACCGGTGTCCTCGACGCCGGGGCCCTCGACGCCGGGGCTCCGGACGCCGACGCCGGGGTCCCCCACACCGGTGCGCCCCGCGGCCGTGCCGTCGACGCCGGTACGGGAGGCGGCGACCGCCACCGGTCGGCCGGGCCCGCCGGCCACCGCGGCGGCCGTCTCCAGCGCCCGGATGTTCTCGCCGATGGTGGGAATCCGGTGCGCCTCGGCGGTGGTCTTGACGATCAGCCGTGCCGCGCCGGACCGTGCCGCCAGCCGGGCCGCGTCCTCCAGCAGCAGACGGGCGCCGCCGGGGGTGCGCGGGAAGACGCCCATGTAGGCGTAGAGCACGATGTGGTGGTCGACGTCCGGCAGCAGTTCGTCGGCCAGCCGCCCGAGCACGGTGAGCGCCTCCTCGTCCTGCCGGGGGTCGGTCTGCTGGGTGTAGCTGAGCGAGACGCAGCGCAGCCCGCGCTGTCGGAAGAACAGTGCCTCCAGCACGCTGACCGCGATCAGCAGGCTCGGCGGACAGAGCTGGCCCATCAGACAGCCGCCGAAGGTCTCCAGGTGCGGCTCCGCACCGAACTCCCTTATGGAGGAAAGTAGTTCGCAGCTGCGCCGCCACCCTTCGACGGCCTCACGCAGGGGCGTCCGACTGTATGGCAGACAGTAGGAGACCGGACCGCCCTCGGTGGCGTCCAGGCCGGCCGCCAGCAGGGCACGGACGATGTGCTCCGGCATCGCGGACCCGTGCCGGACCTGCACGGGGAAACGGGCGTCCGCGACGCCCCGCAGCACGGCGCGGGTGGTGTCCGCGCTGTGGGTCGCGATCGGGTAGCCGTTGAGGCCGACCCCCTCGGCGAGGGCGCGCCGGACGGCCGCCAGGTCACCGGTACGGGTGTAGCTGTCCAGGGTGACGGTGCCGACGGTGACGGCGTCCGCGTTCCGGGTGGCGAGCAGGCCGTCCCGCATCCGCAGCGGGTCGGCCATGCCCATCCTGGGCTGGACCACCAGTGCGCCGGCCGCACGGGCCCGGGCGACGAAGGCGCCGAAGCCGGATCCGACGACCGCGGGCACGGCGGCGGGCATGTCCCGGCGCGCGGCGAGCCATTCACTCGCGGCGTTCTCGGAGCCGGTCACCACGCCACCGCCGACCCGGCGGACAGGGCATGGGAAGCGGCGGGCAGGGATCCGACAAAGGACCGGAACTCCAGCACCGAGCCGCCCTCCTCGAAGACGCCGTCGAAGCCCGCCGCCAGCAGCGCCCGCTGCCGTGCCGGATCGCCGGAGCCCGCGATCCCGAGCTTCCCGCCGATCACGGTGGTGGTGCGGGCCAGGTCGGGGCAGGCGCGCAGGGCGGCGATCACCCTCAGCCCGTCGTGGAAGCCGTGCCCGTTGACGCTGCTCAGCACGATCAGGTCCGGTGCGGCCCGTCGGCATTCGGCGACCAGCAGGCCGTCCGGTACGCAGGCGCCCAGGTTGGTGACCCGGTGGCCGAGCTCCTCCAGCAACAACTGGAGGAAGACCAGGTTCCAGGTGTGCGAGTCCGAGGCCATGGTCGTCACGACGACGTCCAGACCGGCCGGCTCGGCCTTTGCGTGCTGCTCCACGGCATGCTCCACGGCGCAAACCCTCTGCATCGGTAGGTGGTGGGGGCCCGGGGAGTAATGGCTTCCGGGTGTACGGGAGTCGGGGTGTCCGGGCGTACGGTGTCGGGGTGTCCGGACATCGGAGTGCCGGTCTGTCGGGGTGTCCGGGCGTACCGTGCCGGGGGTCGGGGACGACAGGGTCTTCCGCGGGGCCAGGGGTCCGGCCCGCGCGGCCGTGGACAGAACGCTAGGAAGAATCCGGTCGCCGGACCGGCAGCTCGCCCGGCAGGATTCGGGCAGTATCGGACCAGACCGGGTCGCCGGACGGGCTCAGCTCACCGTCGCGAGCTCCGGGTGGACTCCCGTCCCGCAGAAACGTCTGCACAGGTTCAGCACGGTGAACCGGACGCCGTCCCGGGCCGGGACACTGCGGATCAGCCCGCTGGCCAGCAGCTCGTGCAGGGCGGCCAGGCATTCCTGCGGCGGCCGGCCGCTGAACCGGACGGCCTCCTCGCCCGACCAGTCGCCCGGTTCCGCGGCGAGCCGCTCCAGCAGGTCCCGCTGCCCGAGCGTCAGCCGGTCCAGTGCCGCCCCCACCGCCGCGCCCACGTCCCCCCTGCCGCCGCACCCGGCCTGCGGCGGGGCCAGGTGGAACGGTCCGTCCGTCAGCCAGGCCAGCAGCTGACGCGGGGAGAGTACCGTCGACCAGCTCGCGACCAGCTCCAAGGCTCCCGGCAATCCGTCCAGTTGACGGCAGAGCGCGGCGACGGTGGGCGCCTCCTCGGCTCCCAGTCGGTAGCCGGGGCGGAGCCGTCGCAGGTGGGAGAGCAACAGCCGGACGGCCCCCACCTCGGCCAGCGCCACCGGATCGTGGTCGAGGTCCGGCCCGGGCGCGGGCAGCGGGGCGAGCGGGATCACCTGGCCTCCGGGCAGCGACTGCGGGACCCGGGCGGTGATCAGCACCCGCAGCCCGGGGCAGCGCTGGAAGAGTTCGTCCAGCAGCGGCGTGTCCACACCGGCGTCGGCCCCGTCCAGGACCAGCAGGGTGGGGCGCTCCCCGATCGACCGGGCGAGGGACGCACGGCGTTCGAGCCCGGCGGCCTGCTGCCGGCCGCAGTCGATCCAGTGCACCGACCACCGGGACGCGAGGTGCAGCCGTCGCGCGACCTCCAGGACCAGCCGGGTCTTGCCGACCCCGCCCAGGCCCGCCACCGTGACCAGCCGGTCTCCGTGCACGGCCAGAGCGTCGGCCAGCACGTCGACCTCCAGCTCCCGGCCGACGATCGCGCCCCGGGCGACGGGTGGCGCGGTCGGCTCCTCACGGGTGTCCTCGGCGAGTGTCTGCCGACGAGCCGCCGCCTCGAAGACCAGCCGGCCGCGACCCTCCAGTCGCAACGCGTCGGCCAGCAGCCGGACCGTCTCCTGCCGGGGGCGCTGCACCCGCCCGCTCTCCATGTCCCGGATGGCCCGGACGCTCAGGGTCGCGTGGTCGGCGAGCACCTGCTGGGTCAGGCCGACCCGTTCCCGCCGGATCCTGAGCAGTTCTCCGAAGCCTTCCGTCGACCGCAGCGCCTGAACACCGTTCATGCCTCGTCCGCCTTCCGTGGGTTGGCCAACTACCGGGGACCGGGGGCCCGGACGGCGTTCGGCACGCCGAGGGCGGCGGCGACCGGTGGTGACCGTCCAGCCGCGTTCCCCCTGCGGCCGATGGTCCATGGCACGGCTCTACGGCGGATCAACGGCCGATCACCACACGTTCACGCACCCTCCACAGAGGTGCGAGGGGGGACATCGTGTCGCCCTCCGATCACCGCGGAGTCCACGGAGCCGGGCGGGTTCCGGGCCCGGCCCCACACCCGGAGCCGAAGCCGGCGTGGCCTGAAACGGCGGGACCGGCCGCATCCGAACACCGCCTCGGAGACGAAGAGACGGTGGCACAAAATCCCCATATGCGACTTTTGGAGCCATGTGGGGGTGTGGTTCTCTCACCACCAGAGGAGTGCTCATGATCGTGAAGAAGCCGCACGAGGCCGGCGCCCGGAGCGAACACGCCTATCTGGCCGCCGTCGCGTCCATCGGCCTGGGCCTCGCGCTGGCGAACTACGAGGAACGGGACCCGGCCGGCGACGGCGGGTCCGTCACCGACGCCGTCCACGAGGTGTGATCATGAGCGATCCCCTGGTTCCCCCCGAGGAGACCCCCGCCGCCGAGGGTTCGACGGCCGAGGCACACCGCGAACGCCCGGACGGTGGCGTCTGGGAGCATCCGCGCTTCTGGCTGTCCCTGATCACGATCGGCTGCCTGCTCATCGCCGCCTTCTTCCTGGTGCGCGTGATCACCCTGTGAGCCGGCCACCGACGGCCCGCCCCGGGTCTCCGCGGCCTCCGGGGCGGGCCGTCGGCGTCGCCGGGCGCACCGAGCAGGCGGCCCCTTCGAGCGTCCCCCGGCCGTTCGGACCCGCGCGCAGGCGTCCCCTCGTGGGCTACACCAGACGCGGCCCGGACCACCGCCGGAACACCCCTGCGCAGCGGTAGGGCAGCCCGAACCCCAGGCGCGCGACGAGGACGGGCAGCAGCCGGTCACGGTCGAGCGACCGGAACACGACACCCACGCCGGCCGCGCGCGTCACGGCCGTACAGGCGAACGTTCACGGGTAGGTCGCGGAGGGCCGGGCGGACGGGTCATTCGGGGCGGCTGAAGCGGTGGGCCGCCCAGAGCAGGGCCAGCGCGCCCGTCACCAGGAGGGCCACGGCTTCCAGGGGGAGCGGAGGCTGCCGGCCGAACCATTCGATGCCCGCCACGGCCGCCTGGTCGGGGACCCGGAGCCCGATGCAGCGGCGCAGCAGGTCCACTCCATAGGCGAGCGGATTGCCGGCGGCCAGCACCCGGGCCCAGCCCGGCAGGCCGTCGAGGGGGAAGAAGCCGCCGGAGAGGAACAGCAGCGGCATCATCACCAGGCCGAGCAGCATGTGGAAGACCTCCGGCCGACCCAGGGTCACGGCCAGGGCCAGGGACAGGGCCGTGATGGTGAAGGAGGCGAGGATCATGCCGGCGAGGAGCAACGCCAGGAGGAGCGGATCGTAGGGCAGGCCGACCGCCCCGGCGAGCGCGAGCAGAACGGCGCCCTGGACCGTGGAGACCGCGGTGCCCCCGGCGCAGCTTCCCAGGAGCAGGGTGGAGCGACGTACCGGGGCCATCAGCAGTTCGCGCAGGTAGCCGCTCTGCCGGTCGGTGATGAGGCGAATGCCGACCATGATGGCCGGGGTCTGGACCGTCATCATCAGCATGCCGGGGAACAGGTAGGTCTGGTAGCCCGTGCCCAGTACGGAGTGCGGGATCAGGGCGGCCAGACCGCCTCCGAGGATGAAGAGGTAGAGCACCGGCTGGATCAGCATCAGGGCCGTGTGGGTGGGCTGGGCGGACAGGCGCAGCAGATCGCGGTGCACCAGGGCGTGGACCGCGCGCAGTTCGCGGCGCAGGCGCGTCACCGGCCGGCGGCCGGGGAGGCCCGAGGTGCCGGGGCTGCCGGCGGTGTCGGGGGCACCGGAGGCGCCGGCGGCGTCCGGAGCCTGGAACACGGGGGTGGTCATGCGCTCCCCTCGGTCGCGTGCGGAACGGCGAGGGACGGGGCTGGCCGGGGCTGTGCGGTGGTGATGCTGCGACCGGTGTGGTGGAAGAAGACGTCGTCGAGTGTGGGCGGGGTCGCGGAGGCGGACCGCACCGAGATGCCACCGGCTTCCAGCGCCGCGCACAGACGGGGAATCCAGGCGCTGCCGTCGGGCACGCGCAGGCAGAGCCCTTCGGCGTCCAGGGTGAGGACGGCGCCCGGTGGAACGATCCGCTGGACGACCTCTCGTGCTGTGGCGTCGTCGCTGGTGCCGAGCACTACCCGGTCGTCGCCGATCGCGGCCTTCAGCGCGAAGGGCGTGCCCTGTGCCACGAGACGTCCTGAGTCGATGATGGCGAGACGATCGCAGTTCTCCGCCTCGTCCAGGTAGTGGGTGGTGACGAAGAGGGTGATGCCTTCCCGGTCGCGCAGCGCGCCCAGGTGTTGCCAGACCTGGGCGCGGGCGTGGGGGTCGAGTCCGGTGGTCGGCTCGTCGAGGAACAGGATCCGGGGCGCGTGCAGCAGGCCGCGGGCGAGTTCCAGGCGTCGCCGCATGCCACCCGACAAGGTGCGCACCAGGGAACGCCGCCGGTCGGTCAGTCCGACCGCCTCAAGGGTCTCGGTGGCGCGTCGCCGGGCGTCCCGACGGCTCATTCCGTAGAGACGAGCGTGGATGTGGAGGTTCTGTTCGGCCGTCAGATCCGGGTCCAGGGCGCTGTGCTGGAAGAGCATGCCGACCTGTCGTCGCAGCCGGTCCGGCTGGCTGAGCACGTCGGCGCCCGCAACCGTGGCCCGTCCGGCGGTGGGGCGGGCGAGGGCGCACAGCAGGGCGATGGTGGTGGACTTTCCCGCGCCGTTGGGGCCGAGGAAGGCGAAGGTCTCGCCTTGGCGTACGTCGAGGTCCAGTCCGCGCACGGCGTGGGTGGTGGTGCCGTCCGGACCCGGGTAGCTCTTGACCAGGCCGCGCGTGCTGATGGCGTACGCCGGCTCGGGAGCGGACGGCGGGGCGTCCGGATCCGTCGGGACGGCTGTCAGGAGGGTCGCCCGGTCGGAGGCGTCGTCATCGGCTGGTGGCTGCATGGTCGGTCCTCGTGTGCGGAAGGGCGGCTGCGGACTCGGGCGGGCGGCGGTTCGGAGGGAGAGCCGCGCGGTCGGTCGTGCTCGGCCCGGGGCTCCTCGGCACGGGCAGCGCGGGTGGTACGGGTGGTGCTCCGGCCGGTGGCCGCCGCGCGGCGGCCACCGGCCGGAGGTTCTCGGACCCTCTTCGCCCCGCCCCCCCGTGAGGTATCGACGAGGGAGCGTGGGTCACTCCCTCCCTACGGAGGAACGGTGTTCAGCGCTTCGTCGACAAGGACCTCTGTCGTCCTGGGCGCGTCGTCACCGGAGGCGAAGGGGCCCGCCGGCTGGTCAGGCGCAGCTGATGCCGATGCAGACGGTGTTGAGGAGCGTCAGCAGGCCGACGCACTCGCAGGTCGCGGCGACCGCTCCTCCGTCGGCGCCGACCGGGTCGGTCTCCGGAAGGGCGTGCAGGTGAGCCAGCAGTTCGAGGTCGCGGTTCTCCATGGCTTTCTCCTTCTCTGAGATGGCGGCAGGGGTTCCTGCCGCTCAGCCCGGCTGCTGGATCATCCAGTGCCGGGAGTCTGTGTGGCGCATCCTCAGGAGGAACGCCAGGATGCCCGCGGACCCGTCGCTCCAGCTCGTCGAGGCGTCCCCGTACTCGTTGGGGAAGACGACGTGGCGGTGGCGGTGGGCCCGTTCGGCGAGGACGAGGCGGGCGAGGTCCTCGGCCGCCGCACGGTAGGAGTCATCCCCCGTCGCGGTGAACATGTCGAGGAGGAAGTCCCCGTTGCCCGCCAGTCCGTGGCATTGGGTGAGGGCGGCGCGGGAGGCGCGCTCCACGACGGCCCGTGTGGCGCGGCGGGCGAGATCACCGAACCGTTCGTCCCCGGTGGTCTGCCACAGCCGGACCAGGAAGGACCCGATACCCGCCGAACCGTGGCACCAGTACGGTGCCGTGGGCAGGTCGCCGGCCTGGGCCGGCCACTGGGCCGCCTCGCCGACCATCACGGCGTCGGCGATCAGGTGCTCGCCCACCGCCACGGCCAGGTCGAGGTGCTCTTGGCGCTGGGAGACGGCCGCGGCGGCGAGGAGGAAGCAGCCGATGCCGGATGCTCCGTGTGCGAAGCCGAGATAGCGTTTCCCGGCTTCCGCGGAGGCGGCCTCCGCGGGGACCGGCCAGCTCACGCCGGACGGTTCGGACCGCGCGGCGGCGGCCAGTCGGTCGGCCGCGTCGACGACGAGTCCGGCGAGGCGCGGGTCACGGGTGCGCTGCCACAGATGGGCGGCGGCCAGTCCGCTGCCCGCGGAGCCGTGGGTGATGTCATGACTGGGTGTCTGTTCCTGCGGGGCCAGGGCCAGCGCCATCGCGTGGTCCATGAGGGCCCGGTCGTCGACGGCGTGTCCGGCGTCGTACAGCGCCCAGGCGGTCCCTCCGCCGCCGAAGTGCAGGCCGGGGCGGATGGAACGGGTGTCGGTCCGGGCCGCTATCCAGTGGCCGGCGGTGGAGATCAGCTCCGGCAGCCGCGGGTCGCCGGTGAGTTCGAAGTACCGTGCCAGGACCGCCAGGACACCCGCCGCGCCCTGCTGCACGGTGCAGGGATCGGTCTCCCCCGCCAGGGTGGACACGGGCCACAGCCGCTCCTCGTGCGGGGTCATCGAATCGACGAGGTGGTCCACGATCCCCGCCACCGCGTCCCGCGCCGTGTCGCGCCACGGGGCCTCGTCCGCCGGGCCGGCGGCCGGGCGCTCCGGGCGTGCCCCCTCCGTGTGCGCCCCCTCCGTCCGGCGGAGGGCCGCGCGCGCCTCGGCCGGGTCCCAGCGCTGGGCCGGATCGTCCTTCATGAGCCCGAGGATCATCTCGGTGAGGCCGTCCGGCAGGCGGAGCACCCCGTCGCAGACGCTCAGCCACTCGGCGAGGCGTCGCTCCGCCGCCCGGTCGGCTGGTTCCTCCGACAGCAGGTTCGGTACCTTCCCGGCGAGGACGAAGCAGACGGTGGCGCCGAGGCTGTAGTAGTCGGCCGTCGGGGCGACGGGCGCGCCGGCCAGACGCTCGGGAGCGCTGAAGCCGGGGGTGCCCACCGTCGTCGGGAGGGCGTCGTCGTCCTTCAGGACGGCGAGTTCCAGGTCGATCAGGCGCAGTTCGCCGTCCGGCCGGACCATGATGTTGGCGGGTGTGAAGTCCCGCAGGACACAGTCGTGGGCGTGGGCCTCGGCCATGAGGTCCACCAGGCGCCCGGCCTGCGCCAGCGCCTCGGTGCGGTAGCGCGAGCTCCCGGCGTCGCGGAAGCGCTCGGCGACCCAGTTACGCAGAGGGATGCCCGGAATCTCCTCCTGGGCCAGGAACAGGTGTCCGCCGTGCTCGAACATGGCGAGGGGTTCCGGTGCCAGGCCCGTGCCGCGCAGGGTCTCCAGTGCCCGCGCCTCGGCGCGCAGCCAGTCGCGTACGTCGCGGCCGGACGCGTCGGCCTCCACGTGCGGCCGGGCCTCCTTGATGACCACGGGCGCCCCCGTGGTGACGTCCGTGCCCCGGTAGACGCCGCCCTTGTTCGTGTGGCGGATCGCCTCCCGTACCGAGAACCGGCCGCCGAGCACCACGTCGCCCGTCCGTGCCTTCTCGGTGCGCGGTGGGGCCGGCGCCGGGTCGGGGAAGGGACTGACCGCCCAGGACGGCGGAGCGTACCGGCCGACGCGTACGTCCTCCACGGGGTTGCCGTCGGGGTCCTCGATGAACCACACCAGCAGTCCCTCTTCGGACAGCCGCCGCCGGCCGACGAAGGCGCCGTAGCGGTAGTGCACCAGGCTGTTCACGGCATACGCCTGATCGGACAGGATCCGGGGGCCGGCCAGCCCCGCGGTGGCCTGGTGCAGTGCCTGCGCGATCCGGGCGGCGTCGGCGTCGGAGCGCGGATAGACGGTGATGAACTTGCCCGAGCTTCCCCGCGGCGTGGCACGGGAGTTGAGCGCGCTCACCTTCTCAAGGGACCGGGCGAACTTGAACGGCGATTCCTCCCGCAGCAGCACGTCCAGGGCCTTGGCGAGAACGGCCGGCGCGGAGGCGGACGTGGCCGACACGTGCAGCTTCCAACCCTGCTCACGCCGCGTCGTGCGCGGGGGTGTGAGGCGGCACCACATCTCGTCTGCGTCGGAGGTCCAACGCGCCCCCGAACCCGTGGCGTCCAGGGCGCGGCGGAGTACATCTTCGAGGTCGACTTCGGTTGCGTGGCTCGTCATGCCTGTCCCTCTCAACGGCGAGGACCGCTGGTTGGAATATGCCTTCGGTGAGAAGAACATATAATCCGGGCCCTGAAAACGTCAGTGAGTGCGGCGAGCGCACGGGGTCATTCGGATGCCGGGCGATGTCAACCGGCGCATAAAAGTGGCGTACAGGAGCGCACGGGGCGGGAATACCCCATGAATACGTACTCGTTGATGTGACTGAAGGGACTCGTGAGCGTGAAGTAGACGGAGTTGACCTGCCCCGATCCTGCGCATACCACGGATACCGAATCACGGTGAACCGTCGGGGAGCGCCTTTCCGTAATCCATGACATCAGGCCTTCGCACCGAATATCGACCGACCAAGCTCTTGACATCGACACCTGCCGGCCTGCCTCTCCGGAGCACCGAATGCCGGCCGAGCAACGACCCTGACCATGACGAACACCGCCAGGGCGCCGTTTCCGCACCGAATCCTTCCTCCGAGCCGGGCCGCAGTAAAGAGTCCGATCACGCCACGAGAACGATCAGGCCCGAGATGCGCACCACCAGCGCTCACGATCAGGCATGCGAGCCGTCACTTCGCCCGCAAACGTCGGCCACTCAACAATTTCCGAACAGCCGCTCGGACTTGACTCGAAATAGCGAATCCCGAATCCTCGGACCCGGTCGGGCACACGACACTCCGGACACCAATCCACCACGCGCCCGTGTCCGCGACCGGAAAACGGAAGAAGAAGACGCGCCGGACGACCTGTGGCGACGGAAGTCGACGGAAGTCCTTGACGCCTCCGGCTCCTTTCACCGGCACGGCACGCGGCACCCCGACCGGTGGCGGCGACACTCGCGGCGGCCGATGACGCGAATCCGATCACGCCCGGCGGCCCGGCCGTCGCCACGCGGCTGGCCGAGAGGTGCGGTCCGCCGGACGGGCTCCTGCGGCCGGTCAGGACGCCGGGCGGGTCCGAGTCGGCCGCCGCCTCGGCGATCCTGGCGGTCGGGTGGATGCGGCCCATCACTTCGGGACGGACGCGCGCGACATCCAGGCAGCCGAATGCGCGCGGCACGGGCTGCCCCCCGCACGGGTGAGAACTTCACGACCGGTGAGGGCACAGGTCGACGACCTGATGACCGGCCGGGGGACCGACAAGCGCCGGGAGCAGGCCGGCAGGCCGCTCGATCAGGCTGGCGAAAGCGGACAGGGGAGGCCCTCCGGCGGTCTCGTGCCGGCGAGCGCACACGGTCAAGCGGTCACGCCCGCGGTCATGCCGTGGGAGGGGTCTCCGCCCCCTCGCGTCCTCAGAGCCTCGGCCCTCACCGGACTCCGGCCCCGGAGCCTCCGGCTGCGACACCGGGCCGGGAGCCGTCGCGGCATCGACCGACGACTCTCCGGCCCCGACGGAACGCGCCCCGGGGCTCCTTTCCCTCCCACACACACAACTGCTTGAACGATTGATCACAGAGAATCACGTTGCCATCACGTTAACGGAAGACCTCTTGACCCTCAGCCACCCAACGGCTTCACTTTCGGCCACCTTGGCTGTAAATGATGCAGCCTGTCAGGGAGGTTGGATTCAACCAATGAACGCACATCTGCGTCGTGCCGCCGTCACAGCCGCGGTCACCGCCATGCTCATACCCCTCGCGGCCTGCGGGACCGAGGAGGAGCCGGGCGTGAGGCTGAGCGACGACATCATCGTCGGACTTCTCCTCCCTGAGAACCAGGCCACCCGCTACGAGCAGTTCGACAAACCGGTCATCGAGGAGCGGATCGCCCGGCTCACCAACAACAAGGGCACGGTCCGCTACGCCAATGCCCGCAACGACGCCGCGCTGCAGGCGCGCCAGCTCGAATCCATGATCACGACCGGGGTCGACGTGCTGATCGTGGACGCGGTGGACTCCAAGTCCATCGCCGACGCGATCAGGAAGGCAGACGAGGCCGGCGTCCCCGTCGTCGCGTTCGACCGCCTCGCCGAGGGCCCCATCGACGGCTACGTCTCCTTCGACAACGAGCAGGTCGGCCACATCCAGGGCAAGGCCCTGCTGGAGGCCCTCAGGAGCGGCGCTTCTTCGGGGTCCGGCTCGCCGACAGGCAAGATCGTGATGATGAACGGCTCGCCGACCGACCCCAATGCCGCCGTCTTCAAGAAGGGCGCGCACACCGAACTCGACGGCGAGGTCGAGGTGGGCATGGAGTACGACACCCAGGACTGGAAGCCGGAGAACGCGAAGGCCAACATGGAGGCCGCGATCGCCTCCCTCGGCAAGGACACCGTCATCGGCGTCTACTCCGCCAACGACGGTATGGCGGGCGGCGTCATCACGGCGCTGAAGTCCGCGGGGGTCACCGACCTCCCACCCGTCACCGGTCAGGACGCGGAGCTGGCCGCGGTGCAGCGCATCGTCGCCGGAGACCAGTACATGACCGTCTACAAGCAGTACGCGCCGGAGGCCGCCGCCGCCGCCGAGATGGCGATCCTGCTGGCCCGGCACATCGGGCTCGGCCCCGCCGCCCACACGGACATCGAGACGCCCACCGAGAAGTCGGTGCCGACCGTGCGTGTCCCGGTCATCGCGCTGGTCAGGGACAACATCAAGGACACCGTCGTCAACGACGGTGTCTACACGGTGGAGCAGATCTGCGTCCCGGAGTTGCTGGATGCCTGCGCAGAACTCGGGCTCACGCCGGAAGCGTGAATGCCGCGCGTGACGGCGGGCGCGTGAACCTCGGCGACACCGCGAGTCGCCCCACCGCGCGTCGTGACGGAGCGAACACCGCCTGACGCGGCACCGCCGGTCCTCGGGAGCCGCCCGCATGCCCCCGGCGCGGGCGGTCCTCGATGCCACGTCGGAGCCGAGGTCAAGGACGTTCACGGGCGAGGCCCGGCCGGCCGGAGGCGGCCGATACGCCCCCGCCGAACGTCGAGCCGATGGCGGTGTCACCTCGCTGCGGGCCGATGACGACGCCGTCTCATACCGCCGGTGTGTCGCGACCACTGACGACACCCACGGCCGCCCGGTACCGCGCATCCGGACCTGCCGCGGGCGGGCGGCGACCGCGGCAGGTGCCGGCCGTGCCGAGAACCCCGGAAGGAAACGGCTGGCCCCGGGCGCCCGCCGAAGGTCCCGCCGACGCCGGGGCGCCGAAATGATCGGCGTGCGGGGTCGACGGAACCGGGTAACGTCCCTGCCATGTTCTTCCAGACGCCGATTCACGGGTGAGAGCGTGACGGGCACCCGCCGACGTCCCAGGACGTCGCCGCCCGTCTCCCACCGATGAATCCGTAGACCACTTCACACCATGACCGGGAGAACCCGTGACCGACAGCAAGAACATCAACAACCCCGTGGGCCAGGGCGGCGGCCAGCGCAAGAAGCTGTCCCGCGCCGAACGGCAGAACAACGGTCCGCACCGCAACCTCGACCGCCGGAACGCAGCCGACCGGAAAGCGGAGCTGGTACGCAAGATGCGCCAGAAGACAGGCGCCAGTGAGGGGACCGGGCAGACGGGCGACGACACCGCACAGAGCTGACGCACCGCCGGCCGCAGAGCGGCCCCGGTACGGCGGCAGGGCTGCCCTGGCGGGCCGCTCACGCCTCGCGGTGGACCGCCAGGGGTCGCCCCGTTCCGAACAGGGTCGGAGCCTGTCGGTCGAAGGCCGCCCGACAGGCTCTCGGCTCAGTGGAGGATCTTCTCCTTGGCCCGCTGGAACTCGGCGTCGGTGATGTCGCCCCTGGCGCGGATCTCGGAGAGCTTGGCGAGTTGATCCGCCTCGTTCCCGGACCCACTGTCGGCGGTCTCGCGGATGTAGTCGTCGAGTGCCTTCTGCTGGGCTTGGACGTGCCTCGTCTCGCGCTTGCCCATGCCCTTGCCCCGGGCGAGGACGTAGACGAACACGCCGAGGAAGGGGACCAGGACCACGAAGACGAGCCATCCCGTCTTGGCCGCACCGCTGAGCTCGTCGTCACGGAAGACGTCGCCGATCACCCGGAAGAGCAGAACGATCCACAGGACCCACAGGAAGATCCACATGACCGTCCAGAACGCTCCGAGCACCGGGTAGTCGTAGGCCAGAGTCATGTCACCACTCCTTCTTCCTCGCCTCCGCCGGCCAGCGGGGGCAGCCCGGGACCCTCTCCGGTGTCGAGCGGGCACGAGGCGGGTGAGGCCCCCCTGGCCACCGGCACGGCGACGGGGGTCAGCACGTACGTCTCGGGAGCCCGGCAGGATCGCTCGAAGACATTGCGCGTCGTCCGGGCAGGTGTGTCAGCCTCGGGCGCGTCTGCCTCACGTGAGTCACCGACCCCCGCGACACCGGTCCTGTTCCGGGGCATCCTCCCGCTCCCTTCCCGTAGCTGCTGGTCCGATGGGCTCCGGACGTTCAGTCGATCATGAACCAGCCGCGTACCTGCGCCTCGTGATCGACGTAACGCGCGCCGGAGACGTCGACGACGACCTTGTCGATCGTGCCTCCGGTGAACGGGAACGGCCCCTGGTAGTCGGGCGTGACCGGCGAGGCGTCGTCGCGGCCCACGCAGATCCCGTCCCCGACGACGCAGAAGGCGCCGGGCTGGGTGACGATGTCGTCGTGGCCCACTTCCTGGTCGTCCACGTAGAGCGTGAGGGTCCCCGTGGCACCGGGCATCGCCGGGTCCGTGCTGCGGCCGTTCGCCGCGAACTCGGCCGTGAGCACGTGCCTGCCCGGCGGGACCTCCCGGTCGGCCGCCACGACCTGCAGGTGGGTGCCGACCCAGTTGAACGCGTAGTGCAGGCGATGGTCCTTGACATAGAGGCTGTGGCCCCCGGCGACACCTCCGTGGGCGTAGAGGACGCCCTCGGCATCCGCCGATCCGACGTCCACCCCTGCGGCGATGGTGTACGACCGGCCACTGGTCACCACGCCGGACTGTTCGGGCACCGCCGGGGAGTCGGGGTAGTACACGTACCGGTCCCGCTCGGGGCTTCCGTGCGGGCGCTCGGCGAGCACCTGTTCCAGGGCGCTGCGGTCGTCGAGCGGCAGGCCGTTGTAGAGGCCCGCGTGGTAGTACCAGAGGCTCTTGAGGGTCTCCAGCCGTTCCGGCTCCCGCGCGGCGAGGTCCGTCGACTGCGCGCGGTCGGTGGTGAGGTCGTAGAGCTCCCACACGTCGTTCTCGAAGTTCCCCCAGCCGCTCAGGGGCGGGTGAACCGTGCAGGCCAGCCACCCTTCGTGGTAGAGGGACCGCTGCCCCAGCATCGCGTAGAACTGGGTCCGGCGCCCCGGCGCCGCGGGGTCGGTGAGCGAGGCGGCGAAGCTCTCGCCCTCGATCGGGTTCTGCGGGCAGCCCTTGATCACCTCGGGAGGTTCGATGCCGAGCAGGTCGTAGACCGTGGGCACGACGTCCACCGCGTGGACGTACTGCCCCCGCACCTCTCCCCGGGCCTCGATCCCCGCCGGCCAGGCGACCAGACACATGTCGGCCACTCCGCCCTCGTAGCCGGCCCAGCGCTTCCAGTACGGGAACGGGGTGTCGAACGCCCAGGCCCACCCGGTGTTGTAGTGGTTGTAGGAGGACGGACTGCCGAGCTCGTCGATGCGTTCGAGGGAAAGCGCGGTCGGCGTGTCCACGCCGTTGAAGAACCGCCACTCGTTGAACGTTCCGTTCGGCCCGCCCTCACCGCTGGCCCCGTTGTCGGAGACGGCCACGATGATCGTGTTGTCGAGCTCGCCGGAGGATTCGAGGAAGTCGAGCACCCGGCCCAGCTGGTCGTCGCTGTACGAGACGTATCCGGCGAACACCTCGGCCATCCGGACGAACAGGCGTCGCTCGTCGGCACTGAGGTCGTCCCAGGGCCGGACGGTGTCGAGCATCGGCCACAGTTGGCCGTCCGGCCCGGTCGCCGTGGGCTCGCCATGGGGGTTGATCGGGGAGAGTCCGGTGTTCTCCGGCAGCAGACCGAGTTCCTTCTGGCGGCGCAGGATGCCGGGCCGGATGGCCTCGTACCCCTCGTCGAAGACGCCTTTGTACCGGTCGGCCCACTCCTTGAAGACGTGGTGCGGCGCATGAGCCGCGTCCAGGGAGAGGTACATGAGGAAGGGCTTGCCGGGATCGACGACTTTGGCGGCCCGGATGAACTCGACGGCCTTGTCGGAGAGGTCCTTGGCGATGTGGTACCCCTCTTCGGGCGTGGCCGGCGGGTCGACCGGGTGGTTGTCGTAGATCAGGTCCGGGTACCAGCAGCTCGATTCGCCGCCGAGGAAGCCGTAGAACCGCTCAAAGCCGCGCCCCAGGGGCCAACGCCCCTTGTACGCGGCCATGTTGATCTCCTCGCCGGGGGCGAGATGCCACTTGCCGACGCAGTAGGTGTTGTAGCCGCGCTCGCCCAGCACCTCCGAGATGAATCCGTTCTCGAACGGGATGCGGGTGGAGATCCCGGGGAAGCCGGAACTGAACTCGGCGATCGTCGCCATCCCGTTCGACGTCGCGTTCCTGCCGGTCATCAGCGAGGCCCTGGTCGGGGAGCACAAGGCCGTGGTGTGGAAGTTCGAGTAACGCACTCCCATGTCGGCGATCCGCGACATCGCCGGCGTCTTCACCGGGCCGCCGAAGCACTCCATCGTCCCGTATCCGACGTCGTCCCAGGCGATCATGAGTACGTTCGGAGCGTTCTCGGGCGCCTTCGGCGCGAGGAACGGCGCCCAGTCCGGCTGCGAGTCCCGGATGTCGAGGGCGATCTTCCCCTTGAAGGGCTTGGCCATGGCGATTCTCCTCGTGGCCCCGAGTGCCGACCTGCTGTCCCTCCACGATGCCCGGGGACGGCCCGGCTCGCCTCACCCCTGACGGGTGACACGGCACGGCGGCGGCACGCGGCGTCGCCGAGCCCCGGCCGGGACGACGTGCTCGCCTCGCGGGCACCGATGACGGCGTACGAGGGAATCTGCCCGGCGTCACCCGTGCCGGGTGACGCCGTGAGCGACACGGGGCCCCATCCTGGGCCGGTGAGCACCGCAGAGCTGCCCGATCCACGTGTCCGGCGCCGTCCCTTCCATCTGCTGGCCAAGCCGACGGGGGCGATCTGCAACCTGGACTGCACCTACTGCTTCTTCCTGTCCAAGGAGCTGCTGTACGAGGGCAGCAGGTTCCGGATGGCGGACGAGCTCCTGGACGCGTACATCAGGCAGCTGATCGAGGCGCACGGCCCGGCGCCCGAGGTCACGGTGGCGTGGCAGGGGGGTGAGCCGACGCTGATGGGTCTCGACTTCTTCCGCCGTTCCGTGGAGTACCAGCGCCGGTACGCCCGCCCCGGCCAGCGGATCGTCAACACCATCCAGACCAACGGCACGCTCATCGACGCCGCGTGGGCCCGCTTCTTCCGCGACAACGACTTCCTCGTCGGCCTGTCGATCGACGGCCCCCGCGCGCTCCACGACGCCTACCGGGTCGACAAGGGCGGCAAGCCCACCTTCGACCGCGTCATGAACGGGCTGGCTCAGCTGCGCGAGCACGGTGTGGAGTGGAACGCGCTGACCACGCTGCACGACGCCAACGCCGGACACGGCCGCGAGGTCTACGCCTTTCTGCGCGACGAGTGCGGCGCCGAGCACATGCAGTTCATCCCGATCGTGGAGCGCGTCACCCCGCACGACCTGCCCCTGGCCGACGACGGCTGGGGCGCCCGCGCCACGGACCGTCCCCTGTACCGGCAGGAGGGCGACCGCGTCACCGACCGGTCGGTGACCGGGCAGCGGTACGGCCGGTTCCTCATCGACGTCTTCGAGGACTGGGTCCGCCACGACGTCGGCCGGGTCTACGTCCAGATGTTCGACGTGGCGCTGGCCAACTGGCACGGCGAGCCGCCCTCCCTGTGCGTGCACTCCAGGACCTGCGGCAGCGCCCTCGCCCTGGAACACAACGGGGACCTGTACTCCTGCGACCACTTCGTCGAGCCGGAACACCTGCTCGGCAACATCGGCGACCGGCACCTGCTGGAGCTCGTCGACTCACCGCGGCAGCGGAAGTTCGGCCAGGACAAGTACGACACCCTGCCCCAGCACTGTCTCGACTGCGACGTCCGCTTCGCCTGCCACGGCGGCTGCCCCAAAGACCGCTTCGACACCACACCGGACGGCGAGCCGGGCCTCAACCACCTGTGCGACGGCTTCAAGGCGTTCTTCCACCACGTCGACCACCCGATGCGCACGATGACCGGGCTGCTGCGTCAGGGACGGGCCCCCGCGCTCGTCATGCGCGAGTACCGGGAAGCCGACGCGCGACGGCCGCACAACGCCCCGTGCCCGTGCGGAGGGGGACGCAAGTGGGCCCGCTGTCACGGCAGGCCGGTCGTCACGGCGGGCCCGGGGTAGCGCCACACCCGACAGCCACGGGCGGCGCCCGACACGTCACGCAACCTCACGGAGCGGTCCTGCGCATCTCCACCACGTGGAGTCCCAGCGACTGGAACCGCGCGAGCAGCCCGTAGAGATGCGCCTCGTCGACGACCTGGCCGAACAACAGGGTCTGTCCGGCCAGGACGCAGCTCTCCAACTCCGGAAACGCGTCGGTCATCGTCCTCGACATCTGTCCCTCGACGCGGATCTCGTATCGCATGAGCGCATCCCTCACGGGTGTGGTCCCTCCGGGCACCCTCCCGCCCATGGTGCGCCGTCGCACGGGTCGGATCATCACCCCGGCGGGGTGACATCACGCGAACACCGGACGGAGTCACAACAAGTCGAGTTCCCGGGCCCGGCGCACGGCCTCACTCCGCCGGGTCACCGCGAGTTTGCGGTAGATGTGCTTCAAGTGGGTCTTGACCGTGTTGACGGACAGGAAGAGCTCGGCGGCGATCTCGTCCGTCGACATCGTCTGCGCCAGCCGGCCCAGCACCTCGCGCTCGCGTTCGCTGAGCGGCTCGGTCACGGGAACGGGGCAGGGCTCGCCGGTGTCCACCGTGCGTAGCTCGGCGAACAGGCCGGTCGCCGGCCGGCCATGTGCCCGCCGCGGAGTCGGCCCGCGGTCGAGCAGTTCCCGAAGCCAGGGCCCGGCCTCCAGGAACGGGCGCGCCAAGCGCTCCGGCCGGGCGGCGGCCAGGGCGCGGGCGACAAGGTGCCTGGCCGCGGCCTCGTCGCCCAGCCCGCGGGCGGTCTCGGCCCGCACCAGCAGGGCCCGGACCGTGACGGCTGGTCCGTGGCCGCCTGGGCCGCGCAGCGTGTCGAGGAGGGAGCGTGCCCCTTCCTCGTCACCGGATGCCAGCCGGGCACGGGCCGAGGCGATCACGCACTCCGGTCCGGCGTCCGACCGCCCGGCCAGTGCCTCAGCCGCCGCGTGCGGGCGCCCCAGGGCCGTGTGCGCGGTGGCCGCGGCGAGCGCCATCTGGGCGTCCAGCCACGAAGGCATCTCCGTGGACGGCGACTCCGGTATGCCGCCGAGGACCCGCAGAGCCCTGGCGGGGCTGCCCTCGGCGAGCAGCAGCCGTGAGCGGGTGACGGTCAGCCAGGCCGCCGCGACCGGGTCGCGGGAGCAGGACGGTGACAGGGCCGCCCGGTGCACGTGAGTCCGGGCGGAGGCGAGTTCGTCGCGCTCGATCCCGACGGCCGCCAGCACCAGTTGTCCCAGCGAGGTACGCGCCGAGGACGGCACACCGGACCGCTCCGCCTCGACGACCGCCTGCCGCGCGTGTGCCTCGGCCCGCCCCGGCCACCCCTCCAGGAAGTCGATCAGTGCCAGGCACTCCAGGGAATCCTGCCGGGGAAGGGCCGTCGAGGGGGCGGCGGGCGCCTCCACGGCGGCGGACAGCGCCACCCGTGCGGCGCCGAAGCGGCCCGCCCGGAGTCGAGCCGAGCCCAGAGCGGCGAGCCTCAGCGTCCGGATCTCCGGGTGCGCCTCCAGACGCTCCGCGAGGACCTCCCGCGCGCCGATCTCCTCGGCGCGGCGGCCGGCGGTCTCGGCCGTCTCCGGCGAGCCGAGCAGCCGGCCGGCCAGCACCCGCAGCAACGCGCAGCTCAGATGGGCCGCCGACGCGCCCCGTGCGTCGGCCGGGGGCAGGTGGGCCTCCGCACGGGACAGAGCCGTGAGACCGCGGTCGATGTCGTACCGAGCCAGTGCGCAGGCAGCGCGAACCAGGTCGGCGGCGGGGCCCGGCACGGACGACGGCATCGCGGTGAACAACTCGCCGAGACGGTCCGCGCCCAGCCCCGTGAAGAGTTGCCCGATCGCCAGGTCGTCGACGAGCCGGTCCGCAGCGAACGTCCAGTCCCCCGCGTCGGCGGCGTGTGGCAGAGCCTCCATGAGCAGTCCGGCATCGCTCAGCCAGCGGGCGGCCACGCCGTGCAGTGCGCGCTCCAGCCCAGGGTGCCGGGTGTTCAGATGAGCGCGCAGGATCTCGGCGAACAACGGATGGAGCCGGTACCACCCGTGACCGATCCGCTCGACGAACGCGTTCGCGCGCTCCAGTTCCGCGAGGACGGGACCGCCGTCCTCGCGTCCGGTGAGGGCGTCCGCCAGTGCCGGATGGACCCGCGCACAGACACTGATCCGCAGCAGCAGGTCCTGGCTCATGACGGATTGGGTGTGCAGCACCTCGGACAGCAGGAAGTCCGCGACCGCGCTCTGCCCCGTCTCGAACTCCTTCAGGAAACGCTCCGGGTCCTCCGCCCGCTGCGCCGCGAGGACGCACAGCCGCAGCCCCGCGGCCCACCCACCGGTCCGCTCGGTCAGCTTGCGGATGCCCTCGTCCGAGAGGGACATCCCGTGCCGACGCACCAGAACACCCGTCTCCTCGGGCCGGAACGCCAGGTCGGCACCGCGGATGTCGGTCACCTCGCCGGCGGCCCGGTACCGGTGCAGCGGCAGCAGCGGCTCCGTACGGCTGACGAGGACCAGGCGCAGCCCCGCGCCGGCGTGGTGGAGCACGAACCGCAACCCCTCGGCGACCTCCGGCGCGGACATCCGCTCGAACTCGTCGAGAACGAGGATCACCGGCTCGGTGCGGCCGTTCAGGTAGGCCGCGAGCCGGGACAGGAGCAGGTCGTCGACCCCGTCGGGGCGAACGGGACTGCCGATACCGTCGGGGAGGGCGACCCCTCGGTGGCGCAGGGCCTCCAGTACGTAGGCCCAGAAGATCCCCGGGTCGTTGTCCCCGGACTCGACCGTCAGCCACACCAGCCGGCCCGGCAGGGATGGCCGGCCGGCCCAGTCCGCGACCAGCAACGTCTTGCCCGCCCCCGCCGGCCCGTTGACCAGCACCAAGCGCCCGGGACCGGACAGGGCCCGAGTGAGACGCTCGGTCACGCGGCGCCTGCGGACGAACACTCCGGGCACCCTGGGGACGGCGAACCGCGCGGCGAGAACGGGCTCGCCGTTCGGCGTCAGGGCCCCGGCGGCGCCTTCGCGGGCAGAGCCGCGGGATCTGTGGGGCATGGCACTCACCACGTTGGCAGAACTGCCCGAAGAATCAAATCGGACATGGTTCCGATTCCGGTTCCACCGCGGCGCGGCTCTGACTCCCGACGCCACGGGGTCACAGGCGGATGAGGACCAGCGCCGTGTCGTCGGTGTTCCCGGTGGGTGGGAGCAGGTCGGCCAGAAGGGCATCGGCCAGCGCCTCGAGGTCGGCTCGCCCGTGGTGGACGAGGGAGTCGGCGAGGCGCGCGAGGCCGACGTCGATGTCCTCGGTACGGCGTTCGATCAGACCGTCGGAGTAGAGGACCAGCGTGGCTCCCTCGGCGAAGGCCGTACTGGCCTCCGGCCGCGAGACGTTCTCGAGGCCCGCGCCGAGCGGCGGATCGGTCGCCTGGTCGAGGAAGACCACGGTGCCGCCGGGGTGGAGCAGGGCGGGCGGAGGGTGGCCGGCACAGCTGTACGTGAGGGTGTGGGTGCCCCAGTCGATGAAGATCTTCACCACCGTGGTGGACTCGGCACCGTCGACATGGCGGGCATAGAGGCCGAGTGCCTCCAGAGCCCTGGCCGGGCCGTCGGTGACACGGGCGGCCGCGCTCAGCGCGCTGCGCAGCTGGCCCATGACGCAGGCCGCTTCCAGGCCATGGCCGACGACGTCTCCGACAGCGACCGCGATACGGTCACCCGGCAGGTCGACCAGGTCATACCAGTCACCGCAGACGTTCAGGGTCCCGACGGCAGGCCGGTAGCGGACCGCTGCCCGGTGGTGACCGACGGGTGGGGGGGCCGGCAGCATCGCCGCCTGCAGGGCCAGGGCGACCTCGCGGTCACGCTCCTGCGCCCGGCGCAGACGCTCGTTGATCTCCTGCAGTTCGCGTGAGCGGGTGTAGAGCTCGGCCTCCAGCACGCGGGCCCGGCTGCTGTCCCTGTCCGTCTCGCCGCGGGCATGGATGAGCTCGGTGATCTCCTCCACCCGGTGCAGGATCAGCACCACCCGTCCGTCCGGACCCAGCACGGGTGCGTTGACCGGGCTCCAGTAGTGCTCCACCCAGTGGCCGGGCCGCTCGGGGTCCTCGATGTCATAGCGAAGCAGCGCCATCGTGTCGCGCTCGCCGGTGGCCACCACGCGCTGCATCGACGCCTGGGTCTCCCGCATGCCGGCCGAGGCCGGGTCGTTGGGGTTCTCGGGGAAGACATCGAAGATGTACCGCCCCAGCAGCTGCTCGCGGGTGCGCCCGGTCAGCCGGAGGAAGTCCTCGTTGGCGTCGGCGTACACCAGGTCAGGAGTGAGCAGAGCCACCATGCCCGGCAGGGCGTGGAAGATCGTCGCGTAGTCGATCTGCGACTTTCCCATGTGCCCACCTCGGCGCCGACCGTCTCCGTTCTCATGGTCATTCTCCACGACAGGAGACGCAAGGGGACCAGGCCGCCGCTCCCCAGGGGGACCGCCGGCGGCGGTCAGTGGTCGGGGTTGGCCGTGGTGACGCCGCGCCGGGTGTGCGGGCGCTGGAGGCGGGGGCGACTTCGGCGAGGACTCGGGTGACGGCGGGTGAGTGGTCCACGCTTCCCCTTGACACATCCACGTCCCGGAAACGGCAACGAACGTCGCCAGGATCGGGCCGTGATCGCACGCTGTGGGCGGAGGTGGTCACCGTGAACGATGTGATCGACGGAAACGGGACGAACAGCGACGCACGGAACGGTTCCGTGTACGACGTGGTGGTCGGTGCCGGGGCCGGTGGCCTGAACGCGGCCCTGGTACCCGGCCGCGGAGCGGCCCCCGCACGCCCCTCGCGGGGTGCGTCACCCGGCGACCGGCCGAGCTCGCGCTCCACACGGCGTACACGGGCTCCGCACGTCATGCCGCCCACGAGGTCCGTGACGGCGCCGGTCCGGAGCTCCGCGCTGGTCAGTGGCCGCCCGAGTGGTGCCCGGGAGTCGCGTCGCCCTGCCCGGGGCCGGACGACGCGGGGCCCACGATGCCGGGCGCGACGGGCCCGACCGCCGCACCCGCCGCGTAGGCACCGACGAACACCACGCCCAGCAGGAGGAGGAACCCGCACACCGCGAGCGGTGGCGGGAAGCGGGGGAACACCCTCGTACGAACCGGCCTGTGGTCCACGGCAACGGCCTCCGGTCGCGACCCGTCCCGTCGACGGGGGTACGCCAGGAGTCGGATACCGGGGAGGGGTAGTTCCCCCGACAGGGGAGTGACGTGAGTCACTCCGCCCGGAGGCGGGTCCCGGTCACGGCCCGGGGCCACACGGGGTGGACCCGGGCCGGGGCGTCACACCGCGCGGGCGCGCCGCGCCAGGGCGACGGCGACGTCGGCAACCAGGAACGCGGCCAGGGTGACGCCGAGGAGGGGCAGCGCCCAGCCGAGTGCGATCACGAGCGGGACGCCGATGACCAGCACGGGCAGCGGGAGCTGCCGCCAGGTCCCGCGCGCGGGAGCCTTGCCGACAGGTGCGGAGCGGTCCTCGCGGGTGGGGCGGCGCTGCCACCACATGCGGTAGCCCCAGAAGGTCACCGCGATCAGTCCGACGGCGATCAGGGCGAGCAGGATCTGGTTGACGATCCCGAACAGCACGCCCATGTGCCCCTGGACGCCGAGCTTGGTCAGCTTGGCGAGGACCGGGTAGTCGGCCCAGCGCACGTGCGAGGTGACCGCACCCTTGGCACCCTTGGCTACGTCCACCGCCACACGGTCGTAGTGGACCGGCCACACGTTGTCGGACTGCGCCACCACCCAGCCGCCGGCGGCGTCGACGGGCGGGGTCAGGGTGACGGTGCCACCGAGACCGGCGTTCCGAGCCGTCTCCAGCGCCTTGTCGAAGTCCGCCGGGTCCGCCCGCGGGCTCTGCCCGGACATGTCGTGTCCGGCGTGGCCGGCGTGCTCGTCGCCGCCCGCCGCCGGGGCCGGGGCGTCGGGCAGCTGAGTGTCCAGTTCCGGGGCATGGCCCTCGGCGGCGTCGAGGACCTGGCCGAAACGCTCACCGGCGTAGTGGGACCAGGTCAGACCGGTCGCGCTCAGGAAGAACAGGCCCAGGGCGAGCCACACGCCGGTCGCGGCGTGGAAACCACGGGTGCGGCGCACGCCGCGGGCGGTGCGGTCGGGCAGCAGGACGCCGCGCGCCGACCTGGCCCGCTGCCCGCGGTCGCGGCCGATCCACAGCACCAGGCCGCCGGCGACGATCACCCACAGCCAGCTCGCCGCGACCTCGGAGTAGAGCCGGCCGAACTCCCCGAGGTGCAGGTTGCGGTGCAGGTCGTCCAGCCAGGTGGTCGCCGGGGTGGAACCGAACCAGGTGGTCAGTTCTCCCTTCACCTCGGCCGTGTACGGGTCGACGAAGACGGTCCGCTGCTTCTCCCCGAGCTCCGGGAGGGACAGGACGACCCGCGTGGTGTCCTCCGGGCCCGGCGGGGTGACCACCGAGTCCAGGGCGCCCTCGGGGTGGACGGCCCGGGCGGCGACTATCTGCTCCGACAGCGGCAGGACCCGCTCGCCGGCCTTCTCCACCCGCAGCTGGTCGCCGTAGAGGAGCTGGTCGAGCTGCGGAGTGAAGGCGTAGAGGAGGCCGGTCACGGCCGCGACGAAAAGGAACGGGGCGACGAACACCCCGGCGTAGAAGTGGAGCCGGACGAGCAGGGCGCGCACGCCCTGCCGGGACCGGCCGGCGGGCGCCGCCCCGGGCGCTCCGGAGGGGTCTCTCGGTCTGGTCGTCTCGGTGGCTGAAGACATGGGTGTGCTCCAGGGGGAGGTACGGGAACCGCACCGGACGCACGGGGCGCCGCCGGTACGGGAAGGGCCGCCGGGTACGGCGGTGACGATCAGGCGTGCGTCGCCCGGGGAGGGCCGCGCCGGGAGCGGGCGCGTGCGAGCAGGGCCCCGCGCGGGGCGGGCAGGGTGTCGTCGGGCTCCGCGCCCGGCCGCTCGGGAAGGACCGGCACCGTCACCGGTACGAAAGCGCGCGGGAGCGGCGGCAGGAGCAGACGGGACAGGCGCCCCAGGACGCGCTCGCCGTGGATCAGGAACACCGCCGCGCCGAGCGCCGCGAGCGTGTGGGCCAGCGTCATGCCCGTGTCCACGGAATGCCCGGACGCCCCCGGGCCGGCCGGCATGCCGTGGTGCCCGGGGTGGCCCATGTGCTCCACGCGCTCCCCGCCGGGCGACGTCGTGGCGTCGCCGTGGCCGCCGGTCATGGCGTGGAAGACGAGGTGCAGGACGCTCTGGGCGAGGCCGAGGGTCACGACGGTGGCCGCGAAGCGGTGACGGCGCATCGCCGAGAGCGCGCCGCACACGACCGCCGGCACGGCGAAGAGCCCCGCGAGAGCGGTCGCGCCGGGCAGCCGTCCCCCCCGCCGCCACGTGCCCGGCGGCACCCAGCAGCAGGCATGCGGAGGACCCGAGCAGACCCGCCCAGGTCCGCCTCAGCCAGTTCCCGGGTCCGCGCACGGCCACAAAATAGCGCCGGCCGGACGGGGCCGGGACCGCCGCCGCGGCGATCCCCCGCCGACACGATCGCCCACAGACCGTCAGTATCTGTTCCACACAACGGAGTTGACCTCCCTGGACGGGGAGTGGCGCCCCTCGCCCCGCTGACGGGTGAGGTCCCTCACAGCGATGAGCGACACGACCCCCCTCCCTGGACCAGCTGGCTGCGGGTGCCGGACCAGGAAGTCGTCGAGTCCCGGAACCAGCGCGTCGCGCCGTCCGACTACTGCGGTGGCGGGAGGGGTGAACAGCCCCTCACTCGTGCTGCGGTGAAGGGTGTGGGATGGGCGGGTTGGACGTGCGGATGCGCGGGGTCACGTGCCGGCACGGCCGGGTGGAGGCGGTCTCGGGGGTGGACCTGGAGGTCGCCGCCGGGGACCGGGTGGCGCTGACCGGGACGAACGGCTCGGGCAAGACGACGTTGCTGCGTGCCGTGCTCGGTCTGCACCGGCAGGCGGGCGGCTCGATCCTCCTCGGCGGGCGCGGCACGCGTACGGCGGCCGAGTGGGCCTGGCGGCGGCGCTCCTGCGCCTGGATCCCGCAGAAACCGGCGGCCGGCCGGTTCCCCTTGCTCGGTGCCGAACTGCTCGCCAGCAGCACCGCGCCGGCGGAGGCCAGGGAAGCGGCCGACCGGCTCGGGGTGGGCGGGCTGGTCGAGCGGCCGCTGCACACCCTGTCGGGCGGGCAGCTCCAGCGGATGTACCTCGCGCGGGCGATCGGCTGTGTCGCCGCCGGAGCGCAGGTGCTCCTGGCGGACGAGCCGACCGCCGCGCTGGACTTCGACGGGCAGGCGGAGGCGGCGGACGTGCTGGCGTCGTTGCCGGTGACCCTGGTCGTGGTCACGCACGACCGGGCGCTCGCCGATCGGTGCGACCGGGTGCTGGAGATGGCGGCGGGCCGGCTGCGGGAGGTCCGGTGAACACCCTCGCGACCGCCGACGTCGGCGCGCTGCTCCAGCTCGTCCCGGTCCAGCGGGCCGGGCTGGCCCTGCTGCTGGCGGCCGTCGGGCTGCCCGTCATCGGCGTGATCATCGTGGGGCTGGACATCATGCCGGTCCGGTTCGCGATGATGCACGTCGCCCTGCTGGGTATCGCCGTCGGGCTCATCACGGGACTCGACCCGATGCTGTGCGCGCTGGTGGCCTGCGCCCTGGCCGGGGCGGGCGTGGCGCCCCTGGCCCGCACCCCGGACGGACTGTCCGGTGCGATGGGGCTGCTGATGAGCCTGGCCATCGCGGGAGCACTGCTGCTCCTGGCGGTGTCCGGCGTGAACGCCTCGGGCGCGTTCGCGCTGCTGTGGGGCTCGATCCTGTCCGTCGGCACACCGGATCTGGCCGTGCTCGGCGTGCTGGCCGTCGTCGTGCCGGCGCTGTTCTGGTGGCGGCGGCGGGACGTCGGCCTGTTGCTGTACGACCGGGAGCTGGCCGAGTGCTCGGGCGTCCCGGTCCGCGCCCTCACCGCCGCGCTACTGGTCCTGGTGGCCGTGGCGGTCGCCGGAGCGATCAAGCTGACCGGGGCGCTGCTCGTCGACGCGCTGACCCTGCTGCCCGCCCTGGCCGCCCGGCGGCTGGGCAGCTCACTGAAGTCGATCACCCTCTGGGCGATCGGTATCGGGGTCGCGGTGAACCTGACCGGGTTCCTGCTGGCCCTGTGGCTGGACTGGCCCCCTGGGCCCGTCCTCGTCCTGACGGCGGGGGCGGTCGTCCTCGCCGTGCACCTCGTATCCGAACGGAGAACCACCTCATGGCGCGCACCGGCGTCCGCATCCCTTCCCTCCTCGCACTGAGCGCGCTCGGCCTGGCCCTCGTCACCGGCTGCGGCGGCGACAAGGACGACACGTCCTCCCCCTCCTCGATGCCGGCCGACGGCGAGCGGAAGCCCGTGGTCGTGGTCACCACGACCTGGGAGGGCGCCTTCGCCACGGCGGCCGGCGCCGAGGACGTCAAGGTCATCGTCCCGCAGTCGGTGCACCACGCCCCCGACTACGACCCGAAGCCCTCCGACCTCGCCGCCGTCGCCAAGGCCGACTTCGTGCTGTACGCGCCCTTCGAGCCGTACGCCGCGAAGATCAAGGAGGCGGCGGGCTCGAAGGCGAAGCTGGTCGAGGTGAACCTCGACAACGACCCGGACAAGGTCAAGGCCGAGGTGGACAAGCTGGCCGCGCTGTTCGGCACCGCCGAGGCCGCGACGCGGTGGAAGACGGGTTTCGACAGCGAGTACGGCAAGCTCAACGAGGACGTCCGGGCCGCCTGGCCCGGCGGCAGGAGCCCCGTCACGGTCACCCAGGTCTTCACCACGTGGGCGGCGAAGCTGGCGGGCATCACCCCGGTCGGCACGTACGGACCGGAGGCGGTGACCCCCGCGCAGCTGGCCGGGCTCTCCGGCAAGAAGCCTGCCCTGGTCCTGGACAACGCCCACATGTCGACCGGCACCGTGCTGCCCGACTCCGGTGCCAAGCAGGTGCAGATCGTCAACTACCCGGGCGAGGACCTCGACCTGCTGGCCGTGTACCGCAACGCGGCGACCGAGATCAAGAAGGGGACGGGCGGGTCCTGACCCCGTACGCGGCGCGTGCCGTGCGGCGGCTCACTCGGGTGCGTCCCACGCCGGACGCACCCGGCTTCCGCTTCCGCACGGTCTCACCTCGCCTCGGGAATCCCACCGGTCCGGATCCGCGTCCGGCCCACCGATCGGTCCCCGTCCGGCAACCGGCCTCGGTCAGGCCGATCTGACGACGCGTGACGGTCGTCGGTGCTGGGCCCCTCGGCGGAGGGTTCCGACCCGGTCGCGCTACGCGTGAGTCGGGGCCGGCCACGCGTCCCCTCAGGTGGCCGGCCCCGACGCGTCAGCCCGCCTCGGCGAACGACGGGGTGCCCGCCGGAGCGGCGAGGCCCGTGACGCTCGTGGTGAGACGTTCCCGCAGTGCGGCCCGGTCGGGCTTGCCCGCCGCCGTGAGCGGCATGGCCTGGACGACCAGGAGCCGTTCGGGGTGCTTGCGGCGGTCCACGCCCCGGGCCGCGAGGTGCTCGCCGAGGGACTCCAGGGTGGGCGCCTCCGCCCCCCGGGGAACCACACAGGCCGCCAGCCGTTCGCCCATCAGCGGGTCGGGGACCCCGACACACACCACGTCCCGGACCCGCGGGTGCGAGGTGAGCTCGCGTTCGACCTCGGCCGGGCTGATGTTGGCGCCGCCGCGGATGACGATGTCCTTCAGCCTCCCGACCACGTGCAGAACGCCGTCGGCGTCGAGGAATCCCAGGTCGCCGGTGCGGACCCAGCCCTCGGGCGTGCGGTAGAGGGTGTCCAGGTCGGGTGCGCCGACGTAGCACAGCGGGGACATCGGGCCCCGGGAGATGATCTCGCCGACGGCGTTGTCGGCGAGCGCGTCGTGGGTGTCCGGGTCGGCGATCCGGATCTCGGTGACACGCGGGTCGGGGCGGCCGGCGACGACACCCGAGCCGTCCGTGGGCGGGACCGCGTGCGCCAGCCCGGTGTGGCAGTTGACTCCGTCGGCGGAGCCGTAGAGGTTGACGACCGGGCAGCCGAACGCCTTCGCCGCCGCGGCCGCGGTGGTCTCGTCCAGCGGGGCCCCGCCGAGCACGAGGGCGGTGGGCGCCGGGAGCTGCTCGGCGTCGGCGTCGAGGCGTTCGAGCAGCATGCGGACCATCGTCGGCACGCCCAGGACGTGGGTGGGCCGGTGCTCCCGGAGGGCCGCGAGGGCGGCGTCCGGAGTGAAGTGGTCGAGCAGGACCAGCGTGCCGCCGTGCCGGGCGAGGGTCACCGCCGTGCCGTTGGATCCGAACGCGGAGGCCAGCGGGACGAGGAAGAGGCAGCGGGGCGGTGTCCGGTCCGGCATGAGCGAGGCGAGGAAGTTGCCGCGCCCGCCGGCCAGGGCGTTGTGCGAGTACGCGATCATCTTCGGCTCGGCCTCCGAGCCGGAGGAGACCAGGATGCGGGCGGCGCTGTCGGGGTCGGGGCGGGCCGGTGCGAACGCGTCCGGGTCGCTGCGCAGCAGCCCGGCCCAGGCCACCGTGCCCTCCGGTGCCTCCCCGGGGCCGACGGCGACGACGTGACACAGCTCGGGCAGGGAACCGGCGAGGGTGCTGAGGTCGGCGGCGTGGCGGAACTCGCGGTGCTCGACGGCGGCGATGACGGCGACGGCCTGGGCGCGGCGCAGCAGGCATTCGGCTTCGAGGACGCCGCGGCCCACGGGAAAGGGCAGGGCGACGGCGCCGAGGGCGGCCAGGGCCAGGTCGGCGATGACGGCGTTGCGGTGGTCGGGGAGTTGTACGCCGACCACGTCGCCCTCGCGTATCCCGAGGTCTCTGAGGCCGGCGGCGAGACATCGGACCTTACGGTCCAGGGCGGTGTAACAGAGTTTGCCCTTGGCGTCGAGGACCGCGGTGTGGTGTGGGTCGGCGATCTGGCGGGCCCGGAAGAGGCTGTACAGGTCGAGGTCGGGGCAGGTTCCGTCGGTCGCCCAGGAGCGGCGGAGTCCGGCGGGCAGCAGGTCGTACAGGTCGACGGTCATGCGAAGCTCCAGGGGGCCGGGACGGCGGGGGCGCCGTGCGCGTCGCGGTGGATCGCGCCGGCGAATCGCGGATCGTGGTGCAGGTCGGACAGGTCTGTGGTGACGGTGGTCGCGGCCAGGCCGCGGCCGTGCAGCAGGGCCAGCGCCTCCGTGGTGGGCAGCGCGGTCAGGTCGTGGACCGCGGCGCCCCGGGCGTCGCGGTCCGCGGGAGCGATCCAGCCGTCCGCCGTGGGCAGGGGACGGCGGAAGCCGGCGGGGCGGCGTGGGTTCTCACCGCGTCCGATCCTCGCCAGCGCGGGCGCGGTCAGGGTGTCGGCCGCCCCCAGCAGGGAGGAGTCCACGCGGACTCCGTGGCCGGTGCGCTCGCGCAGCAGGAGTCCGGCCAGGACGGCCTCGGCGCCGTGCAGTCCGCCGAGTACGTCGAGCAGTGTCATCAGGGACGGTGCGGGCGGCCGGCCCTCGGGGCGCACCGCCTCGCCGACGCCGGTACGGGCCTGGACCATGAAGTCGGTGCCCATGGGGGCGTCGTCGATCCGGTCCGCCCAGCCGCCGGTGTACGCGTACACGAGGGCGGGGTTGGCCCTGGCCAGGTCCTCCGCGTCCAGGCCCAGTTCGGCTGCCTTGCCCGGGGCCCAGTTGTGGAGGAACACGTCAGCCCCGGCGGCCATGCCGGTCAGCCTGCGGCGGTCCGCCGCCGCCTTGATGTCGATCTCGACGGCCTTCTTGCCGCGGTTGAGGGCGAGCCAGCGCGCCGATACGCCCGAGGAGGTGGGCGGCATACCGCGCAGCGGGTCCCCGCCCGGCGGCTCGATCCTGATCACCTCGGCACCCAACTGGGCGAGGAGGTGGGCGGCCAGGGGCGCCTGGATGCGCCGGCCCGCCTCCAGCACGGTCAGGCCCGTCAGCGGACCGCCGTCGGCCGCCGGTCCGACGGGCCTCGCCGTGCGCACGGGCCGCTGCGACGTGTCGCCGCCGAGCGGCCGGAAGGACCACGGGGGCGCGCCGTCGGCCTCGGCATGTCGCTCCGCCAGGGTCCGCAGGACACACACCTCGGCACCCGAAAGGTCCGCGGCCCTGCGGATCTCCGCCAGCGGCCTGGCGCGCGTGACCTCGTGCAGTACCGGTGGGAAGGGCGCGCACGCCGTGGCGTAGCGGAACTGGAAGGGGCGCCATCCCGCCCGGATCGCGTCGGCGGGCGCGTCCAGGGTCCGCCAGAAGGCCGCCCACACACCCGGGTCGAGGGTCTCCAGCTCGAAGAGGACGCCCTCGGCGCAGGAGAAGGGTGGTCCTCCGGGGGCGAGTTCGGCGGCCTCGCCCTCGTCCGCGCCGGCGGCGGCCAGGTACTGGGAGACCGCGAGCAGTCCGGCCCGGTCCGCTCCGGTGCTCAGGCGGCTCGTTCCGGTGACTCCGCGAGCCTGCCCGATCAGAGCGGCGAGCAGGCCCTGGACGGTGAGCACGGCGGTGGCCGTAGCGGTGTAGTCGGCGGCCAGCCCGGCCGGGGGGCCGGTCCGACGGCCATGGACGGCCATCACGCCTGTGGCGGCCTGGACCGTGGCCTCGTCGACAAGGCCACTCCCGGGGCCGCCCCAGTACGCGGTGGCGGACACCGGGTCGAAACCGTGACCGCTCACCGTGATCCCCCCGTTCCCGACCGCGCCCGGCGCACGGTTCGCACGGGCCCCGAGCAGGTTCAGGTGCGCGGCGACGACGCCGGCGATCTCCACGGGTCCCGAGACGGTGGTGTCCATCGCGCCGAGTGGTCCAAGGGTCGCCGTGGTTGCTGGTGACGCCATGCCTCTCCTCTCCCGGCGCGCGGCGGTGGCCGGCGCCCGAGTCGTACCGAAGACGGGAACCAGGACGCCGGTGCGCCCGACCAGTTCCACAGAGAGAGTCGGACACACGTTCCCGGGAGTTCCCGGGCAGTCGAGGAGGCAACGCCGTGCAGGATCCCGCCGTGCCGGTGGACAACCCCACCCGATCCGGGCCGGCGCCGGCCGGGTTGGGCGAGCGTGTACGACAGTTCGTCGGCTCCGTGGTGGTACCGGCGGAGCCGGTGCTCGACGCCGGCGGACCGGCGGCGGCCGATGCCCTGGCCGAACTCCAGGCCCGGGCCCGCGCGGAAGGGCTCTGGGCCCTGCCGCTCCCCTCGGAACTGGGCGGCGGCGGACTGTCGTTCGCCGCGTACGCGCGGCTGGCCGAGGCCGAGGGAGCCAGCGACCACGGCCCCGCCGCCCTCGGTTCCGCTCCCCTGCTGGACGTGACCCTGCTGTCCCGGCACGCGACCGACCCGGTCCGCGACGCCTGCCTGCGCCCTCTCGTCGCGGGGACCATGCGGACCTGCTACGCCATGACGGAACCCGACACCCCCGGCACCGAACCCTGGCTGACCTCCACCACCGCCACCCGCGCACCGGACGGCGGCTGGCGCGTCAGCGGCCGCAAGTGGTTCGTCTCCGGGGCGGCCGGAGCCGACCTGGTGACCGTACTGACCAGGACCGGGGGCGCTCCGGGCGACCGGGACGGCCTATCACTGCTCCTGGTCCCGACCGACGCGCCCGGATTCCGGGTGGTGCGGGAGCTTCCCGTGCTCGGCGCGACGGGACAGTACGAGATCGAGTTCGACGGCGTCACGGTTCCGGACGGACACCTCGTGGGGCCGGAGGGCGGAGCTCTGGCCGTCGCGGGTGAGCGGCTCGCGATCGGCAGGGCGCTGCGCTGCCTGCGCTGGCTCGGCCAGGCCCAGCGGGCCTTCGACCTCATGTGCGATCGGGCCGTCACCCGCCGTGGGTCGGGCGGTGTGCCGGCCGACCACCAGCTCGTCCAGCAGCACGTGTTCGACGCGCTCCTGGCCCTGCGCACCACCCGGCCGCTGGTCCACGAGGCGGCGGCGCTGATCGCCGCCGGGCAGGACGCCCGTACGGAGGTGGGCCTGGCCAAGGTCGCCTCGGCGCGGATGCTCCAGCAGGTGGCCGACGCGGCGATCCAGGTGTTCGGAGCGGCCGGCCTGGGCCCGGACACCCCCCTGCCCGCGCTGTTCCGAGGCGGAAGGGCCGCGCGCATCCTGGACGGCCCCGACGAACTCCACGTCACCTCGGTCGCCCGCCGGGTCCTCCGCGGACACTCCGGGGGCGCCGCTACACGCGGGTGAGGTCGACCAGACCGTTCAGCGAGGCCAGGCCGAGAGCGAGGAAGAAGTCGCCCCAGACCAGTTCGTGGCACTCGGCCAGGCCCCGGCCGGCGTCGTAGCATCCGTCCAGCAGCATGCCCGCGGGGCGGCCGGACTTCCCGTACGTGAGGTGGCCGGCGGCCAGGGTGCTCAGCGTGACGACCCCCCGGTAGGAGCAGGCGTGTGCCCAGTCCTCGGACACACGGGCGAGTTTGAGGAGAGCGACCGCGGTGATCGCCGCCGCCGAGGTGTCCAGGGGGCCGCGCGGGGCCGTGGTGTCGTCCGGGAGCACGAAAGGACCGGACAGGGCTCCCTCCAGCGAGAGCAGGTGCCGGGCCGCCGCTGTCAGTCGGCCGCGGTCATGGGCGGCGACCTCGGGAAGGAGCAGGGCCTCCGCGACCGCGAGGAGCAGCCAGGCCCGGCCTCGGCTCCACCCGGGCCCAGGCTCCTCGCACGGTTGCCAGCCCGCCCCCGTCCCCTCGAACCTCCAGGCGGGGAGCGGTTCCCCGTCGGCTCCGAGGCACAGGTCCAGGTGCTGGTGCAGGTGCCCGGCCGCGGCCGCGGGCGCGACCGTCGCCAGCAGGGGCACGGTCCCGGGCACGCCGTCGGCACGGGCCTGCAGCCGAGGGCCGCCGAAGGCGTCCCCCCAGGGGACGACGCCGAGTTCGGGGTGGCGGGCCGCGAGAACGGCACGCGCGGCACGCTCCTGAAGCGCGGCCGCCTCCGAGTCACCGTCGGCGAGGGCGGTCGGGTACCAGAGGATCAGGCCCCGGGTGACCGTGTCCGCGTCGGCCCAGGGTGCCAGAGCCGCCGTACGACTGGCAGCCGCACGCCGATCGGCCGCCGATCCGCTGTAGCGTGCCCGCAGCCACAGCAGCCCGGCCCAGAAGCCGCCGGTCCAGGACCCGCGGCCGGTCGTCTTCCAGACCCCGTCCCGGGGATCCGCGTACAGCGGGAACCGCTCCCCGACCTGGGACTCGGTCGTGGTGACACGCTCCATCACGGCGGCCAGGGCCCGGTCCGCCCAGTCGCCCGCCACGCCGCTCACGGGGCCGACACCCGCCGGTCGCGGCGAGACCACACGTACGCGACGGCCACGGCGGCCGTGAACTCGGCGGCACGCCGGCCGAGATCCGCGGCGAGCCCGGCCGACGGAAGTCCCGCCGCGAACGCCCCGAGTTGCACGCCCGACTGCTTCGTTCCGGTCACCGCACCGCGCCGTTCGGGGGCCACGGCTGCCAGGACGGCCGTGTCGGTGGCCGGGGCGGCGAGCGCCTGCGGGACGCCGCTCAGAGCCACCGCGCCCAGCAGGAGCCCGGCACCGGGGGCGGCACCGGTCAGGGCCAAGGCGACGGCCGAGGCCACCAGCAGCAGCGAGCGCCGTGGACCGGTCCGGTCCACGATCCGCCCCCCGACCGGGGAGAGGAGGGCGGCGGTGCCGAAGCCGACGGTCGTGGTCAGGCCGAGCACCGTAGGAAAGACGTCCAGGTCGTCCACCGGGCGCGGGCCGAGCGCTCCCAGCAGGAACAACTGGAGCATGGAGACCGCCATCACGCAGGTGAGCAGGGCCGTGAGTCGCGGATTCGCCCGCCCGGCCTGGCGCCCGCTTCCGTCCCTTGTGACACCACAGATCTCGTCTCCGTCTCTCGCGGTGCGGTGGGGTGGTGCGGACCGGTCGTGTGTCACGCGAGCGTGAGGAAGAGCTTCTCCAGTTCCTGCTCGGTCATGGGGGGTGCGCCTTCCTCGCTCTCGGCGAGGCACTGGCGCATCCCGCTCGCGACGATCTTGAATCCGGCCCGGTCGAGGGCGCGGGACACGGCGGCGAGCTGCGTGACGACATCCTTGCAGTCGCGGCCGGCCTCAATCATGGCGATGACGCCCGCGAGCTGCCCTTGAGCGCGCCGCAGCCGGTTGAGGATCGCGGTCGCCGCCTCTTCTTCCACCTTCACCGGGTTCCTCCCTCTCACCGACCATCGACTCAAGAATACCCCGCTGGGTATAACGCTAGCGGTGTGCGGCCGATTCCCGGGAGCCTACCTGGGGCGGGTCCATCGAACCGCCGCCACCGAGGATGCCCAGACTGACGCCGATCAGGACGGACGCCACGAGGACGAGCGTGATCACGAGCGGTCCCGCAGGGAGGCGATGACGGTGCGGATGTCGGTGCGCGGGCCGCGGTTGTAGGGCAGCTTGGCCAGCATCATGCCCATGGCACAGGTGTTGCCGAGCGCGGCGAACGTCAGCCCGGCGCCGATCGCGGTGCCGATCAGGTGCGCTCCGGGCACGAACACGCCCAAGACGCCGGTGACGAGCACGATCGATCCGGCAATCAGGCGGACCTGGCGCTCCAGGTCCCAGCGCGCCTCGCCCCGGTTGACGGGAGCGCCGGCGGCCTCCCAGGCCATCATGCCGCCGTCCAGGACGCGCAGGTTCGACAGACCGGCCTCGGCAAGGGCCTGCTCGGCCTGGGCAGCGCGGGCACCGGAACGACAGACAAGGACGACGTCCTCGCCGAGGTGGGTCAGGAGTTCGGCGCGGTGCTCACGCAGGGTGTCCAACGGGACGTTGTAGGAACCGGGGATGTGGACCGTCCGGAACTCGCCCGGGGTCCGCACGTCCAGCACGCGGGGACCGCGCCCGCTGTCGATCAGCCGCTGAAGGGCGGTGGGGGTGAGGCCGGCGATACGGGAGGCGTCGGTCGTCATGAGAACTCCGTCGTGGTGAGGTGACTCCGCAGAGAAATACGGAGCGGGGTATATGTGAGGTCAGGGTCGGGGGCCGGCGCCCACGCCAGGAGGGCCCGTCAGGGCAGAGGGTCTCCCCGTAGGGGCGCCGGCGGTTCGTCGCGGCCGAGAGGGCCCGGCCTGTGATGACGGCAGCCGGTCAGACGGTCGCGGGGGTGTTCAGTGGCGACCAGGCGGCGTAGCCGCCGAGGATGTCCGAGACGTCGGTGAAGCCGTGGTGGCGCAGCAGGCTCGCGGCGATCGAGGAGCGGTGGCCGCCCGCGCAGTGCAGGACCAGGGGCCGGTCGCGGGGAACCTCGTCTAGGCGGCGGGGCAGCTCGCCGAGCGCGATGTGCAGAGCGCCGTCGATGAAACCGTTGTCTCCGCGCTCGCCGCAGTTGCGGACGTCGATGACGACCGGCGGGTTGTCGCCCGCCAGCGCGGCACGGACCTGGGCGGCGGTGAGGCGGCCGGCCGGGGTGACCTCGTCGGCCAGGGCGGTCAGGGCGTCATCCGGAGAGCGTAGGTATCCGGCCACGCGGTCGAAGCCGATCCGGGCCAGGCGCGTGACGATCTCCTCCTCGCGATTCTGCGGGGCGACGACCAGCAGGTCGGCGTCGGCGGGCAGGACGGTGCCGGCCTGCTCGGCGAAGCGGCCGTCGGCCGGCACGTTCACCGAGCCGCGCAGGTGTCCGGCGGCGAACTCCTGCGGGTCACGAGCGTCGACCACCACGGCGCCGGAGGCGCGGAGGCCGGTGAAGTCCTCGACACTCAGCGGCCTCGGTGCGGCGGCCGGATCGAACAGCGGTCGCTCACTGCGGTTCAGGATCGCGTCGTAGACGAAGTAGCCGGGAGCAGCGGACTGACCGGCGGTCACGATCGCCACGAAGCCCTCCCGCGACATGGGCGCGCAGGCGTAGTTGGTGGCACGCTGCTCGCCGACGGTGGACTGCTTCTCCGTCGAAAGGTTCTTGCCGCAGGCGGATCCGGCGCCGTGCGCGGGGAAGATCCGCACCTCGTCCGGCAGGCCCATCAGCTTGTTCTGGACACTGTCGTAGAGCATGGCGCCGAGTTCCTCGGCGGTGACACCGACGGAGGCGAGCAGGTCGGGGCGGCCCACGTCGCCGATGAAGAGCGCGTCGCCGGTAAGCACGCCGTACGGGACGGTGTCCTGGCCGTGCTCGTGGACCAGCACGCTGATCGATTCCGGGGTGTGCCCGGGGGTCTCCATGATCTCCAGGGTGACGTCGCCGAGGCTGATCGTCTCGCCGTCGGCGAGCTTGCGGATCGGGTACTCCGTCTCGGCGCGCCGGCCGTAGCCGATCCAGGCGCCGGTCTCGGCCGCCATCTCGAGGTGTCCGGCGACGAAGTCCGCGTGGAAGTGAGTGTTGATGACGCCGACCACGGTGAAGCCGCGAGCCTCGGCATCCGCCAGGTACTCCGAGACGTCCCGGCGGGGGTCGACGACCACCGCCTTGCCGGTGGTCTCGTCGGCGATCATGTACGACGCCTGCGAGAGGCAGTCGAGGTAGTACTGGGCGAAGAACACGGAAACCTCCGTAGGCGATGACTCAGATACCCTGGGGGGTACCCGAGAGGTCAAAAGGTGGCCCGCCCCCCGGAGGGGCGGGCCCGCGTGAACGGGGGAGGGTCAGACCACCCCGGGGGCGGACCCCGTCACGACCGGGCGGCCCGTGCCGGCCCAGCCCCGGGTCCCACCGGCGACGGAAAGGGCATCCACCCCGACGGCGGCAAGGCGGTCCGCGGCCCACTGACTGCGGTTGCCGCTCGCGCGGATCACGTACACCGTTCGCCCCTTGAGTACGCGGGGCAGCGCGGCGGCCAGTGCGGACAGCGGGGCGAGGTGCGCACCAGGCACATGCTCCATCCGGTACTCCTCAGGCTCCCGCACGTCGAGAACCACGGCGCCGGCAGTCCAGGCCGCGGCGAAGGTCTCCAGATCCACTTCACGAGCCATGAGCGAGATTCACCTCCAGATACCCCCCTGGGTATTAGGTCTTCGACGGTAAGCACCTCCCGCCGGCGCTGTCAAATACCCCCCTAGGTATCTATTGGTCAATGGAACCGCGGGAACTCGGAACAATCCCGCCCTTACGTCCGTTGAAGCTCCCATATACCCCACCGGGTATACAGGAGGAGAGTGGAACCCATGCCGACCGTCGAGTTGACCAAGGAAAACTTCGAGGAGACCGTCACGGGCTCTGAGATCGTGCTGATCGACTTCTGGGCAGGATGGTGCGGACCCTGCCGCATGTTCGGCCCCGTCTACGAGCGGGCGGCCGAGCGCCACCCGGACATCGTCTTCGGCAAGGTCGACACCGAGGCACAGCCAGAACTCGCCGGCGCCTTCCGGATCTCATCCATCCCCACCCTGATGGCCGTCCGCGACCGGACCGTTCTCTACGCACAGCCCGGCGCACTGCCGCCACAGGCCCTGGAGGAACTGATCACCAGGATTCGGTCCACCGCCATGGACGACGTCCACCGGCAGGCCGCCACCCGCACGGCCGAGCGAAACTGACGCCCGGAGCGTCATCCCGAGGTCAGCCCGAAGGACCGAACTGTCTCTCAACGCCTGTCGTCCGTCTCTGGACGGGTGCGTCAGGACATCATGCCGTTCGCGGCCCAACCCTGGGCCGACCGCCGGCAGCACGACGACCGGGGCGGCCGTATGCCGAGGCGGTCGCCATCCGAAGAGTGAGGTGAAGACCATGCCCTACGACCGCATCATCAAGGTCTCCGGAACCTTCGACGAGACGGTGGAGACCGTCCGGCGCGCCCTCGCCGACCAGGGCTTTGGCATCCTGAGCGAGATCGACGTCCAGGCCACGCTCAAGGCGAAACTCGGCCACGACATGGAGCCGTACCTGATCCTCGGAGCGTGCAACCCCCCACTCGCCCGTCAGGCCCTGGATGCCGACCGCTCGATCGGGCTGCTGCTTCCCTGCAACGTCGTGGTCCGCACCGACGGCGACCAGGTGATCGTGCAGGCGATCGACCCCGCGACCATGGTCACGCTCACCGGCGTCGACGCCATGGCTCCCGTGGCGGGCGAGGCGGCGCGCCGCCTCGACGCAGCACTCGCCACCGTTACAGAAGGCAGTACGTGAGCCGTCGGGACACGTGCAGAGCCAACCACCGCCCGCCCCCCGAGGCCGCCGCACGGTGTACCCCGACATGACGTCACCCGGGGGGCCGCGACGCACTGGCCCCCGGCGGGATGCGGCGCAACGATGGAGGCACGGACCGGCCGTCGGCCCTGCGCGGCAACCGTTACGGCGAACATGCCGGTGGTGAGCCTGCCGCGCATCACCACTGTCGCCCTCCACCGCCCGGCGCCGTGTTCCCATGCGTCGCTCCGGTGGCAGGCGGCCGCCAGGAGCGGAGACGCATCATGTCGTACGGCACCCAGGTACGGGACGAACTGCGGGCACCCGGCCGTGACCTGCGGCGCGCGATCCCGCAGGTGTACGAGGGCTACAAGCAGCTCCACGACAGCGCGCTGGAATCCGGTGCACTGGACGCCAAGACCAAGGAACTCATTGCGTTGGCCATCGCGGTGAGCAAGGAGTGTGACGGCTGCATCGCCCACCACGCCCAAGCCGCCGTCCGGCACGGCGCCACCGAGCAGGAGGCAGCCGAGACGATAGGGGTCGCCGTCTTGATGAATGGTGGGCCGGGTACGGTCTACGGCCCGCGCGCCTTCGCCGCCTTCCGCGAGTTCCAGGAACAGAAGACCACCGCCGCTTGAGCACCCTTCCCGTGGTACGAACGGCGCGATCCCGACAGCTCAGCGCCAGGCCCGCGGGCCGTGATCACACATCAGCCACGCCTGAGGGTACGGTCGCCACCCTTCGAAATATACCCCCGGGGGTAAGGGTGTTAGAGTGATTGCATACCCCAGGGGGTAATTTTCACGTGAAGGGAGCATCGACCGTGTTCTTCGTTGACACCCTTGAGCTCAAGGGTCTGGGCAACCGCAGTTACCTCGCCGGTGGTGAGCAGGCGGCAGTGGCTGTCGATCCGCCTCGCGACATCGACCAGGTACTCGCGGCTGCCGCGCGACGAGGCGTGCGGATCACTCACGTCGTCGAGACGCACATCCACAACGACTACGTGACCGGCGGCCTGGAACTGGCCCGCATCACAGGCGCCGTCTACCTGGTGCCGGCCGCTGCGCGCGTCTCGTTCCTCCGGACCCCGGTCGCCGACGGCGACACCGTGGACGTCGACACCGATCTGGCCCTGACCGCCGTGGCGACCCCCGGGCACACTCCGCACCACACCGCCTACGTCCTCGGCGAGGCGGGCCGGCCTGTGGCCGCGTTCACCGGTGGCTCCCTCCTCATCGGCACGGTGGGTCGGCCGGACCTGGTCGAGCCGCGACTGACCGAGGAACTGGCCCGCGCACAGCACGCCTCTGCCCACCGTCTGGCCGACACCCTGCCCGACGACACGGCTGTCCTGCCCACGCACGGGTTCGGCAGCTTCTGCTCCTCCGCGCAGGCCGACGGCGACGCGACGACGATCGGCAAGGAGAAGGCGGCCAACACGGCTCTGACCGTGGACGTGGACACCTTCGTCGCCGAGCTGCTCACAGGCTTGGAAAACGTACCCGCCTACTACGCGCACATGGGTCCGGCCAACGCGGCCGGCCCGGCGCCGGTCGACCTCACCGCGCCCGCCGTCGCCGACCCGGAGGAGATCGCCGCGCGGCTCGCGGCCGGTGAGTGGATCGTGGACCTGCGCAACCGGATCGCGTTCGCCGAGGGGCATGTCGCGGGTTCCTTCAACTTCGAGGTGGACGGCAAGCTCGCGACCTATCTGGCCTGGATGATCCCGTGGGGCAGGCCCGTCACCCTGCTCGCCGAGTCGGCTGGCCAATTGGCGGCGGCTCAGCGGGAGCTGGTCCGGGTCGGCATCGACCGACCGGCAGCCGCCGCGACCGGCGGTCCCGCGACCTGGCTCCGTGACGGTGAGAGCGCCACCTCCTTCCCGCGCGCCACGTTCGCGGAACTCGCGGCCGAGGACCCGGCGGGAGTCGTAGTCCTGGACGTGCGCCGCGATTCCGAGCGTGCCGAGGGCCGGATAGCGGGATCGGTCCACATACCGATCCACGAGGTGCACCGCCGTCTCGGCGAGGTCCCGGACGGGACGGTGTGGGTGCACTGCGCGGGCGGCATGCGCGCGGGCATCGCGGCATCACTGCTGGACGCCGCCGGACGACAGGTCGTCGCCGTGGACGACGACTTCGACGCCGCCGCCGAGGCCGGACTGACCGTCATCACCGGCCCGGTCGTGGACGAACGCGGCAACGGCGGCTCGATAGCGTGAGCGTCCTGATCCTCGCCCTGGTCGCCGGGGCCGTCATCGGCCTGGCCCTCGGTGCTCTCGGTGGCGGTGGCAGCGTGCTCGCGGTCCCGGCGCTGATCTACCTGCTCGGGTTCTCCCCGGCGGCAGCGACCACCGCCAGCCTGATCATCGTCACCGCCACCTCGGCGACCGCCCTCTACGCCCACGCCCGGGACGGCAACGTCGCCTGGAAGACCGGTGCGCTGTTCGCGCTCGCGGGCGTCGTACCGGCGTTCCTCGCCGGAGCCGTTGCAGGGCGCGTCCCGGCGGCCCTGCTCACCGGGGCCTTCGCGGTCGTCGCCGCGCTGGCCGCGGTGCGGATGCTCTGGCCGACCGGGTCCGGGCCTCCGGAGCGGATACGGCCCGCGAAGGCGGCCGGCGCCGGGGCCGGACTCGGTGCCGTGACGGGACTTCTCGGCGTCGGCGGAGGGTTCCTCGCGGTTCCCGCCCTGGTGGGCGTTCTGGGCCTGCGGATGAAGCAGGCCGTGGGCACCAGCCTGCTGGTCATCACCGTGAACTCGCTGGCCGCGCTCACCGCACGGACGGGGACGGGCGGAGACCTGCGCTGGGAGGTGATCGCCCCCTTCACCGCTGCGGCGATCCTCGGCGCCTGGGACGGCAAACACCTCGCGTCCAAGATCGCTGGGGAGACCCTGCAACGCGTCTTCGCCTACGTCCTGCTGGGGGTGGCGGCCCTCATGCTCGCCGACGTGATCGTCTGAGCGGGCAGGCGGACGGCCAGGACTCCACGGTACGACCACTCCCCCCTGAACGCCCGAGGATCCGCGTCAGCGGCGGCCTGCAACACAGGGCCGGCGCATGGACCGACACGGCCGCAAGCCCCCTTGAGGACCAGCTCCCCCCTTACCCTCTGGTCCTCACCGGTGGCTATGCCGTCCGGACGCACCGCCTCGTGAACCGCCCCAGCCAGGACCGCGATGTCGCCACCGAGAACCCGGCGCCCATGGCCGACATCGCGGCTACGCTGCGCGCCGGCCTGGAAGCCCGAGGCTGGAAGGTGCACGCGCTGGAGACCGCCCCGCTGTCCGCCCGCGGCCACCGGGCAGGACTGCGAGCGAGGTCGACATCCTCAAGGAGATCTTCTGGCGGCCGGTCACCCAGAGCCCGTACGGGCCCGTCCTCGCGGAGGAGGACGTGATCGGGACCAAGGTCCGCGCCCTCGCTGGCCGCGGAGCACCTCGTGACCTGATCGACGCGTTCGCAGCCTCCCGCCGCTGGAACACTGCCGATCTCGAGGAATTCGGCCGCCGCCACGCCCGCGGCCGCTTCGAGCGCGAAGACCTGCAGGCCAACCTCGCCGGAACCGAGTGGACCGACGACGAAGCCTTCGCCGCCTACGGCCTGGACCAGGCCACCATCACCACGCTTCGTACCTGGGCCGTGGAGTGGGCCGACGACCTCGCGACCCGACTCCTCGAAGAGTCCGATGACCCGGATATCGACTGATCACGTCCGGATGAGACTGCATTCGCCGCCGCGGTCGGAGTGGAAGATCACGCCGTCCACATCGCCACCGCGCGTGGTGGCGGCCATCTTCAGCGACGCGGCGACCAGGGCAGCGTCGTGATGCGCACCCATCGCATAGCCGAGCGGTCGGCGCGAGACCAGGTCGATGACCGTGGCCAGGTACAACTTTCCCTCCTCGGTCACGATTCGCACAGCCCCCTCACAGAACTCCGCGTCGAACTTCCGCCTCTTCTCCGCCATGACTCCCGACTTCCCCTGCAGTCACGGCCTCTACGCTACGAGGGGAAGGTCAGTCGAGACACGCAGACACTACTGCGAAACCGCAGGTCAACGGCCCTTTTCGGCCGGCTCAAGGATCGCGACGCACTCCACATGGTGGGTCATCGGAAACAGGTCGAACGCCCGCAGCGTCCGGACCCGGTAGCCGCCGTCGCGGAAGTAGGCGATGTCACGGGCCAGGGCGGCCGGGTCGCAGGCGACGTAGGCGATCCTGCGCGCGCCCAGGCCCGCGAGGTGCTTGACGGTCTGCTTGCCGGCGCCCGCGCGGGGCGGGTCGAGGACGATCAGGTCGACGTCGGTGATCCGGGTGCGCGGGAGGGCGGACTCGACCTTGCCCTGCTCGATGCGCACGCGCGGGTAGTCGGCCAGGTTGTGGCGGGCGTCCTCGACCGCGCGCTTGCCGGATTCGATCCCGACGACCGCGCCCTGGTCGCCCACACGGTCGGCGATCGCGCCGGCGAAGAGTCCGACGCCGCAGTAGAGGTCGAGAGCGGTCTCGCCCTTGCGGGGCATCAGGCCCTGCATCACGGCGAGGACGAGGGTCTGGGCGGCCTTCGGGTGGACCTGCCAGAAGCCGCCGTTGCCGACCCGGTAGGTACGGTCGTCGGCGCGCTCGCGCACGAAGGGGCGGCCGTGGACACGGTGGACCGAGCCGTCCTTCTCGTGGACGCGGAGGATCGAGACCGGCTTGTCGAGCTCGACGATCGGCAGCTGGGCGCCCGGACGCGGGGTCAGGACCACCTGGCGGTCCCCGGAACCGGAGGCGGCGATGGCCTCGACGGAGGCCATGCCCTCCCAGTCGCGCTTCTCGATGCCGAGTTCCGAGACGCCCGGCGCCGCGATCATGCAGTGGTCGATCACCTCGACCTCGTGCGAGCGGTGCCGCCGCAGGCCCGCGTGGCCGTCGGTGTCCACGGCGTACTGGACGCGGGTGCGCCACTGCGGGACCTCGCCCGCCGGGAGTTTGTCGCCCTCGGCCGGCATGACGGTGCCGTCCCAGCCGGCTTCCTCGGGGGTGAGCCCGGCGAGGCGCCGCAGCTGCTCGGCGATGACCTCGCCCTTGAGGCGGCGCTGGGCACCGGGCTTGGCGTGCTGCCAGTCGCAGCCGCCGCAGCGGCCGGGTCCCGCGAAGGGGCAGGGGGCCTCGACCCGGTCCTTGGAGGCGTCCAGGACGGTGATCGCGTCGGCGCGCAGGAAACGGGAGGTCTCCTCGCCCTCGGTGACCTTGGCGACGACCCGTTCGCCCGGGAGGGCGTGGCGGACGAAGAGGACGCGGCCCTCCTCGGTGCGGGCGATGCAGTGGCCGCCGTGCGCGACCGGGCCGACCTCGACCTCGTACTCCACCCCGACGAGCGACGACTCAGGTGCGTTCTGCATGACGGGGGAACTCCAGAGAATGAGAGTGGTGGGCTGCCGAAGCGGCAGCCCACCACTCTACGTGCCCGCGAGGACGGAATACGCCCTCGGTACTCGGCGGCGGTCAGTTCTTGGCGGCGGTCTCCTTGGCGCGCTTCTCTACCGGGCCGCGGCGCACCGAACCCGGCGCGTTCCAGTCCTGGCGCTTCCTGGCCCGTTTCCGGGCCGCCTCGGAGGACCGCAGCTGGTACGGCACCGAGGTCACCATCACCCCCGGGGTGAACAGCAGCCGTCCCTTGAGGCGCAGGGCGCTCTGGTTGTGCAGCAGGTGCTCGTACCAGTGACCGACGACGTACTCGGGGATGTAGATGGAGACGGCGTCGCGCGGACTCTCCCGGCGGATGTTCTTCACGTACTCGATGACCGGCCGGGTGATCTCGCGGTACGGCGAGTCGAGGATCTTGAGCGGTACGTTGATTCCGCGCCGGTCCCACTCCTCCCTGAGCGCCTTGGTCTCGGCCGGGTCGACGTTGACACTGAGCGCTTCCAGCTCGCTGGCGTGCAGCAGCTTGGCGTACGCCAGCGCGCGCAGCGTCGGCTTGTGCAGCTTGGAGACCAGGACGACGGAGCGGACCCGGGAGGGCCGGACGTACTCGTCGGGGCGTTCCTCGGCCGCCGCGATCTCGGCGGCCACGGAGTCGTAGTGCCGGCGGATCGCCGTCATCGTCCCGTAGAAGATCACCATGCCGAGCAGGGCGACCCAGGCGCCGTGGGTGAACTTCGTGGCGAGGACGACGACGAGGACGAGTCCGGTGAAGAAGGCTCCGAAGGTGTTGATCGCCCGGGACCGGATCATGCGGCGGCGCTTGGCGGTGTTCCGCTCGCTGCGCAGGTGGCGGTTCCAGTGCCGCACCATGCCGATCTGGCTCAGGGTGAAGGACACGAAGACACCGACGATGTACAGCTGGATCAGCTTGGTCGAGTCGGCTCCGTAGACCCACACGAGCAGCGCGGCGGCGCCGGCCAGCAGCACGATGCCGTTGGAGAAGGCGAGCCGGTCTCCGCGGGTGTGGAGCTGTCGGGGCAGGTACCGGTCCTGGGCGAGGATCGAGCCGAGGAGCGGGAAGCCGTTGTACGCCGTGTTGGCCGCGAGGAAGAGGACGAGCGCGGTGGCCGCGGCGAGAACGACGAAGAGGAAGGTGCCTTCTCCGAAGACGGCGGCGGCGACCTGGGAGATGACCGGGTCCTGGACGTATCCGTCGCCGACCGGGACACCGTCGAGGAGCAGGTCCTGGGCGGGCTTCTCGGCCATCCGTACGTCGGTGGCCATGGCCAGGAAGATGATGCCGCAGAACATCGTGACGGCGAGGCCGCCCATGAGGGCGAGGGTGGTGGCCGCGTTCTTCGACTTCGGCTTGCGGAAGGCGGGGACGCCGTTGGAGATCGCCTCGACGCCGGTGAGGGCGGCGCAGCCGGAGGAGAAGGCGCGCAGCAGCAGGAAGACGAGGGCGAAGCCGGCCAGGCCCTGGTGCTCGGGCTTGATCTCGAAGTCGGCGGTGGGCGCCCGCATGGTCTCGTCGAGGGCGATGCCCCGGTACGCGCCCCAGGCGATCATGATGAAGACGCCGGTGACGAAGACGTACGTCGGGATGGCGAAGAGGCTGCCCGACTCCTTCACCCCGCGCAGGTTCATCAGGGTCAGCAGGATGATCACGCCGACCGCGCACAGCACCTTGTGCTCGACGACGAACGGGACGGCCGAGCCGAGGTTCTCGATGCCGGAGGCGATGGAGACGGCGACGGTCAGGACGTAGTCGACGAGCAGGGCGCTCGCCACGGTGAGTCCTGCCTTGGCTCCGAGGTTGGTGGTGGCGACCTCGTAGTCGCCGCCGCCGCTCGGGTAGGCGTGGACGTTCTGCCGGTACGAGGCGACGACGGTGAACATGAGGACGACGACGGCCAGCGCGATCCACGGGCTGAAGTGGTATGCCGAGAGGCCCGCGATGGAGAGGACGAGCAGCACCTCACCGGGTGCGTACGCCACCGAGGAGAGAGGGTCGGAGGCGAAGACGGGGAGGGCGATCCGTTTCGGGAGGAGCGTTTCCCCGAGCTTGTCGCTGCGCAGGGCCCGCCCGATGAGGATCCGTTTGGGCACGTCGGTCAGTTTGGGCACGCAGAGGATCGTAAGCGTTCGAAAACCGCCACGCCCACCGGCACCCCCGATCGGCACCGAATCTCCCTGCCTACCACCTCGGATGAGGTCCCGGCCAGCGTCGCCGCATAAGCTCGGAGCGGGCAGCACGGTAGGGCGTTGCCCGCCGTGGCCCGGGCCGGACGGGCGAGGGAAGTTGTGGGCAGGGTGTATTCGCAGGTCGGCAAGGCGATCAGGAGTGCGGGGTAAGGGGACGTGCACATCGTCATCATGGGCTGCGGGCGAGTGGGAGCCGCTCTCGCGCAGACCCTGGAACAGCAGGGGCACACCGTCGCGGTCGTCGACCAGGACCCGACGGCTTTCCGCCGTCTGGGCTCCGGCTTCGGCGGACGGCGCGTCACGGGTGTGGGCTTCGATCAGGACACGCTGCGCGAGGCGGGTATCGAGGAGGCCGGTGCCTTCGCCGCGGTGAGCAGCGGGGACAACTCCAACATCATCGCCGCACGGGTCGCGCGCGAGATGTTCGGCATCGAGAACGTGGCCGCCCGGATCTACGACCCGCGGCGCGCCGAGGTCTACCAGCGGCTCGGCATCCCGACCGTCGCGACGGTCCGGTGGACCGCCGACCAGATGCTGCGGCGGCTGCTGCCGTCCGGCGCGGAGCCCCTCTGGAGCGACCCGAGCGGGGGCGTCCAGCTGGCAGAGGTGCACACCTCGCCGGCCTGGATCGGGCACAAGGTCAGCAGGCTCCAGGAGGAGACGGGGGTGCGCGTGGCGTTTCTCACCCGGCTGGGTGAGGCGATTCTCCCGACCTCGCAGACGGTGCTTCAGGAGGGCGACCTCGTGCACGTGATGATGCGTACGGACGAGATCGACAAGGTCGAGGCGGCCTTCGCCGAGGGTCCTGAGGAGGGCGGTCACTGATGCGTGTCGCGATTGCGGGCGCGGGTGCGGTGGGTCGTTCCATCGCGGGCGAGCTCCTGGAGAACGGCCACGAGGTGCTGCTGGTCGACAAGGCGCCGACCGCCATCTCGGTGGAGCGGGTGCCCCAGGCGGAGTGGCTGCTGGCCGACGCCTGCGAGATCACCTCGCTGGACGAGGCGGCGCTCCAGCGCTGCAACGTGGTGATCGCGGCGACCGGTGACGACAAGGTGAACCTGGTCGTGTCGCTGCTCGCGAAGACCGAGTACGGCGTGCCGCGCGTGGTCGCCCGGGTGAACAACCCGAAGAACGAGTGGCTCTTCAACGAGTCCTGGGGTGTGGACGTCGCCGTGTCGACGCCGCGTCTGATGTCCGCCCTGGTCGAGGAGGCGGTGAGCGTCGGCGATCTGGTCCGTCTGCTGCGCTTCAGCCACGGTGACGCGAACCTGGTGGAGCTGACGCTGCCGCCGGAGTCCGCTATCGCGGGGACGGCGGTGGGTGATGTGGCCTGGCCCCAGGACACCTCGCTGGTCACGATCATCCGCGGTTCGCGGGTGCTGACCCCGACCGCCGAGGAGACCCTGGAGGCCGGTGACGAGCTGCTGTTCGTGGCGGCTCAGGCGCGTGAGGAGCAGCTGGAGGACCTGCTGTCGGCGCGCAGCGGCGACGGGTCGGGCACGGCCTGACGGGAGGGGCGGTGCCGGGAACGGACCGGAGGGGCCCGGGGAAGCGGAATGGCTTCCCCGGGCTCCTTGGCGTCTGAGAGTGCCTGTCGGGTGGCCTTCGACCGACAGGCGGACGCGGTCCGGTACGTGCGATCCCAAGGCGCCGGACGCCGCTGTAGCGGAGCCACCGGGGTATCCCGGCAACGTCGGCAGCGCGCGTGCCAGTGGCGTGACCGCCCGGCCAGAGGCCACCCGACAGGCTCTACGCCTCCGGTCGCTGCGCGGCCTGCGCCTTGCGGGCCTTCTCGGCCTCCTCCTCCGCCTCCATCTCGGCGAAGACGTCGATCGGGGGCGGCGCCTTCGCGAGGAAGACCCAGGTCAGGTAGACGGCCAGCAGGAAGGGCGGGATCTTCAGGGCGACCAGGACCCAGCCGAACTTGGTCGTGTCGGCCCACCAGTACATGGGGAAGAGGATCGCGCACTTGCCGAGGAGGATCAGGCCCCAGGCCCAGCTCGCCTTCGCGTACGCCTTCTTGCGGCCGGGGTTGCGGGTCCGCCAGGAGAGGTTCTCCTTGAAGACCGGGCCGAGGATGAGGCCGATCAGCGGGACGCCGGCGAGCGTGGTGATGATGTAGGCGAGGGCCAGGCCCAGTGTGTACAGCATGCCCGGCAGGTAGAAGTCCTTGGCGTTGCCGGTCATCATCGCGAAGACCACGCCGAAGGCGACCCCGAAGACGCCGCTGAAGGCGTGCTTCACGGTGTCCCGGCGGATCAGGCGGACCGCGACCAGCACCAGCGAGACCGCGAGCGCTGCGATCGCCGAGAGGTGGAGGTTTTTGTCGATCGTGAAGATCGTCACGAACAGCAGGCCGGGCACGACCGTCTCGACCATCCCGCGCACGCCGCCGAAGGCCTCGAAGAGCGCGGCCTCGGTCACCTCCTTCGATGCCTGGGCGTCCTGGGCGTCCTGGGCCGCCTGATCGGTGGTCGGCTTGTCGAGGGACGTCACCGGCTACTCCTGTCCGAGCGGTCGGAGCTCGTATTTGGGGTTGAAGAGGACCCGCCGGCCGTGGCTCATGGAGATCCGGCCGGAGGCGATGAGCTTGCGGCCCGGTTCGATGCCCACGATGGACCGCCTGCCCAGCCACACCACGTCCAGCGGGGCCGTGCCGTCGAACAGCTCGGCCTCCAGCGCCGGCACGCCGGCCCGCGGACGGAGGGTGACCGTGCGCAAGGTACCAGTCACCTTGACCACCTGGCGGTCGGAGCAGTCGCAGATACGGGTGCACCCCGACGCCTGGGTGTCCTCCTGGAGTTCTTCTGACTCCAGTTCCTCCTGGGAGGTGGACAGCCGGTCGAGCATCCGCCGGAAGCGCCCGGCCGGCTTCTCTGTACGCGGTGCAACACTCATACAGAAAGCGTACCGGCCCCCTTCGTGAGGGGTACCGGCCCTTCGGTTCCGTCCGTGGCCGGCCCGTCCGTCCGGGGCGTCCGCTCGAATCAGCGCTCGAAGCGGTACCCCCTGCCCGGTTCGGTGACGAAGTGGCGCGGGTGCGAGGGATCGGCCTCGAGTTTGCGCCGCAGCTGCGCCATGTAGACCCGCAGGTAGTTCGTCTCGGTGCCGTACGACGGCCCCCAGACCTCCTGGAGGAGCCGCTTCTGGCCGACCAGCCGGCCGCTGTTGCGGACGAGGACCTCCAGCAGGTGCCACTCGGTAGGGGTGAGGCGAACGTCGCGCCCGTCCCGGTGGACCTTCTTGGCCGCCAGGTCGACGGTGAAGCCGGCCGTCTCGACGCGTACGGCGTCGCCCTCACCGCCGCCGACCGGTTCGGCCCGGCGCACGGCCGCACGCAGCCGCGCCAGGAGCTCGTCCATGCCGAACGGCTTGGTGACGTAGTCGTCGGCACCCGCGTCGAGCGCCTCGACCTTCTCGTCGGAGGTCTGCCGGGCCGAGAGCACGAGGATCGGCACCCGGGTCCATGCCCGCAGCCGTCTGATGACCTCCACTCCGTCGAGGTCGGGGAGGCCCAGGTCGAGGACGACCACGTCGGGCTGGTGCGCGGCGGCGAGCCGGAGGGCGGTGGCACCGTCGGAGGCCGTGTCCACCTGATACGTCCGGGCCTTGAGGTTGAGCACCAGCGCGCGGACGATCTGCGGCTCGTCGTCGACGACGAGAACCCGGGTCATCGAAGCGGTCCTTCTCTCTGTGGGTTGGGGGGGGTCCCGGCGTGGCCTCCGCCGGGGCGTGCGCGCGGCGGGAGCCGGAACGCGGCGTGCGGAGGCAGGCCCCGGGCGGGCGGCGCGCGGGCCGTCCGGGAGCGGGCCGGCTCCCCGCGACGTCAGGGGGCGATCCGGGCCGCGGCCGGTTCCCCGACGGGTGCGGGCGGCGGGCTCGCTCGCACGGCCCTCAGCGAGAGCGTCATCGTCAGACCCCCGCCGGGGGTGTCCTCGGCGGTGACGGTGCCGCCCATGGCCTCGGCGAAGCCCCGCGCGACCGCCAGGCCCAGACCGACCCCCGAGCCGCGGGGGGCGTCCCCGAAGCGCTGGAACGGTTCGAAAATGCCGTCCTTGCTCTCGTCGGGCACCCCCGGCCCGCGGTCCACCACCCGCAACTCGACCCGGTCGCCCAGTGCGCTGGCGGCGACCACGACCGGCACCGCGGGCGGACTGTACTTGACGGCGTTCTCGACGATGTTGGCGACGGCCCGCTCCAGGAGTCCCTTGTCGACCTCGACCATCGGCAGGCTCTCCGGGACGTCGAGCCGGGCGCTGCCGGCGGGGACACCGCCGAGCGCCATGGGCACCACCTCGTCGAGGTCGACGGCGCGGATCAGCGGAGTGACCGTGCCGGTCCGGAGCCGGGACATGTCCAGGAGGTTCCCCACGAGGTGGTCGAGCCGGTCCGAGCCCTCCTCGATCCCGGCCAGCAGCTCGGCCCGGTCGTCCTCGGACCACTCGACGTCGTCGGATCGCAGCGAGGAGACCGCCGCCTTGATCGCGGCCAGCGGGGTCCGCAGGTCATGGCTGACGGCGGCGAGCAGCGAGGTGCGGATCTTGTCGCCCTCGGCCAGCTTGCGGGCCTCCTCGGCCTCCCCGACGAGCCTCTGCCGGTCCCGTACCACCGCGGCCTGGGCGGCGAAGGCCCCGAGGACCCGGCGGTCCTCCGCGGGCAGGACCCGGCCGGTCAGCGCGAGCGCCAGGTGGTCCCCGACGGGCATGTCCGCGTCGGCGTCCTCGGGGCGGGCCGCGGGTCGCGTGCCGACGCTCGCCACGCAGGTCCACGGGTCGGCGTCGCCCACGCGTTCCAGCAGCGCCACGGAGTCCACGGAGAAGGTCTCGCGGCCCCGCTCCAGCAGGGCCTCCAGGCCGGACTCCCCGCGCAGCACGCCGCCGGCGAGAGAGGACAGCACTTCTGCCTCGGCTCGCAGCCTGGCCGCCTGCTGGGTGCGCCGGGCGGCCAGGTCGACCACCGAGGCCACGGACACGGCGACACCGAAGAAGACGGCGATGGCGACGATGTTGCCGGGGTCGGCGATCACGATCCGGTGCACCGGCGGGGTGAAGAACCAGTTGAGGAGGAAGGAGCCGAAGACCACCGAGGCCAGGGCGGGCAGCAGCCCGCCGAGGAGGGCGGCGGCGACGGTGAGGGCCAGGAAGAGCAGCACGTCGTTGGCGAGGCCGGGGTCGGCGTCGACATGGGTGAGGACCAGGCTGAGCAGCGCGGGCCCGGCGACGCCGACGAGCCAGCCCAGGACGATCCGGGAGCGCCCGAGGCGGGCGCCCCGGGCGACCGGCAGACCGCGTCCCCCGGCCGTCTCGCCGTGGGGCACGGTGTGGACGTCGAGACCGGGGCCCGACGCGCGGGCGACGCTCCTGCCGACACCCGGGCCGGAGCCGTACCGCCAGGACTTCCGGCGCCCGGAGCCGAGGACGATCCGGGTGGCGCCGGCGCCGCGGGCGAACTCCAGCAGGCCGGTGGGGACGTCGTCTCCGACGACATGGTGGAACGTTCCGCCGAGATCCTCCGCCAGGGCGCCCTGAAGCGCCAGTTCCTTCGGCGATGCGGCGCTCACGCCGTCGCCGGGCGCGATGTGCACGGCGAGCACCTCGGCCCCCTCGCACTTCTCGGCGAGGCGCGCCGCGCGGTGGATGAGGGGACGGCCCTCGGGTCCCCCGGAGAGGCCGACGACGATCCGTTCGGGGGGCTGCCGGGTGGCGCGGATGCCGTGCTCGCCGCGGTGGCGGCGGAGGTGTTCGCCGACCCGGCCGGCGGTCCACAGGAGCGCCAGCTCGCGCAGCGCGGTCGGGCTGCCGGGCCGGAGACCCGGGGAGTGGGCGGCGTCGCCCCGGTCCGGCCGGGGGATGCCGCCCTGCGTCGTGCCGTGACGGAGCGCCTCCGGCGGCAGGTCGACCAGCTCGATCTCGTCGGCGCGGCGGACGATCTCGTCGGGAACGGTCTCCCGCTGCGGCGCTCCGGTGATCGACTCCACGATGTCGCCGAGCGATTCCAGCTGCCGGACGTCGAGGGTCGATATGACGTCGATGCCGGCGGCGAGCAGCTCCTGCACGTCCTGCCAGCGGGCGCCGTTGCGGGCGCCGGGCGCGTTGGTGTGGGCGAGTTCGTCCACGAGGGCCAGGGCGGGTCTCCTCGCCAGGACCGCGTCCACGTCCATCTCGGTGTGGGGGGCCGCTCTCCGGTGGACCGGGGGGCGGTGCGGGATCTGTTCGAGTCCGCGCAGCGCGGCCTCCGTGCCAGGGCGGTCGTGGTGCTCGGCGCAGGCGACGACGCAGTCCGTGCCGTGCCCGACGCGCCGGTGCCCCTCGGAGAGCATCGCGTACGTCGTGCCGACGCCCGGGGCCGCCCCGAGGTAGATCCGTAGCCTGCCGCGTCCGCCCATGGCACGACCCTACGCCGGGCGCTCCGGGCGTCAGGCGACGGGAGAGTTCGCCGGGGCGTTGTTCCGCGTGGTCGGCGAGACCGACCAGGGCGAGGAGAAGGGCGGCGCGTTCCTCGCGTTCCCCGGGGCCACGGGGGATCTCGAAGGAGACGCCGCGCAGCGCGTGCACGGCAGCGGCGCCCGTGCCGAAGGAACGGAGCAGTGCAGGTTCTCGACCCGGACCATGGGTCCGTCGGCCGGGTCCTCGGTCACCGCCGTGCCGGTCCGCGCGCTGCTCTCGCTCGTCCGGGGCGCCCCCTCGTCGATCATGCCCGCCCGCCAGTATGGGCCGTCGGGAGACCGGTGGACCAGGCTTCGCGGGCCGGGTACCGGGACGAGGACCGGTGGGCCGGTCCCCGCGCGGAAGCGACGGGGACCGGCCCACCGGCCGGGGATGTTCTCCTCGGGGGTCCCGGTGTCGCGCGGGGCACCGGGGGTCAGCGGACCTCGGTGGTCTCCGGGCCGCGCTGCAGCTGGCCCATGCCGCCGGAGAAGCGCGAGCCCTCCTGCTCCTCCTGCTGGACTCCCTCGGGCACCATCTGGGCGTCGTTCGGGAGCTTGAGGACGATCGGGTCACGGGGGGCCATCGGCCCCTCGCCCCGGACCACCACGGTGTCCCGGACGATCTGTTCCAGAAGGCCGGCCGCCTCGGGCTGCACCGCTCCCTGGCCGGAGATCACTCCGCGCAGGAACCAGCGGGGCCCGTCGACGCCCACGAAGCGCACGAGCTGGACGCCCCCGGTGCCGTCGGGCAGCTGCACCGGCACCTGGGCGCGCAGCTCCCAGCCCAGCGGACCCTCGACCTCGTCGATGACACCGCCCTGCTGGGTGATGCCCGAGGCGATCTCCTCGCGGACCTCGCCCCAGATGCCTTCCTTCTTGGGCGCGGCGAACGCCTGCAGCTGCACGGCGCTGTCACGCAGCACGACCGTGGCGGCGACGATCGCGTCGCCCGCCACCTCGACCCGCAGCTCCATGCCCTCGACTCCGGGCACGAAGATGCCGCCGAGGTCCACCCGGCCGTCCTCCGGCTTGGAGACCTCGGAGATGTCCCACGGTCCGTCGGGCCGGGGAGCGGGCGGAAGGTTCATCCGGCGCGACGCGCCGGCCGTGTCGTCGGTGTCGAGCTCGTCGACGACCTGCTCGGCCTCGCCCGCTGCGTCCGCCACGTCCCCAGCGGAACCACTCTTCTTGCGACGTCCGAACACGTCACTGTCCTTCCCGGTCGGATACGACCGAAGCGTATCGATTCCCACCCGTGGTGCCGTCCACGGCGGCATGGCCGCCGGTGGACCCGAAGCCCGCCTCGGCCCGCGCCGACCCGGGAAGTTCCGCCACCTCGTGGAAGCGCACCTTCTCGACCTGCTGGACGACAAGTTGGGCGATCCTGTCGAATCGTTCGAACCGCACGCTCTCGCGCGGGTCGAGATTGACCACGATCACCTTGATCTCTCCACGGTACCCGGCATCCACTGTGCCGGGGGCATTCACGAGGGCTACTCCGCAGCGGGCGGCCAGGCCGGAGCGCGGGTGCACGAAGGCCGCGTACCCGTCGGGCAGCGCGACCGAGATCCCGGTGGGGAGCACGGCCCGCTCACCGGGGGCCAGGACGGCCGCCTCGGTGGTGACGAGGTCGGCGCCGGCGTCGCCGGGGTGGCCGTAGGCCGGGAGCGGCACGTCGGGGTCGACCCGCCGGATGAGTACGTCTACGGGATCGCGCATCAGGGGTTCACCTCGAAGGCGCGGGAGCGCCGGACCTGGTCGGGGTCGGACATGGCCGCCTGGATCTCCTCCGGGCGTCCGTTGTCGATGAAGTGGTCGACCTTGACCTCGATGAAGAGGGCGTCGGCGCGGACGGCGACAGGGCCGTCGGGCCCGCCGATCCGGCCGGTGGCGGTCGAGTAGATCTTGCGCCCGCGCACGGCGGTGACCGCGGCCTCCAGGTGCAGCGCGGTGCCGACCGGCACCGGCCGTGCGAAGTCGGTCTCCAGGCGTCCGGTGACCGCGATCACCCGCAGCAGCCAGTTCAGGGAGCCGAGCGTCTCGTCGAGCGCGGTGGCGAGGACCCCGCCGTGCGCGAGGCCGGGGGCGCCCTGGTGGTCGGGGGTCACGGTGAACTCGGCGGTGACGGTCACGCCCTCGCCGGCCCGGGCCGCGAGGTGGAGTCCGTGGGGCTGCCCGCCGCCGCACCCGAAGCAGTGCTCGTAGTGCGCGCCGAGCAGCTCGCCGGGGGCGGGCGCGTCGGGGTGGCGTACCGGCGGTATGGCGTCGGCCGGCGGGGTGAGGGCGGCAGATGTTGCAGTCACAGCCGCAGACCTTACCCGCGCGGGTGGGGGCGGGTCGCGCCGTGCCAAGCTTGGAGGCATGCAGCCTTCCGCACCGTCCTCCGTGCCGCGCTTCGACGAACGTCTGACCGCCCCTCTCTCGTGGTGGGCGATCGTGGCTCTGCTGGCTCTCTCCGGCGGTCTGGTGATGTTCCCGCTGGGCACGGTTCCGATGCTCGGCGGCCTGATCGCCGTGGCAGCGGCGGCGGCCGTGGTGGTCTCGTCGTACGGCTCGGCGCGGATCAGGGTGGTGGCCGGTTCCCTGGTCGCCGGGGACGCGCGGATCCCGGTCTCGGCGCTGGGGACTCCGGAGGTTCTGGACGCGGAGGAGGCACGTGCCTGGCGCAGCTTCAAGGCGGACCCGCGGGCCTTCATGCTGCTGCGGAGTTACGTCCCGACGGCGGTCCGGGTGGAGGTCACCGACCCGGCGGACCCGACGCCGTACGTCTACCTGTCCAGCCGGGACCCGCGGGGTCTGGCCGCTGCGCTGGAGGCCGTCCGCGCTGAGGCCTGAGCGGCTTCGGGCCGGGGGCGCGGAGGTCTGAGCGGCCTGGTGTCCGGTGGCGCCGTCCCGCGTCCACGGGAGGGGGCGGGGCGGACCTCAGTAGCCGATCTCCTCGGGGCGCTCGGGCTGCTCCAGCGGCGGCAGTCCTTCGAGGTCCTCCCAGGGGATCCGGCGGTTCCGCAGGTCCTTGCGGATGCGCGCGGCGACTTTCCTGGTGTCGCGCCGGTTCATCACCGCACCGACGGCGGCTCCGACCATGAACGGCATGAGGTTGGGCAGGTTGCGCACCATGCGCTTCATGATCTGCTGGCGGAGTTCGCGCTTGAGCTGCCCGCCGAGCGCCGCGTTGACGGTGGTCGGCCGGGCGGGGTCGATGCCCCGTTCCTCCGCCCAGGACGTCAGGTAGGCCGTCGAGCGCTGGGTGAGCGAGCCGGGGGGCCGCAGGCCGTAGACCTCGTGCAGTTCGGCGATCAGTTTCAGCTCGACCGCCGCGACGCCGGTGATCTCCGCGGCCAGTTCGGCGGGCATCGCGGGGGGTACGGGCAGCATGGCGGCGGCGCCGATGCCGGCGCCGATGGTCGAGCTGGCGTTGGTCGCGCCGGTCACGAGCTTGTCGGCGATCTGCTCGGGGCCGAGCCCGGGGAAGTGCTTGCGCAGCGTCGCCAGGTCCCGTACGGGAATCCGCGGAGCGAGCTCGATCAGCCGGTCGGCGAGGTAGCCGATGCCGGCCTTGGCACTCTCGCCGCCGCGCCTCACTCCGCGTTTGACGGCGTCCATGCGGGCGCGGTCGGGACCGGCCCGGTCCGGCCGGGTGTGGTCCGGGTCGGCGGCGCGCCTGACGGCGTCGAGACGCCTGCCGCGCGGTGCGTCCGGTTCCGGCGTCGTGGCTGCTTCGAGCGAGGCCGGTCGGCCTCGCCCGTCGTCACGTGCGCCGGGGACGGGCAGGAGGGCGGAGTCGGCTTCGGGGGTCTCCTGGACACCCTCCGCCGTGCCGGAGCCGCCCTGGTACGCCTCCGGCCTCCCAGGGAGCCGGAAGCGCCGCTTCCGAGACGGTGTGTCGCCTGCCACGGCCGACCGGTCTCAGTCGCAGTCGCGGCAGATCGGCTGACCGTTCTTCTCCCGCGCCAGCTGGCTGCGGTGGTGCACGAGGAAGCAGCTCATGCAGGTGAACTCGTCGGCCTGCTTCGGCAGGACGCGTACGGCGAGCTCTTCGTTGGACAGGTCCGCGCCGGGCAGCTCCAGGCCCTCGGCGGCCTCGAACTCGTCGACGTCGACCGTCGAGGTGGACTTGTCGTTCCGGCGGGCCTTCAGTTCCTCAAGGCTGTCCGAATCGACGTCGTCATCGGTCTTGCGTGGGGTGTCGTAATCCGTTGCCATGTCGCTCTCCCCCTCTGGGTGGTTGCGGTGTCTCCAGCGCACGTAACGCGTGAGAGGCCGGACTTGTGCCCGACCCGAGGCGGAGATTTTGCCTCACATCAAGGTCTGTTACTCAATCGACACCCAATCCGTCCTCTCGCGAGTGATCGGCTTTGGGTGGCGAAGCGGACCGTACACGGTCCACCTGCCGTCCTTCACGGGCGCCACCCCGTGTACTTCCCGTCATCCAAGACCCCGGAAACCCGGACTTTTCCCGGTTTTCCACCGGAATTCTCGATCACGGAGAGTGGATGACCGGCCTGCGGCCCTGTGATCGATCACACAGGGGCGCCTCAGGAACGGGTCCTGAAAATTCCGCGCAAAGCGAACAGAAGCGGCTGGTACCCGAAGTGTGTCAGATCGGAAGAGTGACACGCATCACGAGACCACCGCCCTCACGAGGCTCCGCGATGATACGGCCGCCGTGGGCCCGCGCGACGGAACGGGCGATCGACAGGCCGAGCCCGACCCCCTTGTCACTGCCGGTCCGCTCCGTCCGCAGCCGTCTGAACGGCTCGAACAGGTTGTCGATCTCGTACGCGGGAACCACGGGACCCGTGTTCGATACCACCATGACCGCCTGGCCGTGCAGGACCTCCGTGGTGACCTCGACCCAGCCGTCCTCCGGGACGTTGTAGCGCACCGCGTTCTGGACCAGGTTCAGGGCGATCCGTTCCAGCAGGACCCCGTTGCCGGGCACGACGACGGGTTCCCGCGCGCCGCGGATCTCGACCCCCTTGGCCTCGGCCTCGGCGTGCACCTGGTCGATGGCGCGGGTGGCGACCTCGGCGAGGTCCACCTGCTTGCGCTCGACGACCTCGTTGTCGCTGCGGGCGAGGAGCAGGAGGCCCTCGACCAGCTGCTCGCTGCGCTCGTTGGTGGCCAGCAGCGTCTTGCCGAGCTGCTGGAGCTCCACCGGCGCCCCGGGGTCCGAGAGGTGCACCTCCAGGAGCGTCCGGTTGATCGCCAGCGGGGTGCGCAGTTCGTGCGAGGCGTTGGCCACGAACCGCTGCTGGGCGGTGAACGCCCGCTCCAGACGGTCCAGCATCTCGTCGAAGGTGTCCGCGAGCTCCTTCAGCTCGTCGTCGGGGCCGTCCAGCTCGATCCGCCGGGTCAGGTCGGAACCGGCCACCTGGCGGGCGGTCCGGGTGATCCGGCCGAGCGGCGCGAGGACGCGGCCCGCCATGGCGTAGCCGAAGGCGAAGGCGATGATGCTGAGCCCGAGGAGGGCGAACAGCGAACGGCGCAGCAGGTCGTCCAGCGCGTGCTGGCGCTGCGTGTTCACACACGCGTTCATCGCCGCGTTGAACACGTCCGGCTGCGCCTCGCTCGGGAAGTTGCAGACCTCGCTGGTGACCTTGCCCTCCACGATCTTGAACGGCAGGTCGCTGCCGATGTGCAGGGCCTGTGCCGCGAGCAGGTAGATGATCGACAGCAGCAGGATGCCGGCGATCAGGAACATGCCGCCGTAGAGCAGCGTGAGCCGTATCCGGATCGTCGGGCGCAGCAGCGGCCGGACCGGGTCACGTGGGTCCCAGGTCGGCTTCGGGGGCGTCTGGGGGGGCGCGGGGGTCGCGGGCACGGCGTCAGATCCGGTAGCCGGAGCCGGGCACGGTGACGATGACCGGGGGCTCGCCGAGCTTGCGGCGCAGGGTCATCACCGTGACCCGTACGACGTTGGTGAAGGGGTCGGTGTTCTCGTCCCATGCCTTCTCCAGGAGCTGCTCGGCCGAGACGACGGCGCCTTCGCTGCGCATGAGGACCTCCAGGACGGCGAACTCCTTCGGAGCGAGCTGGACCTCCCTGCCGTCACGGAAGACCTCGCGGCGGTTGGGGTCGAGCTTGATGCCGGCGCGCTCCAGGACGGGCGGCAGCGGCGTGGTGGTGCGCCGGCCGAGGGCCCGGACGCGTGCGGTGAGCTCGGTGAACGCGAAGGGCTTGGGCAGGTAGTCGTCGGCGCCCAGCTCCAGACCCTCGACCCGCTCGCTGACGTCGCCCGCGGCGGTGAGCATGAGGACACGGGTGGGCATGCCGAGCTCGACGATCCTGCGGCAGACGTCGTCGCCGTGGACCAGCGGCAGGTCGCGGTCGAGGACGACCACGTCGTAGTCGTTGACGCCGATGCGCTCCAGGGCCGCGGCGCCGTCGTACACGACGTCGACGGCCATGGCCTCCCGGCGCAGTCCGGTGGCCACCGCATCGGCGAGCAGTTGCTCGTCCTCGACGACGAGTACGCGCACGGGGCAAGTCCTTCCTGAGAGCCCTGATCCTGTGCGCGAAGGGCGCGGACCGGGCGGTGCTGGGCACTGACTGTGCGTGTCCATCCTGCCCCGAACGCGCGTAAACCGGCTGTAAGGCGGGCTGCGGGCGCCTCTGCCGTGGCCCGCCGGGGGCCCTGCCGGGAAGAGGGGGAGTGCGGGCGCGCTTCGGGGGTGAAAAGGGGCGCGCGAAGAATTCACCTGATTCACGGGCCAGTTGAGGTTTCCGTGCGGAAGGGCTTGGGGAGGACGACTGCACACCCCGTGATCACGCCCTGTATGTGGCACGCCACAAGCCGTTCTGTCCCCCAGAGGTTTGCAGCGTGTGATCCACCCACCCTCGGCACACCCGTGCCACCGACCCATGACGAGGGGGCACACGATGGACGCTTTCACCGCAGGACTGCTGCAGCGCATCAGGACTGCGCAGACCGACCTCACACGGGCTCGCGAGACGGGCGACGACTTCCTCGCGGACGTCGAGCAGGCTGAGCTCGAAGACCTGCACCGCCTGGCCGCCGAGCACGGCGTGGAGGTCGGCGCGGCCTGCGCCTGATCCCGGACCGGCCTCAAGGGGCTCCCGTGCCGTCATCGGCACGGGAGCCCCTTCGTTTCGGCCGGGTGCGCGAACCGGGTCCGTCCGGGCGCGGGCGTCCGCCGGTCCGGGAAGCGGCCTGCGGCGCCGCACGGCCGCTTCCGGTGTGCCGTGGCGGGTCCGGGCCCGGCACGGCACGCCGAACGTGTCCCAGAGCCTGTCGGATGGCCTTCGACCGACCGGCTCTCAGTCGTGCCAGGCGCCGTACTCCTCCAGGAGCGCCTGGAGCGGCTCGAAGACACCCGGCGAGGCGGCGACCGTCAGGTCGCCCGAGGCGGGCTCGCCAGGACGTCCCCCGGTCAGGCAGCCCGCCTCGCGGGCGATCAGCTCGCCCGCGGCGAGGTCCCAGGGGTTGAGGCCCCGCTCGTAGTAGCCGTCCAGCCGGCCCGCGGCGACATCGCAGAGGTCGATCGCCGCGGAGCCGCCGCGGCGGATGTCCCGCAGGCGGGGGATCATCCGCTGGGCGACAGCGGCCTGGTGGGCCCGGCGTGCCTGCACGTAGGCGAATCCGGTGCCGATCAGCGCCTGGTCCAGCGGGGGCGCCGGGCGTGCGGCGAGGCGGCGCTCGCCGAGGAACGCGCCGCCTCCGAGCACCGCGTGGTAGGTCTCCCCGCGCAGCGGGGCCACCACCACTCCGACGACGGCCTCCCCGTCTCGTTCGGCGGCGATGGAGACCGCCCAGGTGGGCAGGCCGTAGAGATAGTTCACGGTGCCGTCGAGCGGGTCGATCACCCAGCGCACGCCGCTGGTGCCGGGGGTGGCGGCGCCTTCCTCGCCCAGGAAGCCGTCGTCGGGGCGGCGCTCGGCGAGGAAGCCGGTGATCAGCTTCTCGGCGGCGATGTCCATCTCGGTGACCACGTCGATCGGGCTGGACTTGGTCGCGGCGACGGCGAGGTCGTCGGGCCGGCCGTCGCGCAGCAGCGCGCCGGCCCGACGACCGGCCTCCAGGGCCAGGCCGAGCAGCTCCGCCGCCGCCGGGTCCGCGGCGCCGGCCACCGCCGGCACCGGGGTCGTGGAGTCGGGGGTCGTGGAGTCGGGGGTCGTGGAGTCGTTCACGGGTTCTCCTCAGGCGTACGGGCTGTCGGCGCCGGCCGCCGCGGGACGGTCCGCCCGCGCCGGGCAGCAGCCGATCGGGCAGAGGTCGTGGGAGGGTCCGAGGGTGCCGAGGGCGCAGCGGTCGGTGCGGATGCCGCGCTCGGCCGCCGCGCGCTCCAGGACCAGGTCGCGCACGGCTCCGGCGAACCGGGGATCGGCGCCGACGGTCGCCGAACGCCGTACCGGGAGTCCCAGCTCCGCGGCCCTGGCGGTGGCCTCGGTGTCGAGGTCGTAGAGGACCTCCATGTGGTCCGAGACGAAGCCGATCGGAACCATGACGGCGGCCGGGGCCCCGGCCGCGTGGAGCTCCTCCAGGTGCTCGCAGATGTCGGGTTCCAGCCACGGGATGTGCGGGGCGCCGCTACGGGACTGGTACACGAGCCGCCAGGGGTGCTCGACTCCGGTCCGTTCACGGACCGCGTCGGCGACCACCCGGGCCACGTCGAGGTGCTGCCTGACGTAGGCCCCGCCCTCGCCGTGTCCCGCGGCCGGTCCCGAGGAGTCGGCCGCCGAGTCCGGGATGGAGTGCGTGGTGAAGGCGAGGTGGGCGCGGGCGCGGACGGACGCGTCGAGTTCGGCGAGCGAGGCGAGTACACCCTCCACCATGGGCTCGATGAACCCGGGGTGGTTGAAGTAGTGCCGCAGCTTGTCGACGCGGGGCAGCGGAAGGCCCTCGGCCTCGAGCGTGGAGAGCGCGTCGGCGAGGTTCTCACGGTACTGGCGGCAGCCGGAGTAGGAGGCGTAGGCGCTGGTGGTGAGCACGGCGATGTGGCGCCGGCCGTCGGTGATCATCTCCCGCAGGGTGTCGGTGAGGTACGGCGCCCAGTTCCGGTTGCCCCAGTAGACCGGCAGGTCGAGACCGGCCCGCGCGAAGTCGTCCCGCAGCGCGGCCAGCAGCGCGCGGTTCTGGCCGTTGATGGGGCTGACGCCGCCGAAGAGGAAGTAGTGCTGCCCCACCTCTTTCAGCCGTTCCTTCGGGATTCCTCGGCCGCGGGTCACGTTCTCCAGGAACGGGACCACGTCGTCCGGGCCCTCGGGGCCGCCGAAGGAGAGCAGCAGAAGGGCGTCGTACGGGGCGGGATCACGCTGATCGGACATGGCACCGATCTTCCCACCAGCCGATCGCGGCCGAGGGCGCGGCCCGTCCGAAAAGTCCGCTGGTCGCACGCACTTCAACACCGTAGGCTTTAGCTATTAATTACACCTGTTGAGCAGATGCCCGGAGACCCCCTTGCCCAGTCCGTATCGCGCGATCTTCGCGGCGCCCGGCACCGCTTCCTTCTCAGTGGCCGGTTTCGTCGGCAGGATGCCGCTGTCCATGATGGGCATCGGCATCGTGACCATGATCTCGCAGGTCACCGGGCGCTACGGTCTCGCCGGGGCGCTGGCAGCGACGCTGGCCATGTCCGCCGCCGCGCTGGGCCCGCAGGTGTCCCGGCTGGTCGACCGCCACGGCCAGCGGCGGGTGCTGCGCCCGGTGACGCTGGTCGCCCTGGCCGCGGCCACCGGACTGCTGCTCTGTGTCCAGGGAGGCGCGCCGGACTGGACGCTCTTCGCCTTCACGGCCCTGATCGGCTGCGTGCCGAGCCTCGGTGCCATGACCCGGGCCCGCTGGGCGGGGATCTACCGGGGGGAGGCCCGTCGGCTGCACACCGCGTACTCATGGGAGTCGATCGTCGACGAGGTCTGCTTCATCTTCGGCCCGATCATCTCGATCGGGCTGTCGACCGCGTGGTTCCCCGAGGCCGGGCCGCTGGTCGCCGCGGTCTTCCTGGCCGTCGGCGTCTTCTGGCTGACCTCGCTGCGCGCCACCGAGCCCCCGCCGCACCCGCGCACCCCCGGCTCCGGCGGCTCCGCGCTGCGTTCCCCCGGCCTCCGGGTCCTCGCCCTCGCCTTCGTCGCCACCGGCGCGATCTTCGGCTCGATCGACGTGGTGACGGTGGCCTTCGCCGAGGAGCGGGGACACAAGGCCGCCGCCAGCCTGGTCCTCGCCGTGTACGCGCTCGGCTCCTGTCTGGCGGGCGCGGTCTTCGGACTGCTCCACCTCGCGGGCGAGCCGTCCCGGCGATGGCTGCTGGGCGTCTGCACGACGGCCGTGAGTATGATCCCCCTCCTACTGGCCGGGAACCTGCCGTTTCTGGCCGTGGCGCTCTTTGTCGCGGGCCTGTCCATCGCACCGACGATGGTGACCACGATGGCCCTCGTCGAAGCGCACGTACCGCGCACCAAACTGACCGAGGGCATGACCTGGACGGGTACCGGGCTCGCGATCGGTGTGGCACTCGGCTCCTCGGCCGCCGGCTGGGTGGTCGACGCCCGGGGTGCGGAGGCGGGGTACGTGGTGCCCGTGGTCTCGGGCGCCGCCGCGGTCGTGGTGGGTCTCCTGGGGTATCGCCGGCTGCGCAAGCCGGTGCCGACTGGGGAGGGGCAGCGTGAGCGGGACCACGAAGCGAAGCACCAGGACGATGAGCAGCCCGTGGCGTAACTGGGCGGGGAACGTCACCTCGCGTCCCGTGCGGGAGGTGAGCCCCGCGTCGGCCGAGGAGCTGGCCGAGGCGGTCACCAAGGCGGCCGGGGACGGGCTGCGGGTGAAGTCGGTCGGCACCGGCCACTCCTTCACGGCGATCGCCGCCACGGACGGCCTGCTGATCCGCCCTCACCTGCTGGCCGGCATCCGGCGGATCGACCGGGAGGCGATGACCGTCACGGTGGAGTCGGGCACACCGCTCGAACGGCTGAACGCGGCACTGGCCCGGGAGGGCCTGTCGCTCACGAACATGGGCGACATCATGGCGCAGACGGTCGCCGGGGCCACCTCGACGGGCACCCACGGCACGGGCCGCGACTCCGCCTCGCTCGCCGCCCAGATCCGTGAACTGGAGCTGGTCACGGCGGACGGCCGAGTGCTGACCTGCTCGGAGCAGGGGAACGACGAGGAGCGCGCGCTCTTCGCCGCCGCGCGGATCGGACTCGGCGCGCTCGGTGTGATCACGGCCCTCACCTTCGCGGTGGAGCCCCTCTTCCTGCTCAACGCACGCGAGGAGCCGATGGCCTTCGACCGGGTCACCTCGGAGTTCGACGCGCTGCACGCGGAGAACGAGCACTTCGAGTTCTACTGGTTCCCCCACACGGACAACTGCAACACCAAGCGCAACAACCGCAGCGCGGGACCCGCCGCCCCGACCGGAAGGTTCAGCGGCTGGATCGAGGACGAGTTCCTCTCCAACGGGGTCTTCCAGCTCGCCTGCTCGCTGGGCCGCGCGGTACCGCCGGTCATCCCCTCCGTCGCCAAGATCTCCAGCCGCGCGCTGTCGGCCCGCACCTACACCGACATCCCCTACAAGGTGTTCACCTCGCCACGCCGGGTGCGCTTCATGGAGATGGAGTACGCGCTGCCGCGCGAGGCGGCCGTGTCGGCACTGCGTGAGGTCAAGGCGATGATCGAGCGCTCCCCGCTGAAGGTGAGTTTCCCGGTGGAGGTGCGCACGGCCCCGGCGGACGACATCCCGCTGTCGACGGCCTCGGGCCGGGAGACCGCGTACGTCGCGGTCCACCTCTACAAGGGCACGCCGCATCGCGCCTACTTCACGGCGGTGGAACGCATCATGACGGCGCACGGCGGCCGGCCCCACTGGGGCAAGGTGCACACCCGGGACGCCGGGCACCTCGCGGAGGTGTACCCGCGCTTCGCCGAGTTCACGGCGCTCCGCGACCGGCTGGACCCGGACCGGCTCTTCGCCAACGACTACCTGCGACGGGTGCTGGGCGACTGACGCCGTGCGGCAGCGCACGGACGGGCGGCACCGCACGGACGCGGGCTTCGCGTATCCGCCCGCCGGTGCGCCCGGGGAGGTGCCGGCGGAAGGAGCCGCCGCGGGTCGTGATGACACTGATCACACCGACGGCCGGGATCGTGCCGCGCACGCCCAGGGGGAGGGGAGTTCGGCCACCGCGACGGCGTCGACCGCACCGGCCGGGACCCGGGCCACGCTCCGTTCGAGCCGCCCTCTCTCCTCCGATGCGAGCCGCTCTTCCCGTGCGCCCCAGGCGCGATCCCTGCCCGCCCCTCACCTGCCCATGCGTTCCCTCGTGCCCCCGGAAGGGCCATAGGGGGGAAGTGATTGGTTCCGCTTCCGGCGCTTCCGTGAAGAGCGACACCCGGGGGTCTCGTGCGTGGCGACCCAACTCCCGTACCGCCGGAGAAGTTCGACGGCGCGCCTGTCTCCCCGGGTGGCCCGAATGGAGTACTGTGTCGAGCCCTGGGTCCGGGCTCTCATGGGTGCCCGGGTCATCGGGAGGGGGCCGAAGTCGGCACTCGAACCGGCGGCGCCATGGCACCGCACGGACGCCCACCACCCAGAGTGACGACCTGTCACTCTGCGTGCCGAATGGGTAACCGTGTCACAGTCGCGGCCCAGGGTCCATGCCCGACACGCCGGGCAACTCGGCAAGGTTGTGGCAGGCTGCACCCGGGCAGGCCACACTCGACTAGCGGAAGCAGCGACGCACGTGACGTCGGCAGGCACCACCCGGGAGGTCCCCATGCCCGAACTGCGTGTCGTGGCCGTCTCCAACGACGGCACACGACTGGTGCTGAAGGCTGCTGACAGCACGGAGTACACGCTTCCGATCGACGAGCGGCTGCGCGCCGCCGTGCGCAACGACCGCGCCCGCCTCGGCCAGATCGAGATCGAGGTGGAGAGCCACCTCCGCCCTCGCGACATCCAGGCGCGCATACGAGCCGGTGCCTCCGCCGAGGAGGTCGCCCAGCTCGCCGGAATCCCCGTGGACCGCGTCCGGCGCTTCGAGGGACCGGTGCTCGCGGAGCGCGCCTTCATGGCGGAGCGGGCCCGCAAGACCCCGGTCCGCCGCCCCGGCGAGAACACCGGACCACAGCTCGGCGAGGCGGTACAGGAGCGGCTGCTGCTGCGCGGCGCCGAGAAGGACACCGTGCAGTGGGACTCCTGGCGCCGCGACGACGGCACCTGGGAAGTGCTGCTCGTCTACCGGGTGGCGGGTGAGGTACACACCGCGAGCTGGACGTACGACCCGCCCCGGCGGCTCGTACAGGCCGTGGACGACGAGGCACGGGCCCTCATCGGCGAGACGGACGACACGATCGCCGCGACGCCGGAGCCGAGCTTCCCGTTCGTGCCGCGGATCGCCCGACTGCCCCGGGACCGGCCGCTGGACCGCACCCTCGACCGGCCGGCGGACCGCCAGCCGGAACGCCCCTCCGCCTCCGCCGACCCGGACGAGGAGCGGGACTCGCTGACCAGCCTGCTGGAGGCGGTGCCGAGCTTCCGCGGCGACATGGTCGTCCCCGACCTCACCACCGAGCCGTCGGCGGCGGAGCCGTCCGACGACCCCGAGGCGGAGGAGCCGCCGGCTCCGGCGGCCTCGGCGGGAGCTGGATCGGCCTACGCCGACGTGCTGATGCCCCGCGCGGTCTCCGGCCACCGGGACCGTCTGACGGGCACCACGGACCGCCAGGCCGAGGCGGACGGTGTCCGGCCGGGACGCCGCGCGGCGGTCCCCAGCTGGGACGAGATCGTCTTCGGTACGCGGAGGAAGAAGCAGGACTGAGGGCGGTACCGGCGGGGGAACGGGAGGCCCGCACCCCCGCCGGTACCGCCCGCGTCGTGGCCGGGCGCGGAGTTTCCGCGCCCGGCCACGACGCCCTACCGCGGGTCCGCGCCCTTGGCCACCGGGCGGGACGGGTCGGCGGACCATTCCGACCAGGAGCCGGCGTACAGCGCGGCCGGGACACGGGCGAGGGCCAGAGCCAGTACCTCGTGCGCGCCCGAGACGCCCGAGCCGCAGTAGACGGCCACGGCGGTGTCCGGGCCGGCGCCGAGTGCCGCGAAGCGGGCCGCCAGCTCCTCCGGTGGCAGGAACCGGCCATCGGCGTCGACGTTCTCCGACGTGGGGGCCGAGACGGCGCCAGGGATGTGACCACCGACCGGATCGATCGGCTCCACGTCGCCCCGGTACCGCTCCGCCGCCCGCGCGTCCAGAAGCAGCCCCGAGCGGGCCAGCGCCGCCGCCCCGTCCGCGTCGAGCAGCCCGACCGTGTTCGGCTCCGGCCGGAAGTCGCCGGGCTCAGGCCGCGGGGTCTCCTTCGACAGCTCCCCCGGCCACGCCGGGAGGCCCCCGTCCAGGACCCTTGCGTCGGTGTGCCCGGTGAAGCGCAGCAGCCACCAGGCACGGGCGGCGCCCCAGCCGGGCCCGCCGTCGTAGACCACGACCGGACGGTCCGCCCAGACCCCCGCGCGGCGCATGGCCGCGCCGAAGACGTCCATGTCGGGCAGCGGGTGCCGGCCGCCGGCGCCGGGCGGGCCGGCGAGCTCCGTGTCGAGATCGACGAAGACCGCGCCGGGCAGGTGGCCGGCCTCGTAGGCGGGCAGCCCGGGTGGGCCGCCCAGCTGCCAGCGGACGTCGAGCAGGACCGGGGGCCGCTCCCCGGCCGACTCGCTCAGGAGTTCGCTTGCGGTGATGATGGGCTTCATGGGTGCCATCCTCGCGCAGCCCGCGCCGCAGCGGGCCACTCCTTGACACCGGCCGACCGGACAGCGACCCCAGGAACCGGCATTCCAGGCATCCTCGTACCGGATCGCGCCAAAGTCGGCGCGGCCGGGGCGCACCGCGCGCCGGTTGGTGCGACCATCGGCACCGGGCGTGCGGTGTCGGCCTGGCCAGTCGGAGGGAGTGATCGGCGAGCGGCGTCATGTGGCTTCGCGTCGGAGGCGGCGGCGGAAGACGACGCGTGCGTGTCGTCGACCGACGGAGCGCCGGAGACGGAGTCACGGGTGCCGGGAGCCACTCCCCTTGCTCTCCAGGACGTCAGGCACGTGTGCGGCAGGTCCGACGGCGGGTACGGAGCCGGCACGAACCCCGTGCCGGGGCCGACCACCCCGTGGTGGCCCGTACGCACGCCTGGTTCCCCCGTACCGCAGCGACGATGGTCCGAGGAGAGAGTGACGATGACCGAGGCGACGCGGCTCACACCCGGGACACCCTCGTGGGTGAGCCTGATGGTGCACGGCCTTGACGCGACGCAGGAGTTCTACCGCGCGCTCTTCGGCTGGGAGTTCGTGCCCGGACCGCACCAGCTCGGCCCGTACGTCCGCGCGCTGCTGGACGACAGGGAGGTGGCGGGCATCGGCCAGCTGCCCCCCGACCGCCATCTGCCGGTCGCCTGGACCCCCTACATGGCCACCGACGACGCGGACGAGACCACCGAGACCATCCGGTGCTGCGGCGGAACGGTCGCCGTCGGTCCGCTGGACGCCGGGGAGGTCGGGCGGCTCGCGATCTGTTCGGACCCGACGGGCGCCGTCTTCGGTGTCTGGCAGGCCGGGCCGCGGCACGGCACGGCGACCGCCGGACCGCCCGGGACACCCGTCTGGAACGAGCTGCTGACACACGAGACCTCGATGGTCGCGAAGTTCTACCGGACGGTCTTCGGCTACGAGATCGAGCCCGTCGTCTCCGCCGACTTCGACTATCTGACACTGCACGTCGACGGTCGCCCGGTCGCGTCCCTGCACGGCGTGGGCGGCGCGCTCCCCCGTGACCGTGGCGCCCACTGGATGACCTACTTCGAGGTCGCCGACACGGACGCGGCCGCCGCTCTGGTCAGCGAGCTCGGCGGCCGGGTCCTGCGACCGCCCCGGGAAGGCACGGCGGGCCGGCTGGCCACCGTGACGGACCCGGAGGGCGCCGTGTTCACGATCGTCCGGTCGGCCGACGCCTGAGAGCCTGTCGGGCGGCCCCGGGGCGAGCGCCACTCCCCTGCCTGGTCAGCGCCGCCGGACCCGTGCCGGGCGCCGGCGCGGCCGAGCGGGCGGCTGCCCGCTGTCCCCGCCCGTCAGCCCGAGGGCGGCCGATCGCCGCGGGTCGATGTAGTGGGCAGGCCGCTCGTCGTCCGGCCGGCCGCCGAGCAGCGCCACCGCGTCCTCGCGCAGCCCGGGATGGAGCCTGGGCTGCATACAGTGGCCCACCGCCCGGACCAGCGAGCGCAGTGTGTCCGAAGCCGCTCCCGGCACCACGGGACCCGCGCCCGTCTCCAGGTCGGGCACGAGGTGGTCGACGAGGACCAGCGGCATCCGGTTGCTGTTCTCGTAGGGCTTGAGCCGCCCCAGGACGGTCTCGGTGCCGACCCGGGCGAGGGGGACGCCGTAGTACACCGAGGCGGTGAGCATCGCGGTCGAGAAGCAGCCGACGACGAGCCGGGGCCGACAGCGCGCGTAGAAGGTCTCCGCGAGCAGCGGGCCGTCCAGCACCGTCAGCCGCACCCCGGCCGCCTCGGCGGCCTCGCGCAGGGCGCCCGAGTAGCGCGGGGGCGCGGTCGGATGCGGCTTGAAGAGCACCGAACGGTGACCGGCCGCCGCCGCGCCGCGCACCATCCGGGCGTGGAGTTCCTCCTCCTCGTCGGGGGTGAGGATGCCGAGCGCGGCGAGGTACTGGCCGAGGAGGACGGCGGTGGGGGCCGCGGCGACGGCCTCCGCCACCTGCGGGTCGCCTTCGGCGGCCTCGGCGATCTCCGCGAGGACGGCGCGGAAGGCGTCGTCGGGCACGAGCTCCGGTTCGACGTCGCACTCCGTGAGGAGCAGGGGGCGCAGTCCGGGTACCAGGTCGAGGTGGAGGAGTCGCCGGATGCGGCAGCCGATGGACTGCGGCACCTCCTCGCGGGTGGGGCCGTAGCTCATCAGGCCGTCGGAGTACACGTGTACGGCGCTCTCGGCGAAGACGGCGGCGAGCGCCCGCGCGGGGTTGACCTGGATCGACTCGACGACAAGCTCGACCGGGGCGGTGCCCAGGCCCCAGGCGGTACGGAAGACCCTCTGCCACAGCGGGGCCTCCTCCGGGCGGGGTGCCCAGGAGGCGGGGTGGTGGGGGTGGATCGCCTCGTTCCAGTCGAGGGTGGCGTCGAAGCGGGTGGCGATCCGGTCGTAGCCCGTCATGGTGTCGAGCCGCAGCGCCGTCTCGGGGACCTCGGCGTTGTGCGACAGCAGGAGGAAGCGGCGGGCGTCCGCGGCGGCGCCGAACTGTCCGGCGTCGACGGCGGCGGCCAGGGTGGCGGCGCCGTACAGCGTCGACACCTGGAAGATCTGCACCCGGGGTCCGCTCGTTCCGGCCTCGTCCGGTGCGTTGGGGGCGGCCGTGTCCGGGCGGGCCGCGCCGGTCCGCGCCGGGGTGGGGTCCGTGATCATGGGTCAGGCCGCCTTTCCGGTGGCGCGCAGGCCGCGGAGCAGTGTGCTGCGCGGGGTGTCCATGCTCGCGAGCGTCGCGTCGAGTACCTGCTGCGGCATCCTGCGCAGCGCGTCGGAGACGTCGCGCCGGAGACGTCTGGTGACGGCGGGCTCGTAGCGGTCGGCCTTTCCCATGTGGAAGGCGATGAGCGCGCAGTAGGTGCGGACCGCCTTCGGGAGGAAGCGGTCCGCCTCGGCGTCCGCGGAGACTTCGTCGAGCAGCAGGTCGTACGACGGAATGAAGTCGAGCTGACGGTTGTCGGTGATCTGCGTGAGGGAGGTGGTGACACCGCGCCGGTAGAACGCGCCGTGCAAGCTGAGGGCCGCGTAGGAGCTGGTGTTCAGGTGCAGGCGCCAGATCCAGAGGCGGTCCTCGGCGGTGCGCAGGGTCGTCTCGAATCGCGCGGCGCCGTTCGCGAAGAGGTGGCCGGCGTAGATCCCGAAGGGGACGAAGGGATAGTCCACCATCGTCACCATGCCGGAGGGCGCGATGCCGTCTCGGGGGTCCATGACGGTGTCGCGCCGTGGGGCCGGCGCGTAGCGGACCGCGCGGGTGCGGCCGGTCGACAGGACGTGGTCGGTGCGGGCGAAGTCGCAGCCCAGGGCGTCGATTCCGTCGACCATGGCGCGCAGATGGCCGGGGGCGTACCAGTCGTCGCCGTCGAGGAAGGTGACGTAGTCGCCGGTCGCCGTGTCCAGCCCGGTGTTGCGCGCCTGGGCCACGCCGAGATTGGTCTCGTGGCGGATGACGGTCGTGTTCGGAATCCGGTCGGCCAGCCGGTCGAGAACGTCCGGGGTGTCGTCCGTGGAGCAGTCGTCGATCAGCAGGAACTCGAAATCCGGGTCCGCGTTGACCGCCAGGCCGCGCAGGGTGTCGGGGGCGTAGGTCCCGACATTGTGGAACGGTACGACGACGGAAAGTTTCGGCACACGCAATCCCCAGGGTCACACACGGTCGGTCGAGCGAGGAGCGTCCGGGCGAGGAGGCCCGAACGCCCGTCAGCGGGCAGGCTAGCGCCGCTCAGTTCCCGCCGGACGTGCCCGATGTGCACGCCGGATGAACTCTTCCGGTCCTCCGGAGGAACCGGTGCCGGAGCGCGGTCGCGAGGAGGCAGAGCAGGGCGGCGGCGCCGACCGCGCCGCCGAGCCGCAGCCCCGGCGGCCGGAAGGAGCAGCCGACGGTGGTCTGCGTGCCGTCGAGCGGGACGGCGATCAGTCCGAGGTGGCTGCGGGCGGGTACCGGGTCCGCGTCGCCCGCGGCGCAGGTCCAGCCGGAGATCCGCGGGACGGCGACGACGGCGGTCCCGGTGCTGCCGGGGGGCAGTTCGGCCGTGAGCGTGTGGCCGGAGGTCCGCACGGAGGTGGCGCCGGTGGCGGTCGCCGCCTCGACGGCCGTGGTCAGCCGCTCCTCGACGAGACAGCCGACGGGGCGTTCCGGCAGTACAAGCTTCCCGGCGGGGCGCAGCACGATCCGTACCTCGCCGGAGTCGGGGACGGTACCGAGCCGTCCCATGGGGGCCATGACGGACGGCGGTCCGCCGGCGAAGGCGACGGGCCGCCGGTCGCCCAGGACCGCGGTGCCCCGGTATCGGGGCGCCCAGAACCAGACCTGGGCGCCGGCGGGGCAACCGACGGTGAGGGTCACGGCGCCGCGGGGTCCGTTCGCCCGGCGGGGCGCGGCGGGCACCTCGTAGACGTCGGCGCCGAGCAGCGCCTCCTGGTTGTCGAAGGCGGACGCGCCGTGGCGGAACCCGTGGGCCGTCGGCCGGAGGCCGGGGCGGACGGTGACGAGCGGCGGCACCGGGGTGTCGGTGACCGTGACGGCGGCTTCGGGCAGCCGGTCGGTGCGCGGCGGGGCCGAGGGGGTGGAACGTATCCGGGTCCCGACGGAGAACAGCGCGTCGGTCACGGGGTTGTCCAGGCTGACCGGGTGACGGCCCTTGGCGTAGGAGCCGAAGCCGAGCGAGGTCAGGGTGCCGGAGAGGACCTCGGAGGTGAGGCTGCTGTAGTAGTCGGCTCCCTGACCGCCGACGAGGAGGACGTCGTTGCCGCCGGGGACCTCGCCCGGGTCGGTGCGGTACCGGGGCCAGGCGTCCTTGCTCGCGGTCGCCTCGGCCGTGTCCGTGTGCCAGGGACCGAGCCTCGGGGACCACGAGACCCTGCTCAGCTGCTGCCGCTCGATCCTGGCGCCGGTGATCGCGGTCTCGCCGGCCTGCGCGAGGACCAGCAGGACGACGGCCGCGGCGGGCAGGACGCGGGCCCCGGCCGCGCGGTGCCGGGCGAGGAGGAGGGCCGCCGCGGCGAGCACCACCAGGGCCAGGGCCGCGGCGAAGGCGGGATAGGTCCAGCGGTCGACGACCGGGTTGCCGAGGGAGCTCAGGGTCAGGACGGTGAGGAGCGTGCCCGCGCCGAGCAGGGCGGGCGTCCGGGGCGGTCCGCTCGCCGTGGAGAGCCAGGCGGCGATCAGCAGCAGGCCGCAGAGCACGAACGTCTGCCGGTACGGGATGCCGTTGGGCGAGGCTCCGGCGTGCCAGAGGAGGTGGGTGGGTTCCCACTGCATCGAAAGCGCCACCAGGCAGATCGCCGCCGTCCAGGCCCACCGGACCCCGGCGGCCACGGCACGGTTGAAGGGCAGCGTCAGGGCCAGCGCGAGGGCGGGGGTGCCGATGAAGAGGGCGGGGCTGGCGACGCTCGCCGTGGCGGGCAGCAGCCGGGCGAAGACCTCCGGCCAGGGGACGGCGGTGAACGACGTCTCGGGTGTGGGCTGCGCGACCCGGGTCGCCAGGAAGATCACCACGATGAGCGGAGCCGCGAGTCCGATGCCGACGAGCACGGACCGGGCGGCACGCAGCAGTCCGGCGAGACGCCGGCGGGCGCCGTCGTCGGCGGTGCACAGCCGGACGAACAGCACGACGGCCGCGCCGACGGTGGCCATGTAGGCGGTGTAGAAGTTCGCGTACCAGGCGATGGCGACGACCAGGGGGCCGAGGAGGGGCCGCCGGCCGGCGCGGGCCCATTCGCCGACGAGGCAGAGCAGCGGGAAGGCCAGCAGGCCGTCGAGCCACATCGGGACGGTGGCGGCGTAGTTCAGGGTCCAGCCACACAGGGCGTAGGCCGTGCCCAGGACGGCGGCCACCGGCCAGGGGCCGGGGCGCAGCCTCGGCAGCAGCAGGGCCATCGCGGCGGCTGCCGCGCTGATCTTGGCGACGGTGACGGCGTAGAGGGCGAGTTCGATCCGGTCGGCCGGGAAGAGCAGGACCATCAGGTCGAAGGGGCTGCTCAGGTAGGTGCCGTAGTCGCCGAGGAAGTTGGAGCCGAAGCCGGAGTTCCAGTTGAGGAACAGGTCGCCGTCGGTCTCGCCGAGGAGAAGCCGGCGCCAGTAGGCGTGGAACGGCAGGTACTGCTGGCCGAGGTCGACGGTGTTGCGGGTGGTGGGCCCGAAGGGATGGCTGCCGGCCAGCAGGCCGCCGAGGCAGAAGACGAGGCAGCTGAGCAGCGCGGCGGCCGTCGGGGCGCGCCAGGGTGCACCGGGCGCGTTCCGCGGCGGCCGGCCGCGGGGGACGCCCGGGACGGGAGCGGGGGGATCGCCGCCGGGGGAGGAAGGTCCGGCGCTCCGGCGGTCCCCGGCGGGTCCGTGGGGTCCCGATTCCGACGCCCGCGACCGCCCGTCGTCCCCGCCCGCCGCGCCGGGGGCGGTCGTTCCCCCGTCGTGTGCGTCTTCCCCTCGGGCGGATGCGGTGTCGGCAGCGGGGGGCACGCGTCCTCCGGGGTCTGTCGCGCGGCGCGCGGGTACGAGGGCCCGGACGTCGCGTCACGGGCCGAGCGCCATTACCGCCGAGCCGGGCGACCCGTACCCCATCGGCAGGCGGTCTGCGGGTACACCGGAGGTGAACTCCCGGTGGCGTACGCGGCCGAAGGCGGCCGAGGATGGTCGCTCGTGGGCGCGCTTCTCCCGTCCGGCTTTCGCAGTGTCGTTGAAAAAAACCCGAGTTTCCGCCAAGTCTCGCTGTCGTGTCTCGTGCCGGCCGGGGCCCCCGGCGACTCCTCGCCCGTGCTCTGACCTGAGGGTCGTCGGCTACGGCGGGTGCTGACCTCTGTCGCGTGCGTGACCGGAACCGAGCCGGGGACCGGCATACCACCTGGCCTTTCACCATGAACTGGCCAGTACGCACCGAGTGGCGCGATTCGCTTCCCCCAAAGCATCACCCTGCGACCATCAACGCCAACGAAAATCAGCGCATCCACCACCGGACTGCCATGGGGGGAGTGACCATGGGGCTGCTCGGTGAGGAACACGCGTTCGCGCGTGCTCTGACCGCCCAGGAGAACGAGAGCGTGATGGCGCTCGGGAGCCGGAAGTCCTACGCCGCCGACGCCCATCTCCTGACGGAGGGCGACCGTTCACGTCACGTCATGATCATCTTACGGGGGTGGGTGACCGTCTCCGTCGCCACCGACCGTGGTGCCACCCGGCTGATACTCGGCCTGCGCGGCCCCGGCGAACTGCTCGGCGAGATGGCCGCCCTGGACAGCCGCCCCCGGAGCGCCACCGTGCGCGCGCTGGGCCCGACGGAGGCCCAGGTCATGACGGGGGACGCCTTCCGCCGCTTCCTCGCCCTCCACCCGCGGGTCAGTGGTCTGGTGATGCGCCAACTCACCTTCCGGCTCCGCAGCGCCGACCAGGAGCGTTCCGCGCTCGCCTCGCTCACCGTGCTGCAGCGACTGGCCGCCCGGCTCGTCGAACTCTCACGGTCCGATTCCTCCCACCCCTACGCGCCCTCCGCTCCGGACGGCCACGCCGGCTCGGCCGTCCACCTGGCCCAGGACGAACTGGCCGCCACCGTGGGCGCCACCCGCGAGGCCGTCGCCAAGGCCCTGCGGCTGCTGCGTACCCAGCGTGTCGTGCGTACCGGCAACCGCCTGGTGGAGGTACTCGACCCCGCGCTGCTCGCCCTTCTCGCGGAGGGTCATCAGGAGTAACGCGCTCGCCCGGTCGTGTGTAAACGGCTACAGACGGCCAAGGTCCCGGGCCGGATGCTGGAGGGACGGCAGGACGAACACGACAGGGGGCAGGGCATGGACCGCGACGCGACGGATGTCACCGAAGCGCACTACGAGTTGGTGATCAGCGTCGACGCGCGGCGTTCCGGCGCGTACGACGACGTCGACAGGCCGCGGATGCGCGAGCGGATCTACCGGATCCTCGAAGCGGCCTTCACCCAGGCCAAGGTGGTACGCGACGCCGTCCACATGGAGGACCGCGGCGACGGGGTGCTGCTGTCGGTGGCCGGCCGGGTCGCCGTGACCCGCCTGCTCGGCCTCTGGATGGTCGAGGTGCACGAGAACCTCCGGAACGAGAACCGGACCCTGCGCGTCCCGTTGGGCCTGCGGGTGGGCATGCACGTCGGTCCGGTCCGGCACGACGAGCGGGGGATCAGCGGACGCGCGGTCGACCTGGCCTGCCGGCTGGCCGACTCCCCCGTCGGGCGAAGGCTGTTGGACGCCGAGGAGGCCGACCTCGTCCTGGTCGCCTCGGAATCGCTGTACGAGGACGTGGTCCGGGGCGGCGGCAAGTTCATCGAGCCCGCGCGCTACTCCCCCGCCCTGCTGACCCTCAAGGAGGGGGCGGTCACCGCCTGGTTCCAGCTTCCCGGACGGGCGGCCCCGGTGATCCCGGACGGCGATCCACGGCCGGTCCCGGACCCCGCCGCGCAGAACGGCCGGTCCGGCGGCGGGAAGCCGGGCCCCGGCGGCGGCGACGCCGCCGCGCACCCCGGGCCGGACACGGACACCACCGACGACGCCGACGACGACGCCGGGGCCCGGTACACCGTCCACGGCGACATGTCCCAGCACCGCGACAACACCTACTGGCAGCCGGTGCACATCGGCCGGACCACCGGTGACACCGGTCGCCGGAAGGGCTGAGCGACATGGCCGACGACCAGTACACGGACGACGCCGCCGAACCGGCGCCGCGCCACGGTCCCGACGGGCGCTCCGCCGAGGCCGAGGACCGGCCCGGGGCCGGACGGAAGGGTGACGGGCCGCGCGGGGCGGAACGTGGAGCCGACGGCGAGGACGAGTCCGCCGACCCCGAGGCCGCGGAACGCGACCGGGAGCGGGAGCGCGCGGCGGGACGCTTCAAGGAGCACACCCGCGACCCGCTCGCCGAGGAACAGAGCGACGACCCGGCCGGACCCACCGACCTCGCCGCCGCCGCGCGGGCCCGCCGGTCCACCCGGACGCTCTTCGAGAGCGGCCGGGACCTGCACAGCTTCGACCGTTCGTACATCGGCAGCGCCCACATCGGCGACATCCATCTGCGGATGGACGCCCGCCAGTCCGGCGCTGCGACGCGCACGGGTCCGGTACCCGACGAGGAACTGCGCGCCCTGCGCCGGATCCACGTGGAACCGCAGGGCTACTCCCGGCTGCGGGACGCGCTCCGCGCCCGGCGGCTCCTGGTGCTCGGGGCGGCGCCGGGCACCGGTCGCACCAGCACCGCGCTCTCCCTCCTCGACGAGGTCACCGCCTCCGCCGGGCCCGGTCCCGGCCACGCGGCGGGCCCGCGGGTGCTGCGGGTCGATCCGGACGGCGGTGTGCGCGGCCTGGTCGCCCTGGCGGCCTCGTCCGACGCGGCCCCGGGCGACGACGGCGGTCCGGATCTCCCCAGCACGGGCTACCTCCTCGAACTCGCGCTCGCCAGACCGGGCGCGGTGCCGCCCGACGCCATGGACCTCGACGGTCTGGCCGCGGCCCTGGACGCCCACGGCTCCTTCGCGGTGATCGTCGTGCCGCTCGGTTCGGCGGCGAACCCGCTGCTCGCCGGCCGCTACGGCATGCTCTGCCCGCCCGCGCCCACACGCGAACTGCTCACCACGCGGCTCAGGGAACGTCTGGAGGACCACGTCGCCGCGGGCGGCCCGTCGGGGGCGGACGACGCCGCCGCCCGGGTCGAGGCCCTGCTCGGCCGCGCCGAGTCCCTGGTGGACCGGCGCGACGTCAGGGACGCGGTCGGACTCGGGGACCTGCGCCCCGCGGAGGCCGAGCTGCTCGCCTCGCTGCTCGCCGGCCACCTGCTCGACGAGGTGTCCTCCGAGGAGTTGCTGGCCGGCTGCCGGAGCCTCGCCGCGGACCAGGCCCAGGAGTGGTTCACCGGCGTGGACCGGACCCTCGCCACGACACCCGAAGCGGACGACCCCACGACACGCGCGAACGCGGCGGCGCTCTTCCACCCCGTCGCGTTCCGTATCGCGCTCGCCGTCCTGGGCGGCGCACCGCACAGCGCCGTGGCCGCCGCCGCTCATCTGCTGACCTGGGAACTGTCCGTGCAGTGCGATCCGGAGAACGCCCCCGCGCGCCCGCTGTTCTGCGACGATCCCGTCTCCGACCTGGCGCTCTCGCGCGCCGAACTCACCGACGGCCGGGTCGAGGTGGCGGGTGCCGAGGTCGACGCGCGACTGATCTGGTACCGCGGCTCCGCACTGCCCTCCGCGGTGCTGGCCGAGGTGTGGGACCGGCACTTCCCGGCCCGGACGCCGGTCGTGCGCTGGCTGCGGCTGCTGGCGGACGACCCCCGGCCGCATATCTGGATGCGCGCCGCGGTGGCCGCCGGCGAGCTGTGCGTCAGGGACTTCGACCACGGTTACGCGGAACTGGTCCGGCCGCTCGCCGAGGCGTCCGGGCCCCGCCGGAGGATCTTCGCGGCCACCACCCTGGACCAGGCGGCCGGCCACCCCTCGCACGCCCGGGCGGTGCGCACGCTGGTGGCCGACTGGAGCCGGTCCGGGACGAAGCCACTGCGCTGGACCGCGGCGATGACGCTGGGCTACGGGTCCGCCGCGGCCACGACCGACGACGCCCTGGACGCGCTGGCCCGGATCGGGGTGCGCGACGACGGGGAGCAGCTGGCCGTCGCCTCGTTCAACGTCGTCCGGCTGCTGGCCCTCCCGGACAGCGCGACGGTGCTGCGCCGGATGGCCGACTGGACCCATCACAAGCGCGCGGCACACCAGGACCTCGGGCTGGTCACCACCGTGCGCCTGGCCCTGAGCGAGGTGGACGAGGTACTGACCGACGGGCCGGGCTCGCCCCTGGCGGACCTCGGGGACTGGCCGCTGCCGCTCGCGCTCGCCGTGACCCGCCCGGAACTCGTCGGGCCGATGGCCGACCTGATGTGGACGGCGCTCAACACCGCGCGTTCCAGGGACGTGGCCGTGGACTCGTTGGAGGTCCTGCTGCGTTCCGCCGTGCGCAAGGACGGCACGGAGTGGACCCGGCCGGGGTTGGCCGCGCTGCTGCCGGCGCTGGCCACCGAGGAACACGACCGGCGGCGGCTCGACTGGCTGCTGCGACGCATGATGAACGATCCGGAGAATCCGCTCCCCGACGCGCAGGCGCGCGCCCTGTGGTGGCTCGCCGTCACACCGGGGGACCGGACGGACGAGGAGGACAGGCATGGCTGAGGGCTTCGGCGCGGCGGCGGGCGAGAACCCCGGGGGCCACGCGGTCTCCGGCGCGGGGCCCGCCGGCCCGTTCCTGCGGGAGTACCAGCCGACGGGACCCTTCCGGCAGTCGGGCGCCAGGACGGCCTCGGTGCTCTTCTACCGGAACGGCGGCTACAGCGTGGCCAGCGTCTCCGGCGTCCGGCACCACGACAAGCGGGCGCTGGCCCGGCCGCACACCATCTGCGAGATCGCGCTGGGCACCTTCGTGACCCGGCTGGAGCTGGAGCTGCCCGCGGCGGGAGGCGCCACGTTCTTCAAGGCGGAGGTGGACATCCACTGGACGGTGTCCGATCCCCACCTGGCGGCCACCGAGGTGGTCACCGACGTCGCCGAGCGCCTCACCGCCCCGACGCTGGAACGCCTGCGCGAGGTGACCGCCGAGTTCCCGGTGAGCCAGGCCGAACAGGCCGACCGGGCCCTGACGCGGCACTGCGGGGGCGGGCGGTGGGACGACCTGGGCGCCGAACTCGGCCTGCGGGTGCGGCTGTATGTGCGGCTGCGGGTGGATGACCGGACGATCGCGCACATGGACGGACTACGGGCCGCGCACGCGGAGGCGGAGGTGACCCGCGTCCACCAGGACACCTTCCGGAACATGCTGCGGGGCGGCGAGCTGGACCAGCTGAGCTACATGCTGGCGGCCAGGCCGGAGGAGGCCAAGGACTTCCTGGAGAAGATCCGGCAGGAGGGCCGGCAGGACGAGAAGGAGCGCGTCGACCGGCTCTTCGCCATGGTCGCCAGCGGCCAGATCCAGTCCTCGGAGGTCGAAGCGCAGGCTCTGGAACTCCTCAACCGGGGGCGGCACCGCGTCCAGGGGCCGATCGGCTCGTTGCCTCCCCACAGGTCCGCACCGCAACTGGAGCCGGGTGCGGCACCCCGGTACACGCCGGACTGGGTGGCGGACGAACCGCCCTCCCGGGCTCGGCGCGGGCCGGACACCGCCGAGGCCGGGCCGGGCGGAGGGGACCGCGCTCCGTGGGAGGACGCCGACGCGCACGGCGAAGCGGATCCGCCGCGTCGCGGGAGCCGCGACCGGGACGACGGCTGGTCCTGGGCGGAGGAGGACTGATGGCGGGCGGCGGGGGTCCGGAAACGTCCCCCGACCGGGTCGCGCCGGTGCCGGACGGGGGTCTGCACGGGCGCGACCCGGCGGGGGAACGCATCGCTGAACGGCTGTTGAACACGATTCGGGAGGACCTGGGCCGGGCCGACTCCAAGGCGGCCGTCCTGCTCTCCGGGGCGCTGGCGCTGCCCGCGTTCCTGATCGGGTGGCACGGCGCGCCGGACTGGCGCGGCGCGGCCGACATCGCGCTGGTGGTCGCCGGCGTGCTCTGGGCCGTCGCGGTGACCGCGCTGGTCCGGGCCCTGATGCCACGTACCGGCACGGTGCGCGGGCGGCCGGGCGTGACGTTCTTCGGCGACCTGCTGCCTCCGCGGGATTTCGCGCGGCTGTCCGCCGAGGTCACCGAAGCCGGCCGCGACCCGGTCGGCTGGCTGCTCGTCCAGGCGGTGGACGTCAGCTCGATCCTGTCCGCGAAGTACCGGGCCATCCGCTGGGGGGTCACCGCGCTGACCCCGGCGGCGGCGCTGGCACTGGTCTGGAGCCTGACCGCGCGCTGAGCCGGGCCGTGGCCGCCGGCGGGCGGCGGCCACGGCCCGGCGTGTGCGGTTCCCGGGCGCCGGAAGGCCCTCGGGGCTGCCGGGGCGGGCCGGCGAACACCGGAGGCGTCCGGGCGGTACGTGACCGCCCGGACGGCTCGGCGCCGCGGCCCGGCCCACGCCGTCGGCGCACCACCACGCAACGAAGCAGAGACGAACCAAGGGGACGGCCGTGAGAGCAGTCAGAGGAAGACGACGGACACGAGGGGACCGGGAGCGTGGCGCGGCGGCCCGCGCTTTGGGCGGCGTGGCGGTGCTGTTGTCCCTGCTGGCGCCGACCGCCCCGGCGACGGCACCGGCGGCGGACGCGCGTCCCGCCTTCGCGTCGGTGAACTACGTGGTCGCCGTCGACGAGTCGGCGAGCCTCGCGCAGCGGGACATGGAGGCAGAGAAGGCCGCCGCCGCGCGCATCGCGCTGGGCGACGTGTCGTCGTCCTCACAGGTGACGGTCTTCGGATTCGCGGCCGCCGAGTCCTCCGACCAGCGCGCGCTGGACCCGGTGTGCCCGAAGACCACCCTGGACGCGGCGGGGCGCGCGTCGATCGGCCGCTGCGTCGCCAAGCTCCGCGGCCGCAAGAAGAGCGAGGGCACCGGCACCGACTTCCCGAGCGCGATACGCCAGGCCGTCCACGAGCTGAGCACCGGCACCGATCCGTCGGTGCCCCGGGTCCTGTTCCTGCTGACCGACGGCGAGATGGACGTCAGTGGCAGCCCGCAGTACGGCGACCCCGCGCACCGCGAGGCCGAGGGCGAACGGCAACTGGAACGGGAGCTCAAGAACGCCGCGGCACAGAACGTCCAGATCTGGCCGCTCGGCTTCGGGCCCAAGCCGGACAAGGCCCAACTCGACCGGATGGCCGCGGGCGGCTACCAGAAGGGCTGTGTCGAACTGCCCTCCGCGCGGCCCAGGGCCGACAAGGTCTCCGGCGCGAAGGACGTCGGCCCGACGCTGGAGAAGATCTTCGCCGCCGCGCACTGCCTGCGGTACCAGCCGGGGCCCAGCGGGCGTCCGCCCAGCACCCTGGAGATCGGTATCTCGCCGCTGGCGACGGTCGGCAGCATCGTCGTCGACAAGGGCGACCCGGCCGTGACGGTCACCTACCTCGATCCGAACGGGCACCCCGTTCCCACTTCGGGCAAGTACCGGGCCTCGGAGTTCGAACTGGCGGGCGCGGGCGACGCCGTGGAGGCGCTGAGGATCACCGACCCGGTGCCCGGCGTCTGGAAGGTGAAGGTCGAGGCCCCCGAGGGGCACCGTTCGTTGCCGGTCGGCGTCAGCGTGCTGTGGCAGGGCGAACTGCGCGGTGCCATCACCATGAACCCGCCCTCGCCGCAGGCCGGTGAGGAGACCACGGTGACCCTGCGCCTGCAGACCCGCGAGGGCTACGAGATCAAGGACCCGCGCGACTACGCCGGACTGCGGGTCAGCGGCCGGCTGACCGGCGACGGCTTCGCGCCGCTGGAGCTGCGCCTCGCCGACGACGGCAAGGCCCCGGACGACAGGAAGAGCGACGGCTCCTTCACGGGCACCGTGCGGGTCCCCAAGAGCGCCGACGGCGCGCTGAAGGTGAGCGGGACACTGACGGCTTCGGGGCTCGCCGCCGACACCCGCAGCGAAAGCGGACAGATCGCGCCGGGCACGCTGACCGTGACCACCGCCCTCACCCTGGCCGACGCGGACGTCCACCCCGGTGCCCGGTTCACCGGCACGCTGGCCGTCCACAACACCGGCGACACCCCGCACACCCTGCGGCTGTCCGTCGCCGACCTCGCCTCCGGACTGCTGTCGGTCGAGCCGGCCGAGATCGAGCTGAAGCCGGGCGACTCCGGGACCCGGACGGTGACCGTCGAGGTCGCTCCGGCGGCCGTCTTCGGCGACCGTCTCGGCGACGACGGACTGCGGCTCGGCGGCACGGTGACCGTCGTGGACACCACCGACGAAGACCGGACACTGGTGCGCTCCCCGCTGTCGGTCCGGGTCACACCGGAGCCCGGCGCCTGGGACGCGTTCTGGGACGCGTACTGGGGGGCGTTCCTCGGTGCGGTCCTGCTGATCGCGCTGGTCGCGGCCGTTGCGCTCGCCTGGTCTCGCCTGCGCCGCGCCCGCCGTGACCCGCACGGACTGGTCCTGCGGCTCGTGTCCGAGGCGGGTGACGTCCTCGGCGAGCACACGGCGGGCCACGGCCAGCGCCAGTGGTACGGGTTCGCCGTCGTCGAGGCCCACCGCGATCCGCGCATCGAGCGCCGGAACAACGGCCCGTACGCGGTCCGGCGCAGCCCCGAGGGCGGCGCGGTCCTGCGCACCCGCGGCGGCGGGACCGCGCGGCTCCCGGCCGGCGGACGCGTCCCGCTGACCGACACGCTGAGCCTCTCGCTGGGCGAGGAGACCCGCGCCGCGAAGACCCGTCGGACACGGCCCGGAAAGGGTGGGACCGGTCGGAGCGGGCGGACGACGGGCCCCACTCCCCCGCCCGCCGAGGGCGGGGCGTCGAGCCCCTACGAGACCTACCTGTGACGCGTGGGCGGGCCGGTGGTGCGCGGGGGCTCCGCGCACCCCGCCCGCCCCGGCCCCCGTGCCGCACGGCCGTCGCGCCGCGCGGCACCCCCTGAGTACCGATGACGGAACGGCCGCCGCTACGGCCGCAAGCGGGAGGGAACCCATGAAAATCTTCCAGCCGATGCTCTTCGTCGGCCTGGGCGGCACCGGGGGTCTGGTCGGCGCCGAGCTCGAACGCCGGCTGCGCGCCGAGTTGTGCGGTCCGGACGGTGTGGCGCTCAGCCGCCAGGGCGGCCACGCCCCCTACCAGCTGCCCGACTGCCTCCAGTTCGTGTACGCGGACTACAGCGAGTCCGATCTCCAGCGGTTGCCGCAGTTCAACGTCGACCCGTCGCTGCGGGCCGCGTACGCCCGGACCTCCCGGGTCACGCACAACCTGCTGCCGAACTTCGACAGTTCACCGGAGGTCACCAAGATGCTCCGGGCCAGCGTGCGGGAGGAGGTCGCCGACTGGCTGCCGCCGCGCGTGGACGAGCCGAAGGTGACCCCGCTGCACAGCGGCGCGGGCCAGCTGCCCACCGTGGGCCGCGCGGCGCTGTTCGCCACCCTGCGGCACAGTCTCGGCCCGGTGCTCGAACCGCTGCTCCAGGCGATCGACGCGATCGCCCGTTCGGCCGGTGAGCTGAGCGAACTCGGCGGCGGCAAGGTCAACGGCTGCGACGTGTTCGTGTCCTTCTCCGTCGCCGGAGGTACCGGTGCCGGAATCTTCCTGGACTACCTGCACCTGATCAACCATGCTTTCCAGCTGCGCCGTTTCGACGGGGTGAAGATCTATCCCCTGGTCATGATGCCCTCCTCGTTCTCCTCGTCCACGGGCGGCGGGCGGGAGGCGGACCTCAACGCGGCCCGCGCGCTGGTCGACCTGTTCCGGCTGGTGGACGGTCAGAACGCGCCGACGGAGGGCTCCGAGATCGGTGACCTGGACCACGAGTCCGGGCTCGGTGTCCGCTACCCGGGCACGCAGGCGATCCGGTTGCGGACCGGCATCCTGCCGACGGCGTTCCTGTTCAGTCCGACCGCCGGTATCCGCCAGGACGACCTGCGCCGGTCCATCGTCTCCCTGGTGATGTCGCTGATCGGCACCGAGCCGGGCGACGGCCGCTCCCGGGGCCGGATGACGGCGGCCGACGACGACTTCCAGACCTTCGCGGCCAGCTTCATCAACAGGGGCGTGCACCGCAGTGCCCTGTCCCCCACCGGCATCGGCCGGCAGGGCGTGTCCACCAGCCTGGTGGCTTCCATGACCGCCCCGATGGACCAGCTGGCCGATCTGGTGGCTGGCCGGCTGCTGCGGAAGGCGGTCACGGACCTCGTGGAGCGGCCCCGCGGCGAACTGCGGGACACGGCGGTGCCGATGGTCCGTCAGCTGTTCGCCGACTCCCACCTGGAGGAGCTGTGGGAACGCAGGCAGCTGCCGGTCACCGAGCCCGATCCGCTGCCGCGCGGCAGCCGGGCCATCGAGCACGCCCTGAACGAGCGGATCGCCGACATGCAGCGGCTGCTGTCGGACCTGCGGTCGGTGGCGGACCGTCAGGCCGCCTCGATGGCGGACCGGTTCGCCCCGCGGCCCGCCATCGACAAGCTGCTCCAGAGCGTCGACCCGTTCCTCGCCGAGCGGGTCGTCAGAGGTGTCCCGGGCAGCGACGAGCCGATCGTCCGGATGGGCTTCCTGGGCATGCTCAACAGTCGTGCGCTGGCCCCGCAGCGTCCGCCGGGCGTGACCGACCAGCCGCCCAAGAACCCGCGGATCAAGGGCCGGATGGCCGGGATGTCGCCGGCCCGCTGGGGCGACGACGACGTCCAGGCGGCCCTGCGGGAGCAGGACGCCTGGTACCAGTGGCGCAGCCGCGCGCTGTGGCACGAGGCGTGGCGGGAGCAGCAGCAGCGCTGGCAGTCGCAGGCGGACGCGGCCGGAATCGACCTCGGGCGGCTGGTGAACGCCTTCCGCAAGCACTCCGACCAGGAGCGCAAGGTGTCGCAGCAGAAGGGCCTCGAACTCTACGAGGACCGGACCGGGATCTCGTACTTGTTGCCGCCGCAGCGGACCCTCAACCACTTCTACGAGGACCTGGTCGCCCGGCTGATCCGGCGTGAGGGTCTGCGCGAGCACGACGACGAGGCCGCGCTGCTGCTCACGATGCTCGACGGGGACACCTGGCGCGCCGTCCACGCGCAGAGCCGGCGTCACCCGGACGGCGCGGTGGCCACCGTCAAGGCCCAGTTGGAGGGCCGGATCACCCGGTTGTTCGCCGAGTCCGGCGAACATCTGGAGGAGCGGCCGCTGCTGCCGGCGATGAGCACCCTGCTCTCCGCCGCCGCGGGTGACGCGGACGCCACCGACCAGGTCAGCAAGGAGGCGCTCGACCTGTTCGGCCGGAAGCTGACCGGGCTGCTGCCGGTGGGGTTCACCCCCGAGGGAACGGGTCCGCTACGGGTCCTCGTCACGTATCCGCGGGTACAGGCCGTGGAGGAGGTGCAGGAGTACCTCGGCAAGGCGCTGCGGCTGCCGTCGGACGCCAATAACTCCGTGGAGTACCGGGGGGTGGAGAGCGATTCGATCACCGTGGTGCTGTTCCGCAGCGAGATGAGCCTGACCCAGGTGCCCGAGGCCCGTAAGGTGCTGCGCCAGTGGGCTCGGGCGAAGGACTCGGAGCAGGCCCAGGACGTGCTGCGCTGGCGTCAGCGACTGGGATTCCGGGACAGCTGGATGGTGAGCAGCGAGGAGGACCGGCGCACCATCCTGCACCGGATCCTGTGCTGCGTGTGGAACGGTCAGGTGGACGTGTTCGACGGGGACCCGGCGTCGCCGGGGCGGGTGCGGCTGCGGCTGTTCCCCGAGACGGGCGAGCACGTGCCCGGTGTGCGGCTGCGGCTGGGGGACTTCCCGGGCGGGGTGTCGAGCTGGGCGGAGTTGCTGCGTTCGTACGAGCGCTGGACCGTCCTCGACGACGAGCGGACCGTCGAGGACTACTGCCGGGAGCTGATGGGGGCGCAGCCGCTGGGGCTCGCCCGCAGCGGGAGCGAACCGCATCCGCTCTTCGTGGAACTCGTCGAGAAGATCGCCCCGCTCCAACTGGACCTGCTGGAGGAGCGCCGGGCACGCGGCGGCGAGCGGGTCGAGGGCTGGGTGCGGCCGCTCTGGGAGTTCTGGGCGGAGACACTGCCGGCCGCTCTGGACATGGAGTTCGGCGACCAGCGGGCGATCCAGCCGACGCTGCGCACGCTGCTGGAGCACGTGCGCGGCGGGGCCCGGGTGCCCCACGCCCGCAAGGAGGCGGTGGAGCGACGCCGGCCCGTCGCCGATGACGACGACTGGGGCACGGCCCCGCGGTCGGCGACGAGGGGCGCCTCTCCTTCCGGTGGCCTCACGGAACACGGGGGCGACCGGGTCCCACAGGGCGAATGGGGTACGCGTGACGACCGGGGCGTACGGAACGACCGGGGCTCAATGGACGAGGGAGGTCACGGGGAGTTCGGAGGCGAGCGGGCCGGCCGGTCCGGCTGGGCGGACCATGCCGACCGGGACCCGGACGCCCGGGACACCGGGGGCGATCCGACCGACCGTGGGGCGGACCGGACGGAGCAGGAGGAGCGGACACACTGGCCCGTCCGGTCGGACCGGCCCGCCAGGTCGGGCCCGCCGGAACCGGGGAGCCGAGCCCCCTGGGAGGGCCGGGGGGGCGGCACCGGGCCGGACGGGTGGGGCGTCGGCCCGCGACGGGAACCCGGTCCGCACGACCCCGCGGACGACACCGGGCGCGGCGACGGGGCCCGGAACGGCTCCCGGGAGCGGGCCGGCGGACACGCGGACGGCGACGACGGCCGGCCGTGGGCGCCCTGGGACTCCCCCCGTGTCTCCGGTGCCGCGGACGGTGCCGGCGACGCCCGCACCCCCGAGGGCGACCGTGCCCGCCGCAACCCCTGGGACGGTGACGCGGAGTGAGTACCCCCGAGGACATCGGCGCCGTCGTCCACCTGGACCTCCGGTCCGGGGCGGCGGAGATCGGCGACGCCCCGGCGCTGCGGGCCAGGGTCGCCCGGGAGCTGGGACAGGCGGGACTGCCGGAACCCGACCACCCGCTCTTCCTGGTCGTGGACACCCCCGCCGGGCTGACCGACCATCAGCGGCAGTACGAACTGCTCGCCGCCTACCGCGCGCTGGGCGAGGTACGGCTGCTGGTGCTGCTGGTGGGCAGCGCCCCCGGCACGTACGCGGGGGCGGACGAGGCGTTCCGGGCGGACCGGCGTCTGGTGCGCCCCGCCGTGCTGCGCTCCTCCGGCACCGCCCTGCTGTGGGCGGGCGATCTGCGCTCCGCCCGGACGGCACTCGAACAGCCCGCCCCCGACGAACCTCAGGCGCTGGCCGTCCTGGTGGACCTGCTGTCGGTCCCGGACGTGTTCCTGCGGGTGCTCGACGAGGTGCGCACCCTGCCGGATGCCGTCGCCGCGCCCGGAGTGCGGCTGCTGGAGCAGGATCTGCCGCCGGAGGTCCGCGACCACGCCTGGCGCGACGCGCTCACCCGGTTCGCGGGCGAGGACGGCTCGCCCCGGCCGGATGCCCCGTCGGCCGCGTGGTCCGCCACGGACCTGCCGGAGCCGCTGCGGGGCCTGGTGGCCGGCCGGGGCGCCGGCGACCAGCCGCACCGGGAACCGGGGGGCGCCGCCGAGAGCGCGTACCGGGCGTGCGCGGAGGCCCTGGACGAAGCGGAGGACGCGCTGGCGGACCTGCGGTCCCTTCCCGGGCTGCTGAGCTCCCGCGGCAGGGAGACCCTGGAGGCGGATCTGGAACGGGCGGACCGGGCCCTGGGAGAGTACCGGGAGCTGGTCGCCACCGCGCTGCACAGCGGCGGGTCCGGTGCGTCGGCCGAGGCCGCGGAACGGCTGACGGCGCTCGGGCTGCGCGTCCCGTCGGCGGAGGGCGTGGGCGAACGGATCGGCGAGGGCCTGCGGGAGTTCGCCGGCCGGCTGCTCGGGCAGGGGCTCGCCCTGCGCGCGGTCGCCCAGCGATTCACGGCCCTCGCCGGCCGGGTGGAGCCCGTGCCGGGTTCGGCGCTGCTGCCCCGGCTCGCCGGACACTCCGCCGACGCGGTGGCCCGCCGGGCGGCGGAGCCGGGCGGCCCGGTGTCCCCGGCCACGACCGGAGTCACCGCGGTGGCGGCGCTCGCGGGGCTGCTCGGCGGGCTGTGGCAGGGCCCGTCGGCCGCCCTCGCGCTCGCCGTCCCCCTGGTGGTCCTCGGCGCGGCACTGCTCGGCGCCGCCCGGCTGCGGGACGGCGCGCGTCCAGGGCACCGGCCCGTCGGCCCCCGGATCGCGGCCTTCTTCGGCGCCGCCGCCGGAGTCGGCCTGGCGTACGCGACAGGGCCCGCGCTCTGGCTGAGCGCGGTGGGCCTGACCGCGGGGCTGGTGCTGGCGGTGGAGGCGGCGCGCCGGCGGTGGCGCACCGCGGCGGACTTCTGGGCCGCCCACCGGGGCACCGCCGTGGTGCGCGGCGCCCTGGACGGACTCGACGCCCTGCTCGCCGAGGCGGTGCGGGAGCACTGGGCCGCCGAGGAACGCCTGTACTGCGCCGACGCCGCCCGGTCCGTGGCGGGGATGCTGCGGGCGACGGCGGCCGCAGCGGACGGCGAGGCGGTGGCCGCGCCGGAACGGCGCACCGCCGGTCAGGCGACCCCCGGAGGCCCGGCCGCCGAGGACGACTGGCTGTGCAGCGCCTCGGCCCTGGAGACGGCCGCCTTCGCCATGCCCGGCGACGGCGGCGCGGACGACGACTGGGCGAGCGCCTACGCGTGGGAGGACGGGCCCGCCCGGGAACCGGTCGAGGGACGGTCCTCCGCCGCCGGCTCGGACTCGTGGGAGGGGACCGGCACGTGGCAGGACTCGCAAGGACCGTGGCGGGACCGGACCGCCGCGGTGCCGCGCTGGCTGGAGCGGGAGAGCGGTGACGGCGGGCCGGAGCTGGTCACCACGCTGGCCGGAGATCTGACGGACGCGGCGCTGGCCGCGATGGCGCCGTACTGGGGTGCCGTCGAGCGCGGGCAGGCCGGTGCGTCGGCCGGGCGGCGCACCGAGGAACGGGTCCGCGAGCTGCTCGCGACGGCCCGCCGTCACCTGCGGGTCAACGGCGTCCTGGCCCCGCCTCCGTTCGCCGCCCGGCACCGCACGCGCAGCGCCTCGGCGAAGCTGCTGGGCACCGATCCGTACCGGGTCGCCGAACTGGTCGGAGCGGAACCGGACCGGCAGACCGTGGTGCAGCTGTCGTCTCCCGAGCAGAGCACGCTGCTCAGCCGTGATCCGGCCGCGGCGGTGTGGATCAGGTTCGCTCCGGACGCCGTGCGCGGCGAGGTCGAGACGGCCTGGCGGGCGAGCGGTACCGCATGGGCTGAGGAGACCTTGTGGACCGCGTCGGGGCGGTACGCGGGCCTGATCCGGCTCACGCCGCTGCGCATGGGGGTGGTGGACACCGTCCGGCCCCGCCAGGGAGCCGAGCCGGCGGACCTCCCCGGGCCGGCGGACCCCCCCTACGTCGACCGGGCGGACGCATACGGGCGCGGGGACGGGGACCGCTGGTGACCCGCATCCCGCACCCCTGCCCACGGCCCACGCAGGCACGAAAGGACGGCGACCGCAGGTGACCCGCAGCTCCACCTCCCCCGGCACGGGGCCGGACCCCGCGCGGGGGAACACCCTCGCCTTCACCGTTCCCTCGGGACGGCGGCGCGTGGCCCCGGCACGTCTCGGCCCGGAGGGCCGTCGCGATCCCCTCCTGCCCCAGCAGATCCGCAACGGCATCCTCGACGACGAGGGCCTGCCGTTCGTCCAGGTGCGGCTGTCCGCCGCCGACGCGGCGAACCCCGCCTCCCGCGCGCTACTCGACACGGAAGCGGGCACCGCCCTGCGTCTGCACCGGGCGCTCGCCGACACGGAGTACGCCTCGCTCTTCCCGACGATCCTCGGGTACGAGCTGGACACGGCCGAGCCGTTCCTGCTGTACGCGGCGCCACGCGGTGTCCCCACCGCGCGCACCCATGTGATGTCGGCGACCGACCAGCGCGTCCTCGCCCGCGAGCTGCTGCTGGCGCTGTGCCTGCTGGACGGTCAGGGCCTGGTGCTGCGCGGCGTCTCGCCCGCCACCGTCCTCTGGGACGGCGCGTCCGTCCAGCTCTGGGGCCTGGAGAGCGCGGCCCCCGCGGGCAGGCCCAGGACCCCGTGGGGTCGGGCGCCGTACAGCTCCCCCGAGCAGCGTCGCGGCCACGGGCTGGTCGAGGCCCGCGACAGCGTGTGGAGCGCCGCGCAGGTCCTGTACCAGCTCGTCACCGGCAGGCCGGGGCCCGACGACCGGGCTCCTGGCGACCTCGCCGAGCACCGGGTCCTCGCCGAGACCCTGCGCGGTGCCTTCGCCCCGCTGGCGGCCGACCGGCCGGCACCGGCCCGGCTGCTCGACCTGCTGGCCCCGGGAGCAGCGGGTCGGGTCGCCGTCCCCGCGCCCGTCGAGGGGCCGAACCCGCAGAGGGAGGCGTTCGAGCACGCGCTGCGACTCAAACGCGAGGCCCCGCCCGCCGATCCGGGGCCGGCCGCCGAGCGGGGCGCCGGCGAGGTGCTCTGCCCGTACTGCCTGGAGACCATCCGGCTCGACCTCGGCGCGCTGTTCGTCACCGACAGCAGGATGCAGTACCAGGCGTTCGACCCGGCGGAGATCACCAACCCCCTGCGCCGCCAGGACGTCATGCGGGGGGCCGTCCAGAAGTGCGCGGGGGATCCGGACTTCCCCGACCACTTCATCCCGGTGCCCTACCTCACCTACGGCCGGCCGCTGACCGTCGCCATGGTCGGCCAGTCCTCCGCGGGCAAGAGCCATCTGCTCACCCAGATGATCGCGGAGATCACCGACGGCGGCCTGGAGCCGTACGGCCTCACCGCGCAGTCGGTGAACCCGGAGCAGCACGCGCGGTTCGTACGGGAACGGGTGCAGCCGCTGCGCAACGGACAGGTCCTCGGCCACACCGGCTCCGTGGCGGGCAGGGGCTACGCCCGCTTCGCCGAGTCCCTCCTCCTCACCGACGCCCGGGGGCGGGTCCGCCCGGTCGCCTTCTTCGACCTCGGCGGCGAGGACCTCGTCCGGACCGACTCCACCCTCCGGTTCCTCCTCGGTGTCGACGCCCTGGTCTTCGTCGTCGATCCGGCGCTGGCGCTTCCGCTGCCGCACCTGGACCACGCCCGGGAGCGATGGGGGCTGGAGGTGAACCGGGACGGGGACCTGGCCTTCGGCACCGTGCTGGACCGGCTGCCGAAGAACGGCCCGTATCTGGACGTGGCGGCGGCGATGGTGCTCGGCAAGGCCGACCTCCTGCGCTTCGAGGCACCGGTCGACCGGTGGCTGGCCGAGCCGCGGCGCGCCGCGCTCGACCCCGAGCGGATGCGGGAGGAGAGCCGGGACGTCTACGGCCTGTTGCGTCAGCACGCGGGCCAGGCGTGGCTGCGTCCCTTCGACACGGTGCGCCGCTGCACACTGCACGTCGCCTCGGCCACCGGGGGCCAGGAGGAGCACGGCCGCTATCCGACGGGGTCGAAACCGCGCCGGGTACTGGAGCCGCTGGTGTCATTGCTCGCGATGCACGGCCTGATCGACGTGCCCGGTGGTGTCGAGGCGTTGACCGTGGGGGCGGAGCCCGCCTGGGAGTCGGTGCCCCCGACGGACGCCCACGGTCCGGCGGAGACGGTCGGAGGAGGTGCGGAGTGAGCGACTTCCAGGGGTGGACGGCTCCGGGCGCCGGTCCCACCGGTCCATCCGGTGCGGTGCACCAGCTGGTGTTCCGCTGGGACGGCAACCAGGGCGGCAGGCAGGACACCGGAATGACCGCCGTCGCCCATTCCTGCGCGCCCGGACGCGCGGCGGAGCTGGGCCGCGAACTCGGGCCCCTGCTGTGGGTGTCCGGAACGGCGGCCACCCGGCCCAGCATCGTCCGTACCGTCACCCGCGACGACGCGGGACACGGTGAGGTCATCCTCGTCCGGCGCTGGCCCACCCACGACCGGGCCGGCCGGCCCAGCACCGTCAGTCATGTACTCGTGGGCGGGACGAGGACCCTGAAGACCCGTCAGTGTCTGGGCCTGGCCTACAAGGGATGGGGCACGCGGGAGTCCGCCGAACGCGCCTCCGGGCGGCTGCCCACCCTGCGGAGCGCGGAGCTCGACGACCTGGCGCGCCGAAGACTCCTTGTCATGGGGAAGCGACTGCCGACGGTGCGGGACGCGTTGGTGCAGGTGACCGCCGCATGGCTGCGTGACCCGGCGCAACGGGTGTCACTGCTGGCCGACGGGGAGGAGAAACCAGGCTGGCCTGATCCGGAGGGAACGCCCCTGGTGTACCTGGGGCTGTTCCTGCTCTTCGGTTCCTGGCTGGGTCAGGAGTGGACGTTCGCCACCCACGACACGGTGGACACCCATCCGCTGCGGCTGATGTCCGTCCCGCTCTGGGAACCGGACGCGGGCGGCGCGGGCCCGCTGGCCCGGGTCTCCGGGGACCGCCCCGCACCACGCGGAGACGTCGAACAGCGGGCGGCGGCCCTGCTGGTCGACCGTCTCCTGACCCACCCGCTGGGCGATCGCCCCGGGCTGCCGCAACTGACCGAGGAGCTCCGGGGCGCCGCGACACTGGACTGGTCGCGGCGCAGGGCCCTGCTGGAGCGTGTCCTGGACACCGAGCGGCGCTCCGCGTCCGGCGGGACCGCCCCGCACCACCCCGGGGAGCCCGGACGTGAGCCGGGGATACAGCCCGGACGGAGCCCGGAGCGTGCGACGGCCCGCGAACCCGAGCGAACGACCGGGTGGGTGGCGGAGACGGAGGACGCCGCTCGACGCGCCCAACTGTCGCTGTCCCGGCACCCGCTGGAGCGGCCTCCGGTGTCACGGCCCGCGCCGCGGGGCCGCGCACCGGAGGCGGTCCGGGGCACGGTCCCGGCTACCGGGGCACCGGGGTGGGAGCCGGCGCAGTCCCCGGACCTTCCGCCGGCCCGTCCGACGACACCCACGCAGGCCGCCTCGTCCGCCGGGGCCGGGCCGTCGCTCCACGAGGAACTGCGAACGTACCGGGGTCCCGCGAGGCAGAGCGTGCTGGCGGCCCGCCTCCGCCAGACGCCGGACGAGCACCTCCTGGAGGCCCTGCGGACCCCCGGGCTGCCGCCCTCCGCCGTGGACCTGCTGTTCGCGGAACTGCGACAAGGTCCTCGTCTCAGGGCACGTACGCTGCCGGTGCGCCACGCGCTGTGCACGGAGGTGCTCCGCAACCACCTCTCGCTCGCCGCCGGCCCACCGGACCCCGCGTCCGACTCCCGGACGGCCGGGGACGACCGGGCGGAACGGGCCGCGGAGCTGTTCACCTGGGCCGTGGCCCCCCTGGCCCGGGAGGAGCGCCATCTGCGGGACCTGCAGGAGCTGTTGCACCGGATGACCCACGACCGTCGCCCCGCCGCGAGTGCCTGGCTCCGCCGGTGCGTCACCGAACCGGAGAACGGAGTCGTCCCCGATCTCCCGCCCGTGCTCTGGCAGCAGGTGGTCCGGATGGTCGTCCGCCAGGGCGCGGCCACGGCCCAGGCCGGACCGTCGGCGGCGGTTCCCCCGGGCGGCTCCGTATCCCCCGCCCCGGTCGTTCCCTCCGCGACTGTGGTGCCTCCCGCGTTCCCGGCCGGGACGGGCAGAGACGGGCCGGCGTCGTCGCCTCCCGCCGGTCCGGAGATCCACTCCGTCGGCGGACGACTCTCCGAGCTGGCGACGCGGCCCGGCTGCGTCCTGGGGACGGGCGCGTTCGCGGTGCTCGCCCTGATCGTCACGATCGTGGTGCTGTTCGTGTGAGGGCGTGACGGCCGGCGCGGTCCTCCGTCAGTCGACCGTGACCGGCAGCACGCCGACCTGCCGGCGGCTCCTCGGCGCTCTCGATGACGGGGGGGGACATGACCGTGGATGTCACGAAGTCTCATGATCTTGTGAATGTGCTGGTCGGCCGTGACCACGAGCAGGTAGTGGGCCTTCTTCTCTTCTCCCGCGGTAGCTCTGCCTGCGGGTACGCGCGCCCCCGCCGCCTCGGCAGCACACGGCGTGGGCGGGGAGCCGGCGTCCCAAGGGTGCCCGGGGTGTCGGCAGCACCCTGAGGTCTCCCCAGGCAGGGGCTCAGCCGGAGGTGACCGGCAGCACGTCCGGCGACAGAGCCGCCGCTCGGGACGTCGCGCTGGTCATCCGCTTGCGATGGTGCCGGCGGCAGAGGACCTCGTAGCCGACGACCTCCGCGGCCCCGCCCACGTCGCCCACCACGACCTGCTCGCCCTCGACGACCATCTCGCCGCCCACCGTGCGCGCGTTGTGGGTGGCACGGGCGCCGCACCAGCACATCGCCTCGACCTGGAGCTGCTCCACGCGGTCCGCCAGCTCGATCAGCCGCTGCGAGCCGGGGAAGAGCTTGGTACGGAAGTCGGTGGTGATACCGAAGGCGAACACGTCGAGGTTCAGATCGTCGACGATCCGGGCCAGCTGGTCGATCTGCTGCGTCAACAGGAACTGGGCCTCGTCCACGATCACGTAGTCGACCTTCCCGCCCCGCGACATCAGCTCCACCACGAACCCGTAGAGATCCAGCTCCGGTGCGGCCTCCACCGCCTCCGTCACCAGGCCCAGCCGGGACGACAGCTTGCCCTCCCCCGCACGGTCATCGCGCGTGAAGATCACGCTCTGCAGGCCCCGCGCCGAACGGTTGTGCGCGATCTGGAGCGCCAAAGTCGACTTCCCGCAGTCCATCGTCCCGGAGAAGAACGCCAGCTCAGACATCAGGACGACAGGGCCTTTCGGGATGAACGACGACGGGCACGCCCCGCACGGGCGGACAGGGGAGCTCCCCGCACGGCCCCGACCTTGACACGGGCAGGGGCCGGCGGACGCCCGAGCGGACCGGTCGGGTTTCCGCCGTCCGTGGCTGCGGAGAGGAACGCCGGCTCGGGCATCGGAGGTCCGGGACCTTTCGAGTCTGGGAACAGGGAGGCCACGGGGAGCCGGCCTGGACGGGGCGGTAGGGGGCGGGAGGTGGTCAGGAACGGACTTCGAGGAGGGGCACGAACTGCTCCGCGGGCGTCATGGAGCCGTGGACGCCGACCATGGCCGACTCGTGGGGTTCGTTGACGGAGGCGGTGATCACGACGTCGTCGTGGGCGGCGGCGACGACGTCTCCGATCCGCCCGTGCACCCGCTCGTCGACGCCGTCTCCCGGACGGCCGAACCAGCCGAGCGCGACGGCCTCCTCGCGGCTCGCCACCCAGAACTGCTCGCCGAGCACCTCACGCCAGCAGGTCAGGACATCGGCCTCGGCGCCCGGGACCGCGTAGACGTGGCGGGCACGTCCCTCTCCGCCGAGCAGGGCCACGCCCGCGCGCAGCTCCCAGTCCTCGTCGAAGTCGATGCGGGACTGCTCGTCGAAGGGGATGTCGACCATGCCGTGGTCCGCCGTGACATACAGCGCGGAGCGGGGCGGCAGCTGTTCGGCGAGTCGCTGGACGAGCCGGTCGACGAACATCAGCTGGCCGCGCCAGGCGTCCGAGTCGACGCCGAACCGGTGACCGGCTCCGTCGAGTTCGCTGTAGTAGGTGTAGATCAACGAACGGTCCCCGGCGGCGAGCTGCCCGGCCGCGAAGTCCACGCGTTCCTCGCCGGAGAGCCTTCCGTGGAACGTCCCGCCGCTCAGCGCGACCTTGGTGAGCGGGGTGTCCCGGAAGGCCGGCGAGGAGACCTGGGCGGTGTGGACCCCGGCGTCGTGGGCGAGCTGGAAGACGGTCGGGTAGGGCTGCCAGACCCGCGGAGGGGTCCACGGCTTCCAGCGCAGCTGGTTCATCAGCTCCCCCGTCGCGGGGTCGCGGACGGTGTAGCCGGGCAGACCGTGCTCGCCGGGGAACCGTCCGGTGCCGACCGAGGCGAGCGAGGTCGCGGTGGTGGCGGGGAAGCCCGCGGTGATCGGCCGCCCGGTGCCGCCGCGCGAGGTGGCGAGCAGCGAGGTGAGGTAGGGCGCCTCGTCCGGATGGGCCTTGATCTGCTCCCACCCGAGTCCGTCGATCAGGAAGACGCAGTTCCGGTCGGCCGGGCCGAGGTCGGCGATGCGCGCCTCGCATCCCGGTACGCCCTGACCGGCGGCGAGCGTCGGCAACAGGTCGGCGAGCGAACCGGTGCCGTACGCGGGGACGGGCGCGGTGTCCAGGGCGAGCGGGACGGGTTCGTCCGGCCACCCGGAGGTGACGGTGGTCGGCTGCACCATCAGCGGGTCGCCGCGGTGGCTTCGGAGAGGGACTGGGCGAAGGCCAGGGTCTGGCGGACGGTGTCCGGGCCGTCGCCGGCGTCGCTGACGCGCAGGCTCAGGTCGTCGGCGGTGGTGTTCCCGGTGTACCCGTGGTCGGCGTCGCAGTTGGGGTCGCCGCAGGCGGCGGGCTCCAGGTCGATCCGCGAGACGGCGCCCCACCCGATGGTGAGGACCACCTCGCGGGGCAGCGTGCCGGGGGTGTACGACTCGGGGTTGGCGACGACGCGGGACACGACGACCGAGGAGATCCGGTCGAGCTTGACCGATTCGGTGGAGGTCGTGGCGTACGGGGTCGGGGAGCTGGTGTCGGCGTTCTGTTCGTCGGTGTGGCTGACGATGAACCGGTTGGCCGTGAGGACCAGCACGGTGACGTGGCGGCGGACCTCGTTGGAGTCGAACGTCGTCTCCTGGTGCACCAGGTACGACGCGATCGTCTCTCCACCGACGGCGGCCTCCACCGCCTCGGCCACGAGGGCCGGGTAGTAGCCGCTGCGCTCGATCGCCGCGCGCAGCCCCTGGGTCGTCGTACCGGTCTTTGCCATGGACTCCATCCTAATCCGTCGGAAGGGGCGCTCCGGGACGCTTGGGCACGCTCGCCTTCCGGGGCGTGGACCTCGGGGCGGCCCGAGCGGGGTCGGGTGAGAGGCGGGCAGGGCCCGGCGGCCGGTCAGTAGCCGGGAAGCCGGCGCGGGCCGAGGTCGGTGCGGGGCGGGGGCGGGGCGAGACGGACCGCGGCACCGAGCACGGAGAGGCCGCGCGGGGCCACGACGACGGGTTCGAGGGTGACCGCGACCACCTCGGGGTGGTCGTCGACGAGCCGGGAGACGCGGAGCAGCAGTTCCTCCAGGGCGGGGGTGTCGACGGGGGCGGAACCGCGCCAGCCGAAGAGCAGCGGGGCGGTACGGATCGAGCGCACGAGTTCGGCTGCGTCCCGGTCGGTGGCCGGGACGAGCCGGTGGGACATGTCGCCGAGCAGTTCGGAGGCGGCCCCGGCGAGCCCGAAGGAGAGGACGGCGCCGACAGCGGGGTCGATGGCGGCGCGGACGACGGTGTCGACGCCCCGGGGCATCATGGCCTGGACGACGAGGTGGAGCTCCTCGGGCTTGCCGAGTGCACCGGTCATCTCGGCGTACGCGGTGCGGAGTTGCGCCTCGCCGGCCAGGTCGAGCCGGACGCCCCCGAGGTCGGGTCGGTGGCGCAGGTGGGGTGCGGTGGTCTTCAGGGCGACGGGGTAGCCGAGGCGGGCGGCGGCTTCGACGGCGTCGTCCGGGCTCGGTGCGGGGAGCGTCGGCCGCACCGTGATCCCGTAGCGCCCGAGCAGTTCCGCCGCCGCTTCGGTGCCGAGGGTCACACCGCCGGGCGCGGCACCGTTCCCGAGCAGTCGTTCGATCTGTCCGGCCGCCCCGCTCTCGTCGATGTCCTCGTACTCCGGCACCCGCCCGGGTTCGGCGGCCTGCCGTCGCCACTGGCCGTACCGGACGGCTTCGGCGAGTGCCCGCACGGCCCGCTCGGCGGCCGGGTAGGCGGGGATGCCGTCGGCGGCGAGCCCGTCGGGGAGCGTGACGGCGGTGGGGTTGGGGGCGGCGGCGAGGGCGGGGTCCGGGGCGCCGGTGGCCGAGGGGACGGGCGGCACCGGTCCGGCGGGACCGCGGGGGCCGGTCGCCCCGTTCGTGGGTCCGGACGGTCCGGAGGGCACCGTGCGGGAGGGGACCCCGACGGCGGGCTCAGGTGCGCGGGACGCCGTCCGCGGCCTGGTGCTCGTGGCCGCCGAGAGCGCCTCCGCCAGGCCGCCCATCTCGACGTGGACCACGACCACCGGCTTCGCGGGGCCGGGGGCGGAGGCGACCGCCGCGCGGAGATGCGCCGCGAGGACCTCCCCGTCGCCGGACTCGACCGCGCCGTTGTCACCGACCCAGGGGATCGCGGTCACCACCACGGCGTCGTTGGCCTCGTCGACGAGCGCCGCCGCGAGCGCGTCGCGGAAGTCGGCCGGGCTCGCGGAGGTCGTCAGGTCCAGCGGACGCAGCGGACGCAGCCCCTCGGTCAGGCAGGCGTCGTAGGTGAGCAGCCCCAGCGACTCCGAATTGCCGAGGATGGCCACCCGCGGACCGGCCGGCAGCGGCTGGCCCGCGAGGAGCAGGCCCGCGTCGACCAGTTCGGTGACCGTGTCCACCCGGATGACACCGGCCTGGCGCAGCAGCGCTGAGACCGTCGCGTGCGGGATGCGGGTGACCGGGACCCGGTGTCCGGGTGGCGCGCTTCCGCTGTGCCGGGCGCCCTTGACCACGACGACCGGTTTGACCTCCGCCGTCCGCCGGGCCAGTCGGGTGAACTTGCGGGGGTTGCCGATGGACTCCAGGTAGAGCAGGACGACGTCCGTCTCCGGGTCGTCGTACCAGTACTGGAGGAAGTCGTTGCCGGAGACGTCCGCGCGGTTGCCCGCGGAGATGAAGGAGGAGATTCCGGCGCCGCGCCGGTGCAGGCCGGCCAGCAGGGCGATGCCGATCGCGCCGGACTGGGTGAAGAGACCGATCCTGCCGGCCGCCGGCATCCTCGGGGCGAGCGAGGCGTTGAGCGGTCCGTCCGCCGAGGTGCTGATGATCCCGAACGCGTTGGGCCCGATGATCCGCATTCCGTACGAACGGGCCTGCCGCACCAGCGCGCGCTGCCGGTCCCGCCCTTCCGGTCCGCTCTCCGCGTAGCCGGCGGACAGCACGACCAGGCCGCGCACCCCGTGCTCGCCGCAGTCGGCGACGGCCTCGGGCACCCGTTCCGCGGGGACGGCGACGACCGCGAGGTCCACCGGTTCCCCGATGTCCCCGACCGAGCGGAAGGCCGGAGTTCCTTCGAGCAGGGCGCCGTGTCCGGGCTCCAGGGCTCGGTTCACGGCGTACGTGCGTCCGGTGTAGCCGGAGGCGAGGAGGTTGCGCAGCACGGTGCGGCCGACTCCGCCGGGGGTGCGCCCGGCGCCGATCACGGCGACCGAGCCGGGGGCCAGCAGTCGCTGGACGGAGCGGGCCTCGGCGCGCTGCTCCCGCGCGCGCTGGACGGCGAGCGACCGGTCGGTGGGTTCCAGGTCGAGGTGGAGCCGCACGGCGCCGTCCTCGAAGCTGCGTTTCTGGGTGTATCCGGCGTCCGTGAAGACCTTGATCATCTTCGTGTTCGCGGGCAGTACCTCGGCGGCGAAACGTCTGATGTCCCGCTCGCGGGCCACCGCGGCGATGTGCTCGAGCAGAGCCGACGCCACACCGCGCCCCTGGTGCGCGTCCTGCACCAGGAACGCGACCTCGGCCTCGTCGGCCGGGGCCGTCGCGGGCCGGCCCGTCGCGTCGATGCGGTCGTAGCGTACGGTGGCGATGAACTCCCCGCCGACGGTCGCCGCGAGCCCGACCCGGTCCACGAAGTCGTGGTGGGTGAAGCGGTGCACGTCCTTGGCCGAGAGTCTCGGGTAGGGCGCGAAGAAGCGGTAGTACTTCGACTCGTCCGAGACCTGCTCGTAGAAACTGACCAGCCGGTCGGCGTCGGCGGCGGTGATGGGCCTGATGCGCGCGGTGCCGCCGTCACGGAGCACCACGTCCGCCTCCCAGTGGTCGGGATAGGCGTGTTCAGGCTGTTCCGACGCGCTCTGCATGGGGTCAGCCTACGGCCGGTGCCGGAGCATGGCATCGGTCGCGCACGCCGTGCGCGCCATGCAAGGTAGGAAAGCCGCACGGCCGTTCCGGCGCCCGCCCGGAGGTCGGCACGAGCACCTCGCAACCCATGAGAGACTGGTCTAGACAACCGGCCAAGACTTGAAGGGCAACACCATGGCTGAGCGCCGCGTCAACGTCGGCTGGGCCGAGGGCCTGCACGCCCGTCCCGCCTCCATCTTCGTCCGTGCCGCCACGGCCTCCGGCGTCCCCGTGACCATCGCCAAGGCCGACGGCAACCCGGTGAACGCCGCGTCCATGCTCGCGGTGCTCGGCCTGGGCGCCCAGGGTGGCGAGGAGGTCGTGCTCGCCTCCGACGCCGAGGGCGCCGAAGCCGCTCTGGACCGCCTGGCGAAGCTGGTCGCCGAGGGCCTCTCGGAGCTGCCCGAGACCGTCTGACCGGCCCGCCCGCGGGAGCCGCGTCCGTCCGGATTCCGGAGGGTGCGGCTCTTTCGTTTATTCGGGAACGATAGGGACTCCATGCGCGCCGTCCGGGCGCACCCCGCCTTTCCCCGCCGGGAGCGTGGGTACGCCGCATTTCTCGTCCCGGCGCATCGCATGACACGAATCAACCGATTCCCGGGCAGCGCGAATAGGCCCCCGCATTACCTCTCTTTGTATACGGCGCCGCTGTTAATTCCGGATACTCACGGTGTTTACGGCAGGTTGCGAAGCCCTCACACGGCCGCGCCTGGGCCGGTACAGCGCCAGCGAGCGCTCGGCGTGCAGCGCGGTGAGGGCCCGCGCCCGCTCGGCGTCGCCCCGCGCCACCGCGTCCACGATCGCGCCGTGCTCCGCCCACTCCTCCCTGGGCCGGGGCGCCGGTTCCACCGCGTACATCCAGGCGATCTTGTGCCGTAGCTGGGTGAGCAGCGCCGTCAGCGCCGGACTGCCGGCGGCCTGCGCCAGCGTCTCGTGGAACCAGCCACCCAGGGAGCGCAGATCCTCGCCCTGCCCTCGCCTGGCCCGTTCCTGTCCCAGCCTGACCAGGCCGCGCAGCACCTTGAGATGGGCCTCGGTGCGGCGCTGGGCAGCCCGGGCGGCACCCAGCGGCTCCAGCAGCACCCGCATGTCCAGCAGGTCCGCCGCCTCCTGTTCGGTGGGCTCGGCGACGTGGGCGCCCGCGTGCCGGCGGGTGACCACGAACCCCTCGGACTCCAGCGTGCGCAGTGCCTCGCGGACCGGGACGCGGGAGACCCCGTAGCGGCGTGCCAACTGCTCCTCGGTCAGCCGGGTGCCACGCTCGAAGACCCCGGAGACGATGTCGTCCCGGATCGCCGTGCATACCGACTGCGCGGGAATGCGCATGTTCGACCTCCGCCTTAATCCGCCTTAATCCGCGCGAAACCCATCCGGTGGACGTCCGTTCGCCGACCTTGCGGTGACTCTATTGCAGGAGGGCGGCATTTCCGAAGGCCACGGAGGTTCCATGGATATCTTTTGGCCTGTAGAAAAGCCCCGGCTCTGTACGAGCCGGGGCTTTCTGACGCGTGCGGGATCAGACGTTCACACCGCGGGCGCGCAGGTAGGCGATCGGGTTGATGTCCGAGCCGTACTCGGCGGTGGTGCGGGCCTCGAAGTGGAGGTGGGGTCCGGTCGAGTTGCCGGTCGAGCCCGAGACGCCTATCCGCTGACCGGGAGTGACGGCCTGACCGACCGAGACACTGATGGCCGCGAGGTGACCGTACTGGGTGTACGTGCCGTCGTGCATCCGGATGACGACGTTGTTCCCGTACGCACCGCCCCAGCCGGCCTCGACCACGGTGCCGGAGCCCACGGAGACGACCTTGGTGCCCGAGGCGGCGTGGAAGTCGACGCCGGAGTGGCTGCCGGAGGACCAGAGCGCACCCCCGGTCTTGTAGCCGGTGCTGACGTACGAGCCGGCGACGGGAAGCTGGAAGGAGGCAAGGCGCTTGCGCTCGGCCTCGCGGGCGGCGCGCTCCTTGGCCTGGCGGAGTTCCTTGGCCCGGGCCTCGGCCTTGCGCTTGGCCTCGGCGGCGGCCTTCTCGCGGGCGATGGCCTCGACGGCCTCCCGCTCCTGAGCGACGGCCTGGACGCTCACCGTGTCCACCAGGACGTCGGCGACCACGGCCTGGTTGAGGCCGGTGTCCTCCAGGGAGGGGGCCTCCGTGTCGGCTGCGAGCGCCGGGGAGGCGAGGGTTCCGATGACGCCGGTGGTGGCGAGGGTGGCGACGCCGGCGATGCCCGCGCCACGGCGCGCCAGACGGCTCGGAGCACGATGTTTCCCGGTGGCACGGGTGAATGCCATGGAGGGGCTGATTCCTTTCCTTCCTTCTCGCCTACCGGGTTAGCTGACGGGTTCGGAGCAGGAAGGTCTCCTACGGGCCCCTCCGCACGGCGGCGAAGGCGTCCGATTCACCCCAGGGACTTCGCGTGGGTCCCCGGCTCCCCAGGCTCGCGCCTGACGGGGACTCGGCGATGGCTGTCCGATTGCCGCGGGTGCGACGGGTGCAACGGGCGGACAGCCGGATCGAAGCTAAGCGGACCGTCTTTCAATCACCAAACAGACACGCTTGTTTGTAAGACATGCCACAGGGCATACGATCACCCAATCCTGCAATTCGGACATAGCGAAGGACCCCGGCATACCGCTGCGCCGAGGTCCTCCCGCCCGGGATGCCGGTGCCCCGGCCGCCCCAATCAGCCGCTGACGACCGTCACTTCACCGATGCCGAGCGCGCGCACCGGCTCCGCGATCTCGGCGGCGTCACCCACCAGGACGGTGACCAGGCGGTCCACCGGGAAGGCGCTGACGACCGCGGCCGTCGCCTCGACCGTGCCCGTCTCCGCGAGCCGCGCGTACAACTGCGCCTGGAAATCGTCCGGAAGGTGCTGCTCGACCTGGTCCGCGAGCGTCGCTGCGACGGAGGCAGCCGTCTCGTACTTGAGAGGCGCCACGCCCACCAGGTTCTGCACGGCCACGTCCCGCTCGGCGTCCGTCAGCCCGTCGGCGGCCAGGGTGCGCAGCACCTGCCACAGGTCGTCGAGCGCCGGTCCGGTGTGGGGAGTGTCGACGGATCCGCTGATGGCGAGCATCGAGGCACCGTGACCCGCGCCGTCGGAGCGCAGCACCTGGCCGAAGGCACGAACGCCGTAGGTGTAGCCCTTCTCCTCACGCAGGACACGGTCCAGGCGGGAGGTGAGGGTGCCGCCGAGGCAGTAGGTGCCGAGCACCTGGGCCGGCCACACACGGTCGTGCCGGTCGGCGCCGACGCGGCCGATCAGCAGCTGCGTCTGGACGGCTCCGGGGCGGTCCACGATGACCACGCGGCCCGTGTCGTCGGCCGTGATCGGCGGCATCGGGCGGGCCTCGGCCGTGTCGCCCGTCCAGGCGCCCAGCGTCTCGGCGAGGATCTTGTCGAGGTCCACGTCGGTGAGGTCGCCGACGATCACGGCGGTGGCCGTGGCGGGCCTCACGTACGCCGTGTAGAAGGCGCGGACCGCGGCGGCGTCGATCGCGGCGACGGTCTCCTCCGTGCCCTGCCGCGGCCGGGACATGCGCGAGCCGGCCGGGAAGAGCTCCCGGGAGAGTTGCTTGGCGGCCCGGCGCCCCGGGTTCGCCGTCTCGTGCGGGATCTCGTCGAGCCGGTTGCGGACCAGACGCTCGATCTCGGTCTCGACGAAGGCCGGCGCGATCAGGGCCTCGGCGACCAGACCGAGCGCCTTGGGCAGCCGGGAGACGGGAACCTCGAGGGAGACGCGCACGCCGGGGTGGTCGGCATGCGCGTCGAGGGTGGCGCCGCAGCGCTCCAGCTCGGCGGCGAACTCCTCGGCGGAGTGCTTGTCGGTGCCTTCGGACAGGGCACGGGCCATGATCGTGGCCACCCCGTCCAGACCCTCCGGCTCGGCGTCCAGCGGGGCGTCGAGGAAGATCTCGACGGCGACCACCTGCTGGCCGGGGCGCGGGCAGCGCAGCACGGTCAGACCGTTGTCCAGCGCGCCGCGGTCCGGGGCCGGGAAGGCCCACGGGCGGGCGTCGCCCGGCTGGGGCTGCGGGTGGAACTCCATGCTCGTCAAAGACGCGGCAGTGTCGGTCACTGGTCCGCTCCCTCTTCCTCGTCGCTGTCGCTCTGCTCGGCGGTGACCGGCTCGTAGACCAGCACCGCGCGGTTGTCCGGACGCAGCCGTGCCTGGGCGACCGCCCGCACCTCTTCGGCGGTGACGTCCAGCACCCGGTTCACCGCGGTCAGGGCGAGCTGCGGGTCACCGAACAGGACCGCGAAGCGGCACAGTTCGTCGGCCCGGCCGGCGACGGTGCCGAGGCGGTCCAGCCACTCGCGCTCCAGCTGGGCCTGGGCCCGTTCCATCTCCTCCGGCGTCGGGCCCTCGGCCGCGAAGCGGGCGAGCTCCTCGTCGACGGCCGCCTCGATCTCGGGCACCTCGACCCCGCCGGAGGTCTTGACGTCCAGCCAGCCCAGCGAGGGGGCGCCGGCCAGCCGCAGCAGTCCGAAGCCGGCCGCCACCGCCGTGCGGTCCCGGCGGACCAGACGGTTGTGCAGCCGCGAGGACTCGCCGCCTCCGAGGACGGTCAGGGCCAGGTCGGCGGCGTCGCACTCACGCGTGCCGTCGTGCGGCAGCCGGTAGGCGGCCATCAGCGCACGGGCCGGCACCTCCTCCTCGACCACCTCGCGCAACTGCTCGCCGATGACGTCGGGCAGGGCCCCGTCACGCGGCGGCAGCTTGCCGTCGTGGGACGGGATGGAGCCGAAGTACCTCTCGATCCAGGCGAGGGTCTGCGCCGGATCGATGTCCCCGACGACCGACAGGACGGCGTTGTTCGGAGCGTAGTAGGTGCGGAAGAAGCTCCGGGCGTCCTCGAGGGTGGCCGCGTCCAGGTCGGCCATCGAGCCGATCGGCGTGTGGTGGTACGGGTGGCCCTCCGGATAGGCGAGGGCGGTCAGCCGCTCGAAGGCGGTGCCGTAGGGGACGTTGTCGTAGCGCTGACGGCGCTCGTTCTTGACCACGTCCCGCTGGTTCTCCATGGAGGCGTCGTCCAGCGCGGTGAGCAACGAGCCCATGCGGTCCGCCTCCAGCCAGAGCGCGAGCTCCAGCTGGTGGGTGGGCATGGTCTCGAAGTAGTTGGTGCGCTCGAAGCTCGTCGTGCCGTTGAGCGAACCGCCCGCGCCCTGCACCAGTTCGAAGTGGCCGTTGCCGTGGACCTGCTTCGACCCCTGGAACATCAGGTGCTCGAAGAGGTGGGCCAGGCCGGTGCGGCCGGCCACCTCGTGGCGCGAGCCCACGTCGTACCACAGGCAGACCGCGGCGACCGGGGTCAGGTGGTCCTCGGAGAGCACCACGCGCAAGCCGTTGGCCAACCGGTGCTCGGTCGCTGTCAGGCCGCCGGAGCCGGCCTCGGCTGTGGCCGTGTGACCCATGGGCATGTACGTCCCTTCGATCGCGATATGGAAAAGTCCTGCCACTGTATGCAAGCGCACCGACACCTGGCGAAGTTCCCCCAGGTTCGGGCGTCCCCCTTCCGGGTGGCGGGGCGCTCGCGTACGCCCGACCACCGGCCTTTACCGGGTCGCGGTCGGCGTTGTCACCGGGACGGTCCACAATGGTCCGCGTCAGATCAACCTTGTTGGTGAAGGAGCCGCAGCCGCGATGGCCCGCCGCAGCACGAAGACACCGCCGCCGGACGACGCGTTCGAGGAGAGAATCCTCGACATCGACGTCGTCGACGAGATGCAGGGCTCCTTCCTCGAGTACGCGTACTCGGTGATCTACTCCCGCGCGCTGCCCGACGCGCGGGACGGCATGAAGCCCGTACAACGCCGCATCGTCTACCAGATGAACGAGATGGGACTGCGTCCCGACCGCGGCTACGTGAAGTGCGCCCGCGTCGTCGGCGAGGTCATGGGCAAGCTGCACCCACACGGCGACGCGTCGATCTACGACGCCATGGTCCGCATGGCCCAGCCGTTCTCCATGCGCGTCCCGCTGGTCGACGGCCACGGCAACTTCGGTTCGCTCGGCAACGACGACCCGCCGGCCGCCATGCGGTACACCGAGTCCCGGATGGCCGCCGCCGCCATCATGATGACGGAGTCGATCGACGAGGACACCGTCGACTTCGCGCCGAACTACGACGGCCAGGAGCGGGAGCCGGTCGCACTGCCCGCCGCGTACCCGAACCTGCTGGTCAACGGCGCGTCCGGGATCGCGGTCGGCATGGCGACGAACATGCCCCCGCACAACCTCGGCGAGGTGATCGCGGCCGCCCGCCACCTGATCCGATACCCGAACGCCGATCTGGAAGCGCTGATGCGCTTCGTGCCGGGTCCCGACCTGCCGACCGGCGGCCGGATCGTCGGGCTGAACGGCATCAAGGACGCCTACGAGAACGGCCGCGGCACCTTCAAGATCCGCGCGACCACCACGGTGGAGAACGTGACAGCCCGACGCAAGGGCATCGTCGTCACCGAACTGCCCTTCACGGTCGGCCCCGAGAAGGTCATCTCGAAGATCAAGGACCTGGTCGGCTCCAAGAAGCTCCAGGGCATCGCGGACGTCAAGGACCTCACCGACCGGGCCCACGGCCTGCGCCTGGTCATCGAGGTCAAGAACGGCTTCGTGCCCGAGGCGGTCCTGGCGCAGCTCTACAAGCTGACGCCGATGGAGGAGTCCTTCGGTATCAACAACGTGGCCCTGGTCGACGGCCAGCCGCTCACACTGGGGCTCAAGGAGCTCCTCGAGGTGTACCTCGACCACCGCTTCTCGGTGGTCCGGCGCCGCTCCGAGTTCCGCCGGGGCAAGAAGCGCGACCGCCTGCACCTGGTCGAGGGTCTGCTCGTCGCGCTGCTCGACATCGACGAGGTCATCCGCCTCATCCGTTCCAGCGAGAACTCCGCACAGGCCAAGGAGCGCCTGATCGAGCGGTTCTCGTTGAGCGAGATCCAGACCCAGTACATCCTGGACACCCCGCTGCGCCGGCTCACCAAGTTCGACCGGATCGAGCTGGAGACCGAGCGCGACCGGCTCAACGGCGAGATCGACGAGCTGACCGGCATCCTGGAGTCGGACAGCGAACTGCGCAAGCTGGTGTCGGCCGAACTGGCCGCGGTGTCGAAGAAGTTCGGCACCGACCGCCGCACGGTCCTGTTGGAGTCGGCCGGTGCGCCGGTCGCGGCGGTCGCGCTGCAGGTCGCGGACGACCCGTGCCGGGTGCTCCTGTCCTCGACCGGTCTGCTGGCCCGTACGGCGACGGCGGAGGTGCCCGCGGCGGAGGACGGCAGACGCGCCAAGCACGACGTGATCGTCTCGGCGGTACCGGCGACCCAGCGCGGCGAGGTCGGAGCCGTGACCTCGGCCGGCCGGCTGCTGCGGCTCTCGGTCATCGACCTGCCGCAGCTTCCGGACACCGCCTCGGCCCCCAACCTCGCGGGCGGGGCTCCGCTGACGGAGTTCCTCACCCTGGAGGACGACGAGACGGTGGTCTGCCTGGCCACCCTCGACGAATCCTCACCTGGTCTGGCACTGGGCACACTTCAGGGTGTGGTCAAGCGGGTGGTACCGGACTATCCGGCGAACAAGGACGAGCTGGAGGTCATCACCCTCAAGGAGGGTGACCGGATCGTCGGCGCGACCGAGCTGCGCACCGGGGACGAGGACCTGGTGTTCATCACCTCAGATGCGCAGTTGCTCCGCTACCAGGCGTCCCAGGTACGCCCCCAGGGACGTCCGGCGGGCGGCATGGCGGGCATCAAGCTCGGCGCCGGCGTCGAGGTGATCTCGTTCGCCGCCGTCGATCCGGCGGCCGAGGCGGTCGTGTTCACGGTCGCGGGCTCCACGGGCACGCTGGACGACTCGACCGGCACCTCGTGGAAGCTGACCCCCTTCGACCAGTACCCCCGCAAGGGCCGTGCGACGGGCGGCGTCCGCTGCCAGCGCTTCCTGAAGGGCGAGGGCCTGCTCACCCTGGCCTGGTCCGGTCCGGCTCCGGCGCGGGCCGCCCAGCGCAACGGCACACCGGTCGACCTTCCGGAGGTCGACCCTCGCCGGGACGGCTCGGGTACTCCGCCGACCGGCGCGGTCGCGTCCGTGGCCGGCCCGGTCGGCTGACGCCGCGACCAGGCGAGGCTCGCCGGGCGCGGCACGAGCGGTGCCACGACACGAACGCCCCCTTCCCACACGCTGTCAGGCGGGGAGGGGGCGGCGGCGTCCCCGGGCGTCGGGGCCCGGGGACGCCGCCGCCATGCGCGTCAGCCCGGTGGCCGCGGGGCGAGGGCCGGGACCACCGGAGAGGTCGGGAGGGAGACCCCCGGCCAGGGCACACCGCTCCTTCGCCGACGCGGCCACCCCCGTCACGAGGTGACCGGCGTGCGCCCGTCCTCCGCCCCGGCACCCGGGTCGATCTCCTCCGCTGCCTCCTCCGAACGCGGTACATAGCGCAGGACGCCCCACATGCCGTGCTCGTCGGGGACGTCCCCCGGGCCGTCCAGCTCGCAGCCGGTGAGCGCCTCGCGCAGGGTCGGCACGTCGATACCCGAGCCGATGAGGACGAGCTGGGTCAGCCTCTCCTCACCGTCGGGCCAGGGCTCGGGGAAGAACCGCAGGAAGCGGCCGACCGCGTGGACGGCGTAGCGGTTGGTCGGATCGGCCGGACCGAAGTCGACGAAGCCCTTGATCCGGTAGAGGCCCCGGGGCCGGGAGTCGAGGAAGGCCATCAGGCGCCGCGGGTGCAGGGCGGTGCCGGTGGCGACCGACAGGGTCTCGTAGCGGGCGTGCGGATGTCCGTCGCCGGCACCGTCATCGTCCTCGTACAGCAGGTCCTCGATGGACAGCTGACCGTCGATCTCGCCCTCCGGGACGACCCGGTCGAAGAGCACCTCGGGATCGACCCGGCCGTGCGAGGCACGGATCACCGCGGCACGGCCGGCCAGCGCGGCCACCGTCTCGTGGACGGCGTCGAGTTCCCGTGTGCCCACCCGGTCCGCCTTGTTCACGACGACGAGGTCGGCGAGGGAGAGGTGCCGGTCGGTCTCCGGGTGCCGCTGACGGGTGGCGGAGAACTCGGCGGCGTCGACGACCTGGACGAGACCGCCGTACATGATCCGCCCGTTCTCGCTGGCGAGCACCATGCGCACCAGCTCCTGCGGCTCGGCGAGCCCGCTCGCCTCGATGACGATCACGTCGAGGCGGGAGGAGGGCCGGGTGAGGACGTCCAGGTAGGCGTCCAGTTCGCTCACGTCGACGGCGCAGCACATGCAGCCGTTGCCGAGCGAGACGGTCGACCCGACCTGCCCGGCGACGGTCATGGCGTCGATCCCGATGTCCCCGAAGTCGTTGACCATCACTCCGATCCGGGTCCCCCGGGCGCTGCGCAGCAGATGGTTGAGCAGCGTCGTCTTGCCCGAACCGAGGAACCCGGAGAGGACGATGACGGGGATCTGCTGCGTGCTCAAGGGAACTCCGGTGCTCGGCGAAGCCTCCAGGATAGGCACCGCCCCGGGCGGCGCCCCCCGGGGCCGCCCGCTCCACCGCTCACGGCCGGTCCACCCGGGACAGGCGACCGGGCGGGCGTCTCGCCCCGGGCCGTGAGCGAGCCCGCCCGTGAGCGGGTTCAGACCGCGCCGGCTCCCGTGAGCGCGCGGACCTCCGTCTCCGCGTACCGGGCCTCGTCCGGCGGTTCGGGGGAGGTGACGGTCCCGAGCCAGCCCGAGAGGAAGCCCAGCGGGATGGAGACCACACCGGGGTTCTGCAGGGGGAAGACGTGGAAGTCGACGCCCGGAACGAGGGCGTCCGGGCTGCCGGAGACCACCGGGGAGAGCAGCACCAGCAGGACCGCCGGGACAAGCCCTCCGTACACCGACCACACCGCGCCCCGGGTGGTGAATCTCCGCCAGAAAAGCGAGTACAGCAGCGCGGGCAGGTTGGCGGAGGCGGCGACCGCGAACGCGAGGCCGACCAGGAAGGCCACGTTGAGGTCGCGGGCGAGAAGGCCGAGTCCGATCGCGACCGCCCCGATTCCCGCGGCGGCGACGCGGGCCACCGCGACTTCGCCGTACCGCCGGGCGTGCGGGGCCCTGCGGCGCAGCGAGGCGTACAGGTCGTGGGCGACCGACGCCGAGGAGGCGAGCGTGATGCCGGCGACGACGGCGAGGATGGTCGCGAAGGCGACCGCGGCGACGACGGCGAAGAGCACGGTGCCGCCGGTCGAGCCGGCGCCCCCGCCGAGGTCGAGGGCGAGCAGGGGTACGGCGGTGTTCCCCGCCGCGTTGGAGGCGCGGACGGCGTCGGGGCCGATGATCGCCGCCGCCCCGAAGCCGAGGACGATCGTCATCAGGTAGAAGCCGCCGATCAGGCCGATGGCCCAGACGACCGAGCGCCGGGCGGCGCGGGCGGTCGGCACGGTGTAGAAGCGCGACAGGATGTGCGGCAGACCGGCGGTGCCCAGGACGAGTGCGATGCCGAGGCTGATGAAGTCGAGGCGCGCGGTCCAGCCGCCGCCATAGCGCAGCCCCGGACCGAGGAAGTCCGCCCCGTGGCCGCTGCGTTCGGCGGCGGTGACGAGCAGCTGGTCGAAGTCACCGTGGAAGCGAAGCAGGACGAGCACGGTGAGCGCGATCGTACCGGCCATGAGGAGGACGGCTTTGACGATCTGGATCCATGTGGTGGCGCGCATTCCGCCCAGGGTCACGTAGACCACCATCAGCGCACCGACGCCGATCACGGTCCAGGAACGGGCGGACTCGCTCGTACCGCCCAGGAGGAGGGCGACCAGACTTCCGGCGCCGACCATCTGGGCAACCAGGTAGAGCACGGAGACGGTGACCGAGGAGGAGCCCAGGGCGATCCGCACCGGGCGCTCTGCCATCCGCGAGGCGACGACATCGGCGAGCGTGAAGCGGCCGCAGTTGCGCACCAGTTCGGCGACCAACAGCAACACGACGAGCCAGGCGACCAGGAAGCCGACGGAGTACAGCATGCCGTCGTAGCCGAAGAGCGCGATCAGGCCGGAGATGCCGAGGAAGGAGGCGGCGGACATGTAATCCCCCGCGATGGCGAAGCCGTTCTCCATCGGGGAGAACAGCCGGCCGCCGGCGTAGAACTCCTCCGCCGAGCCGTGCCGGTCGCGGCTCACCCAGGTCGTGATCCCCAGGGTCACCGCGACGAAGGCGCTGAAGAGCAGCAGCGCCAGGGTCTGGTGGTCGCCGGTCAACGCTGGAACCCCCGGGTCATCTCCTGGGTGTCCCAGCGCAGTTCCAGCGCCGCCCCGTCCCGGTGCAGGCGGGCGTGCCGGGCGTAGGCCCAGGTCAGAAGAAAGGTGGTGAGGAACTGGCCGAGACCGGCGACCATCGCCACGTTCACCGCTCCGACGACCGGCCGGGCCATCAGCCCCGGCGCGGCGGTCGCCGCGACGACGTAGGCCAGGTACCAGAGCAGGAAGGCGAGGCTCGCCGGAACCACGAAGCGCCGGTAGCTGCCGCGGACCTCCCGGAACGCCGGGCTGCGCTGGACCTCCCGGTAGATGTCGGCGGCGTCGTGGGGAGCCCGCCGCGGGCTCGCCACAGCGCCGGGCGTTCCGGAGCGGGCGTCCGGCGCCCCGTACCGGTCTCCCGGCGCGGCGCGCCCCGCCGGGCCGCCCGTGACCGCCGAGCCCGTCGGTTCGGCGTCGTCGGCCGGCTCGCCCCAGCCGGAGGCCAGGGCGTCGTACCAGGGGTCGTCGAACCGCACCGCGGGGGCGCCGGGCCCCTCCTGCTTCTCCACCGGTGAACTCTCCTTGTCAGCGAACCGTTTCGGCCGCGTGCACAAGGATGGACAGAGCAGGAAGATCCCGGACTCTCCTCCTCCCCCACTTCACCCCATCAGGTGACGGAGGCATGGCCCCGCCCGGACCGACGGGCCCGCGCGGAGGTCCGGGCGCGCACGCGTGCGCGGCGCCGGTCCGCGCGCCTCCCGCGCCGGGCCGCCGTCGCGGCCCGGGGGGGGTGGCGTCAGGCGTCGATGCGTGAGCGGTCCAGGGTCGCCGCCGAGCTCGTGATGAACTCCTTGCGCGGGGCCACGTCGTTGCCCATGAGCAGGTCGAAGACCTGCTCCGAGGACTCCAGGTCGCCGATGTTGATCCGGCGCAGGGTGCGGTGGCGCGGGTCCATCGTCGTCTCCGCCAGCTGGTCGGCGTCCATCTCGCCGAGTCCCTTGTAGCGCTGGATGGCGTCCTTGTAGCGGATGCCCTTGCGCTGGTACTCGAGCAGGGTCTGGCGCAGCTCGCTGTCCGAGTAGGTGTACACGTACTTGTCCTGGCCGCGCTTGGGCTGGACGAGTTCGATGCGGTGCAGCGGCGGCACGGCCGCGAAGACCCGGCCGGCCTCGACCATGGGCCGCATGTAGCGCTGGAAAAGGGTCAGCAGCAGGGTGCGGATGTGGGAACCGTCGACGTCGGCGTCGGTCATCATGATGACCTTTCCGTACCGCGCCGCGTCGATGTCGAAGGTCCGGCCCGAGCCCGCTCCTATGACCTGGATGATCGCCCCGCACTCGACGTTCTTGAGCATGTCCGAGACGGAGGACTTCTGGACGTTGAGGATCTTGCCCCGGATCGGCAGCAGCGCCTGGAACTCACTGTTCCGGGCGAGCTTGGCGGTGCCGAGCGCCGAGTCCCCCTCGACGATGAAGAGCTCGCTGCGCCCCACGTCGTCGCTGCGGCAGTCGGCGAGCTTGGCCGGCAGCGAGGAGGACTCCAGCGCGGTCTTCCGGCGCTGCGCGTCCTTGTGCTGGCGGGCCGCGATACGGGTCCGTGCGGCGGCCACGGCCTTCTCCAGGACCGCGCGGGCCTGGGCCTTGTCGTCGCGACGGGTGGACGTCAGGAAGCCCTTCAGCTCCTTGGCGACCACGTTGGCGACGATCCGGCGGGCCGCGGAGGTGCCGAGCACCTCCTTGGTCTGGCCTTCGAACTGCGGCTCGGCCAGCCGGACGGTCACGACAGCGGTGAGCCCCTCCAGGGCGTCGTCCTTGACGATGTCGTCCTCGGCGACGCGCAGCAGCTTGGCAGAGCGCAGGACCTCGTTCACGGTCTTGGTGACGGCCTGCTCGAAGCCGGAGACGTGGGTACCGCCCTTGGGGGTGGCGATGATGTTCACGAAGGACTTGAGCATCGTGTCGTATCCGGTGCCCCAGCGCAGCGCGATGTCCACGCCCAGTTCCCGGGTGACCTCGGTCGGGGTCATGTGCCCCAGGTCGTCGAGGACCGGGACGGTCTCCTTGAAGGTACCCGTGCCGGTCAGCCGCTGGACGTCGCAGACCGCCTTGTCCTGTGCCAGGAACTCACAGAACTCGCTGATGCCGCCGTCGAAGCGGAAGGTCTCCTCGCTCTTGCCCACGCCGTCCAGGTCCCGCTCGTCCCGGACGACGATGGTCAGACCGGGCACGAGGAAGGCGGTCTGGCGGGCGCGCTGGTGGAGGGTCTCCAGGGAGAGCTTGGCGTCCTTGAGGAAGATCTGGCGGTCGGCCCAGTAGCGCACACGGGTGCCGGTGCGGGCCTTGGGAACACGTTTGCCCTTGCGGAGACCGTTGCCGGGGTCGAAGGGGCTGTCGGGGCCCTGCTCGATGAAGATTCCGGGGACGCCCCGGCGGAAGCTGATCGCGTGGGTGGCGCTGTTGCGGTCGACCTCGACGTCCAGCCGGGCCGAAAGGGCGTTCACCACGGAGGCGCCCACGCCGTGCAGGCCGCCGGAGGCGGCGTAGGAGCCGCCGCCGAACTTCCCGCCGGCGTGCAGCTTGGTCATGACGACCTCGACCCCGGAGAGCCCGGTCTTGGGCTCGACGTCCACCGGGATGCCACGGCCGTTGTCCTGGACCTCGACGGACCCGTCCTCGTGGAGGATCACGTTGATCCGGTCACAGAAGCCGCCGAGGGCCTCGTCGACGGAGTTGTCGATGATCTCCCAGATGCAGTGCATCAGGCCGCGACTGTCGGTGGACCCGATGTACATGCCAGGGCGTTTGCGAACCGCTTCGAGCCCTTCGAGTACGAGCAGGTGCCGCGCGGTGTAGTTGGAACCGTCACGGTCTGCGGTCAGCAGCGCACTCGACGGCACGGACGTTTCGGCGGTCACGCGGTTCGCTCCTCGCTGAATTTGAAATCTGGCCCGGTGGGTAAGGCTCGGCGTCGGTCACCGGTTCAGAGGGTACCGATGCCTGGTAGAGCCGTTGCCACGCCACCCTCCTGAATTCTCATGCTAGTCCAGGGTCGTATGGATGTTCGATCCCTCGAAGGGGTGACGCGAACATCACGTTCCCTTCCAGGCATGAACCATTTAGGCTCCGGGCACGTCCTCATGAACAACCGGCAACCCAGCCGGGAGGACGAACCGACCCAAGCAACGCGAAATCCGTAGAGCGACGCAATACGGCTCATTCGCCGCCAACCGGCAGCAGACAGCCACCTTGGTAGGAAGTTTCAAGGAAAAGCCACGAGCGGGAACGTTTTCGGCCTGGTTGGATGTTGACCCTGGTACGACAGCTCGTCGAGCTAGAGAAGAGGCGACGTGACTACTGTTCTGACCCCCGCGAGCCCCCTGACGGCCGCTGACCGCTGCGACCGCTGCGGCGCCCAGGCGTACCTGCGCGTCGTCCTGACCAGCGGTGGTGACTTGCTCTTCTGCGCGCATCACGGGCGCAAGTTCGAGCCGGAACTCAAGAAGATCGCCGCGGAAATACAGGATGAGACGGACCGGCTCACCGACGTGCCGGCCAAGGCAGTAGACGAGGACCGCTGACGCCTCGCAGCCACGACGAGCCATGGGCCGGTCGCTGACCGGACGACGGGCGGTCGTCCCCGCAGTCAAGGGGGGCGGCCGCCCGTTCTCGCACCGCGCCGTCGCTCCCGGGCACACCGGCCCGGTAGTCCGGTCACCCAGCCCCGCCGCCCGGCACCGGCCGGGAGCGGCGTTTCACGCCACCAGCGGTGGGACGCCGGCTCAGAGCCCGTCGGGTGACCTTCGACCGACAGGCTCTCCGCCGGCCGGCACGGACGGAAGGACGGCGGAGACCCGGGTGTACACGCCCGGATTCTCGGCCTGTCCACAACCACTGCCCCAGGACACCAGGCCGATCAGTCGGCCGTGCGCAACCAGCGGCCCGCCGCTGTCGCCTTGGCAGGCGTCCCTGCCTCCCCGTGGGTCTCCCGCGCAAAGCATGGTCGCGGCCTCGTACCGTGCGCCGAATCCACCCGGATACGCCCGTTCACAGGACGCGTCCGACAGCACCTGGACCCGCGCCGTACGCAGTGCCGAGGCGTAGCTGCCCCTGCCGTCCACGTCACCCCAGCCGTAGACATCCGCCTCCGTACCGGGGCTCTCGGCCGCGTCGCCACGGCTCGCGACCCCGATCACGTACGACTCCGGCAGCGGGGTCGCGAGGGTCAGCACGGCGAGGTCTCCGGAGTTGCTCCTCGGGTCGTAGTCCGGGTTGATCCAGGTGTCCGAGATCCGGATCTCCTGGCCTTCCTGTCCGCGCAGCGAACTCCGGCCCGCGATCACCTTGAAGTCGGGAAGCCGGGACGGCTCGCCGCCGAGCACCTCACGGCCGAGGCAGTGGGCCGCGGTGAGCACCCGCGTGGGCGCCACGACCACGCCACCGCAGAACTGGCCCGCGCGCGTACGTCCGAACCGGTCACGACTGGAGAGCGCCACGACCCAGGGCACCTCTTCGATCCGGACGGGCTGGCCGCCGACGACGACGCCGCCGGCGAGCGCGGGTGCGGCGGTGGCGGGCGGCCCCGCCGCCGTGACGAGGCCCAGCGCAGCGATCACTGCGAGGGCGAGGGGACGACGCATAGAGCCTCCTGACTCTCCGGTACGGTCCGTCAACTCAGCGTGGTCCAGCCGCTCTCTCCGTGCACCCCCAGGCCGCGCCCGGCGGTCTCGCGGCTCCCGTTCCTGCCGCCCCGGGCCTCCTCGCCGGTCCGCCCGAGGGGCACGCCCACGGAGACGAAGGCGGCCAGGGCCTCACGGCCCGAAGAGACCTCCGTGGAGGGCACCGCCGGGCACCCCGGCGGCCGGGGTGCCCGGCGACGGAGAAGTGCGCCACGCCGGTCGACGGGAGCCCCTGGCGAGATCAGCCGAACCGGCCGCCCACACAGAACGCCCGGCCGGAGAACCCGGCCGAGCGTTCCATTTCTCCCGCTCACGGCCTCGGCGACGCCGTCACGCGTCGCACCGTGCCCCTGGATACCGCCCGCCGGGGCACCGGCCGTTCATACCTTCCGACTAGTCGAGGTAGTCGCGCAGCACCTGCGAACGCGACGGGTGACGCAGCTTCGACATCGTCTTGGACTCGATCTGACGGATCCGCTCGCGCGTCACGCCGTAGACCTTGCCGATCTCGTCCAGCGTCTTCGGCTGGCCGTCGGTGAGACCGAAGCGCATCGAGACCACGCCGGCCTCGCGCTCCGAGAGGGTGTCGAGGACCGAGTGCAGCTGCTCCTGCAGAAGCGTGAAGCTCACCGCGTCGGCCGGAACGACGGCCTCGGAGTCCTCGATCAGGTCACCGAACTCGCTGTCGCCGTCCTCACCCAGCGGGGTGTGGAGGGAAATCGGCTCGCGGCCGTACTTCTGGACCTCGATGACCTTCTCCGGGGTCATGTCGAGTTCCTTGGCCAGCTCCTCCGGGGTGGGCTCGCGGCCCAGGTCCTGGAGCATCTGGCGCTGCACACGGGCGAGCTTGTTGATGACCTCGACCATGTGCACCGGGATACGGATGGTGCGGGCCTGGTCGGCCATGGCGCGGGTGATCGCCTGACGGATCCACCAGGTGGCGTACGTCGAGAACTTGTAACCCTTGGTGTAGTCGAACTTCTCGACGGCGCGGATGAGACCCAGGTTGCCCTCCTGGATCAGGTCCAGGAAGAGCATGCCGCGGCCGGTGTAGCGCTTGGCCAGCGAGACCACCAGACGGAGGTTGGCCTCCAGCAGGTGGTTCTTGGCGCGGCGGCCGTCCTCCGCGATGATCTCCAGCTCGCGCTTGAGCTTGGGAGCGAGCTTGTCGGAGTTCGCTAGCTTGTCCTCGGCGAACAGGCCGGCCTCGATGCGCTTGGCGAGCTCGACCTCCTGCTCCGCGTTGAGCAGGGGGACCTTGCCGATCTGCTTGAGGTAGTCCTTGACCGGGTCGGCGGTGGCACCGGCGACGGCGACCTGCTGCGCGGGAGCGTCGTCCTCGTCCTCGTCGGACAGGACGAAGCCCTTGGCCTCGCCTTCGGTCTCTTCCTCTTCACCCTTGCCGGGCGCGGCGTCGTCGACGAGCTCCTCGCCCTCGACGGCCTCGTCGGCGTCCTTCTTGGACGTGGCCTTCTTCGCCACCGCCTTCTTGGCGACGGTCTTCTTGGCCGCCGTCTTCTTGACGGCGGTCTTCTTCGCGGCCGCCTTCTTGGCGGGGGCCGCGGCCTCGTCGGCCGGGTCCACGCCCTCCGCCGTCGCCGACGCGGCCGAGACGGCCTTCGTCACGGTCGTCCTGGCGGTGACGGTCTTGGTGGCGGTGCGCTTGGCCGGGCTCTTCGCTGCGACGCTCTTGCGGGCGCGCTTCGGCGACTCCGCTGCACTGACCATCAGCGTCACACCCTCTTCCTCGAGGATCTGGTTGAGGCTGCGCAGAACATTCTTCCACTGGGTTGGCGGAATCTGGTCAGCCTCGAAGGCCCGACGCACGTCATCGCCGGCGATCTGCCCATCAGCCTTTCCCCGCTCGATGAGCGCCATCACAGACTCGGACTCGGCGATCTCCGGCGGGAGCGTACGGGATGTGCTGGCCGACACGAACAACCTCTCGGAACGATGGAAAACGGCTTCCGGCCCCGCCCATGATCGGGCCGGAGCCGACGACCGTCGGAGGGGAATGTACCGACGGCGCGGGCTGGACCGGGGAACTGCACAGCGCCTGGGGCGGCTGCCGTATTCCTTCCTCGGTCGTACCTCTTAAGTCATCGCACGGCTCCGAGGAGTGTTACGCCCAATCCACGTGGCCCGAGTCACACCCCATATGCGACACATCTACACAGACGGGTAAATGGTTGCACATGAGAGCCGCCGAAGCGCGTGCCGCCCCGGGGGACGCGCCCCGATCCCCGGGATCCCCACGAGTCCGGCAGCGCGCGAGGCCGCCGGCGGCGTACTCCCGGCCACGACCCGCGGGTCAGTGCTCGCGCGGAGCGGGAACGACGCGCTCCACGTCCGGATGGACGGTGAGAAGCTGCCGCATGGCCGTCTCGGCGGCCACGGCGTCCCCGGCTGCCAGGGCGTCCACGATCCGCGCGTGGTGCACGATGCAGGACTCGCCTGGACGGTCACAGCCGGTGACGGGACCGCCGGAGACCTGGAGTGCGGCGGCGACGATGCCGGCGAGGTGCTCCAGCATGCGATTGCCGGCGAGCTGGATGAGCAGGGAGTGGAACTCGGCGTCCGCGCGGGAGAAAGTGATGCCGTCGCCCTGGGCGAAGGCGTGCCCCATGATCTCGACCATGTCGGACAGTCGCTGCTGGACGTCCTCGCGGCCGTGTCCGGCGGCGAGCCGGGCGGCGAGGGGCTCGATCGTCCAGCGCAGCTGGTTCAGCTCACGACGCTGGTCGTCGCGCTGAGGCCCGAACGCGCGCCATTCGATGATGTCGGGGTCCAGGAGGTTCCAGTCGCTGACGGGCCTGACACGGGTACCGACGTTGGGGCGGGCACTGACGAGACCCTTGGCCTCCAGGACGCGCAGCGACTCGCGCACGACGGTACGGGAGACCTCGAAGCGCTGGCCGATCTCCTCGGGGACCAGCGGGCGGTCGGCGCCCAGATCGCCGGAGACGATCATCTGCCCCAGTTGCTGGACGAGCTGGCCGTGCAGCCCGCGGCCGCGACTGCCGGCGGTGCGGCGGCCCACCCGGCCGAGGTCCGTCTCCACCCCTTCCCAAGAGGGGGGACCCACGCGATCGGCGACGGGCGCCTCCGCGTAGGGGTAGCGATCGAGATCACCCGGGGCGCCGAGACCGGAGTCGACGGGGCGGGCGGAGGACATCATGGTGCGCGCAAGGGTACTCACGTCATCCTTTGTCGGCGCAGCTCTCGTCACCCTTGAGGTCTTTGGTGAAAAGCACACGAAAGGGTGATCGGCACCCCCTACACAATTGACGATTGATCGGGCATTGCGGGCTATTTTCAAGAGGGTTGTCGGCCGGGCAGACAGTTTCGACCCGGGAGTGATCACCAACGCGCCTTGCGGCTCAGTCCCGTGAACAGATAGGCGAAGAGAAGCGTCGTCAACGCGAGCGCCAGCGCCACTCCCACGGGCTGGACGAGGACGCGCACCGCGCCTTCGAGCCAGCGGTCCACGGCGGACGGCCAGGTGATCCTGGCGAACTCCCTCAGTCGGCCGGGCAGCCCGGCCACCGGACGGACCGAAGGGCCCGAGACGACCTTCCCCAGCAGGGGTACGAGCACGATCGGCACGGCGAGCACCGCGGCGACGCCGGCCGCCGCCGCCCGGAACACCCCGGCTCCGAGCACCCCCGCCCAGGCACACCCGACCAGCAGTCCCAGCCAACTCGCGCACAGAGTCGGCCAGTTTTCCGGAACCGGGATCAAGTCGCCGCCGTAGACGAGGCGGAGGACCTCGAGGTCCGCCACCACGACGACCACGGCCAGGAAGAGGCCGGCCGCGGCGGCGACCGTCAGTTTGGCGAGCAGCAGGCCGAGGCGGCGGGGGACGGTGCCGCGACCCGTGGTGAGGGCGGGATAGCGGTACTCGTCGCCGAAGGAGAAGGCGCCGAGCAGGCCGGCCCCGAGTGCGGCGGGCGGGAGGGGCGAGAGCGCGGGCCATCCGGCCAGCGCGGTGGGCAGAGGCGTCCCGCCGCCCCGTGCGAGCAGGACCGCGATCAGCGCGGAGAGGCCGACGGTCGCCACCAGGACGAGCCAGGTACCGGGAACGCCCAGCAGGCGACGGACCTCGTACCGGAGCGGGCGCAGCGGGGCACGCGCGGGCCGCCGTCGCGACGCGCGCCCGACGTCCGCCCCGGAGACAGCCCCGGACACGCGCCCCGGCACCGCCTCCGGCGTGGGTCCGGCGGTGTGGCGGGCGCGGGCGGCCTCGGTTTCGGCGGGGACAGGCCCCGGGGCGGAGCCGCTTTCGCCGGCCTCGTCGGCCAGGCGATGGATGAGCACGCCGTGCCGGAAGGCGGTCTCGCCGATCGTCGCGCAGTCGCTGCCGTAGATCCGGAGGCGGTTCCCGTTCTCGGCGACGACCTCGACAGGGCGGCGGGCGGCGCGGGCCTCCCGGGTCAGGACGGAGGCCAGTCGCGCGGCGTGCGGCGTGCGCACGGCCACCCGGGGCCGCAGCCGGGTACGGGCGAAGTCGGCGGCGTCCTGGTCGGCCACCAGACGGCCACGGTCGACGGTGACGACACGGTCGGCGTGACGGGCGGCCGTCCTGGCGTCCTCGGTGGTGAACAGGACGGTGCCGCCGTCCTCCGCGTGGCCGCGCAGCAGCGCGTAGAGCCAGTCGCTCTCCCGCGCACAAAGACCCGCTCCCGGCTCGTCGAGCAGGAGCGTGTGCGGTTCGCCCAAGAGTGCGCAGGCGAGGCCGAGTCGACGGTCCATCCCGAGCGGAAGGGTCCCGATGCGCTGGTCGTGGACGCCGGTGAGGCCCACGACCCGCAGCATCTCGTCGGCCTGGGACACCGGCACCCCGGCGGCGGCACACAGCATCCGCAACTGACCGCGCAGCGTGCGTGAGGGATGTCCGGCGACATCGCCGAGCATGACCCCGACCTCGCCCGGCGGGTGGGCGACGCGATGGAGCGGGCGGCCCCGGAAGTAGGTCACGCCACGGCCCGGTTCGAGCTCGAGCATCAGCCGCAGGATGGTCGTCTTGCCGGATCCGGCGGGGCCGAGCAGCGCGGTCACGTGACCCGGCCGCGCCTCGAAGGTCAGATCGTCCACGACGGGCGGCAGGTCGCGACGGGGGCTGCTGGTGAGTCCGATGGCCTGGAGCATCGCTATCCCTCGCGGTAGAGGAGACCGCTCCGCGGCAGGGCGGCTTGCGAAGCAAGATAACGCCAAATTTCGGACTTTTAGTGCAGGTTGCCGCTTCCGGGGCGCCTCGGTCGGGCCGCGGCCCCGCCTCCCGCGTCCGCGGCGTCGACAGGGCGAGAGGTGACGGGACGAACAGCCGTCGGGGGCGGGAGGCGGCCTGGCGAGCGGAGGACGGGCTGGCGGGCAACGTCGGCGGGAGGACGACGCGCGGGCGGAGGGACGGAACGGCGGGCGGACGGCGGCCGTCCGCCCGCCTCCTGCCGGACCCCGGGACTTGTCAGACCTCCGGCCGGAGCATGGGCGGGTTGAGCAGGGTCGCCCCGCCGGCCCTGAACAACTGGGCGGGGCGGCCACCCTGACGGGTGGTGGTACCGCCGGCCGGGACGAGGAAACCGGGGGTGCCGGTCACCTTCCGGTGGAAGTTGCGCGGATCCAGGGCGACACCCCATACCGCCTCGTACACCCGCCTCAACTCACCCACCGTGAACTCCGTCGGGCAGAAAGCGGTGGCCAAGGAGGAGTATTCGATCTTGGAGCGGGCCCGCTCGACTCCGTCGGCGAGGATTCTGGCGTGATCGAAGGCGAGTGGTTCCGGCCCTCCGCCCTCCCCTCCGGAAGCCTCCTCGGTGCCCAGCAGTTCCTCGACAGGAGCCCAGCGCGCGCTGTTCGCGTCGCCGCCCGCGCGCGGCGCGGGCAGGTCGGGCGAGAGCGCCAGGTGCGCCACGCTGACCACACGCATCCGGGGGTCACGGCCCGGATCACCATAGGTCGCCAGCTGTTCGAGATGGGCTCCGTTGCCGGGCGCGGGCGCCGACGCGGCGGGATCGTGGACGCAGAGCCCGGTCTCCTCGACCAGCTCGCGCGCCGCGGCGGCGCCGAGGTCCTCGTCGTCGCGCACGAATCCGCCCGGCAACGCCCACCGCCCCCGGAAGGGCGGTTCCCCCCGTCGCACGACCAGGGCGCACAGCGCGGGACCCCGCACCGTGAGCACTACCAGGTCGACGGTGACGGCAAACGGAGGAAAGGCCGACGGGTCGTAGGGAGACATGCCGCGATCATAGTCGTCTTCCTGACGATAAACACGTCCCACAGGTACACCCACCACTCCCCGCTCTCCTCCCCGAAAGAAACTCGGCACGTGACACGCGCCCACGCGCTCACCCTCCCAGCTGAAGGCCCTCGGCTGCCTCCTCCACCATGCCCAGACCCAGCCGGCTCACGCGGAGCGCGAACGGCTCTCCCGCGACCGTGAGCCCTGACAGACGCACCGCGCCCAGGGGAGCCGACCCCAGCGGCTTCAGGGCGATGGTTCCTCCCGGGGCGTCCGGCCGGACGCCGGCGAGTGCCGTCAGCAGCTGGACCGCCGCAGCCGCCGCCACGGCGGCGGGACGGCAGGCGGCCGGGTGCGGCACCGGGACCCCTCCGCCCGTGCGCTGCTCCCCCGCGTACATCTCCGGGAGCCGGTAGCCGAACGACTCGGCAGCGTCGAGCAGCCCGCGCGTGAGGAACTGTGCTCCCCTCTCGTGCCCCGCCGCGGCGAGCCCGGCGACGGCGACCGCCGTCTCGTGGACCCGCACAGCACCGGCGCGGTGCCCGAAGGGGTTGTATCCGGGTTCGGCGGCACCGAGGCTCCGCAGGCCCCATCCGGAGTCCAGCGCCGGCGAGCCGAGCAACCGTGCCAGCTGGTCGGTTCCGGCCGCGTCCAGGAGGCCGGGCGCGTACCGGCCTCCGCCCAGGAGGCCGGTGTCGAGGAGATGGGCCGCCCAGCCTCCGAGCAGGTGCCGGGGCGCCCCGTCCGGTGTCCGGGCCACGACGGGCCGGCCACCGGAGGGATCGTCGAGCCAGAACCGCTCACGGAACCGGGCGCGCTGAGTGTGGGCGAAGGCGAGGAGCTCCTCTCCTCCCGGGCGGCCGCAGGCGTCGAGCAGGTCGGCGCCGAGGACGGCTGCCCGGTGGGCGTGGGCCTGCGTCTCGGCCCTCCAGGGGCCGGCGGGGCACGGGTCCGGGACCATGGCGCCCGGCCCGCCGGCGGCACGGAGCCAGCGCAGACAACGTTCGGCGCTGGGGAGCAGCTCCGCGAGGTCCTGCTCCGGAAGGCCCCAGCGCCTCGCCTCCGCCAGCACCGTCGGGAAGGCGAGGGTGGCCTCGATGCCGGTGCAGCGAGGCGGGAGGTGAGGTCCCGCGTCTCTGAGCGGGCCGGGAATGCGCCCCGTATCGGGTCCCGGCCCGTCGAGCTGGGTGCGGGCCAGCGCGCGGAGGGTGCTGACGGCCAGCCGGGTACCGAGAGGCAGGGTCATGCGCGCGGCCCAGAGGGTCTCGGCGCCGGCCGGGCCGCAGCGCCAGGGCACCCCGGCGGCGAGATGGACGTCGGCGGACCGTACGGCATCACGCCGGAGCAGGGCACGCAGATCGTCGAGGGCGACGCGCAGCAGCTCCCCGACCCGTGGGTCGTCGCCCTCGGCCCGCGCCTCGGCGAGGACCTGGCCTCCGGGACGGGACGTGACGGACGTCCCGGTGCCGACGGGCCGTGACGTCCGGGCGCCTCCCCTGACCCGGAGTTCGATGGTGCGACTCTCGCCGGGCGCCAACTCGATCTCCCAGCGCAGCAGTCCGGCCGCGGCCAGCGCGTCCATGGGCGGCGGTGCGGCGGTGACGGCCGCGTACCTTCCGTCGTCGGTGGTCCAGCGCATCCCGGTGCCGTGGACGCTCGCCGCGAGCTCGGTCCCGGGCATGCCCGCCGCCACCGCCCCCAGATCCGCGAGATCCGTCGCCAGGGCCACTTCCACGGGGAAGCGCACCGGGCGGGCCGCCGAGCTGCGCAGGACGATCCGTTCGGTTCCGTCGGCCGTGCGAGAGCGCTCGACGGTGAGACCGGGGTCGGGCCCGGCGTCCGCGGCGGTGCGCAGGACGCCGAGGAACACGGCGCGGTCAGCGGCGGCCGTCCGGCCCTGGAGCGGGAGGGGCTCCCGGCCCGCGATCCGCAGGACGCAACGTGACAGGAGACGTCTTCCGGCGACGTAGACGCCTTCGAGGCCGTGGCCGGTGAGCTGCCCGTGTTCGGCGCAGACGGTGAGCGCGGGCAGGGCGACGCAGAGGAGCGCGTGGTGCACGGCGGGCAGGTCTCCCGCCCGCGGCGCGCCCGCGGCGCCCGGAGCGAGCGGGGGCCCGGGGACGGGGCCGGAGGCCGGGGCGGTGCTGAGGGCCATGGGTGGTGTTCCGCGCTCTCTGTGCGATCCGGACGGCCGGTGGGCCGTCGGCGGCACGGGCCGTACGGCTCCGCCACAGAACTGAACGCCGGCACGGGCGGCCGGGTCACGGGCGTCACCGCCCGCTCCTCGTCCCGCGTTGCCCACCGCGGCGGGTACCGGTACCCCGGAGGGGCCCGGACGGAGTACCCGGACGGCTGCAGGCGTTCGGTCCGGTCTTGTTCGCCGCCCCCGGCCGCGCGGCCCGCCGCGCCGCCCGCCGACGTGCCGCCCGGTCCTCCGCGCTGCCGGGAGGCTCGGTCGTGGTGGGGGCTTCGGCCGGTTCCGATGTGTCCGGCTCCTCCCGGGTCCGACGCTCACCGCGCAGGCAGCGCCGGAGCGACTCGGGGTCGAGTCCCTCGTTGCATGCCTGGTGCAGCAGGCGTGCGAAGAGGTACGCGGGGTCGGCTTCGAGCGCGAGGCCGAGGGCGACGCGGGCGGTCGGCTCGTCCCCGGTGGACCAGGCCGCCCAGCCGGCCAGGGCCAGTGGCGCGGCGGCGTGCTCCTCGAACGGGGTGACGCAGCGGCGGGCCAACGCGCGCCACAGACGGAGCGCGGCGGCGCCCTCACGGCCCTCCATCCATTCCGCGGCCCGGTCCCGGGTGTCCCGGTCCTGGAGGCCGAGGATCAGGGCGGCCGCCTCGTCGGCGGTCAGCAGCCGGTCGTCCACCGCGTCGGCCTGTGCTGTTCCTGTCCGGCCCCGGACCGCTTGGGACGCCGAGTCTCGCGGTGCCGGTGCTTCCGTGGCCGGGTCGCTCGCAGGTGGGGCGTCGAAGCGCCGCATCACCTCCGCGGCCAGCGTCAGTGTCGCTTCCCTGACCTCCAGCCGGCCCTGTCCGGCGGGATCGTCGAGGATCTTGGGCACGAGCACGGTGGCGGCGGCGTCCAAGGCCGTGCGCTGCCGTGCGCCGTCCGGTGCGTCGCACGGCCGGAACCTCGCCCGCATCTCCCGCAGGGTGCCGCGTACCTGGATCCCGGCGTAGGCGGCGGCCGCCGCCATCACCGAGGTGCCGGTGAGCGCGAGGGGAGTTCCGTCCTCGGGGCAGCAGCGCGGGTCGGGACAGCAGTAGGAGAAGTACAGGCCGTCGGAGATGCACAGGGCCTCGTAGACCGGGATGTCGAGGGCACCGCACACGGTGCGGAGGCGCTGCGCGAAGGGGCGCAGGCGTTCCGTCACCCGACGGCCCGTCTCGCCGGGAGCGGGGTCCTGGCAGAGGAAGACGACGATGCCGTCCGGCCGGGCGCCGCCGCTGAGGGCGCTTCCCTCGACCAGGCTCACGGCGAGGTGCTCCGCCGTGGCGGGCCATTCCTCCGGCGAGTCCGGGATGCCCAGCCTGACCCGGCCGCCGAAACGGCCCTGCTCGCCGTGGAGCGCGACGAGCACCACGGAGTCGCTGGGGTGGAATCCCAGCATGAAGGGCAGGGCGTCGGCCAGTTCGGCGGGTCCGCGCAGGGTGATCTGATGCGTTTGGGGCGTTACACGGGAATCATGCCGGTTCGTGTTCATGGTCACGACGGTCTCGCGGACACCTCCGCGTGCGAAACCCCTGTGGATAACTCCCGCGCCGGTTGTCCACAGATTCGCGGCCCGTTCGCCGAATGTCCGAGGCATCGGGTTGCATGGAGACATGACCCACGCAGAACGACCCGAAGACCGCGCCACCCTCCGCGCCACCGCCGATGCCGTACTCGCCCGCCTCGTCGGCGACGCCACGGGCAAGGCGAGACTGCGGGAGGACCAGTGGCGCGCCATCGAGGCGCTCGTCGCGGAGAAGCGGCGGGCGCTGGTCGTTCAGCGGACCGGGTGGGGCAAGTCCGCCGTGTACTTCGTGGCGACCTCGCTGCTGCGCGAGAGGGGCAGCGGTCCGACGGTGATCGTGTCCCCGCTGCTCGCGTTGATGCGCAACCAGGTGGAGGCGGCGGCCCGGGCGGGCATCCGCGCCCGCACCATCAACTCGTCCAACACGGAGGAGTGGGAGACGGTCCAGCAGGAGGTGTCCGCGGGCGAGGTGGACGTACTGCTGGTCAGCCCCGAGCGGCTCAACAATCCGGACTTCCGCGACCAGGTGCTCCCCCGGCTCGCCGCCGCCACGGGCCTGCTGGTGGTGGACGAGGCGCACTGCATCTCCGACTGGGGTCACGACTTCCGGCCGGACTACCGGCGTCTGCGCACGATGCTGGCCGAGCTCCCGGCCGGGGTGCCGGTGCTCGCCACCACGGCGACGGCCAACGCCCGGGTGACCGCGGACGTGGCCGAGCAGCTCGGGACGGGTGCCGGGTCGGACGCGCTGGTGCTGCGCGGTCCGCTGGACCGGGAGAGCCTCAGCCTCGGCGTCGTGCGTCTGCCGGACGCCGCCCACCGGCTCGCCTGGCTGGCGGACCACCTCGGGGAGCTCCCTGGGTCCGGCATCGTCTACACCCTGACGGTCGCTGCGGCCGAGGAGGTGACGGCCTATCTGCGGCAGTGCGGGCACACCGTGTCGTCGTACACGGGACGCACCGAGAACGCCGAACGCCAGCAGGCCGAGGAGGACCTGCTGGCGAACCGGGTGAAGGCGCTGGTGGCGACCTCCGCCCTGGGGATGGGCTTCGACAAGCCGGACCTCGGCTTCGTCGTCCACCTCGGCTCGCCCTCCTCGCCCATCGCGTACTACCAGCAGGTGGGCCGCGCCGGCCGTGGCGTGGAGCACGCCGAGGTGCTGCTGCTGCCGGGCAAGGAGGACGAGGCGATCTGGCAGTACTTCGCCTCGGTCGCCTTCCCGCCGGAGGAGCAGGTGCGCCGCACCCTGGACGTGCTGGCCCACGCGGACCGACCGCTGTCCCTGCCCGCCCTCGAGCCTCTGGTCGAACTGCGCCGCACGCGGCTGGAGACGATGCTCAAGGTGCTGGACGTGGACGGTGCGGTGCACCGGGTGAAGGGCGGCTGGACGAGTACGGGCCGGCCCTGGAGCTATGACACGGAACGCTACGCGTGGGTGGCCCGTCAGCGTTCGGCCGAACAGCAGGCCATGCGGGAGTACGCGGCGACCACCGGTTGCCGGATGGAGTTCCTACGGCGTCGGCTCGACGACGAGGCGGCGGCCCCGTGCGGCCGCTGCGACAACTGCGCGGGGTCCCGCTTCGACCCCAAGGTGACCGACACCGCGCTCGACGCCGCCAAGGGCGAGCTCGGACGCCCCGGGGTGGACGTGGAGCCCCGCAAGATGTGGCCGACCGGACTCGCCGCGGTCGGCGTCGATCTGAAGGGCCGTATCCCCGCGACCGAACAGTCCTACGGCGGAAGGGCGCTGGGAAGACTTTCGGACATCGGCTGGGGTAACCGGCTGCGTCCGATGCTGTCGGAACAGTCGGCGGACGGCCCGGTTCCGGACGATGTCGTGCAGGCGGTGGTCCATGTGCTCGCCGACTGGGCCAGAGGTCCGGGGGGTTGGGCCTCCGGGGAGCCGGACGCACCGGCACGGCCGGCCGGAGTGGTCACGGTCGCCTCGCGCAGCAGACCACGGCTCGTGGGCTCGCTCGGCAGCCGGATCGCCGAGGTCGGGCGGATGCCACTGCTCGGTTCGGTGGAGTACGCGCCGGAGGCGGAGGAGTTGCGGATCTCCCGGACGAACAGCGCCCAGCGGGTGGTCGGACTCCACCGGGCGCTCACGGTCCCGCCGGAGCTGGCGGAGCGGCTGGCCTCCGCGGACGGTCCCGTCCTGCTCGTCGACGACCTGTCGGACAGCGGTTGGACACTGGCTGTGACGGCTCGTCTGCTGCGCCGGGCAGGGGCGGATGGCGTGTTCCCGATGGTGCTCGCCGTCCAGGGGTGAAACAGGGAGTGAACAATGGGCAACTGGGCAGGGATATGAGAGTCATACCGGCGTATTCCAGTCAGCGGCCTCAATTGCTCGTTGCCGCCCGTGCACAGGCCGAGCAAGAATTGGGCATCGCCCCGCACGGCCCGTACGCGGTCCCGAAGGACCGTGCCGTGGTGCGCCCTCATTCGACCCTGCCCGCCCTGCGGGCGCGTTTCCGAAGGGAGGACCGTGACCTTCGGATTCGCTCCGTCCGCAGCCACCTCGATCAGTTCGTCGTCCGGGTCCGCCAGCCACCTCGCTCGGATGCTGGAACCGGCCGAGTGGACCGCGGCAGGAATCCCGCTACTGCGCAATCCGCGTGAGGTCGTCAGCGGTCTGCACAGCCGCCACCGACCGACGCCCTCGACCGCGATCGTCGCCGTCCTCGACCCCGAGGAACGCCTCACGGCCAGCGCGTCGTTCGTCCGTCGCGCCGTGCCGGCGGACGGCTGGGAGTTCCGCAACGCGCTCCTCGCCCATCTGCGCCGGGTCATCCCGCACGACCTCCGCAGGCGCTCCCCGGTACGGACCGCGGTCCTGCTCTACTGCCGCGATGGTGACGAGCGCTGGACCCAGGAGGACGGCGCCTGGATGTGGGGACTGCGTGACGCGTGCACCCTCCACGGACTGCGCTGCGGTGCGTACATCACGCTGACCCGCGGCGGCTGGCAGGTCCTGGGCGAGGGCCGGGGCGGTCGGCAGCCAGGCGCCGACTCCCGTCCCGTCCCTCTCGGAGAGGCGACCTCCGAGCTGGGTGCGCTCACCCCGCGGACGGCCGGTGGCGCCGCCGAACCTCTGCGCCGCGCCGCGGCACGCTGAGACCTTTCACGCAGCGGACCGGTCGGCACGGCCCGGCCGCCCTCCAGGGGCGGCCGGGTCAGGACCGCGTACGGCGTGGCGGCTCAGACACGCACGTCGAGCACGGCGTTGATGCGCTGCGGGTCGCCGCAGACGATGAGCAGCGAGGTGGCGCGTCCCGCCGCGAGGGGCAGGAAACCGGCGGTGGCCTCGTCGGCTCCGCCGTTGACGGCCACGACCACCACGGGCCGGGCGGCCACCTGTCCCACCGCGGCGGCGTCCGCGAAGAAGACGTCGTCGTGGGCGTCCTGCTGCGCCCAGTAGGCGGCTTCTCCGAAGGACAGCTCATGTGCTGCCCAGGGGTGTTGCTCGCCGGTGGTGAGCAGCAGGATCTCGCCCGGTGCGCGACCGGACTCCAGGAGGAGGTCCACGGCCTCTTCGGCCGCGTCGAGCGCACCTTCGAAGGAAGCGGGGATCAGCTGGATCTGCGGGCCGGACGGCTGCTCGGAACGTTTCTCCGGGCCGGACGGTGTCGACTGGCCGGCACCGGGGTGCTGGCGCTGTACCGGCGGACCGGGCCTGGCCGGTCCGGGGACGGGACGTCCGGGCCGCGGTGCGGTCGCGGAACGCGGTCCGGGTACGGGACGGGGACTCGGCACGGGGCGACCGGCGGCCGTAGCGGCGCGGGGACCCTGGGCACTCTCGTGAATCTGAGGCTCCTCGGGGATGAGAGGCATGGGTGGATGTCTATCAAACGCCGGTGCGATGCGATCCGGCGGGTTGGTGCAAATCGTGCGACCCGGCTGCCGAGGCGGACTCCGCCGGGTGGTTCAGAAATCGAAGCCGAGTTGGCCCCCGTATTCCCTTGCGACCGCCTCGGCGGAGACACGGACCTTCTTGAGGTGCCGCCACCGGGGCAGTGCGTCGAGGTACGACCAGGAGAGGCGGTGATACCGGGTGGGTCCCCGCTCCTCCAGAGCCGCCTTGTGCACCGGCGAAGGGTAGCCCGCGTTGGCCCCGAAGGCGTAGGCGGAGCATTCCGCCTCGGCCTCCAGTCCGGCCATCAACGCGTCGCGCCGCACCTTGGCGAGGACGGACGCCGCGGCGACGGCGACACAGGACTGATCGCCCTTGATCACCGTACGGACCTTCCAGGGGCTTCCCAGGTAGTCGTGCTTGCCGTCGAGGATCACCGCGTCCGGACGCACCGGCAGGCCCTCCAGCGCGCGCACCGCGGCCAGCCGCAGCGCCGCGGTCATGCCGAGCGCGTCGATCTCCTCGGGCGAGGCGTCCCCGAGTGCGTAGGCGGTGACCCACTTCTCGAGCTCCTCGGCCAGGGCGGTACGACGTCTGGGCGTGATCAGTTTGGAGTCCGTGAGCCCCGCGGGGGGCCGACGCAGTCCGGTGACGGCCGCGCACACCGTGACGGGTCCGGCCCACGCGCCGCGACCGACCTCGTCGACCCCGGCGACGATCCTGGCGCCGGTGGTGGCTCGGAGCGACCGCTCGACGGTGTGGGTGGGTGGTTCGTACGGCATGGCGCCAGCAAGGGTACGCCGAGGGGCCCCGCCAGCGATACCCGGATTCCCCCTCCGATGCCGGGCGAACCCCTCACGAGCGCCGTACGCGGCCCGCGCGGGTGGCCGCCGTGCTCACCAGCGGCACCGCGGCATCGTCGATCACGGCAACGATCTCGATCTCCACCCTTCGCTGCCGCACATTCTCGAACGGTGCGTCATCAGCGCCGAAATGACGTCGAGTACAGCCGAGTCCACAGGTCACCGGTGCGACGGCCCCACACTCGGCCGCTCCAGAGACACCGCTCCACAACGCTCCGGAAGCACCGGACGGAGGGCTCGGTCACTCCGCTGAAGCCCAGCTCCTGAAGCAGTCGGCGGCCAGTCGGCAGCCTCGCTGTCGCATTCGTGAACGACCACGCGGGGCGAAGCACAGCCCGGAGCCCTTCGCGTCCCGAACCCGTCTGCACAGCTCGCAGAGGTCGTCGCGCAGCGGACGGGCGGTGGGCCGGCCTGGCCCTCCTGGTAGCGGCCCGGGGTACGGCGATGGCACGGCGAACCACCGGACCGCGGACCCGCTCCTCTCATCACGAGGAGTGGGAGCGGGGAAGTCCGCCGGGTGGCCACCTGGCGGACGCGGCCCCCTCCGGGTCCTCGACGGAGCGGGGGCGCGGGCCCCCGGCGAGGAGGCCCGTCAGGAAGCGCCGAACGGGTCGTCCTGCCCAGAGGGCAGGAAGTCCTCCCGTGGGACCGCTCCGACGCAGGTGCCGGGATTCGGGTCGATCCCTCGAGCGGCCAGGATCGCGCGGGCCCTGGCCTCCGACCGGCTCGTGGCGTACCGATGGCCGTCGTCCTCACGGAGCCGGGCCTCGATCTCCTTGAGGGCGCAGGAGCGCTGCGGCTCGGGCAACTCGTCCAAGGCGGGGACCGCGTCGGCCGAGAGCCCCTGGAGGTACCGTAGATCGATCTTGCCAAGACGGTCGTAGCGTTCCACGTTGCGCTCGGCGACCAGCGCGTCCGGCGAGACCAGCCCGAAGACCAGGACGGCCAGCGCGGCGCTGACAGCCAGGGCGCGTGACAGGAGACGTGCCCCGAACACTCCCGCGACCATGATCAGCAGGAGCACCAGGCCCAGCCACATCTCCATCGCGGCGACCGACACGCGCAGCCGGGTCAGGCCGTACGCGTCGACGTAGAGGTCCATCCTGCGCAGGGCGGACGCGACGACGACGAGGGTCGGCACACAGAACGTTCCGAGCACGGCACGGACGAGGCTGACGTCACGCCTGCCGGAGTGGGGCGCCCAGCGCAGGGCGAAGGCGATCACGACGAGGGTGAGCAGAGTAGCCGTGAGGAGCTGCCAGAAGCCCTGCCGCGCGTACTGGGCGTAGGTCAGCCCGGTTTCGCTGAGGACCTTGTCGTACCCGCCGAAGAGCGCGGCGAGCTGGACCGCGTTGAAGGCCGCGAAGAGCAGGTTCATGACGAGCAGAGGAAGGGCCCATTCCAGCCTCCCACGTGCCCGTCCGGGCGCGATGACCGTGCGGTCCCAGCGCAGCGGGGCGGCGGCGGTACGGGCGACCGCGACGGCGCCGCCGATGCCGAGCAGGAAGAACGACAGCCTCCAGGGTGCCTGGACCGGCGAGGCGTCCGGGATCATGGAGCCGAGCAGGTCCGCGAAGGCCGCGTCGGCTCCGGCGAACAGGGCGCCGAAGACGACCAGCAGGACGAGCGCCACACCGGTCGTCCGCAGAACCGGTCCCCATCGGCCGCGGGAGGCCCCGGCCCGGTCCCGCACGCCGCGCCAGACCCAGGACGTTCCGGCACCGAGGGAGTCGACCAGACCGACGGGCCCGAACAGGATGCTCGGCCAGCCCCCGCCTCCGTGAAGGGCGAACGAGGTCAGGACGAGAGCGGAGACGAGGGCGAGGAAGGTCGGCCGGCCGGCGTCGTTCAGGGCGGGTACGGCGAGGAGCGCCAGTCCGCCGACGGCCCAGACGAGCGTCCAGGGGCGAAGCCGGCGTCCCGACGCACGCGCGGCGAACGAGGCGGCGAGGATCGCGGGCACGGCCACGATCAGCACGTTCGGTCCGGGGCCCTCGTCGAGGAGCAGCGCGCTGAGGAGGCCGGTGGCCAGGACGCCCCAGAGGGTCGAGGCCGTCACCGGGGAAGGATCGGCGGGGCGCAGGGCTGCGAACCGGCCGAGACTCGGAGGTGGAGGCGTCCGCGGCGGCTGCGCAACCGCCCCTCCGGGGCCGTGCGCTACGGGTCCACCGGAAGGGGTGGCACCCGCCCGCTGGCGCGGAGGCCCGGCCTGTCCGACGGACGTGGCCACCGGGACCGTACCGGGTGCCGGACCCGCGCCGGTCTCCGACGCCTTGGCGGACCTGGCGCCGGTTTCCCGACCCGCCCCCGACGTGGGGGCCGGAACGTCCGCCGGCCCCGGCCCGTGCTCCCGCGCATGGCCCTGTTCCGGTACCGGTGTGGTCCCGGCAGGACCGCGGTCCTCCGGCGGCGGTGGTGCTGCGGACGGTGTGTCGGACACGGGGCCCCCTCCCGGCCCGGTCCCGGCAGGACCATGGCGACGGAAGGCTGCGGTCCGGGCGTCTCGTCGGCGCGCCTCTCATGATCAGCGCTACGAAGTGGCCGACTCCAAACGCCGGTCCGGCTCCCTGGCCGGGGCCGGACGGCGCTGTGGCGGGACCGTGACACTGCGCCCCGATCGAACACGGCACTCGCGAGTCGAGTCGTCCCGAAAGGCCCGGACGGTTCAGGAAGAGGTACCGGCCAAAAGCCAGTCCGGGAGGGCCTCGGTCTGTTCCGACCAGGTGGCGGGAGGTGCGCCGATGCCCGCGGCGGCGGCGACCACACCGCCCGCGATCGCACACGTGGTGTCCACGTCGCCGCCCACCTGCACGGTCGTCCAGAAGACCCGCTCGAAGTCGTCGAGCCCGCGCGCGGCCGACCACAGTGCGAACGGCACGGTGTCGTGCGCGCTCGTGCGCCGGCCGCTGCCCAGGACGGCGGCCACCGTGCCCGCGTCCCCGTAGTCGAGCATGTCACGCGCGCGGCGCAGGCCCGCGCCGACGGCGCTGCGGGGCACCAGGGCGATCACTCCGTCGAGCAGCTCCGTGGGGCTCGGCGGACCGGCCGGGTTCGCGGCCAGCGCCGCCGCGGCGGCCACGGCCATGGCCCCGACGACGGCCTCGCGGTGCTGATGGGTGGTGTAGGCGGAGATCTCGGCCTGGTGCGTCGCCTGCTCCGGGTCGTCCGCGTACCAGGCGCCGAGCGGGGCGATACGCATGGCCGCGCCGTTGCCCCACGAGCCCTGGCCGTTGAACAGGGCCGCGGCCAGCTCGCGCCAGTCGCCGCCCTCCCGGATGAGGCGGAGCATCCGGTTCACCGCGGGGCCGTAGCCCCGGTCGAAGTCGTGTCGCTCGGCGAACGACTGAGCGAGCGCGTCCTGGTCGATCCGGTCGTGCCGTGCCAGCACGGCCAGGACGGAACAGGCCATCTCGGTGTCGTCGGTCCACTGCCAGGGACCGCCCGGCAGCTCGCGTCGTTTGAGCAGCGGATAGTTGACGGGGACGAAGAACTGGGAGCCCAGGGCGTCCCCCACGGCCAGTCCACGGAGGCTGGCGAGGGCGCGGTCGAAGCGCCGGTCGGGAGAGGAGTCAGCGGTCATCGCCCTGCCACTCTATCCGGTGTGGCCGTACGGTTCCGGGGCACGCCAGCGTTCGAACTGCCGGTCAAGCCGATATCGGCCGTCCTCGCCGAGCAGCAGTGTCCTCGTCTCGCCGTTGCCCGGATTGGACAGGGACTCGAAGTCGGCCACCGTCCAGTGGAACCACCGCATGCAGAACAGCCGCATCGTCAGCCCGTGCGTGACCAGCAGCACGTTCGGCGGGTGGTCGGGGGCCTCGAAGCTCCGGTAGAGGCTCTCCAGGAACGCGCCGACCCGGTCGTACACGTCGGCGCCCGACTCGCCCTGGGCGAAGCGGTAGAAGAAGTGCCCGTAAGCGTCCCGGTACGCCTTCTGGAGCCTGACGTCGTCCCGGTCCTGCCAGTTTCCCCAGTCCTGCTCCCGCAGCCTCGGTTCCTCCCTCACCCGCACGTGCTCCGGGTCGAGGCGGAAGGCGCGGAAGGTGTCATGGGTGCGGCGGTACGGCGAGACGTAGGCGCTGACGCCCTCCCCGCCGAAGAGGTCCCGCAGCCGCCGTCCCGTCTCCTCCGCCTGCCGCCATCCGGTCTCGGTCAGTCTGAGCGCGTGGTCGGGCTCCCGTTCGTACACCGTGTCATCGGCGTTGCCTTCCGATTCTCCGTGCCGAACGAGAACGATGCGCCGCGGTCGTGCCATGCGTCGACCCTAGGCTGCGCGGTGCCGATCCGCCCGGATCGGAGCGCCGCGGGTGTGGACGTGCCCTGGGCGCGAACGCGCGCGGCTCGCCCGGGCCTGCCACGCGGGGGCGCGGCCGGCCGGGGCCGACGTTCCCCGCCGCCCGCGCACACCACGCGCACCGTCCCCCGCCCGCACCTCCCACCGGCTCGGAACCACACGCGCCGCCCGCCGTCACGCCCCGTAGCCCGGTACCACCCCCGAGCCCCGTGGGCCGTCGCGCACCGTCCCGCCGAGAGCCGGTCGTCCGCCCCGGCGGTTTCCGGCATGGGCGCACCGTCCCGGAGGGTCACACCGTCCAGGACGGTTCGAGCTGCACCACGTCCCCGCTCAACGACGCCACGTCGGCGTCCGTCTGGGCCCGGAGCCCCAGCCTCTCGATGCGCTCCACCCGGTACTTGCCGTGCTCGGCGGCGGACCGCCACATCGACAGCACCAGGAACTCATGGCCCGGGGCCTCACCGAACACCCCGCGTAGCATCCCGGGAGACCCGGCCATCGCCGGGTTCCACACCTTCTCCTGCATCAGCGCGAAGTGCTCGGCGCGCTCCTCGTGGACCCGGCAGTGCGCGACCCGTGCCACGTCGGCGTCAGTGAACCTCGGTTCGAAGCCGGTCTTCACGTCGAAGCGGTAGTCGAAGAGCCTGGCCTGGGCGTTCTTGAAGGTGCCCGCCTGCGACGCGGCGAGCCGGTCGTGCGACCGCGCCATGAAGGAGTCGTAGAAGGCACGACTCTCCCAGAAGGCGAACACATGGGCGACTCCGGGCCGCGCGCGGCTCCACCCGCCGCCCTGTCCCCGGAATCCCGGCTCACCCAGCAGCCCCGCCCATTTCCGCTGTCCCCGCTCGAACCCCCGACGGTCCACCACGGTGCAGCGAATCCACTTGACCAGCACCGCGCCATCGTACGGGGCCGGGGCGGGCCGCCGTCAGACTACGGCGGAGTGCACGCGGACGAGACCGGCCGCCTCTTCGGCGTCCACCTCGATGCCGAAGACGTCGGAGAGCGTCCGCACCAACTCCGCCGGGCCCACCTTCCGTTCGTCACCGGACCCGTCCGTCCGCACCACGGTGAGCAGATTCCGGACCAGTGACCGGCGGACTCCCGTTCCGGGACGCTGCGCCACCACCTTGCCGACGAACGGCGACCGCGGGTGACCGGAGCTGTAGTGGTTCATCACGGTGAAGTCAGGAGGATAGAGGGTCTGCGGCGCGAAGGCGTAGAGATCCGTCCAGCCTTCGGGGCGCAGCGCGCGCAGCACGTGGATGCCCTCGTCCTCGACGCCGATCGCGAAGGTCCACCCGCCCTGTTCGGCCCTGGCGCCGTCGCGCAGCGGGATCGGTTCGAGCAGACCCTGCTGTCCGAATCCGGTGTCCACGAGCCACGGCTCGCCGTCCACCGTCACGACCAGGATCGCGTGGGTCACGGGCAGCAGCGCGATGCCTCGCGTGCGGTTGCGGGCGCCCCGTCCGGTGACCGGGAATCCGATCCGTTCCAGGACGGCGGCGAAGAGGGAGTTCTGCTCGTAGCAGTAGCCGCCCCGGCGGCGGTCGACGAGCTTGGCCTGCAGGCTCCTCACATCGAGCGGTACCTCCCGCCCGAGGGCCACATCGAGGTTCTCGAAGGGGATCGCCGCCACGTGGGCCCGGTGCAGCGCGCGCAACACGTCGGCCGTCGGGCCGAGGTCCCCTTCGTAGTCGATCCGCTCCAGATAGGCGTCGAGGTCCAGCTCGTCACCGCTCCACATATGGTCCCCCCTCAAGTCCGTTCGATCAGCACCTTATTCGTCGTGACCGTGCTGCACACCAACCGGCCTTTCGACCTGCGGGGGCGGGCAGCGAGCTGTTCGTCCATCCCTTGGTGTCGCTCTACTTCGCCTTCGAGCTCCAGGGCCTCGCCCGGCGTTGCCTGTATCCCGACCCTGTCGAGGGCACCCGCCCGGGGCGGCGGGTCGGCGGCGCCGTCGCGGAGGTCCGGGACGAGGTCGCACGACAGCGTCCGCCGCGGCGACACCCGCACTGAGCACGCATGGCACCATGAGCAAGCTGCCCAGGACCAAGGGCAGTTGACTGGACGGCGGCACACGCGTCGCACACGAGAGAGGGGATTCACGGTGAGCGGTCTCAACAAGGGGGTCGGCAAGGTCGAGGTGACGCTCAAGTGGGACCCCAGCCCGATCGGCGCTCCGCCGCATGACCTGGACCTCGTCGCCGGGGTCTACACGGCGGATGACCCGCACGGAGCGCCGGACTACCTGGTCCACTTCGACAGCCGTTCGCCCGACGGCACGATCACCCTGACGCGGGACAGCCGTACGGGACAGGGCTTCGGCTACGACGAGGCGATGGTCCTGGAGCTGGAGCGGCTCGCACCTCGCTACGTGCGCGTGGTGGTGGGGGTGGCCATACAGCAGGGCGACGGGCGCCTGACGTTCGGGGAGGTGGCCCATACCGGGGTCCGGGTACGCGAGGGGTACACGGAACTGGCGGCACACGGCTTCGACGACGTGCCCGGCGCGACGGCGGCCACCGTCATGGAGTTCACCCGCAACGGGGCGGACGGCTGGTCGTACCGTTCGATCCGGCGCGGCTTCGACGCGGACCCGCGGACCTTCGCGACGGTGATGGGCTCCCGCCCCGCCTGAGCACGAAGCCGGGAGGGGCCGCCGGGTTCGGCGGCCCCTCCCTTTCGACGAGCACGCTTCGGGTTCGGCTACGTCGGGTGTCGCGTCCGACGCAATTCCGCCCGGTATCAGCTGCAGCCGCTGGTGGAGCCGCAGCCCTCGCAGATATAGCAGGAGCCCGCGCGCTGCATCTTCGTGCCGCAGGAGAAGCAGAGCGGCGCGTCCGCGCTGATGCCCAGCTGCATCTCGACGAGTTCCGCCGAGGTGTGCGCCTGCTTCGCCGCCGGGATCTCGGCGACCTGGGAGACGGCCTTCAGGGGCTCCGTCTGGCGGGGGGCGGACTGGGCCAGACCCTCGACATCCAGGTCGACGTCCTCGACGCTCTGCTCGTACGAGCCCGTCTCCAGGTGACGCTGACGCTCCTCGGCGGAGTGGATGCCGAGCGCGGAGCGGGTCTCGAAGGGGAGGAAGTCCAGCGCCAGGCGGCGGAAGATGTAGTCGACGATCGACTGCGCCATCCGCACGTCCGGGTCGTCCGTCATGCCGGCCGGCTCGAAGCGCATGTTGGTGAACTTCGAGACGTAGGTCTCCAGCGGGACGCCGTACTGGAGGCCCACCGAGACGGCGATGGAGAAGGCGTCCATCATGCCCGCGAGGGTCGAGCCCTGCTTCGACATCTTCAGGAAGACCTCGCCGAGACCGTCGTCCGGGTAGGAGTTGGCGGTCATGTAGCCCTCGGCGCCGCCGACCGTGAAGGAGGTGGTGATCCCCGGGCGGCCCTTGGGCAGGCGCTTGCGGACCGGGCGGTACTCCACGACCTTCTCGACGGCCTCGCGGATCGTCGCCTCGGTCTTCGCGGTGACCTCGGTCTTCTCCTCCTCCTTCTTCTTGGCGGAGAGAGGCTGGCCGACCTTGCAGTTGTCGCGGTAGATCGCGAGCGCCTTGACGCCCATCTTCCACGCCTCGAAGTAGACCTCCTCGACGTCCTCGACCGTGGCCGACTCCGGCAGGTTCACGGTCTTGGAGAGGGCGCCGGAGATCCAGGGCTGGATCGCGGCCATCATGCGCACGTGGCCCATCGCGGAGATGGAACGCTCGCCCATGGCGCAGTCGAAGACCTCGTAGTGCTCGGTCTTCAGGCCCGGGGCGTCGATCACGTTGCCGTGCTCGGCGATGTGGGCGACGATCGCCTCGATCTGCTCCTCCTGGTAGCCCAGGCGGCGCAGGGCCTGCGGGACGGTGCCGTTGACGATCTGCATCGAGCCGCCGCCGACCAGCTTCTTGAACTTGACCAGGGCCAGGTCGGGCTCGAGGCCGGTGGTGTCGCAGGACATCGCCAGACCGATGGTGCCGGTCGGGGCGATGACCGACGCCTGGGCGTTGCGGAAGCCGTTCTTCGCGCCGAGACGGATCACGTCCTGCCATGCCTCCGTGGCGGCGGCCCAGACCGGCGAGTCGAGGTCGTCCATGCGGACGGCCACGGTGTTGGCGTCGGCGTGCTGCTTCATGACGCGCTGGTGCGGCTCGGCGTTGCGGGCGTAGCCGTCGTACGGGCCGACGACCGCGGCGAGCTCGGCGGAACGCCGGTAGGAGGTTCCGGTCATCAGCGAGGTGATGGCGCCGGCGAGCGCACGGCCGCCGTCGGAGTCGTACGCGTGGCCCGTCGCCATCAGCAGGGCGCCGAGGTTGGCGTAGCCGATGCCGAGCTGGCGGAAGGCGCGGGTGTTCTCACCGATCTTCTGGGTGGGGAAGTCGGCGAAGCAGATGGAGATGTCCATCGCGGTGATGACGAGCTCGACGACCTTGGAGAAGCGCTCGGACTCGAACGACTGGCTGCCCTTGCCGTCGTCCTTGAGGAACTTCATCAGGTTCAGCGACGCGAGGTTGCAGGACGTGTTGTCCAGGTGCATGTACTCGCTGCAGGGGTTCGAGCCGTTGATCCGGCCGGACTCCGGGCAGGTGTGCCAGCGGTTGATCGTGTCGTCGTACTGGATGCCCGGGTCCGCGCAGGCCCAGGCGGCCTCGGCCATCTTGCGGAACAGCGACCTGGCCTCGACCTCCTCGATGACCTCGCCGGTCATGCGGGAGGTGAGGCCGAACTTCCCGGCGGACTCGACGGCCTTCATGAAGGTGTCGTTCACACGGACGGAGTTGTTGGCGTTCTGGTACTGGACGGACGTGATGTCGTCGCCGCCCAGGTCCATGTCGAAGCCCGCGTCGCGCAGGGCGCGGATCTTCTCCTCCTCCTTGACCTTGGTCTCGATGAAGTCCTCGATGTCGGGGTGGTCGACGTCGAGGATGACCATCTTGGCCGCCCGGCGGGTCGCGCCGCCCGACTTGATCGTCCCGGCGGAGGCGTCGGCACCGCGCATGAAGGAGACCGGGCCGGAGGCGTTGCCGCCGGAGGAGAGAAGCTCCTTGGAGGAGCGGATCCGGGAGAGGTTCAGACCGGCGCCGGAGCCGCCCTTGAAGATCATGCCCTCTTCCTTGTACCAGTCGAGGATCGACTCCATGGAGTCGTCGACGGACAGGATGAAGCAGGCGGAGACCTGCTGGGGCTGCGGCGTGCCGACGTTGAACCACACCGGGGAGTTGAAGCTGAAGATCTGGTGCAGGAGGGCGTAGGCCAGCTCGTGCTCGAAGATCTCGGCGTCGGCGGGCGAGGCGAAGTAGCCGTGCTCCTCGCCGGCCTTGGTGTACGTCTTCACGATCCGGTCGATCAGCTGCTTCAGGCCGGTCTCGCGCTGCGGGGTGCCGACGGCCCCGCGGAAGTACTTGCTGGTGACGATGTTGACCGCGTTCACCGACCAGAAGTCGGGGAACTCGACGCCACGCTGCTCGAAGTTGACCGAGCCGTCGCGCCAGTTGGTCATGACGACGTCACGACGCTCCCAGACCACCTCGTCGTACGGATGCACTCCGGGGGTGGTGTGGATGCGCTCGATGCGCAGGCCCTTGGCCGTCTTGGTCCCCTTGGCGCGGGAACCTCGTGCCGGACCGCTCGCCGTCTCTGTCATGCCGCCTCCCATATACGGGCAAAACACCCTTTGGCGCCCCGTTACTCCCGGGGCACCATCTTCTGTACTGCTGTTGGTACTGCTGCCACGAACGCCGCACAGGTCGCCCGGGGCACGTCTTGGGGTGGCCGCGGGGCGGCCGGTCCGCCGGGGCGCGTGCGGGCCCCGGCGCCGCCGGTCAGTCGGCGGCAGCGGCGGGAACGGGGACCGCGGGGGTCGCACCGCTCCCGCGGTTGTCGGCGGGAGGCCGCTCGCGGAGTTCCGCGATGGCGGCCTCGAAGTCTTCGAGGCTGTCGAACGCCTTGTACACGGACGCGAAGCGCAGGTAGGCGACGAGGTCGAGTTCCTGCAGCGGACCGAGGATGGCCAGGCCCACGTCGTGAGTGGTCAGCTCGGCGCTCCCGGTGGCGCGCACCGCCTCCTCGACCCGCTGGCCGAGCTGGGCGAGGGCGTCCTCGGTGACCGGCCTCCCCTGGCACGCCTTGCGGACGCCGGAGATGACCTTGGTACGACTGAAGGGTTCCGTCACGCCGGACCGCTTGACGACCATCAGGGACGCGGTCTCCACCGTCGTGAAACGGCGGGAGCAGTCGGGGCACTGACGACGGCGGCGGATCGACGTCCCGTCGTCGGTGGTGCGACTGTCGACGACACGGCTGTCGGGGTGCCTGCAGAAGGGGCAGTGCATGGTGTTCCGACCCTCCCTCACTGCACGACCGAATAGCCTCGCCAGGTCCGTCAAGACCCTTCGAAGCGACCACCAGCATAGGCGATGCGAACAGCGCCGGCCGACCGGGTACCACTAGTCCTGGGTGGTGGATGCAATCCAACCACTAGATCTTGGGTCAGGCCGCATTCTCGGCACCTCGCGCGTGTCGCCGCCCGCACCGCACGGAGCGGGGTGCGGGCGACCGGCCACGAGGGCACGGGAAGGGCGCGGCTCCGCCGATCCGACCCCCTCCGCTGCCACACTGACAGGACACCCTGGACCGACACCTCCGAGCCGCGGCCGGTACGTTCGCCCCCCATCCCGGCACCGCCCCCGAGGCCCACCCATACACCCACTCGGTCGCACAGGTAGGGCAATCTGCGATTTTTCACTCGAACGTGTGTTTGGCGCAACCTTTCGAAAGCCACTACCGTTGTGCCAGCGAGGGAGACCATTCGAGAGGGGCCGCCGACGTGACCACCACCGCAGACAGTGCCACCATCACTGCCCAGGACCGCTCCCAGGGCCGACTCGAGCCGGTGCATGCCATGAACGAGACAGTCATGAACACGGACGGGGAGCCCGGCCGACCCGCGCGCTCACTGCCCGGCCGACCTCCGGGCATCAGGGCGGACAGCTCCGGTCTCACCGACCGGCAACGCCGGGTCATCGAGGTCATCCGGGACTCGGTCCAGCGGCGCGGCTACCCGCCGTCGATGCGTGAGATCGGCCAGGCGGTGGGCCTCTCCAGCACCTCCTCGGTCGCCCACCAGCTGATGGCCCTGGAGCGCAAGGGGTTCCTGCGTCGCGACCCGCATCGCCCCCGGGCGTACGAGGTCCGGGGCTCGGACCAGCCCAGCAACCAGCCGGCGGACACCACGGGCAAGCCCGCGGCCTCCTACGTACCCCTGGTGGGCCGGATCGCCGCAGGCGGCCCGATCCTCGCGGAGGAGTCCGTCGAGGACGTCTTCCCGCTGCCCCGGCAGCTGGTCGGCGACGGCGAGCTGTTCGTGCTGAAGGTGGTCGGCGACTCGATGATCGAGGCCGCGATCTGCGACGGCGACTGGGTCACCGTGCGCCGTCAGCCCGTGGCGGAGAACGGGGACATCGTGGCGGCCATGCTCGACGGCGAAGCCACGGTGAAGCGTTTCAAGCGCGAGGACGGCCATGTCTGGCTGCTCCCCCACAACGCCGCCTACCAGCCGATCCCCGGCGACGAGGCCACCATCCTCGGCAAGGTCGTGGCGGTCCTCCGACGGGTGTGACTTCACCTCGTCGACCCTGACGGCCCCGGGACCCACTGCGCCGGTCCCGGGGCCCCGCCGTCTCTACGGAAGGGCCCCGGAAGGGCATCGACCGCGCGGGCTACACCCCGGCCGCCGTGGAGGCGGCGTCGATGGCCGCCAGGGACTTGCGCACCTGGTTACGGTCCGTGGTGTACCAGAAGTCGGGCAGCGAAGCCTTCAGATAGCTGCCGTAGCGGGCCGTGGCCAGGCGCGGATCGAGCACCGCGACCACCCCGCGGTCCCCCGTCGCCCGCACGAGCCGTCCCGCTCCCTGTGCCATCAGGAGGGCAGCGTGCGTCGCGGCGACAGCCATGAAGCCGTTGCCTCCGGCGTCCTCGACCGCCTTCTGGCGTGCGCTCATCAACGGGTCGTCCGGACGCGGGAAGGGAATCTTGTCCATCACGACCAGCTGGCAGCTGGCGCCCGGAACATCCACGCCCTGCCAGAGCGACAGCGTGCCGAAGAGACAGGTCCGCGAGTCGGCCGAGAAGTTCTTGATCAGCTCGCCCAGCGTGTCCTCGCCCTGGAGCAGGATCGGGTACTCCGGGATGCGGGAGCGCAGCTCCTCGGCGGCCAGCTGAGCCGCGCGCATGGACGAGAACAGACCCAGCGTGCGACCGCCGGCCGCCTGCATCAGCTCGGTCAGCTCGTCCAGCATGTCGGCGCGGTCGCCGTCGCGGGCGGGCCGGGACAGGTGCTTCGCGACATAGAGGATGCCCTGCTTCGGATAGTCGAACGGCGAGCCGACGTCGATGCCCTTCCAGACCGGCAGGTCGTCGCCCACGGTGCCCTCCGGGGCGAGCCCCAGCGAGGCACCCACGCCGTTGAAGTCGCCCCCGAGCTTGAGAGTGGCGGAGGTCAGCACGACGGACCGGTCGGCGAAGAGCTTCTCCCGCAGCAGCCCGGAGACGGAGAGCGGGGCCACCCTCACCGAGGCGCCGAAGCGGTCGTGGCGCTCGTACCAGACGACGTCGTACTCCGAGCCGTTGCTGATGCGCTCGGCGACGCCGTGGACCGACTCGACCGAGGCCATGGCCTGCTTACGGACGGCGTCCTCGTCCTGGACGGAGCGGTCCCGGGTCGAGCCGAGCGCGGAGATGACCTGACGGGCCGCGTCACGCAGCGCCATCAGGGCGTACCCCAGGTCCTCCGGGACCTCCTCCAGGCGGCCCGGCAGGGCCAGCTCCATCACCCGCTCGAAGCCCTCGGCGGCCGTCTGCAGCTGGTCCGCGACCTTCTCGTCGACGAGCTTCGCCGCACGACGCACGGCCCGGTTGACCTGGCCCGGGGTGAGCTCGCCGGTGGCGACACCGGTGGCCCGCGAGACCAGCTCGTGGGCCTCGTCGACGATCAGGACCTCGTGCGAGGGCAGCACGGGGGCACCCTCGATCGCGTCGATGGCGAGCAGCGCGTGGTTGGTGACGACGACGTCGGCCAGTTTGGCCCGCTCCCGGGCCGCCTCGGCGAAGCACTCCGCACCGTAGGCGCACTTGGTCGCGCCGAGGCACTCGCGGGAGGAGACGGAGACCTGGGCCCAGGCACGGTCCGAGACACCCGGTGTCAGATCGTCCCGGTCCCCCGTCTCCGTGTCGTCCGACCAGTCCCGCAGCCGCAGCAGGTCCTGCCCGAGCTTGCTCGTCGGGGCGGCGGCCTCGAACGGGTCGAAGAGGCCGTCCTCCTCGTCCTGGGGGACACCCTCGTGCAGGCGGTGCCGGCAGAGGTAGTTCGACCGGCCCTTGAGCATGGCGAACTCCGGACGGCGGCGCAGCTGTGGATGGAGGGCGTTGACGGTCCGCGGGAGGTCGCGCTCCACCAGCTGCCGCTGGAGCGCCAGGGTGGCCGTGGCCACCACGACGCGCTCTCCGTGGGCCAGCGCCGGGACCAGATAGCCGAGGGACTTTCCGGTGCCGGTGCCCGCCTGGACCAGAAGGTGCGCGTTGTCGTCGATGGCCTCGGCGACGGCTTCGGCCATGGTGACCTGGCCGGGGCGCTCCATGCCTCCGACGGCGGACACGGCGGCATGGAGGAGCTCGGGGAGGGATGGCTTCGTCATAGCGCGTCCAGCCTACGGGGCGGCACCGACAGCCGGATCACGCGAGCGCTCATGCCAGGGGGTTCGGGACGGTGCCGTGGACGGCCGCGTGGGGGCGCTCGGCCCGGTCACGGTAGCCGTCCAGGTGCAGTCGGTTGCGGTTGAGGCAGAGACGCTCGATCCGCGGGGTGAGTAGATCGAACAGCTCGAACCGTTCCTTCAGCTCGGGGAACCGGGCCTGGTACCGCAGGATCTCGGCACGGACCATGGCCCAGAAGTCCGTTTCGGAGACGTCGAGTTGCTCCTCGCACAGGGGCGCGAGGTAGCGGAGGACACCGACGAAGAGCCCCGAATGGATGAACTGGGTGAGGAAGTCCGGCGGCTCCGTGAGCAGCACGGCGCGGACGTCGTCCGGCATCGCGTCGTGTTCGGGGAGGGGATGGGCGCTGATGTTCACGTCGTCGACGAAGTCCTTGATCGCCAGGCGTACCGGCACGTCCCGTTCGTCGTGGACGACGATGGCGTTCTCGCCGTGGGGGGAGAAGACGGTGCCGTACCGGTAGAGGAAGTGCAGCAGCGGCGGCAGCAGCGCGGCGAAGAGGTGGCGGAGCCAGACGGCGGGGGCGAGCCGGGAGCGGTGGACGAGTTCGGCGACGAACGCCCGGCCGTGGGGATCGGTGTGCAGCAGCGAGGCGAGTGTGCGGGCGCGCTCGCCTGGCGGCAGCCTCAGCGGCTCGCGCCAGATCGCGCCGAGGAGTTCCTTGTACTGGTACGGGACCTCGGGCAGACGGTCGTAGAGGGGGTGCGCGACGGTCACGGAGGCGACCTCGCCGAGGAGGATCACCGCGCATTCGTCCCGCAGGAAGGGGTCGCCGTCGCGCAGGCCGTGGACCCAGGCGGTGACGGCGGGGGCGGCCAGTGTCCGTTCGGTGGGGAGGCCGCGCCAGACGAGGGTGTTGAGCACGGACAGCGGCAGCTTGACCGTGTGGCGGTCGGGCCGGGAGGTGTTGAGGAAGGTGCGGATGGACTGCTGCGGCAGACGCAGGTCGTCGTCGACCGGAAGCGGGACGATGGCCCCGGCGGCGACGGCGGGGGCGTAGAGCGGGAGCAGGACCTCGTCCCACTGCCAGGGATGGACGGGCAGCAGGAGGTAGCCGTCGGGGTCGAGGCCCCGGTCCCGGAGCACGGTCCGGAAGGTCTCCCGGATCCCCGGGTCGAGTTCGCCCGCGTAGAGCAGCTCCGGCGTGTGGAGGCCGGGTACCCCGCGGAAGGCGGCCAGGTCGGTGCTGACCGCGATCCACGGCAGGCGGGTGGCGCGACGGGCCTCGGGGGCCCAGCGGGAGGCGTCGGTCGCGGAGAAGCCGATCCGCCCCTTGTTGAGGACGAGCCAGGGGTGGCCGGTCTGGTGGCCTTCGAGTTCGGCGTATCCGAGGTCGGCGAGCCGCTCGGCGGTCAGCGCGTCGTGGGCGAGGCGGGTGTCGGCGACGAGGGTCGTGGTGAGCTCGCGGATCAGGTGGCCGAGAGTGGGGCCGTCGAGGCCGAGCAGGCGTCGGGCCCGGACCAGGAAGTCGAGCGGATCGGTCAGCGGCCGCCCGTCGAGGGTGGTCGAGCCGGGTGGGACGCGCCAGCTGCCGTAGGCGCCCCGGGTGGCGGTGAAGCCGAGTACCGACCCGTCGTCCAGGCGCAGGAGGTACCGTCCGGGTCCGCCGGGGGGCTCGGTGCCGTGACCGGGGACGTCGGCGGGTACCGGCCGGACGATCTCCTCGTAGGCGAACTCGGCGACGGTCTTGGCGAGCAGCCGGGAGGCCGCCGAGGTCCAGGCGGCCCGGTCGAGGCCGGGCGGCGCGAGCAGGGCGGAGTCACGGGGGGCAGCGGAGTCATGGGTGGCAGGGGACGACGGCACGGGGACTCCTCGGGGTCGAAACCGCTGTGGGTCGGGCGGTGGACGTCGGACGGAGGGTGTTCACAGGACGTGTCGCAGGGCGCGGTCGCGGACCATGAGGGCGGCCCGCTTGTCGGGGAGGGAGACTTCCGCGGAGAGGCGGAATCCGGCACTCAGGAAGGCGGAGACGGACGGGGTGTTGCGCAGGTCGGGTTCGGCGACGACCCGGGTGCACCGGGGCCGGTGGTCGAGGACGAGGTCGGCGACCGCGCGCAGCAGGGCGGTGCCGACGCCGCGGCCTCGGTCGGCGACGCCGCCGAGGAGGAGGTGGACACCGGTGTCGTGGGGACGTGCCGGGTAGTGGCGGGCGAGCGGGTCGAGGTCGGCGCGGTAGATCTCGAAGTAGCTCATGGGCACGGAGTCGAGCACCCCGAGACAGGGGACGCTGCGGCCGTCGCCGTCGAGCTGGGGGCGGAGGTGGGCGGCGGTCACGGCCTCCGGACCCGCAAGCTCCCAGAAGGCGGCGACGGCGGGGTCGTTCATCCAGCGGGCGACGAGTGCCAGGTCCCGTTCGGGGAGCACCGGGACGAGCCGGAAGGCACCGAAGGGGGTGGCGGCCGGCGCCCAGCCGGCGACGCCGTCGAGGAGGTCGCCGGTCGGGCCCGCGGTGGGGTCGCCGGCCGTGAGCAGGGCGACGAGTTCGTCGGGAAGGCGCAGGTCCAGGGTGTCGTCCCCGGCGGGGTCGGGCGGCCCGCCGGGGGTGGCCGGGGGCCGGGCGGCGGTGTCCGCCTGGGTGCTCGCATCGGCGGGAGGCACGGTGGTGGTCCCCTCTCGGCGGTCGGGTCGGTGGGAGCGGGCGCGCGCGTTCAGGAGCGGAGGGGGTTGGTGATGGTGACGTAGACGGACTGGGTGTCGACGGGGCCGACAAGCTCGTCGAGGCCGTGTACGCGGGTCAGGAGGTTGGCCTTGCAGCGCAGCGTCGCGGCTTCGAGCAGGCGGTGCGGGAGAGGGGAGCCGAGAGCGGTGGCGGAGCCGAGGAACTGCCGGAAGCCGGCGAGCAGGATGCGCTCGTCGGCGAGGCCCTGGGCGCCGAAGGCGCCGATCAGGCCCAGGACGTTGTTGATGCCCAGGTAGTAGGCGAAGCGCTCGTCGGTGACCCGGTCGGAGACGAAGGTGTCGCTGACGCCCCCGATGCCGGGGAGACGCTTCTCCAGCTCTTCGCGGCGGGACTCCCGGAAGTAGTAGCCCTGGTTGTCCCGGTACCGGCCTCCGATGGGCCAGCCCTCCGGGGAGAGGAGCACCAGGGTGTTCTGCTGGTGGGCCTCCAGGGCGACGCCGGCGGTGCCGTCGAGCCAGAGGACGGGACGGACGACCTGGTCGAGATAGCGGAGGAACCACTCGGCGGAGACGGCCGCGGTGGGCCGGCCGGTGCGGGCGGCGAGCCGGGTGACGAGGTCGGCGAGGCGGGAACGCATCCGGGTCGCGCCGGGCCAGGGGCGCGGGGCCGTGAGGGCCGCGACGCAGACGGCGTCGTCCGCGGCGCCGAAGGGGTTGTGACGGATCATGACGTCGAGTCCTGGGACCGGGGCGCCGTCCTGGGTGTCGACCGCGAGCCAGGCGGGGTCTCGGACGATGTCGAAGCCTGGGTGGGCCGCCTGCCACTGGTCGACGAGGCCGGTGCGGAGCAGCCGGTGCACCTCCACGCCACGGTGGAGTTCCTTGCGGAGGTTCTCGCGGCGGGAGTTGGTGATGCGGACGCCGAGGGAGAGCTTGAGCATGGCGCGGGAGCCCGGCCGGTGCACGGTACGGACCGAGGAGGTGGGGTGCCAGGGGGCTCCGTGGGCCCCCAGGTCGTGGAGGAGTCCGGCGTCGAGGAGGGAGGCGACGGCCGGGCGGTGGAGCAGTTCACGGGCCTGCCAGGGGTGGAGGGGCAGGGGCACGGTGCCCGGGGGGATCGCGAGGCCCTCGGCGAGGCCGGTGGAGAGTTGTTCGGCGGAGACGGGACGCCCCTGTTCGGTCCAGGCGGAGTCGGTGACCAGGACGGCGCGGTCGACGGCGGCCCAGTGCAGGGGGAAGGAGCCGTGGAGCTCGGGCGAGTAGCGGTGGGTCTCCGTCTCGGAGAGCCCCTCGCGGCTCTTCGGGGTGGGGTGGAGGGGATGTCCGAGGAGCAGGGACTGTTCGGCGGTGAGGAAGAGGTCGGACTCGGGGCCGGGGTTCGGCCGGCGGCGCCGTGCGGTGATGAACTCGGCCGTGCGGAGAACGGAGTCGGCGACGCGGCCCACGAGTTCGGTTCCCTCGGAGCGTCCGGTCTCGCGGCCGAGGAGGGCGGCGACCGTGACGGCGTCGACCGGCGGGGCGGTGGCGGGGAGACCTTCGAGCGCGGGGGCGCCGAAGCGGTGCCATCCGGTGAGCGACCAGTGGATGACGGGGACCTGGAGGGCGGTGCCACTGGCGTCGAGGGGGACGCGCAGGGTGGCGGAGGCGGGGGCGGGCAGGTTCCTCTCGCGTACCCAGCAGCGCAGCAGGTTCTCGGTGGCGGCGAGGTCGGCGGCGCGGCGCGGGTCGGGGTCGTCGAGGTGGTCCTCGGGCGCCCCGGAGGAGGGGGCGGCGTGACCCGCGGGGGCCGCCGGACCGGGTGTGGGCAGGGGGTCGTACGGGCCGGTGTGCTGACGGGGGACGACGGCCTGTTCGACGGCGAGGGGCCCGTGCGGGGCGTCGGTGCCGGATGCTTCGGGTGCGGGGGTCGCGTTCACGGGGATTTCCTTGTGAGGGTGTCCGGGTTCGGTCCGGGATCAGTGGGACGGTCCGGTGTCGTTCCGGTGGTGCGCGGCCCGAGGGCGTACGGGCCGGAGCGGGGCGGGACAGGCCGGGCGGTGGGCGCGCTCGGCGGCGGCCAGGGCGTCGGCGAAGCGGTCGAGTACCGCTTCGGCCTGCTCGTCGGTGAGGGTGAGCGGCGGGAGGAGTCGTACGACGGCGGAGTGGCGTCCGCCCAGCTCGACGATGAGTCCGCGGTCGAGGCACTGCTGCCGGAGGGACGCGGCGAGCACGGGGTCGGCCGGCGGGGTGGGGGCGTGGGGGGCCTCGCCCGAGGGGTCCACCAGCTCGACCCCGATCATCAGTCCCCGGCCGCGCACGTCACCGACGGACGGGTGGGCGGCGGACAGTCCCCGGAGGCGGCCGAGCATGCGTGTGCCGAGGGCGGCGGCGCGGTCGGCGAGGCGGTTCTCCCGGACGTACGCGAGGGTGGCGGCTCCGGCGGCCATGGCGAGCTGGTTGCCGCGGAAGGTCCCGGCGTGGGCTCCGGGTTCCCAGACGTCGAGCTCGGCCCGGTAGACGATGACGGCCAGCGGGAGGGACCCGCCGATGGCCTTGGAGAGGACCATGACGTCGGGGACCACGCCGCTGTGGTCGACACCCCAGAAGGCGCCGGTGCGGCCGACGCCCGTCTGGACCTCGTCGGCGATGAGCGGGATGGCACGGGCCGCGGTGATCTGCCGCATGCGGCGCATCCAGTCGTCGGGCGCGGGAATGACACCGCCCTCCCCCTGCACCGGTTCGAGGATCATCCCGGCGGGAGTGGGCACTCCGCTCTTGGGGTCGTCGAGGAGGCTCTCGGTCCAGCGGGCGGCGAGTTCGGCCCCGCGGTCCCCGCCGACCCCGAACGGGCAGCGGTAGTCGCGCGGATAGGGCAGCCGGGCCACCCGGACGTCGGCGGCTCCTCCCGAGGCGTCGAGGGCCCCGGACGTCATCCCGTGGTAGGCGCCGGTGAAGGCGAGCAGGCCGCCGCGGCCGGTGGCGGTGCGCACGAGGGTGAGGGCGGCCTCGACCGCGTCGGTGCCCGCGGGGCCGCAGAACTGGACACGCGCGTCCCGCGCGAGTTCGGCCGGCAGCGTGGCGAACAGCTCGGTGGTGAAGCGGTCCTTGACCGGCGTGGCGAGGTCCAGGACGTGGAGCGGAGCTCCGGAGTCGAGGACCTTCTTGACGGCTTCCAGGACCACCGGGTGGTTGTGTCCCAGGGCCAGCGTCCCCGCGCCGGAGAGGCAGTCGAGGTAGCGGCGGCCGTCGGCGCCCTCGATGGTCAGTCCCCGTGCCCGGACGGGGACGATCGGCAGGGATCGCGCGTAGGTGCGCGCCGCCGACTCGCGGAGTGCCTGGCGGCGCAGGATGCCCTCGTGCGCGCTCCCCCCGAGTGGAACCCACCCCTCCTCGTCCGCCCCGGTGTCCCCCGCTGTCACCGGAACTGGTTCGGTCACGGCCACGGCTCGCTGTCCTCCCGCTGTAACGGTTGCGTTGCACATCGGCACGCCGCTCGACCCCGTGTGCGACGGCCTTGAACGCTGCTCATGTGTCCCCCGTACGTACCAACGACGGAGGGCGCCGGGGATCACGGGCGATCCGAAGATCCTTCGAGTGGCCTGCGTCACTCGGCCCCGGGGTCCCCGCCCGCACGGGAACCGACGACCTGGCGCATACCGTCCCCACGGGCACCGGCATAGTGGGGGCCGCACTTCGGGCGCCGGTCACGGCGCCTCCACCGTTCACCCATGCACAAGTTGACGTAGTTCCAGGGGGATCACGAGATGCGATCGATTCGTCCGCTGCTGGCCGCGGCAGCCGCCGTAACGGCGTTGACGCTGACGACGACGGCCTGCGGCCCGACCGAGGACAGCGCCGGGGACAAGCCGAGCGCGCCCGCGGTCCCGTCCGCCGGCGACGGGATCACGATTCCGGACGATCTGAAGGACCGGCTCAAGGAGCACGGGATCGATCTGGACAAGTGGCGGAACGGCGACTGGAAGAACTGGAACCGCGAACAGTGGCTGCGCGAGGCGAAGGACTTCGTCAACCCGATCATCGAGGACCTCTGGGACCCGGACCGGATGCGGGACGCCGAGCGTCCCGACGAGCCGGTGGAGGAGGCGGACATCTCGGGTGACGCGGGTGTCACCGACCGGACCCCGGCGCCGGTGCGGGCGAAGGGTGTGCGGGCTCCCTACCACTCCGCCGTCCCGGAGGCCGGGAAGGTCTTCTTCGACGGTCCGAAGGGGTCGATGGTCTGCTCGGCCACGGTCGTGAAGGACCCGGCCCACCCGGGACGTTCCAACATGGTCTGGACGGCGGGCCATTGCGTGCACGCCGGCAAGAAGGGCGGCTGGTACCGCAACATCGCCTTCGTCCCCTCGTACAACGACAGCGGGAAGCCGACCCCGGAGCTCGAGAACGCCACGCGGGACCAGGTCGCGCCGTACGGCGTCTGGTGGGGCGACTGGGTGCAGACCTCCGACCAGTGGATCGCGGAGGGCGCGTCGACCGGTGGCCAGGGAGCTCCGTACGACTTCGCGGTGATCCACGTGACACCCGAGAAGGGCGGCTCGGGCAAGTCGCTGGAGGAGACGGTCGGTTCGGCGCTCCCGGTGGAGTTCGACGCCCCGGCGATCCCGAAGATCGCGAGTCTGACGGCGACCGGCTACCCGGCGGGTGCGCCGTTCGACGGGCAGAGGATGTACCAGTGCCAGGACGCGCCGGGCCGTCTTTCGGTGAAGGCCGCACAGCCCACGATGTACCGCATCGGCTGCACCATGACGGGCGGTTCGTCCGGCGGCGGCTGGGTGGCCGCGGGCCGGGACGGCAAGCCGGCGCTGGTGTCCAACACCTCCATCGGCCCGGTGACGGCCGGCTGGCTGGCGGGTCCGCGGCTCGGCCCCGAGGCCAGGGGTGTGTACGACGCGGTCAGCGAGAAGTACGCGGGGCGGTAGTCCGCGTCCCGGTGTGGTGGCGGGTCCGCGGGTCCCGCCACCACACCGGCCGGCATCCGGCGCGCGCATGACACTCCGACGCGTTCGGGGGCGCGAAGGACATCCCTGGAGGGAGAACGGCCCATGCGTTCCGTACGACTTCTGCCGGCGGTAGCCGGCCTCGCCCTGGCGCTCACGCTGGCCCTGGCGGGCTGTGGCCCGGCCGGAACCTCCGCGGGCGGCCTGCCGGCCGCCGGGGCGACCGCCTCCGGCCCCGGCACCGACGGCGGAGCCGCACGCCCCGGCGACCTCGCGGACCGGCTGAGAAAGCGCGGCGCCGAGCTCGACGGGTGGCAGGACGGCGACTGGAGGAACTGGGACCGCGGCCGGTGGCTGCGCGAAGCGGAGGACTTCGTCAACCCGGTGATCGAGGGGCTGTGGGACCCGGACCGCATGCGGTCGGCGCGCAGCCCGGACCTGGGGATGGCCGCCGACGGTGCCGCGGGCAGCGACCCGGTGCCGCGGCCGGTGCCGGCCCAGCCTGAGCAGACGCCGTACCACCGCAACGCGGCGCCGGTCGGCAAGCTCTTCTTCGACTCACCCCAGGGCCACATGGTCTGCTCGGGCACGGTCGTGCGGGACCCGCGCCGGCCCGGCCGGTCCGACCTGGTGTGGACAGCGGGCCACTGCGTGCACGCCGGCGCGCGAGGAGGCTGGTACCGCAACATCACCTTCGTGCCGGCCTACAACGACCTCGGCAGGTCGGCGTCCGGGCTGCGCGACGCCGAGCCGCGCGAGGTGGCGCCCTACGGACAGTTCTGGGCCGACTGGTCCGTGACCTCGGGCGAGTGGATCGAGCGCGGTGGTACGAACACGTCCTGGCCCTACGACTACGCCGTGCTGCACGTGAAGCCCGCGCGGGACGGGAGGTCGCTGGAGGAGACCGTGGGCGCCGCCCTGGCGGTCGACTTCTCGGCGCCGACGGCCGCGGAGGCCGGTACGACGGGCGCCTGGGGCTACCCCGCGGCCTCGCCGTACGACGGCCTGATCATGCACAAGTGCCTGGACCGGCCGACCCGGCTGACCGCGGCCCCGGCCACGCCGCCCATGTACCGCATCGGCTGCACGATGACCGGCGGCGCCTCCGGAGGCGGCTGGTTCCGGGTGCTGCCGGACGGCAGCACCGCACTGGTGTCGAACACCTCGATCGGTCCGGCCGGCGGAAGCGGCTGGCTCGCGGGCCCCTTGCTCGGCCGGGGCGCCCAGGCGGTGCGTGACGTGGTCAGCGAGAGGTTCGCCCGCTGAGCGGGGCGGGCACACGCGGGGCCCGCCCCCGCCGTCCGGTCCTGGGCTCCGGCGACGGGGGCGGGCCTGGTGCGTGCCCGCGGGACCGCTCCGACGGCCGTCAGTGCGCGGCCGGGACGAACGGCGTCAGGAACGCCGCCAGCTCCTCGTGCACCCGCGCCTTGACCAGGGTGCCCTCCGGCGTGTGCTCCTCGGAGAGCATCTCGCCCTCCGCGTGCACCCGCGAGACGAGCCCGCCCTCGGTGTAGGGCACGAGCGCCTCGATCTCGACCCGGGGCCGCGGGAGTTCGGCGTCGATGAGCGCGCGCAGCTCCTCGATGCCCTCGCCCGTGCGGGCGGAGACCGCGATGGCGTGCCGCTCGGCGCGCATGAGCCGCTGGAGGACCAGCGGATCGGCCGCGTCCGCCTTGTTGACGACCACGACCTCCGGCACGTTCACCGCGCCGACGTCGCGGAACACCTCGCGGACGGCGGCGAGCTGCTCCTCCGGGACCGGGTGTGAGCCGTCCACCACGTGCAGGATCAGGTCGGAGTCGCCGACCTCCTCCATGGTGGAGCGGAACGCCTCGACCAGGTGGTGCGGCAGGTGGCGAACGAACCCGACGGTGTCGGCCAGGGTGTAGACCCGGCCGGTGGGCGTCTCGGCCCGGCGGACGGTCGGGTCGAGGGTGGCGAACAGCGCGTTCTCCACCAGCACGCCCGCCCCGGTCAGCCGGTTGAGCAGCGAGGACTTGCCGGCGTTGGTGTATCCGGCGATGGCGACCGAGGGAACCTTGTGACGGCGTCGCTCCTGCCGCTTGATGTCGCGGCCGGTCTTCATCTCCGCGATCTCCCGGCGCATCTTCGCCATCTTCTCGCGGATCCGGCGCCGGTCGGTCTCGATCTTGGTCTCACCCGGACCGCGCGTGGCCATGCCACCGCCGCCGCCACCGCCCATCTGACGGGAGAGCGACTGGCCCCAGCCGCGCAGCCGCGGCAGCATGTACTGCATCTGCGCCAGGGCGACCTGTGCCTTGCCCTCGCGCGACTTGGCGTGCTGGGCGAAGATGTCGAGGATCAGGGCGGTCCGGTCGACCACCTTGACCTTGACGACGTCTTCGAGGGCGATGAGCTGACCGGGGCCGAGTTCGCCGTCGCAGACGACGGTGTCGGCACCGGACTCGAGCACGATGTCCCGCAGCTCCCGGGCCTTGCCCGAGCCGATGAAGGTGGCCGGGTCCGGCTTGTCACGGCGCTGGATGACGCCGTCGAGGACCAGGGCTCCCGCCGTCTCGGCGAGGGCGGCGAGCTCCGCGAGGGAGTTCTCCGCGTCCTGGACGGTCCCCGAGGTCCATACGCCGACCAGCACCACACGCTCCAGGCGCAGCTGCCGGTACTCGACCTCGGTGACGTCCTCGAGTTCGGTGGAGAGACCCGCCACGCGCCGCAGCGCCGCGCGCTCGGAGCGGTCGAACTGATCGCCGTCCCGCTCTCCGTCGATCTCGTGGCTCCAGGCGACGTCCTCTTCCATCAGGGCGTCGGCCCGGAGGCTCTCGGTGCGGCTCGTCTCGGCGAAGCTCTGCTCGTCCTGGGAAGGGGAGGAAGAGGAGGTCATTGGATCCTTAACGTCGATGGAAGGTCGTTACGTCGATCACAACGCGTGACGGTCCCGGAAGATTCCCCGGTCCGGGCGCGTCGGCGACCCGATGATGGTGACACGCGCGGTGGGCGGCCGTCACCCCGGTTTGACGGCGGCGGCGGCCTCCGGGGCGCGGCTGCTCCAGTCCGGGTGGCCGGGCATCGCGGGGGTCTTCCCCGCGTACAGCCAGCCTTCGAAGAAGGCGCCGAGGTCGCGCCCCGCGATCTCGGAGGCCAGCGCCGTGAAGTCGGCGGTCGTGGCGGTCCCGTCCCGGTGCCGGGTCACCCAGCGCCGCTCCAGCCGCTGGAAGGCATCCTTCCCGATCTCCTGGCGCAGGGCGTAGAGGACGAGCGCGCTCCCGTCGTAGACCACCGGCCGGAAGAGACTGATCTTCTTCCCGGGGGCGGGCGGCACGGGGGCCGCGGGCGGTCCGCCGGCGGCGCGCCACCGGTCGGAGGCCGCGTAGGCGGCCTTCATGCGGCGCTCCAGTGGCTGCCTCGCCGTCTCCTCCGCGTAGAGCGCCTCGTACCAGCTGGCATGTCCTTCGTTGAGCCACAGGTCGGACCAGGTCCGCGGGGTGACGCTGTCGCCGAACCAGTGGTGGGCGAGTTCGTGGACCATGACCGACTCGACGTACCACCGGGGGAAGCCGGGCTCCGTGAAGAGCCTCCGTTCGAAGAGGGACAGGGTCTGGGTCTCGAGTTCGAAGCCGGTGTCCGCGTCGGCGACGAGCACTCCGTAGGTCTCGAAGGGGTACGGGCCGACCTGGCGTTCCATCCATTCCAGGTGGTCGGGCGTCCGCTTCAGCCAGGGCTCCAGGAGTTCCCGGTCGGCGGTCGGCACCACGTCGCGTACGGGCAGTCCGTGCGGACCGGCCCGGTGGACGACACTGCTGCGGCCGATGGAGACCTGGGCGAGCTCGGTGGCCATGGGATGGGCCGTGCGGTAGGTCCAGGTGGTGGTGGCGCCGTGCTCGGTCCGGCCCGCCGGCAGCCCGTTGGCGACGGCCGTCAGGTCGCTGGGGGCGGTGATCCGGAAGGTGAAGTACGCCTTGTCCGCCGGGTGGTCGTTGGACGGGAAGACACGGTGGGCGGCGTCGGCCTGGTTGGCCATGGCGAGGCCGTCCGCGGTGCGGATCCAGCCGGCGTTGTCGGCGGGCCCGACGGGGTCGCTGGTGTGCGAGACGGAGATCGTCAGCGCGTCGCCGGCTCCGGCCGGCCGGGCCGGGGTGATCACCAGGTCCTCCCCGCTGCCGGTGAAGCCGGCGGGTTCGCCGTCGACGGTGACGGAGGAGACCGTGCCGTGGGCGAAGTCCAGGTTGACGCGTTCCAGGTCCGCCGTGGCGAGGGCCTCGATGCGGGTGACGCCCCGCAGTGGTTCGTTGTTCGATCCCGGATAGGTGAGGTCGATGTCGTAGGCGAGAACGTCGTAGCCCGGGTTCCCGAGGTGCGGGAAGAGCGGGTCGCCGATGCCGAGGGGCGGCGGCGCGGGGAGGGCCGCGGCGAGCAGTCCGGCCGAGACGGCGAGGACGGCGGCGGAACGCGGCCACCGCGCGCGCGGGGGGCGAAGTCGGAGTGTGAGCGGCATGGGCTACGGCTACCAGGACGTCCGGTGCCGCCCCGGACGGCGCGCGCGCGGGCCACCCGAAGGAGTCAGCCCGCCGGGTGACGCCACTCCTCCGCGTCCCGTCAACGGCCGGGCCGTGTCGCACCGGGTGGACGGCGGGGTGGGGGTCGCGCGGCCGTCGCGGTTCAGTCCGCCTGGGAGGCGGGGTGCCGGGCCCGGGCCACGTCGTACACGCCGGGCACGTCGCGCATGGCTCGCATCAAGGTGGGAAGCCCCGCGGCGTCGGGGAGTTGGAGAGTGTAGGTGTGCCGGACCCGCTGCTCGCTGGGGGGTTCGACGGTCGCGGCGACCACGGCGACGCCCGCGCAGGCGATGGCCTCGGTGAGGTCGGCGAGCAGTCCGGGCCGTCCGAAGGACTCGGCGACGAGAGTGACCCGGCATTCGGCGGTGTCGCCCCAGTGGACGGTGACGGGTTCCCTGCCCAGGCTTCGCATCGCCCCGGCGGAGGCGCAGCCGGTGCGGTGGACGGTGACGGTGCCCCCGCGGACCAGGAAGCCGGTGATCTCGTCGGGGGGTACGGGGGTGCAGCAGCCCGCGGGGCGCACCGTGGTGGCGGGGGCGCCGGGAAGGTCGGCCAGCAGGCGGGTGCCGGAGCGCCGGTCGGCGGTGACGGGGGCCGGGGGCCGGGGCGCGGCGGCGGGGGTCCTGGCGTCCTCCGGATGCGCCTGGAACCAGGCGGTGATCGCGATCCGGGCCGCCGGGGTCCGGGCGTGTTCCAGCCACTGCGGGGAGGGACCGGAGGCGGTGTCCTGGGCCAGCAGCAGCTGGACGGTGTCCCCGTCGGCGAGCACGGTGCCGAGGGTGGCCAGACGGCCGTTGACGCGGGCGCCGAGGCAGGCGTGGGCGGCCTCGCCGTACTGGGCGTAGGCGGCGTCGACGCAACTGGCCCCGGCGGGCAGACCGAGGGTGCGGCCGTCGGGGCGGAAGACGGTGATCTCCCGGTCCTCGGCGAGGTCGGCGCGCAGGGAGGTCCAGAAGGTGTCGGGGTCCGGCGTGGCCTCCTGCCAGTCCAGCAGCCGGGAGAGCCAGCCGGGGCGGGTGGGGTCGGCACGCTCCCCGTCCTCGGTGGCCTCGGTGGCCTCGGTGGCGGGCTCGCCGGACGGCGGGGGCGTGTAGGGGTTGCCGAGGGCGACGACGCCGGCTTCGGCGACCGTGTGCATCCGGTGCGTGCGGATCAGGACTTCGGCGACCGCGCCGTCGGGAGCCGCGACGGCGGTGTGCAGCGACTGGTACAGGTTGAACTTGGGGGCCGCGATGAAGTCCTTGAACTCGGAGATCACCGGGGTGAAGCAGGTGTGGAGCTCGCCGAGGACGCCGTAGCAGTCGGCGTCCTCGTGTACCAGGACGAGGAGCCGTCCGAAGTCGCTGCCGCGCAGTTCTCCGCGCTTGAGCCGGACGCGGTGGACGGAGACGAAGTGGCGGGGCCGGATGAGGACCTCGGCGTCGATGTCCGCTTCGCGCAGGACGGCCGAGACGCTCTCCGCGACGGCCGCGAGCGCGTCGCCCGCGCTGGTGTTCTCCGCGATGAGGGCGCGGGTCCTCTCGTACTCCTCGGGGTGGAGGATGGCGAAGACGAGGTCCTCGAGTTCGGTCTTGAGCGCCTGGACGCCGAGGCGTTCGGCGAGCGGGATGAGGACGTCGCGGGTCACCTTGGCGATGCGGACCTGCTTCTCGGGGCGCATCACGCCGAGGGTGCGCATGTTGTGCAGCCGGTCGGCGAGTTTGATCGACATGACGCGGACGTCGTTGCCGGTGGAGACGAGCATCTTGCGGAAGGTCTCGGGCTCGGCGGCTGCCCCGTAGTCGACCTTCTCCAGTTTCGTCACGCCGTCGACGAGGTAGGCGACCTCGTGGCCGAACTGGTCGCGGACCTGATCGAGCGTCACGTCCGTGTCCTCGACGGTGTCGTGGAGCAGCGCGGCGGTCAAGGTGGTGGTCTCGGCGCCGAGTTCGGCGAGGATGAGGGTGACCGCCAGCGGGTGGGTGATGTAGGGCTCGCCGCTCTTGCGGAACTGGCCGCGGTGGGAGAGTTCGGCGAGGACGTAGGCCCGGCGCAACACGGCCAGGTCGGCCTCGGGGTGGTGGGTGCGGTGCGCTTCGGCGACGTGCCCGATGGCGTCGGGCAGCCGGTCCCGCGCGGTGGAACCGAGCAGAGCGGCGCGGCCCAGCCTGCGGAGGTCGATCCTCGGGCGGGCGCGCCTGCGGCTGGGCGCTTCGGGGCCGTCGGCCTCCGCCGCGCTCACGGGGTTGGCGGCCTCTGCACTCATGGGGGCACCTCCGGCAACGTCGACCGGCGGTGGGCGGGCAAGGCGTGCCTGTCGGGCCGGTACTCGATGCTACCGAGCCCACCACGCGCGGAAGTCCCGCTCTCGCCCAGCGTGAAACGGATCACCCATTCGAGCGACGAATGAGTCGTTGACTGTTTCGAATTCGGCCGATCGACGCCCGGTGGACCGCCGGGACGGAGGGGCCGGTGGCGGGCCCGTGCCACCCGCCGGGCCCGGAGTGGGAGGGCTCGGGCGACCGGATCACCGGGGAGCCGGACGGCTCACGCGGCGCGCGGGGCCGCCACTCGGCACGGCGCGGGAGAACCGGACGGCGCGCGGGCGCCGGGAACAGCGCGCGGCACGAAGGCGGAGACCGGACGCGGGGGTCAGGGGGTCGTGTCGCCGACGAGCCAGGACGGGTCGATCGCGCCCTCGGCGACGATGACGGCCGGTCCGGTCATCTCGATCCCGCCGTCGGGGTGCTCGGTGATGACCAGGGTGCCGCCGAGGACGTCGACGGTGTACGTGACGGGCGTCCCGCTGCGCGCGGGGTCCACGCCGTCCCGTCGCGCGGTGGCCACGGCGACGGCGCAGGCGCCCGTACCGCAGGAGCGCGTCTCCGCGGCGCCGCGCTCGTGGACGCGCATGGCCACGTGACGGGGCCCGCGGTCGGCGACGAACTCGATGTTCACGCCGTCCGGGTAGACCGCACCCGGGCTGAAGGCGGGTGCGTCGTTCAGGGTGCCTGCGTGGCCGAGGTCCTCGACGAAGGCGACGGCATGCGGATTGCCCATGTTCACGTTGCGGGCGGGCCAGCTGCGGCCGTCGACGGTGACGGTGACGCCGTTCTCGGGCAGCAGCGCGCGGCCCATGGAGACCGTGACCGAGCCGTCCTTGGCCAGGTGGACCTTCTTGACCCCGCCCCGGGTGGCGACGGCGACCTCGCCGGCGGTGACGTGCCCGGCGTGCTCCAGGTAGCGGGCGAAGACACGGACGCCGTTGCCGCACATCTCGGCGACGGACCCGTCGGCGTTGCGGTAGTCCATGAACCACTCGGCTTCGTCGGCCATCGCGCGCGCCTCCGGGTGGGCGGCGCTGCGGACCACGTGCAGTAGCCCGTCGCCACCGATGCCGGCCCGCCGGTCGCACAGCCGGGCGACGACCGCGGCGGGCAGCTCGACGGTGTTGTCGGCGTCGGGGACGATCACGAAGTCGTTCTCGGTCCCGTGGCCTTTGAGGAAGGCGAGGGGCGCGTTCGGCGTGCTGGTCACGGGATCAACTCTACGGGTCGGGGGCCGCCGCGGAGGCCGGGGGTCCGGCCTCCGCGGCGGGCGGACCGGGACGGCGGCGGGGCGCGGGGCTCCCGCGGACGGGGACGGCCGGGAGGTGGTGCCGGGCGAGGGGGAGAGCGCCGAGGTCAGCGCAGTCGGGCCACGCGCCAGACCGCGAGGGCCACCAGGAGCGCGCTGACGCAGACGTACAGGGCGAACACGCGCCAGTTCGGGCGGTCGCCCGAGCCCCGGGCCGGGAGGCCGGGCCAGGTGTGGCCGACCCGGCGGGCCGCCATCATGCCCCAGCCCGCCGCGCAGGAGCTGATCAGGAGACCGAGCATGGCGACGACGGCACCGCCGTCACCCGAACCGAAGGCGAGCGGGAAGGCGAACATCAGGGAGCCGACGGCGGCGAGCCCCACGATGGGGGCGAGCTGCCAGATCCTCAGCCGACGCTGGGGGCGCAGCTCCACCTCGACCTCGCCGGGGTCGACCTCGATGGCCGAGCCCTGGGCGTCGTCGGGGCCGTCCGGCGTCAGACCGGGCGCCTCGCCCGTGACCTCGCCCCGGACGGCGCCCTGCTGTTCTGTGTCGCGAGGGCCGGCCTCCATCGCCACGCGCCCTCCCACTCGGACTCCACACTTGGTCGATCGATGCTCGATGATGGCACGCTCCCACCCCCGGAACTGACGGGCATGACGTCCCGATGCCATCACGTGATCAGGCTGTAACCGCTCGTTCGACCAACGCCAGCGCCGCCCCCGGGAGTTCCCGGCCGTGCTCGACGGCTCCACTGAGCCACTTCACCCGCGGGTCGCGCCGGAACCACGAGTCCTGACGGCGCGCGAAGCGCTTGGTGGCGCGAACGGTCTCGGAGCGCGCCTCGGCCTCCGTGCACTCCCCCGCGAGCGCCGCGAGCACCTGCTGGTACCCGAGCGCGCGGGCCGCCGTGCGCCCCTCGCGCAAGCCTCGTGTCTCCAGTGCGCGCACCTCGTCGACGAGGCCGGCCTCCCACATCCGGTCGACGCGGGTGGTGATCCGTTCGTCGAGCTCGGGGCGCGCCACGTCCACCCCGATCTGCACCGTGTCGTAGACCGGGTCCGGCCCGGGAAGGTTGGCGGTGAAGGGCCTGCCGGTGATCTCGATGACCTCAAGGGCCCGGACGACCCGCCGGCCGTTGCTGGGCAGGATCGCGCGCGCCGCTTCGGGGTCGGCCGTGGCCAGCCGGGCGTGCAGGGCTCCGGAGCCGCGCTCCTCCAGCTCGGCTTCCAGTCGCGCCCGTACGACCGGGTCGGTGCCGGGGAACTCCAGGGCGTCGATGGCGCCCCGCACGTACAGGCCCGATCCGCCGACCAGGACGGGGGTGCGGCCGGCAGCGAGCAGCCGGTCGATCTCGGCCCTCGCCAGACGCTGGTACTCGGCGACGCTGGCGGCCTCCGTGACGTCCCAGATGTCCAGGAGGTGGTGCGGAACGCCGCCGCGTTCCTCGATCGTCAGCTTCGCGGTACCGATGTCCATCCCCCGGTAGAGCTGCATCGAGTCGGCGTTGACGACCTCGCCGTCGAGCTGTCGGGCGAGGAAGACACCCAGATCGGACTTTCCGGCCGCTGTGGGACCGACGACGGCGATGACCCGCGGAGCGGGAGCTGCACTTCTCACCGCCCCAGTCTCGCAAACCTCGGGACGGGTCCCCGAACGAGCGACGTGACGGCCCCGTTCCTGAGGTCGTTGCCTGTTGCGAGGTTCCGCCCGCCGGTGTCACGGACCGGCTGCACCGGGTGGCGCGCCGGAGCGCCCCGGACGCCGCGGGGCTTCTCCCGCGCGAGTAGACTATGGAGTGAAAATGGGCGTTTTCGCATTGTTTCGCCGCAAGAACAAGGAAGCTGCCGAGGCGTCAACGACCGGAACGTCGGTCGTCACCCTGACGGAGGAAGGGGCGGAGGAGGCCGGGAAGCGGGACGACGCCGCGGTCCGCACGGGCACTTCCGAGGCTCCCGGGTCCGGGCCGTCGGAGGAGGAGACGGAGGCGGGGACGCCGGCTGGGGGCGGTGGCCCGGAGGGCCCCGCGGCCGTCGGAGCCGGGCCGGGCGACGAGGAGGTCATGGGTGGCCTGGGCGCGGAGAGGGCCGACGCCGTGGAGATTCCGAAGCAGCAGTCCGCCGAGAAGGCCGCGGACAACGAGGCGGGTGAAGGCGCCCTGAAGTAGCGAAGCGGCTCCGATCGCACGACACCGCGAACGGACTCACCGGAGGGAAGGTGGCCCATGGGTCTCCTGGATTCACTGAAGGCCAGGCTCGCCCCTGCCAAGGACAAGGTCTCCGACCTCGCGCAGCAACACGGGGACAAGATCGACCACGGACTGGGCAAGGCGGCGAAGCTGGTCGACGAGAAGACCAAGGGCAAGTACAGCGACAAGATCGAATCGGGTACCGGCAAGGCCAGGGACGCCCTGGACCGGATCGCCCACAAGCAGGACGGCACCGAGGGCGAGGACCCGCAGCCGCCGGCCGCCTGATGCCCGGCGTGTCCTGACCACCCGCCGGACGGCGGACGGCCGCGCGGCGCACAGCTCCGCGGGCCGTCCGCCGTCCGGCGTTCCGGGCCCGCTCACGCCCCGTCCTCGCCGCCTACGACCAGGCGGCGACGAAGTAGCCGACGCCGTAGGGGGCGTCCTCGTACAGCAGGCGGCCGTCCAGTCCGGCCCCCTCCGCGGCCCCCGCGAGGACCTGCCAGGGGGCACGGCCGGCGGCCTTCAGCTCCCGCGCGAGGTGTGCGTCGAGGGCGAGCAGTCCGGCCACGTCCGCGGCGCCGAGCGCCCGGGCCGCCTCGGCGTCGAAGCCCGCGGCCCGGTCGTCCAGATAGCCGGGGGCCTTGAGGGTGCGGCAGGCGCTGCCGTCCCCCATGACGAGCAGGGCGACCCGCTGCGCGGCGGCTGCCCGTTCGCGGCCGGCCGCCGTACAGCGGGCCGGCTCCGCGTGCTCGGCGACCCCGAGGCCCTCGACGGGGGCGTCCGCCCAGCCGGCACGCTCCAGCAGCCAGGCGGCGACGGCGAGCGAGGCGGGCAGCGGCCGGTTCCCGGGCCCGTCGCCGAGCCGTACGGAGAGGTCGACGCCGAAGCCGCCGAAGGAGCCCTCGGAACCCGCCGGAAAGACGCCGCGGGCGCCCTCCGGGGCCGGGCCGACGACGTGGAGACGATCGGGCCGGGACGCGGCCAGCAGCCCCAGGGCGTCGGCGCAGGCCGTGCGGGCCGCGTCGAGCTCGGGCGCGGCCCCCATGGCGATGTCGGGCACGAGCAGCGGCGGGCAGGGGCATACGGCGGCGGCGACAAGCATGATCCGCAGCCTACTGCCGCCTGGTCCGCCGGGAGAGCGCGGCGCCGTGGGGCACACCGGGGACGGCGGGAGGCGGGACGACGGCACGCGTCCGGGCGGCGCGTGGCGCTCCGCACCGCCCCGCGTCCACTCGGGTCCGGGTCAGTGGCTTCCGCAGCCCGGCGCCGCCGCCTCCGGAAGAGGTTCCGGCACGCCGATCTTCGGGAGGCCGAGCAGGACACCGGCCGGCTTCGCGGCGGCCTCCCGTGTCCGCTTCTCCCAGGCGTCGCCGGAGCGGGTGCGGCGCACCGACGTCGTCCGGCCCTCGGCGAGCAGGTGGTGTGGGGCCGCGTAGGTGATCTCGACGGTCACCACGTCGCCGGGGCGGACCTCCGACTCGGGCTTGGTGAAGTGGACGAGGCGGTTGTCGGGGGCCCGGCCGGACAGGCGATGGGTGGCCCCGTCCTTGCGGCCCTCGCCCTCGGCGACCATGACCTCCAGCGTGCGGCCGACCTGCTTCTTGTTCTCCTCCCAGGAGATCTCCTCCTGGAGGGCGACGAGGCGCATGTAGCGCTCCTGTACGACCTCCTTGGGGATCTGTCCCTCCATCTCGGCCGCGGGGGTTCCGGGACGCTTGGAGTACTGGAAGGTGAAGGCGTTGGCGAACCGCGCCTCGCGGACGGTGTGCATCGTCTGTTCGAAGTCCTCCTCGGTCTCGCCGGGGAAGCCCACGATGATGTCGGTGGAGATGGCCGCGTGCGGGATGGCCGCGCGCACCTTCTCGATGATCCCGAGGAAACGCTCCTGCCGGTAGGAGCGGCGCATCGCCCGCAGGACGGCGTCGGAACCGGACTGCAGCGGCATGTGCAACTGCGGCATGACGTTGCGGGTCTCGGCCATGGCCGCGATCACGTCGTCGGTGAAGTCGCGGGGGTGCGGGGAGGTGAAGCGGACGCGCTCCAGGCCCTCGATCTCGCCACAGGCCCGCAGCAGCTTGGAGAACGCCTCTCGGTCGCCCAGGTCCGAGCCGTAGGCGTTGACGTTCTGGCCGAGCAGGGTGATCTCGGAGACGCCCTCGGCGACCAGGGCCTCGATCTCGGCGAGGATGTCGCCGGGGCGGCGGTCCTCCTCCTTGCCGCGCAGCGCCGGGACGATGCAGAAGGTGCAGGTGTTGTTGCAGCCGACGGAGATGGACACCCAGGCCGCGTAGGCGGACTCGCGCCGCGTGGGGAGCGTGGAGGGGAACGCCTCCAGCGACTCGGCGATCTCGATCTGCGCCTCTTCCTGGACGCGGGCCCGCTCCAGGAGGACCGGCAGCTTTCCGATGTTGTGCGTGCCGAAGACGACGTCGACCCAGGGGGCCTTCTTGACGATCGTCTCGCGGTCCTTCTGGGCGAGACAGCCGCCGACGGCGATCTGCATGCCGGGGCGGGTGGTCTTCATCGGGGCGAGCCTGCCGAGGTTGCCGTAGAGCTTGTTGTCGGCGTTCTCGCGCACCGCGCAGGTGTTGAAGACGACGACGTCGGCGTCCCCGTCGGAGCCCTCGGGGGCCCGGACGTAGCCGGCGTCCTCCAGCAGACCGGAGAGCCGCTCGGAGTCGTGGACGTTCATCTGACACCCGTAGGTGCGGATCTCGTAACTCTTGGTTCCTGGAACGTTCACTGCCGGGCTCCGGTCGCTGCTGTGGGTCATGGGACAAGGGTAGGGGCTTCCGGGAGGCGGCGGTCCCGGGGTACGACGGCCGCGGCGAGCGCCTCAGAGCCCGTCGGGTGGCCCCTGACCGGGCGAAAGGTCACCCGACAGGCTCTCGCGCCAGGTCGGACAGCAAGAGCTCCAGCTCCCTCTCCTCCTCGACGCGTACGCCGAGTTCCTCGACGGCCGCCGCGAGCGCGGGTTCCCACGGGGTCTCCGTCGGGGTGCCGACGAGTGGTGACGGAGGGAGTGCGGCGTTGCGGGTTGCGGCCGCGCGGTAGTCCGCGGCCGTGTAGCGCCAGGGCCGCCACGGGACGCGGCGGTGGAGGACTCCGGCGATCCGGAGCCCGCCCCAGTCGAAGTCGCCGTGGTAGTGCAGGGTCGCTCCGTGTTCGTGCAGTGCGTGGAGCAGCGTGACGGCGGCGGCGGAGGGTTGGCCCTGGAGACAGACCAGGGGCGGGCAGGCGGGGCCGAGGGTGTCGGCGGCCGCCGCGAGGACGGTCGGGTTCTCGCAGATCCACACGGCCGCGGAGGTGACGGATGGTGGCCTGCGAGTGAGCTGGCGAAGGGTGAGCACGAACGGTTCGCCTTCCGCGGCCATCCGGTCCAGGGCCGGGGTGCCGCGCAGGTTCAGGGTCAGGACGGTCGAGGACAGCTCGTCCCGGAGCAGTCCGGCCGAGGCCCACGCCTCGCGCCGCCACGCGGCACCCTGGCCGTCGGGGAAGCCGGTCAGGGCCCGGACCCCGGACAGGGTGAGCGTGGCGAGGGGGGCTCCGTCGTCCAGGGCATGGGCTGAGCCGAGGACCTGGGCGGCGAAAGCCGGCAGCGAGACGGCAGGATCGGCGGGAAGGGAGCGCAGAGCGGCGCACACCCCGGCCAGCAGGGTGCGCGTGGTCTCGGGGGTGCGGCCGAGGCGCCGCGCCAGGCCGTCGGCGCGTACCCGGGCGGCCCAGTCCGCCAGCGGATTGAGCTCGGTGGCCAGCTCTCCGAGAGGGGCGTGTGCCCACTCCCACGCGGACTCCTCCTCGTGCCGGGACCGGGCGAGCGGAGTGACGGGGCCGGTGAGCGCTTCGACGGCGGCGGCCAGGCCGCCGGGGCTGGCGCCCGAGCGGCGCAGTACGGCGTCGACCGCGTCGAGCCGTACCGTCAGGGACCCGCCGCCGCCGGGGGGTCGGGCGAGAAGTCGTTCGGCCGCCGCCCGCTGGGCCGGGGTGGGTTCGCCCAGAGACACGGACCCGGTCAGGGGCCGCCCGGCCACCAGTCGTCGTCGTGCTCGCTCGACGAGCCAAAAAAGGTCCGGTGTGCCGAGCAGCCGCGCGAGCCGCGGGCTGTCGACCGCTTGGACACCGGGTTCGGGCCCGTGGGTCAGTTCCACAGCGGCTCGGGCTCCACCTGGCCGGTCGTGTCCTGGGGCGCGTGGCGAACGGGGTCCTCGCGGCGCCGCCGTCGCGTGCCGTCCCACTCCCAGCGGGTGACGAGAACCGCGGCCACCTCGTCGATCCTGGAGAGCTGGGCGATGGCGATGCCGGGCACCTGCGGGTAGCAGGCCCACTCCCGTTCGCTGGTCATGACCACATCGAGGTCGAAGGCGCTCAGCAGGCCGAGGCACTTGGCGCGGGAGTCGTCGTCCACGCCGGCGAACGCCTCGTCGAGGGTGACCAGGCGAGGCGCGTGCGGGCTGCCCGCGCTGGCGTAGTGCGAGGAGGCGGCGGCGAACAGGGGCACGGAGACCGCGAGGACGCGCTCGCCGCCGGAGGCGGGGCCGGTCGCGGGCACCCAGCGCCCATGCTGGTGGCGCTCCACGCCGAACTCGTGCCAGGAGCGGTAGTCGAGCGCGGCCGTGAGGTGCTCGAGCCGGCTGCCGGCGCCGTCGTCGGACTGCTGGCGGGCGATCTGCGCCTGGAGGAACTCGCCGACCGCCGCGCGGTCCTCCGGAGTCCAGGCGTCCGCGGACTGGCGCAGCCGCTCGCGGGCCCGGGCCAGTCCGGACGGGGCCTTGCGCGAGGCCCGCCACACCAGCCGGAGCCTCATGCCGGTGGAGGTGGGACGGTTCTCCAGTTCGGCGTTCATGTCCCGCACCTGTCGTTCGGCGGCGCCGATGAGTTCCTGAAGGGTGCCGGCGACCTCGGTGATCAGGTGGGTTTCGAGGATCTCGCGTTCGTGCGCGGACAGGATGCGGGTGAGCTCGCCGACCTCCGCGGCCAGCGCGTCGGCCAGTTCGGGCACGGCACGCTCGCGTCCCTGGTAGACGATGTCGACGACCACGCCGTCATCGACCATGCGGGCGGACGCGCTGTGCCCGTGCCGGGACAAGGTGTCCTGCAGGGTCTTGAGTTCCTCGCTGAGCCGACGCTGGACGCGTTCCCAGGCGGCGTCCGTGTCGTCGACGGCGGACAGGCCGGAGTCGATGGCTCGGGCGAAGGCGATGGCCGGGGTCGCGGCCCAGGGGCCGTCGTCCGAGGCGGGGAGGGTGAGTTCGGGCAGCGCGACCGCGACCAGGCCGGTGGCCGTGAACCGCTGGAGCGCGGCGATGGCTTCCGCACGTGTGCCGACGGCCTCGGCGAGGTCCTTCTCCAGCTGCTCGATCCGCCCCTCGGCCCGGCTCGCCTCCCGGTCCGCCTGGGCATGACGCTGCCGGGCGTTCTTCTGGCCGGTCTCACAGATCCGCTGTGCTTCGGCGGTCTCGGCGAGACGCCGCTGGAGTTCGGCGACGGCGGCGCCGACGGTGGAGCGCAGGGTCCGGTGCCGCTCGTCGGCCGCCGCCGCCTCACGCGCCGCCTCTTCGGCGCGCTGGGCGAGGTCGACGACCCGCTGCTCCGCCCCGGCCGCCTCCGCGCGTTCGTCCGCCACCTGCCGAGCGGCCTGGTCTTGTTCGAGCAGCGCGGGCCACAGGGCGGCCAGCGCGGTGACGAGGGAGCCGAGGGCCCGGCGCACGGCGGCGAGTCCGGCCCGTTCGGCGGGCAGCCCCAGGTCGGCCGCGGCCTCGGCGAGTTCGGCTGCGGCCCGCTCGGCGAGCCCCGATGCCTCGGCGACCTCGGCGGCGCGCCCTTCGTGCCGGGCACGGTTCTTGCGGACGGTCTCGACGGCGGCGCTCACGAGCGCGTGCGTCCGGGTGAGCGACGACTCGTCGGGGACGTCGGCGAACTCGGCGTCGAGCGTGCGCCGGCGGGCCGCGATCGTTTCGGAGCGAGTGGCGAGTGTCTCCGACTCCTCTCGCAGGGCGGCGAGTTCGATGCCGAGCTCGGCGACACGGGCCCGGCGCGCCGCCTCCCGCGCCCCCTCACCGATGTACGTGGCGGCGGGCTTGGCCCACGCACCGGTGAGCGCGCCGGCCCGGAAGCGCCCGTCGGGTGTCACCCATGTCGCGGCCTCTCCGCCGCCGTCGAGGCCGATGGCGGCGAGCAGTCGGGTCACCGTCGCCTCGTCCACGGCGGCGGCCCGCCGATCGCCGTGGTCCACGGCCGGGCGCAGCGCGTCCGTCAGCGAGGAGCCGCTCACCGGTCCGTTGGACGGGGAACACAGGACGTCGTGCCCGTCCACCGCGAGCGCGGAGCCGTCGGGCAGCACCCACGCGTCGAGGAGGCCGGATGCCTCGAGCGCCGCTTCGAGCCCGGCACGGTCCGTCTCGGGCAGTTCCTCACGGAAGTCGACCAGGCGCCAGAACGGGGCGCCCGGCCATGTTTCGCGCAGGCCGGGGGTGCGTGTCGCCGGAGGCCGGGGCTCGCGTCCGGTGCCGGTTTCCAGCGCGGCGAGCTCCCGGCGGGCTTCGTCGGTGCGCGCCGCCAGCTCCGTGGTCCGGCGGGCGGCTTCGGCCGCCTGGTCGGCGAGGTCGGCCGAGCGGGCGGTGTGCGCCCGGGTGGCGTGCACCCGGGCCGGATAGGGGCCGTCGAGGTGACGGGTCCACTCCTGGAGTTCGTCCAGGAGGCCGGTCTCGTCGGCGAAGGCCAGCTCCTTCCAGGCGCGGGCGCGCTCGCGCACGTCGTCCAGGAGGGCCCGGCCTGCCCGCGCCGCGTTCTCCTCCGCCTCGGCGTGCGTCTCGGCGGCCAGCGCGAGGTCGGTCTCCGCCTCGTCGAGACGGCCCGACGCCCGACGGTGCGCGTCGGCGGCCCGCTCGGACGCTTCGAGGCGGCCCTCGATGTGGTCGAGCGCCCGCTGGGCGCGGTCCGTGGCCTCCTCGACGGCGCGGCGCGATCCGGGCTCGGGCACCAGGGTGTTCGGCGGCAGGGCGACGTGCGCGGCGGCTGCCTGCTCCCGCGCGTGGGCGTGGGTCTCCTCGACCCGGCCCCGGGCGGCACGCAGCCGGTCGTCCGCGGTGCCGAGCCGCCCGAGCGCCTTGGTGTGGAGGGCGTCCGCCTGCTCCCGGTCCTCCCGAGCCCGGTCCACCGCCTGCGCCGTTCGCGTCACGGCCTGGGCGGCGTGTTCCAGCTCCCGGGCGTCGCGCATCTCGGGTGCCTCGCGCAGCGCCTTCTCCTGGGCCCGCAGACGGCCACCGGTCTCGGCCAGCGAGCTGATCTCCTCTTCGGCCGCCGCCCGTTTCTCCTCGGCGCGGGACCGGCGCTCCTGGTCCTCGGCCAGGTCCCGTTGCACGCGCTCGTAGCGGGAGTGCTCGGCGCGCGGAAGCCGGGCACGACGGCGCGTGGCGATCCGGGCGTACCGCCGGTAGTGCTCCAGGAAGGCGGAGGCGGCCCGCTCGGCGGCGGACGCGGCGGCCAGCTCGTCCTTCTCCTCGTCCAGGGACCGGAACGCCTCGGCGACGTCGGCGATGACGGCCTGGTCCATGGGCGGCAGCGCCTCGGTCAGGGCGCGGGAGAGGGCGGCTTCGTTGGGCCGTTTGGACAACTGGGGCTGGCGCAGCTGGATGAGCAGGTCGACCAGGGCGGCGTACCGCTGCTCGCCGAGGCCGAAGAGTGCTTCGTCGACCGCTCTGCGGTAGACCTTGGCCTGGTCGTACACCATGCCGTGCCCGGCGACGGCCTCGGCGAGCCGGTCCCGGGACAGGGCCGTGCCGGTGGCGTCGAGCAGCCGGAAGGTCTCCTGCGTGCCTTCGGTGGACCCGTGGTCGACACGCTGGCGGGTGACGGCGTACCAGTGGCGGGCGATACCCCGCCCGCTCACCGCCTTGAGCCCGCACAGCAGCGTACGGAAGTGCCGCTCGCCGGTCGTGTCGTCCAGCCTGCCGAACTCGATCCAGGTGTAGCCGAGGCGTTCGGAGTGCGGGTGCTCGCCCCCGAGGAGCAGGTTCCACTCCATCCGCTTGCCCGGGTCACCGTCGGGTTCGACGCGGCGCGGGCTGAGGTCGCCGTCGAGCAGGAACGGCAGGGTCAGGGCGAGCACCTTGGACTTGCCGGTGCCGTTGTTGCCGCGCAGCAGCAGACGTCCGTCCCGGAAGTGGAACTCCTCCACGTCGTAGTGGAACAGATCGACGAGCCCGACGCGCAGGGGCTGCCAACGGGAACGCCGCGGTTCGGGAAGGCGGGTCACGAGGTGGCCTTTCGCTGCGGAGGCATGGGGGCGGAGCCGGTTTCGCGGATGACGGCCTCGCCGACCGCGTAGCGGGCGAGGGCTGGACGGGACGCGATCCCCTGGGCCTTGCGGGACGCCAGGCCCAGGGCCGTGAGCCGGGAGACGGCCTGGTCGGCGAGGTCGGCCTCCATACCCGGCTCCCGGGCGGACTTCGCCCAGAAGCCGCCGTGCTCGGCGGCCAGTTCACGGACCCGGAGTGCGAGGGTGTCGAGGGTCACCGGGCCGGCTGCCGAAGCCAGGTACTCGGCGAGCAGCAGGGTGATGTGGCCGTGGGTGCCCTGCTCGGGCATGCGGAGGTCGGTGAGGTCGTCGTCGGGGTCGACCATGGCGATGCCCTCGGCCCGTACTTCGGCGACGAGCCCGGTCAGCTCGGTGATCCGGGCGGTGAGGAAGCCTCGTTGCCGGGTGAGGTAGCCGAGTTCGGCGTCCGTGAGCTCGTCGTAGTACACCACCGGGTCGTCGAGCAGCCGACGGGTCAGTGAGCGGCGCAGGGCACGGAAACGCAGTTCGTCGCTGTCCAGCGCGGTCTCGGCGACGAGTTCGGAGAGGCGGTCGTCGAGGGAGGCGGCCTGGATGGTGGAGGGGCCGCGGCGGGAGGCCAGGAGGCCGGCCAGCACGCGGCGTTCGACGTCGTAGAGGACGTCTCCCGCCCCGCTGACGAACGCCTCCTCCTCACCTGCCACCCGGCGCAGTACGCCGAGGTCGAGCAGGAGCCGTACGACGGCGGCGAGGTCGAGGCGTTCGTCGCGACGCTCCAGGGCGAACTCGATTCCCGTCGAGGCGAGTCGGGGATCGGCGGCGTCGAGGACGATCTGGTCGGCGAGGCGTCCGAGGGCGATCTGGGCCTCACCGCGTTCGAGGGCGGCGAGCGCGAGGCAGAGCAGCACGTAGCGGCGCCGGGTGAAGGGGGCGCCACCGCGACCCACGTCGCGCGCCGGGTGTGTGGGGTCGGAGAGTACGCCGGGAACCTTGCGCAGTCGTGCCGTCTCGGCGTCCGTCTGGAGCGACCAGCCGGTGTTGCGGTCGAACCACGCGCGGAGTTCGGGCGCGTGCCGGCGGACGAGGCGGAACGCGTCCGCGTGTCGGCCGCGAGCGAGGAGCAGAGGGTGTCTGAGCAGGGCGCGCGCCGCCTTGCGCAGGTCGGCGGCGTGCTGGCCGTCCAGTACCTCGGCGAGGGGGGTGGTCATCGGCCGGAGGCTCCGTCCGTCAGGGCGTCGTCGTCGGTCAGGTCGACGATCTCGATGAGGTGGTCCGGGCCGGTGAAGACTCCGCCGAGCGTACGGACCTCCGCCGGGGTGCCGTCGGCGAGCGCGGTGAGCCGGATCTCCAGGGAGCCGTCGCCGCTGGTGGCCACGGTGTGCCGCATCCCTGGGCGCCATGTGGCCAGCGCGTCACCGAGCAGGTGGAGGAACAGGCGGAAGGAGGTCGGTTCGAGCTCGCCGAGCTCGGACAGGCGCGTGACACCGTGGGTGACGAGCCGGACGCGAGCGGCGGCCGTCTCCGCGGCCTCCTTGGCGGCTGCCTCGGCCAGAGCGCGCCGCCTCGCCTCGCGGTCCTCGACCTTGCGGGGCTTGCCGCGCCGCTCGTAGCTCCCGGTGCGGCGCAGTTGAGGGCTGATCCTCAACGGCTCCGCGCCCGCCCAGGGTGTGGCGGCCGGGACGTGCTTCGCGGCCCGCGCTGCGAGGGTGTCGGCGTCGACGGTGAGGTGCCGGGCCGGGTAGAGGCCGAAGGCCGTCCGCCACAGCCGGTGCCGGGCGTCGTCGTCGGGCGCCTCGGCGAACCAGCGGGCCAGGGTCCGGAAGTCCGCCGACCGGTCGGAGCGCCCGGCCCGGCGCTCGTGCAACGCCCGTACGACCGCCAGAAGCTGCGGAATCGCGCCCAGGGCGCGGCCTCGCAGGAGCCGGGCCTGCGACTCGCGCCCGTCCCTGCTGACGAACCACGCGCCGAGCCCCTCCCAGCGCGCGGCCCATCGCTCGTACACCTCCCGCTCGGCGTCGGCGGACTCCTCCGGTGAGGCGTCGGCGGCCTCACGTCGGGCGGCGGCCCTCAGCAGCGGATCCAGCCGGCCGCCGTCCTCCAGGTCCAGGATCAGCCGGGCGATCCGGCCGCCGAGCGTGATCAGGTCCTGGATGAACCGTTCCAGATACTGGATGAGCCGGTCCTTGTACGCGAGGAAGACCTCCTCCTCGACGTCGTGCAGGTCGATGGTCCGCTGGAGCGACCCCATGAAGGCGCGCGCGTTGTCGGCGAGCGCGGCGAAACGGCTGGCCAGCGTGTCGAGGGCCAGGTGTGCCTTGGCCGGGTCGGGCTCCTCCTCCGCGGCCAGGACGAGGAGGGCGCGCAGCTGGGTGACGATGTCGTGCAGCGCGACGGCCTGCAGCGCGCCACGCCGCCCGAGCGCCTCGTCGTAGGCGGACAGCGCCGCCTCGGCGGCCTCTCCTTCGCGCGTGAGCTGGTAGATGAACCGCTTCCGGTAGAAGTCCTCGACTGCCGTGACCCGTGCGGTGTCCGGATCGGCGCGCAGGTTGCCCCAGCCGACGAGCCTGTCGAGCGCGGCGGCGACCGCCTCCGGTTCGGCGGGGCGGATGTCCGCCGGCAGGGCGGCCTGCACCTCCTCGGGGCGCAGATGGACCGCGAACCGTTCCTTGGCGACGAGGAACGCACGCATCACCTGCCGGTAGAGCGGGGTGTTCGGCACAGTGAGGTGGGCGAAGGGGCCGAATCGGTCCGGCTCGGCAGCCGGACCGGGCGAGGTGGTAGCGGTCATCGCCGCCCATTGTCCCCCACCCGGGGCAGTGACCGGCGGGGACGAACGCACCTGTCCGATTCCCGCGTGAGTGACCGGATCAGTACGGTTCGGGTCGCCCGTCTCCGCCGGGCCGCCGCGCGGTGAGCCCGGCCTCCCGCCGACGACAGCCCACCCGGACTCCGGGGGTCCGCGGCCCGGGGTGGCGTGCCGTGTTCCGGCGTTCGTGGGCCCGGTCGTCCCGGGGCGGCCGGCGGGAACGGCGGCGGCGTCAAGCGCCCGCGGTGGCCGTCGCCGGTCTGTCGGCGCCGTCGCGGAGCAGCCCGGTGAGGCGCTCCAGCGTGACGTCGTCGCCGAACCCGCCCGCCTTGATCAGTGTGGGGACCGGTCGCGGACCGAGCAGGACGCCTCGGGCGATCCCGGGCTCGGGCTCGTCGAACAACTCGATACCGGTGGCGCCGAGGGCTTCGAGGACCGTGACCGCGGTCTCGCCGCCGGTCACCAGCAGCCCGTCGCCCAGCCCCTCCGCCGTCAGCCCGGCCGCGACGGAGGCCAGGTCGCGGGTGAGCGCCTGGGCGTCTCCGGCGTCGCGCCGCGCGTCGGGGGTGTGGACGACCAGGACCGGCGCGTCCGCCCGGCGCAGGGCGTCGACGGCGGCGCCGGGGCCGCGGGCCGGGGCGACCTCGGCCGCGGCCACGTCCCCACGGGTACGGAGCCGGTCGAGCTGACGGCGGGTCGCGGGGTGGGCGCTCCCGACGACCACCAGGGGGCGCCGGACGGCGGGCAGGACCGGGGACGGGGTGGAGGCGTGCGGGGGGCGAGGGTGGCGGCGGGCCAGCGCGGCGGCGAGACCGGGGGAACCGACCCAGAGCACCTCCCGCGGCCGGTCCACCGCGTGGACCAGCCGGTCCAGGTCGTCGTCCGTGGCCGCCGGGTACACGAAGATCCCTCCCCCGCTCAACGGTTCCGCCCATCGGGCGCCCTGCTCCGGGGCCAGTACCTCGGCCTCCGGAAGCAGCCGTGCGAGGTCCGAGGTCACGACCGGATGCGCGGGGTCACGGGCGAACTCGCTCTCGTGCACCGGGACCCCCCGTACGTACTGGACACCGCCGACCGTGATCCGGCCCTCGGCCGGGAAGGCGGGCGCGATGACGACGGTGTGCCGCCCCGATCCCGCGCGGGCGGCACGGATCTCCGCCGCGACGTGTCCCCGGAGCGTGGAGTCGACCGTCTTGATCAGTAGTTCGGCCTCGCGGTACGCGCGGGCGGCACGTTCCGTCCTGGCCGCGGCGCGGGCCTCGCCGAGGAGGCGGCTGCCGAGGTCGGCGGCGATCACACCGCCGCCGAGGCGGGGGGCGGACGCGGTGTCGTCGCCGGGTCCGCGCAGCAGTACGCCGGCCCGGTGCCCGGCCCGGCGGAACGGCGCCGCGCCGTCGCCGGCGCTGGTGAGGTCGTCCGCGAGCACGACGATGTCCGTCACGGCGTCGGTCGGGTCGTCCCTCATGCGTGCGCCTCTCTGATGGGCCGGCCTCCTGACGAGCCGGCCTGTGATCGCCTCCCACCCTGGCGTCCGCACCCGCTCCCGGACAAACGGTGCCGTCCCGCCGCGCGTGTACGGGGTACCGATCCGGCCCACCGCCGACGCCGTGGCGCCTTTTCCCTCCGTTCCCTCGGTACGGGCGGGGGCCGTCCGCACGTGGCCCCCCGACCGGAGGCCCCGCGCCGGGTGGACGCGGCGGGAGGCGCGGGCCGGCCCGGCCGTCGGTCCGGGCCTGGCCATCCCGGGGACTGAGCTGGCAGGATCGCGCCATGTTCGCCTCGCTCTCCCGTCCCGCCCGCCGCCGCGCCCTCCAGGTCTCGGGGGCGCTCCTGGTGGTGTGCGGAGTGCTGTTCTGGTGGCTGGTTCCTTTCGGCACCTCGGCACCGAGCGGAAACATCACGTTCAGCACGGGCGTGCGGTCAGGCGTCTACCAGCGCTACGCGGCACTGCTCCAGCAGGCGCTCGCCCGGGATCTGCCGGACGTCTCGATAGCCCTGGAGGACAGCGAGGGGTCCCAGCAGAACCTGGCACGGGTGTCCTCGGGTGAGGCGGACGTCACGGTGGCCACGGCGGACGCGGTGGCGCAGTACCTGAGGGACCGGAAGCCGGGGTTCGAGCGCTTGCGCGGCTGTGCCCGGCTCTACGACGACTACGTGCATCTGGTGGTCCCCAAGGGCTCCGCCGTGCAGTCGGTGTCCGATCTGCGCGGGCTGCGGGTCGGGGTCGGGCAGCAGGGGTCCGGGGTGCGGCTGATCGCGGAGCGGGTCCTCGCCGCGGGCGGTCTGCTCGACCGCGACATCAAGCCGGTCTTCGCGGGCCTCGACACGATGCCGGACCTGCTGGCAGAGGACCGGCTGGACGCCTTCTTCTGGTCCGGCGGTCTGCCCACCCAGGCCGTGCAGGCGCTGTCGGAGCGTCTTCCCGTGCGGCTCGTCTCGCTGGACGAGTCAGTGATGGACAACCTGCACGATGTGGGCGAGTCGAACCGGCACTACCGTTCCGCGCTGATCCCGGCCGACGCCTACAGCAAGGCACAGGACGGGCAGTCGGTGGAGACGCTGGCCGTGGCGAACCTCCTCGTGACCACGGACGACGCCGATCCGGCCCTGGTCGAGGGCTTCACCCGTACGGTGATCGGCAGCCGGGACTGGATCGGCAGCCAGGTGCACCCGGCCCAGCTGGTGGACCTGCGCACGGCGATCTACACGGACCCGCTGCCGCTCCATGAGGGCGCCCGGCGCTACTACCGGTCCGTGAAGCCGTGACGCTCCGGAGAGCGCGCGCCACCGAGGCCCCGAAGGGTTCCCTCCGGCGGGTGCCTCAGCTCTCCTGGGGCACGGTCCTCGGCACGGTGACCGTCACGCGCAGCCCGTGCGGCTCGTTCGGCGCGAAGCCGATCGCCCCGCCGCCCGCCGCCAGCAGGGTCCGGCAGATGGAGAGGCCGAGGCCGGAACCGCTGATGTTCTGGTGACGGTTGCTGCGCCAGAAGCGGTCTCCGACCCGGTCGAGCTCGTCCAGGTTGAGGCCCGGTCCGCCGTCCGCGACTACGACCGTGCACGTCTCGCCGCCGAGTTCGACCGTGACGTCGACCTCGTCGCCGGCCGGGGTGAACTTGAGCGCGTTGTCGATCACCGCGTCGAGAACGCTGGAGAAGGCGACCGGGTCCACCCAGGCGGCGGCGGCCCGGGGCTCGCCGCCGAGCCGTACGCCCTTCTCGCTCGCGAGCGGGCGCCATGCCTCGATCCGCTCGGACAGCATGGCGCCGATGTCGGTGAGCCGGAGGTCGGCGGCGGCGTGTTCGGCGAGCGCCAGGTCCAGCAGGTCGTCGAGGACCTGCGCGAACCTCTTGCCCTCGGTGCGTACGGAGGCGATCTCCTCGTTGCCCTCGGGGAGTTCGAGCGCGAGGAGTTCGATGCGCAGCAGGAGCGCGGAGAGCGGATTGCGCAACTGGTGGGAGGCGTCGGCGACGAACGCTCGCTGTTGCTCCAGAACGTCCTCGACGTGGTCGGCCATCTCGTTGAAGGAGTGGGCCAGGCGGCGTAGTTCGGGCGGTCCGCCGGCCGCGGCGACGCGTGACTTCATACGGCCGGTGGCGATGTCGTGGGTGACGGCGTCCAGAACGCGCACCGGGCGCAGCACCCAGCCGGTGAGCCGGAAGGCGGCGCCGAAGGCGACCAGCATCGCGGCGGACTCGCCCGCCGCGATGATCAGCCAGCCGCGCAGGATCCGCGAACGCAGTTGTCCGGTGGGCGAGTCGGTGACCACGACGGCGACGACGTCGCCGTCCCGTACCACCGGTGAGGCGATCACGAGACGGGCGTCGTCCTGCCACGGCCAGACCTGTGGCGGGTCGTGGCTGCGGCGGCCGAGCAGCGCCTCCTGGAAGGCGCGGCGCCCCTCCCCCTCGTAGGGGACGACCCAGTCCTCGGGCGCGGCGACCATGGACCGGTTGTTGCGGTAGAAGATGCCGGTGCGGATGCCGTATACGTCGTGGTAGCTGACCAGTTCGCCGCCGAGGGTGGTCCGGCGCTCGTCGATTCCGGGGTCGCGATCACCGACGAACTGGGCGAGCGCGGCGAAACGCGCCGCGTCGTCGAGCCGGTCGACGACGACGCGCTGCTGCTCGGAGGCGGCGAGGCTGGCGGCGAGCGGGAAGCCGAGGGCGAGGAGGACGCCGGCCATCAGGACGATGAGCAGCGGAAGCAGTCGGGTGCGCACGAAGGGTCCGGAGGGAGGTCAGGCGGCCGAGGCGACGAGGCGGTAGCCGACGCCCCGTACGGTCTCGATCAGCGCGGGCGTCCGCAGCTTGGAACGCAGCGAGGCGACGTGCACCTCCAGGGTGCGGCCGGTCCCCTCCCAACTGGTGCGCCAGACCTCGCTGATGATCTGCTCACGGCGAAAGACGACACCGGGCCGCTGGGCGAGCAGCGCCAGCAGGTCGAACTCCTTGCGCGTCAGCTGGACGGGGGCGCCGTCGACGCTGACGCGCCGGGTGGCGAGCTCGACGGTGACGGCGCCGAGCCGCAGAGGGACCTCTTCCGCGGCGGCGGTGGCCTCCTCGCCGTTCGTGGTGCGCCGGCTGACGGCGTGGATGCGGGCGAGCAGTTCACCGGTGTCGTAGGGCTTGACGACGTAGTCGTCGGCACCGAGGTTGAGCCCGTGTATGCGGGAGCGCACGTCGGCGCGCGCGGTCACCATGATCACCGGGGTGGCGGTGAGCTGCCGTATGCGTCCGCAGACCTGGTATCCGTCCTGGTCGGGCAGGCCCAGGTCGAGGAGGACCACTCCGTAGGAGGGACGGTCGCCGTGCGCGGCGGGCAGGACGGCCTGGAGCGCTTCCTCGCCGCTGCGGGCGTGGGTGACCGTGAACCCGTGCCTCGCCAGTACGGCGGACAGGGCCGCGGCGACATGATCGTCGTCCTCGACGAGCAGCAGTCTCATGACCCTCCTCCGTGACTGGGTGATCCGGTGATCCCCGGATGGCTGCCTGTGTACCAGCGGGGTACCAGGGCATGAACGCCGATCGGTGGTGTCGCAGTCAAGAGCGCCCCCGGCGCGCGCCGGTTTCCGTTACGGACCCGGTACTCCGAGGGCCGCCCGCTTCACCCAGTGTGTCCGTTCGCAGCCGGATCGTTATGCTCAATTTCCGCTCAGATGTGATGACGCTCGTCGTGACCCGTGCCTAGTGTCCTCCCCAACCGAGGAGGACGGAGCTAGAAGCCGATGAGCGGAGTGTCAGTGACCAAGGGCTCGGAAGACGCCATACCGGCGGCGGGCGACCTGGTCGTGCTGTCCGACGTGAACAAGCACTTCGGCGCGCTGCATGTGCTCCAGGACATCGACCTGACCATCGCCCGTGGCGAGGTCGTCGTCGTCATCGGGCCCTCGGGGTCCGGGAAGTCCACGTTGTGCCGCACCATCAACCGTCTGGAGACGATCGACTCCGGCACCATCACCATCGACGACCGCCCGCTGCCCCAGGAGGGCAGGGAACTGGCACGGCTGCGCGCCGATGTCGGCATGGTCTTCCAGTCCTTCAACCTCTTCGCGCACAAGACCGTGCTGGAGAACGTCATGCTGGGCCAGGTCAAGGTCCGCAGGACGGAGAAGAAGGCCGCCGAGGCCCGGGCGCGCACCCTGCTCGACCGGGTGGGTGTCGGCACCCAGGCGGACAAGTACCCCGCGCAGCTCTCGGGTGGACAGCAGCAACGCGTCGCCATCGCGAGGGCGTTGGCGATGGAGCCGAAGGTCATGCTCTTCGACGAGCCGACCTCGGCACTCGACCCCGAGATGATCAACGAGGTCCTCGAGGTCATGCAGCAGTTGGCGCGCGACGGGATGACGATGGTCGTGGTCACCCACGAGATGGGCTTCGCCCGCTCCGCAGCCAACCGGGTGGTGTTCATGGCCGACGGCAGGATCGTCGAACAGGCCACGCCCGACGAGTTCTTCAGCAACCCGCGCAGCGACCGGGCCAAGGACTTCCTGTCGAAGATCCTGCACCACTGACGGTGCCGTCCCGCACCTTTTCCCCGCCGATCGACAACCCACGACTCAAGGGATGTTCCGCATGAAGCTCCGCAAGACCGCGGCCGTGGCCGTCGCCGTACTCGCACTGACCGCGACCGCGTGCGGCGGCAAGGAGGGTTCCGCCGGCGACAAGCCCGCCGTGAACCCCGGCGACAAGAGCGCGCCCCAGCTCCCCACGTACACCGTCGCCACCGATGTGACCCTGGAGTCGTCGGTCTTCAAGGAGGCGCAGAAGCGCGGCAAGCTGATCATCGGTTCCAAGGCCGACCAGCCCTACCTCGGTTTCGAGGACCAGGCGACCAAGGAGCGGTCGGGCTTCGACATCGAGATCGCCAAGATGATCGCTGCCGAGCTCGGGTTCAGCGCGGACAAGATCGAGTGGAAGACCGTCGACTCCAAGCTCCGCGAGACGGCGATCTCCACCGGCCAGGTGGACTACTACGTCGGTACGTACACGATCAACGACAAGCGCAAGGCGCTCGTCGGCTTCGCCGGTCCGTACTACAAGGCCGGTGCCGACCTCCTGGTCCGCAAGGACGAGACCGCCATCACGGGCCCCGACACCCTCAAGGGCAAGAAGGTCTGCTCCATCACGGGCTCCACCCCGCTCCAGGAGATCAAGAAGCCGGAGTACGGCGCCGAGACCGTCGAGCTCGGCAAGTACTCGGACTGCGTGCAGCAACTCGTCACCAAGCAGGTCGACGCCGTCACCACCGACGACTCGATCCTCAAGGGCTACGCCGCCGCCAACGCCGGCAAGCTGAAGGTCGTCGGCAAGCCGTTCACCGACGAGCCGTACGGCATCGGTATGAACAAGGACGACAAGGCTCTGCGCGACAAGATCAACGACATCCTTGACGCGCGTGTCAAGGACGGCACGTACAAGAAGATCTACGAGGCCACCCTGGGCCTCTCGGGCTCGGCGTACACCGAGCCGCCGATGATCGACCGCTACTGATCCCGGGTGAGCCGAGCGCCCCGTGCCATGGCGCGGGGCGCCGCTCGACCTGCCCGCACGCCTTGCCCGTAAGCCTTGGCACGCCTCGCTCGTAGGCCGCCGACCGCCGACGCGGAGACCTCATGAACGTACTGCTCGACCATTTCCCAGAGTTCCGCGACGGCTTCATAGGAACCGTGTCGATCACCGCCGTCAGCTCGGTCATCGCGCTGCTCCTCGGCGTCGTCGTCGCCGGATTCCGGGTCTCGCCCGTGCCGCCGCTGCGCTGGTTCGGCACCCTCTGGGTGACGATGCTGCGCAACACGCCCCTGACGCTGCTCTTCCTCATCTCGTTCTTCGTGGTTCCGGAGATCCTCTTCCCCGGGATGAGCCCGTTCGTGCTCGCCTCGCTCGCGCTCGGCTTCTACACCTCGGCGTTCGTCTGCGAGGCCGTCCGGTCCGGCATCAGCACCGTGCCGCTCGGGCAGGCGGAGGCCGCCCGTTCGCTGGGCATGACCTTCTCGCAGACACTGCGGATGATCGTCCTGCCGCAGGCGACGCGGACCGTCCTGCCGCCGCTGAGCTCGATCTTCATCGCGCTCACCAAGAACTCGGCCATCGCCGGCGCCTTCAGCGTCACCGAACTCTTCGGCTGGCAGACGCTGATGAGCGAGGAGGGGTACGCCATCGCCCCGATCTTCGTCTGGGTGGCCGCCGCGTACCTGGTCATCACCTTCACCATCAGCGGGATCTTCCGTCTCCTTGAGCGCCGTATGGAGGTCGCCCGATGAGTGCCAGCGTTCTCTACGACTCGCCCGGTCCCAAGGCCCGGGTCCGCAACCGCGGCCTCGCCGTGCTGGGCACCGTCGCCATCGTCGCGCTGATCACCGTCAGCGTCGTCCGGCTGAACGAGAAGGGGCACCTCGCCCCCGAGATGTGGGACATCTTCAACTACGCGGGCATCCGGCAGAACATCGCCGACGCGGTGCTCGCCACCCTGAAGGCATTCGGCCTCGCCGCGGTCGGCTCGCTCGTCCTCGGCGTACTGCTGGCCGTGGCCCGGCTCTCCGACCACGCTCCGGTCCGCCTGCTGGCCACCGGCTTCATCGAGGTCTTCCGCTCCATCCCGCTGCTGATCACGATCTACGCCGTGTGGGTCGGATTCCTGACCGACTACTCGATGTGGGCACTGGCCCTGGGCCTGTCCATCTACAACGGCTGCGTCCAGGCCGAGGTGCTGCGCGCCGGCGTGAACGCGGTACCCAAGGGGCAGCGGGAGGCGGCGTACGCCCTGGGGATGAGCAAGACCCAGGTGATGACGACCGTCCTGATGCCGCAGGCGATCCGGGCGATGCTGCCGACGATCATCAGCCAGTTGGTGGTCACCCTCAAGGACACCTCGCTCGGCTTCGTGATCCTCTACCCCGAGCTGCTCCAGACGGCCCGCCTGATCGCGTCCAACACCCAGGTCAACGGCCAGTACCCGTACGTCTCCACCATCGTGGTCATCGGCACCATCTACATCGCGATGTGCCTGGCCCTCTCCTCGCTCGCCACCTGGATCGAGAAGCGGGGCCGCCGGGCGAAGACCGGGATCGCCGTCGCCGAGGCCGGGCCCACGACGCTCACCCCGGGCGGCGAGCAGGCCCTGCCGGTGCCGGGAGCGCCCGACGACGGCACGGCCGACGGGCCCGGCGGCAAGAAGATCTGACACCATGTGACATCATCCGGGGGCAGTGGCGGTCGCCGCTGCCCCTGTCACTTGACGCACGCACCCGCAGTGGGTTGCATACGTTCTGTGACCATGCACCGGGCTCGCGCCACACTTCGCTGTTGCCGCATGACCGAACGGCCTTCAGGAGCCACGCCGTGGACCCGGTGATCATTGTCGGCGCGGGGCCCGTGGGCCTCGCGCTCGCCCTTGCCCTGGCCGCCCAAGGCGTGCCCAGCGTCGTGCTCGACGAAGGCTCCGGCAAGGAGGAACCCCGCCCGGCCCGGTCCGTGGTGCTGCGCGAGGACATGGCGGCCTGGGCGGAACGCCTCGGCTGCGCCACCCTGCGTGACGAAGGGGTCCGCTGGGTCGGCTGGCGCTCACTGCGCCGCAAGCAGCAGACGAGGCGCCTCGAGCTGAGCCAGGTTCCGCACGGGGACGACGAGACGAGCCCGTCCGCCCCGCTGCACATCCCGCAGCACGCCCTCGCCCGCGGTCTGCGCGCCGCGATCGCCGGCCAGGGGCTCGTCCAGCTCGTCACGGAGGCCCGGCTCGACACGATCGAACAGGACGCGGACGGGATCACCGCACACACCCGGGGCCCCGGAGCGACCTGGTGGCGTGGCAGCCACCTCGTCGGCTGCGACGGCGCCCGCTCCACCGTGCGCAAGTTGCTCGGCGTCCGCTTCCCGGGACGCACGGCGGTGGAGCGACACGCGGTCGCCGCGGTGCGCACCGAACTCCCTTGGCCAGGGCAGGCCCTGTTGCACCGTCAGCCCCCGTGGCGGGGAAGCGACGAGATCGCGGCCCGTCCACTGCCCGACGGCGTCTGGCGGATCGACTGGCTGCTGCCGCCGCGCGGCGAGCTCGTCACCCCCGACGCGCTCGTCAGCCGCATCCGCGACACCCTGGCCGGCTGGTGCGAGGGCACGACACCTCCGTACGAACTGATCGACACCGGCGTCCACACGCTGCACCACCGGCTCGCCCGGCGCTGGCGGGTGGGCCGCGTCTTCCTGGCGGGCGACGCCGCGCACCTGCTCGGCGCGGTCGGCACCCAGGGGCTCGACGAGGGGCTGAGGGACGCGGACAACCTGGCCTGGAAACTCGCGTACGCCTGGCACCACGGGGGCTCCGAGACCCTGCTCGACAGCTACCAGAGCGAGCGGAGGACCGCCGTCGCCTCCCGGCTGCGGGCCGCCGACCAGTCGCTGCCCGTCCTGCGCGGCGGGGGCGGTCTGCGCACGTACATCCCCGGCGGCACCCGTGGCCACGACACCCTGCTCACCGAAGGCCACCTGGGGCGCGGGCCGTTGGGCGCACCCCCGGAGTACCCGCACTCCCCCCTCGCCGCCACGGACCCCGGCGTTCGGACACCTGTGGCCACCCGGCCGGGCGCGCCGGTCCGGGACGTCCCCGTCACGGCACCGGACGGCGCGACGGTACGGCTCCGGGACCGCCTCGGACGGGGCTTGTTCCTGGTGGTGCTGGTCGCGCCCGGAACCGGAGTGTGGGACCGACGGCACTGGAAGAGCGCGGGCCTGATGCCCCGGCTCGTCGAGACGGTGCGTGCGTTGCCGGCGCGGGCGGAGGTCCTGGTGACCGAGGCATACCCGGGCGCGGCGGCGCACGCGGTACTGCTGGTGCGTCCGGACGGTCACCTGGTCGCCGCCTTCTCCGGGGTCCGGCCCGAGGAGCTGTACGCGGCGACGGACGCTTCCCGGGGCGGCTCGACGCCCCGGGAAGCGGGGAAGGCCCCGGGTGACACGGCACCGCCGAAGAGCGAGGAGGTGCCGAGGCCGGCGTCCGAACCGGCCCCCTCCTCGACGGCCAACGGCACCGGGTGAGGGGCGAGGTGGTCCCCGGCAACGGGTGAGGGGCGGCCGGAGACGGCGGGCGGAGCCTCAGAGCCTGTCGGTCGAAGGCCACCCGACAGGCTCTCAGCCGCGCCGGCTGAGGTACGCCTCCAGCTCGGCGGCCCCGGCCAGCATCGCCCGCCCGCGGGCGGAGAGCCGCCCCCGCCAGTCCCGTAGTGCGGCCTCCAGCGGCGCCAGCCCTCCGGCGGTCCGCACCTGGTCGACCAGGGGGGCGATCTGCTCCAGCAGATGGCCGCCTCGCCTCAGCTGGTGGATCAGCCGGGCGTCCCGCACGTCGGCCTCACCGTAGACGCGGTACCCGGTCGACGGATCGCGGCGGGGGCGGAGCAGCCCGGCGCGTTCCCATGCCCGCAGCGTCGCGGGCCGGACGCCGAGTCTTCCCGCCAGCGGCCCGATAAACGTGTCACCGGCCCCGGACCCCGCGCCCGCTCCCTTTCCCGCCGGGACATCCGCGCCTGATACGCCCGGTGCGGCGTCCGGGAGCGGCGGCTCCAGGTCGCGAAGGGCGTTCTCGACGGCCCGGAGCGTCCGGCGGTCGTCGAGGAGCTGGGCGTGGCCGGCGTCGATGAGCCGAAACGCCTCGTCGACCGCTCCCTCGTTGACCGCCCGCATGATCGACGTGGCGGCCGGGTGGCCGTGGCCGGGGAGCAGGGCGACGAACGCGCGCAGGGCCGCGGCGTGCAGCGGCGTGTAGGTGCGGTAGCCGTGGGGCGTGCGACCGGCGGCCGGAAGGACGCCGGCCTCCTCGTAGTTCCTGACCGCCTGCGTGGACAACCCGTGCTCACGCGCCAGATCGACCGGCCTCAGCCGCTCATCGCTTTGAAGGTTTCGCCCCATCATCCCGTCCACACCAAGAGAGATTCCGGAAAAGTCTCCACCGAAAGTTCAACGATAGCGTGGAAGGCATGGATATCGACATCACGGGCACCACCCATGCCCTCGGGGTGGACGCCGTCAGGGGACTGCTCCCCTCCCTGCCTCGGCTGCTCGCCCTGGGCGAGCCCACCCACGGCGAGGACGCGCTGCTCGACCTGCGCAACGGCCTCTTCCGGCAGCTCGTCGAGGAGGAGGGCTACCGCACGATCGCGATCGAGAGCGACTGCCTGAGGGCCCTGGTCGTGGACGCGCACGTCACCTCGGGCACGGGCACCCTCGACGAGGTCATGGAACGAGGAATCAGCCACGGGTGGGGCGCGTCCGCGGCCAACCGCGAGCTGGTGCAGTGGATGCGCGCCCACAACGACGGCCGGCCCTCCGCCGAGCGGCTCCGATTCGCCGGCATCGACGGCCCCCTGGAGATCACCGGCGCCGAGAGCCCCCGGCAGGCACTCGTCGCCCTGCACGCCTATCTCTCGGCCTGGGTGGACGACCCGGGCCTGCTCCCGTGTACCGCGGAGCGGCTCGAGGCCCTGCTCGGCCCCGACGACCGGTGGACCGATCCCGGTGCGATGAGGGACCCGGTCCGGTCCGTGGGCCGTTCCGCCGAGGCCGGGCGGCTGAGGCTCCTCGCGGACGACCTGGTGGCGCTGCTCGACGAGCGGACGCCCCATCTGATCGCCGCGACCTCGCGGGACGCCTGGGACCGTGCCCGCCTGTACGGGCGGACCGCCGCCGGTCTGCTGCGATATCACCACTGGATGGCCGACACCTCACCGGCCCGCATGACCCGGCTGGTGGCCGTACGGGACCGGATGATGGCCCACAATCTCCTCGCCGTCGCCGCTCGGGGCCCCGCGCTGGTACACGCCCACAACTCACATCTCCAGCGGCGGAAGAGCACGGTACGGATGGGCGGGGCGCCGCTGGAGTGGTGGGGCGCCGGTGCGCTGGTGAGTGCCCGGCTCGGTACGGAGTACGGCTTCGTGTCCACGGCCCTCGGGACGATCCGGCACCAGGGAGTCGGCGCACCGCCGCCGGACAGCGTCGAAGGGCTTCTGTACGCGCTCCCGGAGGACCGCTGTGTCGTCGATGCCTCGCGGCTGGCCGACGCCCTGGGCGACACGCTGCCCGCTCCGCGTGTCTCCCCCTGGTTCGGCTACGCCCCTCTCGACCCGGCCCACCTGGCGGACAGCGACGCCATGGTGTTCGTCAAGGACGTCGCCCGGAGCTGACGGGGTGACCGGCGGTGTTCGCCGAGGCTCGGGTGTGGCTCCGGCGGTCGCAGCGGGGTGGCAACGGCCTTCTCTCCATGCCTCCTCCCCATGCCTTCTGACCGGGGCCGTCTCTTCGGGCCATCCGCTCGAAGCCGGGGAGAGGCGGTCGGTTCCGTCGAGCCGTCAGAAGGGCTCGTCCAGTCCCTCGGTGTCCTCGCCCTCCTCCTCCAGCGCCTGCCGGACGACCCGCAGGGCCAGGCCCTCGGGATATCCCTTGCGCGCGAGCATGCCCGCGAGGCGCCGCAGCCGACGGTCGCGCTCCAGGCCGCGGGTGGCACGGAGCTTGCGGTCGACGAGCTCGCGGGCCGTGGTCTCCTCCTGCGCGGAATCGAGCTGTCCCACGGCCTGCTGGATCAACGAGGGGTCCACGCCCTTCGTCCGCAGTTCACGGGCGAGCGCACGCCGGGCGAGGCCACGGCCGTGGTGCCGCGATTCCACCCAGGCGCCCGCGAAGGCGGCGTCGTCGATCAGCCCCACGTCCTCGAAACGGGAGAGGACCTCCTCGGCGACCTCGTCGGGGATCTCCCGCTTGCGCAGGGCGTCGGCGAGCTGTTTGCGGGTGCGGGGGGTTCCGGTGAGCAGGCGCAGACAGATCGCCCGCGCCCGCTCAGCCGGATCTTGGGGCGACAGCTCCTTCTCGGCCCTCGACGAGTCGGGGCTGTCGCCCGGCCATTCGGTACGCCGGGTCACCGTGTCAGCTCTTGGCCGCCGGAGCCTTGGCCGCCTTGGTGGCCTTGGCCGCCGGAGCGGATACGGGCTTGGCCGCCTCCTCCGTGGCCGCCGCCGCTCCCGCGGCGTCCGCGCCCGCCTCGGCCGTCTCCGGCCGGACTCCGACGCCCAGCTTCTCCTTGATCTTCTTCTCGATCTCGTTGGCGAGGTCCGGGTTGTCCTTCAGGAAGTTGCGGGCGTTCTCCTTGCCCTGTCCCAGCTGATCGCCCTCGTACGTGTACCAGGCGCCGGCCTTGCGGACGAAGCCGTGCTCGACTCCCATGTCGATCAGTCCGCCCTCGCGGCTGATGCCCTGGCCGTAGAGGATGTCGAACTCGGCCTGCTTGAAGGGCGGCGCGACCTTGTTCTTGACGACCTTGACGCGGGTGCGGTTGCCGACCGCGTCCGTGCCGTCCTTGAGGGTTTCGATGCGGCGAATGTCCAGGCGCACCGAGGCGTAGAACTTCAGCGCGCGGCCACCCGTCGTGGTCTCCGGCGAGCCGAACATGACGCCGATCTTCTCGCGGAGCTGGTTGATGAAGATCGCGGTGGTCTTGGACTGGTTGAGCGCGCTGGTGATCTTCCGCAGGGCCTGACTCATCAGACGGGCCTGGAGACCCACGTGCGAGTCGCCCATCTCGCCCTCGATCTCCGCACGCGGGACGAGCGCGGCGACGGAGTCGATGACGATGAGGTCGAGCGCGCCGGAGCGGACCAGCATGTCGACGATCTCGAGGGCCTGCTCGCCGTTGTCCGGCTGGGAGAGGATCAGGTTGTCGATGTCGACGCCGAGCTTCTTGGCGTACTCGGGGTCGAGGGCGTGCTCGGCGTCCACGAAGGCGACCTGGCCGCCGGCCTTCTGGGCGTTGGCGACGGCGTGCAGGGTCAGGGTCGTCTTACCGGAGGACTCCGGTCCGTAGATCTCCACGACGCGTCCGCGGGGCAGACCACCGACGCCGAGGGCGACGTCCAGGGCGGTCGAGCCGGTGGAGATCACCTCGATCGGCTCCTGGGTCCGGTCGCCCATGCGCATCACGGCACCCTTGCCGAATTGCCGTTCAATCTGTGCGAGCGCGGCGTCGAGCGCCTTCTCGCGGTCGGTTCCTGCCATGGGTTCCACCCGGTTTGCTTGAGTCGATCGCTTCATGTGAAAGACGCTAACCCCTGCCACTGACAATGGGCCGCGGCGTCTCTCCGACCTGTGGACAACTCGGCCACAACCCCGTGATTCCGAGGGCCGGACTTCCATAAGAATGGATGTTCGATTTTAGTGTCAAGCGCACCACGCCGACCCCGGACGAGGCACGGTGACCGAGCGTTCCGCCCGGCCACCGAACGTCGTGGCCGGGCGCGGCGAGCGCGGCCGGGGAGCGGGGACGTGGTTCGCCGCCGCTCGGCCCCGGCGGTTCCCTGGACCGCCGCCGGTCAGATGCCGTCTCTCGGAGAGCCGAGGCGCCGTGACCGTTCCGCCGGCTCTCCGGCGGCGGACTGCGGCGACCGCGTCGCGGGAGCGGGCTCCGGGGCGCCCCGGGGGTCCGCGGGGCCGACGTCGTCCACGGAGCCGGGGGACCCCGTCTGGCCCTGCTCCCTCTTGTTCTGGAGCGCCTTCTGCAGCCGGGCCACGACCGCCTCCCCGTAGCGCCGGTGACCATGGACGCGGGGATCGTCCGTCACCGCGTACCGCTTCACGTAGGCGCCGAGGAACGCCTGCAGGGTGGCCACGGCCGGGATCGCGATCAGCGCCCCGACCGCCCCGAGCAGCGCCGTGCCCGCGATCACCGAACCGAAGGCCACCGCGGGATGGATGTCCACGGTCCTGGACGTCAGCTTCGGCTGGAGCATGTAGTTCTCGAACTGCTGGTAGACCACGACGAAGACCAGCACCCACAGCGCGTACCAGGGGTTCACGGTGAACGCGATGAGCATCGGGAGCGCACCCGCCAGATAGGTGCCGATGGTGGGGATGAACTGCGAGACCAGCCCGACCCACACCGCGAGCGCGGGCGCGTACGGCACGCCCAGGACCTCCAGGAGCACGAAGTGGGCGATGCCGGAGATCAGGGCCATCAGACCACGCGAGTAGAGGTAGCCGCCCGTCTTGTCGACGGCGATCTCCCAGGCGCGCAGTACCTCCGTCTGACGGGCCGGCGGCAGGACCGAGCACAGCGCGCGGCGCAGCCGGGGCCCGTCGGCCGCGAAGTAGAACGAGAAAAGGAAGATCGTCAGCAGCTTGAACAGGCCGCCGAGGACGGTGGCGGAGACGTCCAGGACGCCGGTCGCGCTGTTCTGGACGTACTTCCGCAGCCAGTCGGAGCGCAACAGGCTGTCCTGGACCTCGACGCGGGAGAGCTCCGTGTGGAAGGTCTGGTTGATCCAGTTGATCAGGGAGTCGAGGTACTGGGGGAAGTTCTCGACCATGTCGACGATCTGGCCCGCGAGCATCGAGCCGAGCAGCACGACGAACCCGACACCCACGACGATCACGGTGAGGAAGACGAGGAAGGTGGCCGGGCCGCGGCGCATGCCGCGCGCGGCCATACGCCCCACCGCCGGCTCCATCGCGAGGGCGAGGAAGAAGGCGAGCAGGACGTTGACGAGCAGCCCGACGAGCTGGTGGAAGGCCCAGCTGCCCAGTTGGAAGCAGGCGACGAGCGTCAGGGCGAGCACCAGGGCACGGGGCAGCCAGCGGGGCATCCGTTCCCCCCTGACGCCCCCGGCCTCACCGGGGACGACGGCGGAATCGGGCGCGTGCCCGGAGACCTCGGGGACCTCGGGGACCTCGGGGACCTCGGGGACCTCGGCGGGGGTGTCGGGCTCGGGGGCCACGGCGGTCGCGGCCGGGCCGGGGGCGGCGGTCGCCGTGACGGCAGCGGCCGTGGAGGTCGCCCCGCGGGCCGTCCGCCCGCCCGTCGCCTCGGTCCGGCCGCTCCCCGTCACGCGCGGGGGCATCGGCTCACGGGTGCTGTCGTCGTTCTCGTCGGTCGGTGCCACCCCGCCAGTCTCCCGCACCGCGCGAGGGTTCCGTTCCGCCCCGCCGCCCGTCGGCGGACCCGGGGCGCCGACACCGCGCGGGCGGGTCTCAGCGTTTCTCCGCGGGGACGCCGACGGCCGAGCAGACCGCCCGCCACACGTCCTTCGCCTCCCATCCGGCGTCCAGGGCCTCGTGGACCGTCCGGCCGCCCAGTTCGGACATCACGTGGTCCCGTGCGAAGGACTCGGCGTAGGACCCACCGAAGTGGTCCGCCATCCGCTCCCAGAAAATCGTCAACCGCATGCCCCCAGTATCGCGCTCCCAAGAGTGCAGCCCGGCCCGTACCCCTTGTCATACGCTCTGGGCGGCCTACGGTCGGAGCATGGCTGGAACTCCTCTCGCGGCCCCACTCCCGGCTCCGCCCACGACCCCCCTCGCACGCGCCGAGCACTTCGTCTGGCTCACGGCCCGTGTCCTCGAACAACGCAGGTTCGCCTATCACTTCCTGCGTGGTGACGCGGAACCGGTCGAGACGGCCCTGGCCGCTTACCTGAACGAGGACGGCGGCTACGGGCACGCCCTCGAACCGGATCTGCGCGGCCCGGTCAGCCAGCCCTTGCACACCGGCGCCGCCCTGCGGGTCCTGGACGCCATCGGGCGCTGCGGCGGGATGCGCGTGGAACGGATCTGCCGCTATCTCACCGAGGTCTCCACGCACGAGGGCGCGCTGCCCGCGGTGACTCCCTCCCAGCGCGGCTACCCGTCCGCGCCCTTCGTCCCCGTCGTCGACGACCCGCCCGGCTCGCTGCTGGCCACCGGGCCGGTGGTCGGTCTGCTCCACCGCAACCAGGTCTGGCACGCCTGGCTGTTCCGTGCCACGGAGTTCTGCTGGGCCGCGGTCGAGGCGCTGGAGACCTCGCACCCGTACGAGGTCCAGGCCGCGGTCGCCTTCCTGGACGGCGTCCCGGACCGCTCGCGCGCCCAGGTGCTGGGCGACCGGCTGGGCCGGATGGTCCGTGAGCAGAAGCTCGCGGTGCTGGACCCGGACCGGCTCGACGACTTCCCGGTGTCCCCCGGGTACGCGCCCGGCGAGCACCATTTCCCCTACGACTACGCCCGGGTACCGGACTCACTGGCGCGCCGCTGGTTCACGGACGAGGAGATGGGACGCTCGCTCGACCGTCTCGCCGCGGCGCAGCGGGAGGACGGCGGCTGGCCGGTCGCATGGCGGCAGTGGGCTCCGGGCACCTCCCTGGAGGCGCGGCCGATCGTCACGATCGAGGCGCTGCGGACCCTGCGCGCGCACGGGCGTCGGATCGGCTGACCCGTACCCGCCGACGGCCGTGAGCGGGGAGAGCCGTGGCGCGCGCCCGTCCCGGTCAGCCGCCGAGAGCGCGGACGCCCGCCGTCACCAGCACCGCCGCGGCCACCACGAGCAGGAAGGGCGCGCGCAGGACCAGTGCCACGGCCGCCGCCGCGAGTCCGGCGGCTCGGGCGTCCAGGGCCGGCAGGCCGCCGGCGCTGAAGGTCTGCTGGGCGGTGAGCGCGGCCAGCAGGGCGACGGGCAACAGGCCCGCGAGTCGCTGGACCAGGGGCCGTTCCAGGGTGCCCGCGGGGACCAACAGTCCGAGGAGCTTGACCAGGTAGCACCCGACAGCGGTGAGGCCGATCGCGATCCAGACGTTCATCGGGCGTCCTCCTTGTACTCGCCTGCCCCGCCGGCGCCACTGCTCCCACCGGCCTCGTCGGCCGCGCGGGCGGCGGCCCGGCGCCCCTGGACCCAGAGCACGGCGGGCGCGGCGAGTGCCGCCGCGAGGACCGGGACCCCCGCCGGCAGCACCGGCGACAGCCCGAGACCGAGGAGGACCGCGAGACCCGCGGTGGCGCGTTCGGTGGCGGTGCGGAGCATGGGCGCCAGCAGGGCGAGGAAGGTGGCCGGGCCGGCCGCGTCCAGCCCCCAGTCGCTGGTGTCGCCGATGGCCTCGGCACCCAGCGCACCGAGCAGGGTGGTCAGGTTCCACAGCACGTACAGGGTGAGTCCGGTGACGGTGAAACCGATCCGCGCGGCGCGCCGGCCGGGCTGTGCCAGCGCCACCGCCGTCGTCTCGTCGATCACCCAGTGCGCGGCGAAGGGCCTGACCGCGCGAGGCAGCGCGAGCAACTGGGACAGGCGAAGCCCGTAGAAGGCGTTGCGGGTTCCCAGGAAGAAGGCACCGGCCGCCGCCGTGAACGGATTGCCCCCCGACGCCAGCGCCCCGATCAGCGCGAACTGCGAGGCACCGGTGAAGACGAGGAGGCTGAGCGCGCAGGTCTGCAGCAGGCTCAGGCCGGACCCCGCCGAGGTCACCCCGAAGGCGAAGCCGGAGAGCCCGACGGCGACCCCGACGCCCAGGGCGTCGCGCACGACCGCCGAGTCCGCCTTGGCCGGGACTCCGGGTACCGCTCTCTCCGCCGCCGTGTCGGCGGCGGGCCGTATGACCGGAGGTGCTGTCTGTTCTGCCACTCCGGGAACGCTACCGGCCCCGGTCCCCGGTGGTCTTGTACGTTCTTGCGCGCTGGTAGGCGCCCGGCGGGACGCCGACACTGCGGACGAAGTGCCGGTTGAGGTGCGGCTGGTCGGTGAACCCGACGGCCACGGCCGCCTCGGCGGGGGGCGTCCCCGCGTCCAGGAGCCTCCGCGCGCGCCGGACCCGCGCGTCGGTCAGCCAGGTGTGGGGCGGCATCCCGTAGGCGTCCCGGAAGGCCCGCAGCAGCGCGAAGGGGCTGGTGCCGAGATGGTCGGCGAGGCGCTCCAGGGTCGGTGGGTCGGTCATCCGCGCCTCGAGGAGGGCGCGGGCGCGCTCCGCGTTGCGGGCTCCGGCCGAGCGCGGCGCCGGCGGGGAGCCGATCCGGCCGCCGTGACTGCGCAGCATCCGCGCCGTGACCAGCCGCAGCAGGCTGTCGGCGGCGAGCGCGTTGCCCTCCTCGGCCGCCCGGTGCACGCCGAGGACGAGCCGCGCGGCCTGCGGATCGTCCACGACGGGCTCGGTGAAGCCGACGGAACCGCGCAGGGCGAGGGTGTCGGCGGCGATGGACCGGATCAGTCCGGCGTCGGGGTAGATCGTGCGGTACGTCCATCCCTCGGGTACGCCCGCGTGTCCGGTGTGCGAGGTGTCCGGGTTGACGAGGGCGATCTGGCCGGGCCCCGCGTGGACGAGTTCGTCCCGGTGGTGGAATGCCTCGACCCCCGCGGTGATCGCGGCGAAGACGAAGGTCTCGTGGGTGTGCCGGGCGAAGGTCTTCCGGACGTAGCGGGCGTGCAGCAGATCGACCCCGGGCAGCTCGGGATACTGCCAGTACCGTGCCCGCTCGCCGCTCGCCATGTCCCCATTCTCCGCCCGCCCGCCGGGCCGGGGCCGGTCCGGGCGATTGTCAGTGGCGAGGTGCACGATGGGGGACATGGTCACGCCCGCGCTCGATTCCTTCTCCCCCGCGACCCGCGGCTGGTTCACCGGGGCCTTCACCGCGCCCACGGCGGCGCAGGAGGGCGCCTGGCGGGCGATCGGTGAGGGCTCGGACGTACTCGTCGTGGCCCCGACCGGTTCCGGGAAGACCCTCGCCGCGTTCCTGGCCTCCCTGGACCGGCTCGCCTCGACGCCGCCGCCCGCCGAACCGAGGAAGCGCTGCCGGGTGCTCTACGTCTCGCCTCTCAAGGCCCTCGCGGTGGACGTCGAGCGCAATCTACGCTCCCCGCTGACGGGCATCCGCCAGGAGTCCGTCCGGCTCGGGCGGCCCGAGCCCGACATCCGGGTCGGCATCCGTTCCGGGGACACCCCGCCCGCCGAGCGCCGGGCTCTGGCCACCCGGCCGCCGGACATTCTGATCACCACCCCCGAGTCCCTGTTCCTGATGCTGACCTCAGCCGCGCGCGAGGCGCTGTCCGGCATCGAGACGGTGATCCTGGACGAGGTCCACGCGGTCGCCGGGACGAAGCGCGGCGCGCACCTCGCCCTGTCCCTGGAGCGGCTCGACGAACTGCTGCCGCGCCCCGCCCGCCGGATCGGCCTGTCGGCGACGGTCCGTCCGGTGGACGAGGTGGCGCGCTACCTCTCCCCGCGGCGCCGGGTGGAGATCGTCCAGCCGCCCTCGGGGAAGGAGTTCGACCTGTCGGTGGTGGTCCCGGTCGAGGACATGGGCGAGCTGAGCGGCTCACCGGCGACCGAGGGCCGGGAAGGCGGCGACCGGCCGTCGATCTGGCCCCAGGTCGAGGAACGCATCGCCGACCTCGTCCAGGCGCACCGCTCCACGATCGTGTTCGCGAACTCTCGCCGTCTCGCCGAGCGCCTGTGCAACCGCCTCAACGAGATCGCGTACGAGCGGGCCACCGGTGAAGTGATGCCCGAGGGCTCGCCGCCCGCCGAGATCATGGCCCAGTCCGGGGCAGCTCTGGGCGCCCCCTCGCTGCTCGCCCGCGCGCACCACGGCTCGGTGTCCAAAGAGCAGCGTTCCCAGGTCGAGGAGGACCTCAAGGCGGGCCGCCTGCCGGCCGTGGTCGCCACCTCCAGCCTGGAGCTGGGCATCGACATGGGCGCGGTGGACCTGGTCGTCCAGGTGGAGTCGCCGCCCTCCGTCGCCTCCGGGCTCCAGCGGGTGGGCCGCGCAGGACACCAGGTAGGCGCCGTGTCCACGGGCGTGGTCTTCCCCAAGTACCGCGGCGACCTGGTGCAGGCGGCCGTGGTCACCGAACGGATGCGGGCCGGTGCCATCGAGTCGATGCGTGTTCCGGCCAATCCGCTGGACGTGCTCGCGCAACAGCTCGTCGCGATGGTCGCCCTGGACAGCTGGCAGGTGGACGACCTGCTGGCCACCGTGCGGCGGGCGGCGCCCTTCGCCTCGCTGCCCGAGTCGGCGTTCACCGCCGTGCTGGACATGCTCGCCGGCCGCTACCCCTCGGACGCCTTCGCCGAGCTGCGCCCACGGGTCGTCTGGGACCGGGTCACCGGGACGGTCACCGGCCGTCCCGGGGCGCAGCGGCTCGCCGTCACCTCCGGCGGCACGATCCCCGACCGGGGCCTGTTCGGTGTCTTCCTGGTGGGCGCGGACCCGAAGAAGGGCGGCGGCCGGGTCGGGGAGCTCGACGAGGAGATGGTGTACGAGTCGCGGGTCGGCGACGTCTTCACGCTGGGCACGACCAGCTGGCGCATCGAGGACATCACCCGGGACCGGGTCCTGGTCTCGCCCGCCCCCGGGGTGCCGGGACGGCTGCCGTTCTGGAAGGGCGACCAGCTGGGGAGACCGCTGGAACTGGGCCGTGCGGTGGGCGCGTTCCTTCGGGAGGTCGGCTCGCTCGCTCCGGAGGACGCGCGCTCGCGGCTGGCCGCCGCGGGCCTGGACGCCTGGGCCTGTGACAACGTCCTGGCCTACGTGGACGAGCAGCGGCGGGCGTGCGGTCACGTGCCGGACGACCGGACGATCCTGGTCGAGCGCTTCCGGGACGAGCTCGGCGACTGGCGGATCGTCATCCACTCACCCTTCGGAGCGCAGGTGCACGCGCCGTGGGCGCTGGCGCTCGGGGCCCGGCTCGCCGAGCGGTACGGCATGGACGCCCAGGTCATGCACGCGGACGACGGCATCGTGCTGCGGCTGCCGGACGCTGATCTGATGGGCCTGGACCTCCTCGACGACGACCCGGCGGGCCCGGACCGGCACCCGGACACGTCGTTCGACAGCGAGCAGGCTCCGATCGGCGCGGCGGACGCTCTCTTCGACAAGGAGGAGATCGGGCCGCTCGTCACCGACCAGGTCGGCGGTTCGGCGCTCTTCGCGTCACGCTTCCGCGAGTGCGCGGCGCGCGCCCTGCTGCTGCCCAAGCGCAACCCGGGCAAGCGGACCCCGCTCTGGCAGCAGCGCCAGCGTGCGGCGCAACTGCTCCAGGTGGCGAGCGAGTTCGGGTCGTTCCCGATCGTCCTCGAGGCGGTCCGCGAGTGCCTCCAGGACGTCTTCGACGTTCCCGGACTCACCGAGCTGATGGGGGACATCGAGTCCCGCCGGGTCCGGCTCGTCGAGGTGACCACCCCCGAGCCGTCCCCGTTCGCCCGCTCCCTGCTCTTCGGGTACGTCGCCCAGTTCCTCTACGAGGGCGATTCGCCGCTCGCCGAACGGCGGGCCGCCGCGCTCTCCCTGGACTCGCGTCTCCTGGCCGAGCTGCTCGGCCAGGCGGAGCTGCGCGAGCTGCTCGACGGCGACGTCCTCGCGGAGCTGGAGCGTGAGCTGCGGTGGCTCACCGAGGATCGCCGGATCAAGGACGTGGAGGGCGTGGCGGACCTGTTGCGCGTCCTCGGTCCGCTGACCGACGCCGAGCTGGCCGCGCGTGGGGCCGAGCCCGGCTGGGGGCAGCAGCTCGAGCGGGCTCGGCGGGCCATCCGGGTCCGGGTCGCGGGGGCGGAGCACTGGGCGGCGATCGAGGACGCGGGACGGCTGCGGGACGCGCTGGGGACGGCGCTGCCCGTGGGTGTACCCGAGGCGTTCACCGAGCCGGTCAAGGACCCGCTGGGTGATCTGCTCGCCCGGCACGCGCGTACGCACGGGCCGTTCACCTCCGCCACGGCCGCCGCCCGCTTCGGCCTGGGCGCGGCCGTGACGGATGGTGCGCTGCAGCGCCTCGCCGCGGCCGGGAAGGTGGTCCAGGGCGAGTTCCACCCCTCCGGGATCGGCCAGGAGTGGTGCGACGCGGGTGTCCTGCGCAGACTGCGGCGCCGGTCCCTGGCCGCGCTCCGGCACGAACTGGAGCCGGTGGCGCCCGCCGCGCTCGCCACCTTCCTGCCCCAGTGGCAGCACGTCGGCGGCCACGGTCTGCGCGGCATCGACGGACTGGCGCGCGCGGTCGAGCAGTTGCAGGGTGCTCCGGTACCTGCCTCCGCGCTGGAGAAGCTGATCCTGCCGTCCCGGGTCGGGGGGTACTCCCCCGGGCTGCTCGACGAGCTGACGACGACCGGCGAGGTCCTGTGGGCGGGGGCCGGCGCGCTGCCCGGCAAGGACGGCTGGCTCTCCCTCTACCTGGCCGACGCGGCGCCGTTGCTCCTTCCGCCGCCGCACCCGCTGGAGCTCACGGCACTGCACGAATCGGTGCTCACGGCGCTGACCGGCGGCTACGGGCTGTTCTTCCGCCAGATCGCCGACCAGGTGCGCGCCACGACGCACCCGGACGCGACCGATTCCGGGCTCGCCGACGCCGTCTGGGACCTGGCCTGGTCGGGGCGGCTCACCAACGACACCCTGGCGCCGCTCCGTTCGCTGCTCGGCTCGGGCCGCACGGCGGGGTCCACCGCTCACCGTGCCAAGCGCACCGTGCCGCGCGGCCGTTACGGATCGCTCGGGGCCGCGGCCCGTCCCGCCTCGCGGACCGGGCCGCCCACGGTCAGTGGCCGCTGGTCCCTGCTGCCGGCGCGGGAGCCGGAGCCGACCCACCGGGCCCACGCGCTCGCCCGGACACTGCTGGACCGTCACGGCGTGGTCACCCGGGGCGCGGTGGCCGCCGAGGGCGTCGAGGGCGGATTCTCGGCGACGTACCGAATCCTGTCGGCCTTCGAGGACAGCGGGCAGGCTCGCCGCGGCTACGTGGTGGAGGGGCTGGGAGCGGCGCAGTTCGCCATGGACGGCGCCGTCGACCGGCTGCGGGCCGCGGCGACGGCACGCGACCGAGGCGCCGAGGCGGGCGCCGGGCCGCGCGCGGTGGTGCTGGCCGCGGCGGACCCGGCCAACGCGTACGGGGCGGCGCTGCCCTGGCCGGAGCCGCCGACCGGGGCAGGCCACAAGCCGGGCCGCAAAGCGGGCTCCCTGGTGGTACTGGTGGACGGTGAGCCGGCGCTCTATCTGGAACGGGGCGGGAGGACGGTCCTGTCCTGGCCCACCGATCCCGACGCGCCGGCACTGCACGCGGCCGCCGAAGCACTGGCCGGTGCGGCCCTGGCCGGCACGCTGGGCACGATCACGGTGGAGAGGATCAACGGCGGCGCGGCACTCACCTCGCCGCTCGCCGGCGCCCTGGAGGCCGCCGGGTTCCATGCCACTCCGCGGGGACTCCGCCTGCGTCCCTGAACGGCCGGGCCGGTCGGACAGCGGGGGCCGCGCGCCTGTGGGCGACGCGGTCGCGGCCCCGGGGACGGGCCGTGCGCTCCTCTGGTCGAGAGCGGTCCGGTGGGCGTGGTCGAGCCGCTGACGGCAGACTTTCCGGTGCAGAACACCGCCGCTGCGCGGCTCCGGGGCGAGGACACGTTTCCCCGGCCGAAGCCAGGGATACCCGCGCAAGATCAAGGATGGAGCCATGCCCGAAGGAGACACCGTGTGGCGGACAGCGCGCCTCCTGGACTCCGCGCTGGCCGGGCGCGTGCTCACCCGGTGCGATCTGCGGGTGCCGCGATGCGCCACCGCCGATCTCGCCGGACGGACGGTCCTCGACGTCACCCCGCACGGCAAGCACCTGCTCACCCGTGTCGAAGGCGGTCTGACCCTGCACTCCCATCTGCGGATGGAGGGGGCGTGGCGGGTGTACGCCACAGGTGAACGCCCGCGCGGGGGACCGTCTCATCAGATCCGGGCGATCCTCGGCAACACGGAGCGGACGGCAGTCGGATACCGCCTCCCGGTCCTCGAGCTGCTGCGCACCGTGGACGAGGCTGAGGTGGTGGGCCACCTCGGCCCGGACCTCCTCGGTCCGGACTGGGACCCTCGGGAAGCCGTCCGCAGGCTCCGCGTCGCCCCGGAACGCCCCCTGGGCGAGGCCCTCCTCGATCAGCGGAATCTGGCCGGGATCGGCAACGTCTACAAGGCGGAGCTGGCCTTCCTGGCCGGTGTGACGCCATGGCTGCCCTTCGGCGAGCTCCCTCCGGGCGTGCCGGAACGTCTGGTGGCGACCGCGCACCGCCTGCTGGAGGCGAACAAGGACCGTCCCGACCGCAGGACCACGACGGCCGCCGGCCGGGAGCGGCTCCATGTCTACGGCCGCGCCCACCGTCCCTGTCCGCGCTGCGGGACCCCGGTGCGCGGGACCGGACCGCGGGACGTGTCGGACCGGGTCGACTACTGGTGCCCGGGCTGCCAGAAGGGCCCGACCCCATTCCATGACTGATGTTCCGTCGGATTCGGTCGTATGGTCCCGGCCGCGCGGCAGTCGACGGAGGCGGCCATGGCGCGGAACTCCCCCCTGAGCCGGGTCGGTGAACCGGAGGACGCCGCCCACGCGGTCCTCCACCTCGCCTCCGACGCCTCGTCGTTCACGACGGGTCAGATCCTCCGTCCGAACGGCGGGGTCGCGATGCCGTGGTGAACCGCGCGCCCGACGTGGCCCCCTCACTCCGCTCACCCCGGCCGCCCGCGGCGGCGGACGCCGTCACGTGCACCGGCAGCAGACTCAGCCCCCAGCCACCGGCCGCGACCGCTCCCTCGACCAGTCCGGACTGAGCCGGAACCAGCGCCAGTCGCAGCACCGCCCACCACCACAGCCCGCCGGCCAGCAGTGCGCCCGCCACCCGGACGTGCGTCACCGCGGGAACCCGTAGCCGTACCATGGCCGCCTCCTGCGGTCGACGCTAGACCGGCCCCGTCACCCGGCGGGAGGGCGCACGGGAGGCAGACCCGGCGCACGGACCGCACGGCGGGGGCACCGCGACCTCCGCCCGTGCGGTCCTCGACGCGGTGTTCGTGTCCGTGAGCGGCGTGAGCGCGGTCGCGGAGAGCCGAACGGTGTCACGGCCGTCGCGGGGCGGCTCACCAGGGTGGGGGCAGCCCTCAGGCGCTCTCCGCCTGGAACATCCAGGCGTGCTTCTCGAGGTCGGCCGTGAGGCCGATCAGGATGTCCTGGGTGACCGGGTCCGGCGCGTCCGTGGCCTCGATCCGCTCGCGCATCCGCGCGATGACGGCTCCGAGGGCGTCCACCAGGATCTTCACGGCCTCGGCGTCCTTGATCCAGCCCGCGGGAACGTCGCCGATGGCGCTGCCCGAGGCCACGGAGGCGGCTCGGCCGTCCGGGTTGACCCCGACCGCCGAGGCGCGCTCGGCCACCACGTCGGAGTGCTGGCGCGCGGTGGCGACGACCTCGTCGAGCTGGAGGTGGACGGAGCGGAAACGTGGTCCGACCACGTTCCAGTGCACCTGCTTGGCGACGAGCGAGAGATCGACCAGATCGACGAGTGCTCCCTGCAGAGCGTTGCCGACCGTCTTCAGCTCGGTCTCGGACAGCGAACTCTTCACGACGGACATGCGTGTCCTCCCACTGGTTGACCGTTTTCTCACCATGACACGCCTCACCCGGAGCGGGCATCTCAAACGCCTCCGCCGCACACACCCGAAAGGGGTCCGGGAACGACGGAAGCCCCGGTCGGCGCCCTGCTGGGCACCGGCCGGGGCTTTCGCCCACTTCGGTTCAGGCGGCGACGACGTCCACCGCTTCCGCGGGCGCCTTGATGGTCACCCGCTCGGTGGGCACGCCTGACACCGACGTCACCGACACCGAATTGAGCATGGGGCGTACCGGTGCGGGCACCGGTTCGCTCGCCGCCGCAGACTGGGCCAGTTCGGCCAGCGACAGTTCGTCGCTCACTTCGCGCATGAGCTCGGACATCCGTACGTCAAGCGCGTCGCAGATCGCGGAGAGCAGCTCGGAGGAAGCCTCCTTCTGCCCCCGCTCCACCTCGGAGAGATAGCCGAGCGATACTCGGGCGGACGAGGAGACTTCGCGCAGAGTACGGCCCTGGCGCTGGCGCTGCCGACGCAGCACGTCACCCAACAGGCGACGGAGCAGAATCATCGGTGGCTCCCTCCTCGGACCGCGTAGCCGCATCCTTCACGCACCACCGTACCGCCTCGCGCGGCGGCCGTGCGGGGAGCGATGTCGTGTTCACTCAGGGCTGCAAACATCAATTCCCCCCGTGGTGTTCCGTATCCTGTGCCCGCGCATTCGCCGAGAGTTCGTCGTGGAGCAGGGTCAGCGCACCCCTCACGCTCTCTCTACGGATTTCCGCGCGGTCGCCGTTCAACCGCAATGCGACCACTTTCCCGGCGCCGGCCGGACCCTCGACCGCCACGAACACCGTGCCGACGGGCCGGCCGTCCTGGGGCCCGGGTCCGGCGACTCCGGTCGTCGAGACGCCCCAGTCGGCGCCGAGACGGTGGCGCACACCCGTCGCCATCTGCGAGGCGACCTCGGGGTCAACCGCCCCGCGCTCGGCCAGAAGGGTCCCGTCCACGCCCAGCAGAGCCCGCTTGAGGGCCGTGGCGTACGCCGTGACGGACCCGAGGAAACTCCGCGAGGCTCCAGGCACGGAGGTGAGTTCCGCGGCCACCAGACCGCCCGTGAGGGACTCCGCGACGGCCAGCGTGTGACCGCGTTCCGCGAGCAGCTCCAGTACCCGGGCGGCGTCCGTCATCGGGCCGGCCCCGCCGCGGTCCGCGTCTCGGCGGTCCGGGCCGCGCGCTCCTCGGCCAGGCCACGGCGCCTGAGCACCACCGCCTGACGCACGTAGTCCAGACCGGTGACGACCGTCAGCACCACGGCCACCGCCATCACCCAGAAGCGCAGGGTGGCGAGTGGACCGGTCAGCACGAGGACGTACATCCCGACCGCCGTGCCCTGCGCCAGCGTCTTCAGCTTCCCGCCGCGGCTGGCCGGAATGACCCCGTGCCGGATCACCCAGAACCGCATCAGGGTGATGCCCAGCTCCCGTGCCAGGATCACGACCGTGACCCACCAGGGCAGGTCTCCCAGCGAGGAGAGGCAGATCAGTCCGGCCGCCATGATCGCCTTGTCGGCGATCGGGTCGGCGATCTTCCCGAAGTCCGTGACCAGGTCGTACGCCCGTGCCAGATGGCCGTCGAAGACGTCCGTGATCATGGCGACGGCGAACGCGGCCCACGCCCAGGCACGCCAGACCGGATCGTGCCCGCCGTCCTGGAGCAGCAGCACCACGAAGCCGGGTACGAGCACCAGCCGCATCATGGTGAGGATGTTGGCGATGTTCCAGAGGCTGGCCTGGTTCACGGCCGCGGCGCCCAGCTTGCCACCGGGCGCCGGCCTGCCGGTCCCGCCCGTCGCGGATGCCGGGACTCCGGTCATCTGCCCGCCTCCTCGAAAAGACACTCGGCCACCAGGTCGACGCCTTCCGTGTCCACGACCTTCGCCCTGACCATACGGCCGGGGGTGAGCCCGCGGAGCATGGCCGCGTCCCCGGTGATGATCACCTGGCCGTCCGTCTCGGGCGCCTGGTGCGCGGCGCGGCCGATCGCTCCGCCGTCCTCCTCAAGGGAGTCCGCCGACTCGACCAGTACCTCCAGGGTCTCTCCGATCCGCTCCTCCGCGCGCTGGGCCGTGAGCTCCTCGGCGAGCCGGGAGAGATGGGCGAGGCGCTCGTCCACCACTTCCTGGTCGAGCTTGTGCTCGTACGAGGCGGCCTCGGTGCCGTCCTCGTCGGAGTAGCCGAAGACGCCGACGGCGTCGAGGCGGGCGTGCGTGACGAAGCGTTCCAGCTCGGCGAAGTCGGCCTCGGTCTCCCCGGGGAAGCCGACGATGAAGTTCGAGCGGGCACCGGCGGTCGGGGCCTTGGAGCGGATGGTCTCCAGCAGTTCCAGGAAGCGGTCGGTGTCGCCGAAGCGGCGCATGGCCCGCAGGACGTCCGGGGCGCTGTGCTGGAAGGACAGGTCGAAGTAGGGGGCGACCTTCTCGGTCGAGGTCAGCACGTCGATCAGGCCAGGCCGCATCTCGGCGGGCTGGAGGTAGCTGACCCGGACCCGCTCGATCCCGTCGACGGCGGCCAGCTCGGGCAGCAGGGTCTCCAGCAGACGGATGTCGCCGAGGTCCTTGCCGTAGGAGGTGTTGTTCTCGGAGACCAGCATGACCTCCTTCACCCCCTGCTCGGCGAGCCAGCGCGTCTCGCCGAGCACGTCCGAGGGGCGGCGTGAGACGAAGGAGCCGCGGAAGGACGGGATGGCGCAGAAGGAGCAGCGCCGGTCGCAGCCGGAAGCGAGCTTCACCGAGGCGACGGGGCTGGAGTCCAGGCGGCGGCGCAGCGGGGCGCGCGGGCCGGAGGCCGGCGCCAGGCCGTCGGGGAGGTCGGTCGGGACGTTCTGCGGGGCCTCGACGGCGCCGTGGCCGGGCAGGGCCACGTCGGCGGCGGCCTGTTGCCGCTCGACGGGGGACAGCGGCAGCAGCTTGCGCCGGTCGCGAGGGGTGTGAGCCTCGACACTGCCTCCGCCGAGGATGGTCCTGAGGCGGTCGGAGATGTCGGCGTAGTCGTCGAAGCCGAGCACGCCGTCGGCCTCGGGAAGGGCTTCGGCCAGTTCCTTGCCGTAGCGCTCGGCCATGCAGCCGACGGCCACGACGGCCTGGGTCTTGCCGTGATCCTTCAGATCATTCGCTTCGAGGAGGGCGTCGACGGAGTCCTTCTTGGCGGCTTCGACGAACCCACAGGTGTTGACGACGGCGACGTCCGCGTCCGAGGCGTCCTCGACGAGCTCCCAGCCGTCCGCTGCCAAGCGGCCTGCGAGCTCCTCCGAGTCCACCTCGTTACGGGCGCAGCCAAGAGTGACAAGGGCGACGGTACGGCGTTCGGGCATGGACTCAAGACTACTTCGTCCCGGCCGTGTCCCCGCCGCGCAGGGTTCACCCGCGCGACGCGTGCCTCTCGTGTCACCCGGCCTCGGGGTCTCCCTTGGTGTACGAGAGCCGCTCGACCTGCCCGGACTCGAAGGAGTCCTCGACCTTCCTGCCGTTCACGAACAGCTCGATCGGTCCGGCGTTGCCGAGGATCAGGTCGATGCGCTCGTCGTCCTGGAAGGTCTTGGACTCACCCGGCAGGAGCAGCCCGTCGAAGAGCAGCTTGCCGTCGTGGGCCTTGGCCGAGATCCAGCTCTTGTCGTCGGTGGCGGTGAGCTTGACCGTGACCTTGTCCTTCGGGACCGCCGCGATGGCGCTCTCGGAGGGCACCGGCTTGGGGTCGGCCGGCTTGGTCGGGGTCGGCTTGGGGCTGGTGGTCTTCTTCTCCGGGGCGGGGCCCTCCGCGACCGCGCCGGTGGTCCGACCGTCGTTCCCGCTGAACATCGTGAAGCCCGCGAAGCCGACGACGGCGACGATCGCGGCGACCATGGCGGCGGTCCAGTTGGGGCGGCGGGGTTCGGGGCGGATGCGTTCCGCCTCGAAGAGCGGCGCGGCGGGCGTGGGCGCGGGCCGGCCGCCGTGCTCGGCGTCGTACTGCTGGATCAGGGCCGCGGGATCGAGTCCGACGGCACGGGCGAGCGTGCGGATGTGGCCGCGGGCGTAGACGTCGCCGCCGCAGCGCGAGAAGTCGTCTTCCTCGATCGCGTGCACGATCGGGATCCTGACCCGCGTGGAAGCACTGACCTCGTCGACGGTGAGACCTGCGGCGATCCGGGCCTGCTGGAGAGCGCGACCGATCGAATCCCGGTCTTCTGCCGGGAAGTTCCGGTCGTCTTCGGGGGAGTTGCCGATGGACACGAGAGCGCCTTTCGAGCGTGTAACCACCTGCTGGAGGTTCAGTCTATGGGTGGTGCGAAAGGGTGGGGCAACCGGGCGGGCACATTTGTACGCCATGAGGCTGGGACATCGTCCCGTCCCTTCCTCCAACTTGACGTATGCCCAGGGGAAACGGTTGCCCGCCGTTCCCTTACGAGTGAGTCTCGGCCAGGTCTCGAAACGGCCCGGCCCCCGGCGCCGGCCGGGGCGGGCACGGGCGGGCGTTCCGGCCACCCGTGCGGCCCCGGGGCCCGGGCCCCGGGTGCGCTACTCCCCCGGCCCGGCCGCCTCCCCGCGGATGACGGCCAGCACCCCGTCGAGCTCGTCCGCCTTGACCAGCACGTCCCGTGCCTTGGAGCCCTCGCTGGGCCCCACGATGTTGCGCGACTCCATCAGGTCCATCAGGCGCCCGGCCTTGGCGAAGCCGACGCGCAGCTTGCGCTGGAGCATCGAGGTGGAGCCGAACTGGGTCGAGACCACGAGTTCGGCCGCCTGACAGAGCAGGTCGAGGTCGTCGCCGATGTCCTCGTCGATCTCCTTCTTCTGCTTGGTGCCGGCGGTGACGTCGTCCCGGAAGACCGGGGCCATCTGGTCCTTGCAGTGCTGGACCACGGCCGCGACCTCGGCCTCGGTCACGAAGGCGCCCTGCATACGGGTCGGCTTGTTCGCTCCCATGGGGAGGAACAAACCGTCGCCCTTCCCGATGAGCTTCTCCGCGCCGGGCTGGTCGAGGATGACCCGGCTGTCGGCGAGCGAGGAGGTCGCGAAGGCGAGCCGGGAGGGCACGTTGGCCTTGATGAGACCGGTGACGACGTCGACCGAGGGCCGCTGGGTGGCGAGCACCAGATGGATGCCGGCGGCGCGGGCGAGCTGGGTGATCCGTACGATCGCGTCCTCGACGTCGCGGGGCGCGACCATCATCAGGTCGGCCAGCTCGTCCACGATGACCAGCAGGTACGGGTAGGGCTGCAGCTCGCGCTCGCTGCCCTCGGGCAGCTTGACCTTGCCGGCCCGGATGGCCTCGTTGAAGTCGTCGATGTGCCGGAAGCCGAAGGCCGCCAGGTCGTCGTAGCGCAGGTCCATCTCGCGCACGACCCACTGGAGGGCCTCGGCCGCCCGCTTGGGATTGGTGATGATCGGCGTGATCAGGTGCGGGATGCCCTCGTAGGCGGTGAGCTCGACGCGCTTGGGGTCGACCAGCACCATCCGGACGTCCTCGGGCGTCGCTCTTATCATGACCGACGTGATCAGGCAGTTGATGCAGGAGGACTTTCCGGAGCCCGTGGCGCCGGCGACCAGGATGTGCGGCATCTTCGCCAGGTTGGCCATCACATAGCCGCCCTCGACGTCCTTGCCGAGCGCGACCAGCATCGGATGGTCGTCGCCCGCCGCGTCGGCGAGGCGCAGCACGTCGCCCAGGTTGACCATCTCGCGGTCGCTGTTGGGGATCTCGATGCCGACCGCGGACTTCCCGGGGATCGGCGAGATGATCCGGACGTCCGGGCTGGCCACGGCGTAGGCGATGTTCTTGGTCAGCGCCGTGATCTTCTCGACCTTCACGGCGGGGCCGAGTTCGACCTCGTACCGGGTGACCGTCGGGCCGCGGGTGAAACCGGTGACGGCAGCGTCCACCTTGAACTCGTTGAAGACCTTGGACAGCGAGTCGACGACGGCGTCGTTGGCCGCGCTGCGGGTCTTGCCCGGGCCGCCGCGCTGGAGCAGGTCGAGCGTGGGCAGTCCGTAGGTGATGTCGCCGGAGAGCTGGAGCTGCTCGGCGCGTGCCGGCAGTTCGGTCGGTTCCGGCGCGGGCTTGGTCAGGTCCGGCACGGCCCCGGTGGCGCGGCCGGGACGCGCGCCGCGGGCGGTCGGCACCGGGGCGGCGGACTGCTTCTCCGCCGTCTCCTGGGCGGCGGAGACCGCGGCGGCGCGGTCGGCGGAGACGTCCCGGGTCAGGTCGGCGACCAGCGGCGAGGGAGGCATGCCGTTGAGGACGGCGCCGTCGAGGGCAGCCGCGGCGGCGGCGGCGACGTCCACGGCGTCCATCGGCCGGTCGAGGCGGGCCTGGCCTGCGGAGCCGCGCGGGCGCCTGCGACGGGTGAGCGCCTCTTCCTCGGCCTGGTCGGCGTCGTACACCCGCGACGCGGCCGACGGGCCGCCGCGCCGGGGTCGTGCGGGCCGGTCTCCCGCGCGCCACGCTCCGCCGTCCTCCTCGTCGGCCTCCGCGCCGTCGGTCTCGGGGTCGTACGGCGGTTCGACGAGGCCGAGCCTGGCGCCGAGCGCGCGCAGCCGCTGCGGAATGGCGTTGACGGGGGTCGCGGTGACGACGAGCAGGCCGAAGACGGTGAGCAGGACCAGCATCGGTACGGCGAGGACCTCACCCATCATGAAGACGAGCGGCTTGGAGGCGGCCCAGCCGATGAGCCCACCGGCGTCCTGCATCGCCTGGGTGCCGTCGCCCCGCCCCGGCGATCCGCAGGCGATGTGGACCTGTCCGAGGACACCGATGACCAGGGCGGACAGACCGATCACGATCCGGCCGTTGGCCTCGGGCTTCTCCGGATAGAGGATCAGTCGGACGGCGATCGAGCCGAGCAGCAGCGGTACCAGCAGGTCCAGCCGGCCGAAGGCCCCGGTGACCAGCATCTCGACGAGGTCGCCGACCGGTCCGCGCAGATGCGACCAGGTGCCCGCGGCGACGACCAGCGCGATTCCGAGGAGCAGCAGCGCCGAGCCGTCCTTGCGGTGGGCCGGGTCGAGTCCCTTGGCCCCTCGCCCTATGCCCCGGAAGACCGCGCCCACCCCGTGCGCGAGACCGAGCCAGAGGCCGCGCGCGAGCCGGTAGACACCACCGGTGGGCGACGGAGCGGGCTTGGGCGCCGCCTTCTTGGCGGGCGCGCGTTTCGCGGGCGCGGCCTTCTTGGCCGCGGTCTTCTTCGCGGGAGCCTTCGCGGGGGAACGGGAGGGTGCCGCTTTGCCGGTGGCGCCGGTCGTACGGCCGGCGCGCGGCTTCGCGGTGCCCGCCGTGCCCTGGGAACCCTTGCCGGACGTACGTGAGGCCATGATGCTGAGGTTACCGGTGTGAGCGGCCTCGGACACGTGCGCGTCCGGCCTCACCCGTTCGTGTCGCCGTTGCCCTCGCACGGACCTGACGCCCGCTCACGGCGGGCGTCGGCCACGCGACGGAAGGTCAGTTCTGCGAGGGCAGGGTGGGCGCGGCGCCCGCGCCCGGCTCCAGTGCGTCGAGGGCCCGCCGCAGCCCGGTGAGCTTGCGCTCCAGATGCGCGGCGGTGGCGACGGCCGCCGCGTCGGAGGAGTCGTCGTCGAGCTGTTTGGACAGCGCCTCGGCCTGCTCCTCCACCGCGGCGAGCCGGGCGGAGAGTTCGGCGAGGAGACCGGCGGACTCCTTCGCCTGACCGCTGCCGCCCTCCAGTTGGAGGCGGAGCAGCGCGGCCTGCTCGCGCAGCTGACAGTTCTTCATGTAGAGCTCGACGAAGACCGACACCTTCGCGCGCAGCACCCAGGGATCGAAGGGCTTGGAGATGTAGTCCACCGCGCCCGCGGCGTAGCCGCGGAAGGTGTGGTGGGGTCCGTGGTTGATCGCGGTGAGGAAGATGATCGGGATGTCCCGGGTCCGCTCCCGCCGCTTGATGTGGGCGGCCGTCTCGAACCCGTCCATTCCCGGCATCTGGACGTCCAGCAGGATGACCGCGAAATCGTCGGTCAGCAGCGCCTTGAGCGCTTCCTCCCCGGACGATGCCCGCACCAGCGTCTGATCGAGCGCGGAGAGAATGGCCTCCAGCGCCAGCAGATTCTCCGGCCGGTCATCGACCAGGAGGATCTTGGCCTTCTGCACCATGCCCCGTCCTCCTCGCCCCGGCAACGGCTCGCCCCGGCTCATCGAGCCGGGGGTGGCGCCGGGTGCCGCCCCAGAAGACGACTCCCTTGCGCCGTCCGTCCTTGTGCCGGTCATGGTAGCCGCACCCCGCCCGTCGCCACACCCTGTCACCGAGATGTCACTGTGCACGTAGCGGAAACGCGGCAGGAGCCCGAAAGGTTCCCCGGATCGGGCCCCCTCACACGTTCTCCACGTCCGTCGGCCGACGGACTCACCCCTCGCCTCCGCGCATCCACGACTCCATCACGGACAGCAGGTGGTCGGGGTCGACCGGCTTGGTGACGTAGTCCGAGGCGCCGGTCTCGATCGCCTTCTCCCGGTCGCCCTTCATCGCCTTGGCCGTGAGCGCGATGATCGGCAGCCCCGCGAACTGGGGCATCCGGCGGATCGCGGTGGTCGTCGCGTACCCGTCCATCTCCGGCATCATGATGTCCATCAGCACGACCGCCACGTCGTCGTGCTGTTCCAGCACCTCGATGCCCTCGCGGCCGTTCTCCGCGTACAGCACGGCGAGGCCGTGCTGCTCGAGGACGCTGGTGAGCGCGAAGACGTTGCGGATGTCGTCGTCGACGATGAGCACCTTCTCGCCGGCGAAGGCGTAGACGCGACGCGGCATGCCCTCCGGCCGGTCCTCCTCCGCGGCACCCGGCTGATCGCCCTGCCCCGTCCGTCCTGCCTGCGGCCGTGCCGTTTCGGCCCCGGCCCTGGCCGCCTTGCGCCGGTGCCGGAAGAGCGCTCCGGCGCCCGAGCGCTCCGCGACGGGAGGGGCGGAGGAGAAGTGCGGGCCGGCGTCCGCGGCACCGCCCGGACCCTCGAAGCCCTGCTGCGGCTCCATGGGCTCGGGCTCTCCCTGCCCATAGCCGTTCGCCGGGAGTTCGCTCGGGTTCAGCGGCAGGTACAGCGTGAACGTCGAGCCGCGGCCGGGCTCGCTCGCCGCGTAGATCTCGCCGCCCAGCAGGCGCGCGATCTCCCGGCTGATGGACAGGCCCAGGCCCGTGCCGCCGTACTTGCGGCTGGTGGTGCCGTCCGCCTGCTTGAACGCCTCGAAGATGACCCGCATCTTGCCGGCCGCGATCCCGATACCCGTGTCGGTCACCGAGAAGGCGATCAGGTCCGCCGCCGGGTCGCGCAGCGAACCGGCCTCCAGGAGCTGCTCGCGGATCGCCTGCGGCACATCGGTCCCGGCCGGCCTGATCACCAGCTCCACCGCGCCGCTGTCGGTGAACTTCACCGCGTTGGACAGCAGGTTGCGCAGCACCTGCAGCAGGCGCTGCTCGTCGGTGTGCAGCGTGGCGGGCAGTTCGGGCGAGACCCGCACGGAGAAGTCGAGTCCCTTCTCCGCCGTCAGCGGCCGGAAGGTCGCCTCGACGTAGTCGACCAGCTGCACCAGCGCGATGCGGGTCGGGGAGACGTCCATCTTGCCCGCCTCGACCTTGGACAGGTCGAGGATGTCGTTGATCAGCTGGAGCAGGTCGGAGCCCGCGCCGTGGATGGTCTCGGCGAACTCCACCTGCTTGGGCGAGAGGTTGGACTCCGCGTTGTCGGCGAGCAGCTTGGCCAGGATCAGCAGCGAGTTGAGCGGGGTGCGCAGCTCATGCGACATGTTGGCCAGGAACTCGGACTTGTAGCGCATGGAGACGGCCAGCTGTTCGGCACGCTCCTCCAGGACCTGCCGGGCCTCCTCGATCTCGGTGTTCTTCACCTCGATGTCCCGGTTCTGCTGGGCGAGGAGCTCGGCCTTCTCCTCCAGTTCGGCGTTGGAGCCCTGGAGCTCCTTCTGCCGGTGCTCCAGCTCGGCGGAACGCTCGCGCAGCTGCTCGGTCAGCTCCTGCGACTGCTTGAGCAGCACCTCGGTCTTGGTGTTGACGCTGATCGTGTTGACGGTCGTCGCGATCAGCTCGGCGAGCTGGTTGAGGAAGTCGCGCTGGATCTGGGTGAAGGGCTGGAAGGACGCCAGCTCGATCACACCGAGGACCTTCCCCTCGAAGAGCACCGGGAGGACGATCACATGCGCCGGAGCGGCCTCGCCGAGCCCGGAGGAGATCTTGAGATAGCCGGGCGGCACGTTGACCTGGATGGTCCGTTTCTCCTCGGCGGCCGTACCGATCAGCGTCTCGCCGGGCCGGAAGGAGGTGGGCATGGAACCGGCGGAGTACCCGTAGCTGCCGCGCATCCGCAGCTCGTACGAGCCTTCGCCCTGCCCGCCGGGCTCCGCGCCGCCCGTCGGCAGCGCCACGAAGAAGGCGCCGTGCTGGGCCGAGACGACCGGGGTCAGTTCGCTCATGATGAGCGAGGCCACGTCGTCGAGGTCCCGCCGGCCCTGCATCAGGCCGGAGATGCGGGCGAGGTTGCCCTTCAGCCAGTCCTGCTCCTCGTTGGCGAGGGTGGTGTCGCGCAGGTTGGCGATCATGGTGTTGATGTTGTCCTGAAGAGCCTGGATCTCGCCCGCCGCGTCCACGCCGTCGATCTTCAGGTTGAGATCTCCCCGGGTCACCGCGGTGGCGACGGCCGCGATGGCACGCACCTGGCGGGTGAGGTTCCCGGCCATCTCGTTCACGGACTCGGTCAGGTCGCGCCAGGTGCCGTCCACGTCGCGGACCCGGGCCTGGCCACCGAGGATGCCCTCGGTACCCACCTCGCGGGCGACGCGGGTCACCTCCTCGGCGAACGAGGACAGCTGGTCGACCATCGTGTTGATGGTGTTCTTCAGCTCCTGGATCTCGCCACGGGCGTCGATGTCGATCTTCTTGGTCAGGTCGCCCTTGGCGATGGCGGTGGTGACCGCGGCGATCTGGCGCACCTGACCGGTCAGGTTCGACGCCATCGAGTTCACCGACTCGGTCAGGTCCTTCCAGGTGCCCGAGACGCCCGGGACCCTGGCCTGGCCGCCCAGCTCACCCTCGGTACCCACCTCGCGGGCCACCCGGGTCACCTCGTCCGCGAACGAGGAGAGCGTCGTCACCATGGTGTTGACGGTGTCGGCGAGCTCGGCGACCTCGCCGCGCGCCTCGACCGTCACCTTCTTCGTCAGATCACCGTTGGCGACCGCCGACGAGACGCGGGAGATGTTCCGCACCTGACTCGTCAGGTTGTTCGCCATCAGGTTGACGTTGTCGCTCAGGTCCTTCCAGATGCCGGTGACACCGCGCACCCGGGCCTGGCCGCCGAGGATGCCCTCGGTACCCACCTCGCGGGCCACCCGGGTCACCTCGTCCGCGAAGTTGGACAGCTGGTCCACCATCGTGTTGACGGTCGTCACCAGCTCCAGGATCTCGCCCTTGGCGTCGACGGTGATCTTCTTCGACAGATCACCCTTGGCGACGGCGGTGGTGACCTCGGCGATGTTGCGCACCTGCGAGGTCAGGTTGTTCGCCATGAAGTTCACGGACTGGGTCAGGTCCTTCCAGGTGCCGGAGACGCCCTGCACCTCGGCCTGCCCGCCCAGGATGCCCTCGGTACCCACCTCGCGGGCCACACGGGTCACCTGCTCCGCGAAGCTGGAGAGCTGGTCCACCATCGTGTTGAGGGTGTTCTTCAGCTCGAGGATCTCACCCCGCGCGTCCACGTCGATCTTCTGCGACAGGTCACCACGCGCGACCGCGGTGGCGACCTGCGCGATGTTGCGGACCTGTGCGGTGAGGTTGCCGGCCATGCCGTTCACCGAGTCCGTCAGATCGCGCCACACCCCGGCGACGCCGGGAACCTGGGCCTGACCACCGAGCCGTCCGTCGGTGCCCACCTCGCGGGCCACCCGGGTCACCTGCTCCGCGAAGGCGGAGAGCTGGTCGACCATCGTGTTGATGGTGTTCTTCAGCTCGAGGATCTCACCCCGCGCGTCCACGTCGATCTTCTGCGACAGGTCACCACGCGCCACGGCGGTGGTCACCTGGGCGATCTGCCGCACCTGGGACGTCAGGTTGCCGGCCATGAAGTTGACGGAGTCGGTGAGCTCCTTCCACGTACCGGAGACACCGTCGACGCGGGCCTGGCCGCCCAGACGCCCCTCGGTGCCCACGTCCCTGGCCATCCGCGTCACCTGGTCGGCGAAGGAGGACAGCTGCGACACCATCGTGTTGACGGTGTTCTTCAGTTCCAGCATCTCGCCCGCGACGTCGACGGTGACCTTCTGCGACAGGTCGCCGTTCGCCACCGCCGTCGTCACCTGCGCGATGTCCCGCACCTGGCCGGTGAGGTTGCGGAACGCCGTGTTCACCGAGTCGGTGAGTTCCTTCCACTTCCCCGCCGCCCCGGGCACCTCGGCCTGGCCTCCGAGCAGGCCCTCCACGCCGACCTCACGCGCGACCCGGGTCACCTCGGAGCCGAAGGCCGACAGCTGGTCCACCATCGTGTTGACGGTGTTCTTCAGTTCCAGCATCTCGCCCGCGACATCGACGGTGACCTTCTGCGACAGGTCGCCGTTCGCCACCGCCGTCGTCACCTGCGCGATGTCACGCACCTGCGTCGTGATGTTCCGGAAGACGGTGTTGACCGAATCGGTGAGGTCCTTCCAGGTGCCGGCCGCGCCCGGTACCTGAGCCTGTCCGCCGAGCAGACCCTGCGCGCCGACCTCGCCGGACACGCGCGTCACCTCGTCGGCGAAGGTCCGCAGCGTCTCGGTCATCTGGTTGATGGTGTCGGCGAGCTGGGCGATCTCGCCCCGCGCGCTCACCGTCACCTTCTGCGACAGGTCGCCGTTGGCGACCGCCGTGGTCACCTCGGCGATCCCCCTCACCTGGTTGGTGAGATTTCCGGCCATCGTGTTGACGGAATCGGTGAGGTCCTTCCATACGCCCGCGACCCCGGCCACCTCGGCCTGGCCGCCCAGCTCACCCTCGGTACCCACCTCGCGGGCCACCCGGGTCACCTCGGACGAGAAGGAGGACAGCTGGTCCACCATCGTGTTGACGGTGTTCTTGAGCTCCAGCATCTCGCCGTCGACGTGTGCGGTGACCTTCTGCGACAGATCGCCGTTCGCCACGGCCGTCGTGACGAGAGCAATGTCACGCACCTGGGCCGTCAGCCGGTACGCCATCGTGTTGACCGAATCCGTGAGGTCCTTCCACGAACCGGACATTCCGCGCACCTGGGCCTGGCCGCCCAGCTTGCCCGCCGTACCCACCTCGAGGGCGACGCGCGTCACCTCGTCCGTGAACGCGGACAGCTGGTCCACCAGGTTGTTCACGGTCCGCGCGACCTTCAGGAACTCCCCGCGCAGCGGCCTCGCCGCTCCGTCGGGGCCGTCCGACCGCAGGTCCATCCGCTGGTCGAGGTCGCCCTCGGCGACCGCCGAAAGCACCCGTCCGACCTCGGACACCGGCCGCGTCATATCGTCGACCAGCGCGTTCGCGGCCTCGATGGCCGCGGCCCAGGTGCCTTCGCTGGCCCCCGCCTCCAGGCGTTCCGACAGCTTTCCCTCGCGGCCCACCATCCGCCGTACCCGGGACAGTTCACCGGTCAGGTGCATCTGCCGGTCCGCGACCTCGTTGAACACGGCGGAGATCTCCGCCATCACTCCGTCGCCCGAGACGGTCAGCCGTTTGCGGAAGTTCCCGTCCCGCATCGACACGAGGGCGGTCAGCAGCCGCTCCATCGTCGCCGCGTCCACCTGCACCGTCCCCGTGCTCCGGGACCGTCCGCCTCTCGCACGCGTGCCGCCGCCGCTTCCGCCGCCGCGCCGCGCCGCCGTGCCAGACTCCACCGTGTCCCTCCCGAAGGGGTTGACCGTACTGCTCGGGCCTTACCGCTCGCGCTGTCGCTACAAGCCTTCCCAGTGTTTCACCGCTGCCGAACCAGGCCATAACAGTTCGGCAGCTTCGCATAACGTCCCCGCAGCCGGGTGACGGAAACAGCGATGACCGGCACCCGCCCGGACAGCGAAGGTAAGTAACCTGGCATCCGGCTGTCCAACCGCTCCCATCCGCCCGGCGGGGGGCGGGGTGGCGATCTACACCACCGGGCAGCGGGAGGGGCAGACCGACCATGGCACAGCCGGGCGTCGAGACGCGTACGAGGAGTTCTGTGATCACCGCGCGGGCGGCTGCCAGCTTCGACCCTGTCGGGCGGTCCGTCGCGACCGCCCGCGCCTTCGTCCGCGACACCCTCCAGGGTTGGGGGTACAGCGAGGTCGTCGACGACGCCGTCGTGCTCACCAGTGAGCTGGTGACGAACGCCATCGTGCACGCCGGCACCTCCGCGGACGTCCTGTGCCTGCGTACCGAGGACGGCGTGCGCGTCGAGGTGGCCGACCGCTACCCCGAGCGCGAGATCCCCGTCCAGGGCGGGCGCGCCCTCGTCCATCCGGACCGCGAGAACGGCCGGGGGCTGTTCCTGTGCGCGGCGCTGGCCGGCCGCTGGGGGGTGGAGTACACCCCGACCCAGAAGCGCGTCTGGTTCCAGCTCGATCTGCCCGACCGTCCCATCGGCACCCGTTCCGCGGGCCCGGTGCTGCCCGACGCGCTGCTCCCCGTCGCCGACAGCCGCATCCGCGTCGCCGTCGCGCAGATCGACCGGAGCGGCGCCATCACCGCCTGGAACGAGGACGCCGAGGAGCTCTTCGGGTACGGCGCCGAGCAGGTCACCGGCAAGCCGCTGGGCGACCTCGCCGCCTGGCCGCACACTCCGGGCATCGGGACCGGTCTCGCCGAGGCCCTGCGCCTGTCCCGCTGGGAGGGCAGCTACGGCATCCGCTGCGCCGACGGCCGGGTGATCCCCGTCTACGCCTCGCATCTGCGGGTCCGCGACGCGCAGGGCGAGCCGTCCACGGTCTGTCTCCTCGTCCGCGAGTACGAGCGGGCGGTCCTCCAGACTCCGCAGCGGCCCTCGACGTCCGACGGCGGCGCGGAGAGCCGCTCCTCGGACCCGTTCGAGGTGTTCATCGGCTCCCCGGCCCCCGACGACCTGGACGGTCTGCTCCAGCGCACGGTGGAACGCGCCCGGGACATGCTCGACGGCGACTCCGCGTTCCTCCTGCTCGCCACCGACGACGAGACGGAGCTGGAGGTGCGGGCCTCCACCGGTCTTCCCTTCGCCCGTCAGCGCTTCGCCCGCGTGCCGGTCGAGACGGGTGCCAGCCGCTATGGCTCCGCCCGGATGCCCGCCGTCCACGAGGACCTGGCGGCCGTGCCGGGTGCGGTCCCGCTGCTGGAGGGCACCGGGATGCGCTCGGTGGTGACGGTGCCGCTCAAGGTCGAGGGGCGTCTGACCGGCTCGCTGGGCGTCGCCGCGGAGAGCGCGCACCGCTACTCCAACGAGGGGGCGCTGCGCCTGCAGTTCGCCGCCGACCGGATCGCCCTCGCCGTCGAGTCGGCACGCCTCGGCGAACTCGAGCGTCTCCGCCGGGGCTCGCTCAGCTTCCTCGTGGAGGCTTCCGACCTGCTCGCCGGCACGCTGGACCGCGACCAGACCCTGGCGCTGATGGCCCAGATGACGGTTCCGACGCTGGCCACCTGGTGCGCGGTGTACACGATCGCCGACCAGGCGTCCGATCCGTACCTCTCCTACGTCCTGCACGAGGACGAGGACCGGATCGACGGGCTCAAGGCCCTGCTCTCCTCGATCGCACCGCCCGATCCGGTGCCCACGCCCGGCGCCCGCGTGTGGGCCGCTCCCGGTGAGGCGGCACACCGTGCCGCGGTGAACACGTCGATGCGGGAGTTGGGCGGCACCGGCGGCAGGCTCTCCGCCGGGATCGACACGACACTGGCCACCGCCGCCGCCGTGGGCGGCGAGACCGTGGTGCTGCCGCTCGTGGCCCGTAACCGGGTGATCGGCATGCTCACACTCGGCAAGCCGTCCGACGACCACTTCCGTCAGGAGATCCTGGAGCTCGCCGAGGATCTGTCCCGGCGGGCGGCTCTCGCGCTGGACAACGCCCGCCTCTACTCCGAGCGTGTCGCCATCAGCCAGTCCCTGCAGCGCAGCCTGCTGCCTCCGGGCCTGCCCGACGTCCCGGGTGTCGAGGTCGACGTCATCTACCGCGCGGCCGGCGAGGGCAACGAGGTAGGCGGCGACTTCTACGACCTCTTCCCGATCCGGGACAACGCGTACGGCTTCGCCATCGGCGACGTCTGCGGCACGGGCCCGGAGGCGGCGGCCGTCACGGGCCTGGCCCGGCACGCGCTGCGTCTGCTGGCCCGTGAGGGCTTCGGCGGTCCGGCGGTCCTGGAGCGTCTGAACGCGGCCATCCTCGACGAGGGTGCCCGCAGCCGCTTCCTCACCCTGCTCTACGGGGAGCTGTGGCCGCAGGAGGACGGTTCGGCTGTCCTGAAGGTGGTGTGCGCCGGTCACCCGCTGCCGTTGCGCCTGCGCCAGGACGGGACGGTCGTCCCGGCGGCCGATCCGCAGCCGCTGCTGGGCGTCCTGGAGGATCTGGAGCTGTACGAGCAGACCGTCACGCTCGACCCGGGCGACGTCCTGCTGTGCGTCACCGACGGTGTGACGGAACGCCGAGAGGGCACTCGGATGCTGGGGGACGACGGTCTGGCGGAGGTCCTCAAGACCTGTACGGGTCTGACGGCCGGGGCGGTCGCCGCCCGTATCCTGCGCGCGGTCGAACGCTTCGCCCAGGAGCCGGCGTCCGACGACATGGCCATTCTGGCGATGCGGATCCCGGAACCCGAGCACCGGTGAAAAGCGAGAAGGCCCCCCGCCTGTGGGCGGGGGGCCTTCTTTGTCCGAGCCCCCATGCGGAATCGAACCGCAGACCTTCTCCTTACCATGGAGACGCTCTACCGACTGAGCTATAGGGGCCTGTCGTTCGCGGGGTTTCCCCTGCGGCGACGAAAAGAATCATACCCCGAACCGAGCGGATCTCCGAATCCGCTTCGGTGCCCCCTCGGGGCTGCTTTCCCGCAAGGGTCCAGCCGTGCTCACGGGCCGGTCGGCCGGCCCTCCGGGAGGGTCGATGCCCCTCGTGGGGTGCGGTGTTGGCCACCGAGGAGCACGCGTCGCGCGTGACGGGAACGGCGGGCGTCCGCTGCTCCGTCGCTCCGGCGGGGCGGGCGGTGGAGCCGCTTCACTCGTCCGAGCCGGGGGAACGAGGTTAACGGGAGGGCGGAGTGACGGAGCGTACGGCGAGGCGTCCGGCGAGAGTGTCATCGACGGGGCGTCAGCTTCCGGTGCGGCAAGCCGATTGGGGCACGAGCCACGGGAGCGTCGGTCTCCCACTGCCTCCTGAACGCGAAAATGCCTCAGTCCCCGGGACACGAGGTCCGGGGACTGAGGCTAAAAATTGTTCGGCGGCGTCCTACTCTCCCACAGGGTCCCCCCTGCAGTACCATCGGCGCTGAAAGGCTTAGCTTCCGGGTTCGGAATGTAACCGGGCGTTTCCCTAACGCTATGACCACCGAAACACTATGAAGAAAACAAACTCCAGCCAGCAAAAAGGCGAGTTCGTTACTTCAGAACTAACACAGTGGACGCGAGCAACTGAGGACAAGCCCTCGGCCTATTAGTACCGGTCAGCTCCACCCATTACTGGGCTTCCACATCCGGCCTATCAACCCAGTCGTCTACTGGGAGCCTTACCCTCTCAAGGAGGCGGGAATACTCATCTCGAAGCAGGCTTCCCGCTTAGATGCTTTCAGCGGTTATCCCTCCCGAACGTAGCCAACCAGCCATGCCCTTGGCAGGACAACTGGCACACCAGAGGTTCGTCCGTCCCGGTCCTCTCGTACTAGGGACAGCCCTTCTCAATATTCCTACGCGCACAGCGGATAGGGACCGAACTGTCTCACGACGTTCTAAACCCAGCTCGCGTACCGCTTTAATGGGCGAACAGCCCAACCCTTGGGACCGACTCCAGCCCCAGGATGCGACGAGCCGACATCGAGGTGCCAAACCATCCCGTCGATATGGACTCTTGGGGAAGATCAGCCTGTTATCCCCGGGGTACCTTTTATCCGTTGAGCGACGGCGCTTCCACAAGCCACCGCCGGATCACTAGTCCCGACTTTCGTCCCTGCTCGACCCGTCGGTCTCACAGTCAAGCTCCCTTGTGCACTTACACTCAACACCTGATTGCCAACCAGGCTGAGGGAACCTTTGGGCGCCTCCGTTACTCTTTGGGAGGCAACCGCCCCAGTTAAACTACCCATCAGACACTGTCCCTGATCCGGATCACGGACCGAGGTTAGACATCCAGCACGACCAGAGTGGTATTTCAACGGCGACTCCACCATGACTGGCGTCACAGCTTCAAAGTCTCCCACCTATCCTACACAAGCCGAACCGAACACCAATATCAAACTGTAGTAAAGGTCCCGGGGTCTTTCCGTCCTGCTGCGCGAAACGAGCATCTTTACTCGTAGTGCAATTTCACCGGGCCTATGGTTGAGACAGTCGAGAAGTCGTTACGCCATTCGTGCAGGTCGGAACTTACCCGACAAGGAATTTCGCTACCTTAGGATGGTTATAGTTACCACCGCCGTTTACTGGCGCTTAAGTTCTCAGCTTCGCAACCCCGAAAGATCACTAACCGGTCCCCTTAACGTTCCAGCACCGGGCAGGCGTCAGTCCGTATACATCGCCTTACGGCTTCGCACGGACCTGTGTTTTTAGTAAACAGTCGCTTCTCGCTGGTCTCTGCGGCCACACCCAGCTCAGAGTGCAAGACTCATCACCAGACATGGCCCCCCTTCTCCCGAAGTTACGGGGGCATTTTGCCGAGTTCCTTAACCATAGTTCACCCGAACGCCTCGGTATTCTCTACCTGACCACCTGAGTCGGTTTAGGGTACGGGCCGCCATGAAACTCGCTAGAGGCTTTTCTCGACAGCATAGGATCATCCACTTCACCACAATCGGCTCGGCATCAGGTCTCAGCCTTAACGTGCGACGGATTTACCTATCACACGGCCTACACCCTTACCCCGGGACAACCACCGCCCGGGCTGGACTACCTTCCTGCGTCACCCCATCGCTTACCTACTACCACCTTGGATCAGCGGCTCCACCACTTCCCTTCACCCGAAGGATCCAGGACGGCTTCACGGCCTTAGCATCAATGGGCTCGATACTGGGCGTTTCAAAGCGGGTACCGGAATATCAACCGGTTGTCCATCGACTACGCCTGTCGGCCTCGCCTTAGGTCCCGACTTACCCTGGGCAGATCAGCTTGACCCAGGAACCCTTAGTCAATCGGCGCACACGTTTCTCACGTGTGTATCGCTACTCATGCCTGCATTCTCACTCGTGAACCGTCCACAACTCGCTTCCGCGGCTGCTTCACCCGGCACACGACGCTCCCCTACCCATCACAGTCCCCGTTGGGGGTACATACTGCAATGACACGACTTCGGCGGTACGCTTGAGCCCCGCTACATTGTCGGCGCGGAATCACTTGACCAGTGAGCTATTACGCACTCTTTCAAGGGTGGCTGCTTCTAAGCCAACCTCCTGGTTGTCTCTGCGACTCCACATCCTTTCCCACTTAGCGTACGCTTAGGGGCCTTAGTCGATGCTCTGGGCTGTTTCCCTCTCGACCATGGAGCTTATCCCCCACAGTCTCACTGCCGCGCTCTCACTTACCGGCATTCGGAGTTTGGCTAAGGTCAGTAACCCGGTAGGGCCCATCGCCTATCCAGTGCTCTACCTCCGGCAAGAAACACACGACGCTGCACCTAAATGCATTTCGGGGAGAACCAGCTATCACGGAGTTTGATTGGCCTTTCACCCCTAACCACAGGTCATCCCCCAGGTTTTCAACCCTGGTGGGTTCGGTCCTCCACGAAGTCTTACCTCCGCTTCAACCTGCCCATGGCTAGATCACTCCGCTTCGGGTCTTGAGCGTGCTACTCAAACGCCCTATTCGGACTCGCTTTCGCTACGGCTTCCCCACACGGGTTAACCTCGCAACACACCGCAAACTCGCAGGCTCATTCTTCAAAAGGCACGCAGTCACGACATACAAGCAAGCTTGCATGCGACGCTCCCACGGCTTGTAGGCACACGGTTTCAGGTACTATTTCACTCCGCTCCCGCGGTACTTTTCACCATTCCCTCACGGTACTATCCGCTATCGGTCACCAGGGAATATTTAGGCTTAGCGGGTGGTCCCGCCAGATTCACACGGGATTTCTCGGGCCCCGTGCTACTTGGGTGTCTCTCAAACGAGCCGTCAATGTTTCAGCTACGGGGGTCTTACCCTCTACGCCGGACCTTTCGCATGTCCTTCGCCTACATCAACGGTTTCTGACTCGCCTCACAGCCGGCAGACTGTGAAAGAGAGATCCCACAACCCCGCATGCGCAACCCCTGCCGGGTATCACACGCATACGGTTTGGCCTCATCCGGTTTCGCTCGCCACTACTCCCGGAATCACGGTTGTTTTCTCTTCCTGAGGGTACTGAGATGTTTCACTTCCCCTCGTTCCCTCCACATGCCCTATGTGTTCAGGCATGGGTGACAGCCCATGACGACTGCCGGGTTTCCCCATTCGGAAACCCCCGGATCAAAGCCTGGTTGACGGCTCCCCGGGGACTATCGTGGCCTCCCACGTCCTTCATCGGTTCCTGGTACCAAGGCATCCACCGTGCGCCCTTAAAAACTTGGCCACAGATGCTCGCGTCCACTGTGTAGTTCTCAAGCAACGACCAGCCACCCATCACCCCGTCGACAAGCAACAGGTTCACTGGGGCCGGCATCACGAAGGCAACGACCTCACGGCCGCACCCTCAGACACCCAACAACGTGCCAAGCGCGAGCCTCCCGAACAAGATCCACGTTCCACGCCGAAGCAGTACTAGTGGTCCCACAGGACTCTCACGCCAACTAATCAACGTTCCACCCTTGAGCAACCAGCACCGGACACTCGCCGGTGTACTGGCCCCTTGACCAGGCAAGCCTGGTAAGAAGTGCTCCTTAGAAAGGAGGTGATCCAGCCGCACCTTCCGGTACGGCTACCTTGTTACGACTTCGTCCCAATCGCCAGTCCCACCTTCGACAGCTCCCTCCCACAAGGGGTTGGGCCACCGGCTTCGGGTGTTACCGACTTTCGTGACGTGACGGGCGGTGTGTACAAGGCCCGGGAACGTATTCACCGCAGCAATGCTGATCTGCGATTACTAGCAACTCCGACTTCATGGGGTCGAGTTGCAGACCCCAATCCGAACTGAGACCGGCTTTTTGAGATTCGCTCCGCCTCACGGCATCGCAGCTCTTTGTACCGGCCATTGTAGCACGTGTGCAGCCCAAGACATAAGGGGCATGATGACTTGACGTCGTCCCCACCTTCCTCCGAGTTGACCCCGGCGGTCTCCTGTGAGTCCCCATCACCCCGAAGGGCATGCTGGCAACACAGGACAAGGGTTGCGCTCGTTGCGGGACTTAACCCAACATCTCACGACACGAGCTGACGACAGCCATGCACCACCTGTATACCGACCACAAGGGGGGCACTATCTCTAATGCTTTCCGGTATATGTCAAGCCTTGGTAAGGTTCTTCGCGTTGCGTCGAATTAAGCCACATGCTCCGCTGCTTGTGCGGGCCCCCGTCAATTCCTTTGAGTTTTAGCCTTGCGGCCGTACTCCCCAGGCGGGGAACTTAATGCGTTAGCTGCGGCACCGACGACGTGGAATGTCGCCAACACCTAGTTCCCAACGTTTACGGCGTGGACTACCAGGGTATCTAATCCTGTTCGCTCCCCACGCTTTCGCTCCTCAGCGTCAGTAATGGCCCAGAGATCCGCCTTCGCCACCGGTGTTCCTCCTGATATCTGCGCATTTCACCGCTACACCAGGAATTCCGATCTCCCCTACCACACTCTAGCCTGCCCGTATCGAATGCAGACCCGGGGTTAAGCCCCGGGCTTTCACACCCGACGTGACAAGCCGCCTACGAGCTCTTTACGCCCAATAATTCCGGACAACGCTTGCGCCCTACGTATTACCGCGGCTGCTGGCACGTAGTTAGCCGGCGCTTCTTCTGCAGGTACCGTCACTTTCGCTTCTTCCCTGCTGAAAGAGGTTTACAACCCGAAGGCCGTCATCCCTCACGCGGCGTCGCTGCATCAGGCTTTCGCCCATTGTGCAATATTCCCCACTGCTGCCTCCCGTAGGAGTCTGGGCCGTGTCTCAGTCCCAGTGTGGCCGGTCGCCCTCTCAGGCCGGCTACCCGTCGTCGCCTTGGTAGGCCATTACCCCACCAACAAGCTGATAGGCCGCGGGCTCATCCTTCACCGCCGGAGCTTTCAACCAACCCCCATGCGGAAGCCGGTATTATCCGGTATTAGACCCCGTTTCCAGGGCTTGTCCCAGAGTGAAGGGCAGATTGCCCACGTGTTACTCACCCGTTCGCCACTAATCCACCCCGAAGGGCTTCATCGTTCGACTTGCATGTGTTAAGCACGCCGCCAGCGTTCGTCCTGAGCCAGGATCAAACTCTCCGTGAATGTTTACCCGACCAATGCCCGATGAAGGGCCGCGGGTGCACACATCACGAGAGCGGAACGACCAGTCGGAATAGGACCGGTCGTTCACAGCGTCCTCGCTGTGTATGTCGCCTGCCCACCACAAGGGCCGACAGGACTTTCAAAGGAACCACGACCATCCGAAGATGGACGGGGTATCAACTAATCTGGCGTTGATTTTTGGCACGCTGTTGAGTTCTCAAGGAACGGACGCTTCCTTCGTACTCACCCTCTCGGGCTTTCCTCCGGGCATTTTCCCTTCGGTCTTTCGTGTTTCCAGCTTAGCAGACCCGATTCCTCGTTTCTGCCACCCGCTGGAGCGGGTTGCCTTCCGGGAATTCGCTCTCGCGCTTTCCTTTCCGGCGGATCCGACTTTATCAGAAGTTTCCGAGTCGAATTCCCCGTCTTTCCCGACGAGCCGTTCCGGCACACAGTAGTGCCGAGCTCTCGTTCAGGCGGAGCCGTCAACGTACTGGAGCGGAGCACCCCGATGCAAATCGGGGGCTCCGCTCCGGGTCCGGGTCCCTGGGGACGTCGGAGGATCAGACCTCGACGACCACCGGAAGGATCATCGGACGCCGACGGTACGTGTCCGAGACCCACTTGCCGATGACGCGGCGGATCAGCTGCTGGAGCTGGTGCGGCTCGACCACACCGTCCTGGGCAGACTTGTTCAGGGCCTGCTCGACCTTGGGGACCACGGCGTCGAACGCCGAGTCCTCGATGCCGGAGCCCCTGGCGTGGATGTGGGGACCGCCCACGATCTTGCCGGACGAGGAGTCGATCACCACGAAGGCCGAGATGATGCCCTCGTCGCCCAGGATGCGGCGGTCCTTGAGGTGGACCTCCGTGACGTCGCCGACGGAGAGCCCGTCGACGTACACGTAGCCGGCCTGGACCTTGCCGACGATCCGGGCCTTGCCGTCGACCAGGTCGACGACCACGCCGTCCTCGGCGATGACGATGTGGTCCTTCGGGACACCCGTCATCGCGCCCAGCTCGGCGTTGGCGCGCAGGTGGCGCCATTCGCCGTGGACCGGCATCAGGTTCTTCGGCTTGCAGATGTTGTAGAAGTACAGCAGCTCGCCGGCCGAGGCGTGGCCCGAGACGTGGACCTTGGCGTTGCCCTTGTGGATGACGTTCGCGCCCCATCGGGTCAGGCCGTTGATGACGCGGTAGACCGCGTTCTCGTTGCCCGGGATCAGCGAGGACGCCAGGATGACGGTGTCACCCTGCACGATCCGGATCTGGTGGTCGCGGTTGGCCATCCGGGACAGCGCGGCCATCGGCTCGCCCTGGGATCCCGTGCAGACGAGCACGACCTCGTCGTCCGGCAGGTCGTCGAGCGTCTTGACGTCGACGACGAGACCCGCCGGGACCCGCAGGTAGCCCAGGTCCCGGGCGATACCCATGTTGCGGACCATCGAGCGGCCGACGAAGGCCACCCGGCGTCCGTACTCGTGGGCGGCGTCCAGGATCTGCTGGATGCGGTGCACATGGCTGGCGAAGCTCGCCACGATGATGCGCTTCTGGGCGTTCGCGAAGACGTTCCGCAGGACGTTGGAGATGTCCTTCTCCGGTGGGACGAACCCAGGGACCTCGGCGTTCGTCGAGTCGCTCAGCAGAAGGTCGATGCCCTCCTCGCTGAGCCGCGCGAACGCGTGGAGGTCGGTGAGCCGACCGTCCATCGGGAGCTGGTCCATCTTGAAGTCGCCCGTGTGGACCGCCATGCCCGCCGGCGTACGGATGGCCACGGCCAGCGCGTCGGGGATGGAGTGGTTGACCGCGATGAACTCGCAGTCGAAGGGCCCGAGCCGCTCGCGGTGCCCCTCGGACACCTCGAGGGTGTACGGGCGGATGCGGTGCTCCTGGAGCTTCGCCTCGATCAGGGCGAGGGTCAGCTTGGAGCCGATCAACGGGATGTCCGGCTTCAGCCGGAGCAGGTAGGGGACGGCGCCGATGTGGTCCTCGTGCCCGTGCGTGAGCACGATGCCCTCGACCTCGTCGAGGCGGTCCCTGATGGTGGTGAAGTCGGGCAGGATCAGGTCGATACCCGGCTGCTCCTCCTCGGGGAAGAGGACGCCGCAGTCGACGATGAGCAGGCGGCCCTCGTACTCGAAGACCGTCATGTTGCGGCCGATCTCACCGAGCCCGCCCAGCGGGGTGACCCGCAGGCCGCCCTTGGGGAGCTTCGGCGGGGCGCCGAGTTCAGGATGCGGATGACTCAAAAGACTCTCCTCACCACACGCGCCACGTACCGCTTCGGCACGTGGCGCGCATGACATTCGTGCACTTGCTGTTGTCTGTCGGTCGATCTCGTCGGACGTGGGGACGTCCGCAGATCGTTTATGTACTTGTGAAGTCTGTTGTCAGAGCTCTACCCCGCCGGCGGCGAGATCGAGCTTGAGCTGGGCGGTTTCCTCGGGGGAAAGCTCCACGAGCGGCAGCCGCAGCGGGCCGGCCGGGAGTCCCTGGAGGGCGAGGGCGGCCTTGGTCGTGATGACGCCCTGGGTGCGGAACATACCGGTGAAGACCGGCAGCAGCTTCTGGTGGATCTCCGTGGCCTTGTGCACGTCGCCGTTGAGATGGGCGTCGAGCAGGGCGCGCAGCTCGGGGCTGACGACATGGCCGACAACGGAGACGAAGCCGCAGGCGCCCACGGAGAGCAGCGGCAGGTTGAGCATGTCGTCGCCGGAGTACCAGGCCAGGCCGGACCGGGCGATGGCCCAGCTGGCGCGGCCGAGGTCTCCCTTGGCGTCCTTGTTCGCGACGATCCGGGGGTGCTCGGCCAGACGGACGATCGTCCCGGTGTCGATCGGGACACCGCTGCGGCCGGGAATGTCGTACAGCATCACCGGTAGACCGGTGGCGTCGGCGATGGCCGAGAAGTGCCGGTACAGGCCCTCCTGAGGGGGCTTGTTGTAGTACGGCGTGACCGCGAGCAGGCCGTGGGCGCCGTCACGCTCGGCGGTGCGGGCGAGCTCGATGGAGTGACGGGTGTCGTTGGTGCCGACGCCGGCGACCACGTGGGCACGGTCTCCGACCGCCTCCAGTACCGCGCGTACCAGCTCAGATTTCTCCGCGTCACTGGTGGTCGGGGACTCACCGGTGGTGCCGTTGACGACGAGGCCGTCGTTGCCTGCGTCCACCAGGTGAGCGGCCAGCCGCTGGGCGCCGTCGAGGTCGAGAGCGCCGTCCGCCGTGAAGGGCGTGACCATGGCGGTGAGGACCCGCCCGAAGGGGGTCTGCGGAGTGGAGATCGGAGCCATGGGTAACACGCTACTCGCTGCTCAGCGCCCGGTGTCCCCTCGGGGGGACATGAGAAGAGGAACCCGGCACTGCCTGCTCGGGGGTTCAAGCAGTGCCGGGTCCGTTTGATCAGCCTAGATGAACTTCGTGAAACGTCGCAATACGGACACTTCGCCGGAGGTGTCGTATGTATGTGCCTTATGGGGCCACGCGGCCGTTCTTGTTGAAGGCGTCGTAGGTCAGCGGCATCAGCCCGGCCCAGTGCTGTTCCATCTTCTCGCCGACCATCTCGATCTCCCGCTGCGGGAAGGACGGCACCCTGGCCAGCTCGTGCTGGGTACGCAGGCCGAGGAAGTGCATCAACGAGCGGGCGTTGCAGGTGGCGTACATCGAGGAGAAGAGACCGACGGGAAGGACCGCGCGGGCCACCTCGCGCGCCACGCCGGCGGCGAGCATCTCCTGGTACGCCTCGTACGCCCGGACGTAGGAATCCTCCATCGTGCGGCCGACCAGCTCCTGCTGAGCCTCGGTGCCCTCGACGAAGACGTACTTGCCCGGCCGGCCCTCCTGGACCAGCTTCCGGGAGGCGTCCGGTACGTAGAAGACCGGCTCAAGCTCCCTGTAGCGACCGGACTCCTCGTTGTACGACCAGCCGACGCGGTGGCGCATGAACTCGCGGAACACGAAGATCGGGGCGCTGATGAAGAAGGTCATCGAGTTGTGCTCGAAGGGGCTGCCGTGCCGGTCCCGCATCAGGTAGTTGATGAGCCCCCGGGAGCGCTCGGGGTCCTTCTGGAGCTCGTCGAGAGACTGCTCGCCCGCCGTGGAGACGCGGGCCGCCCACAGCACGTCGGAGTCCGCGGCGCTGTGCTTCACCAGCTCGACGGTGACGTCACTGCGGAACGTGGGCTTGAGGTCTTCGGCGGGGGTGTCGGTCACCGACAGGTCCTTCCAGTGGTCTCGCTCGGGCGGCGCCCACTTTACGGGGACCCGCCGACACGGCACCGGTCACACCCGGCCGAGACGCCCTCTTGGGATGATTTCGGGAAAACGGGCACCGAACGTCGGCTTCTCGCGTCTCTCCCTGTGACACCAGCCGCACCACGGACCGGATACAGGAGCGATCACGATGTCCCACCCCCAGCCTCCGCTGGGCGGCACTCCCACGCGGGAGTCCGTCCCGTTCGCCTTCGTCGCCGAGGCCGACCGCTTCCGCAGTAACGTCACTCCACCGCCCAGGGAGCGCCTTGCCGTCACCGAGCTCGTGGGCCGTACGCTGGTCGGGCTGACGGTCGTGGCCGGACTCGTCGGGTCGTTGCTCTTCGGTGTACCGGCGCTGCAGTCGGGTGCGGCGGAGGGCCATCGGCAGCAGTCCGAGGCGTCCGACGGCCGTTGATCCGTAGGCCACCCTGGGGTGGCCCGGTCGAGACCACCTGGGTAGCCTCACCGGGCACAGCCCCTTCGAGCGTGCTTGTGAGTGAGGAACAGTCGTGCCCCTGCCCTTCCTGACGGCAGACCGCGCCTTCGACGCGACCGACGATGTAGCGCTGCCCTTCGACGACCACGACCAGTGGCGCCGCCCCTACCGGCCGGGCCCCTGGCGGGTCGGCGCGGCGGCGCTCTCGCTGCTGCTCGCGTCGTTCGTGCTGCTCGCCGCGGTCGTCATCGCCGCGGCCGGCGCGGTGTCCGGCGCGTTCGTCACCTTCGGGCTGGCCGCCCTGATCATCGCCGCCGCGCTGCGGGCCCTGCGGGTGGGCACCTGGGTGAGCCGCCACGGTGTGCGGCGCGTCGGGTTCCTCACCACCACCACGGTCGGCTGGCCGCACGCGACGGCCGTACGCACGGCGCAGCAGCCGGTGCGCTGGCTGGGCCTCCCCCGCACGGTGCAGGGCCAGGCCCTGCTGCTGGAGCGGCGCGGTGGTGAGCAGATCGCACTGCTCACCGACCACAACGCCGACTTCCTCTCCCGTACCGAGGCTTTCGACCGCGCGGCCGACACCGTGGAGGCGTGGAGCGCCGAGTACGGCACCCCCGCGACCCGCTGACCCGCCGGACGGGAATCGCGGCGGGAGCCACCGCGCCCGGCGGGCGTAGCCCCGCCCGCCGCGGCCGTCGCCGTACGCCCTCCGGGGGTGCGGGGGACGGGGCTCAGGCCCCGGCCGCCCCGGCCACCGCACCGTCCTCGTGGACCTGGTGGAGGGTGATCGCCCGCTGCATGGCCTTGCGGGCCCGCGGGGTGTCGCGGGCGTCGTGGTAGGCGACCGCGAGGCGGAACCAGCAGCGCCAGTCGTCAGGGGTGTCCTCGGTCTCGGCACGCCGTCTCGCGAAGACCTCGTCGGCCGAGTCCCGGTCGATCCGCCCGCCGGGCGAGCGTCGCAGCTCGTCCACGGGCAGGCCGCCCTCGGCCTCCAGCTGCCGGGCCAGCCGCTGGGCCCGGCGGGCGAAGCGGGTGTTCTGCCAGAGGAACCAGCCGCCGACGCAGGGCAGCAGGAACGCTATGGCTCCCATGCCCATGGCCGCCGGTTCGCCGGTGAGCAGGAGCAGGACCCCCTCCATCGCCACCACACCGAACACGAGCACCAGCACGGTGGCGAGGAAGAAGTACGTGATCTTTCCGCCCACGGCCGTCAGCCCAGGTCCAGGAAGTGCTCCAGGCCGAACGTGAGGCCGGGGGCGTCGACGACACGTCGGGCACCCAGCAGGATGCCCGGCATGAAGCTGGAGTGGTGCAGCGAGTCGTGGCGGAAGGTCAGGGTCTCGCCCTCGCCGCCGAGCAGCACCTCCTGGTGGGCCAGCAGGCCCCGGAGCCGCACGGCGTGCACGTGCACACCGTCCACGTTCGCGCCGCGCGCGCCCTCCAGGGCGGTCCTGGTCGCGTCGGGCTGCTCGCCGAGACCGGCCTCGGCCCGCGCGGCGGCGATCAGCTGAGCGGTGCGGGTGGCCGTCCCGCTGGGGGCGTCCACCTTGTTCGGGTGGTGCAGTTCGACGACCTCGGCCGACTCGAAGTACGGGGCCGCGAGCTGGGCGAACCTCATGGTCAGGACCGCACCGAGGGAGAAGTTCGGGGCGATCAGGACACCGGTCCGCGGCGAGCCCTCGAGCCAGGAGCGCAGCTGCGCGAGGCGGTCCTCGGTCCAGCCGGTGGTGCCGACGACCGCGTGGATGCCGTGGCGTACGCAGAAGTCGAGGTTGCCCATCACCGAGGCGGGCGTGGTCAGCTCGACGGCGACCTGGGCACCCGCCCCGACGAGCGTCTCCAGCTTGTCCCCGCGGCCGAGGGCCGCGACGAGTTCCATGTCCCCGGCGGCTTCGACGGCCCGTACCGCCTCGGATCCGATACGGCCCTGGGCCCCGAGGACCGCGACGCGCAGCTTGCTCATTGGTCTGAACTCTCTCTAGGAGACGGATTCGTGCAGGCGGTCCGCCTGCTTGTCCTTCACTGGCCCTATGACGGACAGCGAGGGCCGCTGTCCGAGCACCTCGCGGGCGACCTCGCGGACCTCGTCCGGGGTCACCGCGGCGATCCGGGCGAGCATGTCGTCGACCGACATCTGTGTGCCCCAGCACAGTTCGCTCTTGCCGATGCGGTTCATCAGCGCTCCGGTGTCCTCCAGCCCGAGGACCGTGGAACCGGAGAGCTGCCCGATGGCACGGGAGATCTCGTCGGCGGTCAGTCCTTCGGAGGCCACCTTGTCGAGCTCGTCCCGGCAGATCGCGAGAACATCGTGGATCTGGTTGGGGCGGCAGCCCGCGTACACGCCGAAGAGGCCGCAGTCGGCGAATCCGGAGGTGTACGAGTACACGCTGTAGGCCAGACCGCGTTTCTCCCGGACCTCCTGGAAGAGCCGCGAGGACATGCCGCCGCCGAGGGCGGTGTTCAGCACGCCGAGCGCCCAGCGGCGCTCGTCGGTGCGGGCCAGGCCCGGCATGCCGAGCACGACATGGGCCTGCTCGGTCCTGCGGCCGAGGACGTCGACACGGCCCGCGGCACGGATGGTGCGCCGGCCGTCGCGGGGGGCGACGGGGCGGGCGTCGGGGCGGCCGAGCGCGCCGGCCTTCTCGAAGGCCCGACGGACCTGGCGCACCACGGTGGCGTGGTCGATGTTGCCCGCCGCCGCGACGACCAGGTGGGTGGGGTCGTAGTGCTTCTTGTAGAAGCGGGCGATCCGGCCGCGGTCGAGGGCGTTGACGGTGTCGACGGTGCCGAGGACCGGTCGGCCCAGCGGGGTGTCGCCGAACATGGTCTGCGCGAACAGGTCGTGCACCACGTCGCCCGGGTCGTCCTCGGTCATCGCGATCTCCTCGAGGATGACACCGCGCTCCGCGTCGACGTCGCTCTCCAGGATCAGGGAGCCGGTGAGCATGTCACAGACGACGTCGATCGCCAGAGGCAGATCGGTGTCGAGGACCCGCGCGTAGTAGCAGGTGTACTCCTTCGCGGTGAAGGCGTTCATCTCGCCGCCGACCGCGTCGAGCGCGGCGGAGATGTCGAGGGCGCTGCGCCGCCCGGTGCCCTTGAAGAGGAGGTGCTCCAGGTAGTGGGTGGCGCCGTTGAGCGTGGGCGTCTCGTCGCGGGAGCCCACGTGTGCCCAGATGCCGAAGGTGGCGGAGCGCACGGAGGGCAGTGTCTCGGTGACGATCCGCAGGCCGCCGGGGAGGGTCGTGCGACGGACCGTGCCGATGCCGTCCTTGCCCGGGAGAAGCGTTTGGGTACGGGCGACGGCCCGCCCCTCCGAGGAGGGGCGGGCCGTCGTCACGGAACTACGGGACGTCACTGGTCGGCGTCGTCCTTCTTGTCGGTGCCCTCGGCGGCACCCTCTTCGTCGGCGACCACGGGGATCAGCGAGAGCTTGCCGCGCTGGTCGATCTCGGCGATCTCCACCTGGACCTTGGAGCCGACCGCGAGCACGTCCTCGACGTTCTCCACGCGCTTGCCACCGGCGAGCTTGCGGATCTGCGAGATGTGCAGCAGGCCGTCCTTGCCCGGGAGCAGCGAGACGAACGCACCGAAGGTGGTGGTCTTGACGACCGTACCCAGGTAGCGCTCGCCGACCTCCGGCATGGTCGGGTTGGCGATGCCGTTGATCGTGGCGCGGGCGGCCTCGGCCTGCGAGCCCTGGGCGGCACCGATGTAGATGGTGCCGTCGTCCTCGATCGTGATGTCGGCGCCGGTGTCCTCCTGGATCTGGTTGATCATCTTGCCCTTGGGGCCGATGACCTCGCCGATCTTGTCCACCGGAATCTTGACGGTGATGATGCGCGGCGCGTTCGGGGACATCTCGTCCGGAACGTCGATGGCCTCGTTCATCACGTCGAGGATGTGCAGACGCGCGTCACGGGCCTGCTTCAGCGCGGCGGCCAGGACCGAGGCGGGAATGCCGTCGAGCTTGGTGTCGAGCTGAAGCGCGGTGACGAAGGTCTTCGTGCCGGCGACCTTGAAGTCCATGTCGCCGAACGCGTCCTCGGCGCCGAGGATGTCGGTCAGGGCGACGTAGTGGGTCTTGCCGTCGACCTCCTCGGAGATCAGGCCCATGGCGATGCCGGCGACGGGCGCCTTCAGCGGCACACCGGCGTTCAGCAGCGACATGGTGGAGGCGCAGACCGAGCCCATGGACGTCGAGCCGTTGGAGCCGAGGGCCTCGGACACCTGGCGGATCGCGTAGGGGAACTCCTCGCGCGTCGGCAGCACCGGCACGATGGCGCGCTCGGCGAGCGCTCCGTGGCCGATCTCGCGGCGCTTGGGCGAACCCACGCGGCCGGTCTCGCCGACGGAGTACGGCGGGAAGTTGTAGTTGTGCATGTAGCGCTTGCGGGTCACCGGGGAGAGGGTGTCCAGCTGCTGCTCCATCCGGAGCATGTTGAGGGTGGTGACGCCCAGGATCTGGGTCTCGCCACGCTCGAAGAGCGCCGAGCCGTGCACGCGCGGGATGGCCTCGACCTCGGCGGCGAGGGTACGGATGTCCGTGATCCCGCGGCCGTCGATGCGGACCTTGTCCTTGATGATCCGCTCGCGGACCAGCTTCTTGGTCAGCGCGCGGTAGGCGCCGGAGATCTCCTTCTCGCGGCCCTCGAAGGCCGGGAGGAGCTTCTCGGCGGCGAGCTCCTTGATGCGGTCGAGCTCGGTCTCGCGCTCCTGCTTGCCGGCGATGGTGAGCGCCTGGGCGAGCTCGCTCTTGACCGCGGCGGACAGCGCCTCCAGGACGTCGTCCTGGTAGTCGAGGAAGACCGGGAACTCGCCGGTCGGCTTGGCGGCCTTGGCGGCGAGGTCCGACTGGGCCTTGCACAGGGCCTTGATGAAGGGCTTCGCGGCCTCGAGACCGGCGGCGACGACCTCTTCGGTCGGCGCCTCCGCGCCGCCCTTGACGAGCTCGATCGTCTTCTCGGTGGCCTCGGCCTCGACCATCATGATCGCGACGTCGCCGTCCTCCAGGACGCGGCCGGCGACCACCATGTCGAAGACGGCGTCCTCGAGCTCGGTGTGCGTCGGGAAGGCGACCCACTGGCCCTTGATCAGCGCGACACGGGTGCCGCCGATCGGGCCGGAGAAGGGCAGGCCGGCCAGCTGCGTGGAGCAGGAGGCGGCGTTGATCGCGATCACGTCGTAGAGGTGATCGGGGTTGAGCGCCATGATCGTCTCGACGATCTGGATCTCGTTGCGCAGGCCCTTGGCGAAGGACGGGCGCAGCGGCCGGTCGATCAGGCGGCAGGTGAGGATCGCGTCCTCGGAGGGGCGGCCCTCCCGGCGGAAGAAGGAGCCGGGGATCTTGCCGGCCGCGTACATCCGCTCCTCGACGTCCACCGTCAGGGGGAAGAAGTCGAGCTGGTCCTTGGGGCGCTTGGACGCGGTGGTGGCCGAGAGGACCATCGTGTCGTCGTCCAGGTACGCGACGGCGGAGCCGGCGGCCTGCTTGGCCAGACGGCCCGTCTCGAAGCGGATCGTGCGGGTGCCGAAGGTGCCGTTGTCGATGACGGCCTCGGCGTAGTGGGTCTCGTTCTCCACTAGCGGTTTCTCCTACGTGTTCGTCTTTTCGTCCATCGGCCCGTGTGGCCGGGGACGGTCATATGAGGAGAAGCCCGCCTGGGGTGCGGGCCGGTCTTCGATCGAAGCACCCGGGATGGGAGTCCGGGCGCCACTACCGAGGACCGGCGGCGGGCCGGCGGCTTCTCGCTCGCGCCTATGGCGTTGTCCCACCAGACTAAGTGGCGGTCGGCACATTGCGCACGTACGGCAAAGGGAGCGGCCCCCTATTCGTGGGAACCGCTCCCTTCACGACGTCTTACTTGGCACCGCCGGCCGCGCCACGGCGGATGCCCAGGCGGTCGACCAGCGCACGGAAGCGCTGGATGTCCTTCTTGGCCAGGTACTGCAGCAGGCGGCGGCGCTGGCCCACCAGGATCAGCAGACCACGACGGGAGTGGTGGTCGTGCTTGTGCTGCTTGAGGTGCTCGGTCAGGTCCGAGATACGACGGGAGAGCATCGCGACCTGGACCTCGGGGGAGCCGGTGTCGCCCTCCTTGGTGCCGAACTCGGCCATGATCTGCTTCTTCGTAGCGGCGTCGAGAGACACTCGGTACTCCTCTTGTGTGTTCGTGCGCCCTCGAGTGCCCCTGGTCTTGGTCTCAGGGGGACTTCCGTGACTCGGAGGCGAAGGTTCGATGAGCGCAGCTTCCAGAGGGAACCCTGAATCCGTGGTTCCGGTGGATTTGGGATGGTTCCGGGAGCGCGTACACAAACGACCGTCACACAGCGTACCAGCTCGTGGGACCGTCGTTACTTGCTGGTGAGTGAGCGGGCCGCGGCGAAGACGTCGAGGACCGCCAGGCAGAGCGGGACGAGGGAGAGCAGGACGAAACCCTCGGTGAGGTCGAGCAGCCGGCCCCAGAAGGGCGAGAGCCCCTTCCTGGGGATGATCAGGCCGACCGCGGTGACCAGCGCGGCGCCGGCGGCCACGGCCGCGGTGAGCCAGATCGTGCGGATGTCCAGGCCGCCGCGGTCCCCGTACATCAGGAGGTCCTTCACGAGGTCCACCGGCGGGTTCAGGGAGAGTCCGAGGATCAGCAGGGCGATGGCGACGATGCCGGCGACCAGGACGCAGACGACCTGGGAGGTGTAGCGGAAGAGCCGGGCGCGCAGCAGCATCGCGAGACCCGCGGCGAGTGCCAGCAGCTGGCCCCAGACCTGGCCGGCGAAGCCGAGCACGGCGGCGGAGCCCACGACGACGGCCGCGCAGCCGCCGACCAGGCCGAGGAGCATCTCGTGGCCGCGGCGGGCCTGGAGGGCGACGCGCTCGCCGTCGACCGGCTGGGCCTCGTCGGGCAGCGGCTGGCCGGGCTCGGCGTGGAACTCCTCGTCGGCGGCGCTGCGCGGGGCGGCGTATCCGATGGGGAGGCGGGCGAAACGGGCCGAGAGGCCGGGCAGGAAGGCGACCAGGCCGATGGCCACCGGGGCGCAGACCGCTGCGGTCTCGGTGGCGGACGACTCGGCGAGGATCGCGAGGAAGGTGGCGAGGGTGCCGACGGTGGCCAGGAAGGTCGCGGCGACGAACGGCGCGTCCCCGCTGGGCGTGAGGACGACCAGGGTGACGGCGGCGACCAGGACGGCCACACAGCCGAGCAGGAACTGAAGCCGGCCCGGCCCCTGGCCGGCGTCGGGTCCGACGATGCCGGAGCCGGCGATGAGCAGGAGCGGGAGGGCGCCGAGGCCGAGGGCCACGGCGGTGGCCCGGTCCTGGTAGACCCGTGCGCGCACCCCGGCGAAGGCGGTGAGCAGGACGCCGACGGCGCCGGCGACGACTCCGGGCAGGCCGTGCATGTCGTGGCGCACCGGGTCGGCGTACCAGAGCACGAAGCCCATGAGCACGAGCAGCAGCACTCCGGCGGCCAGTCCGGCGCCGCGCAGCAGGTCGTCGCTCCACAGGTGCCGGTCGCGGGTGACGGCGGAGGCGACGGCGTCGGAGACGTCGTCGAAGACGGCGGGCGGCAGCGACTGGGCGAAGGGGCGCAGCGAGAGGACCTCGCCGTCGAGGACCTGCTGGGCGGCGAGCGTGCGCGCCCCGTCCAGGACCGAGCCGTCGCGCCGGACGAGGTGGTACCCGGTCGGGGTGCCGGCGGCCTGGGTCTGTCCGGTGAGCCGCAGGATCTCCGGGTAGACGTCGGCGACCGCGATGTCCTCGGGGAGCGCGACGTCGATACGACTGTCCGGCGCCACGACGGTGACGCGGCAGAAGCCGGTCGCTGCGGTCGTACTCACGTGTCTGGACCCCCTGATTCGCGGTTGCGCACAAGTGCGGCGCCACCCTACCGGGCACAACCCCCCATGGCTGCAAGTAGGATCGCCCTCTCGCGGGGGAGGCCGTCGTTGATGGGGGCGCCGGTACGGAAACCCCCCTCGAGAGACCCGCCCGCGACAAGGGATTGATGCTCCGGTGAGCCAGCTCGTCGTCAAACGCCCGCCGAGGTCCCTTCCTCCGGAAGTGCCCAGTGAGGAACTGGTGCTGGAGCCCCCGCCGGAACTCCCGCGGGGGCAGCAGGAAGGCATGCTGATGCAGCTCCTGCCGATGCTCGGCATGGGTTCCTCGGTGGTGTTCTTCTTCATGCCGGGCGCGCATCCGTTCATGCGGATCATGGGCGTCCTGATGCTGGTCTCGACGGTCAGCATGGCCATCGCCCAGCTCGTGCGATTCCGCAAGGGTACGCAGGGGCAAATTGCCGATGTGCGGCGCGACTACCTCAAATACCTCGCGCAGACCCGGCGTACGGTCCGGCGCACCGCGCGGCGGCAGCGCGAAGCCCAGTTGTACTTGCACCCCTCTCCGGAGCAGTTGTGGTCGGTGGTGGCGGAGGGGTCGCGGGTCTGGGAACGCCGGGTGGGCGACCACGACTTCGGGCAGGTGCGCGTCGGTCTGGGCACCCAGCAGCTGGCCACGCCGCTGGTGGCGCCGGACACGGCTCCGGTGGACGAGCTGGAGCCCCTGTGCGCGGGCGCGATGCAGCAGTTCCTGGCCGTGCACGGCTCGTTGGACGGGCTGCCGATGGCGGTCTCGATGCGCGCCTTCTACCACGTGACGGTGTCCGGTGAGCCGGAGGCGGCGCAGGCCGCCGCGCGCGGTCTGGTCGCCCAGCTGGTGACGCTGCACTCCCCCGACGACCTGATGGTCGCCGTCGTGGCGGCGCGGAACGCGCAGGAGCGCTGGGACTGGACGAAGTGGCTGCCGCACACGCAGGTCGCCGGGCAGGTCGACGGGGCGGGCACGAAGCGCCTGTTCGGCGACGATCTCGCCGAGCTGGAGCAGTTGGTCCGTTCGCGTCTCGACGGGCGTCCGCGGTTCAGCCGCGACAACCAGCCGGTGCTGGACCAGCCGCATATGGTGGTCGTCCTCGACGGCGGGATGGTGCCCCCCGACTCCCTGCTGGCGGCGCCCGAGGGCCTGCAGGGCGTGACCATCATCGAGGTGGTCCCGGGCGAACTGGACGAGCCGCGCGGTGGACTGTCCGTGGTGGTACGGCCGGGGCGGCTGCGCCTGGAGTCGGGCGGCGGCTACGCGTACGAAGGGCTGCCGGACGGGATCTCGTTGCCGGCCGCCGAGGCGCTGGCCCGGCAGCTCGCGCCGCTGCGGATGGGTGGCGGGGACGACGACGAACCGCTGCTCGCCAACCTGGACTTCACGGATCTGCTGAACCTCGGGGACGCCGACTCCGTGGACGTCGCGCGGACCTGGCGGCCCCGTTCGGTGGCCGAGCGGCTGCGGGTGCCGATCGGTGTCGGCGAGGACGGCCAGCCGGTCATGCTGGACCTGAAGGAGGCCGCGCAGGAGGGCATGGGTCCGCACGGGCTGTGCGTGGGCGCGACCGGTTCGGGCAAGTCGGAGCTGCTGCGCACCCTGGTACTGGGTCTGGCGGTGACGCACTCCTCGGAGACGCTGAACTTCGTGCTCGCCGACTTCAAGGGCGGCGCGACCTTCGCGGGCATGTCCCAGATGCCGCACGTCGCCGCGGTCATCACCAACCTCTCCGACGACCTGACACTGGTCGACCGCATGGGCGACGCGATCCGTGGTGAGCTCCAGCGCCGTCAGGAGCTGCTGCGCTCGGCCGGCAACTACGCCAACATCCACGACTACGAGAAGGCGCGGGCGGCGGGTGCCCCGCTGGAGCCGCTGGCCTCGCTGGTCCTGGTGATCGACGAGTTCTCGGAACTCCTCACCGCCAAGCCCGACTTCATCGACATGTTCATCCAGATCGGCCGCATCGGCCGGTCCCTGGGGGTCCATCTGCTGCTCGCCTCGCAGCGGCTGGAGGAGGGCAAGCTCCGCGGCCTGGACACGTACCTCTCGTACCGGATCGGTCTGCGGACCTTCTCGGCGGCCGAGTCCCGTACGGCGATCGGTGTGCCGGACGCGTACCACCTGCCGTCGGTGCCGGGTTCGGGCTATCTGAAGTTCGGCACCGACGAGATGACCCGGTTCAAGGCGGCGTACGTCTCCGGTAGCTACCGGACGGGCGGGCCGCGCCTCGAGGCCGGGCAGCTGCCGGTCGAGCGCCGCCCCGCGGTCTTCACGGCCTCGACGGTGCCGGTGGTGTACGCGGCGCCCGACCCGGCGTATCCGACGAGGCGCGAGGAGGAGGACGAGGCGCTCGCGGACACGGTGCTCGACGTGATCGTGCGCCGGCTGGAGGGCCAGGGCGTGCCGGCCCACCAGGTGTGGCTGCCGCCGCTGGACCAGGCTCCGTCGCTGGACCAGTTGCTGCCGGGGCTCGCGCGGACCGCGGACCGCGGTCTGACGGCGACCGAGTACACGCGGCCAGGTGGGCTGACGGTGCCGCTGGGCCTGATCGACAAGCCCTTCGAGCAGCGCCGGGAGGTGCTGTACCGGGACTTCTCCGGGGCGGCGGGGCACATGATGGTGGTCGGCGGTCCGCAGTCGGGCAAGTCGACGCTGATGCGGACGCTGATCGCGTCGTTCGCCCTCACCCACACGCCGGCCGAGGCGCAGTTCTACGTACTGGACTTCGGTGGTGGCGGCATGGTGTCGCTGGCCGACCTGCCGCATGTCGGCGGGGTCGCCTCCCGGCTGGACCCGGAGCGGGTGCGGCGGACGGTCGCGGAGGTGCTCGGCGTGCTCAACCGGCGCGAGGAGTTCTTCCGTTCACACGGCATCGACTCGATCGCCACCTACCGGCGCAAGCGGGCCGCGGGCGAACTCCCGGGCGAGGCATGGGGCGACGTGTTCCTGCTCGTCGACGGTTGGGGCGGTTTCCGCAACGACTACGACATGCTGGAGCCGGTGGTCTCGGACATCGCGGCCCGCGGTCTGGGCTACGGCATCCACGTGGTCATCACCGCGGCCCGGTACATGGAGGTGCGGGCCGCGCTCAAGGACCAGATGCTCGGACGTCTGGAGCTGCGGCTCGGTGACGTGATGGACTCCGAGTTCGACCGCAAGGTCGCGGCGAACGTCCCGCCGGGCGTGCCGGGCCGTGGTCAGGTCCCGGAGAAGCTGCATTTCATGGGCGCGCTGCCCCGGATCGACGGGGCGAGTTCGGCGGCGGACCTGTCGGACGGTACGGCGGCGTTCGTCCGGGCGGCGAAGAGCGCGTGGTCGGACGCGCCGGCCCCGGCCGTGAGGCTGTTGCCGCGGCGGCTTCCCGCGGAGCAGCTGCCGAAGGGCTTCGAGCACCCGCAGCAGGGCATCGCGATCGGCATCGACGAGACGAACCTGGAGCCGGTGTTCGTCGACTTCGAGACCGACCCGTTCTTCCTCGTCTTCGGTGAGAGCGAGTCCGGCAAGACGGCGCTGCTGCGCCTGATCGCGAAGCAGTTGTGCGAGCGGTACACACCGGAGCAGGCGCGCATCGTGGTCGGTGACTACCGGCGCACGATGCTGGAGGCGGTCGCGCCCTCGCACCTGCTGGAGTACGCGCCGATGGCGTCCGCGATGCAGATGCACATGGACGCGATCAACACGGTGATGACGAAGCGCGCCCCGAAACCGGACATCACGCCGCAGCAGCTGCGGGACCGGAGCTGGTGGACGGGCCCGCAGCTGTTCGTCCTGATCGACGACTTCGAGCTGGTGGCGACGAATTCGGGCAACCCGCTCCAGGTCCTCGTGGAGAACCTGCCGTTCGCGCGGGACGTCGGGATCCGCTTCATCGTGGCGCGCAGCGCCGCCGGCGCCTCGCGGGCCATGTACGAGCCCTTCATGCAGCGGGCGAAGGAACTGGGCGCGCAGGGCGTGATCCTCTCCGGCGATCCCGGCGAGGGCGACATCCTCGGCAACGTCCGTGCCCGCCCGATGCCTCCGGGCCGCGGCACCTTCGTCTCGCGCAAGCGGGGCACTCCGCTGGTCCAGCTGGGCTGGCTGCCGGACCGGACATAGGGCGGACCCGGCCGCCGCTCCGTCGTGGTGCGGAGCGGCGCCGGCCGGGGCGGAGCGGCCCGTTCGAGTGATCCGCCGGGGTGGGGTGCTTGCCCTAGGCTGGCGGGGCAGCTCGTTCGTACGACCGCGAGGGGACCCATCATGGCCGACGCCGCAGAGAAGGAACGTCAGAAGGAAGCGCTCTACGCGCTCGACATCTCCGGGGTCGAGTGGCTCGGTGCGCCCGGGACGAGTCCGGACGAGGAGCGGGTGGAGATCGCCTACCTGCCCGAGGGGGCCGTGGCCATGCGGTCGTCGCTCGACAAGGAGACCGTGCTCCGGTACACGAAGGCCGAATGGGACGCCTTCGTCCTGGGGGCCAGGGACGGCGAGTTCGACCTCACCTGAGTCCCGACGAGGTGTACGCGTGAGGGGGTGGCCCGTCGAACGGGCCACCCCCTCACGGGTGTCGGGCGGGTGCTCAGCCCATGTTCATGCGGAACCGGGCTGCGTTGCCCTTGTCGGTGTCCTGGTACCCGATGACCGACTCGTCCAGCAGCCGAGCGATGCGCATCAGGTCCTGGTTCATGCCCGCCATGTCCCGGGTGAGGCGGTCCTGGCTCTCGCGGTACGCGATCTTCGCCTCACCTTCCCAGTTGGAGGCGACCCGGTTGACCTCGGTCATGAGGTCTTCGAGCTTCTGGCTGAGCTGGGTGGAGGTCAGGCGGACGTCGCCCGCCGCCTGCGTCACGGTGTCGTAATTGACGGCAGTCGTCATGATGATGGCTCCTGGTGTGAGTGACGGGAGAGGAAGTGGCCGGGCCCGGAGCCTCAGGCCATGCCGAGGATGGCGCTCTGGCCCTGCGCGGTGTCGTCCATCTTCCGGAAGCCGCGGATGCGGTCCTCCTCCTCACGCGTGAAGCCGTCGGCGCTCATGCGCATGACCTCTTCGAGCTTCACGAGCTCGACACGCATGTTCTTCAGACGCAGGTTGAGGTCGTTCTGGACCCGGTCGTACTCCTTGCTGGCCGCGCCCTGCCAGCCCGCCTGGATGCGGTCGACGACGCCGTTGAGCGAGGTGATGCGGGCCTGAAGCTCGTCGTGGAAGTCCTGGATCCGGCCGGCGAGCTTGGTCTGCTCGGCACTGGTTACGTTCAGATTCTTCGACATCTTGCCCCTTCTTCCTTCGGTGGCCTCGACGGACGAACCGTCCGGCCTGCCGGTGCTGATGCGGACGGGTATCTCCTGATGCCGCCCCCGTGCTGGGTCACCGCACTGCCGTGCCCACGACGGTCACTCTAACCAGTTGGTACGACAGTTCCAACTGCAAAGCAATGGGACGGCACTTGGCGGTCCGGATCACCGGGCGCCTCCGCGGCGACCCCTGCTGTCACGGATCACGACGGCGGTCGTGGCGACCACCGCGACCAGGACGCCACCGATGCCGAGGGCGTAGGTGGCGAGTCGTTCCGTCCGCTCCTGCGGCGTCTCCGTCAGGGCGAGATGGGCGGGTTCGGGCGCGGGCGGCTTGGGCGGGCCGGGGTCCGGGAGGGGCCGCGACTGTCGTTCGGCACCGTCGGCGAGCGCGCGGACCGGGTCCACGACACCCCAGCCCACGTGGTTGTCACGGCCGTTGACGGACCGTACGGCCGTCTGCTCGATGCGCGCCACGATCTCGGCGGCCGTCCAGTCCCGGTGCTCGGCCCGCAACAGGGCGGCGACGCCGGAGACGTACGGGGCGGAGAAGCTGGTGCCGTTGTCGACGCACTGGCCGCCGCCGGGGACGGTCGAGACGATGTCGACGCCGGGCGCCGCCACGCCGACGAAGGTGCCGGACTGGGAGAACGGGGCACGTTCGTTGTTGCGGTCGGAGGAGGCGACGGCCAGTACCCCGGGGAAGGCGGCGGGGTAGGTGCTCTTGAGCGTGCCGTCCATGCCGTCGTTGCCCGCGGAGGCGACGACCACGATGTTCTTCGCCAGCGCCCTGGCCACCGCCTTGCCCATGTCGGAGTCGGGGCTGAGCGGCTGGGTGGTGTCCTGCGAGATGTTGATGACGTGGGCGCCCTTGGCGACCGCGTGGTCGATCGCGAGCGCCATCGTGTCGGACTTGCCGCTGTTCCGCTCGTCGTTCTGGCGGATCGGGATGATCGTCGCCTCGGGCGCGAGCCCGACGAAACCGGTGCCCGGACGGGGGCGGGCGGCGATGATCCCGGCGACCTTGGTGCCGTGACCGACCTCGTCGACCGTGCCGTCCGTCCTGCCGCGCGTCTCGTCGCCGGGTCCGGGGTTGTCCTTGTCCGGCTTGAGGTAGTCCTTGCCGGCCGAGGCGTCCACCGCGGTCTTCAGCTGCGGGTTGACGTCGTCGACGCCGGTGTCGATGACAGCGACCCGGATGCCCTTGCCCTTGGTGTCCTGCCAGAGCTCGTCCAGGAGTACCCGCTGGAGCGGCCAGGGGATGCCCTCGATCTGCTTCTTCATCGGAAAGGTGCACTCGCCGCTGCCGTCGAGACCGCCGGCGGAGAAGCCGGCTCCGTCTCCGCCGTCCCGCGTCGCGGCGGCGGCCTCGGCGCAGGCGGCCGGGGCCAGCACGAGGAGTCCCACCAGGGCCGTGGCGGCCGACAGGGCCGCGCCTCGGTACGTCGTCAACGCTGCCACCCCTTCTACGAGCCCTGCGGCTGGCGGGCGCTGTTGGTGTCGAGCCGCGGCCCCTTGGAAAGGAACTCCGACCAGGCCATCGGGACCAGCACCGGCGTCACCTTCTCGTAGCCGAGACGACTCTGCGCCTCGCTCGCTTCCGGACGTCCGTCCGTCTGCCCGCCCTGACCTCCGGCGCCGATGTCGGAGCGGGCGGCGTCGCTGTCGCCGTTCGCCTGGACCGCGTAGCGCAGCCCGGTGTCGGTCACCAGGAAGAGCGAGCCGTCCGGCTTGGCCTGGTTGCCCTGGACCTGGGTGTAGAGCAGCCCGCTGCCGGGGGTGACGTACGTGCTGGTGCCGCCGGCCGTGATCTCGGCCGGGTACCGGGTACCGGCCCAGGTGGTCAGCGTCGTACGGCCCTTGTCGTCGACCTTGTCGAGGACGCTGCACACCGTGTCGCGGGCGCCCGCGCCGCTCGTGGCGTTGACCTGGGCGGACTTGCGGGAGGGCCAGCGCAGGTCGGCGGCGAAGGCGGCGGAGTCGGGGGTGAAGGAAGCCGCGTCGACGGCGGTCGCGCGGCCGTCCATGTCGAGAGCGTCGGTCTGCGGGGAGTTGATGAGCAGCCAGGCCGTGAACTCCGAGACCGGCTGGACCTTGCCCGGCAGGACCACGTAGTGCTGCGGCCCGGAACCGGTCTGGGCGAGCAGGACCATTCCCACCCGGTCCTCGGTCTGGCTCAGTCCGCTCCCGGCGTCGCCGCCGATGCCGGCCGCGGTGCCGACCTCGCCGGGGATGCGCGGGAACTCGACGGGGCTGCCGGTGTGCAGGGTGGCGAGCCAGTCGTCGGTGACCGGCTGCGGCTGCCGGTTGAGGCCGACCAGCGCGGTGGCGAGTCCGGCGGACCGGGCCGGGTCACCGGGGATCAGGTACTTCGTGCCGGTGTGGTCGACGAGGTAACGGGCGTTGTCCTTCTGGCCCTTGACGTACAGGATCTGCCCGTCGACGAGCTTCTCGCCCTTGCCCTCGGTGCGCCTGAAGTCCCGGTCGGCGAAGACGAAGGTCGCCTTCTGCACGCTGGCCCCCTTGCCGCCGCCGGGCTGTTCGCAGACGGCCCAGCGCTTGGCCCGGCCGGCCTCGTCGGCGCTGGGCAGTCGGTCGGGCGCGTAGGGGATGCCGAGGATCGGGCCACGCGGCGGCTTACCCGCGTCGAGGACCGTGTCGTCGACCTGGATGACCGAGAACTCCTGCGGGGTGAGCAGGAGTCGGGCGGAGGCGAGGTTGAGCACGGGGTGGAGGAGTGTCTTGCCGCCCTCGCCCTTGCCGGTGGTGAGCACGACGTACCGGGTGGTCGACTGCTTGCCGACGATGACCTTGGTGCCGGGCTTGTCCCACCCCTTGGGGGCCTTGGGGCTGAACATGCCCCAGGCACCGAAGCCGGCGAGCACCAGCGCGCCGACGATCAGGCCGGGGACGACCGCGCGCAGCGGCTTCGGCGCCCCCTCCTCCGTACCCGAGGGAGAGGGTTGGAGAAATGCGGCCACCGTGCGCTTCTTCGCAAAGGTGTACGCGTTGAGCTCGTCCCGCCGTGATGCCATGAGTCCCCATTTTCGTCAGGCGCAGTCTTCACCGACGGGTCCGGGGAGCATGGCACCCGGGCCCCGGCTGTCGGACCGGCCCCCTACTATGCCTGCTGTCCGGCGGCGCGTGTGGGGCGGGTAGGGTGATCCAGCCGCCAATGCCCCGGCGGACCACGGGTGATCGGGACGAATGGGGGGGATTCTCCGTGATGGCATCCGCGACGCGGACACGGTCCACGGCGGGAGCACCCTCCGCGGCGTCTCCGGCGCGGCCGACGGCAGCGGACACCGGAACCTCGGCACCGGTCGCCCCGCGTCTGCGCGGGCGCCCGGGACACTTCGGGTCGTTCCGATTGCAACAGCTCGTGCTGATCGAGATCGCGGCGGCTTCGCTCCTCGTGGCCTGGGTCGTCGAACCCCTGCTGCTGGTCCCCGCGGGCGTGTTCGCGACCCTGCTGGTCCTGCTCGCCCTGGTGCGCAGGCACCGGCGCTCGATGCCGGAGTGGCTGACCACCTTCCTGGCACTGCGCGCACGGACCCGCCGGGCGGCCTCCCTCACCGTCCCGGAGGGCACGGAACCGGGTCTGGCGCCGCTCGTGGAGTGCGATCCGGCCCTGCGGACCTACGCGTACAGCGACCGGGACCGCCGGCCGGTCGGGATGATCGGCGACGGAACCTTCCTGACGGCGCTGGTGCGCGTCGAGTCCGAGGGCACGGCGCTGCGCCCGGACCGGGCGGCCCGGCCGCTGCCGGTGGCGCTCGTCCGGGACGTGCTGGAGGTCGACGGCATCCGGCTGGAGTCCGCCCAGATCGTGCAGCACACCCAGCCCGCGCCCGCCCCGCACCTGCCGGAGCAGTCGATGGCCGCGCGCAACTACGCGCCGCTGCAGGCCCAGACGGGGTCGCCGGCCCTGCGCATCACGTGGATCGCGCTGAAACTCGACCCCGAGCTGTGCCCGGAGGCGGTCGCCGCGCGCGGGGACGGCCTGGAGGGCGCGCAGAAATGCGTGGTGCGAGCGGCGGACCAGTTGGCCAGCCGACTGGCCGGTGCCGGGTTCCGGGCGACGGTGCTGACCGAGCAGGAGCTGATCGCCGCGCTCGCGACCTCGAGCTGTGCGAGCCCGATGGCCATCGCCCAGGCGGGACGGGGGCAGGCGCAGGCGCGCAGGACCCAGGAGACCGCACGGACCTGGCGGATCGACGACCGCCGGCACACCACGTACTGGGTGGGCCGCTGGCCCCAGTTGGGCGGCGCGGGAGGCGCGGGCGCCTCGATGCCCCAGCTCGTCGCGCTGCTGACGTCCCTTCCGGCGCTGGCGACGACGTTCAGCCTGACGCTGAGCGGCGGCGACCGCCAGGAGGTGACGGTCGCCGGACACGTACGGATCACCGGGCGCAGCGACGAGGAGCTGGTGGCGGCGCGGCACGAACTGGAGCGGGCGGCACGCGGGGTGCGGACCGGTCTGGTCCGGCTGGACCGTGAGCAGGTTCCGGGCATGCTGGCCTCGCTGCCGCTCGGAGGTGCGCGCTGATGTCCTTCTCCTCTCCTTCGCCCTACTCGTCCTCTTCGGCCGGCTCCGCGCCGTCCACGCGCGGCGGGAGCTCCCGCGCCGGCTCCGGCCGGCGGGCGGGGCGTCCGGCGACGCCCCGGTTCGGCTTCGGGCTGGTGGGCCCGCGTCGCGACCGTCACGCCGTGCCGCTGGAGCAACTCGGCGCGCTGGCCCTGCCGGTCGGCGACGACGGCATGGTCATCGGCGTGGACGCCGAGAGCCGGCCGGCCGTCCTGGGCATCAACCGCCCCACCCCGTACGACATCACCCTCATCGGCGGGCTGTGGACCGCTCAGATCATGGCGCTGCGGGCCGCCGCGACCGGGGCCCGCGTCGCGGTGGAGACCGGTCGGGCACCGGCGTGGACGGCCCTCGCGCAGGCGGCCGGGGGTGGCCAGCCGTGCATCACGCTGCACGATGTCGGCCGGGTACCGCCGCAGGGCGCCTCCGCGGGCAGCCCGGTGGTGGTGGTGCGGGACTGCGGCATGCGCCCCCCGCGCGGCCGGGTCGTGTCCGGCCCCTGGCAGTCGGTGGTGACGCTGCTGCCGTATCTGAGCCCGGTGGCGCCCAGGTTGCTGGAGAAATCGTCGCTCGTCGGCGTACAGCGGGTGTCCCCGGACGAGGCCGCGCAGATCGGTCGGATCATGGGATTGCCGCTCGCCGAGTCGGAGGCCCTGTCCACGCTCGCCGACGGGGTGACCCTGTGGTGTACGTCGGGTGACCGGCAGTTCGTGATGACACAGGCGACCGACGCCGAGACCGGATTGTTGGGCAGCGCCCGCCGTATGGACTGAGAACGCGCCACCCTTCAACTCGTCCGACTCTGTACCGTTTTGGAGCACCGTCCGATCGCCGGGGTGTGCGCTCGGCGAGGCGGGCGGGGCACGTGAGGACGGACGTGACCGCGGGTACGGGTGCGGGGCGGGCCGACGGCCTGCCCCGACGACGAGGATGGCGATTAGGGTGGGAAGGGCCCGCCCACGACGGCACACAAGGGTGCGCGACCACACCAGGAGGCAAAGTGAACGGCGATCGGGACGAGAGCCGCGGGGGCTGGAATCCGCCCGTCGACGATCAGTCCGACGCGGATCCCGCCGAGATGACGGGTGAGTTCACCATCGACTACACCCCTCCGGCCTGGTACACCCGGAACGCCACGGGAGGTACCACGACCGGAGGCGCGACGGCGCCGCCGCCGACCGGCGCGCCCGTGGCCGTTCCGGGACCGCCCGCGGGCAGCGGTTTCGAACCGACGTGGGGCCCCGTGCGACAGGCACCCGGGGCGCCCGTCCCGGCGACGTCCGAAGCGTCCGGTGCGCCCGTCCCTCCGGTACCCGGGACGCAGGGGCCGGTGCCGCCTTCCGCCGCGCCCGCGCAGGTACCCGAGCACTCCACCGCGCAGACTCCGGACGCACCGGCGCCGGTGGCGCGGCAGGAGCCCGCCGACGGAGGTTCCTTCGGGGGCGGAGACCTGGAGAGCGGTGCGACGATGCGCTTCTCCCCCGCCGCGCTCCGGCGCGAGATGGCGGAGATCACCGAGCGGGCGGAGAACTTCCGTTCCGAGGCGCGGCAGGCCGCGTCCGGCATGGACGCTGCGGCCGGTGCCACCCCCACGGGACCCGGCGACACCCGCGACACCGGCGACTTCCTCATGGCCGGTCCGGGCGAAGCCGCGACGGGTACGGGTGTGGGCGCGGATCGTGGCACGGAGCCGCACGGCCCGGACACGGACACGACCGCACCGGCCGCCCCGACGGCAGGTGCACCGGAACAGGATCCGTCGGGCGGGTCGTCGGACGCTCCCGGGGACCAGGAGTCCGGCGGGGCGGCCGAGGTGTCCGACGGACTCGCCGTCGATGCCCCGGGCGCTGGTCCGGAGGCCGCCGCCGCGTCCGGCGAGCAGCCTCCCGCCACGCCGTCCACCCCGGAGGCGACCGAGCCCGGCGCGCAGACGGCTGGTGCCCGGACTCCCGGTGCGCAGACGGCTGCTGAGCAGGTGCCCGTACGCGATGCCGACGATGCCGCCGCAGCGGCGGCCGAGGCCACGCCCGTGACGGACGCGGCTCCGGGGGCGGCGCTTCCCGGACCGGCGGACGCCGCGTTGGCGCCGGCTCCGGAGACGTGGGGCCCGAACGCGCCGCGGGGTGGCGCCGGACTCCCTCCGCTGCCGCCGTCGTTCCAGCCGGCCGCGCCGGCCTCCGCGCCGCAGTGGCCCATCCCGTCTCCGGAGGACAGCGGGCCCACGCCACAGCAGGGCGCACCGCTGCCCGCCGCCGCGTCCTGGCCCGCGGCCATGCCGCCGAACGCCCAGGCTCCCGCACAGCCCCAGACCCCGCAGGGCGGTTACGGCTTCCCCCACCCCGGCGCCCAACCACCCGCCACACCCCACCAACCGGCCATCCCCGCACAGCCCCAGACCCCACACGGCGGATACGGCTTCCCCCACCCCGGCGCCCAACCACCCGCCACACCCCACCAACCGGCCGCCCCCGCACAGCCCCAGACCCCACACGGCGGATACGGCTTCCCCCACCCCGGCGCCCAACCACCCGCCACACCCCACCAACCGGCCGCCCCCGCACAGCCCCAGACCCCACACGGCGGATACGGCTTCCCCCACCCCGGCGCCCAACCACCCGCCACACCCCACCAACCGGCCATCCCCGCACAGCCCGAGCCCGCGCAGCACCCGGTCGACCCGCGGACCGGTGCGGCCTGGCCCATGGCGCTCACGCACGACCAGCGCGAGCGTTCCGTGCCAGGTGCGCCGCTCGGGTACACCGCGGCCGTGGAGCTGTCCTCGGACCGACTGCTGCGCAACAACAAGCAGAAGGCCAAGTCGAGCCGGAATCCCGGTGCCTCGGCCCGGTTCAAGCTCGGTGGCAAGAAGGAGGAGGCGGAGCGGCAGCGGAAACTCGAGCTGATCCGCACGCCCGTCCTGTCCTGCTACCGGATCGCGGTCATCTCACTCAAGGGCGGTGTCGGCAAGACCACGACGACCACCGCCCTGGGCTCGACCCTGGCGACCGAGCGTCAGGACAAGATCCTCGCGATCGACGCCAACCCGGACGCGGGCACGCTCGGCCGGCGGGTCCGGCGTGAGACCGGGGCCACGATCCGCGACCTCGTCCAGGCGATCCCGTACCTGAACTCGTACATGGACATCCGCCGCTTCACCTCGCAGGCGCCCTCCGGTCTGGAGATCATCGCCAACGACGTGGACCCGGCGGTGTCGACGACGTTCAACGACGAGGACTACCGGCGGGCGATCGACATCCTGGGCAAGCAGTACCCGATCATCCTTACGGACTCGGGCACCGGTCTGCTCTACAGCGCGATGCGCGGCGTGCTCGACCTCGCCGACCAGTTGATCATCATCTCGACGCCGTCCGTCGACGGCGCCTCCAGCGCGTCGACCACGCTGGACTGGCTCTCGGCGCACGGCTACGCGGAACTCGTCCAGCGCTCGATCACCGTCATCTCGGGTGTCCGCGAGACAGGAAAGATGATCAAGGTCGACGACATCGTGCAGCACTTCCAGACGCGCTGCCGCGGGGTCGTCGTGGTGCCCTTCGACGAGCACCTCTCGGCGGGCGCCGAGGTGGACCTCGACATGATGCGGCCGAAGACCCGGGAGGCGTACTTCAACCTGTCGGCGATGGTCGCGGAGGACTTCGTACGGGCGCAGCAGGCGCAGGGGCTGTGGACCGGTGACAACCAGGGCGGTCTCCCGCCGCACATGGCCCCGCCGATGCCGGGTCAGCCGCAGGCGTACCCCGGGCAACCGGGCCCTTCGGCCCCGCAGCAGCCCTATCCGCCGCACCCGGGACACCCAGGACAGCCCGGCCTGCAGCAGGGGTACGCCCCACAGGCCCCGCAGCCGTACCCGCCGCACCCCGGTCAGCCCGGACACACCGGCGGGCAGCCCTACCCGCCGCAGCCCTACCCGCCCCAGCAGGGACAGCCGGGCATGCCGCAGGGCTGGCAGCAGCCGCCCGCGCCACCGGAGGGCGAGCAGCCCCCGGGCTCCGTGCCGCCCGCCGGATGGCCACAGCAGCCGCCGCAGGCGCCGCCGACCTCTCGGCAGTAGGGCGTCGGAGGAGTGAACCCACGAGGCTCCGTACCGGTTGTCCGGTACGGAGCCTCATCGCGTTCCCCGCAGCAGCCCACGGTGGCTTCCAAGCAGTCTTGCTCGACGCCCGAGGGCACGGCCCATGGACACGGCCACGAAGGTTCCGCCCGTCCGGTCGCTCCGGGCGGACCCATCCGCCTCCACCTCACGGCCGGTATCAGCGCCACGGCGCTCGTGGTCACCCCCGGGCCGCCCCGGAATCCGGCGGCGGGAGCGGCGGCGGGAGGCCACTCGACAGGCGCTCAGCCGCGGTCGTAGGACTCCGTCAGCTCGCGGCAGCGCTTGACGTCGGCGGCCATGGCCACCAGCAGGTCGTCGAGCGTGTCGAACTTCGACATCCCACGGACGTAGACGAGGAAGTCCACGGCCACGTGAAGGCCGTACAGGTCCAGGCCCTCGCGATCGATCGCGTACGCCTCGACGGTCCGCTCCGTGCCGTCGAACTGAGGGTTCGTCCCGACCGAGATCGCCGCCGGCATCCGCTCGCCGTCCGCCGTGAGCCAGCCCGCGTACACGCCGTCCGCCGGAATCGCCGTGTGCGGCAGCGTCTCGACGTTCGCTGTCGGGAAGCCGAGTTCGCGGCCTCGCTGCGCGCCCCGCACGACGACACCCTCGACGCGGTGCGGCCGGCCGAGGATCTCGGCGGCACCGGTCATGTCGCCCTCGGCGACCAGCCGGCGAGTGAGGGTGGAGGAGAACGGCTTTCCGCCGCCGGCCACACCGCTCACGTACAGGTCGATGACCTCGACCTCGTAGTCGTAGGTCGCTCCGAGTTCCCGCAGGAAGTCGACGTTCCCGGCCGCCCGGTGCCCGAAGCGGAAGTTGGGGCCCTCGATGACGGCCTTCGCGTGCAGCTTGTCGACCAGGACCTTCACGATGAAGTCGGCCGGGGACAGCTGGGAGAACGCGGCCGTGAACGGCAGGACCAGCACCGCGTCCACTCCCAGCTCCGCCATCAGCTCGGCGCGACGGTGGTGCGGCGCGAGCAGCGGCGGGTGACTGCCCGGTCGCACGACCTCGGAGGGGTGCGGGTCGAAGGTGACGACGACGACGGGGGCGTCGAGCTCGCGGGCCCGCTCCACGGCCCGCCCGATGATCAGCTGGTGTCCGCGGTGCACACCGTCGTAGGAGCCGATGGTGACGACGCTGCGCCCCCAGTCCTGGGGGATGTCCTCCAAGCCACGCCAGCGCTGCACTGTGACCGCTCCTCGTCCGCCTGTTCGCCGATTACGCAGGTCTAAGACTGCCATGCTCCCGGCCGTCCGTTCGCATCGGCATGGAACTGCCGAGGCTCACCACCGTACGACGGGTACTCGGGCCGACGACCACGGCCCAGTCGTCGGGGGCGGACTGGAGCCAGCCCGCCATCAGCGCGGCGAAGCGGGGGACTTCGCGCGCCAGCTCACTGAGCCGCCGGTCGAAGCGGGTGGCGCCCGCCGGGGTGCGGACGAGGAGCAGCCCGGTGCGGCGGACCAGGTCGCGGGTGCGGATCTCGGTCCGCCGGTCGCAGTCGGCGGCGGCGGCGCGCAGCAGGGCGTCGAGGAGCCGCGGATCGCCGGACCGGTCCTGTTCGTGGCGCAGCAGCACGTCGAGGAGCTCGGTGCGCAGGAGCCGGGAGGCGCCGGTGCCGGGCGCGGCGACGACGGGTGCCAGGGCGCACCGGACCTCCCCGGGCGAGCGCAGGAGCAGGTCCGTGGCGAGGGGGAAGAGGACGGCGCGGGCGGCGGGGCCGTGTTCGAGGCGCCGGTCGACGAAGGCGGCCACCCGTTCGGCGTCCTCGGGGTGACGGCTCGCGTGGTCGCGGACAAGTGCGGCGGCCTGTCGGGCGAGCGCGGGTGTGGTGACCTCGGCCAGCGCGCGCAGCACCTCACCCGCCCTCTCCGGACCGCTGTCGAGTCGTTCACGGAGGGCGGTGATCACCGGCTCGGGGTCGGTGACGAGGGCGGCGGCGAGCGCGTCCGCGGGGACGCTCGGCTCGGCCAGCGCGCGCGGAAGATGGCGGCCACGGGTCAGCGGGTCGCGCACGAGGAGACCGAGCGCGGGGCCGTGTGGTCCGGGGTCGGCGTGGCGGGCCAGCAGGGCGAGCGCGGCGTAGCGCAGCAGCTCGCGGTCGGGTCCGGCGGTGACGTGTCGGGCGACGAGTGCGCCGTACCGCGCCGCCGCGGCCCGCCGGTCGGGACGGGTGTCGTCGTGCGCCCAGCGATCGACCGCCCGGCAGAGGGCGGACGGCTCGTCCTCGGCGAGCGCGGTGAGGAGTCCTTCGGCGAGCGGGTGGGCGGTGGCGATCAGGGCCTCACAGAGGTCGTCGACGGCGAGGCTGCGATGGGTGTGCAGCAGCGCCTGGGCGGCGGTCGCGACGGTGGCGTGCGGGGCGGCGGCCAGCGGTCTGCCGTCGCCGAACCAGCGGCACAGCAGGGGCTGCACGTCGCGGGGCCGCGCGGCCAGCCTCGCGGCCACCGTGTCGAGGTAGCGGGCCGGACGCTCCGGTCCGCCGCACGGGGGGTCGGTGGTCACCAGGCGCCGCAGCAGGTCCACGCGCTCGTCCTCACGGACGCGCAGGGCCTCCCAGAACGAGGGGCCGAAGCGGGCGAACGCCGCCGGGACGCCGGGCCGTCGTCCGGTGCCGTCCGCCGGGCGGGCCTCGGGCCGGGAGCCGGCCGCCGGGCGTCCGTGGGGGCCGCGCGGCTGGGGGACGGTGGGTGCGTCCGGGTCCCCTTCGGGGCGTTCCGGCCGCCTGCGGCCGATGAGGTCGGCCAGCAGACGCAGGACCGGGAGGCACGGCCTGGGGTCGGGAAGCGCGAGGAGGGTGCCGGCGAGCAGGCGCGCCGCCCACCACGCCTCGTCACTTCCGGAGCGGTCCGCGTCCGCGTACCGGTCCAGCGCCCGCGCCAGGCCCTCCAGCCGGGGCAGCAGGGCCTCGGGGCCGCGGTCGCGGGCGAGCAGCAGCAGGGCCTGGAGGACGGGGCCGACGCGGTGGCGCGGGACGGGCGGCGTGGCCCGCTCCGTCCCCGGGCCGGCCGGCCCGGGGACGGCGAGGTGGCGCAGGGCGGCGTCGACGTCCAGGTGGGCGCCCTGGAGCCAGTCGGCGACTTCCTCGTGGCCGAACCGGTAACCGTCCCCGGCCGGGACGACGATTCCCTCGGTCAGCACGGCCCGCGCCCAGCCGTCGCGCCAGGGAAAGAGTTCCTCGAAGGACTCCCGGTCGAGCGCGCCCTGGCCGGGTCCGAGACTGCGGCGGGCGGCCTCGTGGACCCGCCCGGAGACCTTCGCCGCGAGCCGGCGGACGGCGGCGCCCCGCGGGGCGGCCGGGGAGCCGGCGGCGATCCGCACGGCGGTCCGCAGGCACTTCAGGTCCAGGTAGGCGGTGAGGATCTCGTCCCGGCCGGGCCGCCCCGGCACCTCGCCGGGAAGTGCCCGGCGCACCTCGGCGAGCAGCCGCAGCGCGAGCGGGTGCCGGGCGTCCTCGGCGGCCAGGCCGGCGTCGCCCAGTCCGTACCGTCGTCGCGCGGTCCGCGCCTCCGCCTCGGTCAGGTCGCCGAGCGGGACGGGGTCGTCGACGCTTCCCGGCGGGTAGAGCGGGCGGGCCTGTTCCCAGTGCTCCGGCCGGCAGCCGAGTACCAGGCGGGCGCCGTGCGCGCGCAGCCATCGTCCGGTCCCGGTCGTCCACACGGTGAGCCGCTGGGCGAGGCCGGGCGGCATCTCCTCGGGGCCGTCGAGGACGATCAGCAGGGGCCGGCCGGCCTCGCGGGCCAGGGCGGCCACCCGCTGGGGCGTGGCCGTGGTGACGTCGCCGGGCGCGCCGGAGGCGGCGACGACGCGGCTCGCGCGGCCCAGGGCGCGGCCGACGGCGTCGGCCACCGAGTCGTCCCCGTCGCGCAGGTCGGCGCCGCGCAGCCAGACGGTGGGGGCCGGTGTTCCCCGGGCGCGGCGGGCACAGTGCGCGGCGAGGGCGGTGGTCCGGCCGCTGCCGGGAACGCCGACGACGGCGAGGACGAGGGCCGGGCCGTCCGTGAAGCGGGCGAGGCGCCGCGCGCACTCGGCCCGTTCGACCGGTGCGGGGCACGTCGTGGCGGGGGCGGCGGGGCCGGGCGGCTCGGCAGAGCCGGCGAGGTCGGCGGGATCGGCGAAATCGGCGGGATCGGGCGGGAAGGCGTCGCAGTCGGTGGCGGCGGCCGTGGCCGTGGCCGTGAGCTCCAGGACCCCTGCGAGGTTCAGGTCGCGGCCGTGGCAGGGGACGGTGGCGGCGTTGTGGCGGAGCAGTTCGCTGAGGGGCTCCGCCGTCGCCAGGGGCACCGCGTATCCGGCGGCCGGCCGCTCGCCGCGCAGTGTGGTGCCGAGGACGGCGAGCACCGCCCCGGTGGCGGGGTCCAGGACGGGTCCGCCCGCGGCGCCTCCCCCGGGCAGCAGCGCTTCGGCGCCCTCGGTGCCGAGGGCGAGTCCCAGCGCGTCCCGGAGCACATGGAGGTGTCCGCCGGTCCGGTAGGTGACGGAGACGGGTCCCTGGACGCGGGCCTCGCGCCAGCCGTGCGCGGCGATCCGGACGTAGCCGCCGGGCCGGGGCTCGGCCGGGCGGGCGATGGGCAGCGGAGGTACGCCGAGCCCCTCCGTGCGGATGAGTGCCAGACCGTGTGCGGGCAGGGACGTGATGGCGTCCGGGCCGGCGGGGCAGGCACGGCCTCCGGGGGCGTGGACCGCGCATGCGGCGAGTCCGTCGACGGTCTCGTGGCTGGTGACGACCGTTCCCCGGTCGTCGGCGAGGAAGCCGGTCCCGCGGGTCCGGCCCGCCGGATCACAGATCCGCACCAGTGTCGCCAGGTCCCCGCGTGCCATGGTGTCGACGGTAGGTCCGCGGTGATCACCACGAGAAGCACGCGAGGCGAACGCGCCCCCGCACACTCCCCTGGTTCGCTCCGAGCGCCCGCCCGAAGGGGTGAGTGGCGGCGACCGGAGTGGAAAGACAGTCCACGGGGAGGGGCCGTGGGGTGGGCACGCGTGCGTGCCCACCCCACGTTGACCGCCCGCGGACCCGCACGCCGGTGCCCCGGGGGTCGACGTGCCCGCGACGGATCCTCACGGCCTGTCGGCCGAAGGCCACCCGGCAGGCTCTCAGCCGAAGACGGCCAGGCTCCTGGCCTTGCCCTTCTGGTCCTCGACCAGGGCGAGCAGCCGACCGTCGGGACCGAAGACGGCCACCGGACCCGCCGGGTAGGCCGGCATCTCCAGGCGGACGCCGTTCAGCAACAGCCGGGCCCGCCTCTCGTCGACGTCCCAGCGGGGGAACGCCGCCGCGGCGGCGTCGGCGACCGGCATGACCGTGAGCTCCTCCTGGAGCCGCTCCAGGGTCTTCGCCGCGTCCAGTCCGTACGGACCGACCCGGGTCCGGCGCAGCGCGGTCAGGTGACCGCCCACACCGAGTCCGGCGCCGAGGTCGCGGGCGAGGGCCCGGATGTACGTCCCGGAGGAGCAGACCACCGAGACGACGAGGTCGACGACGGGCGTACCGTCCTCGGCGACGGCCTCCCGGACGTCGTACACACGGAACGAGGAGACGGTGACCGGCCGGGCCGGGATCTCGAAGTCCTCGCCGCCGCGGACGCGCGCGTACGAGCGCTTGCCGTCGATCTTGATGGCGGAGACCTTCGACGGCACCTGCATGAGGGCGCCGGTCAGCTCGGCCACGCCGGCGTCGATGCCCTCGCGGGTCACCCCGGAGGCGTCCGCGGAGGCGGTGATCTCACCCTCGGCGTCGTCGGTGACGGTGCTCTGGCCGAGCCGGATCGTGCCGAGGTACTCCTTCTCGGTCAGCGCCAGGTGACCGAGCAGCTTGGTCGCCCGTTCCACACCGAGCACGAGGACGCCCGTCGCCATGGGGTCGAGGGTGCCGGCGTGGCCGACACGACGGGTCCTGGCGATCCCGCGCATCTTGGCCACGACGTCGTGCGAGGTGAAGCCCGACGGCTTGTCGACGATGACGAGGCCGGACAGGGGGCCCCTCCCGGCGGAGGCCGGGGGGGTCTCGTTCTGCTTGCTCATTCGGCGGTCGTGCCGTCCTCGTCCTCGTCCTCGCCCGGCTTGCGGTACGGGTCCGCCCCGCCCGCGTAGGCGGCGCCGGAGGACGCCTCCCGCACCCTGGCGTCCGAGGCCCGCGCCTTGTCGAGCAGGTCCTCGATGGTCTTGGCGGTCTCCGGAAGGGCGTCCGCGACGAAGGTCAGCGTCGGCGTGAACTTCGTCCCGGCGGCGGCACCGACGGCGGAGCGCAGGATGCCCTTGGCGCTCTCCAGGCCGGCCGCGGCGCTGGCCCGCTCCTCGTCGTCCCCGTAGACCGTGTAGAAGACCGTGGCCTCCCGCAGGTCGCCGGTGACGCGGGTGTCCGTGATGGTCACGTGCGTGCCCAGGCGCGGGTCCTTGATGCCGCGCTGCAGCTTCTCGGCGACCACCTCCCGGATGAGGTCCGCCAGCTTCTTCGCCCGCGCGTTGTCGGCCACTGGTCCTTCTCCTCTTTCGTACTTCTCGTACGACTCGTACGTCTCTTGACGCTCTGATTCAGTCTTCGTCGTTGTGGAGCCCGCGTCGAACCGACAGCAGTTCCACCTCCGGCCGGGCGGCGACCAGGCGCTCGCACCGGTCGAGTACGCCGCTGAGGTGCCCGGGGTCCCCCGAGACCATCGCGACGCCGATCCGGGCCCGTCGGTGGAGGTTCTGATCGCCGACCTCCGCCACGCTCAGCCCGAACTTCCGCTGGAGTTCGGCGACGATCGGCTTGACGACGGAGCGCTTCTCCTTCAGCGAACGTACGTCACCGAGGAGCAGATCGAAGGACAGCGTCCCCACATACATGTGTGCCCGGATGTCCCGCCGGTTCGGGTTCAGTGGCCCCGCCGACGACTCGGCAGAGGCTTCGAAACCGACCGTACACGCAACGGCCGGGGCCGATCGACGGAATAGTTTCCGCCGACCGGCCCCGGCTCACTGCGATCAGGCGCGCGGCTTCTCGCGCATCTCGTACGTCGCGATGACGTCGTCGATCTTGATGTCGTTGTAGTTTCCGAGGTTGATACCGCCCTCGAAGCCTTCACGAATCTCGGTGACGTCGTCCTTGAAGCGGCGCAGACCGTGGATGGTGAGGTCCTCCGCGATGACCTTGCCGTCGCGGATGAGGCGCGCCTTGGTGTTGCGCTTGACCTCGCCGGAGCGGATGAGGACACCCGCGATGTTGCCCAGCTTGGACGAGCGGAAGACCTCGCGGATCTCCGCCGTACCGAGCTCGACCTCTTCGTACTCCGGCTTGAGGAGGCCCTTGAGCGCCGCCTCGATCTCCTCGATGGCCTGGTAGATCACCGAGTAGTACCGGACGTCGACACCCTCGCGCTCCGCCATCTGCGCGGCACGGCCGGCCGCACGGACGTTGTAGCCGATGACGATGGCGTCGGAGCCCATCGCCAGGTCGATGTCGGACTCGGTGACCGCACCCACACCACGGTGCAGGACCCGGATGTCGACCTCTTCACCGACGTCGAGCTGGAGCAGCGAGGACTCGAGAGCCTCGACCGCACCGGACGCGTCGCCCTTGATGATGAGGTTGAGTTCCTGGACCAGACCGGCCTTGAGCACCTTGTCGAGGTCCTCGAGGGACACCCGGCGGACGCGCTTGGCGAAGGCGGCGTTACGCTCCCGCGCCGCGCGCTTCTCGGCGATCTGACGGGCCGTACGGTCCTCGTCGACGACCAGCAGGTTGTCGCCGGCACCCGGGACGTTGGTGAGACCCAGGACCAGGACGGGAGTCGACGGGGTCGCCTCCTCGACGTTGTTGCCCTTGTCGTCGAGCATGGCCCGGACGCGGCCGTAGGCGTCGCCGACCACCACGGTGTCGCCGATGCGCAGCGTTCCGCGCTGGACCAGGACGGTCGAGACGGCACCACGACCGCGGTCGAGGTGGGACTCGATCGCGATGCCCTGCGCGTCCTGGTCCGGGTTGGCCCGCAGGTCGAGCGAGGCGTCCGCGGTGAGGACCACGGCCTCCAGCAGAGAGTCGATGTGCAGACCCTGCTTGGCGGAGATGTCGACGAACATCGTGTCGCCGCCGTACTCCTCGGCCACCAGACCGAACTCGGTCAGCTGACCGCGGACCTTGGTCGGGTCCGCGCCCTCGACGTCGATCTTGTTGACCGCGACGACGATCGGGACGCCGGCGGCCTTGGCGTGGTTGAGCGCCTCGATCGTCTGCGGCATCACGCCGTCGTTGGCCGCGACCACGAGGATCGCGATGTCGGTCGACTTCGCACCACGGGCACGCATGGCGGTGAACGCCTCGTGACCCGGGGTGTCGATGAAGGTGATGCGACGCTCTTCACCGTTGACCTCGGTACCCACCTGGTAGGCACCGATGTGCTGGGTGATGCCGCCGGCCTCGCCCGCGACGACGTTGGTCTTGCGGATGGCGTCGAGCAGCCGGGTCTTTCCGTGGTCGACGTGACCCATGACGGTGACGACCGGCGGGCGGGAGACCAGGGCCTCTTCGCCGCCCTCGTCCTCGCCGAACTCGATGTCGAAGGACTCGAGCAGCTCGCGGTCCTCCTCCTCGGGACTCACGATCTGAACGGTGTAGTTCATCTCGTCGCCGAGCATCTGCAGGGTGTCGTCGGAGACGGACTGCGTCGCCGTGACCATCTCGCCGAGGTTCATCATCACCGCGACGAGCGACGCCGGGTTGGCGCCGATCTTCTCGGCGAAGTCGGTGAGGGAGGCACCGCGCGACAGGCGAATGGTCTCGCCGCCGCCGCGGGGCAGCATCACACCGCCGACCGACGGGGCCTGCATGGCCTCGTACTCCTGGCGCCTCTGCCGCTTCGACTTGCGACCACGACGCGCGGGACCGCCGGGACGACCGAAGGCGCCCTGCGTGCCACCACGGCCACCCGGGCCGCCGGGACGACCACCGAAGCCGCCGGGACGACCACCGAAGCCGCCGCCGGGACCACCGGGACGACCGCCGCCGCCACCACCGGGACCACCGGGACGGCCGGCGAAGCCGCCGCCACCGCCACCAGGACCGGCCGGACGGCCGGCGAAGCCGCCGCCACCGGGACGACCACCGCCGCCGCCACCGGGACGACCACCGGGGCCGCCGCCGGGACCACGACCGCCGGGGCCGGGACGCGGGCCGGCAGCGGGACGCTGCGGCATCATGCCCGGGTTCGGACGGTTACCGCCGGGCGCGCCGCCCGGACGGGGGGCCTGCGGACGCGGCATGCCACCGGGGGTGGGACGCGCGCCGCCCTGGCCCTGCGGGCGCGGGGCGCCACCGGGGCCACCCTGCGGACGCGGGGCACCCGGAGCGGCACCGGGGCCGCCGGGACGCGGGGCGCCGCCACCCGGACGGGGCGACTGCGGGCGCGCCATGCCGGTGGAGCCACCCGAGGTGAACGGGTTGTTGCCCGGACGGGGACCGGACGGACGGCCACCGGGACGCGGAGCGCCCTGACCACCCTGCGGACGCTGGCCCTGCTGCCCCGGACGGGGAGCCTGCTGGCCGGGACGCGGAGCGCCCTGACCACCCTGCGGACGCTGGCCCTGCTGCCCCGGACGCGGACCGGCGGCCGGAGCCGCCGTGAACTCGGGGGCGGCCGGGGCCGGGGTGGCCGGCTTGGGCGCGGGCTTCGGGCCCGGGCGGGGGCCCGAGGCGGCCGGAGCCGGGGAAGGGGCGCTGCTCGCCGGGGTGACCGGAGCCGAAGGCGCGGCGGGGGCCGGCTTCGGGGCCGGGGCACCGGGCTTCGGGGCAGCGGGACGTGCCGCGGCGGCCGGAGACGGCGCCGCGGGCTTCGAGGGGGCGGCCTTACGAGGCGCGCCCGGCTTGGCAGCGGACTTGCCGGCGTTGCCGCCGGGCCCCTGCAGTGCATCAGTCAACTTGCGCACGACCGGCGCCTCGATCGTCGAGGACGCCGAACGGACGAATTCACCGAGTTCTTGGAGCTTGGCCATGACGACCTTGCTCTCCACACCGAACTCCTTGGCGAGTTCGTATACCCGGACCTTAGCCACTTCGCTCCTTTTAGGTCCGGTTACCGCCGGACCGTCGCTACTTCATGGGCGTACTCATCGCGTACTCATCGAGTGCTCATCGCAATCTCGACCTACTTCCAACTCGCGAGGTACCTGACCGCACGGTGTTCCGTGCCGTACTTCTTCCTACAGTGGTGCCGCCTGCTCCACGAACCGTCGGACCGACGCCGACTCGAGCGGTTCCCGGACCTTGAAGGCCCTGGAGAACGCCTTGCGGCGGACCGCCAGGTCGAGACAGACCGAGGCGGGGTGCACGTAAGCACCCCGGCCGGGCAGCGTACCGCGCTGGTCGGGGACACATTCACCCTCGACCGCCACGATGCGCAGCAGATCGCTCTTGGCCGCTCGCTCCCGGCATCCCACACAGGTTCGCTCAGGGCATGAGCGGGCAGGCGTCCGGCCAGACACGTTCAAGTCTACCTCCCCGTAACGACCCAACCCGTTGGGGGGAAAGATCGAACGGCTGTTTGTCGTGATCTCACCGTGGCACAACGTCACCTCGGCGCGATCTGTTCCCTCGGAAGGACGTCAGTCCCGGTCGCGACGGTCGGGCCGCTCGGCCCCCGGCTGCTCCGTGTCGGGCCGGATGTCGATGCGCCAGCCGGTGAGCCGGGCGGCCAGCCGGGCGTTCTGGCCCTCCTTGCCGATGGCGAGGGAGAGCTGGTAGTCGGGCACGGTCACCCGGGCCGAACGGGCGGCGAGGTCGACGACCTCGACCTTGGACACCCGGGCCGGGGACAGCGCGTTGGCCACCATCTCCGCCGGGTCGTCCGACCAGTCGACGATGTCGATCTTCTCGCCGAGCAGCTCCGCCATGACGTTGCGGACCCGGCCGCCCATCGGGCCGATGCAGGCGCCCTTGGCGTTCAGACCCGAACGGGTGGCCCGGACGGCGATCTTGGTGCGGTGACCGGCCTCACGCGCGATCGCCGCGATCTCGACCGAACCGTCGGCGATCTCGGGGACCTCCAGCGCGAAGAGCTTCTTCACCAGATTGGGATGGGTGCGCGACAGGGTGACGGACGGGCCGCGGACGCCCTTGGCGACCCGGACGACGTACGTCCGCAGCCGCAGACCGTGCGTGTAGTCCTCGCCCGGCACCTGCTCCTGCACCGGAAGGATGGCCTCGAGCTTGTCGTCCAGCTTCACCAGGACGTTCTTCGGGTCCTTGCCCTGCTGCACCTGGCCGGCGACGACATCGCCCTCACGGCGCGCGTACTCGCCGAAGGTGACGTCGTGCTCGGCGTCCCGCAGCCGCTGCTGGATGACCTGGCGGGCGGTGCTCGCCGCGATCCGGCCGAAGTCCGACGGCGTGTCGTCGAAGTCCTTCGGCTCCTGGCCCTCCTCCAGCTCGGCCGGGTCCTCCTTGGCCCACACGGTCACGTGGCCGGTGTGCCGGTCCAGCTCCACGCGTGCGTGGCGCCGGGCGGAGGGGGTGCGGTGGTAGGCGATGAGGAGGGCCGACTCGATCGCCTCGACCAGCAGGTCGAAGGAGATCTCCTTCTCTTGTGCCAAGCCCTTCAGGAGCTTCACGTCGATGTCCACGGCTACGCCTCCTCTTCCTTCTTGTCCTTGCGGTTGAACTCGATCTCGACACGCGCCTTGGCGATCTCGGCGAACTCCACGCGCCGGGCGGTGGGCTTGCGCCCCTTCACACCGGGCACCTCGAGGTCGAGGCCGTCGTCGTCCACGGTCAGGATCCGCGCGACGACCTCGCCACCGCCGGCGGCGTCCGTCAGCCTCAGCTTGACCAGACGGCCGGTGGCGCGCACGTAGTGGCGGGTCTGCGTCAGGGGGCGGTCGGCGCCGGGTGAGCTGACTTCCAGGACGTACTCGCCCTCGCCCATCGCGTCCGTCTCGTCGAGCTTCTCGGAGATGGCGCGGCTCAGCTCGGCACAGGCGTCCAGCTCCACGCCCTCGTCGCTGTCGACGATGACCCTCAGCAGTCCCCGGCGACCGGCCCGGGACACTTCGATCTCCTCGAGATCGAGGTCCTTCGCGTGGACGAGCGGCTCCAGGAGTCCGCGCAGCCTGTCGCTCTGGGTGGTGCTCATCCGGGTGACTCCTCGGCCGCGTGTGCTGTTGTGGGTTCGTCGCGTGTCAGACCAAAGGGTATCCGGTCCCAGGGGGTGTTGCCGTCCACGCTCCCGGGGCCCACGGGTACGCTCGCCTGCGGTGATCTTCGATCGAGGCCGGAGGAGTGAACGTGGGGCGCACGGGGACGGTGGGCAGGCGTGCGCTGCTGCTGGCCGGGGCGGCGGCGCTCGGCGGCTGCACCGCCGCGCCGGCCCGGGACGCCGGCCCGAAGCCGCTCACCGCGACGGAACGCGCGGCACGCGCCGAAGCGGAGCTGCGGCGGCGGTCGGCGACGGCCGGGCGGGCCCTGCTGGAACGGTACGACCGGGTGCTCGCCGCGCACCCTTCGCTCGCCGCCCGGCTGACGCCGCTGCGGACATCGGCCGCGGCCCACGCGCGGGCGCTGGCCGAGGGGGTGCCCGCCGCGGGTGCCGGTCCGGCCGGCCCCTCCCCCGTGCCCGCCGCGTCCGGCGCCACCGGGCCGGTGACCACCGGACCGACGGGCGCCCCCACGCCCGCCACGGCCACCCCGCCGGTCACCGCGTCACCGGCACCGCCCCCCGTGCCCACCGACCCGGCCGCGGCCCTGCGCGAGCTCGCCGCGGACATACGGCGGACCGCAGAGGCGCACACGGCCGCCCTGCTCGACGCCCCGCCCGAGTACGCCCGGCTGCTCGCCTCGGTGGCGGCGGCCGGCGCGGCGCACGTCTATCTGCTGACCGAGGGAGGCCGGCCGTGAGCGACCAGGACACCGCGCTCGCCGCCGCCCAGGCCGCGCTCGCCGCGGAACACGCGGCGGTCTACGGATACGGTGTCGTCGGCGGCCGGATCGGCCTCGGACGGCGGCCGGAGGCCACCGCGGCCCACACCGGCCACCGGGCCCGCCGGGACGTGTTGCGGCGGACCGTACGGGACCTGGGCGGCGAGCCGGTCGCCGCGGCGGCCGGCTACGCCCTGCCGTTCCCGGTGCCCGACGCCGACGCCGCGGTCCGGCTCGCGACCGCTCTGGAGGACGGTGTCGCCGGGGCGTACGCCGATCTCGTGCGGGCCTCGACGGGACCGCTGCGACGGGACGCGGCGGCGGCGCTCGGCGAGGCCGCGGTCCGGGCCGTCCGCTGGCGCGGCAGCGACGTAACCTTTCCTGGGCTCGCCGAGCGGGTCTGAGCCGCTCGGCCCCGACCGGACTTCTCCGAACTGCGAAGGAACAACGCACGCATGGCTTTCGAACCGCCGCAGCGACTCGTGCGGGCGCTGGGCGAGACGTACGGGGAGGCCGTCGCGGCCGAGTGGCTCGGGAGACTCCCCGGACTCGCCCACAGCGCGGTGGAGCACTCCGCCACGGAGGTCGAGCGGACGGTGGCCCCCGGCGGACGGGGCAGCCTGGTGCTGCTCGTCCGGCGGCCGGACGGCACCCCCGCGGCGCTGAAGATCGCGCCCTCCGCCGCCCGGCCGGACGCCGAGGCCCGGGCGCTGGCGCACTGGGACGGCTGGGGCGCCGTCCGGCTGCTCGACACGGCCGACGACGGCTCACTCGTACTCGAACGGCTGCACCCGGAGGTGTCCCTGCGCTCCCTTCCCGAGGCGAAGGCGCTGCTGGAGGCAGCCGGGATCGTGCGGCGGCTCTGGGTCGAGCCGCCCGCGGAGCACGGCTTCGAGACGGTCGCCGACCGTACGTCCGCGCAGGCCACGGCCATGGAGCCGCACCGCGCCGATCCAGCGGCCGGCGCCCTGACGGAAACGGCGCTGGAGACGCGCGCCGCACTGGTCGCCCACTCCCCCGAGACCCTGCTGCTGCACGGTTGCTTCCGGCAGGGCAAGGTCCTGGCGGGTGACCGGGCGCCCTGGCTGGCCGTCGGCCCCGAACCCCTGGTCGGTGAGCGCGCCTACGACCTGGCGCGCCTGGCGAGGGACCGGGTCGAGGACCTGGTGGCGGCCTCGGCGGGGGCCTCGGCGGCCCGTCGGCGGGTGAACCGGCTGGCGGACTCGCTGGAGGTGGACCGCGAGCGGCTGCGGGGCTGGACCCTGTTCCGGGCGGTCGAGTCGGGCACCCGGGCCCTGACGGCGGGGCGGAGGCAGGACGCCGAGTTGCTGCTGGAGTTCGCCGGCTGGCTGTGACCGGGGCGGTTCGGCCGGGCCCGGAGTCCGGGTGGCGAGGGCGCTTTCCGGGGCCCTCCACAGGGGAATAACCTGGATGTAATGCTCGAATCGGACGCCCGTCAGGGGGTCGTGATGATCGAAGTGCTGTTGACGGTGGCAGCGGTGGTGGCCGCCACGGCGGCGGTGTACACGGCCGCGGCGCTGCGTGTGGTGAAGCAGTACGAACGAGGCGTCGTGTTCCGTCTCGGGCGGCTCGCGGACACGGTGCGGACCCCCGGCCTGACCATGATCGTCCCGGTGGTCGACCGCCTGCACAAGGTGAACCTCCAGATCGTCACGCTGCCGGTGCCGGCCCAGGAGGGCATCACCCGGGACAACGTGACCGTGCGGGTGGACGCGGTGGTGTACTTCAAGGTGGTCGACGCGGCGGACGCGCTCGTCCGCGTGGAGGACTACCGGTTCGCGGTCTCCCAGATGGCACAGACCTCGCTGCGGTCCATCATCGGCAAGAGCGATCTGGACGACCTGCTGTCCAACCGCGAGAAGCTCAACCAGGGCCTCGAACTGATGCTGGACAGTCCCGCCATGGGCTGGGGCGTCGCCATCGACCGCGTCGAGATCAAGGACGTTTCGCTGCCGGAGACGATGAAACGTTCGATGGCCCGGCAGGCGGAGGCGGACCGTGAGCGCCGCGCCCGGGTGATCAACGCGGACGCGGAGCTGCAGGCATCGAAGAAGCTCGCGGAGGCGGCGGCGGTGATGTCGGACCAGCCGGCGGCGCTGCAGCTGCGGCTGCTGCAGACGGTGGTGGCGGTGGCGGCCGAGAAGAACTCGACGCTGGTGCTGCCGTTCCCGGTGGAGCTGCTGCGCTTCCTGGAACGCGCCTCGCAGAGCCAGCCCGCCGCGGGGCCCGTACAGGAGCCCCTGCCGGGTGTGGCCCCCGCGTCGCCCCCGGAGGGGCTCGCGGACGCCCTGGGCTCCGGCGGAGGCAGCAGCCTGACCGCGCGGCCCGGGGGCGGCCCGGACGTCGTGGGCGCCGACGGCGCGGCGCACGTCACCCGGGTCGAGGATCTGGCGGGCGCGCCGGTCGACCCGGCGCCGCCGGAGGGCTGACGCGGACCGCACGGACGCAGGGCGGTGCGGACGGGGCCGTCGCCCCGTCCGCACCGCCCTGCGGTGTCCGGTCCGTCAGGCGCTCAGGCGCGCGATCGCCTCGTCGACGGTCAGCTCCTCGCGCTCGCCGGTGCGGCGGTCCTTGAGCTCGACGACGCCCTCGGCCGAGCGGCGGCCGGCGACGAGGATCTTCGGGACGCCGATGAGTTCGGCGTCGGTGAACTTCACACCCGGGGAGACGCCCGCACGGTCGTCGACCAGGACGCGCAGACCGGCGGCCTTCAGCTTCTCGGAGACCTCCAGCGCCAGCTCGGTCTGGAGCGCCTTGCCGGCCGCGACGACGTGGACGTCGGCCGGGGCGACCTCGGCCGGCCAGCACAGGCCCTTGTCGTCGGCGTGCTGCTCGGCGAGGGCCGCGACGGCGCGCGAGACGCCGATGCCGTACGAGCCCATGGTCACGCGGACAGGCTTGCCGTTCTGGCCCAGCACGTCGAGCTGGAAGGCGTCGGCGTACTTGCGGCCGAGCTGGAAGATGTGGCCGATCTCGATCGCGCGGTCCATCTTCAGGCCGGTGCCGCAGGCGGGGCACGGGTCGCCCTCTTCGACCACGACGACGTCGAGGTAGTCGTCGACCTCGAAGTCACGGCCGGCGACGACGTTGCGGGCGTGCCTTCCCTCCTGGTTGGCACCGGTGATCCAGGCGGTGCCGGGGGCGATGCGCGGGTCGGCGATGAAGCGGACCTTCTCCAGTCCCTGGGGGCCGACGTAGCCCTTGACCAGGTCGGGACGGCCGACGAAGTCCTCGGCGGTGACGAGCTCGACGACGGCCGGGGCCAGGTGGTCCTCCAGCTTGCCGAGGTCCACCTCGCGGTCGCCCGGGACGCCGATGCCGACGATCTCTCCGTCGACCTTGACCAGCAGGTTCTTCAGCGTCTCGGACGCCTGGACACCGAGGTGCGCGGCGAGCGTCTCGATGGTCGGGGTGTCAGGGGTGTCCAGCACCTCGACCGGGGCGTGCGCGGAGCCGTCCGCGGCCTCGGCGGAGAAGGTGACGGCCTCGGTGTTCGCGGCGTAGGCGCAGTTCGGGCAGTACACGAAGGTGTCCTCCCCGGCCGCGGCCGGGGCGAGGAACTCCTCGGAGGCCGAGCCGCCCATGGCACCGGAGATCGCGGAGACGATCTTGTGCTCCAGGCCGAGTCGCTCGAAGATCCGGACGTACGCCTGGCGGTGCAGGGCGTATGCCTCGGCCAGCCCCTCGTCAGTGGTGTCGAAGGAGTAGGAGTCCTTCATCTGGAACTCACGGCCGCGCAGGATGCCCGAGCGCGGGCGTGCCTCGTCGCGGTACTTCGTCTGGATCTGGTACAGGATGACCGGCAGGTCCTTGTAGGACGTGCACTGGTCCTTGACGAGCTGGGTGAAGATCTCCTCGTGGGTGGGGCCCAGGAGGTAGTCGCCGCCCTTGCGGTCCTGGAGGCGGAACAGCTCGGCGCCGTACTCCTCCCAGCGGCCGGACGCCTCGTAGGGCTCCTTCGGCAGCAGGGCGGGCAGCAGGACCTCCTGGCCGCCGATCTCGTCCATCTCCTCGCGGACGACACGGCTGACGTTCTCCAGCACCTTCTTGCCGAGCGGCAGCCAGGACCAGATGCCCGCGGCGTTGCGGCGGACGTAGCCGGCGCGGACGAGCAGTTTGTGGCTGAGCGTCTCGGCGTCCGCCGGGTCGTCGCGCAGTGTCTTGACCATCAACCGGGACATGCGCTGGACCTGGGCCATGGGGAACTCTCCTGCGGTGAAAAGTGTGATGGCTAGGAGGTTAGCCGGGTGGCCCCGGGTGGGTGAAATCAGTTCCGGCGCGGAAGCGGCAGCGGCGCGCCCATCACGGCGTAGGGACGGGGCGCGCTCGGGAAGTGGACCTGCCGGGCGAGGTCGGTGTAGCCGAGGGACCGGTAGAGGCCGCGGGCCGGGCTCTCGGTGTCGATGGCGGAGAGGATCGAGCGGGGCTGGAGGGCGCCGTCGGTGAGGGTGGTGATCAGGGCGCGGCCCACGCCCCGGCCCTGGAAGCCGGGGTGGACGTGGAGTTCGGTGATGACGAAGGAGTCGTCGAGCCAGTCCGCGGTGCCCGTGGCGCGCAGGTAGGGCTCGACGATGGAGGACCACCAGTGGGCGCGGTCGTTGGGCATTCCGTAGACGAAGCCGACGAGGCGGCCGCCGCGGGTGGTGGCGCCGTAGGCCCTGGCGCCTGGGCTGAGCAGGTGGCGGAGGACGATGTGCCGGCGTACGACGATCTCGTCCTCGCTGAGCCCGAAGGCGACGGCCTGGACGGTGAGGGCGTCGTCCACGCGTGCGGCGAGATCGACCGGTCCGATCATGACGTCGTCATCCATGCGCGCACCTTACAAGTGGATCAGAAGAGCACGCTCATGAAGGCGCCGACCTCGCGGAAGCCGACGCGGCGGTAGGCGGCCCTGGCGGGGGCGTTGTAGTCGTTGACGTACAGGCTGACCAGGGGGGCGACGTCGGCGAGGGCGAGGCGGAGCACAGCGGCCATACCGGTCTCGGACAGGCCCTTGCCGCGGTGTTCGGGAGCGACCCAGACGCCCTGGATCTGGCAGGCCCGGGAGGTGGCGGCCCCGATCTCGGCCTTGAAGACGACCCTGCCGTCCTCGATGCGGGCGAAGGAGCGGCCGGTGCCGACGAGCTCGGCGACCCGGGCCTGGTAGAGCAGTCCGCCGTCGCCGGACATCGGGGAGACGCCGACCTCCTCGGTGAACATCGACACGCAGGCGGGCATGATCACGTCCATCTCGTGCCTGCCGACGCGACGGACCAGGGGGTCGGGTTCGATCTCGGCGGAGGGGGCGTCGGCGACCATCAGCGGCTGGTGGGCGCGGACGTCGCGGGCGGGGCCCCAGCCGGGCTCCAGGAGGCGCCAGAGCCGGGCGGTGGGTTCGGCGGGGCCGACGATGGAGGAGCAGCGCCGTCCGGCGCGGCGGGCCCGGTCGGCGAAGGCCCGGACGGCCTCCGGGGTGGCGCAGAGCGGGACCAGGTTGGCGCCGGAGTAGCACAGCGAGCGCAGCCGGCCGTCGGCGTACCAGCCCCACATCTCGCCGCCGAGGCGCCAGGGGTCGAGCCCGGCGGCCTTGACACGGGCGGTGACGAAGGCGTTCTCGACGGGGGCGCTCTCCAGGACGGCGAGCGCGGCGTCGAGGTCGGCGGGTTCGAGGACCCGGGTGGTGGTCTGCGTCAACACGAGGGGGCCTCACCGTACGGTCTGCTGATTCTCCGCACTGTACCCGGCCGGTCGCGCGGGTGTCGGGCGGGCGGACGAACCTCGCCAGGGGAACGCCGGAGCCCCTGCCGTCCGGGGACGGGCAGGGGCCCGGGGTGGTTTCCGCGTGGTCAGCCCGCGACGGCGACGGTGGGCTCGCCGCTGGTCACACCGTCCTTCTCCATCTGCTCGGCGATCTTCATCGCCTCTTCGATCAGGGTCTCGACGATCTTCGACTCCGGGACGGTCTTGATGACCTCGCCCTTCACGAAGATCTGGCCCTTGCCGTTGCCGGAGGCGACTCCGAGGTCGGCTTCGCGGGCCTCGCCCGGACCGTTGACGACGCAGCCCATGACCGCGACCCGCAGCGGGACCTCCATGCCGTCCAGGCCCGCGGTGACCTCTTCGGCGAGCTTGTACACGTCGACCTGGGCACGGCCGCAGGACGGGCAGGAGACGATCTCCAGGCGGCGCTGGCGGAGGTTCAGCGACTCCAGGATCTGGATGCCGACCTTGATCTCCTCGGCCGGCGGGGCCGACAGGGAGACGCGGATGGTGTCGCCGATGCCCTCGGCGAGCAGTGCGCCGAAGGCGACGGCCGACTTGATCGTGCCCTGGAACGCCGGGCCGGCCTCGGTGACGCCGAGGTGCAGCGGGTAGTCGCACTGGGCGGCGAGCTGACGGTAGGCGTTGACCATCACGACCGGGTCGTTGTGCTTGACCGAGATCTTGATGTCGCGGAAGCCGTGCTCCTCGAAGAGGGACGCCTCCCACAGGGCGGACTCGACGAGCGCCTCGGGGGTGGCCTTGCCGTACTTCTTGAGCAGGCGGGCGTCGAGCGAACCGGCGTTGACGCCGATCCGGATCGGGGTGCCGGCCTCGGAGGCCGCCTTGGCGATCTCCTTGACCTTGTCGTCGAACTGCTTGATGTTGCCCGGGTTGACCCGGACCGCCGCGCAGCCGGCGTCGATGGCCGCGAACACGTACTTCGGCTGGAAGTGGATGTCCGCGATGACCGGGATCTGGGACTTCTTCGCGATCACCGCGAGGGCGTCCGCGTCGTCCTGCGTGGGGCACGCCACCCGGACGATCTGGCAGCCCGAGGCGGTCAGCTCGGCGATCTGCTGCAGCGTGGCGCCGATGTCGGAGGTACGGGTCGTCGTCATCGACTGCACCGAGACGGGTGCGTCACCGCCGACGGCGACGGTGCCGACCTGGATCTGGCGGCTCTTGCGCCGCTCGGCGAGCCGGGTCGGAACGGTCGGGATACCGAGAGAAATCGCGGTCATCTGAAGTGCAACCTCGAGGTTGTGCGTCGGCGGGCTCGGGTCTCCGAGGTTACCGCCCTCGGGGGAAGGGGCCGGACACCGGCGGTGTCCGGCCCTTCACGGGTCAGGTCAGCTTCACCGGGTTGACGATGTCGGCGGCGAGGACGAGCAGGGTGAAGCAGACGAAGACACCCGCCACCACGTAGGCGGCCGGCATCAGCTTGGCCACGTCGAACGGCCCCGGGTCGGGGCGCTTGAAGATCCGGGCGGCCTGGCGGCGTACGGACTCCCACAGGGCGCCCGCGATGTGGCCGCCGTCGAGCGGCAGCAGCGGGAGCATGTTGAAGAGGAACAGCGAGACGTTGAACATGACCAGTACGTTCATGAACATCACGAGGATCCGCTCCGGCGGGGCCTCGACGGTCATGAGCTCTCCGGTGAGCCGGGCGGCGCCGAAGACGCCGACCGGGGAGTCCGCGGCCCGTTCGCCGTCGCCGAAGGTGGCGTTCCAGAGACCGGGGATCTTGCCGGGCAGGGCGAGGACCGAGTGGACGCCGTTCGCCATCAGGTCGGTCATCCGGTCGGTGGTCTCGCCGAAGGTGAGGGGCGCGACCTCCGTCTGGGAGGCGAAGCCGAGGTAGCCGGCCTTCACGTACTGCACGGGCTGGACGACCCGGCCGTCCTCGTCCTTCTTGAGGACCTCGTTGGCGACGAGGTTCGCGTTCAGGTCGAGGCGTCGGCCGTCCCGCTCCACGGTGACGGTGGCGGGGCCGATGGTGTCGCGGATCCGGTCGGAGAGCGTGTTCCAGTCGTCCACCGGGGTTCCGTCGAAGGCGACGATCCGGTCGCCCTGCGCGAGTCCCGCCTGGTGGGCCGGGGACTCCGGGTCTCCGGACCGGCAGCTGTCGCGCTTCTCGCTCTGGTCGATGACGCACTTCTGGACGCCGGCGACCTTCGTCGTCTGGCCCTCGATGCCCAGGGTCATCATCGAGCCGAAGAAGAGCGCCGCCGCCAGGACCAGGTTCATGAAGGGTCCGGCGAACATGACGATCACGCGCTTCCACGGCTTGCGCGTGTAGAAGAGCCGGTCCTCGTCGCCGGGCTGGAGCTCCTCGAACGACGCCTCGCGGGCGTCCTCGATCATGGACCGCCAGGGCGAGGTGGAGCGGGCCTCGATCCGGCCGTCGTCGCCGGGCGGGAACATCCCGATCATGCGGATGTAGCCGCCGGCCGGGATGGCCTTGATGCCGTACTCGGTCTCGCCCCGCCTCCTCGACCAGAGGGTGGGGCCGAATCCGACCATGTACTGCGGCACGCGGATGCCGAACAGCTTGGCCGTGGACAGGTGGCCGAGTTCGTGCCACGCGATGGAGACGAGCAGTCCCAGCGCGAACAGCGCGATGCCGAGGATGTACAGGAGTACGGTCATGCGCGCGCCTCCGCGGTCGCCTTCGCTGCGAGTGGTGCCAGTTCGCGGGCCCGGGCGCGGGCCCAGGTCTCCGCTTCGAGGACGTCGGACACCGTCAGGGAGGTTCCCCGGGCGGGGGTGCCGTGTTCGGTGACGACTGCCGTGACCGTATCCATGATTCCGGTGAAGGGCAGCCGTCCGGCGAGAAACGCGGCGACGCACTCCTCGTTCGCGGCGTTGAAGACGGCCGGTGCGGTGCCGCCGAGTCCGCCGACGTGCCGGGCGAGTCCGACCGACGGGAATGCCTCCGTGTCGAGCGGGAAGAACTCCCAGGTGGAGGCTCGGGACCAGTCGAAGGCGGGCGCCGCGTCCGGGACGCGCTCGGGCCAGCCGATGCCGACGGCGATCGGCCCGCGCATGTCCGGCGGGGTGGCCTGGGCGAGCGTGGAGCCGTCCGTGAACTCGACCATCGAGTGGACGTACGACTGGGGGTGGACGACGACCTCGATCCGCTCGAAGGGGATGTCGTAGAGGAGGTGTGCCTCGATGACCTCCAGGCCCTTGTTGACCAGCGTGGCGCTGTTGACCGTGATGACCGGTCCCATGGCCCAGGTCGGGTGCGCGAGCGCGTCCTCACGGGTGACGTGCGCCAGCTCCGCGCGCGTACGGCCGCGGAAGGGGCCACCGGAGGCCGTGACCACCAGCTTGCGGACATCGGCCCGGGTGCCGGCCGCCAGTGCCTGGAAGAGGGCGGCGTGCTCGGAGTCGACGGGGATGATCTGGCCGGGCCTGGCCACCGCCTTCACCAGCGGGCCGCCGACGATCAGCGACTCCTTGTTGGCGAGGGCGAGCGTGCGGCCGGCCTCGAGCGCGGCGAGGGTCGGTGCGAGGCCGATGGAGCCGGTGATGCCGTTGAGCACCGTGTGGCACGGCGAGGCGGCGAGAGCGGTGGCCGCGTCGGGCCCGGCGAGGATCTCGGGGAGCGGCTCGGAGCCGTACCGCCCCGCGAGCGCCTCGCGGAGCTCCGGCACCACGTCTTCGCGGGCGACGGCGACCCGGGCGACCCTCAGCCGGTGCGCCTGCTCGGCGAGCAGGCCGACCCGCCCGCCGGAGGCGGCGAGGGCGGTGACGCGGAAGCGGTCGGGGTTGCGCAGGACCAGGTCGATGGCCTGCGTGCCGATGGACCCGGTGGAGCCGAGGACGACGATGTCCCGGCGGCCTTCGGCTGGATCGAAGGCGATGTGCGGGTCGGCGAGAGGAGAGGGGCGGTCGCTCATGCCCCCCATTCTTGCCCCAAAGGCCGGACGGTCCGACAGCGCGTCCGCCCCGGACCGTACGCGACCTTCCCGGCGCGGTCCCTCGGGACCCCGCGCCGGGAGAGTCGCGCGCGCTCCCCGTGTCGGCCGGCGGGGCTTGTCGGCGTCCCGCGCACCGGCTCGGGCGGGCCCGGTCAGACGCCGCCGCGGAACTCCTCGAACACGCGGTGGAACTCGGGGAAGGTCTTGCGCACACAGCCCGGGTCGTCGAAGGTGACGCCGGGCGCGCGCAGCCCGGTGACCGCGAAGGACATCACGATCCGGTGGTCACCGTGGGTGGCGATCTCGACGCCCGCTCCGTCGGGGGTGCCGGGCCAGATCTCGATCCAGTCGGGCCCGGTGGCGACGTCGACACCCATCCGGCGCAGGTTCTCCGCGCAGGCGTCGAGACGGTCGCACTCCTTGACGCGGGTGTTGGCGACGTCCTCGATGCGGACCGGTCCGTCGGCGAAGGGCGCGATCGCGGCCAGCGTCGGCATGGTGTCGGAGATGTCGCGCATGTTGACGGTGAGGCCGCGCAGGGTGCCGGTGCCCCGGACGGTGGTGCCGGACGCGGTCACGTCCACCTCCGCGCCCATCCGGCGCAGGACGTCGACGAAGCCGAGGTCGCCCTGGAGCGCGCCGGTGCCGAGGCCGGGGACGGTGACGGCACGGCCGGCTTCGAGGGCTGCGGCGGCGAAGAAGTAGCTGGAGGTGGAGGCGTCCGGCTCGATGGCGTAGGTGGTGGCGCGGTAGCCGGTGGGGGCGACACGGTAGGTGCGGTCCTCGCGGGTCACCTCGGCGCCGAAGGCTCGCATCATGGCGAGGGTGATCTCGACGTACGGCTCCGAGACGAGGTCGGTGACGGTGATGTCGAGGCCCTCGGCGGTGAGCGGGCCGAGCATGAGAAGCGCGGTGAGGTACTGGGAGGACTGGCCCGCGTCCAGGGTGAGCGCGCCGCCCTTGATGCCGTCGGCGTGGACCGTGACGGGGTGGTGGCCCTCGGCCAGCGGATGGCGCAGGTCCACACCGAGGGTGCGCAGCGCGGTGGTGAGGGGCCCGAGCGGGCGGCGGCGCATCTGCGCGGAGGCGTCGAAGCGGAAGGTGCCGTGGCCCGCGGCGGCGAGGGTGGGCAGGAAACGGGCGGTGGTGGCGCCGTCGCGGCAGTACACGTCCGCGTCCTCCGCTCCGGGTCCTTCGGGGCGGCCTTCGATGTGCCAGGCCCCCGCTTCCCGGCGGACCTCGTAGCCGAGGGCACTCAGCCCCTCGGCGAAGCCCTCGGTGTCGTCCGAGACGAGGGGCTTGAGGAGGGTGGTCGTCCCGTGCGCCGCCGCGGCGAGGAAGAGCGCGCGGGCGGTGACGGACTTGGAGCCGGGGATGTCGATGACGGTCACGGCACCATGGTGCCGTGCGCGGGGGCGTCTCGGGGGCGAAGTCCGCCGTTCGGACAGGACCCGGCCCGCCCGGGGCGGCCCCGGGGGCGCCCCGGGCGCCCAGGGGCCCTCGCCGGTTCGGAGCCTGTCGGATGGCCTCCGCCCCGGCGGCGAAGGTCATCCGACGGGCCCTGAGCTCAAGCTCAGCCGATGCGCCGGTGGACGTTCTCGTGGAGGGAGGGTCCCGGCGGGGTGTCCGCGATCCAGGGGGCGTCGCCGCTCGGGTCGACGATCCCGGCCTCCAGCCACTCGTACGCGCCCGCGAGGACACCGTCCACCATGGCCCGGTCGACCTCGTCGGTGTTGGACCACAAGCGGCCGAAGAGCTCGTCCACCCGCAGTCGGGCCTGCCGGCAGAAGGTGTCCGCGAGCCGGTGGGCCTCCCGTCCGTGGTCTCCGGTGGACCGCAGGAGTTCCGCCCGGACACACGCGGCGCTCATCGCGAAGAGCTCCGCGCCGATGTCCACGATCCGGCCGAGGAACGCCTGCTTGAGTTCCATCCGGCCCTGCCACCGCGACATCGCGTAGAAGGTCGAACGGGCCAGCTTCCTCGACGTCCGCTCGACGTACCGCAGATGTGTGGCGAGGTCGCCGAATTCCCGGTAGGCACCGGGTACCTGCCCGGGGCCCGCGACGAGCCGTGGCAGCCAGCGGGCGTAGAAGCCGCCCGCCCGTGCTCCCGCCCTGGCCTTCTCGGCGGCCGTCCTGTCCGGGTCGATGATGTCGCCGGCGACGGCGAGGTGGGCGTCCACGGCCTCGCGGGCGATGAGCAGGTGCATGATCTCGGTCGAGCCCTCGAAGATGCGGTTGATGCGCAGATCGCGCAGGAGTTGCTCGGCCGGCACCGCCCGTTCGCCGCGCGCGGCCAGTGAGTCGGCCGTCTCGTATCCGCGTCCGCCGCGGATCTGGACCAGTTCGTCGGCGATGAGACAGGCCATCTCCGAACCGTAGAGCTTGGCGAGGGCGGCCTCGATGCGGATGTCGTTGCGGTCCTCGTCGGCCATCTGCGACGCGAGGTCGACGACCGCCTCCAGGGCGAAGGTGGTCGCCGCGATGAAGGAGATCTTCGTGCCGACCGCCTCGTGCCGGGCGACGGGCTTGCCCCACTGCTCCCGCACGGAGGCCCATTCGCGGGCGATCTTCAGCGACCACTTCCCGGCGCCGACGCACATCGCGGGCAGCGAGAGACGGCCGGTGTTCAGGGTGGTCAGGGCGATCTTGAGCCCGGCGCCCTCGGGACCGATCCGGTTCTCCGCCGGCACCCGGACCCGGTGGAAGCGGGTGACGCCGTTCTCCAGACCGCGCAGCCCCATGAAGGCGTTGCGGTGCTCGACGGTGATGCCAGGCGAGTCGGCCTCGACGACGAAGGCGGTGATGCCGCCCGGGTGCCCCTCGGACGCGGGCACCCGCGCCATGACGACGAGGAGGTCGGCGACGACACCGTTGGTCGTCCAGAGCTTCACGCCGTCCAGCACGTAGGCGTCACCGTCCGGGACCGCCGCGGTGGCGAGCCGGGCCGGGTCGGAGCCGACGTCGGGTTCGGTGAGCAGGAAGGCCGAGAGGTCGGTCCGGGCCAGCCGGGGCAGGAAGGCGTCCTTCTGCTCGCGGGTGCCGAAGGTCTTCAGCGGCTGCGGTACGCCGATCGACTGATGGGCGGAGAGCAGCGCGCCGACGGCGGGGCTGGCGGTGCCGATGAGGGCGAGCGCGCGGTTGTAGTACACCTGGGTGAGTCCGAGACCGCCGTACTCGGGGTCGATCTTCATGCCGAGTGCGCCGAGTTCCTTGAGGCCGGTGACGACCTCGTCGGGGATGCGGGCCTCGCGTTCGATGCGGCGGCCGTCGATCCGGTGCTCGCAGAACTCCCGGAGCCGGGCGAGGAAGTCCTCGCCGCGCCGCACGTCCTCGTCGGCGGGCAGCGGGTGCGGGTGGATGAGGTCGAGCCGGAAACGGCCGAGGAAGAGTTCCTTGGCGAAGCTCGGTTTGCGCCAGTCCTGCTCGCGCGCGGCCTCGGCGACCTGCCGGGCCTCGCGTTCGGTGACCTTGGGCGGTGCGGAGGACGGGGCCCGGTCGCCGCTTCGCGTGCCGGGGGGCTGCTCGGGGTCCTGGGGTGTGCGGGGCTTGTGGGTGGGGGCCGGCATGAAGGGCTCACCTCGCCGCTGATCGGGGGATCGTGTGGGCTCGTGGCTGCGCGTGCCACGACCGGCGGTGTGCGTCCGAGGGGGCCGCGACGCCGGGAGGGGCACTCGTCCGTAGTACCCGATTTCGCCGCGCTCGGAAAGACGACAAGACGGCCGGGGCCTCCGCGCGGTGGCATCCCGGCAGGCGCCCTCGCCGGCCCGTGGCGGGGACCGATCAGCGTACGCTCGCGGCGAGGCCGTACTCCGGCAGTGCGATGTCCCCGGCCTTGGCGAACTGCGCGGCGAGCAGGTTCCGCATCGGCCAGCGGGTCATCTGCCGCATGGAGAGGTCCCGCAGGCGAATGCCGAGCCGGCCCGAGGGTGCGAACCCCGAGGCACCGCCCGGCGGGAGCCGCTGGGCCTGACGCACGTACGGGCGCATGACCTCGTCGTAGTGGCGGAAGGCGATGCGGTGGTCGCCCCCGGCAGCGGCGAGTTCACCGGCCAGGACGTATGCGCCGACCAGAGCCAGGCTGGTCCCCAGGCCGGTCAGCGGGGTCGCGCAGTATCCGGCGTCGCCCAGCAGCGCCACCCGACCGCGCGACCAGCGGTCGAGGCGGACCTGGCCCATGGAGTCGAGGAAGAAGTCCGGGGCGGTGCGCATGGCCCGCAGCAGGCGTGGGGTCTCCCAGCCGACTCCGGCGAAGCGCTGGGCCACGAGTTCCCGCTGGGCGGCGGCGTCGCGGCGGTCGTAGGCGATCGGTGGCGAACGGAAGCTGAAGCCGGCCTTGATCTCGCCCGGGAGACGGCCGGGCCGCGCGGAGACGACGAGGCCGCCGGGCGCGTTGTGCATCAGGAACCAGCCGTCCAGGTCCAGGTCGTCGTCGGCGGCGGTGAACCAGGCCGTGTAGAGGCCGAGCGGGTGGACGAACTCCTGCTCCGGGCCGAAGGCCAGCGTGCGGATCACGGAGTGTGGCCCGTCCGCGCCGACGACCAGCCCGAACCGGCGCGGCGCGGCCCTCTCGAAGGTGACGGTGGCCCCGTCCGCGTCCTGGTCGATCCCGGTGACGGTGTCGTCGAACAGGTACTCCGTGTCCGGCAGGGTGGTCTCGTACAACAGACGGGCGAGGTCTCCGCGGAGGATCTCGATCTCGGAGACGATTCCCTCGCCGCCGAAGCTGTCGGCGGGCACCCGTGCGGTGGTGCGGCCGGCGTTGTCGACGAGCGCGAGGCCGCGTTGGTCCACGCTCTCCGCCCTGGCCCGATCCATCAGACCCATCCGTTCGATCACCGTGCGACCGGCGCCGCGCAGGTCCACGGTCTGCCCGCCGGGCCGAGGTGCCGGCGCGCGCTCCACGATCGTGACCGTGAAGCCTCCCTTGCGTAGCCAGTACGCCAGTGCGGGCCCCGCGACGCCGGCACCACAGATGAGTATCTCGTTGCTCGCCATGACGTGAATGTACGGCGTACGCATGAGAGTGCGCAAGCTCAATCCCCCTTTCCTAGCAGAGTTTCGGCCAGCACTGCACTAGTACAGGGATGTGCGGCGAACGTTCGCGCGCAGCGTCGCCCGGCGTCGGCGGCTAGGATGGCACCCGTCCAGGTGCACTAGTGCGGAGGGTGTCAGTGAGCGGACAGGCGGTGTCGCGCTACAGCCAGATCGTCGCCGAACTGCGGCAACGGATCGAGACGGGCGAACTGGCGCCGGGCGACCGTGTGCCCTCGACCCGGGACATCACCAAGCGGTGGGGCGTCGCGATGGCGACCGCGACCAAGGTGCTCACCGAGCTGCGCCGCGAGGGCCTGGTCCGGGCCGTCCCCGGCGTCGGGACGGTCGTGCGGACCCCGAGCCGCCCGGTCCGCAACGCCCGCCCCGCGGCCACCCCACGCCCGGCCGGGTCGTCCGAGGCGTCTTCGGGCCAGGTGGCGCTTACGCTCGGACGGATCGTCGCCGCCGCCGTCACGGTCGCCGACGCGGAAGGGCTGGCCGCGGTCTCGATGCGCCGGGTGGCCGCCGAGCTGGCGGTGGCCACCATGTCGCTGTACCGGCACGTGGCCGACAAGGAAGACCTGCTGACGCGGATGATGGACACGGTGATCGCGGAGCGCCCGTTGCCGGCCGAACCCCCGGGCGGCTGGCGTGAGGCGATCGAGCTGGCGGCCCGGCAGCTCTGGGACCTGTTCCGCCGCCACCCGTGGCTCGCACCGGCCCTGTCGGTGACTCGCCCTCAGATGATCACCTCGGCACTGCCGTACAGCGAGTGGATGCTCACCGTCTTGCAGGCGCACGGACTCGACCTGCGGTCCGCCTTCACCGCGCACCTGATGCTGCTCAACTACGCCCGTGGAATCGCCGTCAACCTGGAGACGGAGCGGGAAGCCGAGGCACACAGCGGCCTCGACAGCGAGGAGTGGATGGACACCCAGGAGCCCACGCTCCTGGCGATTCTCGCCACCGGCCGGTTCCCCGCGCTCTCCCGCCTCGCCACGGCCGGTTACGACCTCGACCTCGACGCCCTCTTCGAGTTCGGCCTCCAGCGCCTCCTCGACGGCCTCGCCGCACTCCTCGACGAGAGCTCCGCCGACTGAACGCAGGACGCGAGAGGGCCCGGCGTCGCGCCGGACCGCGCACCGGCCGGACCTCGCACCGGCGTCACCGACGGCACCTCCCAGGCCCGGTGACACCACCCGGGTCACCGGTTCGGCAGGAGACATCGTCAAGCCCGGCCCGGCGGCCCTGTTCTCGCGGTGCGGCGTTCTCGCGGTGCGGCAGGGCCGAAAGGAAGACGGCCGGAGCCCCCGCACAGTGGGCGCTCCTCACCCCCTCTGACCTGCGGTCTTTCCCTGACCAGCACCGGAGCAGAAAAAGTCAGCCCCGTTCAGCCGGTCCTGGGCAATCCTAGGGCCCAATGGGCTACCTCCGTGTTCCCACGGGAACATCCGAGGGAACGCGTATCTCCCAGGGATACGAGCCGTCTGGGAGACGTTCCCGACCGTCGACACGCCGCTGCCCCGGCGTCCTTGCTCACAGGGTTACCGCCCACCCTCAGACCGGGCCGGCGGCGGTCGGGACGGCCGGCCCACAGCAGGCACACCACGGCCCCGGCACCAGAGGAACGGTGCCGGGGCCGTGGCATCAGACGGACTCAGCTCGCCGGGGCCGACACGGCGGCGTGCAGCTCCCGGACACCAGCGGCACGGGGGTGCCGCTGCGCGAGCTCCGTGACGATGTTGCGGATCGCGAGCCGGTCCCGTACCTCGCCGGGGCTTGCACGGTGGGCGTCGAGCAAGGCGCGGGCGGTCTGCTCCGGGCGGCCCCACGCCTACCAGGCACGGGCCATGTCGGTCCCCAGACGCGCCTTCCGCTCAGCCGTGGGGAAGTGCTCGGGCCGAAGGTTCCGCCCGGCCTCCAGCGCCGCGCCTGCGTCCCCCAGGGCCCAGTGGACCCCAACGGTGTAGAGGTCCACGGCCGCCGGGTTGATCGGGAAGAGACGGCCGGCGGGCGCGATGACCGGCAGTCGGCGGGCGGCGTGCCGGGCCTCCTCTGCCATGGCCAGGGCCTCGGCGCGTCGGCCGCCCCGGGCGGCGGTGTAGGCCAGGGTGCACAGCATCTGCGCGTAGGCCGAGGACGCAGCGTCGGTCCGGAGCCCCGTTGCCTCCACCCGGGCCGCGGCCGACTCCATGAGGGTCTGGGCTTCCTCGCCCCGGTCCTGGTGGCGCAGCACGATCGCGAGCTCGCGGGAGGCAGCGGCAGCGGCGAGTGGGGACCCGGACACCTCGGCCCAGGTGCGCGCGGTCGGCGGTGAGGCGGGCCTGCTCGTACGAGCCGAGCTTGATCAGCAGGGCGGCGCTCAGGCTGTAGACGGAGGACATTCGGGCCTGGTCCAGCTCGCGGCGCGAGGAGGCAGCGGCGTGCCCGTCGGCGAGGAGGCCCGGCAGTAGCCCGAGGAGCTGCGTGTGGGCGCCCTTGTCGTACAGGTCCCGGGCGGAGGCCACGCGGGCGTCCAGGGCGCCCCTGCCCGTGGGCGGCGGGGTGTCGGCCAGGGCGCGATCCATGCCGAGCAGCATGGCGGCCGGGACGGTCGCCGTGGCGGCGAGCATCGAGCGGCGGCGCATCGGGTCCTCCTCGGCGTGCGGACTGGCCGACACTCTAGTGCCGGCCTGTCCGGAAGGGGCCGGGGGCGCCAGAGAACTCACCAGGACGTGTCGAGGAACGCCCACCGTGGACGCGGCCCGGTGAATGAGCGTCAGGTCGGTGACCTGGGCGCGGCGTTCCATCCGCGAGACCGTCGCCGCCGAGCACCCCAGGTGCTCGCCGAGTTCCGCAAGCGTCCATCCTCGGTGCTCACGACCCAGCCGTACGAGTCCGCCCGGTTGACGCCGAGCGACTAACTCCCTGACCTTCGCACTGTTCCAGAGCGGGTCACCGGGCATTGGCCCCTCCCCTGCTACATGACCGGGGGCCACCACGGTACGGGCGCGGTGCGGCACCCGTCGAGACCGCTTGCAGGATGTGCAAATACCTTGCACAACAAGCTAGTTGATCGCTGCCGGGGGCCGGATGCGGTGTTCTCGTTACATCGCCCCGCACCTCGTGGGGCACCGCCCAAGGGAGGCACCATGGCAACCGCAGCCGACACCCCCGTCACCACCAACCCGATGACCGGGCCGGCCCGCTCCCCCCGCGACATCGTGCCGGCGGACCTCTGGGAGAAGCAGGTCGGCCTGCTGATGCGGGACTACCCGTACGACTCCGTCATGGCCACCCGCGTCCTCGGCCAGGGCTACGCCTACCTGCTCACCGCCATGTCCCTCCGGGGCCAGGGCCTGGGACTCGCCCCGAGCAAGCTGGTCGACATCGGCGCCCACACGATCATCCTGGACACCGTCGCCTACGCCGAGCTGTGCGACAAGTACAACGGCGGGCACTTCCTGCACCACGTGCCGAAGGTCGAGATGAAGAACGACGGGTCGGTCATCAAGACCGCCCACCTCGTCGCCCGCGCGGGCTGGGAGGTGGACCTCCCTCTGTGGGAGGACGCCGCCGAGTGTGGCCCCTGCCACCCGGGCAACGACTCGCACTGACCCCCACGTGACGCCCTCGGCGGTCCGGGCCCATGGCTCGGGCCGCCGAGGCACGCCCGGGTGACTTTCGCCCGAACCGGCAGCAGCCCCCGCGCGGTGCCGTCAGGATGACGCGGGTGACGACCACGACCACAGACCTTTGGCACCACTACGGCCGGGCCCGCGCCGCGCAGGACCACGCCGTCCCCGACTCCTTCCGCTGGACTTGGGACCAGCAGGACGGGCCGGGCCCGGAAGTCCTCGGCGACCTCACCGGCAAGGCCCTGGCCGACCTCGGGGCCGGCGCCGCCCGCCACGCCGCGCACCTGGCCGTGCACCACGCCCCGGCCCGGGTCGATGCCGTGGACGCCTCCCCAGCACAGCACGGCATGGCGACCACCCTCTACGCCTCGCTCGCCCCGCGCCTGAACCTCGTCCACCAGGACGTGGTCACCCACCTCCGCGTGAACCCGGACGCCTACGACGTGCTCTACAGCGTCTTCGGGGCGGTGGACTTCACCGATCCCCGCGAACTGCTTCCGGCCGCGGCCTGCGCGCTCCGCCCCGGCGGGCGCCTGGTCTTCTCCACCCTCGCCCACTATCTGTCCGGCGCCCCCGCGCAGCCGGACGTCACGGCCGCCGAGGTACCGGCGAAGGCCCCGGAGGGCGAGAGCGCCACCATGCACCGATGGGTGTTGCAGGAGCACGTGTGGACCAAGGTTCTGGACGGGGCCGGGTTCACCGACATCCACACCACGGAGCTGCCCGCCGGTGACGGCCCCCGGTCCGCCGCCACCCTCCTCGTCACGGCCGAGCTCACCGCCTCCTGAGCCCAGACGTACCGCTGCCCCGGCCTCAGTCTCCTAGGTGCCGGGGCAGCGGTCAGTGAAAACGGTGTGGTCGGTCAGGCGGCGTCCCGGAGACTGCCGCCGTCGTTGGGGTGGAGTTCGTGCTCGACGCCGCCCAGCCGGGTGGCCAGTCGTTCCCGGACTCCTCGACTGCGGCCTTGAACACCTTCGCCGCGTCCTCGTCGTCGAAGCGCTCGATCTGCCATCCGGCACCGCCGGGGTCTCGCTACTTCACCTGGCAGCTGGCGATCTCCCCGGCCTTGTTTGTACGCGGAACTACGCTCGCCATGTGCGGAGAGTGTCCCTTCGTGTTCCCGCGACCTCGCGGGAAGCGAGCTGGATTCGACTGTCTCCTCAGGTCAGGCCAGGTAAAAGAGAAGACGGCCCGAGCCCCCGCACAGTGGGCTCCGGCCGTCCGGTCCGGTGGGTACGTGGCGGTTACAGCGCGAGGCCCGTGAGGACCAGCACCCGCTCGTACGTGTAGTCGTCCATGGCGTACCTGACGCCCTCGCGGCCCACGCCGGACCGCTTGGCGCCGCCGTAGGGCATCTGGTCGGCGCGGTAGGACGGGACGTCACCGATGATCACGCCGCCGACCTCCAGCGCTCGGTGGGCACGGAAGGCGGCCTGGAGGTCGTGGGTGAAGACACCCGCCTGGAGGCCGAAGTCCGAGTCGTTGACCGCGGCGAACGCCTCGGCCTCGCCGTCGGTCCTGGCGATGGTCAGGACCGGGCCGAAGACCTCGGCGCGGGCCAGGGTGACGTCGGACGGCAGCTCGGTGAGCACGGTCGGGGCGTAGGTCGCGCCCTCGCGCTCGCCGCCGGCGAGCAGCTTGGCGCCCGCCGCGACGGCCTCGTCGACCCATGCCTCCACGCGCCGGGCGGCGTTCTCGTCGACCAGCGGGCCGACATCCGTGGCGCTGTCGGAGGGGTCGCCGGTGACCTGGGCCTCGACGGCGGCGACGATCTTCGGCACGAGCCGGTCGTAGACGGACGTGTCGGCGATGACGCGCTGCACGGAGATGCAGGACTGGCCGCCCTGGTAGTTGGAGAAGGTGGCGATCCGGGTCGCCGCCCAGTCCAGGTCCTCCTCGCCGGACCAGTCCGGCAGCACGACGGCGGCGGCGTTGCCGCCGAGCTCCAGGGTGCAGTGCTTGTGCGGCACGGACTCCTGGATGGCGTAGCCGACCTTGTCGGAGCCGGTGAAGGAGATGACCGGGAGTCGCTCGTCCTGGACGAGCGCGGGCATCCGGTCGTTGGGGACGGTCAGGACCGACCAGGAGCCGGCCGGCAGGTCGGTCTCCGCCAGCAGCTCGCCCAGGATCAGGGAGGAGATCGGGGTGGCCGGGGCGGGCTTGAGGATGATCGGGGCGCCGACGGCGATGGCCGGGGCGACCTTGTGGGCGCTGAGGTTCAGCGGGAAGTTGAACGGCGCGATGCCGAGGACGACGCCCTTGGGAATGCGGCGGGTGAGCGCGAGACGGCCGACGCCGCCCGCCTCGGTGTCGAGCCGCTGGGCCTCGCCTCCGTTGAAGCGGCGGGCCTCCTCGGCGGCGAAGCGGAACACGGAGACGGCGCGGCCGACCTCGCCGCGGGCCCACTTGACGGGCTTGCCGTTCTCGGCGGAGATCACCTGGGCGATCTCCTCGGTGCGCTCGGCGAGCCGCTTCGATACGTGGTCCAGGGCCGCGGCACGGACGTGTGCCGGGGTGGCGGCGAACTCGTCGACGACGGCGTGCGCGGCGGCGACGGCCTCCTCGACCTGGGCCTCGGAGGGCACGCTGACCTTGCCGACGAGACGGCCGTCCCAGGAGTTGGTGACGTCGAAGGTGGCCTCGCCGGTGGCCTCGCGGCCGGCGAGCCAGAAGCCGTGGGTGGCAGTCATTGCGTCCCGGCCCTTTCGTATCGATGAGTGTCGCTGACGTGTCTGGGTGCCACGTTAGGGCCGGTGGGGCGCAGGTTGGTTTGTCCGGTGTGGAGTGATGGATGGTGCCGGTCTGCCGGATTGGCCGAACCGGCGGTCGGACGGCGCAGTCTCAGCCGCGCCGCTCGGTCGACACGATGAGGCAGACGCCTCCGACGACGACGGCACCGCCGAGGGCGATCGGCCAGGTGAGCGCCTCGTCGAGGACCAGAGCCCCGAGCAGGACGGCGACGACCGGGTTGACGTACGCGTAGGTGGCGACGAGCGACAGCGGGGCGGTCTGGAGCAGCCAGGCGTACGCGGTGAAGGCGATCAGCGAGCCGAAGACGATCAGGTAGCCGAGCGCGGCCCAGGAGCGTCCCGAGACCTCGGCGAGGTCCAGGCCGTGCTGCTCGCCCCGGAGGAAGCCGACGGCGAGCCCCCCGAGGCCGCCGGCGACCATCTCGTAGGCACTGGCCGTGAAGGGGTTCGCCGGCATCGGGATCCGGCCGGAGGAGAAGGAGCCGACGGACCAGAGCAGGGTGGCCAGGATGACCAGGGCGACGCCGCCGGTCCGCACGTCGCCGCTGAGGCCGGGCAGGGTGAGGACGGCGAGCCCGGCGAGCCCCAGGAGGACACCGGCGACGGCCCCGGCGGTGGGGCGTGTGCCGGAGCAGGCGCGCAGGACGACGACCCAGGCGGGCACGACGGCGATGAGGAGCGCGGCGAGGCCGGACGGCACGGAGGTCTCGGCGAGGACGACGAGCCCGTTGCCGCCGAGGATGAGCAGCAGGCCGACGACGACCGCCGAGGCGAGTTCCCGCCGGGACACCCGGAGGACCCCGGGGCCCTTCTTCCAGACGAGGAGCCCGGCCAGGACCAGTCCGGCGGTGACGAACCGGGTACCGGCCGAGAGGAAGGGCGGCAGGGTCTCGACGACGATCCTGATACCGAGGTACGTGGAACCCCAGACGACGTAGACGATACCGAGCGCGGCCCACACGACGCCGGATATCCGACGGGGGGCGGGCGGCTGGGCACCGGCGGGCAGAGGAGCGGAGGGGGCCGCCCGGACCTCGGGGGCCGGATCGACGGCGGGACGTGTCATGTCCAGGAGATTAGGGATCGAATAGCCGGATGACCAGGTATTTTGCCCGGGATCGGGCAGGATGGGGGATCTTCGCCGCGTCGAAGGGGCCGGGCACGGATCACGTCGGCCTGCCGGGCGGTGGCCTCACACCGGTGGGTACGGCGCCCGGTACCGGTGTCCACGGGTCGCGCCCGTGCCTGCCGCTCCCCCGTGCCGCCGGTGCCTACCGCTCCCCGGTGCCGCCCGTGCCGGTCGCCTTGAGTGCCAGCCACAGCTCCATCCGGACGTCCGGATCGTCCAGGGAGCGGCCCAGGATCTCCTCCACCCGGCGCATGCGGTAGCGCAGCGTGTGGCGGTGCACTCCGAGGTCCGCCGCCGCCGCGTCCCACTGGCCGTGCCGGGACAGCCAGGCGCGCAGCGAGGCGACGAGATCGCCCCGTCCCGTGGCGTCGTGTTCGTACAGGGCGCGGAGCATGCCGTCCGCGAAGGCGCGGACGGCGTCGTCGGCGAGCAGTGGCAGCACCGAACCGGCCGCCAGTTCCTCGTGCTCGACCAGCGCCCGTCCCCTGCGGCGCGCCACCGACAGGGCCTGCTCGGCCTGCTTGTAGGCCGCCGCCGCCGCGATCGGGCCGGCCGGGGCCGAGAGACCCACGACGAGGCCCGTCTCCTCCGCGTCCCGTTCCGTGTAGGCCCCGCAGGCCGCGACGACGGCTCCGCCGTCCCCGGCCAGGACGAGCAGCCGGTCGTCGCTCTCGGGCACGGCGAGGACCGTCTCGCCCGCGCGCGCCGCCGCCGAATCCAGTGCCTCGGCCAGGGCCGGGAGCGGCGGTTCGCCCTCCCGTTCGCCGGGTACCGTCTCCGCGATCAGCAGCCGGAACGGGGCGTCGAGCAGTCCGCCGTAGAGGTCTCCCGCCACCGCGCGGGCGTGGTCCGGCTGCCCGGAGAGCATCATGCGCAGCACCGCCGCGCCGAGTCGCTGTTCGGCCGCCTGGAGCGAGCGCGAACGTTCCGTCGTCAGTGTCAGCAGGGCGATCGCGGAGTGTACGGCGTAGCGTTCCGCCGTGCCGAGCGGCGCCCCGGTGCCGACCGCGAGGGCGCCCCGCACCCGCCGCCCGGTGCCCAGCGACTGGAGTTCCACCCGGTCGTCGGTGCCGCCGACCACCGCGCTCGCGGGCGCCGGCCGGTCCCGGAGGCGTTCGACGTCGGGGGTGAGCCGGGCGGCCCTGCGGGCCGCCCACTCGGGCGCGGCGGCCAGCACGGCTCCCGAGGTGTCGTACAGCGCAGCCCAGCCGTCCACGTGTGCCGCGAGTCGGGCGACCACCGCGTCCGGGCCTTCCGTGAGCGCCGCCCGGGTCAGTTCGCGCTGGGCTTCGAAGCCGGCGGTGACCGCGCGGTACTGGTCGGCGGCGATCGCCGCCGACACGGCCTTGCTGATGGCGAGGAAGGGGGTACGCCGGGGCACTTCGAGCAGCGGCAGGCCCTCCGCACGGGCCGCCTCGACCAGCGTCGGCGGCACGTCCTCGTAGTTGACGCCGACGGCGAAGCCGAGCCCCACCACTCCGGCACCGAGCAGCCGCCGGACGTAGCGCCGCATCGCCTCGGCGTCCTCCGCGTCCAGCGTCAGTGCCGTGGTGAGCAGCAGTTCGCCGCCCTCCATGTACGGCACGGGGTCGGCCAGCTCGCTGACGTGGGCCCAGCGCACCGGGGCGTCCAGGCGGTCCTCACCGGCACGGACGGTGAGTTTGAGCGCCGAGTGCTGGACGAGCGAGGCGAGGGTGGGCGGCATGGACCGTCGAACCTTAGGCAGGGGACTGCGGGGCGACTGCGCACGCAGCGGGGAGGCGCCGCTCCGACGAACGACGCACCCGATTGTGCCAGGGCCCACCGTGTCGCGCGTCAGCTCCGCAGATCCACCAGGAGCGGGGGCGTGTGCTCGCCGCGCACATGGGTCAGCGAGAGCACCGCGTGCCCGGCGGGGACGGCGTGCGCGAGGTCGGAGGCCGACCAGCGCTGGCGTTCCACCTCGCGGACGGTCACCGCCTCGGCGGTCGCCGCCTTGCCGGTGACGACGCGCCGCATGAAGTGCAGGGCCTTGGTCATGGGTTCGTCGGAGATGATCTGCCGGTTGGTGACGTCGCGGGTCTGCACCCATTCGGTGCCCCAGGTCTCCGCGAAGCGCCCGCCGTCCCAGGGGGCGATGCCGGCGAACGCCATCCGGCAGCCGACGGCCCCGAGCAGCGGTCCGCGCAGCGGCTCCGGCACGTCCTCCAGACCGCGCAGGGCGAGGACGACACCGGCGTTGGCGGAGCGCAGCCGCTGGACGGCCCGGACGGACTCGGCGGTGACGGTGTACGTGGCGTCGTCCAGCACCAGGCAGGCGAAGAGTGACCGGTCCCGGCGGCTGAGGACGGCCTCGGCGAACTGGGCGAGCAGCAGCCGCGAGACGATCCGGGACGCTTCGGCGTGGCCGCGTTCCGGCAGGTCGACGCGGACCCGCAGCGGGTGTTCGACGGCGTGGAGGGAGAACTGCCGGGTCTCTCCGTCGGTACGGAAGAAGCGGGCGAAGGCGGGCCGGTCCAGGCAGGCGACCCGCTCGGCGAGGAGCACGCCGATGTCGTCTCCGGCGCGGGCGGCCTGCCGTTGCCGGGCGTCGAGCTCCCGGAGCTGGGCGGGGTCGGCTGCGACGGCCGCGCGCAGCGCGTCGAGGGCGCTCGGCGTGCCTGCGAGCAGCTCGCGCAGCTCGGGCACGGCCGGGAAGTGTCCGTAGCCGGCTCGGAAGGGGCCGATCAGCTGGGCGAGCGCGGTGGCGGCGCGGCGGCTGTCGGCGACCAGGTCGCCGACGAGGGCCTCGGCGAGGATCCGCGCGGCCTCGTCGGGGTCGTCGGCGCCGCCGTAGAGGTCGAGGTCGTGGGTGGAGTCGGGACGGCCGACGGAGACGACGACGTCGAAGGACTCGTCGGGGCCGACGGCGGTGCCGTGGGAGGTGACGGCGACGACGGCCGCGCGGTTCGCGAGGGCCTGGAGGCAGAGCGACTCCACGACGGGCCGGACCAGTCGCACGGTCTTCCCGGAGCCGGCCGGGCCGACGGCGAGCAGCGAGGTGCCGAGCAGGCCCGGCTCCAGGGCGACGCCCGTGGTGCGGCGGGCGTAGGGGTTGCGGGGGTGGTCGGCGGCCGTCCCGATGAGCACCTGGGCGGTGGCCAGGTCGTGGGTGGCGGTACGGACGGGCAGGTCGCGGACTCCGGAGGGGTGACCGCAGGCGGCGGCGCCCCGGGTGCGCACGGCCTCGGTGAAGGCGGCGAGCCGCTCGGGCCGGGTCCGTACGCCCTGCCAGGCGCGCCGGATACGGGCGTAGTCGACGTCTCCGAGGGTGCCGCGGCGGGTGGCGTCGGCGAGGGTCGCGGCGGCCTCGGTGAGCCCGGCGTCGCGCAGTTCGGGCCAGTCGGCCGGGTCGGCGGCCGGCGGGGGTGACGGGGGCGGGGTCGGCTTCCCGCGGGTGTAGCGGCGCCAGATGTCCGGTACGTGGCCGATGCGGGCGAAGAAGACGAGGAAGCCGCCGCCGACGAGGGTGTAGTAGGTGTAGCTGGCGGCGGCCCAGGTGTCGGCGTCGGCGCGCCAGGAGTCCGGGGTGAGGACGAGCAGGGGCCAGAGCCAGTAGCGGCCGAGGTAGCCGTTCCACAGCAGGGACCACAGCAGCCAGCCGCTGAGCAGGGAGATGACGGCGCCGGCGAACAGCCGGCGGGCGGGTACGGGTTCGGGCTCCTCCTGCGGACGCGGCCGGTGGCCGAGCCGCCAGACGCCGGGTTCGACGGCGGGGCGGGGGATGCGGAGCCATTCGGTGACCCCGACGCGGGTGGGCGCGTGCGCGGGTGGCGGCGGGACCGGTGGTCCGGCCGGGCCGGTGCCGGGGGGCGGGGGGACGGCCGGCGCGGTCCGCGGGACCGCGGCGGGCTCGGGGCCCGGGTGCCCGGGTGCGGCCGGGCGGGCGGGCCGCTCGGGATCGGGGCCCGCCGGGCGGGCGGCGGCCTCCGTGCCCCGGCCCTCCGTCGGGGCACCCGGGCCGGCCGTGAACCCCGCGGGGCGCGGCACCGCGTTCCCCCGCGTGTCGCGTGACTCGTACGTGCCTTCGGTCTCCATGAACCCCTGCCCCCTGACCAGCCAGGTCGCCGCATCCGTGCAAGCGTCAATCTAGTGGTCCCGGGCGGTCCGGGAGCCGTTTCGCCGGCCCGCGCGGAAGCGTGCCTCGCGCGCCCCGCCATGTCCGCGGCGGACAACGACACACCCCGCAACACTCCCGATCGGCGCATGCCCGTGCGGCTCCCGCGCGCCTAGCCTGCGGAAGAAACCCGCACCGTGCGTCCAGACCCCCCTCAGGAGCCCCGCATGACCGCCCTTCCGCAGGAGCGCCGCGTCGTCACCGCAATTCCCGGCCCGAAGTCGCAGGAGCTTCAGGCCCGCCGCCTCGACGCGGTCGCCGGTGGCGTGGGCTCCGTGCTTCCCGTGTTCACCGCCAGGGCCGGCGGCGGCATCATCGAGGACGTCGACGGCAACCGTCTGATCGACTTCGGCTCCGGCATCGCGGTGACCTCCGTCGGCGCCTCCGCCGAGGCCGTGGTCCGCCGGGCCGCCGCCCAGCTCGCCGACTTCACGCACACCTGCTTCATGGTGACGCCGTACGAGGGCTACGTCGAGGTCTGCGAGGCGCTCGCCGAGCTGACCCCGGGCGATCACGCGAAGAAGTCCGCGCTGTTCAACTCGGGCGCCGAGGCCGTCGAGAACGCCGTCAAGATCGCCCGTTCGTACACCAAGCGCCAGGCCGTCGTCGTCTTCGACCACGGCTACCACGGCCGCACCAACCTCACCATGGCGCTGACGGCGAAGAACATGCCGTACAAGCAGGGCTTCGGGCCGTTCGCCCCGGAGGTCTACCGGGTGCCCGTCGCCTACGGCTACCGCTGGCCCACCGGCGCGGAGAACTGCGGTCCCGAGGCAGCGGCTCAGGCGATCGACAACATCACCAAGCAGATCGGCGCCGAGAACGTCGCCGCGATCATCATCGAGCCGGTCCTGGGCGAGGGCGGCTTCATCGAGCCGGCCAAGGGCTTCCTGCCGGCGCTGGTGGAGTTCGCCAACGACAACGGGATCGTGTTCGTCGCCGACGAGATCCAGTCCGGTTTCTGCCGCACCGGCCAGTGGTTCGCCTGTGAGGACGAGGGGGTCGTGCCCGACCTGATCACGACCGCCAAGGGCATCGCGGGCGGTCTGCCGCTCGCCGCCGTCACCGGCCGCGCCGAGATCATGGACTCCGTGCACGGCGGCGGTCTGGGCGGCACGTACGGCGGCAACCCGGTGGCCTGCGCGGGTGCGCTGGGCTCGATCGAGACGATGAAGGAGCTCGACCTCAACGCCAAGGCGCGGCACATCGAGGCGCTCATGAAGGCGCGCCTGTCGGCGATGGCGGAGAAGTTCGAGGCCATCGGCGACATCCGGGGCCGCGGCGCGATGATCGCCATCGAGCTGGTGAAGGACCGGACGACCAAGGAGCCGAACCCGGAGGCCGCGGGCGCGCTGGCGAAGGCATGCCACGCCGAGGGTCTGCTGGTCCTCACCTGCGGCACCTACGGCAACGTGCTGCGGTTCCTGCCGCCGCTGGTCATCGGTGACGATCTGCTGAACGAGGGCCTGGACATCATCGAGAGCGCGTTCGGACAGATCTGACGCCCCGTGTGAAGAAGCTGTGGGGGGCCGATGGCGGGATGGCGATCCGGCTGCCGGTCCCCCTCGCGGAGGCGTACGGTCTTCCCGGATGAGAGAGACACCCCGCCCGCGGGGAACCGCGGGTGAGTCCAGGGCGGCGCGATCGCGGCCTCTCCCTGGCCGTGCCCTCGCGCACAGCACCGGGGCCCCCGGCTCCGGAACTCCTCACCGATCGGACGGCCGCCCGCCCCACACCCCCCGGGGCGCGCGGCAGCCCGATCCCGTCGGCCGTCCCGGAACCACCCCCCCTGTTCCGGGACGGTCGGCCTTCTTCTGCGCGCTCGTGCTGCTGGCCCTGGTCACCTGGCAGGTGCTCGTCGGCGGGCCGCTGGCCCGTCTGGACGAACGCGTCTCCCGTTCCCTCGTCGGCGCCGTCCCACGCGGTCTTTCCGAGCTGGGCGCCGACCTGGGCGGCATGACGGTCGCCCTTCCGGTCCTCGCCTGTGCGATGGCCTGCGCGGCCTGGCGGGGCCGGCGCGCGGAGGCCCTGTACGCGGGCCTCGCGATGGGCCTGGTGCCGCTGCTGGTGATCCCGTTGAAGGAGTGGACCGCCCGTCCGGGTCCGCTGGAGCCCTGGGCGGCCGGCTACTACCCCTCGGGCCATACCGCCACGGCGGTGGTGGCCTATTTCGGCGCGGCGTTCCTGGTGTCCGCCCGGCTGCTGCCCGTCGCCGCCGTGCTGACGGCGGCGACGGGCGCCGGGCTGGTGCTGCGCGGCTACCACTGGCCGCTGGACGTGGTGGCCAGCCTCTGCCTCGGCGTGCTGGTCCTGGCGGTCAGCTCCAGTCGTACGCGTCGAAGTTCCGGCTGAACTGACGGTTGTCGAATTCGTCCCAGTTGATCGACCAGGTCATCAGGCCGCGCAGGCCGGGCCAGGTCCCGTGGGTCCGGTAGCCGCCGCATCCGGTCTTCTTCGTGAGGCAGTCGAGCGCCTTGTTCACCTCCGCCGGGGAGGTGTGGCCGTTCCCGGCCTGGGTGGAGGCGGGCAGACCGATGGCGACCTGGTCGGGGCGCAGGGCCGGGAAGACGCGGGCGGTGTCTCCGGCGACCGGGAAGCCGGTGAGGAGCATGTCGGTCATGGCGATGTGGAAGTCGGCGCCGCCCATGGAGTGGTACTGGTTGTCGAGTCCCATGATGGGGCCCGAGTTGTAGTCCTGGACATGGAGCAGGGTGAGGTCGTCGCGCAGGGCGTGGATGACCGGGAGGTACGCTCCGGCGCGCGGGTCCTGACCGCCCCAGGGGCCGGAGCCGTAGAACTGGTAGCCGAGCTGGACGAAGAAGGTCTCCGGGGCCATCGTCAGGACGAAGTCCGGGCCGTACTTCGCCTTGAGGGTCTTGACGGCGGAGATGAGGTTGACGACGACCGGGGTGGTGGGGCCGCGGAAGTCGGTGTCGCCGGTGTTCAGCGCGAGCGAGTGGCCCTCGAAGTCGATGTCCAGGCCGTCGAGGCCGTACTCGTCGATGATCTTCGAGACGGAGGAGACGAAGGTGTCGCGGGCGGCTGTGGTGGCGAGCCGGACCTGGCCGTTCTGTCCTCCGATGGAGATGAGGACCTTCTTGCCGACCGCCTGCTTGGCCTTGATGGCCGCCTTGAACTGCGCCGGTGACTCCGCTCCCGGGCACGCGGCGGCCGGGCAGAGGCTGAAGCGGATGTCGCCCGAGGTCACCGAGGTCGGCTCGCCGAAGGCGAGGTTGACGACGTCCCAGGAGTCGGGCACGTCGGCCATCCGGGTGTAGCCGGACCCGTTGGCGAAACTGGCGTGGAGGTAGCCGACCAGGGCGTGGTCCGGCAGCCCGGGGTCGCCGCCGCCCCCGCTGGTCGTGGTAGCCGTGACCGCCGCCGACTTGGGCGACTCGCCGGCGCTGTTCACGGCCGAGACCTGGAAGCCGTACGAGGTGGCGGCGGCGAGTCCGGTCACGGTGGCCGAGGTGCCGGTGACCGTGAGGACCTGGGAGCCTCCCTGGTAGACGCGGTAGGAGGTGGCTCCGGGGACGGCCGTCCAGCCGAGCGGGACGCTGGACGAGGTCGGGGAGCCGGCTGTCAGTCCGGTGGGGGTGCCGGGGATCTCGACGGGTGCGCCGCCGGGGCCGGTGAGGCTGAGGTCGTCGACGTGGTAGCCGCCGGTGCCGTACCAGCCGTGGGTGTAGATCGTCACCGAGGTCGTCGACGGACCGGTGGTGAAGGTGGTGGCGAGTCGCTGCCAGTCGGGGGCGGACTGGGTCCAGGTGGACACGTCGGTGGTGCCGGTGCCGGACGCGCCGAGGTAGACGTAGCTGCCGCGGACCCAGCCGCTCAGCGCGTAGGCGGAGTTCGGTGCGACGGTGACGGTCTGGGAGCACTGGGCGCGGTCGCCGCCGGCCGGGGTGGCCAGCAGGGCCTTCGTCCCGCCGTGCACGGGCGAGGAGACGACGGTGCCGCTGCCTGCCGTGCAACTCCAGCCGTCCAGGCCGGATTCGAAGCCTCCGTTGCGGGCGAGTTCGGTGTCGGCGGCCTGGGCCGCCGGGGTCAGCGCCACGAGTCCGCCGGCGGCGAGCAGGCCCGCCATCGCGAGGACAAGGGGTCGGGAGCGGTCCACAACTGCCTCCGGGTGTGGGGGAATCGAGGTGGAGCGCGCCACAGCATGGTCCAGACCAATCAAGTGGTCAAGACCTCTGCCCGCACAGGCCCCGCCCGGATGACCCCGCCCCCGGGGCGGCGGGCCGGCGGGGCGAACCCCGCCGACCCCGGTGTCACCCCTCCGGATACCGCCACTGCGCACGCGCCAGGCGCCCGACCACCTCGTGCATCGCCAGCTCCAGGAGACCGGCGTCCGTCAGCGTTCCCGTACCGTCCGGAGCCACCAGCCAGCGCGTCCCGCCGACCACCCGGCCGGGGTGCGGCACCACGATCCAGCTGCCGCGGCCCGCACCCCGCACCCCCGTGCCGAGCCAGTGGGCGGCCGTGCCCGGCGGCACGAAGAACCCCGTCCGCGCGCCGCCGGAATCAGCGAGGACCGGCCCCGGCCGCTCCACCATCCGGGACAGCACGTCGAGCGCGGGGCGGCCGAGCGCCCCCGGAAGGATCAGCACGTCCCAGCCCCTACCCGCGGGCAGCAGCGCGGTCCCGGACGGGTTGCGCTCCCACTCCCACCGGCACACGCCGGGATCCGGCGCCACCGCCGCCAGCCACTCCACCGCACCCCTGACCCCCGTAGCGTTCATCGTCAACAGCCCTCCTGCCGCGCCCGGACACGATGTCCGGGCCTACGGGAGAGCGCTCCGGGCGGCGGTCATGACGCGACTTCGGACCCCCAGTCGGACGTGATGTGCGTCACATCAACGCGGCCCTCGCGCGCATTCGACCGGACGCGCCCGTTCGGGTGGAGGCGGGCGGCCTGGCTCGGCGGATCCGTCGCCCGTCCGGCCGGGCGTGTTCGTATGGGCCTCCGCGACGCCGCCGCCCGCCCCGGTGCCCGCCCACCCGCGCCGCCCCACGCAACGGGAGTACCCATGCCGTTCCCGCAGTCCCCGGACCCCTCGCACAGCGCCCCGGGCACACCGGCCGCCGGGAAGGCACCCGGCGCCGGCAGGGGCCTCCTCCGGCGGATGGGCGAGTGGTCGGCCCGTCACTTCGTGATCGTGCTGGTCGCCTGGGTGGTGGCGCTCGCGGGCCTGTCGGTCCTGAACAACACCTACGGCGGCGACTACTCCGACAACTACGCGCTGCCGGGAACCCAGTCCCAGGAAGGGCTCGACGTCCTGCGGGCCCACGAGCCCGCGGCCGGCGGCTACAGCGCCCAGGTGGTGCTGTACGACGGCGCCAAGCCCCTCACCGAGGTCGGCGACCAGGTCTCGTCCACCGTGGACTCCCTGAAGAAGCTGCCGCACGTCCTCGACGCCACGAGCCCGCTGCCGCCGCCCGGCACCCCGCCGCCGGCCGTTCCCCCCGGCACCCCGGACGTCGGCCCGCTGTCGTCCGACGGCAAGACCGGATACATCACGATGCGTTTCGACGTCCAGCCGAGCACCCTCGGCGACACCTACCTGACCGGGGTGGACAGCGCCGTGGAACCGCTGCGCGCCGCCGGAGTGGAGGTCGAGTACGGCGGGACGCTGGGAGAACTGGCCCGGCCCAAGCCGGACGACCGGGTCAGCGAGGCCATCGGCTTCGGGGTCGCGATCATCGTGCTGATCATCGGCTTCGGCAGCCTGATCGCCGCCGCGCTGCCCCTGGTCACCGCCCTGGTGGCCGCCGTCTGCGGGCTCGCGCTGCTCGGCCTGCTCGCCGCCGTGTGGACCTTCGCGACCGTCTCCCCGACCCTGGCCACGATGATCGGCATCGGCGTCGGCATCGACTACGCCCTCTTCCTGATCACCCGGCACCGGCAACTGCTGATGAACGGCCACGACCCGGTGTCCGCGGCCGGGCTGGCCACCGCCACCAGCGGCCGTGCCGTCCTGGTCTCCGGCTGCACCGTCGTCATCGCACTGTCCGGACTGTGGGTGTCGGGGCTGTCCTTCATCGGACTGCTCGGCCTGGCCGCCACCGCGACCGTGGTGACCGCCGTCGTCGGCGCGCTCACGCTCGTCCCCGCCATGCTCGGACTGATCGGCCGCCGGATCGACCGGCTGCGTCTGCGCACCCCGGTCGCCGAGACCGAACCCGGCACGGAGGTCACACACGGCACCTGGCACCGGTACGCCCTGCGGGTGGAGCGCCGACCCTGGTGGTTCCTGGCCGCCGGCGTCGTCGTCCTCGGCGTGCTGTCCATCCCGCTGTTCTTCATCCAGCTCGGGCACATCGGCGACGGCGCGGACCCGAAGTCCTTCACCGACCGACGCGCGTTCGACCTGATGTCCTCGGCCTTCGGCCCCGGCTCCAACGGACCGCTCACACTGGTCATCGACCAGACGTCGGTCCCCGACTCCGACCGCGCCGCACTGGCCGACCAGGCCCAGAAGGCGCTCACCGGCGTCCCCGACGCCGCCCTGATCACCCCGCTGACGCCGACCTCGGACGGGGACGTCCTGATCGCCACGGCCTACTCGGTCGCCGCACCACAGGACGAGGACACGACCTCCCTGGTCAACCACCTGGCCGACGACGTGCTGCCCCAGGCCGTCAGCGGCACCAGCGCCTCCACGTACGTCACCGGTACCACCGCCGCGCAGGTCGACTTCCTCGACATCGTCTCCAGCCGACTGCCGTTCATCATCGTCGTGGTCGTCGGACTGGCGTTCCTCGTCATCCTGGTGGTCTTCCGGGGCCCGCTCGTCGCGGCCAAGGCCGCCGTGCTCAACCTGCTGTCCATCGCCGCCTCGTACGGCGTCGTCGTCGCCGTCTTCCAGTGGGGCTGGGGCGGCCCCGCCCTCGGTGTCTCCGGCGACGTGCCCATCGAGAGCTACGTGCCGATGATGATGTTCGCCATCGTCTTCGGACTCAGCATGGACTACGAGATCTTCCTCCTCTCCCGGGTCCACGAGGCATGGCTGCGCACCGGGGACGCCAAGGCCAGCGTCGCGCACGCGCTGGAGATCACCGCCCGGGTCATCACCTGTGCCGCGCTCATCATGGTGAGCGTCTTCGCGGCCTTCATCATCAGCGACAACATCGTGGTCAAGATGATGGGGCTGGGCCTGGCCGCGAGCGTACTGATCGACGCGACGATCGCACGCCTGCTGCTGGTGCCCGCCGTGATGACGCTGCTCGGCGACTCGGCCTGGTGGACCCCACGCTGGCTGGACCGGATCCTGCCGCACGTCGACACCGAAGGCGAGGGCGAGACCGCCCCCGTCCGAACGGGCGGCGGCGGCTGAGAGGCTGTCGGGTGGCCTTCGATCGACAGGCGGGCGCGGTCTGGTGCGTGCGATTCCCAGGCGCCGGGAGGTCGCTGTAGCGGAGCCACCGGGGCGTGTCGGCAACGACGGCAGCGTGCGTGCCGGGGCGTGACCACCCGGTCAGAGGCCACCCGACAGGCTCTGAGAGCCCGTCGGGCAGATGCGCCCGACGGGGCTGACGGAACAGCGCTCAGCTGTCGAAGCCCAGGCCCAGCCGGTCCATGGCCTTGAGCCAGAGGTTCCGCCGGCCGCCGCGCTCGTCGGCCCGGGCCAGCGACCACTTCGTGATGCCGATGCCCGCCCAGGCGATCGGCTCGGGCGGGAACGGCAACGGCTTGGAGCGGACCATCTCCAGCTCGGTACGCTCCGTGCGCTCCCCCGCCAGCAGGTCGAGCATCACGTCGCCGCCGAACCGGGTGGCACCGACGCCGAGCCCGGTGAAACCGGCCGCGTAGGCGACCTTCCCCCGGTGGGCCGTGCCGAAGAACGCCGAGAAGCGCGAGCACGTGTCGATCGCCCCGCCCCAGGCGTGACTGAAACGCAGCCCCTCCAACTGCGGGAAGCAGCGGAAGAAGTGTCCGGCGAGCTTGAGGTACGTCTCGGGCCGGTGGTCCAGCTCCTCACTGACGCGCCCGCCGAACGGGTAGACGGCGTCGTAGCCGCCCCACAGGATCCGGTGGTCCGCGGTGATCCGGAAGTAGTGGAACTGGTTGGCGCCGTCGCCCAGCCCCTGACGGTTCCTCCAGCCGACCGCGGCGAGCTGCTCCGGACTGAGCGGCTCGGTCATCAGGGCGTAGTCGTAGACCGGAACGGTGTACGGCCGGACCCGCTTGACGAGCGAGGGGAAGACGTTGGTGCCGAGCGCGACCCGGCGGGCGACCACCCTGCCGTAGGGGGTGCGCACCCCCATCCCCGCGCCGACGGGCACCAGGTCGAGACCGGGCGTGTTCTCGAAGATCCGTACGCCCAGGTCGAGACAGGCCCGCTTCAGCCCCCAGGCCAGCTTGGCCGGGTCGAGCATGGCGACTCCCCGCCGGTCCCAGAGGCCGCCGAGGAAGGTCGGGGAGTCGACCTCCGCCCGGACCGCGTCCCGGTCGAGGAGTTCGAGGCCGTCGGCGAGGCCGAGCCGGCCGGCCGTCTCGTGGAGTTCGGCCAGCTCCTCCAGCTGGTGCGGTTCGGTGGCGACGTCGATCTCGCCGGTGCGCTCGAAGTCGCAGGCGAGGGAATGGCGGGCGACCGTCTCCTCGATGGCGTCGAGGTTGCGCGCGCCGAGCCGCTCCAGGGCCGGCAGCTCGCCCGGCCAGCGGGCGAGCCCGTTGCCGAGGCCGTGCGTGAGCGAGGCCGCGCAGAAGCCGCCGTTGCGGCCCGAGGCGGCCCAGCCCACCTCGCGCCCTTCGATGAGCACCACGTCCCGGTCCGGCTCCCGCTCCTTGGCGAGGAGCGCGGTCCACAGCCCGCTGTAGCCGCCACCGACCACGAGGAGGTCGCAGGTCGTCTGGCCGGCCAGGGCCGGCAGGGCACCCGGCTTGCCGGGGGCGTCCAGCCAGAAGGGCACCGGCCGGACTTCGGAGAGAGATCGTGCGGCGAGACTCATGGCGACTGGGGCCATGGTTTCCAACTCCTTAGGGACGTGCTCGTCGTGGTGCTCAGTGTGCCGCGGTCCTGCGGCGCCGGTTCGTGACGACCTGGCCGGCGACCACCACCAGGACGGCGATGACGAACATGGCCGTGCCGATGACGTTGATCTGCACGGGCGTGCCGCGCTGCGCCGAACCCCAGACGAACATGGGGAACGTGACGGTGGAACCCGCGTTGAAGTTGGTGATGATGAAGTCGTCGAACGAGAGCGCGAAGGCGAGGAGCGCGCCCGCCGCGATGCCGGGGGCGGCGATCGGCAGGGTCACCCGCACGAAGGTCTGCACCGGTCCGGCGTAGAGGTCGCGGGCGGCCTCCTCCAGACGGGGGTCCATCGACATCACACGGGCCTTGACGGCCGTGACGACGAAGGACAGACAGAACATGACGTGGGCGATCAGGACCGTCCAGAAGCCCAGCCGGGCACCCATGTTCAGGAAGAGGGTGAGCAGCGAGGCGGCCATGACGACCTCGGGCATCGTCATCGGCAGGAAGATCAGCGAGTTGATCGCGCCACGCGCCCGGAAGCGGTAGCGGACCAGCGCGAAGGCGATCATCGTGCCGAGGACGGTGGCGCCCAGCGTCGCCCAGGTGGCGAGCTGGAGCGAGAGCGAGAGCGATCCGCACATGTCGGCGACACCGCACGGGTCCCTCCAGGCGTCCAGCGAGAACCGCTGCCAGGAGTAGTTGAAGCGGCCGTTCGGCTTGTTGAACGAGAACACCATCACGACGATGTTCGGCAGGATCATGTAGGCGAGCGTCAGCAGGCCCGCGATGACGACGAGGTTCTTCCGTATCCAGTGCATCGTCCGCATCAGACCAGGTCCTCCGTTCCGGCGCGGCGGATGTAGACGGTGACCATGACCAGCACGATCGCCATGAGGATGAAGGACAGCGCGGCCGCCGTCGGGTAGTCGAGGACCCGAAGGAACTGCGACTGGATGACGTTGCCGACCATCTTGGTGTCGGTGGAGCCCAGCAGTTCGGCGTTGACGTAGTCGCCGCTGGCCGGGATGAAGGTGAGCAGCGTGCCGGAGACGACACCCGGCATGGACAGCGGGAAGGTCACCTTCCGGAAGGTCGTCGCGGGCGAGGCGTACAGGTCCCGGGCGGCCTCGTGCAGCCGGCCGTCGATCCGCTCCAGCGAGGTGTAGAGCGGCAGGATCATGAAGGGCAGGAAGTTGTACGTCAGACCGCAGACGACGGCCATCGGGGTGGCGAGCACCCGGTCGCCCTCGGTCCAGCCGAGCCAGCTGGTCACGTCGAGGACGTGCAGCGTGTTGAGGACGTCGACGACCGGTCCGCCGTCGGCGAGGATCGTCTTCCAGGCCAGGGTCCGGATGAGGAAGCTGGTGAAGAACGGCGCGATGACCAGGACGAGCGCGAGGTTGCGCCAGCGTCCCGCCCTGAAGGCGATCATGTAGGCCAGCGGGTAGCCGAGCAGCAGGCACAGCAGGGTGGCCGTGCCCGCGTAGAGCAGGGACCGGACGAACTGCGGCCAGTACTCCTGGAAGGCGTCCCAGTAGGTCCGGAAGTGCCAGGTGACCTCGAAGCCCTTCTCCAGCGAGCCGGTCTGCACCGAGGTCGACGCCTGGTACAGCAGCGGCAGCGCGAAGAAGACGAGCAGCCAGATGATGCCGGGCAGCAGCAGCCAGTACGGGACGAGCCGCTTGCGGGTGGACGCCTTGCGGACCGGGAGTTCCGGTGCGGGAGGCGCCTCCTCCTTCGTCAGGGTGGCGGCGCTCACGCTGCACCTCCTTCGTTCGCCGGTCCGCCCGCGTGGCGCGGGGCGACGGCCGTGGTCGTGGTCTGCGGGCCGGTGGCCTCGGGCGCGTGGTTCACGAGGCGGCCTCCACCGTCTCCACGCCCGCGTCGATGTCCTGGTCGGCGTCGAGACCGAAGGTGTGGACGGGGTCCCAGTGCAGGACGACCTCGGCACCGGGGACGAGTCCCGCGCGCCGGTCGACGTTCTGCTCGTACACCTGGAGCTCGGCGCCGGCCGGGGAGTTCACCACGTACTGCGTGGAGACGCCGATGAAGGAGGAGTCGGCGATGCGTCCGGTGACCCGGTTGCGGCCGTCGGGGACGGAGGCCGCGTCGTCCGCGGGGGTGAGCGAGATCTTCTCGGGGCGGATACCGACGAGGACCCGGTCGCCGGCGCGCGCGGTCGCCGGGCAGCGGGCGGCCGGCAGCCGGAGCGTGCCGCCGCCGGCCTTCACGACGAGGTCGCTGTCGCCGGCCTCGGCGACCTCCGCGGCGATGAGGTTGGAGGTGCCGAGGAAGTTCGCGACGAACGTGGTCCGGGGGTTCTCGTAGAGGTCGGCGGGCGCGCCCAGCTGCTCGACCCGGCCGCCGTTCATCACCGCGACCTGGTCGGCCATGGTCATGGCCTCCTCCTGGTCGTGGGTGACGTGGATGAAGGTGATGCCGACCTCGGTCTGGATCCGCTTGAGTTCCAGCTGCATCTGGCGGCGCAGCTTGAGGTCGAGGGCGCCGAGCGGCTCGTCGAGCAGGAGCACCCGCGGGTGGTTGATGAGCGCGCGGGCCACGGCCACGCGCTGCTGCTGGCCGCCGGAGAGCTGGTGCGGCTTCTGCTTGGCCTTGTCTCCGAGCTGGACGAGGTCGAGCATCTCGCCGACCTGCTTCCTGACCGACCTGACGCCGCGCCGGCGCAGGCCGAAGGCGATGTTCTCGTAGATGTCGAGGTGCGGGAAGAGCGCGTAGGACTGGAAGACGGTGTTGACCGGCCGCTTGTAGGGCGGGAGGTCGGTGACGTCCTGGTCGCCGAGGAAGACGGTGCCGGTGGTGGGGTCCTCCAGGCCGGCGATCATCCGCAGGGTGGTGGTCTTGCCGCAGCCGGAGGCACCGAGGAGCGCGAAGAACGAGCCCTGCGGGACGGTGAGGTCGAGCGGCCGCACGGCGTGGAAGGAGCCGTAGGTCTTGCTGATCCCGGTGAGGCGGACGTCGCCGCCGGTGTTCGTGTCAGTCATGGGTTGCGATCCCAGGTCGTGGTGAGGAGTGAACGGCGTACTGGGCGTTCGGGCTCGGGCGCCGGTGCGGGCGCCGGGCCTCAGGCGCCGATGAGCTTGGCGAACTTCTCTTCGTACGCCGTCTCTTCCTCGCTGGTCAGCGAACGGAAGGCGTGCGACTTCGCGGCCATGGCCCTGTCGGGCAGGATCAGCGTGTTGTCGGCGAGCTCGGGGTCGATCCTGGCGAGCTCGTCCTTGACCCCGTCGACCGGGCAGACGTAGTTGATGTACGCGGCGAGCTGCGCGGCGACCGGGAGTTCGTAGTAGTGGTCGATGAGCTTCTCGGCGTTGGTCTTGTGCCGTGACTGGGCGGGGACCAGCAGGTTGTCGCTGGAGGTGATGTATCCGGCGGCGGGGATGGCGAACTTGATGTCCGGGTTGTCCGCCTGCAGCTGGATAACGTCACCGGCCCAGGCGAGACAGGCCGCCATGTCGCCCTTGTCCAGGTCGGAGGTGTAGTCGTTGCCGGTGAAGCGGCGGATCTGCTTCTTGTCGACGGCCTTCTGGAGCCGTCCGATCGCCGTGTCGAAGTCGGCGTCGGAGAACGTCCCGGGGTCCTTGCCCATGTCGAGCAGGGTCATGCCGACCGAGTCGCGCATCTCGGTGAGGAAGCCGACCCGGCCCTTGAGGGTGGGATCGTCCAGGAGCTGGGTGACCGAGTCGACCTTCCTGCCGCCGGTCGCCTTGGAGTTGTAGGCGATGACCGTGGAGATGCCGGTCCACGGGTAGGAGTAGGAGCGGCCCGGGTCCCAGTCGGGGCTGCGGAACTGCGGGGACAGGTTCGCGTACGCGTGGGGCAGGTTGGCCGGGTCCAGCTTCTGCGCCCAGCCCAGCCGGATGATGCGGGCGGCGAGCCAGTCCGTGACGCATATGAGGTCACGGCCGGTGTCCTGGCCGGCCGCGAGCTGCGGCTTGATCTTGCCGAAGAACTCGACGTTGTCGTTGATGTCCTCGGTGTACTTGACCTTGATCCCGGTGCGGCGGGTGAACGCCTCCAGGGTGGGGCGGGACTTCTCGTCGTCGCTGACGTCCATGTACTCGGTCCAGTTGGAGAAGGAGAGCTGTTTCTCCGTGGCCGAGTCGTCGGTGGAGGCGGGCCCCTGGCCCTCCCGCTTGGCGGGCGGAATGCCGCAGGCGCTCAGACCGGCCAGTGAGCCGAGTGTGAGCGCGCCGACGCCTCCGGCGCGCAGCATCGACCGGCGGGTGAGGGCTCCCCGCCCGCTCGTGAGACTGCGCCGCATCGCGGCGAGCTGCGCCGCGGACAGGCTGTCGGACTCGTACTGCTCCATGCGCTGTGCCCTTTCGGGATGGTGTTCGCCGCTGGTCGGGCGACAGGCTGCTATCGGTCCCCGAAGATCGTGCGGTGCCAGTCCTTCGCGGCGACCGCGGTGTTGTCGTACATGACGTGCTTGACCTGCGTGTACTCCTCGAAGGAGTAGGACGACATGTCCTTGCCGAAGCCGGACGCCTTGTAGCCTCCGTGCGGCATCTCGCTGATGATCGGAATGTGGTCGTTGATCCACACGCAGCCCGCCTTGATCTCGCGGGTGGCGCGGTTCGCCCGGTAGACGTCGCGGCTCCAGGCGGAGGCGGCGAGGCCGTACGGGGTGTCGTTGGCGAGCCTGAGGCCCTCGTCGTCGCTGTCGAAGGGCAGGGCCACCAGGACCGGCCCGAAGATCTCCGACTGGACGACCTCGCTGTCCTGCGCGGCGCCGGTGATCAGGGTCGGGCGGTAGTAGGCGCCGTCCTTCAGGTCGCCGCCCGGGGCCTCACCTCCGGTGACGACGGTGGCGTAGCCGCGGGCGCGTTCCACGAAGGCGGCGACCCGGTCGCGCTGGGCGTGGCTGACCAGCGGTCCGAGGTCGGTGGCGGGGTCGAAGGGGTCGCCGAGCCGGACGGTCTCCATCAGCTCGGCGACGCGTGCGACGAAGGCGTCGTAGAGCGGGCGCTGGACGTACGCGCGGGTGGCGGCGGTGCAGTCCTGGCCGGTGTTGATGAGGGAGGCGGCGACGGCGCCGTGGGCGGCGGCCTCCAGGTCGGCGTCGTCGAAGACCACGAACGGGGCCTTGCCGCCCAGTTCGAGGTGGAGACGCTTGACGGTGGCCGTGGCGATCTCGGCGACCCGCCTGCCGACGGCGGTGGAGCCGGTGAAGGACGTCATGGCCACGCCGGGGTGTCCGACGAGGTGCTCGCCGGCGGTGCGTCCGGCACCGGTGACGACGTTGAGGACGCCGTCGGGGATGCCGGCCTCGGTGGCCGCCCTGGCGAACATCAGCGAGGTGAGCGGGGTGAGCTCGGCGGGCTTGAGGACGATGGTGTTGCCCGCGGCGATGGCCGGGAGGACCTTCCACGCGGCCATCTGGAGCGGATAGTTCCAGGGGGCGATGGAACCGACGACGCCGATCGGTTCACGACGGACGTACGAGGTGTGGTCGCCGCTGTACTCGCCGGCCGACTGGCCCTGGAGATGGCGGGCCGCCCCCGCGAAGAAGGCGGTGTTGTCGACCGTGCCGGGGACGTCGAACTCCCGGGTGAGCTTGATGGGCTTGCCGCACTGGAGGGACTCGGCACGGGCGAGGTCCTCGGCCTGGGCCGCCAGGACGCCGGCGAAGCGGTGCAGGGCGTCGGAGCGCTCGCCAGGGGGCGCGGCCGACCAGGCGGGGAACGCTTCCTGGGCCGCCGCGACGGCGGCGTCCACGTCCTCGGTGGAGGCCAGCGTGTAGCCGAGGACGCGCTCGCCCGTGGCCGGGTCGACGACGCTGTGCTCCTGACCTGAGGTTCCGGGCCTCGGACGCCCGCCGATGTACTGCGCGCCGTCCGCGAAGCGGTCCGTCACCTGGAAGCGGTTGCCCATGACGCTCTCCGTTGTTCCAGCTCGAATTGAGTGCCGATCCTGACAGAGGAGCGGCCGTCCAACAAGGGATTCCGTTGTTGCCTTTTGGTTACGCGACGGAATCGGTCGACCATGTGTCGAGGGGTCGGGGAAATCAGCGTACGGAGTGTCCGTGGTGACTGTCAGACTCGCGTGCATGGAACGCCACGAATGGCTGACTGAGCAGGTCAGCAGGGGTGAACGCGTGAAGTGGCTGCACTTCTGGGGGCACCGTCCGTCGCCGTACGGGCGGCTCTCGGCGAGCTGTCTGAGAGCCTGTCGGGTGGCCTTCGGCCGACAGGCGGGCGCGGTCTGGTGCGTGCGATTCCAAGGCGCCGGGATGCCCCGGTAGCGGAGCTACCGGGGCATCCCGGCAACGCCGGCAGCGTGCGTGCCAGGGCGTGACCGCCCGGCCAGAGGCCACCCGACAGGCTCCGAGTCAGTGGTGGCCGTCACCCTTCGAAGCCGACGGCGTGCGGTATGCCACGGCCGAGCACTGGATGATGGCCGCGAAGGCCCGGCTCTTCGGGGACGCGGAGGCGGAGCGCGCCGCGCTGTCCGCGGCCGGACCCGCCCAGGCCAAGTACGCGGGACGGCTGGTGCGGGGTTTCGAGGAGGCGGTCTGGGAACGGGAGCGCTTCGGGATCGTGGTCGAGGGCAGCGTCCACAAGTTCTCCTCGGACGAGGCGCTGCGGGGGTTCCTCGTGGGCACCGGCCGCCGGGTGCTGGTGGAGGCGAGCCCACTGGACCGCGTCTGGGGCATCGGTCTGGCGGCGGGCGACCCCCGGGCCACGGACCCCGCCCGGTGGCGCGGCCTGAATCTGCTGGGCTTCGCCCTGATGGAGGCGCGCGAACGCCTCCGCTGAGCCGACGGCGCGCGCAGACCGACGGCACGTGGACCGGACGCGCGCGGTGCCGGGGCGCGCGGTGCCGGCCGGTCCGGCGCCTCTCGGTCAGCGGCGCCGGGCGCCGTGCCCGGCCGGCAGGGCCTCGCCCAGCCGTGTCAGCCGCGCGTCTCCAGGACCAGACTCGTCGCGAACGGGTCGTCGTCCTCCCCCTCGAAGGACGACGGGTCCTGGGCGATCGCCCAGACGATGAAGGCCAGGAAGACCGCGCTCACCAGGGTGCCGATCGCACCGAGGACGATGCCCGCGATGGCCATGCCCCGGTTCGTCGCTTCGCCTCGGCCGGCCTTCTTCAGGCCGATGACGCCGAAGATCAGCGCCAGGATGCCGAGGATCGCTCCCAGGCCGTAGAGGCAGAATCCGGCCGTCGCGACGATGCCGAGCACCATCGACGCCGTGCCCATGCCGTTCGACGGCTGCTGCTGCCAGCCGGGCTGGCCGTAGCCGCTTCCGCCCCCGTAGGACGGGTACCCGGGGTACCCGTAGCCGGACGAGGCGGGGGTCACCGGCGGGGTCGGCGCCGTCGGGTAGCCGTAGCCGCCCGGGGCCACCGGTGGCGGTGGCACCTCTCCCGTCGGCGTCGCGGTCATCGTCGGCTGGTCGTGCACCGGCGGCACGGGGCCCGCGGCGGGCGTGGGCGACGGCTTGCTCAGCTCCACACCGTCGCGGTTCGGCGGAGCCCATGGGTCCGCCGGGTCGTACCCGCCTTGCGGCTGGTCGTGGTTCTCGGACATATGCCTCCCCCATCGTGGTCACGCCATGCTACGACCTCGGTCCGACAGGGGGACCGCCCGGCCTACGATGATCCGATGACCGATCTCCACTCCTTCATCGCGGGGCTCCCCAAGGCAGAGCTGCACGTCCACCACGTCGGCTCCGCCTCTCCCCGGATCGTCGCCGAGCTGGCCGCCCGCCACCCCGACTCCAAGGTCCCCACGGACCCCGAGGCTCTCGCCGACTACTTCACCTTCACCGATTTCGCGCACTTCATCGAGGTCTACCTCTCCGTCGTGGACCTGATCCGCACTCCGGAGGACGTCCGGCTGCTGACCTACGAGGTCGCCCGTGACATGGCCCGCCAGAACATCCGGTACGCCGAGCTGACGATCACCCCTTACAGCTCGACCCGCCGAGGCATCGACGAGCGGGCGTTCATGGAGGCCATCGAGGACGCCCGCAAGGCCGCCGAGAGCGAGCTGGGCGTCGTGCTGCGCTGGTGCTTCGACATCCCCGGTGAGGCCGGTCTGGAAGCCGCCGAGGAGACCGCCCGGCTGGCCGTGGACCTGCGCCCCGAGGGCCTGGTCTCCTTCGGGCTCGGCGGCCCGGAGATCGGTGTGCCGCGCCCGCAGTTCAAGCCGTACTTCGACCGGGCGATCGCGGCGGGGCTGCACTCGGTGCCGCACGCCGGCGAGACCACCGGTCCGGAGACGATCTGGGACGCGCTGAACGAGCTGGGCGCCGAGCGCATCGGTCACGGCACCAGCGCCGTGCGCGACCCCGAGCTGCTGAAGCACCTGGCCGAGCGCCGGATCCCGCTGGAGGTCTGCCCGACCTCGAACATCGCCACCCGTGCGGTCCTCGACCTGGACGAGCACCCGGTCAGGGAGATGGTGCGGGCCGGGGTGCTCGTGACGATCAACAGCGACGACCCGCCGATGTTCGGCTCGGACCTGAACAACGAGTACGCGGTCGCCGCCCGCCTGCTGGACCTCGACGAGAGCGGCCTGGCCGCTCTCGCCAGGAACGCGGTCGAGGCGTCCTTCCTCGACCGCGTGGGCAAGGCGCGGATCACCGCGGAGATCGACGCGTACACGGAGAAGTGGCTGGCTCGCTGAGAGCCTGTCGGTCGAAGGCCACCCGAGGGGCTCTGAGCCGTCCCGAAGGGGCGGGGCCCGCGCCGGGCGGCCCCGGGGTCCGCGGGTGGACGGCGGTGCCGCGCGGGGCACGCCTCCGGCGTTCCGGAGCACCGGGCGTGCGAGACGCGACAATGACCCCATGGACCACGTCACTGTCGTAGGCCACCGCGGCGCCCCGTACCGTGCGCGGGAGAACACCGTCCCCTCGATCGTCTCGGCGATCGAGGGAGGCGCGGACACCGTCGAGATCGACGTCCGGCTCACCGAGGACGGCGTCCCCGTCCTGTTGCACGACGACACGCTCAGACGCCTGTGGGGTCATGACCTGCCGCTGTCCGGGCTCACTCTGGAGCAGGTGCGCGACCTGACGTACGACGGGGTCCCCACCCTGCGGGAGGCGTTGGCGGCGGCGGGCCCGCACCGCCTGATGATCGACCTTCCCGGCGGCGACGAGGAGTCCGTCCGCACCATCGTCGGCACCGTCCACGACTGCGGGGCCGCCGAGCGCGTGCTCTACTGCGCGGGCGGCGTCGCGATGCTCCGGGTGCGGGCCGCCGACCCCGACGCCGAGATCGCCCTGACCTGGACGTCGCTGGCTCCGCCGCGGGCCGCGCTGCTCGGCGCGATCCGCCCGCGCTGGCTCAACTACCGCTTCGGGCTCCTGAGTCGGGGCCTGGTGGAGAAGGTGCACAGAGACGGTTGCCTGGTCTCGGCGTGGACGGCGGACACCCGGCGCTCCATGCGCGGGCTGATCGCGAACGGCGTGGACTCGATCACGACCAACCGGGTGGACACGCTCGTCGCCGAACTGCGAAGGGGGACTCCGAGGTGACCGGAACCGAGCGGATCCGTACCGACATCGCCCACAACGCCCGTGTGTGGAACTACTGGCTGGGCGGCAAGGACAACTACCCGGTGGACCGTGCCGTCGGCGACCAGGTCACGGGGCTCTACCCGAGCATCGGCGAAGTCGCCCGCGCGGACCGGGCGTTCCTCGGCCGGGTGGTGACCCATCTGGCCGGCGAGGTCGGCATCCGTCAGTTCCTGGACATCGGCACGGGCCTGCCGACCGCCGACAACACCCACGAGGTCGCGCAGCGTGTCGCTCCGGAGTCACGGATCGTCTACGTCGACAACGATCCGATCGTGCTGACCCACGCCCGGGCCCTGCTGACCAGCGCCCAGGAGGGTGTCACCGAGTACGTGGACGCGGACGCGCGGCGGCCGGAGCGGATTCTGGAGGCGGCGGCGCGGACCCTGGACCTGTCGCGCCCCGTCGCGGTGATGATGCTCGGCATCCTCAACTTCGTGCTGGACACCGACGAGGTTCGGCGCATCGTCCGGACCCTGATGGACGCGGTGCCCTCCGGCAGTCATCTCGTCCTGACCCATCCCACCCTGGAACCCGGGCTGGGCGGCGAGGGGAACGCGGCGGCGATGGAGTTCTGGAACGAGAACGCGACCCCGCCGATCACGGCCCGCAGTCGTGCCGAGTTCGCCTCGCTGCTGGAAGGGCTCGACGTCCTGGAGCCGGGCGTCGTCTCCTGTGCGAGCTGGCGGTTCGCCCCGGCACACGAGGTCGCGCAGTTCGGCGCGGTGGGCCGCAAGCCGTAGTGCGCCCGCTCGGGCGGACCGGTGGAAGCGGGACCGGGTGGTCAGGCCGGCGCGTCCGCGGGCGGCGCCGTCGGCGGCGCCCCCGTCAGGGCCTCCAGTCGCTTGATCATCCGTCGTACGAGCAGCAGCGGGATGGCGCCGAAGACGCCGAACGACATGTCGATGACCGACCACCAGAAGGGGATGCCCCGGATCGGCCCGCAGATCAGGGCGAGCGGGATGATGCCGGCGCAGGCGATCATGCCGAACTCGACGACCCAGATGTTGCGGACCGGGTCGCGGTACGGCCCGTAGAACGCGACGGCGATGACGAGGTGGGCGAAGGCCAGCCAGTCCGTGCCGTACAGCAGGAAGGGGTACTCGGCGTCAGCGGTGTCGAGGCCGGCCCGCACCTCTCCGATCCGGTCGAGCAGCCCGGGGAAGAGGTCGGCGGCGAAGCCGGCCCAGGAGGTCAGCGCGCCTTCGACGAGGTGGAGTTCGGAGACCAGCGGGAAGGCGGTGAGGCCGCTGAGCACCAGGCAGACGAGGAAGACGACCAGCCAGACACGGATGCGCGTGAGGAGGGCTCTCGGCCCGTTCGTGTCGCTCATGGCAGCACTCTACGCCCGACATGAACGCGTTCAAAATGAGGCCCCGGGGCTCCGTCCACCGACTCCTCCTCCGGTGGACGGCCTCTCGCCTCCGGGTGGCCGGGCGGCGAACAGGATCTGCGGCGCGGCGGTTTCACGGGGCGTCAGAGCCTGTCGGGTGGCCTTCGGCCGACAGGCGCTCAGAGCCCGACGATCGAGTTCCATCTCCTGGTGAACTCCGCGCGCTCCTCGGAGGTGAGGTCCCGGGCGATGGCGAGCCGGCTCCGCATGGCCCCGTCGGGGAAGATCAGCGGGTCCTCGGCGAGTGCGGCGAGTTCCTCGTCGCCGGAGTCGGCGAGCACGTCGCGGGCGGCGGGCACCGGGCAGACGTAGTTGACCCAGGCGGCCAGTTCGGCGGCGACCTCGGGTTCGTAGTAGTAGTCGACCAGGGCCTCCGCGTTGGCCTTGTGCGAGGCGAGATTGGGAATCATCAGGGACTCGGCCCACAGTTCGGCGCCCTCCTCGGGGACGACGAACTCGATGTCGGGGTTGTCGGCCTGGAGCTGGATGACGTCGCCGGAGTACGCCTGGCAGGCCAGGACGTCCCCGGTGGACAGGTCCTTGATGTAGTCGTTCCCGGTGAAGCGCCGGATGTGCCGCTTCCGCACGAGTTCCTCGACCTGTTCGCACAGCGTGTGGAAGTCGTCCGCGGTCCACCGGGTCACGTCGACGCCGTTGCCCTGCATCAGCAGCGCGAAGGACTCGTCGAGACCGGACAGCAGCGTGACCCGGCCGCGCAGGTCGGCGGCCCACAGGTCCTGGGTGGAACGGATCTCCCGGCCCAGCGCGCGGCGGTTGTAGGCGATGCCGGTGATGCCGGACTGCCAGGGGACGCTGTGCCGCCGGCCGTCGTCGAACGGAGGGCGGAGCAGTTGCGGGTCGAGGTGCCGGGCGACGTTCGGCTGCCCGTCGCGGTCCATCTCCTGTACCCAGCCGAGCCGGACGAACCGCGCGGCCATCCAGTCGCTGACGACGATGAGGTCGCGGCCGGTCTCCTGGTGGTTCATCAGAGCCGGGCTGATCTTGCCGAAGAACTCGTCGTTGTCGTTGATCTCCTCGGTGTACCGGACGGAGATCCCGGTCCGCTCGGCGAAGGCGTCCAGAGTGGGCCGCTTCGCACCGTCGTCGTCATCGGTGTCGATGTAGAGCGGCCAGTTGGCGAAGTCGACGGCGCGGTCGCGTGCGGACAGGTCCCGGCCGGCGCGCCGGCCGGGCTCCACGTAGGCCGCGGGCACCCCGCAGCCGGCCAGCGTCATCGCGGCGCTCACGCCGCCGAGGCCGCGCAGCAGGGCGCGGCGGGACAGGTGGTTCCTCGCTGTCGCTCTCACCCGAGCAGCTTCCTCCGGCCCTCCGCGCCGGGGCAATGGACGCTCCGTCTCCCCCGGGGCCCCTTCCCCGACACCTTGTCGATCATCGCGGCCTCGGTGTGCCCCGGAACGCCGACGGGCGGCCGGGGAGGAACCCGGCCGCCCGTCCTCGTCGGGGTGATCAGCCCAGGGACGTCATCACGTGCTTGATGCGCGTGTAGTCCTCGAAGCCGTACGCCGAGAGGTCCTTGCCGTAGCCGGACTTCTTGTAGCCGCCGTGCGGCATCTCCGCGACCAGCGGGATGTGGGTGTTGATCCAGACGCAGCCGAAGTCGAGCGCCTTCGACATGCGCATCGCGCGGGCGTGGTCCTTCGTCCAGACCGAGGAGGCGAGCGCGAACTCGACACCGTTGGCGAACTCCAGGGCCTGCTCCTCGTCACGGAACGACTGCACCGTGATGACCGGTCCGAAGACCTCGTTCTGGATGATCTCGTCGTCCTGCTTCAGGCCGGAGACCACGGTAGGAGCGTAGAAGTAGCCCTTGTCACCGACCCGGTGGCCGCCCGTCTCGACCTTGGCGTGAGCGGGGAGCCGCTCGACGAAGCCGCTGACCTGGGCCAGCTGGTTCGCGTTGTTCAACGGGCCGTACAGCACGTCCTCGTCGTCCGGCAGGCCGGTCTTCGTGTCGGCGGCGGCCTTGGCGAGCTGCGCCACGAACTCGTCGTGGATGGACTCGTGCACGAGCACGCGGGTGGCGGCCGTGCAGTCCTGGCCGGCGTTGAAGAAGCCCGCCACCGAGATGTCCTCGACCGCCTTGGCGATGTCGGTGTCCTCGAAGACGACGACCGGCGCCTTGCCGCCCAGCTCCAGGTGGACGCGCTTGACGTCCTTGGACGCCGACTCGGCGACCTGCATGCCGGCGCGTACCGAGCCGGTGATGGAAGCCATCGCCGGGGTCGCGTGCTCGACCATCGCCTTGCCGGTCTCGCGGTCGCCGCAGACGACGTTGAAGACGCCCTTGGGAACGATCCGGCCGATGATCTCGGCGATCAGGACGGTCGAGGCGGGAGTGGTGTCCGAGGGCTTGAGGACGACCGTGTTGCCCGCGGCGAGCGCCGGGGCGAACTTCCACACGGCCATCATCATCGGGTAGTTCCACGGCGCGACCTGGGCACAGACGCCCACCGGCTCGCGGCGGACGATCGAGGTCATGCCCTCCATGTACTCCCCGGCCGAGCGGCCCTCGAGCATCCGGGCGGCACCCGCGAAGAAGCGGATCTGGTCCACCATGGGCGGGACCTCCTCGCTCGCGGTGAGGCCGGCCGGCTTGCCGGTGTTCTCGACCTCGGCGGCGACCAGGTCCTCGGCCCGCTCCTCGAAGGCGTCGGCGATCTTGAGGAGGACCTTCTGGCGTTCGGCGGGCGTGGTGTCGCGCCAGGCCGGGAACGCCGCGGCGGCGGCCTCCATGGCGGCGTCGACGTCGCTCTGGCCGGAGAGCGGAGACGTGGCGAAGACCTCGCCCGTGGCCGGGTTGACCACATCGATGGTCCGCCCGTCGGCGGCGTCCCGGAACTCCCCGTTGATGTAGTTACGCAGCCGGCGCAGCTCGGTGGTCACTTGCCACCCCTCCTGTCGTTCAGAGTTCATTCTGTCCCGATGGGTGAGACACCCCCACAGTAGTCGCTCGGCGGACGCTTTCGACAGGCCCGACAGTCCATAACTTCGGATTCCGTGAGATGCTGGATCATAAACAACGAATTTCATCGATCCGGGCTTGCCAGACAGACGAGTCTCGGTGCAGAGTGAGCTCGTGGCCAGTCAAAGCGCTAACTCCAGGACCGGATCCGGTTCGTCCCCGACGATCGATGCCGTCTCCCTGGCGATCATCGAGCAGCTCCAGGAGGACGGTCGCCGTCCCTACGCCGCGATAGGCAAGGCCGTCGGTCTTTCCGAGGCGGCCGTCCGGCAACGGGTCCAGAAACTGCTCGACCAGGGCGTCATGCAGATCGTCGCCGTCACCGACCCGCTCACCGTGGGATTCCGGCGGCAGGCGATGGTCGGCGTCAACGTCGAGGGGGACCTGGACCCGGTCGCGGACGCGCTGACGGCCATGGCCGAGTGCGAGTACGTGGTGATGACCGCCGGCTCGTTCGACCTGATGGTGGAGGTCGTCTGCGAGGACGACGACCACCTGCTGGAAGTGATCAACAAGCGCATCCGCACTCTCCCCGGTGTGCGCTCCACCGAGAGCTTCGTCTACCTCAAGCTCAAGAAGCAGACCTACATGTGGGGAACCCGATAGCCGTGAGCAAGGACCTCTCCAAGACCGCCTACGACCACCTGTGGATGCACTTCACCCGCATGTCGTCGTACGAGAACTCCCCCGTCCCCACCATCGTGCGGGGCGAGGGCACCTACATCTTCGACGACAAGGGCAAGCGCTACCTCGACGGTCTCGCCGGTCTGTTCGTGGTCAACGCCGGACACGGCCGCCAGGAACTGGCCGAGGTCGCGTACAAGCAGGCCCAGGAGCTGGCCTTCTTCCCGGTGTGGTCGTACGCCCACCCCAAGGCCGTGGAGCTGGCCGAGCGCCTCGCCGGCTACGCCCCGGGCGACCTCAACAAGGTGTTCTTCACCACTGGCGGCGGCGAGGCCGTCGAGACCGCCTGGAAGCTGGCCAAGCAGTACTTCAAGCTCCAGGGCAAGCCCACCAAGTACAAGGTCATCTCGCGCGCGGTCGCCTATCACGGCACCCCGCAGGGCGCCCTGTCGATCACCGGCCTGCCGGCCCTGAAGGCCCCCTTCGAGCCGCTGGTACCCGGCGCGCACAAGGTGCCGAACACCAACATCTACCGTGCCCCGATCCACGGCGACGACCCCGAGGCCTTCGGCCGCTGGGCCGCCGACCAGATCGAGCAGCAGATCCTCTTCGAGGGCCCCGAGACCGTCGCGGCCGTCTTCCTGGAGCCGGTGCAGAACGCGGGCGGCTGCTTCCCTCCTCCGCCCGGGTACTTCCAGCGCGTCCGCGAGATCTGCGACCAGTACGACGTACTGCTCGTGTCCGACGAGACCATCTGCGCCTTCGGCCGCCTCGGCACGATGTTCGCCTGCGACAAGTTCGGCTACGTTCCGGACATGATCACCTGCGCGAAGGGCATGACCTCCGGTTACTCCCCGATCGGTGCCTGTATCGTCTCGGACCGCCTCGCGGAGCCCTTCTACCGGGGCGACAACACCTTCCTGCACGGCTACACCTTCGGCGGCCACCCGGTCTCCTCCGCCGTGGCCCTGGCGAACCTCGACATCTTCGACAAGGAGGGCCTGAACCAGCACGTGCTGGACCAGGAGGGCAACTTCTTCTCGACGCTGCAGAAGCTGCACGACCTGCCGATCGTCGGCGACGTCCGCGGCAACGGCTTCTTCTACGGCATCGAACTCGTCAAGGACAAGACGACCAAGGAGTCCTTCACCGACGAGGAGACCGAGCGCGTGCTCTACGGCTTCCTCTCCAAGGCCCTCTACGACAACGGCCTGTACTGCCGCGCCGACGACCGGGGCGACCCGGTCGTCCAGCTGGCTCCGCCGCTGATCGCGGACCAGTCCACCTTCGACGAGATCGAGCAGATCCTCCGGGCCACCCTCACCGAGGCATGGACGAAGCTGTAACGCTCTTCTCGGACCACGCCGCCCTCACGGCGTGAACGGCCCGGGCATGCCCCCATCCGAGTGGATGACGGCTGCCCGGGCCGCGTGCTGTGCGTACGACCGGATCCGAATCCTTACGGTGCCCAGTGACCGACCGGCCCGCCTCGTCGTTCCCCCGGACGGGGGAACGACGGGGGAAACACATCAGATCCGACTTCGATCCGACTCGACCCGACCTCGAGGTGTACGCGATGGCCCCACCGGACAACGACGTGCTCTGGGCGCGTTCCCTGCACTACTCCCTGGGGGGAGCGCCCGTGCTCAGCGGCGTCTCCCTCGGGGTCCGCGAGGGAGAGATCCTCGCCGTGGTCGGTCCGCGAGGCAGCGGCAAGACGGCCCTCCTGCGCTGCCTGTCCGGGCAGGCCGTCGCCGAGCAGGGTGAGGTCTGGTTCCACAGCGACCCCGTGCACACCCTGACCGCGCTCCGGCGCGAACGGCTGCGCCGGGACCGGTTCGGCTGGATCGACCCCGAACCCGGACTCGTCCCGGAACTCTCCGCCTGGGAGAACGCGGCCCTGCCGCTGCTGCTCCGCGGGGTGTCGCACCGGGCCGCCAAGGCCGCCGCCCAGGAGTGGCTGGAGCGTCTCGACGTCGGCATGTACGCGCGCAAGCGCCCGCACGCGCTGACCCAGTCGCAACGCCAGCGGATCGCCACCGCCAGAGCGCTGGTCACCACGCCCTCGGTGCTCTTCGCCGACGAGCCCACGGCCGCGCTGCACAGCGCGGACGGGGCGCAGGTGCTGCGGACCCTGACCGCCGCGGCCCGCTCGCACCGCATCACGGTGCTGCTCGCCACCCACGACACCCGGGTGGCCGCCCTCGCCGACCGTGCGGTCGGCCTGTTGGACGGGCGCCGCGTCAGCGCGGGCTCCCTTCCGCCGGCCACCGGGGCGGAGGGCGTCGCCTCGTGCTCGCTCTCCGTCTAGTCCGCGGAACCCCTCCTCTGGTGCTGTTGCGGCGGCTCCTGGTCGCCGCCGCGGCGGCCGGGGTCGGCTTCCTGCTGCTGTGCACCCTGGGCTACGCGGTCGGCCACCCGGACCGCTCGGCCTCCTCCGTACCGCGGCTGCTGTGGTGCGTGGTGCCGCTGGCGGCGACCGTCCATCTCGCGGTGGCCGTCGCGCGCACGGACCCCAGCACGCGCCCGCGTCCGGGGCTGTCGGCGGTCGGGCTCGGCCCCGCCCGGCTCACCGCGCTCGCCGCCGCCTCGACCGCGGTCTCCTGCACACTGGGCTCGGTGGTGGCCCTCCTGCTCTACCTGCACCTGCGGGGGGACCTCACCGGGCTGCCCTTCGACGGCGCCGCGGCCGAGCTGCTCGCGGGGGACCAGCCCGTGCCGCTGGCGGCGGCCCTCACCCTGCTCGCCGTCCTGCCGGTGCTCGCCTCGACGGCGGCGGGCCTCGCGCTGCGGCCGGGCCGGTCCGCGGCTTCGGAGGGCGTCGAGCGGACGACCCCCTCGGGACTCCCGTGGGGCGTCGCGCTCCTCGCCCTGGGCCTGGCCGTGGAGACGTACGCGGGCCAGGGCGGTGGCAACGGGGACTTCCCGCTGCCGGGCCGCTTCGGGGCGAGCCCCGGGGGCGTGCTCGCCGGGTGGGTCCTCACGGCGGCGGGTCTGGTGGTGGCGGGCCCCGGCATCACGCACTGGTGCGGACGACTCCTCCAGGCCGTCCGGCCCGGCGCGGTCCGGCTGCTGGCGGGCCGCGTGCTGATGGACGAGTCCCGGCGCCTCGGCCGTCCGCTGGGCCTGGTGTGCGCGGTGGCCTCCGGGGCGCTGGCGTCGGTGAGACTCTACGGATCCGGTCCGGGCGACTTCGGGCCGCTGACCGGCCTCGGCGCGGCGCTGGTGACGGCCTGCACCACGGCCACCCTGCTGACGGCGGCCCTCGAGTCCCGGCAGTGCCGGGCGCACACCGCGGCGGCCCTGCTCCGTCTGGGCGCGCCGCCGACGGTCCTGCGGACGGTGGCGCTGCTGCGGGCGGGCGTCCTGCTGGCCGTCTTCCTGCCGCTGACCTGGCTGGTGGCGGAACTGGCGGCCGTCCCACTGCGCGGCTGACCCACGACCGGGCCCGCCTGCGGCGGTGGCGACGCGCCGAAGGCCGCACCGCCCCGCCGTCCCGGGGAGAGTGCGGCCGGGCCGTCAGCCTGCGGTGTCGGGCGCCAGGACCACGACCTCCGCCGCGGCGAAGGTCACGCCTACCCGCGCGCCCGCCTCGGGCGCCTCGGGCAGCGTGCACTCCGCGTCCAGCGCGGGTCCGTCGTCCGGGCGGAGCCGGACCTCCACCCGGCCGCCGCGGAAGGTACGGGTCTCGACCGTGCAGGGCAGTCCGTCGCCGGGAGCGGCCAGCCGGACGCCGCCGGGCCGCACCAGCAGCCTGGTCGCCTCGCACGGCGTGCCCTCCGGGACGGGGACCCTGCCCCATACCGTGTCCGCCACCCCGCCGCTCACGGTCGCCGCCACGACGTTGTCGAAGCCGAGGAAGCGTGCCACGAACTCGGAGGCCGGACGCTGCCAGACCTCCAGGGGCGTGCCCGACTGGGCGATCCGGCCGTCGCGCATCACGACGACGCGGTCCGCGAGGGCGAACGCCTCCCCCTGGTCATGGGTGACGGCCAGCACCGTCGTCCCCAGTCGCCGGAAGAGGTCCCGAAGTTCGGTCACCAGCCGTTCCCGCAGTCCGCGGTCGAGTTGGCCGAGCGGCTCGTCCAGCATGAGCAGCCGGGGCCGGGGGGCGAGCGCCCGGGCCAGCGCCACCCGCTGCTGCTCTCCGCCGGAGAGCGAGGCGACCGCCCGCCGGGCCGCCCCGGGCAGCCCGACCAGGTCGAGCAGCTCCGCGACCCGCTCGGCCCGCTCGGCCCGGCCCACGCCGGCCATCCGCAGCCCGAAGGCGACGTTGCCGCCGACGTCCCGCTGCGGAAAGAGCTGGTGGTCCTGGAACATCAGGCCGACGCCCCGCCGGTGCACGGGCACCCCGGCCTGGTCGGCTCCGCCGAGCAGGACCCGGCCGCCGTCCAGCGCCTGGAGCCCGGCGACGGCCCGGAGCAGGGTGGACTTGCCGCTGCCGCTGGGGCCGAGCACGCACACGATCTCGTGTTCGGCGACGTCCAGGCCGACCGCGTCGAGTACCGCGCGGTCACCGAACCGTACGGTCGCGTCGTCGAGAGTCAGCATCAGAACTCCCCGGAGGTCCGGTCGGTGCGGAGTCGTTCGAGCAGCAGCAGGGACACCGCGCACACCGCCATCAGAATCGTCGAGAGGGCCATCGCCTGGCCGTAGTTGAGTTCGCCGGGACGGCCGAGCAGCCGCGCCACCGCGACCGGCAGGGTGGGGCGGTCGGGGCGGGCGATGAAGACGGTCGCCCCGAACTCGCCGAGCGAGACGGCGAAGGCGAAGCCGGCCGCGATCAGCAGCGCGCGCCGCACCAGTGGCAGGTCCACCTCGCGCCAGGCCCGCAGCGGTGAGGCGCCGAGCACGGCCGCCGCCTCCCGCAGCCGGTCGTCCACGGCGCGCAGCACGGGCAGCATCGTGCGGACGACGAAGGGGACACCGACCAGCGCCTGGGCGAGCGGGACGAGGATCCAGCTGGACCGCAGGTCGAGCGGCGGTTCGTCGAGCGTGATGAGGAAGCCGAAGCCGACGGTGACCGCGGAGACCCCGAGCGGCAGCATCAGCAGCGCGTCGAAGCCTCGGACGAAGCGGCCCGCCCGCCGGGTGAGGGCCGCGGCGGCGAGTCCGCCGATGAGGACGGCGAGGCCGGTGGCGACGACGGCGTACTGGAGGGAGTTCACGATCGTGTCGGTCAGCGGGACGAGGAAGGTGCCGGAGGGGTCGGTCTCCTGGAGGGCCCGGTAGTAGCCCGGTCCGTAGCCTTCCGGGGTGTCGAGGGACCGCTCGGCCAGTACCACGAGCGGCAGCACGATCAGCAGGGCGATCGACAGCAGGACAGCCCCGAACAGCGTCCACTGGCCGGGGCCCCGCGGGCGCCGTGCGGTCCGCTCGGGTGCGACGAGGCGCAGGGCGGTCTCCCGCCGCCGTACCGTCCGGGCGTGCACGGCCAGGATGGCGCCGACGGCGGCGAACTGCACGAGCGTGAGCACGGCGGCCGTGCCCAGGTCGAAGCGGACGACGGTCTGCCGGTAGATCTCCGTCTCCAGGGTGGAGTACGTCGGCCCGCCGAGGATCTGGACGACGGCGAACGAGCCGGCGGTGAACAGGAAGACCATCAGGGCGGCGGCACCGACGGCGGGCACGAGGGCGGGCAGGGTCACGGTCCGCCAGGCCGTCCACCGGGAGGCGCCGAGCATCCGGGCCGCCTCCTCCTGGCGCGGGTCGAGCTGGGCCCACAGGCCGCCGACGGTTCGCACGACGACCGCGTAGTTGAAGAACACGTGGGCCAGGAGAATCGCCCAGACCCCGGTGTCCAGGCGGACACCCCATAGTTCGTCGAGCAGCCCGCGGCGTCCGACCAGTGCCAGGAACGCGGTCCCGACCATGACCGTGGGCAGCACGAACGGCACGGTGACCACGGCTCGCAGGACGCCCTTGCCGGGGAAGTCGAAACGCGCGAAGACGTACGCGCCGGGCAGCGCGAGGAGCAGGGTCAGCGCGGTGGAGGCGAGCGCCTGCCAGAGCGTGAACCACAGCACGTCGAGGATCTCGGGCCGGGCCAGGGTCCGGGCGAATCCCCCGAACCGCCAGGTCCCGTCGACCCGCAGTCCCCGCTCGACGATGGAGGCCACGGGCCAGGCGAAGAAGATCGCGAAGAACGCGACGGGCAGGACCATCAGGCCGAGCCGAGCCGCGCTCCCGCGCACGTCCCGCCGATGCGTCGGTCCGTCTACTTCAGGACGAGCGAGGACCACGACTTGATCCACTCGTCACGGTTCCGGGCGATCTCCTCCGGGGTCATGGTCTGCGGGTCGTCGATCACCACGCCGTGCCGGGTGAACAGCTCGGGCAGGGTGGCGTCCGCCGCGACCGGGTTGACGAACATCTGGAGCGGCATGTCGTCCTGGAACGTCTTGGAGATCAGGAAGTCGATCAGCAGCTTGCCGCCCTCGGGGTTCCTCGCCCCGTCGAGCAGGCCGGCGAACTCGGTCTGCCGGAAGCAGGTGCCGGTGGAGACACCGGTGGGGGCGTCCTTCGGCTGCGGCTCGGAGTAGAGGACCTCGACCGGCGGGCTCGAGGCGTAGGAGACGACCAGCGGCCTGTCCCCCTTGGCCTTCCGGCCGCCGGCGGAGCCGGAGAACTCCTGGTTGTAGGCGAGCTCCCAACTGTCGACGGTCTTCACGCCGTTGGCCTTGAGCCTGGTCCAGTAGTCCTGCCACCCGTCGTCGCCGTATCGGGCTGCCGTGCCGAGGAGGAAGCCGAGGCCCGGGGAGGAACGCTCCGGGTTCTCGACGACGAGCAGGTCCTTGTACGCCGGCTTCGCGAGGTCGTCGAAGGTCTGCGGCGGGTCGAGCTTCTTGTCGGCGAAGTACTTCTTGTCGTAGTTGACGCAGATGTCGCCGGAGTCGACGGGGGTGACCCGGTGCTTGGCGTCCGTCCGGAGCGCGGCGGGGACCCGGTCCAGGCCCTTCGCCTCGTAGGGGACGAAGATCCCGTTGTCGAGGGCGCGGGACAGCAGGGTGTTGTCGACGCCGAAGAAGACGTCGCCCTGCGGGTTGCCCTTGGTGAGGATCTCCTTGTTGACGGCCTCGCCGGCGTCGCCGCTCTTCACGACCTCGATCGTGAAGCCGGTCTTCCGCTCGAACTCCGCCAGGACCTCCTCGGAGGCGTTGAAGGAGTCGTGGCTGACGAGCCTGACGGTCTTGGGCGCGGGCGCGTCCGCCGTCGTGTCGCCGGACCCTCCGCATGCGGCGAGGGTGGTGACGCCGAGCGCGGCGACGAGCGCCGCGGCGGCCGACTTCTTGGTGTTCACTTGATTCCTCCTGGGGTGACCAGGAAGAGACGCGGCCCCGCCCACGCGGCCATGGACCCCTGCGGGTCCACGCCGTGCGGGCAGGGCGCAACAGCTTGAGTGACGACCGGACTCCCTACCCAGAATGACCTGGGCGAGGTTCAGAGGGTCTGCGGCCTGACGGTGCCGCACTCTCAGCGCTGTGGCGCTCCCCTGTCGGAATGTGCGTGTGTGCGAGCCCAGGCTACAAGGTCAGCGCTCCGCCGCCGCAAGCTGTCCACAGGCACCGTCGATCTCCTGGCCGCGGGTGTCACGCACGGTGACGGGTACGCCGTGGGACGCGATGGCCTCGACGAACGCCTTCTCGTCCTCGGGGCGGGACGCGGTCCACTTGGAGCCGGGCGTGGGGTTCAGCGGGATGAGGTTGACGTGCACCCGCTTGCCCTTGAGGAGCCTGCCGAGCAGGTCGCCTCGCCATGCCTGATCGTTGATGTCCCGGATGAGGGCGTACTCGATGGAGATCCGGCGGCCGGACTTCTCCGCGTACTCCCAGGCGGCGTCGAGGACCTCGCGCACCTTCCAGCGGGTGTTGACGGGCACGAGGGTGTCGCGCAGCTCGTCGTCGGGGGCGTGCAGCGAGACGGCGAGGCGGCACTTGAAGCCCTCGTCGGCGAAGCGGAGCATCGCGGGAACCAGGCCGACGGTGGAGACGGTGATGCCGCGCTGCGAGAGCCCGAGGCCGTCCGGCTCGGGGTCGGTGAGCCGGCGGACCGCGCCGACGACGCGCTTGTAGTTGGCCAGCGGCTCGCCCATGCCCATGAAGACGATGTTGGACAGCCGCGCCGGCCCGCCGGGCACCTCTCCGTCACGCAGCGCGCGCATGCCGTCGACGATCTGGTGCACGATCTCGGCGGTCGAGAGGTTCCGGTCGAGTCCGGCCTGTCCGGTCGCGCAGAACGGGCAGTTCATGCCGCAGCCGGCCTGCGAGGAGATGCACATGGTGACCCGGTCCGGGTACCTCATGAGCACGGATTCGACGAGCGTGCCGTCGTGCAGCCGCCACAGCGTCTTGCGGGTGGTGTCGTCGTCGCACGAGATGTGGCGGACCACGGACATCAGGTCGGGCAGCAGCTCTCCCTGGAGCTTCTCCCGGGACGCGGCGGGGATGTCGGTCCACTCGACGGGATCGTGGGCGTACCGCGCGAAGTAGTGCGTGGACAGCTGCTTGGCGCGGAACGGCTTCTCGCCGATGGCGGCGACGGCTTCCTTGCGCTCGGCGGGCGTGAGGTCGGCGAGGTGCCGCGGCGGCTTCTTGGCTCCGCGCGGGGCGACGAAAGTGAGTTCTCCGGGCTTCGGCATAACCCTTCCAGTGTCGCAGATCAACTCGGGGCGCCCAGGCCAGAGTGGGGTGGGGGTGGTCACCCGTGGGCGCCGTCTGTCAGCGTTGGTCGACCTCGGACGGCCCAGGGACGGCCCAGCGCTTTACTTGCTCGGACCCTCCTGGCTCTGTCAGTGCCGATGGCTAGGGTGCGACGACCATCGAACGCGACTCATCGGGTAGGGGCCATGGGAGCCAGAACGGGACTGCTCATCTATGCCGACGGCGAGGTGCCGAGCCTGCTGCGACAGGCGGGGGCGGCGGACCCGCCGCGGACGTCCGAGATGATGTGGCGCCTCTACCCGGGCTGGGAGATCGAACAGCTCCCCGGCTCGACGCTGGGCGGCGGCGTATACCCACCGAAGAGCACGGCGTACGCCGCGAGCTGGCCCGGCGTGGAGATCGTCTGCGACCGACGGGTGATGGTCGACTTCCCGTCCCGGCTTCCCGGGCACCTCGTCGCGGCGAGCGCCGACCGACGACTCGTCCTGCACGCCATGCACAGTGTCGTCGACTGGCTCGCATTCGCGGTGTGGGAGGACGGGCGCCTGATCCGCTCCCTGAGCCTGTCGCCGGACAGCGGCATCATCGAGAACATCGGCGAACCGCTCCCCTTCGAGCTGCCCTACTGGGCCGGGGACCGCCCCGCAGACATCGTCCCCTGGCCCGACGAGGAGGAAGAACCGTACCCGCTCCCCTTCCACCCGCTGGACCTGGGCGAAGATGCCCTCCGCGCACTCTGCGGCTTCGTCCGGGAGGGCCGCGCCGAACCTGACGACATCGACGCATACGGCATCGACCTCCACGGATTCCAGGTGCGGGAACCTCACGGAACCGACCTGTGGATGTCAGAACGGTGCAACCGCACGCGCTCGCCGGCACAGTGATCCTGTGATTGACCTGGATCGCGTCCGAGCAGCGAGCGTGGCGTACTTCCGATCTCTTGATGAGGGGGCCACCCTGCGGCACCACTTTCGCCATGCCGACGAGGAGGGCGGCTTGTGGTACTTCGAGGCCGTACCCGACCGCGGTGAGTTGGTTGCCATCAAGCAGGCCGAGCTGACTCCGGCCGGCCGACTCCACCGGTACAGCCGGGAGCACCTGGAGGACGAGCACGGGTTCCTGACGGACCAGTCGCTCAATCCTGAAGAGGACCCGCTGGAAGTCGTCCCGGCCGAAGAGTTCCAGACAGTGTGGGCTCAGTGAGAGCGTTGGACAATTCGGTCACGATCCGTCCTCGGCGGCCGACGCGTTGGCGACATCGTCCGCCAGACGCTCGACGCCCAGACGACGAGGAGCCGGACACCGTCCTGGCCCTCACCGACTGGCAGGACGCGGGCCACGGCCGCACCCCGGCGAATCCGTCCTGGCTGCCACCATCGTCGGCCTCCGACTCGACCGCGAAGCCGCCCGTGGGAGATCAGTGCTCCGGGCTTGGGCTTGGTTCACGAGCGTCGCAGACGCGCGCCGGTGGCCCGGCTCACCGCCGCCGGAGTGGGGCCGCTGCGCCGGGGCCGAGTCACCCGGCGGTCGCCGGCGCGGCCGTGCGGCCGCGGGCGAAGACGACGGCGACGAGGCCCAGGCCCACCGCGGCACCGATCAGCTGCATGCCGACGAACGCCGGGACGGAGGCGGGCGCGATGCCCGCGAAGGTGTCGGTGAAGGCCCGGCCGAGGGTGACCGCGGGGTTCGCGAAGGACGTGGAGGACGTGAACCAGTAGGCCGCCCCGATGTACGAGGCGACCGCGACGGGTGCGAAGCCCAGCCTGCCCGTACGCGCCAGGCCGAAGATCAGCAGGATCAGACCGGCGGTGGCCACGAGCTCGCCGAGGAGCAGATGGCCGGCCGAGCGGTCGTGGGTCGACCAGCGCACCAGGGGCTCTCCGAACATCGCGTCCGCCAGGACGGCTCCGGCGACCGCGCCGACGAGCTGCGCGGGGACGTAGGCGGCGGCCTCGCGCGCCTTCACGCCCGTACCCCCGCGGCGGGCGGTCCACCACTCGGCCAGGGTGACGGCCGGGTTGAAGTGGGCGCCGGAGACCGGCCCGAGGAGGACGATCAGGACCCCGAGGCCGAAGACCGTGGCGGTGGAGTTGGCCAGCAGTCGGAGCGCCACGTCGTCGGTGAGCGTGGTGGCCTGGATGCCGGACCCGACCACGACCGCCACCAGGCCGGCCGTGCCGACGAACTCCGCGGCGGCGCGGGCGAGGAGCGGGGGGCGGGGCGCCGGCACGGCGCGCGGCGGCGGGTCGGCGGCTATGGCGTCGGCCACGACGGGCTCGATGGCGGTCACGACGGGTTCCCCTCGGACGGGTGGGACGGGACGGTGGAGAGGGCGGCGCTCGGGCCGGGGGCGCGGAGACTCACGGGCGGGCGGGGAGCACCGAAGACCGGGCCGGGGGCCCCGGGCAGAGCCGGGCCGCGGCAGGCCGGGCCACGGCGGCTCACGGGCAGGCTCGTCTGGAGTCGGCCGCCGCGCCGGCGCGCGCGGTCCGGGCCAGCTCGGCGAACCGGTCGGCGAGCGCCTCGACGACCTCCGCCCGCAGCCGGTAGTACGTGAACCGGCCGCAGGGCTCGGTCTCCACGACGCCGGCCTCGCGCAGCACCTTCAGATGGTTGGAGAGGTTGGTCTGCCGGGCGCCGGTCTCCTCCACCAGGTGGGTGGTGCAGAGCGTCTCGCGGGCGAGCAGGGTCACGATGTGGAGCCTGAGCGGGTCGGCGAGCACCCGCATCAGGTCAGTGTCGACTGACGTCAGCATAAGCTGATACTTTCACATCATCCGTCGCTGATACCAGCCGGCGTCACGGCCCCGGGGCGAGCCCCACGGCCGCGTCGGCACACCTGCCCCGAGGAAGAAACCGATGACCGCGCCGCTCGCCTCCGTGCTGTTCGTCTGCGTCCACAACGCGGGCCGCTCCCAGATGGCCGCCGGATTCCTGCACCACCTGGCCGGCGACCGGATCGAGGTCCGCTCCGCCGGTTCCGTTCCGGGCGCGCTCGTCAACCCGGCGGCGGTCGAGGCCATGCGGGAGGTCGGCGTGGACATCTCCGCCGCGACGCCGAAGGTCCTCACCACCGAGGCCGTCCGGGCGTCCGACTACGTCATCACGATGGGCTGCGGCGACGCCTGCCCGGTCTTTCCCGGCAAGACCTACCTGGACTGGACCCTGGAGGACCCGGCCGGCAAGGGCGTCGAGGCGGTCCGCCCCATCCGCGACCTGATCAGGACGCGCGTCGAGTCCCTCATCGCCGAGATCGACGCGCGCCGGGAGGCATGAACCCCGTCCACCACACCAATCGCGAGGCGCCGGGGCCGGCCGGCAGCGTGCCGGATCGGGGTCCGGATCAGGGTGGCGGCGCGCCGGGCTGGGTCCGGGGGATGCGCGAGGTGAAGAACAGCGCCACGGCCGACGCTCCGGCGAGGATCGCGAGGGCGGCCCGCAGACCGTCGAGCCGCGCCGCCTCGTTCGCGTCCAGCGCGGCCTGGGCCACCTCCGGGCTGGTACCCGCCGCGTCGAGGGCGCTCGACAGCTGGGCGTCCGAGAGGAACGGGGCTCCGCTCTGGAGCTGGACGGCCGCCTGGCCCTTGACCTCGGCGGGAATCGCCTCGTCCCGCTGAACGGCGTTCAGGAACGAGGAGGTGAGCGCGGCGATCATCAGCGAGCCGGCGAGCGCCGTGCCGAGGGAGGCGCCGAGGTTGGTGACGGCGTTCTGGATTCCGCCGACCTCCGCGCTCTGCCGGTCGGGCACGGCGGACACCGTGACCGAGCCGAGCTGGGAGGCCAGCGCTCCCATGCCGAACCCGATCAGCAGCAGGGGGACGGTGACGATCTCCGCGCCCGCGCCCAAGTCCAGCGCGGCCATCAGGACGACCGCGCCCGCGAGCAGCGCGAGCACCCCGACCCGCACCACCCGCCGCGGTGACACGTCGGGAAGCAGTCTCGGGATCAGGACGGCGGCGGCCAGCAGCGTCAGCGAGAGCGGCAGGATCCTGACGCCGGTCGACAGCGCGGACAGGCCGAGGGCGACGGACAGGTAGAGCGGGACGACGAAGAAGACGCCCATCTGGACGAGGTACTGGAAGAAGAACATCGTCAGACCACCCGTGAGCTGCCTGTTGCGCAGCATGGCCGGGTCGATGAGCGGTTCACCGCGGCGCTCGACGAGACGGGCCTCCCAACGGAGGAACAGGTAGACGAGCAGCAGCCCGGCCGTCATCAGCCACACGACGAGCGACACGCCGAGCCAGGCCGGCGCGTCGGGCTTCGGCCGGACCCAGCCCCATTCACCCGAACGGAGAACGCCGTAGACGAAGATCCCCAGCCCGAGGGCGGACAGCAGGGCGCCGACGAGGTCGATCCGGGAGCGTCGCTCGTCGACCGTGTCGGCGATCCGGCGGGCGAACAGGAGGATGACGACGACGACGAGGACCTCGCCGGCGAAGACCCAACGCCAGGAGAAGTAGGTCGTGGCGACACCGCCGACGAGCGGGCCGAGCGCGATGGCCACGGCTCCGGCCGCCGCCACGATGCCGTACGCGGCGGCCCGGCGCCCGGTGGCGAAGTTGCCGGCCACCAGTGCCACGATCGAGGGCAGGATCAGTGCCGCCCCGACGCCTTCGAAGAACGCCCAGCCCAGCAGCAGTACGGGAAGGTTCGGCGCGAGGGCCGTGGTCAGCGAGCCGCAGCCGTAGACGCAACAGCCGATCATGAAGGCGCGCCGGCGGCCGATCAGCACCCCCACCTTGCCGCCGGGGATCATGAACATCGCCATCACCAGGGTGTAGGCGGTGATGGCTCCCTGGATGCCGGTCACCGTCGTGCCCACGTCCTCGGCCACCGTCGCGATGGAGACGTTCATGACGGAGCTGTCGAGCGCCATCAGGAACTGGCCGGCCGCGAGTGTCAACAGGACCGACCGGGCGCCCGCCGGTGCCGCGCCGGCGTCTGCTGTCGGTGTCATGACCGTATTGTCACCATCTGCCGGTGATCCCTGCGACCGGCGACCGCCCGTCCGGCCCGCCCGGGCCCGGACATCCGGAAGGCCCGTCACCTCCCCCGGACAGCCGGGGGTGACGGGCCCTTCGGCCGCACGGGGACGGCTCAGGCCGAACCGACGAAGATCACGAACAGTAGCCAGACGACCGGCGCCGTCGGCAGCAGGGAGTCGAGCCGGTCCATGATCCCCCCGTGGCCCGGAAGCAGCGTGCCCATGTCCTTGATGCCCAGATCGCGTTTGATCATCGACTCACCGAGATCGCCGAGCGTCGCGGTCGCCGCGACCGCCAGGCCGAGCAGCAGCCCCTGCCACCATGTGCCGTCGTCGATGAGGAACTGCATGCACAGCGCGCCCGCCGCCATCGCGAAGGCCACCGCGCCGAACAGTCCCTCCCGGGTCTTCCCGGGACTGATCCTCGGAGCCAGTTTGTGCTTGCCGAAGCGCCAGCCGATCGCGTACGCCCCCGTGTCGCTGACCACGGTCAGCACCAGGAAGGTCAGCACGCGCTGCGGGCCGTCGCCGGCGGTGAGCATCAACGCCACGAACGTCGCCAGGAACGGTACGTAGAACGCCGCGAAGACACCCGCCGTGACGTCCTTCAGATATCCCTCGGGAGGTTCCGTCATCCGCCACACGAGCACCGCGAGCGCCGTCAGAGCCATGGCGACCCAGGCGCCTTCCGCGCCCCGGAGGTAACCGGCGACGACCATCGCCGCGCCGCCGACGGCGAGCGGGACGAGCGGCGCCCTGATGGCCTTGCGCTCCTGGAGGCGGGAGGTGAGCTCCCACAGGCCGACCACGACGGCGACCGTTATGACGCCGACGAACGCCGCCTTCCAGACGAACAGCGACGCGATGATGACGGCGCCGAGCCCGACGCCGACCCCTATGGCCGCACCCAGGTCACGCCCCGCGCTCTTCTTCCGCGGGGGCTGCGGAGCCGTAGCAGGCTGGTGCGGGGTGGGCATGGGCTCCTGCGGCTTCTCGTCACGGGACGGGTTCTCGTCACGGAACAGGGGGCCACTCGGCCGAGTGGCCCCCCGGTCGTCATCCTGGTCTCCGGCGGCCGGAACGTCGGGCACGATGGGCATGGGCCGAGTCTGCTGTGCGTCATGCCCATCGTAGGGGGGACCCGCCGGAAGGGGCCCCTGGTCGGGTCCCCGGTAGCCAGTGCCGGCCGGGGCCCCCCAGGAAGAGTCGTTCATCAGACCTCGAGCAGCTCGGCTTCCTTGTGCTTGAGCAGCTCGTCCACCTGCGCGACGTACTTCGCGGTGGTGTCGTCGAGCTCCTTCTCGCCGCGACGGCCCTCGTCCTCGCCGACCTCACCGTCCTTGACCAGCTTGTCGATGGCCTCCTTCGCCTTGCGGCGCACCGAACGGATGGAGATCTTCGAGTCTTCGGCCTTGCCCTTGGCGACCTTGATGTACTCGCGGCGGCGCTCCTCGGTGAGCTCCGGGAACACCACACGGATGATGTTGCCGTCGTTGCTCGGGTTGACGCCGAGGTCCGAGTCGCGGATCGCCTGCTCGATGTTGCGTAGCGCGCTCTTGTCGAACGGGGTCACCACGGCCATCCGCGGCTCGGGCACCGAGAACGACGCCAGCTGATTGATCGGCGTGATCGCACCGTAGTAGTCGGCCACGATCTTGTTGAACATCGCCGGGTGCGCACGGCCGGTGCGGATCGCGGCGAAGTCCTCCTTGGCGACCACGACGGCCTTCTCCATCTTCTCCTCGGCCTCGAGGAGGGTCTCTTCGATCACCACTTGCTCCTGCGTGTCGTCGCGTCTTGTCCTGCACGGTGCACGACCGGCAGGGCTCTGTCCATCCCCTCGCGGGGCGGTACCCGGTTTCAGGCCCGGGTGCCCTGGTCGCTCACGAGAGTGCCGATCTTCTCACCCTTCACCGCGCGCGCGATATTGCCCTCGGCGAGCAGTTCGAAGACGAGGATCGGAAGGGTGTTGTCGCGGCACAGGGTGATGGCGGTGGCGTCGGCGACCTTCAGGTCGCGGGAGAGCACCTCGCCGTACTCCAGCGCATCGAACTTGACCGCGTCGGGGTTGGTCTTCGGGTCGGAGTCGTAGACCCCGTCCACTCCGTTCTTGCCCATCAGCAGTGCCTGGGCGTCGATCTCCAGGGCCCGCTGCGCGGCCGTGGTGTCGGTGGAGAAGTACGGCATGCCCATACCGGCGCCGAAGATGACCACGCGGCCCTTCTCCAGGTGGCGCACGGCGCGGAGCGGGATGTACGGCTCCGCGACCTGCCCCATGGTGATGGCGGTCTGGACCCGGGAGTCGATGCCTTCCTTCTCCAGGAAGTCCTGGAGGGCGAGGCAGTTCATCACCGTGCCGAGCATGCCCATGTAGTCGGACCTGGCCCGGTCCATGCCGCGCACCTGCAGTTCGGCGCCGCGGAAGAAGTTGCCACCGCCGATCACGACCGCGATCTCCGCGCCGTCGCGCACGACCGCGGCGATCTCGCGCGCGATCTTGTGCACGACGTCGGGGTCGACGCCGAGTGCGCCGCCGCCGGCGAACGCCTCACCGGACAGCTTCAGCATGAAGCGTCCGGCCTTTTTGCCGTGGATGTCGTCGCCCTGTGCGGCGCCCTGGTTCATGGAGATCTCCTCGTGCACATACGACGAAGGCCATTGCCGATTGGGTCCTTGCGGCTTCCCTTACGGCAATGGCCTCCTCGTCAGATCTGCGGTCGTCCTACGCGAACGCGGACAACAGCTCCAGACCCTACCGGGGTCCGGTGTCCGTCGCGTACGGACTCAGATGCCGACCTTGATGCGCGTGAAGCGCTTCAGGGTGACACCGGCCTCGTCCAGGATCTGCTGGACGGACTTCTTGTTGTCGAGCGCGTACGGCTGGCCGAGCAGCGTGGCGTCCTTGAAGAAGCCGTTGACGCGACCCTCGACGATCTTCGGGAGCGCGGCCTCGGGCTTGCCCTCGGCGCGGGTGGTCTCCTCGGCGACGCGACGCTCGGTCTCGACGACCTCGGCCGGAACGTCCTCACGGGTGAGGTACTTCGGCGCGAAGGCGGCGATGTGCTGCGCGACACCCTTGGCGATCTCGGCGTTCTCCTTGTCGAACTCGACGAGGACACCGATCTGCGGCGGGAGGTCGGGCATGGTGCGGTGCATGTACGCGGTGACGAAACCGTCGGCGTACTGCGCGAAGCGGTCCAGGACGATCTTCTCGCCCAGGTTGGCGTTGGCCTCGTCGACGTACGCCTGGACCGTCTTGCCGGCCTCGATCTCGGAGGCGAGCAGCGCCTCGAGGTCGGCCGGGGCGGAGGCGGCGACGTGCGCGGCGAGGGCGGCGGCGACGGCCTGGAACTTGTCGCCCTTGGCGACGAAGTCCGTCTCGCACTTCAGCTCGACCAGAACACCGGAGGTGTTGTCGTCGGCGATGAGGGAGACGACGGCACCGTTCTCGGCGGAACGGCCCTCGCGCTTGGCGACGCCCTTCTGGCCCTTGATGCGCAGGGCCTCGACGGCCTTGTCGACGTTGCCGTCGGCCTCGTCCAGAGCCTTCTTGCAGTCCATCATGCCGGCGCCGGTGAGCTCACGGAGCTTCTTGACGTCAGCGGCGGTGTAGTTCGCCATGAGTCTGAGTTTCTCTCTCGAAGTCTGAAAGATCTACGGGTGGACGGCGGGGGCATCCGCCCCCGCCGTCGACATCCGAAACAACCGGACCTGTGCAGGTCAGGCGGTGGGTCAGGCCTGCTCGGCCTCGGCAGCCGGAGCCTCAGCGGCCGGAGCCTCGGCAGCGGGGGCCTCAGCGGCGGGCGCCTCGGCGGCCGGAGCCTCGGCGGCGGGCGCCTCGGCCGGCTTCTCGGCGGCCTCGTCCGAGTCGGCCTTCTTCTCACCCTCGAGCAGGTCGCGCTCCCACTCGGCGAGCGGCTCGCCGGCGGCCTTCTCACCCGGCTTCGAGTCGCCGGTCGCGGCGCCGGAGCGGGCGATGAGGCCCTCGGCGACGGCGTCGGCGATCACGCGGGTGAGCAGGGTGACGGAGCGGATCGCGTCGTCGTTGCCCGGAATCTTGTAGTCGACCTCGTCGGGGTCGCAGTTGGTGTCCAGGATCGCGACGACCGGAATGTGGAGCTTGCGCGCCTCACCGACGGCGATGTGCTCCTTCTTGGTGTCGACGATCCAGACGGCGCTCGGCACCTTCTGCATCTCGCGGATACCACCGAGGGTCTTCTCCAGCTTGGCCTTCTCGCGGGAGAGGACCAGGAGCTCCTTCTTGGTGAGACCGGAGGCGGCCACATCCTCGAAGTCGATCTGCTCGAGCTCCTTGAGGCGCTGCAGACGCTTGTAGACGGTGGAGAAGTTGGTGAGCATGCCACCGAGCCAACGCTGGTTGACGTACGGCATGCCGACGCGCGTCGCCTGCTCGGCGATGGCCTCCTGGGCCTGCTTCTTCGTACCCACGAACATGATGGAGCCGCCGTGTGCGACGGTCTCCTTGACGAACTCGTAGGCGCGGTCGATGTACGACAGCGACTGGAGCAGGTCGATGATGTAGATGCCGTTGCGCTCCGTGAAGATGAAGCGCTTCATCTTCGGGTTCCAACGACGGGTCTGGTGACCGAAGTGGACGCCGCTCTCCAGCAGCTCCCGCATCGTGACGACGGCCATGGCCGTATCTCCTTGGGTTTCTCGGTTATGTCCTGACGCCTCGACGCGCCGTGCCACGAAGGACCGAAAGGCGCTGCCACGACCGGTGAGGGTGGTGGTGGGGCGTGCGAAGTCGACCCGGTGACCCGGATCGCCATAGGAAGTGTACGGGACCCGGGGGGTGCCGGGTGACGGCGCTGTCCACAACCGACCGGTAGTCCACAGATATCCGCCATGATCCGCACGAATCCCTCCCGCGCGGGACGGTATCCCCATGCACCTCACACCATGGGTCCTCGCCCTCGCCCTCATGTGGCCCGTCGGCACCTCTCCCCCGGACGTCGTCCGGGGCTGGGAACCGCCGGCCGGGCCGTACGCCGCGGGCCACCGCGGCGTCGACCTCGCCGCGCCGCCCGGCACGGAGGTCCGCGCCGTGGCCTCCGGGCTGGTCACCTTCGCCGGCCCGGTCGCCGGACGCGGCGTCCTCACGGTCACGCTGTCCGGCCGGAGCTCCCCTCCCCTGCGGACCACATACGAGCCTGTGACGCCCCTGGTGCCCCGGGGCACCACCGTCACCCGCGGCCAGGTGGTGGCCACACTCGCACCACAGCGGAAAAGCGCCCCGCACTGCCCCGAGTCCTGCCTGCACTGGGGCCTGCTGAGAGGCGACACCTACCTGAACCCCCTGCGCCTGCCGCACCAGGGCCCCTCCCGCCTGCTCCCCGTACACGGCGCGCCCTGACCTGCGGGACTGGGAGGCGGGAACGAGAAGGACCGAGGGAAGGGAGGGGGTGGGGGCGGGCGGCCCCCCGGGCGGGTGGGGAGCCGGTCAGCCGCGGGCGCCGCGCAGGGCCATGGAGACCGCTGCCTGGGTGATCTGTCCGGGTTCCTCGGCCGCTCCCAGTTCGATGCGGCGGACGGCCGCGTCCACCACGCCCTGGAGCAGCATGGCTCCGAGGCGGGGCTGGTCCTGGCCGAGGTCGCCGAGCACCTCGACGATCATGGATACGAGCCCTCCGTGGGCTGCGCGGATCTTCTCGCGGGCGCCGTCGTCGAGCTCACTGACCGAGATCGCGACGACCGCTCGGTGCCGGCGGTCGCCGACCAGCTCCAGTTGCCTGCGGACGTACGCCTCGACCTTGTCCTCGGGGGTCGCCGCGCGCGCCATGGCCGCCTCGACCTCGGCCGCCCAGACCGGGAAGTCGACGGCGCACAGTTCTTCGACGACGGCCGCGCGCGAGCGGAAGTACTCGTACACCGACGAGCGGGCGAGACCCGTGCGCTCGGCGAGGGCGGGGAAGGTCAGCGCCTCCGTACCGCCCTCGGACAGCAGGGATCGTGCGGCGTCCAGCAGGGCGCCGCGTTGCATCGTCCGGTGCTCGGCCACACTGGCCGCTCGAATCCTGGGCACGGCTCCACTGTACGACCGGGGTTGCGGCGTCGTCAGCGTCCCGCGTCGGCGAGCTTGGCCCGCAGCTGCAGGACGGACTTGGTATGGATCTGGCTGACGCGGCTCTCGGTGACGCCGAGGACGTTTCCGATCTCGGCGAGGGTGAGGCCCTCGTAGTAGTACAGCGTGACGACGGTCTTCTCGCGCTCGGGGAGGGTGTTGATGGCGCGGGCGAGGAGTCGTCGCAGTTCACGGTCCTCGGCGATCTCGACCGGATTGTCGGCGGCGGTGTCCTCGAGGGTGTCCATGAGCGACAGCCGGTCGCCGCCCTCGCCACCGACGTGCAGGAGCTCCTCGAGGGCCACGACGTTCGCCAGGGACAACTGGCTGAAAACCGCGTGGAGTTCCTCGAGTCCGATGCCCAGTTCGGCGGCCACCTCGCCCTCGGATGGAGTGCGGCGCAGCCGGGCTTCGAGGGTGGCGTAGGCACGCTCGACGTTGCGTGCCTTCTGGCGGACGGAGCGGGGGATCCAGTCGAGGGCGCGCAGTTCGTCGATCATCGCGCCGCGGATGCGGGTGATGGCGTACGTCTCGAACTTGATCGCGCGTTCGACGTCGAACTTCTCGATGGCGTCGATGAGTCCGAAGACACCGGAGGAGACGAAGTCGGCCTGCTCGACGTTGGAGGGCAGCCCCACACTGACGCGTCCGGCGACGTACTTCACCAGGGGCGAGTAGTGAAGGATCAGCTGCTCCCGGAGCCGCTCGTCACCCGTGTCCTTGTAGGACCGCCAGAGCTCGTCGAGCGATGTCGGTGCGGGCGGTCGCACGGTGCCCCGGGCTGCTGGGGGCACCGCAGCGCGGTCAGACCCGGAGGTGTGCTGGGGCATGCGTTGCCTTGAGCCGTTCTGCCGTGGAGTGAGTAGGGGTGTGTGTCCGGTGGTGGATCCTGGCGAGCGTAGCGTGACTGGACTGTTGCGGTGAGCGAACCTCTGCGGATCGCGCCGGTCCGGGTGGACGCGCTCGTCCACATCTTCGAACCCGGGCCGTGGCGCGTGCCGGCCCCTCAGGCAGGGCCGAGAGAACTCGATTGTTCATCTGCATCACCTTTTCACCCGAATGCTCCAGGTCAAGTACCGCCTCGCCGCGCGTTCGGCCGCCGGGTGGCCTGGTGTGTCAACTTCCAGTCGTCTCCGTGGCGTTCGACGAAGCCGAGTGCGTGCAGTTCGTACAGTCTGGCGAGGGTGTCGTCGCCGGTGGCTCCGGCACGTCGGGCGATGCCGGCGAGGGACGCGGGCCGGCCGGCGGGAAGTGCTTCGAGGACCTGGGTACCGGCGGGGGCGAGGAGGTCCCTGGGCAGGACGGGTCCGCGCCGCTCGGGGGCGAACTGACCCATGTCTCCGACGAGTTCGATGATGTCGTCGACGTCCGTGACGAGGGTGGCCTCGGCGCGCAGGAGTTCGTGGACGCCCGTGGAGAGTCCGCTGCTGACGGGGCCGGGGATGCCCATGGTGTGGCGGCCGAGTCGCTGGGCGGCACGAGCGGTGACGAGGGAGCCGCTGCGGTACTCGGCTTCGACGACGACGGTGCCGCGGGTGAGGGCCGCGATGACGCGGTTGCGGAGGATGAAGCGGCTGGGGGTGGGATGACTGCCCGGCGGCAGTTCGCCGATGACCAGGCCCTGTTCGGCGATGCGCCGGATGAGTCCGGCGTGGCCGCGGGGGTAGGGATTGTCGACACCGCTGGCGAGGACCGCGACGGTGGCGCCGTGGGCGGCGAGGGCGCCGCGGTGGGCGGCACCGTCGATACCGAAGGCGGCGCCTGAGACGACGACCCAGCCGCGTTCGGCGAGGCCGGAGGCGAGCGTGGTGGCCGTGTGGGCGCCGTAGGACGTGCAGGCGCGGGCGCCGACCAGGGCGACGGAGCGCAGGGCCCAGGTGCGCAGGTCGGCGCTGCCGTGAATCCAGAGGCCGATGGGGCGGGCGTCGCCGAGGTCGTCGAGTTGACGGGGCCATTCGGTGTCGCCGGGGACGACGAGTCTTCCGCCGTACGCGTCGAGGGCGTCGAGGTCGCGGCGAGCGTCGGCTTCGGCCGCGCGGCGGCGCCAGCCGTCGACGCGCTTCGCGCCGGTGCCGGGGAAGGGGCCGGCGCCGGGGGCGCCCGGGGCGCCCGGGTCCGGAGCGTTGGTGCTCGTGGGGGCGGTGTCCGTGCCGTGGACGCCCGGAGGGCTGGTGCCCTGGGCGTGGGTGCCCGGAGAGTGTGTGTCGTCTCCCAGGGCCGGCCGTTCAAGTGGTCGTGACTTCCGTTGGTGGGCGGCGCGGGTGTCGGCGGGCGGGGGCGCGGAGTCCGGGACGCCGTGGCCCGGCGTGGCCTTGAGGTGCCGGAGGAAGCCGATGGCTCCGTAGCGGCGGAGCCATCGGCCCGCGTGCTCGTCGCCGGGTTCGACGATGCGGGTCAGGGCCGCGCGGGCGAGGCGCTCCTCGTGTGGGGCGGTCATGGCCGGACTCCGGTCGTGGCGGGGACGCCCCGGGAGATTCCGGTGCGCAGTTCGAGGGCGAGGCCGACGTCCTGGGCGTCGGGGCGGTCGTGTCCGGAGAGGTCGGCGACGGTCCAGGCGACGCGCAGGACGCGGTCGAGTCCACGGGCGGTGAGGAGTCCTCGGTCGATGTCGCGTTCGGCGGCGTCGAGGGCGCCGTGGCCGACGAGGTAGCGGGTTCGCAGTTCGTGTCCGGGGATCTCGCTGTTGACGGTCCAGGGAGTGCCGGTGAGGCGGGCGGCGGCGCGAGCGCGGGCCTCGCGCACGCGGTCGGCGACGGTCGCGGTGGAGTCGTTCCGGCCTTCCTGGGCGAGGAGTTCGGCGCGGGTGACGGGTTCGGCTTCGACGCGCAGGTCGATACGGTCGAGGAGGGGGCCGGAGAGTCGCGCCTGGTAGCGGCGGATCTGGGAGGCGGGGCATTCGCAGCCGGTGCCGCGGAGGCCGTGCCGGCCGCAGGGGCAGGGATTGGCGGCCAGCGCGAGGAGGAAGCGGGCGGGAAGTCGTACGACGCCGGCGGCGCGGGCGACGACGACGTGCCCGGATTCGAGGGGCTGGCGCAGTGCGTCGAGGGCTTTGGCGGAGAACTCGGGAGCCTCGTCGAGGAAGAGGACGCCGCGGTGGGCCAGGCTGACGGCGCCGGGGCGCGGGAGGCCGTTGCCGCCGCCGACGAGGGACTGCATGGTGGCGGAGTGGTGGGGGGCGCAGTAGGGGGCGCGTCGGACGAGGGGTTCACCGGGCGGGAGGATGCCGGCGACGGAGTGGACGGCGGTGGCTTCGAGTGACTCCTGGCGGTTGAGTGGCGGGAGGATGCCGGGGAGTCGTTCGGCGAGCATGGTCTTGCCCGCTCCGGGTGGGCCGGAGAGCAGGAGATGGTGGTTGCCCGCGGCGGCGACTTCGAGAGCCCGGCGGGCGTGGTGCTGTCCGGCGACCTCGGCGAGGTCGGGTCCGTCGGCGGGGCCGGCGGCGAGTCCCGTGCCGAGGCCGGCTCCGGGGATGAGAAGCCCGGAGAGCATGGCGTCCGGGCGGCCGGGGTAGGTGGTCTCCTCCGGGGGGACGGGGGCGCCGGTGAGGAGGGCGATGAGCTGGCGCAGGCTGTGGACGCCGAGGACGGAGACGCCGGGGACGAGCGCGGCTTCGCCGGCGGTCTGTTCGGGGACGACGACTCGCCGGTAGCCCGCTTCGGCGGCGGCGAGGACGGCGGGCAGGACGCCTCGTACGGGGCGTACGCGTCCGTCGAGGCCGAGTTCTCCGATGAGGACGAGGTCGGCGATGTCGCGGGGGTCGATGCGTTCGGCGGCGCCGAGGACGGCGGCGGCGACGGCGATGTCGAATCCGCTTCCGCCCTTGGGGACGGAGGCGGGGCTGAGCCCGACGGTGAGCTTCTTCTGGGGCCATTCGGCGTCGGAGTTGACGATGGCGGCGCGGACGCGGTCCCGGCTTTCGGAGAGGCTCTTGTCCGGGAGGCCGACGAGGGTGAAGGCGGCGACTCCGGGTTCCAGGTCGGCCTGGACCTCGACGACGACCCCTTCGACGCCGACGAGTGCCACGGAGCAGGTGCGCGCGAAGCCCATCAGGCCACCCCCTGGGCGTGTGTGATGCGGGGGGCGCCGTGGCGCGGCAGGACGATGCCGATGAGGTCGATGCGGATGCCGCCGGGTGGTGGGCCGCCGTGGCGGTCGAGCCAGCAGGCGGCGAGTCGTTTGAGTCGCTCGGCCTTGGTGGGCGTGACGGCGGCCATGGGGTGTTCGTAGGTGCTGTCGCGGCGGGTCTTGACCTCGCAGATGACGAGGGTGTCGCCGTCCTGGGCGACGATGTCGATCTCTCCGGTGCGTCCGCAGCGCCAGTTGCGGGTGAGGACGGTCATGCCGTGCCGGGTGAGCCGGCGGGCGGCGAGGTCCTCGCCGTAGCGCCCGAGGGCGGCGCGACGGACTGCGGCGGTGTTCTCTGGCGCCGGGCGGGAGGGGGTGCCGCCGTGGTCGGGCGCGGGGGGTGTGCTGCGGGCCGTGCTGCCGGGACGTGGCGTGCGGCCCGTCTCCGGTGCCGGAGACGGTGTCGGATCGGGGTTCTCCGCGTCCGGGTTCGTGCGGGGACGTGTCCCGGGCGGGGCGTCTCCGACGGGCGGCCGGGGCGGCGTCCCGGGTGTCGTCCGTGGGTTCGTCCGTGGGTTGGTCCGTGGGTTCGTGTTCATCGGTACCACCTCCGGTACCGACTGTGACGTGTGGCGACGTTCCGTGTTTCCGGTGGTGGACGGGTGGCCGTCTGTGGAAAACCGCGCCACTCGTCCGAGTGGTTTCGCGCCGCCGTCTCACTCTCCAGGAGTCCTGGGCCCGGCACGCCCCGGTCCTTCCCGGTTCATCCCCAGGGGCCGGGCCCCGCCTCGGACGACCGACGCTGTCCCGCCTCGTGCCCGTCCCGGCCGCGCTCCGGGATCAGCTGCCGGGGAGCTCCAGATCGCTCTTGTTCAGCTCTTCGATGTTCACGTCCTTGAAGGTCAGAACGCGGACCTGCTTGACGAAGCGGGCCGGCCGGTACATGTCCCAGACCCAGGCGTCGGCCATGGAGACCTCGAAGAAGACCTCGCCCTGGACCGAGTGCACCTGCATCTCGTAGTCGTTGGTGAGGTAGAAGCGACGCTCGGTTTCGATCACGTACTTGAACAGCCCGACGACATCGCGGTACTCCCGGTAGAGCTTCAGCTCCATCTCGGTCTCGTACTTCTCGAGGTCCTCGGCGCTCATGGCATGTTCCCCTTCAGCCGTGCGTCCCCCCATTGTGCGGCAGCGGCTCGCACCCCTGGACGATTCACGGGGTGAGAACCACCGGCGCGCTCGGAGGTCCCTCGTCGAGCAGCGTGCGCAGCAGCCCGGCGAGTCTGGTCGGGTACACCGTCTCACGCGTCGCGGACAGTTCGGCGGAGGTCCACCACCTCAGGCCCGAGACGCTGCGTTCCTCCAGTTCGGTCAGTGCCGTGGGGGCCGCCTCGGTGCGGGTGGTTCGTGCCAGGTAGTACCACTCGTCCTGGTTCCAGCGTCGTCCGTCGAAGTCGAAGGAGCAGACGCGTCGCCAGAGGACCGGACCGAGCGTGACGTCGGTGATGCCCGTCTCCTCGGCGAGTTCGCGCAGGGCGGCCTCCTCACGGGTCTCGCTGCCTTCCAGGCCCCCGCCGGGGGTGAACCACCAGGTCCGTGTCGGGTCCGCCGGCTCGTGTCCGTGCAGGAGGAGGATTCGGTCCTCGGGGTCGAGCAGGACGACGCGTGCGACGCGTCGCGCCTCACCGCGCTCGTGGGTCTCCCGTGACCCCGCGCCGTTCGCCCCCGCGCCGTCTACCCCCGCGTCGTTCGTCATGGCGCCCCCGTCCGCGTCGTCATGCGTCCACGGTCCGTTCGTTCCTCGCCCGTCGGCGCAGGACGCGCTCCAGCGGTCCGTAGGCGGCCCCGAGCAGGATGAGGGCGCAGCCGGCGACGATCGCGTAGCCGAGGGGTGCGAGGGGTCCGGGTCGGGAGATGCCGCCGGGGAGTGCGGCGAAGCCCGCGGGGCGTTCCACCATGCCGGTCGAGGGCCAGGCGATGGCGTCGACCCTGGCGGTGACCGTGGAGCGCGGGACGGAGCCCTGGCCGGCGTCCTCGAGGTGGACGCGCGAGTCGAGGGAGTTGTGCCGCTCGTCGCCGAGGAGGAAGAGGCCGTCCTCGGGGACGGTGGCCGAGAACGCCCGGGAGGAGGCGGGCGCGCCGGGCCGCAGATACGGTTCCTCGACGGGTTTCCCGTTGACGGTCAGCCGTCCGTCGGTGTCGCAGCAGGCGATTTCGTCACCGCCGGTGCCGACGACCCGCTTGATCATCGGACCGGTGCTCCAGAGCGGATCGTCGAAGACGACGATGTCACCGCGACGCACCTCGCTGCCGTCGACGCGCTGTGCGAGGACGCGGTCCCCCACGTTCACGGTGGGGGTCATCGAGTCGGTGGGAACGGTGTAGGGGGCGTAGAGCACCGCGCTCCACACGAAGCCGCCGAGGAAGAGCACACAGCCGACGGCCACGGCGAGCCCCGACAGTGTCCTGCCGAGGCGGCCGTGGCCGGTGCCTGTCCGTGTGGTGCCGCCCATCCCAGATACTCCCCACCGCAGAGGCCGGTTCGTCGTTCTGGGACGGCACCCTACCCGCGGGTCGCTACTCGGCGGTATGCCGGGAGACGAGCCGCTTGCGTCGCCACAGGACGAGCGGGACGGCTCCGGCGAGGCCGGCCGCGCCCGGGGCGACGGTCAGCGCCTGGCTCAGTCCGGGCTGGTCGAAGGTGGCGGGCACCGGGAGGGTCGCCCAGCGGGTGACCGGCCAGGCCACGACGACCGCGCGTCCGACGACCTGGTCGTTGGAGACGGTGCCGTTGCCGGGGAGTTCCTGGTGGAAACGGGAGTCCAGCGAGTTCTGGCGGTTGTCACCCATCACCCAGATGCTGTTCTCGGGGATGGTGATCGGTCCGAACGGGCGGTCGCCGCAGGGGGTGGAGCCGGGGTAGATGTAGGAGGTCTCATCGAGCGGCTTGCCGTTGAGGATCACCTTGCCGCCCTCCTTGCAGGAGACCGTGTCGCCGCCGACCGCGATGACCCGCTTGATGAGGTCCTTCTCCTCGGCGGACGGCATCAGGCCGATGAAGCTGAGGAACTTCTGCACGACGTTCGGCTCGGGGGTGGGTTCGCCGCCGACCAGCCAGCCGCCGGGGTCGTGGAAGACGACGACCTCGCCGCGTTCCGGCTCGGAGCCGAACCAGGGGGTGAGCTTGTCGACGAGGACCCGGTCCCCGCGCTGCAGGGTGTTCATCATCGATTCGGAGGGAATCGAGAACGCCTGCACGAGGAAGGTCTTGATCAGCAGGGCCAGCACCAGGGCGATGCCGATGAGGAGGGGCAGCTCCTTCCAGAAGGAACGGGGCTTCTTCGTTCCGCCGCCCGGCTCGCCGGTCCCGTCGTGGGCGGGTGTGCCGTCGGCGTCCGAGGGGTCACCGTCCGGCCGGCCCGCGGATTCATCCGTCATGGCGACCGACGACTCGGCGAGCCGCTCGGGTCCCTTCTCGGGCTCGTGTCCGGATCGTGCCCCGACGGCCACATCCCCCACATCCACTCCTCAGTTCGCGCGATCGCCTGACCCAGTACAGGGACAGGCCCACCACTCCCATAACGAGCGGGAGTTCCGCAGGGGTCGGGAGCCAGGGCAATCCGTTCAGATTCCGCGAGGACAGACTATGCGACACACCGATCGCGGACGAAGATCCTGAACGTGCGTCCGGTACGGCGGCGAAGGTGTCGCGTTGTTCCAGGCGGCTCCAGTGACCGAACGGCCAGGCGATCACGACGGCTCTTCCCACGACCTCCTCCTCGGAAATCGTCCCCTGGTCCTTCTCGTCGAGGTGGAAACGCGAGTCGGCCGAGTTGGCCCGGTGGTCCCCCATGACGAAGATCCGTCCGGGCGGCACCTTCACCTCGAACCTGATCTTCGAGGGCTCGTTCCCCGGGTGCAGATAGGGTTCGTCCAACGGTACGCCGTTGACGGTGAGCCGGCCGTCCTGGTCGCAGCAGGCGACGGTGTCACCGCCGACCGCGACGACCCGCTTGATCAGGTCCTGTTCGTCGGCCGAGGGCAGCAGACCGATGAAGGTCAGCGCCTGTTTCGCCTGCTTGATCCCGACGGGGTCGTCGGCCGTTGACGCCGCGTCGTCCTGCAGCCAGTTCCCCGGGTCCTTGAAGACGACGACGTCGCCGCGCCGCGGCTTCGACCCGAACCAGGGCGTCAGCTTGTCGACCAGGACCCGGTCGTCGATCCGGATGGTCTGCTCCATCGAGCCCGAGGGGATCACGAACGCCTGGACCAGAAAGGTCTTCAGGACGAGGGCGATCAGGACGGCGACCACGGCCAGCAGCGGGATCTCCTTGACGGCGGAACGCCGCCGCCGGCGCTTGACCTTGCGGGCGAGGCGGCGCCGTTCCGCCCGGCCGGGCAGGGCCTGGCTGTCGACGGCGCTGCGCGAGCCGGTGGGCAGCCGGGTGTCGGCGCGGCTGCCGTGTGGCTTTCCCCGGTTACCCATGACCGCCTGCCGAGGGGGCGGGTACGGCGTCGAAGGCGGCGGTCTCCGGGAGGACGGACCAGCGGCCGAAGGGCCAGCCGATCCAGTCGGCACGGCCGATCACCCGGTCGACGGGCACCATGCCGCCGCCCGGCTGACCGAGGTGGTCTCGGGAGTCGCTCGACTGACTGCGGTGGTCACCCATCACCCACAGGGTGCCCTGGGGGACGACGATGTCGAAAGGGACCGAGGACGGTGCGTCACCCAGGTGGACGTACCGCTCCTCGACGGGGACCCCGTCGACGGTGATCCGACCGTCCCCGTCGCAGCAGACCACCCGGTCACCGCCGACGCCCACGACCCGCTTCACGAAGTCGGTCTCATCCGGTTCGGCGAGGCCGAGGGCGGCGGCGGCACCGTGCAGCAGACCGGTGACGGGGTTCTGCCGGGGGGCTTCCCGGACGAAGGAGCCGGTGCCGTCGAAGACGACGACGTCGCCGCGCTCGGGCGTGCTGCCGAAACGGTACGCCAGCTTGTTCACGAGAATCCGGTCGCCGACCTGGAGGGTCGGTTCCATCGAGCCGCTCGGGATCAGGAACGGCTGGAGCACGAAATGGCTCAGCAGGAGGAGGAAGACCACGCAGGCCCCGCCGACCAGGCCCGTGCTCCGCCAGGACAGACGACCCGCCCGCATGGGCTCCGTCACGGCCGTCACGCCGGGCTCCTCGGTCCCGCCCGGCCCCTCGCCCTCCGGTGCGGGCTCGCCCCCGGCACCGGTCTCCGCTCCGTACGAGGGCGTCGGCGCGGTGCGCCCCCCGCTCGCGGAATCGGCCGCGGACCGGGACATACGCACGGAGCGCGACCGCTCCTCCCTCTCGGAGGAGCGGTCGCGCTCCGTGTGCTGTGCTTCGGTGTCCATCGAGGGCAGAGCCTATCCGTCCACCCTGTAAGTTCTTCGTCCGAAGCACCGCGCGGTCGGTGAGCCGGGGGCTCAGCGGTCGCGCTTCTCCTTGATCTTGGCGGCCTTGCCGCGCAGCTCACGCAGGTAGTAGAGCTTGGCGCGACGGACGTCACCGCGGGTCACGAGCTCGATCTTCTCGAAGATCGGGCTGTTGACCGGGAAGGTGCGCTCGACGCCGACGGAGAACGAGACCTTGCGGACCGTGAAGGTCTCGCTGACGCCCGAGCCCTGGCGGCGGATGACCACGCCCTTGAACTGCTGGATACGGGAGCGGTTGCCCTCGATGACGCGGACGTGCACGTTGACCGTGTCGCCGGGACGGAAGGCGGGGAGGTCGGTGCGGAGCGAAGCCGCGTTGACCGAGTCGAGCAGGGAGGCCATGGTGGTCTCTTTCCTCGCTGATGCCACAGGTCATCAGCGGAACGTACGGAAGTGGATGGTGCGCCGGTCGAGCCGGGCGGGCGTCGTTCCCCCTGTGGCAGGGGCGCACGCAGGACAAACGGCAGCGGCCTATTCTTCCACGCCGTCGGGCCTGCGCCAAAATCGGCCGGCCGGTTCCGGGGCCCACCCCATCAGGGACAGGATCTCGCGGTCCTTCTTGTCGAAGGCCGCGGGGTCGGAACGCTCGATCAGGTCCGGGCGGTGGGCCGCCGTACGCCGTAGGGCCTCGTCCCGCCGCCAGCGCGCGATCTTCCCGTGGTGCCCGCTGAGCAGCACCTCGGGGATGGCGCGACCTCGCCACTCGGGAGGCTTGGTGTAGACCGGACCCTCCAGGAGGTCGGCCATGGCGCCCGGGGCGAAGGAGTCGTCGCGGTGCGACTCGGCGTTGCCGAGGACGCCGGGCAGCAGCCGGGCCACTGCCTCCGTGACGACGAGGACGGCGGCCTCCCCTCCGGCCAGGACGTAGTCCCCGATGGACACCTCGTACACCGGGACCCGGGTGGCGTACTCGTCCATCACGCGGCGGTCGATGCCCTCGTAGCGGGCGGGCGTGAAGATCAGCCAGGGTCGTTCGGAGAGCTCGACCGCGAGCTCCTGTGTGAAGGGGCGTCCGCTGGGGGTGGGCACCACGACGACAGGGCCCCGGGCGCCCGCCTCGTAGCCGTCCGCGACGACCTGGTCGAGCGCGTCACCCCAGGGGGCGGTTTTCATGACCATGCCCGGTCCGCCGCCGTACGGGGTGTCGTCGACCGTGTGGTGCCGGTCGTACGTCCACTCCCGCAGATCGTGGACGTGGACGTCCAGCCGGCCCCGCGCGCGCGCCTTGCCGACGAGGGACACGTCGAGCGGTTCCAGGTACTCGGGGAAGATCGTGACGACATCGAGGCGCATCAGGAGGCGTCCTCCGCGCCGGAGCGCGTGCCGGCGTCCGGGGCGTCCCCGGCGTCGACTCCGTCCGCCCGCGCGTCCTCGGTCTCGGCGTCGCGGGCGGACGCGATCTCGGCGCGGTCGTCGATGAGGCCGGGAGGCGGGTCGATGACGGCCCGCTGCCGCTCCAGGTCGATCTCGGTGACGATCTCCTCGACGAAGGGGATCATCAGCTCCGTGCCGTCGGGCCGCTCGACGATGAACAGGTCCTGGGACGGCAGGTGGGAGATCTCGGTGATCCGGCCGACCTCGGTCCCGTCGCCGAGTACGACGTCCAGGTCCATGAGCTGGTGGTCGTAGTACTCGTCCTCCCCCTCAGGTGCCTCGTCCGGGTCGACGTCGGCGATGAGGAGGGTGTTGCGCAGGGCCTCGGCCGCGTTGCGGTCCCGGACGCCCTGGAAGCGAAGCAGCAGACGGCCGCTGTGTACGCGGCCGGTCTCGATGGTCAGCGGTCCGACACCGACCGGGTCGGTGGCGAGGACCGCGCCGGGGCCGAGCCGGAGTTCGGGCTCGTCCGTACGCACCTCGACGGTGACTTCGCCCTTGATGCCGTGGGCGCGGCCGATCCGCGCGACAACGAGCTGCACGAGTTGTTTCTCTCCTGTCGGGGGACGACGACGGGCCGGGGCGGGCTCGAAAGCCCTCCCCGGCCCGTGCCGGCGAATTCAGTGAATACCGCCGACTTCTCTCAGCGAACCTGGTCCACGTCGACGAGGTCGACGCGGATGCCACGGCCGCCGATGGCGCCCACGACGGTTCGCAGTGCACGCGCGGTGCGGCCGTTGCGGCCGATCACCTTGCCGAGGTCGTCGGGGTGGACCCGAACCTCCAGCACACGCCCGCGGCGCAGGTCACGCGAGGCGACCTGCACATCGTCGGGGTTGTCGACGATGCCCTTCACGAGGTGCTCGAGAGCCTCCTCGAGCATGATCAGGCCTCGGTCGACTCGGTGGACGCGGCCTCGGCCTCGTCCGCCTTCTTGTCGGCCTTCTTCGCCTTCGGGGTGATGGCCTCACCCTTGGCGTCGTCACCCTCGAGGGTCTTGGCGAACGCGTCGAAGGAGGCGCGCTTGTCCTCCTTCGTCTCCGGCTGGAGCAGCGGCGCCGGGGCCGGCAGGCCCTTGTGCTTCTGCCAGTCGCCGGTGAGCTTCAGGATGGCGAGGACCGGCTCGGTCGGCTGGGCGCCGACGGAGAGCCAGTACTGCGCGCGATCCGAGTCGACCTCGATCTTGGAGGGGTTGTACGTCGGGTGGTACAGACCGATCTCCTCGATCGCGCGACCATCGCGGCGGGTGCGCGAGTCGGCGACGACGATGCGGTAGTGCGGCTGGCGAATCTTGCCGAGGCGCTTGAGCTTGATCTTGACTGCCACTGGAGTGGTGTCTCCTGGTCTTGACGTGGTGGGGCACATGAGATGCCACGTGGGGTTGCGGTACTCGGGTGCCCGATGGACGCGTCAGCCGGAGGAGAGAGGGGTCCTATGCGACTGTCGAGTACAGCTAGCCATTGTGCCACACGCCCGTGGCACCCCGGGACCGGGGACGGCCGGGGCACCACAGGCCCCGCGGCCGTCCTCGCGTGCCGGAACGGGTCCGCGGACCGGGCCCCGGGCCGACCGGGCCGTCAGTTCGCCGCGCCCACCGTCTCGGGGATGCGGAAGGGTTTTCCGCATCCGCCGCAGACGATCGGGGCCTGGGCGAGGACCGACGGGACCACACGGACGTTGCGCCCGCAGTCGCAGACGGCCTTGACCCGGACGCCTCCACCGGAGGAGCCGTGGCGGGCGGCGGGGCCGCGGAAGGAGCGCTTGGTGTCGGCGGCCGTGGCGACCGTGTGCGCCTTGAGGGCACGCTGCAGTCGCTCGATCGTGGGACGGTAGCGTCGCCTCGCCTCGGCGTTGAGCGTGACCAGGGAGAAGCCACTGCTGGCGTGGGGCTCGTCGGAATGTTCCAGGCCCATCTCCTCGGCGATCGCGAGGAATCTGCGGTTGTGATAGCGGCCGGCGCGGGAGGTGTCACGGACTCCTCTGGCGGCGGCGAGGCCGTGGACTGCCTCGTGGAGCAGTCGTTCGAAGGAGAGCTCGGCGCCACAGGCGGACGAGGACTCACCGATCAGGGACTCGGGCGCGGCAAGGTCGGGCAACTCGGGGTGGTACCGCTGAATGTCGGCCCACGCCTGTGCCAGCTCTGCGGCGAGAACAGGGGGTGTCGTGCTCACGTCGGGTACAACGAGCCGGAACGCTCCCGGGTTCCATTCCGGGGCATCCCAAATAATTTGCACGTACCCGTCAGTTGCCGTTGATGCGTCCTGACGCGGGCCAGTGCGCTGATCTGCGGAGGAGTCACGCAGGCCGACGCAAGCCGGTGGGTAGCGCCGCATACGCCCCGGCGCGCGTCCGGACGCGCGCCGGGGCTCACTGACGCCGGGCCCCGCTGGTCCGGACCCGGCCGCCGAAGGCTGCGTGGCAGGGACAGTACCGGGCTTCACGCCTCCGACGCACGGTGCCCCGGGGCAACCCGGCCGGAATCGGCCGGCCGGGCGCGGGGCCCGCTCCCCCGCGGCCCCGGCGCCCGGCGAAGTGGTGCGGTCCCACCACTGGACGTGGGGACGGATGCGCAGTTCCCTGACATACGGGGGGATGCGGCGCACATCCACGGGGGCCAGCACGGGGGCCGTCCACCAGGCACTGATTGGGGCGCATTCCATGACACCTACGCTCGTCCCGCACCACCCCGCGCGTGACTGGGCCGAGATCCAGGAACGCATGCTCGTCCCGCTCTACGAGGCGGTGTACGACCGTCTCGGCGTGGGCGTCCGGTCCCGGGTCCTGGGCCTCGGCTGCGGTTCGGGGCTCGCCCTGCTGATGGCCGCCGCGCGGGGCGCGCGGGTCACCGGCGTGGACCGTGATCACGCGCGCGTCGAGCTGGCGCGGGAGCGGCTGCCGGAGGGTGCGGGGCACACGGTCGTCGAAGGCGGACCGCTGGACGCCGCGGTCTCCTCGGGTGCTCCGTACGACGTGATCACGGCCTTCCACGGCGCGGCCCTGCTCGGGCCGGACCTGGCGGCCGTCACCCGGTCGGCCCAGCCGGGCACGGCGGTCGTGGTGGCGGACTGGGGGCCGCCCGAGCGGTGTGCGACGTCGGCCGTCCTGAGGGTGGCCGCACGGCTGACCGGCTGGAGCCCGTCCCCCCGCGACGGTCTGGAGGACGTCGTGGCCCGCGCGGGGCTGCGGCCGGACGGTTCGGGCCGGGTGGCGTGCCCGTTCGGCTACGCGGACACGGACAGCGCGGTGCGGGGCCTGCTGTCGACGGGTGACTTCGACGCGGCGATCCACGCCACGGACCCGTCCCAGGTCGAGAAGGAGATCCGGGAGGCGCTGGACGCCCATGTGCGACCGGACGGAACGGTCTGGATGCCGAACGTCTTCCGCTACCTGATCGCCCGCGCCTGACTCCCCTGGCCGCGGCCGGGCGTGCCCGCGCACCGGGCCGGGTGCACGCGACCGGGCGCGCCGGTGTGTGCGATCGGGGGTGCGCGGCGCCGGGCGCGGGCGGCGGGGCGCTCGCCCGCCGCCCCGGGCCGGTCCGGGCGTCGGGTGCCTCGGAGCCTGTCAGGTGTCCTTGACCAGCCGGGTGATGCCGGCCGCCCGGTAGGCCCCGTCCTCCTCCAGGGTCTCGTTCTCCAGGAGGGCCGCGGCCAAGGCGTCGAGCTGCTCACGGTGGTCGCGCAGCAGGCCGACGGCGTTGTCGTAACACTCGTCGACGATCCGCCGCATCTCGTGCTGGACGGCGTCGAGGGTGGCGGGCGCCGCCGACAGGCCGTACGTCCGCCGGGCGTCGCCGGGGACGGCGGTGAGTCTGCCGACGCGCTCGCTCATGCCCCAGCGGTCCACCATGCCGCGGGCGATGTTGGTGACCTGTTCCAGGTCGCTCTCGGCGCCGGTCGTGATCGCGTCGACGACGACGCGTTCCGCCGCCATCCCGCCGAGTGCTCCGATGATCCGGCCGCGCAGGTATTCCTCGGTGTACGCGTACTTGTCGGCGTCCGACCGCGAGGAGGGCCGCCTCGTTGGCGAGGTTGGCGAGTTCGGCGCCGGTTATCCCGGGGGTCGTGCGGGCGACCTGGCCGAGGTCGACGTCCCGGGCGAGCGGGATCTCCCGGGTGTGGATCCGGAGGATGGCCTCGCGGCCCGCGCGGTCGGGCGGGCCGACGTGTACGACGCGGTCGAAGCGGCCGGGCCGGGTCGGGGCGGGGCCGAGGACGTCGGAACGGTTGGTGGCGGCGAGGACGACGACGCCTTCGGAGCCGCTGAAGCCGTCCATCTCGGTGAGGATCCGCTCGCGTTCGTCGTGTCCGCCCATCCCGGCGCCGGCGCCGCGGGTGCGGCCGATGGTGTCGGTCTCGTCGATGAAGACGATGGCGGGGGCGAACTTGCGGGCCTCGGCGAAGAGCTCGCGTACCCGTGAGGCGCCGACGCCGACGATCATCTCGATGAACTCGGAGGCCGAGGCGGAGAAGAAGGGCACGCCCGCTTCGCCCGCAACGGCCCGCGCGAGCAGGGTCTTCCCGGTGCCGGGCGGGTCGGCGAGCAGGACGCCGCGGGGCGTCTTGGCACCCATCGCGCGATAGGCGCCGGGGTTCCTGGGGAGGTCGACGACGTCGTTGAGCTCGCCTTCGACCTCGTCGATGCCGGCGACGTCTTCGAAGGTGGTGCGCTTGTCGCCCGTCTCCGGCTCCACGGGTCTGGGTGGTGGCTTGCGGCCCAGGAGGCCGCCCGCCCCGCCCACACCCGCGCGCGTCCGGCGGGCGATGACCAGCCCGAGCACGACGAGCAGCAGCATCGGTGCGAGGGAGATCAGCAGATTGGCGAGGAAGCTGCGCTCCGCGACCGGGGGATGCGCCCGGGTGGAGGGGCGCGGCCCGGACGGACGGGATGGGCCCGGGGGTGCGGGATGGGCCGGGGGGTGCGGGATGGGCCCGGGCCGACGGGCAGGGGCCCGGGCGGCCCGCGCCGGAGGGCCGCCGGTGCGCGGCGATCCGGTCCGGGCACCGTCCCGGGCCCCTTCCGGGGCCGGGTGCGTTCAGCCCATGAACTTCTTGAACTCGTCCGGGAGCTCGAAGTCCTTCGCGTCCTGGCCTCCGGCCGGCAGTCCGAACGCGCCGCCGGCCTGGGCCTGCTCACGGCGTGCCGCGGCGGCCTGCTCCTCGGCCTTGCGCTTCATGGGGTTACCGCTCTTGCGCTTGCCCTTGGCCTGCTTGACCTGCTTCTTCTGCCGGCCGGGGCCGCCACCCATGCCGGGCATGCCGGGCATGCCCGGCATGCCGCCGCCCTGGGCCATGCGGGACATCATCTTGCGGGCCTCGAAGAACCGCTCGACCAGCCCCTTGACCGCGCTGACCTCGCTGCCTGAGCCCTTGGCGATACGGGCCCGGCGGGAGCCGTTGATGATCGTCGGGTCCTGGCGCTCCGCCGGGGTCATCGACTTGATGATGGCGGCCGTGCGGTCGACGTCGCGCTCGTCGATGTTGTTGATCTGCTCCTTCATCTGCCCCATGCCGGGAAGCATCCCGAGCAGCTTGCTGATGGAGCCCATCTTGCGGACCTGTTCCATCTGGGCGAGGAAGTCGTCGAGCGTGAACTCCTGGCCCTTCTTGGATGCCAGCTTGGAGGCCATCTTGGCGGCCTCTTCCTGGCTGAAGGTCTGCTCGGCCTTCTCGATGAGGGAGAGCATGTCGCCCATGCCGAGGATGCGGGACGCCATGCGGTCCGGGTGGAACGCGTCGAACTCGTCCAGCTTCTCGCCGTTGGAGGCGAACATGATCTGGCGGCCGGTGACGTGCGCGATGGAGAGCGCGGCACCACCGCGGGCGTCGCCGTCGAGCTTGGAGAGCACGACGCCGTCGAAGCCCACACCGTCCCGGAACGCCTCGGCGGTGTTGACCGCGTCCTGACCGATCATGGCGTCGACGACGAAGAGGACCTCGTCGGGGCTGACCGCGTCGCGGATGTCCGCGGCCTGCCGCATCAGCTCCTGGTCGATGCCGAGACGGCCGGCGGTGTCGACGACGACCACGTCGTACTGCTTGGTCCGCGCGTGCTCGATGGAGTCCTTGGCGACCTGAACCGGGTCGCCGACGCCGTTTCCGGGCTGCGGGGCGTAGACGGCCACGCCGGCGCGGTCGGCGACGACGCTCAGCTGGTTGACGGCGTTGGGGCGCTGGAGGTCGCAGGCGACGAGGAGCGGGGAGTGCCCCTGGCTCTTGAGCCAGAGCCCGAGCTTTCCGGCGAGGGTGGTCTTGCCCGCGCCCTGGAGACCGGCGAGCATGATCACGGTCGGGGCGGTCTTCGCGAACCGCAGGCGGCGGGTCTCGCCGCCGAGGATGCCGATGAGCTCCTCGTTGACGATCTTGACGACCTGCTGGGCGGGGTTCAGCGCCTGGGAGACCTCGGCGCCGGTCGCGCGCTCCTTGACCTGCTTGATGAACGCCCGGACGACGGGGAGGGCGACGTCGGCCTCGAGGAGGGCGATACGGATCTCGCGCGCGGTGGCGTCGATGTCCGCCTCGGACAGGCGCCCCTTGCCGCGGAGGTTCTTGAAGGTCGCTGCAAGGCGGTCGGAGAGGGTATCGAACACGGCGGTCGCGGATCCTCGGTGTCGGGGGCGGGCGGACGGATTGCCCTCCAGGGTATCGGTTGCGGCGAGGGATCAGGGGCGGGGATTCCTCACCCGGGGCCGACGGGCGCCCGCCGCCGGGCGCGGCGGGGCCGGGCGGACGCCGGACGGCGCCCCCTCCCGGCGCGGACAGCTCTCAGAGCCTGTCGGGTGACCTTCGATCGACAGGCGGGCGCGGTCCGGTGCGTGCGATCCCAAGGCGTCGGGACGCCGCGGTAGCGGAGCTACCAGGGCGTCCCGGCAACGCCGACAGCGCGCGTGCCAGGGCGTGACCGCCCGGCCAGAGGCCGTCCGACAGGCTCTCAGCTCAGCCGCGGAGCGCGGCCTCCAGGCTTCTGGCGACCTCGGCGGCCTCCGTGGCCGTGAGCGGGGCGCCCGACCCGTCCGTCACGTAGAAGGCGTCGACCGCGTTCGCCCCCAGGGTGGAGACGTGCGCGCTGCGGACCCGGACGGCCGCGGAGTCCAGGGCGCGGCCGATGCGGTGCAGGAGGCCGGGGGCGTCCTGGGCGCGGACCTCGATGACCGTGGCGAGGCGGGAGTCTCCGGACGCGACCGTGACGCGCGGCGGCGGTGCCTGGACACCTCGGCGGCGTGGGTAGGCGGCCTCACGTTCGGCGAGGCGGGCGGGGATGTCCAGGGTGCCGTCGAGCGCGCGGACCAGGTCGGCGCGCAGCCGGGCGGCCTGGGGCAGGGAGCCGTACTCGGCGGCGACCCGCCAGCTCAGGACCAGTACGGCGCTCGCGCCGAGCTCGGTGGGTGGTTCGATGGCGCGCAGGTCCATGGCGCGGACGGTCAGGCGGTGGAGGGCGAGGACGCCGGCCGCGGCGGGCAGCACGCCGCTTCGGTCGGGGAGGGCGATGTGGAGTTCGACGCCGACGGGTTCCGGTTCGTCGCCGGGGTGCTCGGGTTCGGCGTGCAGGGCGAGGACGGGTTCGCCGGTGCGTAGGGCCTCGACCGCGAGTCGTTCCTGCTCGGCGCTCGGCGCGGCCTGTTCCGGATCGGCCGCGGGTTCGCCCGCGAGGACGCCGGCGACGCGTTTGACCAGGTCGGCGACGAGTGAGGCGCGCCAGGTGGACCAGGCGGCGGGGCCGGTGGCCAGGGCGTCGGCCTCGGTCAGGGCGTGCAGCAGTTCGAGGGCGCCCGGGGTGCCGACGGCCGTGGCGACGGCCTGGACGGTCGCGGGGTCTTCGAGGTCGCGCCGGGTGGCGGTCTCGACGAGCAGCAGGTGGTGGCGGACGACCGTGGCGATGACGCCGACGTCGGCGCGGTCGAAGCCGATACGGGTGGCGACGTCGCGGGCGATGGTCTCGCCGGCCACGGAGTGGTCGCCGGGCCAGCCCTTGCCGATGTCGTGGAGGAGCGCGGCGACGAGCAGCAGGTCGGGGCGTCCGACGCGGCGGGTGAGCGAGGAGGCGCGGACGGCGGTCTCCACGAGGTGCCGGTCGACGGTCCAGGTATGGACGGGGTTGCGCTGGGGGCGGCAGCGGACGCGCTCCCAGTCGGGCAGCAGGCGGGTGACGAGGCCCTCGGCTTCCAGGGCCTCCCAGACGGGTACGGTCGCCTCTCCCGCGCCGAGCAGGGTGACGAGTTCCTCGCGGGCCTCGGCGGGCCAGGGCACGGGGAGCGGGGCGGCGGTGGCGAGGCGGCGTACGGCGTGCAGGGAGATCGGCAGTCCGGACTGGGCGGCGGCCGCCGCGGCCCGGAGCGGGAGGACGGCGTCGCGTTCGGGGCGGGCGGTGCGGGCGAGGACCACCTCGCCGTCCATCTCGACGACGCCCTCGGCGAGCGGGGTGCGTGCGACGGGCTGTTTCGCGCCGCCGGTCCGGCCGCCGAGGAGGGAGCGGAGCCGGGGGCGGCGGGAGCGTGCCTTGAGGACGCGGTTGACCTCGCGCCAGGTGACGTCGGTGGCGTACGAGATGACACGGGCGGCTTCGTACACCTCGCGCAGCAGGGTGTCGGCGTCGAGCAGGCCGAGTTCCCGGGCGACGGCGTCCTGTTCCTGGAGGGCGAGCCGGTCGGTGGCGCGGCCGGTGGCCAGGTGGAGGGCGTCGCGGGCGTCGAGCAGGCGGCGGCGGGCGGCGTCGAGTCCTTCCCGGGGGGCGTCGGCGAGCCAGGAGGCGGCGACGGCGCGCAGGACCTGGGCGTCGCGCAGTCCGCCGCGGGCCTCCTTGAGGTCGGGTTCGAGGAGGAACTGGAGCTCGCCCATGCGTTCGGCCCGCTCGCGGCAGAGGGCGTCGAGTTCGGGGAGCCGTCCGGGAGCCTGGTTGCGCCAGTCGGCGAGGACGGTGGTGCGCAGCGCGGTGACGAGTCCGAGGTCACCGGCGATGTGCCGGGCGTCGAGCAGGCCGAGCTGGACCTTGAGGTCCTCCCCGGCCGTTCTGCGGGCCTCGGCGGGGGTGCGCACGGAGTGGTCGAGGGCGAGGCCGAGGTCCCAGACCGGATACCAGATGCGGTCGGCGAGGGCGGCGAGGGTGCCGGCGTCGGTCGTGCCGTCGTGGAGCAGGACCAGGTCGAGGTCGCTGCGTGGGGAGAGTTCGCCGCGTCCGTAGCCGCCGACGGCGACGAGCGCCACCCCTCGTGGTGGTCGGGCGGCGGCGAACAGTCCGTTCAGCCAGTCGTCGGTCAGGCGGGCCAGGGCGGCACGGCGCGGCGGCCCGGACTGCGTCTTCTCGCTGAGAAGGCGCAGCCGGGCCGCCGCGTAGCCGCTGGGTCCCGAGTCTTCCGCTTGCGTACTCACTTCGAGGCTCGTCACCCAGCAGCTCCCTGGTTCGCGTGCTTACAGTGCGTCCGGACCGCGTTCGCCGGTGCGGACGCGTACGGCCGTCTCGACGGGCACGCTCCACACCTTGCCGTCACCGATCTTGCCGGTTCGGGCGGCCTTGACCACGACATCGATGAGCTGTTCGGCGTCCTCGTCCTCGACGAGGACCTCGATGCGGATCTTGGGGACGAGGTCGACGGTGTACTCGGCGCCGCGGTAGACCTCGGTGTGCCCGCGCTGCCGGCCGTAGCCGCTGGCCTCGGTGACCGTGAGGCCCTGGACCCCGAATGCCTGGAGGGCTTCCTTGATCTCGTCCAGCCGGTGGGGCTTCACGACGGCGGTGATGAGCTTCATGCGTCCACCTTCTTGGTCTCGGGGGCGGCGGGGGCGGTGGCGGTGGTGGAGCGCGAGGCGGCGCCGCCGCCTGCTCCGCTGAAGTCGTACGCGGTCTCGGCGTGCTCGACCTGGTCGATGCCGGAGATCTCGTCGTCCTCGCTGACCCGCATGCCCATCGTCTTGTCGATGAGGAGCGCGAGGATCGCGGAGGCGATCAGAGAGTACGCGAGGACCCCGAAGACTCCGACGGCCTGCTTGCCGAGCTGGTCGAGGCCGCCGCCGTAGAAGAGGCCCTTGGCGTCGGACTGGACGCCGCCGGTGGCGAAGAAGCCGACGAGGAGAGAACCGACGATTCCGCCGACGAGGTGGACGCCGACGACGTCGAGGGAGTCGTCGTAGCCGAACTTGTACTTCAGGCCGACGGCCATGGCGCACAGGAGACCGGCGACGGCGCCGATGGCGATGGCGCCGAGGGGGGAGCAGGAACCGCCGGAGGGGGTGATGGCGACGAGGCCGGCGACGGCGCCGGAGGCGGCGCCGAGGGTGGTGAAGGAGCCGTGGCGGATCTTCTCGTAGATCAGCCAGGCGAGCATCGCGGCGGCGGTGGCGACCTGGGTGTTGACGAACATCACCGCGCCGACGCCGTCGTCGTTGCCGAGCCAGGAGCCGGCGTTGAAGCCGAACCAGCCGAACCACAGCAGGCCGGCGCCGAGCATGACCAGCGGGAGGCTGTGCGGGCGCATCGGGTCCTTCTTGAAGCCGACGCGCTTGCCGATGACGAGGATCACGCCGAGCGCCGCGGCGCCCGCGTTGATGTGGACGGCGGTGCCGCCGGCGAAGTCGATGACGCCCATCTCGAAGAGCCAGCCGCCGGAGCCCCACACCCAGTGCGCGACCGGGAAGTAGACGACGGTGACCCAGAGGGTGATGAAGAGGGCCCAGGCGGTGAACTTCACCCGGTCGGCGAGGGCGCCGCTGATGAGGGCGGGGGTGATGATCGCGAACATCAGCTGGAAGACGGCGAAGACGAACACCGGGATGGTGTAGCCGTCCCAGACTTCGGAGACGCCGATGCCGCTGAGGCCGACGTATTCGGAGGACCAGCCGACGACCGATCCGAGGTCGGTGCCGAAGGCCATGCTGAAGCCGTAGAGCACCCACAGGATCGTGACGATCCCGAGGCTGATGAAGCTCATCATCAGCATGTTGAGGGTGGACTTGACCCGGACCATTCCTCCGTAGAAGAAGGCCAGGGCCGGGGTCATCAGCATGACCAGGGCGGAGCAGATGAGCATGAACCCGGTGTTCGCGGCAGACAGCTCGGGGGCGTCTGCGGCCAGGGTCGTGATGGCTGAGGCCATCGGCGTCTCCTCGTCGTCGGTACGGCCGGTGCGGGGGGCGGGCCGGAGGGCGGCTTGGCCGTGAGGGGTGGCCGGTTATGGCCCAGAGGTTGGCGCAGCGCCGTTTCCGCCGATGCCGCTCGATGTTTCCGGGCGGTGACGAAGGGGTGGGGAGTGTTACGCCGCTGTGAACCCCTGGGTCACGGGGATGTAACGGCGGTACCGTTCGTGGCCGGCGACCGGGGACGTGGACCGGCCGCGACAGTCGTCCCTGTGTCCTTGCGGCGGGGGAGCCGAGTCGGGCAGTACGGGAGGGCTGTCGCGGCCGGGGTTCCGGGGGTGCGCCGGGGGCGCGGTGGGGGTCAGACGGCCTCGGCGGCCTCGGGGAGCAGCGCGGTGAGCCGGTCGGTGAGCTGGACGACCTCGGTGACGTGGCCGTAGTCGCGGGCGGCGGTGTCGACGGTCTTGCGCAGGCGGGTGTTGACCCGTTCGGAGCGGACGCTCCGGGCGACGCCGAGGGCCTTCTCGGCGAGGAGTGCGGACTGTTCGGGTTCGCGCTTGAGCAGGTGCACGGTGGCCATGCCGATGAGGTTCAGTGCGTACGAACGCTGGTGCTCGGTGTCCTTCTCGAAGAGGGCGACGGCCCGCTCCATGACGGGCTCGGCGAGGGAGGCGTAGGTCGGGGAGCGGCCGGCGACGTAGGCGAGGTCGCGGTACGAGTGCGAGTTCTCGCCGTTGAGTTCGGCCTCGGAGAAGAAGCGGATCCAGTCGGGCTCGGGTTCGCCGTCGAGGCCGATGTCGGCGAAGGTGTCCTCGGCCATCCGGACGGCTCGCTTGCACTTGCCGGGCTGGCCCATGTTGGCGTAGGCGCGGGCCTCCATCGCATACAGCATCGCCTGGGTGCGTGCGGTCGCGCAGTCGCGACTGCCGTACTGGGCGAGGTGGACGAGTTCGAGGGCGTCGTCGGGCCGGCCGAGGTGGATCATCTGGCGGCTCATCGAGGACAGGATGTACGAGCCGAGGGGCTTGTCCCCGGCTTCCTTGGCGGCGTGCAGGGCGAGGACGAAGTACTTCTGCGCGGTGGGTTGGAGGCCCACGTCGTAGCTCATCCAGCCGGCGAGTTCGGCGAGTTCGGCGGCGCAGGCGAAGAGGCGCTTGGCGGTGGCGGTGGGCTGCGGCTCGTGGAGGAGGTCGGTGACCTCGTGGAGCTGGCCGACGACCGCCTTGCGGCGCAGTCCGCCGCCGCACTGGGCGTCCCACTGGCGGAACATCGCGGTGGTGGATTCGAGGAGGTCGAGTTCGCCCGGGGAGAGGCGGTGGGGGCGGCGGGTGTCGGTGGCCGGTTCGGGCCGGTCGGCCTCGGTGGCCGGGGTGGGGACGAGCCAGCGCTGCATGGGCTCGATGAGGGAGGGGCCGGCGGCGAGCGAGAGGGCGGAGCCGAGGAAGCCGCGGCGGGCGAGCATGAGGTCGCTGCGCGAGAACTCGCTGAGCAGGGTGACGGTCTGGGGCCCGGCCCAGGGCAGGTCGACGCCGGAGACGGAGGGCGACTGGTGGGCGGCGCGCAGTCCGAGGTCCTCGACGGCGACGACGGAGCCGAACCGCTCCGAGAACAGTTCGGAGAGGATGCGCGGGATGGGCTCGCGGGGCTGTTCGCCGTCGAGCCAGCGCCGCACCCGGGAGGTGTCGGTGCTGATGTGGTGCGCGCCCATCTGGCGCGCTCTGCGGTTCACCTGGCGCGCCAGTTCGCCCTTGGACCAGCCGCTGCGCACGAACCACGAGCTCAGCTGCTCGTTCGGGCGCTTGCCGGCAGTCGTACCGTCTGCGCCGTTGCCGCCCACAGGATTGCCCCCATCCACATCGATGCCCTTGCTGCGCGAACCCCTATCAGAATGCCGCGAGTTGCGGCGTCCGTCCGGAGCTTGTACTCCTTCGAACGGGAAATCGGGTTGCCTCCGGCATACCCGCGCGCGCATCGACCCGAGGGCTCGTGTACCGAAAGTAATCCTACGATCACCTCTCCCGCGAGGGCGATTCAAGAATCGCCACCATTCGCCACCCCTTCGAATGAACTCACCTGAGACTGAACGCGATTCACTTGACATGCGACGAACCAGGGGTCGGCGGAGCGGTGCGCGTGGAGGCGCGTGTCGCGGTCCACACCACCCCTCCCGCGACGGTGCGCCACCGTTGGACACAGAGCGTGACGGGGGGACTCCCGGTCGTAACCACCGGCGCGTCCGACCCGTTGGAGGGGGCATGGGCTTCACGATCGGCGGCATTCGTGAGATGAGGTCCGGCGCACGACGCCGCGTCCGCAGCACGGAGTGCACGGCAGTGGCGGAGTACACCGGACTGTGGGGCTGGGACGTGCTCCCGGGTGCGAGGGCCGTTTCCGGCCAGTGCTCCTGCGGGCGTTCCGCCTGTATGGCACCGGGGGCGCATCCGCTCCCGTTCGCCGAGGCGGTGCCGGCGGGCGCGGGCCTCGGCGAGGCGACGCGGGCCTGGTCGCGGTATCCGGGAGCGGCGATCCTGCTGCCGCTGGGGCGCGCCTTCGACGTGATCGAGGTGGCGGAGCCGGCCGGGCGGCGCGCCCTGGTCCGGCTGGAGCGGATGGGGCTCCCGCTGGGTCCGGTCTGCGCGACGCCGACGGGGCGGGCGCAGTTCTTCGTGGCGCCCGGAGCGGCCGCGGAGCTCCCGCGGCTGCTGTACCGGATGGGCTGGGATGATGCCGGCCTGGACCTCGAGTGCCTGGGGGCGGGCGCCCACATCACGGCCCCGCCCTCGGACCTGGGCGGCCTCGGCCCCGTCCGCTGGCTGCGCCCGCCGACGCTGGACACGGCCGGGGCGCCGCCACAGGCGCGACTGCTGCTCGGCACGCTCGCCTACGTCTGCCACCGCAGCCCCTCCTGACCCGGCGGCGGGCCCGGCATGACGGAGGCCCCGCCGCCGGGCGGGGCCTCCGTCATGACCGGAGCGTTCGTCGCGACCCGGGGGTTCCGGGTGTCCGGAGCGGTCGTCTCCGGTGGATGTACGGGTCTCCGGCGGGGCGTCAGTCGCCGATGAGGGCGTCGACGAAGGCGCCCGGTTCGAACGGCGCCAGGTCGTCCGGGCCCTCGCCCAGTCCGACCAGCTTGACCGGGACCCCCAGCTCGCGCTGGACGGCGACGACGATGCCACCCTTGGCGGTGCCGTCGAGCTTGGTCAGGACGATGCCGGTGATGTCGACGACCTCGGCGAAGACACGGGCCTGGATGAGACCGTTCTGACCGGTGGTGGCGTCGAGCACGAGAAGGATCTCGTCGAGCGGGCCGTGCTTCTCCACGACGCGCTTGACCTTGCCCAGCTCGTCCATCAGGCCGGTCTTGGTATGCAGCCGGCCGGCGGTGTCGATGAGGACCACGTCGGCGCCCTCGGCGACGCCCTCCTTGACCGCGTCGAAGGCGATGGAGGCAGGGTCGCCGCCTTCCGGGCCGCGCACGGTCCGCGCACCGACCCGCTCACCCCAGGTCTGGAGCTGGTCGGCGGCGGCGGCGCGGAAGGTGTCCGCGGCGCCGAGCACGACCGAGCGGCCGTCGGCGACCAGGACACGGGCGAGCTTTCCGGTGGTGGTGGTCTTGCCGGTGCCGTTGACGCCGACGACCATGACGACGCCCGGGGTGTCCGCGCCGCTCTCGGTCTTCACCGCACGGTCGTGGTCGCCGAGCAGGACGAGCAGCTCCTCGCGGAGCAGGTTCTTGAGTTCCTCGGGGGTGCGGGTGCCGAGGACCTTGACGCGCTCGCGCAGGCGTTCGACGAGCTCCTGGGTGGGGGCGACGCCGACGTCGGCGGTGAGGAGCGTCTCCTCGATCTCCTCCCAGGTGTCCTCGTCGAGGTGCTCACGGGAGAGCAGCGTGAGCAGCCCCTTGCCCAGCGAGTTCTGGGAGCGGGCGAGCTTGGCCCGCAGGCGTACGAGACGACCCGCGGTCGGTTCGGGGACCTCGAGGGCGGGGACGGCCGGCTCGGCGACGACCGGTGGCTCCTCGACGGTGGCGGAGTCCTCGGCGGCCGGGAGCCCGACCTCTTCGACGGTGCGGCGTGGTTCTTCCCGCGGTGCCTCCGCCTCGTCGCCGACATGCGGTTCGGCGGGCGGAGCGGTGATGGTCGGCGTGGTGGACGGACCGGCCGGCGGCAGCTTCTTCTTGCGACCGCTGATCACGAGCCCGCTGGTCACGGCGACCGCGACGACCAGAGCGATGACTACAGCAAGGATGAGTTCCATAACCCGACCAGTATCGGACACGAAGGCGCCGGAGGTCCGCACTCCCCGCCCGGCCCCGCCGCACGCCCACCGGGGGCCCCGCCGGTGGGTACCGGCCCCGGGCCGGGGTCCGCGAGGCCGTTTCCATCTGATGTAGCGTCAGATATGGTCCCTTGGCCGGCCTGTCCCGCCCGCGGAGGGGGTCCCCCATGCCGTTCACGGTCGTACGGTTCAACCTCGCCGACCCCCGGGGGACCCCGGAGTCCCTCTCGGAGCGCTATCGCGCGGCGCTCGCGATGGCCGCGTACGCCGACACGCACGGGATCGACACGGTGCAGACCGAGGAGCACCACGGGGTGGCCGACAACTGGCTGCCCTCGCCCTTCGCCTTCGCCGGCGCGGTCTTCGGGGCGACCCGCCGGATCGCGGTCACCGTCTCGGCGGCCATCGGGCCGCTGCACGATCCGCTGCGGCTCGCCGAGGAGATCGCGGTCCTCGACCTGCTCAGCGCGGGCCGCCTGGTGACGGTCGCGGGAATCGGCTACCGGCCGGAGGAGTACGCGGAGCGCGGCATCGACTGGAGCCGGCGCGGCGAACTCCAGGACCTGCTCCTGGAGACGCTGCTGCGGGCGTGGTCCGGCGAGCCCTTCACCTACCGGGGCCGCACGGTGCGGGTCACCCCCCGGCCCCTCACCAGGCCGCATCCCCCGCTGCTGGTGGGCGGCTCCTCCCGGGCGGCGGCGCGGCGGGCGGCCCGGCTGGGGCTGCCGTTCTTCCCGAGCGCCCATCTGCCGGAGCTGGCGGCGTACTACCGGCAGCGGTGCGCGGAGTACGGCACCGACGGCTGGACCCTGATGCCCGCGGAGGAGACACCGCTGCTGCACGTGTCGCGGGACCCGGACCGCTGCTGGGCGCTGTACGGGGAGCACCTCCTCCACGAAGCGCGCACCTACGCCTCGTGGCAGTCGAAGGACATCCGCTCTGCGGTGCGCTCGAGGGCGACGACGACGGAGGAACTGCGCGCCGAGGGCGTCTACCGGATCGTCACTCCGGACGAGTGCGTCGCGCTGGGGCCGCGGAGTCCGGTGCTGCATCCACTGTGCGGCGGGATGCCGGTGGAGGAGGCGTGGCGGAGCCTGCGACTGTTCGGCGAGGAGGTACTGCCCCGGCTCGGGGCGTAGGGCCGCGAGCCGGGTCCGTACTCACACCGAGGAGAGGGGCAGCGGGGTTCAGCACATCTCCTCCAACGCCTCGCCCTTCGACTCCTTGACGTACCGCAGCACGAAGGGGATCGAGAGCACGGCGAAGACCGTGTAGATGACGTAGGTGCCGGAGAGGTTCCAGTCGGCGAGGGACGGGAAGCTCGCGGTGACGGCCCAGCCGGCGATCCACCGGCTTCATCCCCCATGAGGTAACGGGGCGTCCCTTCCAGTGGGACACGACGAAACGACTGCCGGCCTACCCCTCACTGGAGGCCCATCGGGGGATTGGATATTCAAGCCTTGAATGTGATGGTGCTCGAGGGACCGTCAGCGCAGCCGCTGGCTGATCACCTTCGACACCCCGTCGCCCTGCATGGAGACGCCGTACAGCGCGTCCGCGACCTCCATGGTCCGCTTCTGGTGCGTGATCACGAGTAGCTGCGAGGACTCCTGGAGCTCCCGCATGATCCGGATCAGCCGCTGGAGGTTGGTGTCGTCGAGCGCCGCCTCCACCTCGTCCATGACGTAGAACGGGCTGGGGCGGGCCTTGAAGATGGAGACGAGGATGGCCACGGCGGTCAGCGAGCGTTCGCCGCCGGAGAGCAGTGAGAGCCGCTTGACCTTCTTGCCGGGCGGGCGGGCCTCCACCTCGACTCCCGTGGTGAGCATGTCGTCGGGGTCGGTCAGGACCAGCCGCCCCTCACCGCCCGGGAAGAGCCGCGAGAAGACCCCCTCGAACTCCCGTGCCGTGTCCCGGAACGCCTCGGTGAAGACCTGCTCGACCCGGATGTCGACCTCCTTCACGACCTGGAGGAGGTCCGCCCGGGTCTTCTTCAGGTCCTCCAGCTGCTCGGAGAGGAACTGGTGGCGCTCCTCCAGGGCGGCGAACTCCTCCAGCGCCAGCGGATTGACCTTGCCGAGCCGCTGGTACGCCCGCTCCGCGGCCCTGAGTCGCTTCTCCTGCTCCGTTCGGAGGAACGGGCGGGGCTGGTTGCGCGGATGTCCGGGGTCCTCGGGAAGCTCCTCCCCCTCGGCCGGCGGAGACGGCGGCACCGGCTGGTGGGGGCCGTACTCGGAGACCAGCCCGGCCGGTTCGACGCCGAGCTCCTCCAGCGCCTTCGTCTCCAGCTGCTCGATCCGCATCCGCTTCTCGGCGCCGAGGACCTCGCCGCGGTGCACGGAGTCGGTGAGCTTGTCGAGTTCGGCCTTGAGCGCGCGTCCCCGGTTCCGGGCCGTGGTCAGCTCCTGCTCGCGGGCCCTTCCGGCGGCGTCGGCCAGCGCGCGTTCCCGCTCGGCGCGGACCAGCGAGACCTCGATGTGGGCGAGCAGCCGGCGCGCGCCGGCGGCGACGGCCCCCGCCACCTCGGCCTCGTGGCGCAGCCGGGCGCGGCGCCGCGCGGCCCGCGCGCGTGCCTCGCGTTCGGCGCGGGCCGACCGGTCGAGGGAGTCCGCGCGGCCCGCGAGGCCCTTGACCCGTTCCTCGTGGGTGCGCAGCTGGAGGCGGGCCTCCATCTCGGTCTGCCGGGCGTTGGCGCCGTCGGCCGCGAGCCGCTCGCGGACGGAGGTGTCGGGCTCCTCCTCGGCGGGGGCCTCCTCCGCGACGAGCAGCCGCTCGGCGAGTTCCTCGGCCTCGGAGCCCGCCCGCTCCAGGGCCTCCTCGGCGCGGGCGGTCGCCGCGGCGGTCCGCTCGGCCTCCCCGGCGGCACCCCGGGCCTGCCCGGCGAGCCGTCCGAGCCGCTGCGCCACGGCGGACTTCTCGCGGTCGGCGGCACGGCGGAGTTCGGCCAGTTCCTCGACGAGCGCGGCGGCTGCGGCCCGGCGCCCGGTGGCTTCCTCCTGGGCGGCGGCCAGTTCCTCGCAGCGCACGGCGAGCCGCTCCAGCTCGGCGGCGGCCTCGTCGACCGATGCCCGCACTTCGAGGAGGCTGGGCGCCCCGGCCGAGCCTCCCTGGGCGAAGTGCGCGCCGAGCAGGTCGCCTTCGGCGGTGACGGCGGTGAGGTGCGGGAAGTGACGGACGAGCTCCTCGGCCTCCTCCAGCGTGCCCACCACGACGATCCCGTCCAGGAGTCGGCGGACGGCCCGCATGATCTCCTCGGGCCCGCTCACGAAGGCGACGGCGGGCCGGGCCTCCGCTCCGGGGCCGGGGACCCCGTCGACCGGGTCGTGCCCCGCGCCCCGCGACGCCCCGTCGACCGGGTCGCGGTCGGCGGGTCCGGCACCCTCCGGGGGGCGGTACGGCTCCGGGGAACCGGCCGTCAGGAGGGCGGCACGGCCCGCGTCCTGCTTGCGCAGCAGTCGCAGGGCGTCGGCCGCCGCCGCCGGGCCTGACACGGCGACCGCGTCGGCCGCCGCGCCCAGCGCGGCGGCGAGCGGAATCTCGTGACCGGGTGTGACGGCGAGGAGTTCGGCGGCCGGTCCGAGGAGGCCGTTCAGTGTGTCGCGGGCGCCGAGCAGCGCGCCGGTGCCGTCCTTGCGGCGGAGCCCCAGCGCCAGCGCGTCGTGTCGGGCCCGGGTCGCGGCCCGGCTGCGCTCCGCGTCGGTGGCCGCCTCGCGGGCCTCCGTCAGCGCGGACTCCGCCGCGGCCAGGTCACGGCGGGCGGCCTCGTACCGCTCGCCCCGCTCACTGTCGTCCGCGTCGAGACCGTCGACCTCGGCCTTGAGCTGTTCGTACTCCTCCTGGGCGAGGGCCGCCCGGTCCCGCGCCTCGTCACGCGCGGCGGCCAGCCGGTCGATCTCGGCCTGTGCGGAGGCGGCCCGCGAGCGAGCGGCGTTGACCTGTCCGTGCAGCCTCGCGAGACCCTCGCGCCGGTCGGCGATGGCGCGGGCCGCGTCTTTGAGGCGCCGCTCCTCCGCCGCGAGTTCGCGCTCCAGTTCGGCGCGGTGGGCGACGGTGTCCTCCCGTGCGCGCTCGGCGGCCTCCAGGGCCGCTTCCAACTCGGCCTCCTGCTCCCGGATGCGCGCCGCCTCTCGCTCCATGTCCTCCGGGTCGCGGCCCCGCCGCTCCTCGGGGGGCTGCGCGGTGGCGCTCTTCACTCGCGCGTCGGCGAGCGAGACGGTGCCGCGCACCCGCTCGGCGAGCTGGGAGAGTTCGTACCAGGTCTGCTGGGCGCGCTGAAGGCGTGGGGCGAGCCGGCGGACCTCGTCCTCCAGGCCGGTCTCCGCGGCGAGCGCGGCCCGCAGTTCCGCCTCCGTGCCCTCCTTGCGTGCGAGCAGGGCGGCCTCGTCGGCGACCTCGGTCCGCAGCGCCTCCTGAAGGCGTACGAGGTCGTCGGAGAGCAGGCGAAGCCGCGCGTCGCGCAGATCGGCCTGGATGACGGCGGCTCGGCGGGCGACCGCCGCCTGGCGCCCCAGTGGTTTGAGCTGTCGGCGCAGTTCGTCCGTCAGGTCCTGCACACGGGCGAGGTTGACCTGCATCGCGTCGAGCTTCCGAAGCGCCTTCTCCTTGCGCTTGCGGTGCTTGAGTACACCGGCGGCCTCCTCGATGAAGGCACGGCGGCCCATCGGGTCGGCGTGCAGCACGGAGTCGAGCCGGCCCTGGCCGACGATGACGTGCATCTCGCGGCCGATCCCGGAGTCGGAGAGCAGGTCCTGGATGTCGAGCAGCCGGCAGGTGTCACCGTTGATCTGGTACTCGCTGCTGCCGCCCCGGAACATGATCCGGGTGAGGGTGACCTCCGCGTAGTCGATGGGCAGGGCGCCGTCGGAGTTGTCGATGGTCAACGAGACCTCGGCACGGCCGAGCGGAGGCCGCCCGGTCGTGCCGGCGAAGATGACGTCCTCCATCTTGCCGCCGCGCAGCGACTTGGCACCCTGTTCGCCCATGACCCAGGACAGCGCGTCCACCACGTTGGACTTGCCCGATCCGTTCGGCCCCACGACGCAGGTGATTCCCGGTTCGAACCGCAGCGTGGTGGCGGAGGCGAACGACTTGAAGCCACGGAGGGTGAGGGCCTTGAGGTGCACGCCCCCGGACTCTACCGGGGACCGTGCGTTTCACCGGTGAGGGCGCAGGGCACATCCTCCCTCAAGAAAGGGGTGTCACCTGGGGGGACGCGGGTCGGCGAAGAAAGAAGGGACGCCGGAGCGCCCCTTGCATGTCTGGCTGTGCCGGCGAGAGTGATTCTCACCTGGCCCCGGCACGGGGCTTGCCTGTCAGGTGAGCGCGGGCTCCGCCTGGGGAACGTCGAGGTCGATGCTGTCGAGCAGCGACTCTCCATGCTGAGCGGCGGCAGCGTTGAGCGCGTCGTTCTCGGACTGGATCCGAACAAGCTCGGACTCCAGATCCTGGACGCGCTGCTGAAGCCGTCGCATCTCGGCGAGGAGTCGCGGGTCGGAGCCGCCGACGTAACCGAGAAGCGCCTTTGCCATGATGGATGGTCCTCCACACTGAGTGACCGACCGAAGCGGTGTGGGTCGTGAGGGATTCGCACCCGCGGTGCTCGGCAGCACTGCTGATCGTGCCGATTCCTACTGCCAAACAGCTAAGGTGCGCGGGGATTCCAGAGTCTCACCAAAAAGTTTGACGGTCAACACGATCACGCCCCGCATCAAGGGGCGACCGGCGGGCGGCGGCCGTGGGAACGGCGGCGGGGCCTCGCGACTCGGTGCCTCGGGGGGCGTGGAGATCATCCTTGCGCGCACAGACTCCCAGGGCAAGCCCCTCTCCGCAACCACCAGGCCGTTTCCCCTTCAGGGGGCCGTCTTCGAACGTCCACCCGAGGACCGCGCGAGGCACCGGGCGGGCCACTGCCGACAAGATCGTCAGCGGATGGCGAAGCCGTCGTAGCCGCCACGCGGAGTGCCCCATATCTCAGTGACTCCGTCCACACGTCCGGGCGTGTCGGCCGAGCGCAGCCACTCCAGCAGACGGTGGCAATTCTCACTCGACCCCTCGGCCACGACCTGCACCCTGCCGTCGTCGAGGTTGAGCGCGAAGCCGACGAGCGCTCCGATCTCCAGCGCGTTTGCCCTGGTGAACCAACGGAAGCCCACTCCCTGTACACGGCCGCGCACCCAGGCGGTGAGCCGTACGTCTTCGTTCATGACTGCACGTTAGCGCCCGGAATGCCGGAAGAGCACGGCACCCCCGCCCCGTCATGGCGTACAGTCCCCACCCGGTGAGCGTCACGCGAACGGGCGCGCTCCCGAAGGCACTCGACAGCGATTGCAAAGATCAGCAAAGCGCAGAGCACAGTGCAGACAGCACAGGTCGTCAGGAAGGCAGAGCAGATGGGACGCCATCGTCGCTCCGGCGCCGCGCCCGCCGCAGAAGGATATGCGGACGGCACGGACCGCCGGCACCGGGGTACCCGACGCAGGAGGCCGGTCCGCACCGGGCTTCTCGGTGCCTCCGCGGCCGTCGCGGTCGGCGCGGTCGCCGTCGCCTCGGGCCTGATACCCGGAGGCGGGGATACCGTCACCGTGGGCAGCGCCGGTTCCGGCGAACGCCAGACACAGTCCCAGCGGGCGCCGGAGCTGCTCACGCAGCAGGGCGGCGCCTCGGCGACAGCCTCCGACGAGCCCACGGGCACCGTCACCGGTCCCGGCGGGGCGGCCTCACCCGCGAGCCCGTCCCGGACCGCCGCTCCCTCGCCCACGGCCACGCCGTCCGCGAAGCCGAAGCCGAAGCCGGCCGCTTCGAAGGAGGCTCCCGCGAAGGCGAGCCCCACGAAGGAGGCTCCCGCGAAGGCGAGCCCCACGAGGGCGGCCCCCACGAAGGCCGCCGCCCCGGCTCCGAAGAAGACGGCGGCGGTCGAGCCCTCGCGCACGGCGCGGCCGAAGCCCACCACTCAGCCACCGGTCCAGCGCACCCAGCCCCCGGCTCCGGTGAATCGTGAGGCCGCCGCGGCGGCGGAGGTCGCCCGGCTGGTCAACCAGGAGCGGGCCAAGGTGGGCTGCACCCCGGTCACGGTCGACGCGCGGCTCGCGGCGCTGGCCGACGCCTTCAGCGCGGACATGGCGACGCGCGGCTTCTTCGACCACACCGACCCGGACGGCGCGACCCCCTGGGCGCGTGCCGCGAAGGCGGGCATCGTGGGCATGGGCGGCGAGAACATCGCCCGCGGCCAGGTGGACGCCGCGGCGGTGGTGGCGTCCTGGATGAACAGCGACGGCCACCGCGCGAACATCCTCAACTGCGACTTCCGGACCATGGGGGTCGGCGTCCACTTCGCGGACGGCGGCCCGTGGTGGACGCAGGACTTCGGCTACTGAGACAGCGGCCGGCCGACGGCGCGGGGCGCGCCCGACCGGATGCGAGAGGACCCGTCACCTGCCGGTGACGGGTCCTCTCGCATCCGGTGAGCGGGACGGCCGCCCGAGGAACGGCTCCGCGACGCGCGGCGAGCGTCGCGGCTCGACGCGGGCCGGGTCAGGTCGGGTACAGGTCAGGTCAGGTCAGACCGTGGCGCGGCCGGCCGCGAAGGTGCGGGCCGTCTCGGCGACGCGGCGGCCGAGGTGCTCCGCAGTGGCGATGTCGGCCTTGTGCACGGTCTCCGGGCCCTCGTCGCTGTTCGACTGGGCGGCGGCACCGGCGAAGAAGCCGAGGCGGTTGATGTCGTGCTCGGACCCCGTGCTCGAGTTCCAGCCCGGCTTCAGACCGAGGTTCACCCAGTGCATGCCGTGCTGGCCGGCCAGCACCTGGAAGAACTGGAGCGTGTGCAGTTTGTCGCCGCTCTTGGAGGCGGAGTTGGTGAAGCCCGCGGCCAGCTTGTCCCGCCAGGCGTCGGTGAACCAGCGCTTGGAGCTCAGCTCCGCGAAGGCGTGGAAGGCGCCCGAGGCGGTGCCCATGTAGGTCGGCGATCCGAAGACGATCGCGTCGGACGAGTCGAGCAGCTCCCACTGGGCGTCGGTGATCTCGTCGACCTTGACGAGGTGGACGGTGGCGCCGGTGTCGGCGGCCCCGACACGGACGGCCTCCGCGAGGACGGCGGTGTGGCCGTAGCCGGAGTGATACGCGATGGAGACGACAGGGGTGGTCACAGGAATGCTCCTCATCGGCAGGGAATGCACCAGAAGTAGAGCACTAACAAATAGTTAGCGCAATCTGTAAGTAAGCGCACTCCAGTAGTAAGCGCTGCGTCCGCGTATGGTAGGGACATGACTGACGACCCCGCGTTCGATGTGTTCGCCCGGTCCTGTCCGTCCCGTTGCACGCTGGAACACGTGACGGGGCGGTGGGGCAGCCTCACGCTCGGAGCCCTGCACGAGGGCACGTTCCGCTTCAACGAGCTGCGCCGCAGGATCGACGGCGTGAGCGAGAAGATGCTGGCCCAGACCCTGCACGCGCTGGAGCGGGACGGTCTGGTCCATCGCGAGGCCCAGTCGACGAACCCGCCGCGGGTGGACTACCGCCTCACCCCCCTGGGCCGGGAGATCACCGAACGGCTGCTCGGCCTGATCGACGTGGTCGAGAACCGGATGCCGCAGGTCCTGTCGGCACGGGAGACCTACGACGCCAAGCACACGCCCACGGACCCCGAGCCGCGCGCCTCGACCTGCGCCGCGGTGCGCTGACGGACGAGCCGTCCGAGCGCTGTCGTACCGGGTCGTCACACGGCCCGTCCGGCGCCCGGCGGCGACGGGGCTCGGCGTCAGGCGGTCGCCCGCGGCGGCCGCTGGCAGCGCGGACAGAAGTAGCTCGAACGGTTCATCCAGGGACGGCGGCGTATCGGCGTGCCGCACCGGTGACAGGGCTCGTCCTCGCGCCCGTACGCGTCCAGCGACCGGTCGAAGTAGCCCGACTCGCCGTTCACGTTGACATAGAGACTGTCGAAGCTGGTCCCGCCGGCCGAGAGGGCCGCGTTCATGACGTCCCGCACATGGCCGAGCAGCTCGGCCGAGCGGGGACGGACCAGCGTCGCCGTCGGCCGGTCGTAGTGCAGCATGCTGCGCCACAGCGCCTCGTCGGCGTAGATGTTGCCGACCCCGCTGATCAGCGACTGGTCGAGCAGCGCGCGCTTGACGGTCGTCCGGCGCAGGCGGAGCGCGACCTGGAAGGCGGCGTCGTCGAACCGGGGGTCCAGGGGGTCCCGCGCGATGTGCGCGATGACCTCGGGCAGTCCCTCGGGAGTATCGTCGTGCAGCGAGAGACCGCCGAAGGTGCGCTGGTCGACGAAGCGGAGCTCGGTGCCCAGGTCGTCCTGGAACCGTACCCGGATCCGCAGGTGCTTCTCGTCCGGCGCGGTCTCCGGCTGGACGAGCAGCTGCCCGCTCATGCCGAGGTGCCCGAGAACCGAGGAGCCCGAGTCGGCCAGCGGGATCCAGAGATACTTGCCCCGTCGGCGGGCCGTCCCGAGACGGTGGCCCTTCAGCCGCGCCGCGAAGTCCGCGCCGCCCGCCGGATGCCGTCGCACCGCCCGGGGGTGCAGCACCTCGACCTCGCCGACGGTCCGGCCGCCGACCCATCGCTCCAGCCCGCGCCGTACGACCTCGACCTCGGGCAACTCGGGCACGGGAATCCTCCGCGGGGGTACGTACGGGAACGCTGCCGAAAGCCTATCTCCCGCGGGAGGGAGGCCGGACCGGGTCCCAGGAGGCCGGCCGGCACCGCACACGAATCCGCCCGCCCCCGGACTCGGGGGCGGGCGGACCGACGGTGCGAAAGAGCGGGCGGCTCAGAGCCTGTCGGGTGGCCTCTGGCCGGGCGCTCGAAGGCCACCCGACAGGCTCTCGGTCTTCAGGCCGAAGGAAGGTCGGCGGAGGTCGGCGCCCCGCCGTCGTGCTCCTGCGGACCGGACTCGGCGGCGCCGGACTCGGCCGCCGCCTTCGCCTCGGCCGCGCGCTCGTCCGCCGCGGCACGGATCGCGCGCCACGCGGACTCGGCGGCCTGCTGCTCCGCCTCCTTCTTGCTGCGGCCGGTGCCGGTGCCGTACGAGACACCACCGACGCGGGCGGCAGCAGTGAAGGTCTTCTCGTGGTCCGGACCCTCTTCGGAGACGAGGTACTCCGGCACACCCAGACCCTCGGCCGCGGTCAGTTCCTGGAGACTGGTCTTCCAGTCCAGGCCCGCACCGAGGTTCGAGGACTTCTCGATCAGCGGGTCGAAGAGCCGGTGTACCAGCTCGGACGCCGCGTCGAGACCCTGGTCGAGATAGACCGCGCCGATCACCGCTTCCAGGGTGTCGGCGAGGATGGACGCCTTGTCCCGGCCGCCTGTGCCCTCCTCACCCCGGCCGAGTCGGATGAAGGAACCGAGTTCGAGGCCTCGGCCGACCTCCGCCAGCGCACGCGAGTTGACCACCGCGGCCCGCAACTTGGCCAGTTGGCCTTCGGGCAGGTCGGGGTGGGTGCGGTACAGCGTGTCCGTGACCACCAGACCGAGCACGGAGTCCCCGAGGAACTCGAGACGCTCGTTGGTGGGCAGACCGCCGTTCTCGTACGCGTACGAGCGATGGGTCAGCGCACGCACCAGAAGGGCGGACTCGAGCCGATAGCCGAGCCGCCCTTCCAGAAGCGTGTGGGACGAGGCATTGTCCGTCTTGTTGGACTCAGACATTGCGCCTCTCACCAGCCACTCAGACCGAGAGGACCTGGCGCTTGTTGTAGGTGCCGCAGCTCGGGCACGCGATGTGCTGCTGCTTCGGCTCCTGGCAACGCTCACACGAAACCAGGGTGGGGACCGCAGCCTTCCACTGCGACCGGCGGTGGCGCGTGTTGCTGCGCGACATCTTCCGCTTCGGAACAGCCACGGCTACTTCTCCTGCTTCTCGGCGGCGCTCTGAACGTCGTCAGATGCAGTGCCGCTCATGTTGTCCTTCTCATCGGTTCCCAGCGAACCGGCGAGTCCCTGCAGTGCCGCCCAACGGATGTCGACGGCTTCATGGTGGTGGTCCGGGTGATCGTTCAGGTTGATTCCACAGTCGGAACACAGACCCGCACAGTCCTCCCGGCACACCGGCTGCAGCGGCAGTGCGAGCACCACCGCGTCACGCAGCACGGGTTCGAGGTCGAACATGCCGTCCTCGAGGGGAATCATGTCCTCGTCGTCCTCGGCTTCGTCGTCCGCGGCCGCCTTGGAGCGGCCCCGGTCGTCGGAGTCGGGGTACGAGAACATCTCCTGGAAGTCCACGTCGAGATCGAGCTCGACGGGCTCCAGACACCTTACGCACTCCCCCTCGGCCGATGCACGGGCGGTGCCTGTGACGAGCACCCCTTCCATGACCGACTCGAGACGGAGGTCGATTTCCAGAGGCGCGCCTTCCGGCACACCCACGACTCCTTCGACACCGAAGTGCTGAGGGGCCGCGACCGAACGCGAGAGCCGCTGAAGGGCACCAGGACGCCGCCCCAGCTCGTGTGTGTCGAACACGAGGGGGTTGCGGTGGTCGAGGCGCGTGCTCAGGGTTCTTCCCGCTTTCGGATCGTGAGGGGTCTGCCGCGCGCGCATCGCGTGACGAAGCGGGCAGCAGGGATCGCGGTCATGCGCGCGACCGAAGAGCCAGGATACTGGACGCTTCGCTCAGGGCCCAATCCGGTCCGCGGGCCGCCGGGCGCACCCGCTCCGCCGGGGCCGCCGGGCGGGGCGCGCCGCGGTCGGGCCGGGCCGGGCGGCCGCGCCCGGCACCCTCCCGAGCGGCCTCAGTGTCCCTGCTCGTAGCGGCGCAGCTGCTCCAGATCGATCATGCTCGTGTCGAAGAAGCTGGTCTCGTCGAGGGCGGCCTGCTGCTGCGGGGCCGGCTGCTGGTAGCCGTACGGGTCCGTCTGCTGGTGCTGCGGCTGCTGGTACGCGTACGGGTCCTGCGCCTGGTAGGCGTAGGAGTCCTGCGAGCCGACGTACTCGTCGGCGTAGGCGGTGTCGGCCGCGTAGACGTCCTGGGACTGCTGCGGGTACCCGTACGGATCGGGCTGCTGCGCCGGGATCTGCGGGGCCGGCTGCCGGACGGGCTCGGGGTCGGCCAGTTCGGCGAGGCCGGCCAGGTAGTCCGCGTCGCTGGTGTGCACCGTGCCGGCCGCCGCGTCCTGGGCCGCCATGTGGGCCCCGAGTTCGTCGGTGGCGATCCTGCCGTGCAGTGTCTGCCGGCCGCGGCCGACGGCCTCCAGGGTCTTGCCGAGGACGGCCTCGAAGGCGCCGAGCTTGGCGGCGATGAACTCGTCGGCCTCGTCGATCCGCTGGATCAGCTGCCGCGGGTCGGCGGCGTACTCGGGGTCGCCCTCGTCGGTGTAGCCGTGCTCGGCGCCGCCCGGGCCGCGGCTCAGCAGCTTCTCGCGGCCGCGGTCGACCGAGCCGATGGTCTTGTTGAGGACGACCTCGAAGTTGGCGAGCTTGGAGTCGACGTAGTCGTCGGCCTCGGCGCGGATCTCCTCGGCCTCCCGGCGGGCCTCACCCAGGATGCGGTCCGCCTCGTCCTGGGACTGGCGGGCCACCTGGGTGTCGGAGATCAGGGAGCCGCGCTCGAGGTGGGCGGCCTCGATGATGCGCTCGGCCTCCTGGCGGGCCTGTTCGACCATGTGCTCCCGGCCGCCGAGGAGCTCCTGGGCCTGTGCGAGCGAGCCCGGCAGCGCCTCGCGCACCTCTTCGAGCGCGGCGAGCAGCTCGGCGCGGTTGACCACGCAGGACGCCGACATCGGCATGGAGCGGGCGTTGGTGATCGTCGAGACGATCTCGTCGAGTTTCTTCTGCACGTCCACCGGGTGCTCGCCACTCTCTACAGCTGGATGGAGACGGACGGGACGACTGTAAGGGCAGTCGGCGCCCGTCCGACACCGGGTGACCGTGCGTGACGGGGTGTCAGCGTCCCTCGCCCGTGGTCACGTCGGGCGTCGCTGCTCGGCGAGACGTGCGGTGAGCCGGCCGAGGACGGCGGGCGGAACCAGGTGGGAGACGTCGCCGCCCCAGGCCGCGACCTCCTTGACCAGGGAGGACGACAGGAAGCTGTAGGTGGGGTTGGTCGGCACGAACAGGGTTTCGACACCCGAGAGGCCGTTGTTCATCTGGGCCATCTGGAGTTCGTAGTCGAAGTCGCTGACGGCGCGCAGGCCCTTGACGATCGCGGGGATGTCGCGCTGCTTGCAGAAGTCGACGAGGAGGCCGTGGAAGGACTCCACCTCGACGTTGCCGAAGTCGGCGGTGACCTCGCGGATCAGCTCGATCCGCTCGTCGACGGTGAACAGTCCCTTCTTCGACTGGTTGATCATCACCGCGACGTGTACGACGTCGTACAGCTTGGAGGCGCGGGCGATGATGTCGAGATGTCCGTTGGTGATGGGGTCGAATGACCCCGGACAGACGGCGCGGCGCAACGTGGGTTCCTCGCTCTCCGGTCCGGTCATCGTGCGTCTTCGCACGTAGAGGCGGCGCGACCGTACCAAAACGTTCCCTCGCCGTAGCGACGGGCCCGCAGTGGATCGAAACCGGCCGGCCAGCCGAATTCCCCGCCTCGGGTGCTGCGCTCCACGGTGACGAGCGCGGCGTCGCCGATCCAGCCCTCCGAGCGGAGTGTGAGGAGGATCTCCCGAAGATCGTCGTCCGGGACCGCGTAGGGCGGGTCGAGGAAGACCAGGTCGTAGGGGGTGGCGGGGGCGGGTCCGGTGACGATCTGCTCGGCTTTGCCGGTGCGGACCTCGGCGCCGGGCAGACCGAGCGCGCGGACGTTCTCGCGGACGGTCCGGGCGGCGCGGGCGTCGGCCTCGACGAGCAGGGCGTGGGCCGCGCCCCGGGAGAGCGCCTCCAGGCCGACGGCGCCGGAGCCCGCGTAGAGGTCGGCGACCCGGGCGCCTTCGAGCGTGCCCCGGAGCGACTCCCAGGTGGAGAAGAGGCCCTCGCGCGCCCGGTCGGAGGTGGGGCGGGTGCCGTTGCCCGGCGGTACGGCCAGTCGGCGTCCGCCGGCGGTTCCGGCGATCACGCGGGTCATCTGAGGTCCTCGTCCTTCGCTGAGATCGGTGTCTCCACGATATGGCCGGGGACCGGCCCGCGAGGTCACCCCTTCTCCAGGAACTCCTCCCGTTCCTTGTCGAGCAGGGCGTCCAGGGCCGTCCGCAGGGCCGGATGGCCGGCCAGGTCGGGGTCGGCGAGCACGACGGCGGTGGCCTCCTCCCGGGCGGCGGCGATGACCTCCTCGTCCTCGATGACGGTGAGCATCCGCAGCGAGGAGCGGACGCCGGACTGGGCCTGGCCGAGGACGTCGCCCTCGCGGCGCTGTTCGAGGTCGATCCGGGAGAGTTCGAAGCCGTCGAGGGTGGAGGCGACGGAGGTCAGCCGCTGCCGGGCGGGACTGGCCTCGGGCATCTCGGTGACGAGCAGGCAGAGGCCCGGGGCGGAGCCACGGCCGACGCGACCGCGCAGCTGGTGCAGCTGGGAGACACCGAAGCGGTCCGCGTCCATGATCACCATGGCGGTGGCGTTGGGGACGTTGACGCCGACCTCGATGACCGTGGTGGCGACGAGGACATCGGCCTCACCGGCGGCGAAGCGGCGCATCACGCCGTCCTTGTCGTCCGGGTGCATCCGGCCGTGCAGCACCTCGACGCGCAGCCCGGCCAGCGGACCGGTCCGGAGCGTCTCGGCGACGTCCAGGACGGCCAGCGGGGGACGTTTGCCGGTCTCGTCCTCGGGCGGGGACTTCTCTCCGGCACCCTTGCGTCCCGTGGCCGCCTGGCCGTTCTCCTCGTCTCCGTCGCCGATCCGCGGGCAGACGACATACGCCTGGTGGCCGTTCTCCACCTCCTCGCGCACCCGCTCCCAGGCGCGGGTGAGGAAGTGGGGCTTGTCCGCGGCCGGCACCACATGACTGGCGATGGGCGAACGTCCGGCGGGGAGCTGGTCGAGGACGGAGGTCTCCAGGTCGCCGAAGACGGTCATGGCGACGGTGCGCGGGATCGGGGTGGCCGTCATGACCAGCAGGTGGGGGGTCCGCTTCTCGTCCCCGGTGTGGCCCTTGCCGCGCAGCGCGTCGCGCTGCTCCACGCCGAAGCGGTGCTGCTCGTCGACGACGACGAGACCCAGGTCGTGGAACCGCACCGTGTCCTCGATCAGGGCGTGTGTGCCGATGACGATCCCGGCCTCGCCGGTGACCAGGTCGAGCAGCGCACGCCGGCGCGCGGCGGCGCCCATGGAGCCGGTGAGCAGCACGACCTTGGTGGCGTGTTCGGCTCCGCCGAGCATGCCGCGCTCGGCGAGCTCGCCCATCATCTCGGTGATCGAGCGGTGGTGCTGCTGGGCGAGGACCTCGGTGGGGGCGAGCATGGCGGCCTGCCCACCGGCGTCGACGACGGCGAGCATCGCGCGCAGCGCCACCATCGTCTTGCCCGAACCCACTTCTCCCTGGAGCAGCCGGTGCATGGGGTGCTCGGTGGCGAGGTCGTCGAAGATCTCCTCCGTCACCCGCCGCTGGCCGTCGGTGAGGGTGAAGGGCAGTCCGGCGTCGAAGGCGTCCAGGAGACCTCCCGGGGCGGGGCGGCGGGCGACGGCGGGGAGCTGGGTGTCGGCGTACCGGCGGCGGGCGAGGGCGACCTGGAGGACGAATGCCTCGTCCCACTTGAGCCGGTCGCGGGCGACGGCGATGTCCGCCTTGCTGCGGGGGCGGTGGACCTTCCACAGGGCGTCGGGCAGGTCGGTGAGGCCGCGGCCCTCGCGCAGGGCGGGCGGCAGGGGGTCGGCGAGTCCGGCCCACCCGGTGGCCGCGAGGGAGTCCAGCGCGATGGAGACGGACTGCTCGATCGTCCAGGACTCGAGTTGCCGGACGGCGGGGTAGATCGGGAGGAGTTCGTTCGCGAAGGCCCGGACGGCCTCGTCTCCGGTGTCGGCGTCCAGGAGTTTGTACTCGGGGTGCGAGAGCTGGAGCTTGCGGTTGAACACGCCGACCTTGCCGGCGAACATCCCGCGCCGTCCGGGCAGGAGCTCCTTCTGGTGGAAGTGGACCGCGCGGCCGAAGAAGACCAGTTGCATGCGGCCGCCACCGTCGGTGACGGTCACCTCCAGGCGCCGTCCGGTGCCCCGACCACCCTTGTTGAAGGTGTGCACCCGGGCGTCGGCCACCTGCGCCACCACCGTGACGTGTTCGTCCAGGGGCAGTTCCGCGAGCGAGGTGAGTTCACCGCGTTCGGCGTACCGCCGTGGGTAATGGTGCAGCAGGTCGCCGACCGTGTGCAGGTCGAGGTGCTCGGCCATCACCTTGGCGGTGGCGGCTCCGAGCAGTTTCTTCAGTGGTTCGTCGAGCGCGGGCACGGGCTCCATTGCACACCACCGCACCGACAGTCGTCCCGCGGGCCGGGGAGATCCGCCGGCCGGGTCGCGGCGGGCGGGCCTCTCCGGCGCGGGGACGGGCGGTGCGGACGCGTGTCCTCCCGGGGGTGCGGCGGGCTGTCGAGGGGCCTCCGGCCCCGGTCGTAGCGGGTCGTGCCGGTCCCGGCTACTCGACCCCGATGAGGAGCGGCGGGGCGCCTTCGCCCGCGTGGTAGGTGGTGGTGTCGACCGCCAGATGGGTCTCGCGGACGTGCCGTTCCAGGGCGGCGGCGAGGGACGGGGGCGTGCCGTCGGCGACGATCAGGGTGACCAGTTCACCGCCGGCCGACAGCATCCGGTCCAGGACCGTGCGGGCCGTCGCCGTCAGGTCCCGGCCGATCACCGCCACGTCGCCCTCGATGAGGCCCAGGACGTCACCGGCCTGGCAGACACCGGCCGAGGTGAAGGACTGCCGTTCGGCGACGGCGAGTTCGGCGTAGCGGGTGGCGCCCGCCGCCGCGGTCATGGCGACGACGTCCTCGTCGAAACGCCGGTCGGGTTCGTGGACGGCGAGGGCCGCGATGCCCTGCACGGCCGCCCGGGTGGGGATCAGGGCGACCCGGATGCCCTCCGCGCGGGCCTGTTCGGCCGCGGCGCCGGCGGTGTGCCGCAGGTCGGTGTCGTTCGGCAGGAGGACGACCTCGTGCGCGTGGGCCCGCCGGATCGCCTCGACCAGGGCGCCGCTGACCGGCGGCCGGCCCGGCCGGGCCAGCAGGGTGGTGGCGCCGGCCGCCTCGCACAGTCCGGCGAGCCCCTCCCCCGGCAGGACGGCCACCACGGCCCGCTGGGCGCGTTCGGGCGCCTGGGCGGTGCCGGGGAAGTGCGTGATCCGGATCCGGTACGGCCGGCCCGCCTCCACGCCCGCCTCGACGGCGGCTCCCGCGTCGTCGACGTGGACGTGGACGTTCCACAGCCCGTCCCCGCCGACCACGACGAGGGACTCGCCCAGCGCGTCGAGCCGGTCCCGGAGGCGGGCCACGGATTCCTCGGGCGCCTCCAGGAGATAGATCACCTCGAACGCCGGACCCCCGCGCGTCGCGCAGTCCTCGGCCGCGACCGGTCGGTGCGGGGCCGCCGTCGCGGGCCGGATCTGCGCCTCGCCGGAGACGACCTCGACCAGGGCGCCGAGGACGGTGACCAGTCCTCGTCCGCCCGCGTCCACGACCCCGGCGCGCTCCAGTACGGCGAGTTGGCCGGGGGTCGCCTCCAGGGCGACCCTGGCCCCGTCGTAGGCGGCCCGGGCCACCGTCACGAGGGTTCCGCCGCCCGCGCAGGCCGCGGCGGCGGCGCCCGCCACGCTCAGGATGGTGCCCTCCACCGGGTGGGCCACGGCCTGCCGGGCCGCGCTCGCCGCGGCGGCGAGCGCGCGGGCGAGGTGCTCTCCGTCGCCCCCTTCGGCCAGGACCGAGGCCATCCCGCGCAGCAGCTGCGAGAGGATCGTCCCCGAGTTGCCGCGGGCTCCGATCAGGGCGCCGTGCGCCATCGCCCGTACGGCGGTGGCGGGGTCGGGAGGGCCGGCGTGGCCGCCGTCTCCGGCGTCGACCGCGAAGGCCGCGTCGACCGCCTGGGCGGCGGACTCCACGGTGAGGTAGAGGTTCGTTCCGGTGTCCCCGTCGGCGATCGGGTACACGTTGATCGCGTCGATCTCCTCGCGTTCCCGGCCGAGCGCGTGCAGCGCCCGTACGCACCAGGATCGGACCGCTGCGGCGTCGAGGGTCTGCGCGGTCTGCGGCAACGGGGGGTCCTCCTGCTCGGGGCCTCGGGTTCCGGGTCATCGCAGCGTAGACCGGCTCGTGACCTGGGCCGGGAGCGGGGGCCGCGACGGCCATGGTAGTTTCGTTCCACGGGAGCAGTCGTTGTATGCTGCTTCGGTTGCCCGATGAGAGTCGGGCCATTCCCCCGGCAAGCCACTTCAGAACTCTGATTCCGGTGCGCCGGATTTCACTGTAAACCTGAAGTCTTTGGAGTGACCCGTGGCTGCCAACTGCGATGTCTGCGGCAAGGGGCCGGGCTTCGGCAACAACATTTCGCACTCGCACCGCCGTACGTCTCGTCGCTGGAACCCCAACATCCAGCGTGTGCGTGCCGTGGTCGGTCGGACGCCGAAGCGGCTCAACGTCTGCACCTCGTGCATCAAGGCCGGCAAGGTCTCGCGCTAAGTGATGTTCCCCGCGCGAGCGGGGATGATCTCGCCGACGTTTTGTCGTAGCGCAGCCCCTGCGGTTGCCTTGAAAGGCCGGTTCACCTTGGTGAACCGGCCTTTTGCCATGTCCGCGTGAGGCCCTGTCCGACGGGGGACCGCCCCGACCGGGCCGCGGGGATCGGCCGACGGCGAGGACGGCGCCGGTGCCGCGCCGGGGGCGCGGGCCCGGCGGGACGTCCGGAACACGGTCTACGGCCGGAACGGCCAGGCGTGGTCGACGGGGCCGATGCCGGACCCCAGCCGGAAACCGGCGGCGATGGCGCCGGTCACGTACTCCTTGGCCTCCCGGACCGCGTCCGGGACCGGCAGCCCCTTGGCGAGGCCGGAGGCCACCGCCGAGGCGAGCGTGCAGCCCGTGCCGTGGGTGTGCCGGTTGTCGTGGCGGGGAGCGCGCAGCCAGTGCTCCTCGGCACCGTCGGTGAGGAGGTCCACCGCTCCGGCGCCGACGGGCAGGTGCCCGCCCTTGACGAGTGCCCAGCGCGGCCCGAAGGCGAGGATCGCCCCGGCGGCGGCGCGCATCCCGTCCTCGTCGACCACGCGCAGGCCGGTGAGCTGTTCGACCTCGTCCAGATTGGGGGTGGCGACGGTCGCGAGCGGCAGCAGCCTCCGGCGCACCGAGTCCAGCGCGGAGGCCGCGAGCAGCGCGTCACCGTGCTTGGAGATCCCGACCGGGTCCACGACCACCGGGGCGTCGGTCGAGGCGAGCAGTTCGGCCACCGTGTCCACCAGGACGGCGGAGGCCAGCATGCCGGTCTTCACCGCCTGGACGCCGATGTCGTCGGCCACGGCGCGGTACTGGGCGCGTACGGCCTCCGCGGGCAGTTCCCAGCTGCCCTGGACGCCAAGCGAGTTCTGGGCGGTGACGGCGGTGATCACGCTCATGCCGTGGACGCCGAGGGTCAGCATGGTCTTGAGGTCGGCCTGGATACCGGCGCCGCCGCCGGAGTCGGACCCCGCGACGGTCAGCACCCGGGGCGGTGCGGTGGTCACTCGCCCGCTCCGAAGTGGTCCCAGCCGCCCTTGCTGTGCCAGGGCGCCCCGTCGACGGTCACCTGGGGCAGCGCGGAGGGGTTGAGCACCTCGCCGATGACCTTCCAGCGGGCGGGCAGTTTCACGTCCGGCGGGAAGGTGGCCACGATGGCGTGGTCCTCTCCCCCGGTGAGCACCCACTGCAGAGGGTCCACTCCGACGGCCTGGCCGATGTCGTTCATCTGCGTGGGAATGTCGATGCGTCCGGAGCGCAGGTCGATGCGGACCTTGCTGGCCTCGGCGATGTGGCCCAGGTCGGCGATGAGTCCGTCGCTGACGTCGCACATCGCGGTCGCGCCGAGGCCCGCCGCCGCGGGTCCCGCGTGATACGGCGGCTCGGGTCGCCGGTGGGCCTCGACGAAGGCGCGCGGGGAGCGGAAGCCGCGGGAGAGGACCGCGTATCCCGCGGCGGACCAGCCGAGCCAGCCGGTGTAGGCGACGACGTCGCCGGGCTGCGCCCCGCCCCGCGTCACCGGGTCGTGGTTCCGCAGGTCGCCGAGCGCGGTGATGGACACCGTGATGGTGTCGCCGCGGACGACGTCGCCGCCGACGACGGCCGCTCCGGCGACCTGGCACTCGTCGCGGAGTCCGTCCATGAGCTCGGTGGGCCAGGTGACCGGGAGCTCCGCGGGGACGACCAGTCCGAGGAGCAGCGCGGTGGGTACGGCGCCCATGGCGGCGATGTCGGCGAGGTTCTGCGCCGCGGCCTTGCGGCCCACGTCGTACGCCGTCGACCAGTCGCGGCGGAAGTGACGTCCCTCCAGCAGGATGTCCGTGCTGGCCACCACGCGCCGGTCGGGCGCGGAGACGACCGCGGCGTCGTCGCCGGGGCCGATCCGTACCGCCGGTGTGGTGGTGAGCCGCGAGGTGAGCTCCCTGATGAGCCCGAACTCCCCCAACTCGCCGACTGTGCCCTTCACCGCGCCTCACCTCGTGTCGTCGTGCCGGACGTGCGCGCCCCGTTCCGCGGGTCGCGGGCCGCCACTGCGCCGGATACCGTCAAGTAGACCGTCAACTTCTGTCGTGCGTACGCCACCCTGTGGGCGCCGCCGGGCGCGCGGGTCTCCCCGCGGCCCGCGGCGACGCGGTACCGTTGCGAACCTTTCAGCAGGTTCATTCATCTCCCCCCAATGATCCTCGTGGCCGCCCTGGAGGTTCCGTGGTACAGGCGTACATCCTCATTCAGACCGAGGTGGGCAAGGCGTCGACCGTCGCCCAGACCATCTCCGAGATCCCAGGGGTGATCCAGGCCGAAGACGTGACGGGCCCGTACGACGTGATCGTCCGCGCCCAGTCCGACACGGTCGACGACCTCGGCCGCATGGTGGTCGCCAGGGTGCAGCAAGTCGAGGGCATCACCCGCACCCTCACCTGCCCGGTCGTCCATCTGTAGCCCCCGTCTACCCTTGGCCGGTGATGTCTTCCCACCGGCCCTCCGCCCTGCCCGCCGCCGTCGCCGCCGCGTTGCTGCTGGGCGCCGCGGGCTGCTCCTCCACGGACGCGACGGCGTCGGTCCCGGTTCCCAGCCCTCCGGCGGCGGAAGCCGCCGTCTGCCAGGCACTGGCGAAGGAGCTTCCGGACACCGTGGCGGGGCTGGAACGGAAGGACCCGGAGCCTGACTCCGAACTGACCGCCGGGTGGGGGGACGCGGCGATCGTACTGCGCTGCGGGGTTCCCCGGCCCGAGAAGATGAGCGATCCCCAGGCGCACGGTGTCGAGGTCGACGGCGTGAACTGGATGCTGGAGGAAAGGGAGGGCGACGGCCCCCGCTTCACCAGCACGTACCGGGTGGCCTACGTCGAGGTGACGCTGGACGAGCGGTACGCCCATGACGCCGGCCCGCTGGTGGACCTGGCCGGCCCCGTCGCCGCGGCGGTTCCCCCCGGTCTGTGACCCGCCCTCGACGGCGGGCGGGTCCGGCGGGGCCTCCGGGACACGCCCGGGGGCGTCGTCCCGGCCCGGCGGATCGTGGTCCTCCCCGACGACCCGCCCCGGTCCCGGGTGGCCCGCGGCGCCGTCCCTCAGCGCAGGCCGGTGGAGCGGGTCAGCGCCGCCTGGATGAGCCGGTCGACCAGTTCCGGGTAGCTCACGCCGCTCTCCTGCCACATCCGCGGGTACATGGAGATCGGGGTGAACCCGGGCATGGTGTTGATCTCGTTGATCACGAACTCGCCTTCGTCGGTGAGGAAGAAGTCCGCGCGGACCAGCCCCTCGCAGGAGACGGCCTCGTAGGCGGCGACCGCGAGCCGCCGGACCTCCGCGGTGGCCGCGTCACCGATCGGCGCGGGGACGATCCCGGAGGCCGAGTCGATGTACTTGGCCTCGAAGTCGTAGAAGTCGTGGTCGGTGACCGGCGGGATCTCGGCGGGCACGCTGGCCCGCGGGCCGTCCTCGAACTCCAGGACACCGCACTCGATCTCGCGTCCGCGCAGCAACGACTCGACGAGGATCTTGGGGTCGTGGCGGCGGGCCTCCTCGACGGCCTCGTCGAGGCCCGCCAGGTCGTCGACCTTGGTGATGCCCATCGAGGAGCCGCCACGGGCGGGCTTCACGAACAGCGGCCAGCCGTGGGTCGCGGCGAACTCCACGATCTTCTTGCGGGCGGCGGCCGGGTTCTGCTCCCACTCCCGGGGGCGAACGACCTCGTAGGGGCCGACGGGCAGGCCGAAGGAGGTGAAGACCCGCTTCATGTACTCCTTGTCCTGGCCGACGGCGGAGGCGAGGACGCCCGCGCCGACGTAGGGGACCCCGGACAGCTCCAGGAGACCCTGCAGGGTGCCGTCCTCGCCGTAGGGGCCGTGGAGCACCGGGAAGACCACGTCCACCTCGCCCAGGGCCCTGGGCACGGCGCCGGGCTCGGTGTGCACGACCTCGCGGTTGGCCGGGTCGACGGAGAGGATCACGCCGCCCTGCTCGGATTCGGTGAGGTCGGAGACGCTCGGCAGGGAGCGGTCGGCGATGGCCATCCGCTCGGGAGCGTCGGCGGTCAGCGCCCAGCGGCCGTCGGTGGTGATCCCGATGGGCAGCACGTCGTACTTGGTCCGGTCGATGGCGCGCAGGACGGCGCCGGCCGTGACGACGGAGATGGCGTGCTCGGAGCTGCGTCCGCCGAAGACGACGGCCACGCGCGGCTTGCGGGGGCTCTGGGTGTTCTCGCTCATATCGCGATGAGCGTACCTTGCGCCTCCGGCGCTCCCGAGGGCCTGGTCCGCCGCGCGCGGGTCGTGTCCCGCGGTGGGCCGGGCCGCGTCGGGCGGGGTCAGCGGCGCTCGGACTTCGCGCTGCGCGACATCAGTTCCTTCAGCGCGACGATGGGCGGCTTGCCCTCGTGGACGATGGAGACGACCGTCTCGGTGATCGGCATGTCGACGCCGTGGCGGCGGGCCAGGTCGAGGACGGACTCGCAGGACTTGACGCCCTCGGCGGTCTGCTTGGTCGCGGCGATGGTCTCCTGGAGCGTCATCCCGCGGCCCAGGTTGGTACCGAAGGTGTGGTTCCGGGACAGCGGCGAGGAGCAGGTGGCCACCAGGTCGCCGAGACCGGCCAGGCCGGCGAAGGTGAGCGGGTCGGCGCCCATGACCAGGCCGAGCCGGGTGGTCTCGGCGAGGCCGCGGGTGATGAGGGTGGCCTTGGAGTTGTCACCGAGGCCCATGCCGTCGGCGATGCCGACGGCGAGCCCGATGACGTTCTTGACCGCTCCGCCGAGTTCGCAGCCGACGACGTCGGTGTTGGTGTAGGGGCGGAAGTAGGGGGTGATACAGGCGGTCTGGAGGCGCCGGGCCACGCTCTCGTCGCTGCACGCGACGACGGCGGCGGCGGGCTGGCGGGCCGCGATCTCCTTGGCCAGGTTGGGGCCGGTGAGGACGGCGACGCGGTCGGAGGGGACCCGCGCGACCTCTTCGACGACCTCGCTCATGCGCTTGGCGGTGCCCAGTTCGACGCCCTTCATGAGGGAGACGAGGACGGTGCCGGGGGCCAGCAGGGGCGCCCATTCGGTGAGGTTGCCGCGCAGGGTCTGGGAGGGGACGACCAGGACGGTGAAGTCGGCGTCCCGGGCGGCCTCGGCGGGGTCGGTGGTGGCCCGGACGCTCGGAGGGAGTTCGACACCGGGGAGGTAGTCCGGGTTGGTGCGGGTGGTGTTGACGGCCTCGGCGAGTTCGGCGCGGCGGCCCCAGAGCGTCACCTCGCAGCCGGCGTCGGCGAGCACCATCCCGAAGGCGGTCCCCCACGATCCGGTGCCGAAGACTGCGGCCTTGGTCACTTCATACCTTCCTCGGCGGCCTTGCGGCGCTGTTCCAGACGGGCCTTGCGGTGGTCGTACTGCTCGACCGGGGCCTTCTCCCCTCGGACGTCCTCCAGCAGGGCGGTGATCGCGGCCATGATGACCTCGGTGGCCTCGCGGAGCACCTCGGGCGTGGGCTCCAGGCCGTGGAAGCGCGAGAGGTCGACGGGCGGTCCGGCCTGCACGATGAGCGTCTTGCGGGGGAACAGGCTGAGCTTGTTCTCCTTGGCGTAGGGCGGCATCGCGAGGTTGGCGCCCCACTGTGCGACGGGGATCACGGGCGCCTTGGTCAGGAGTGCGACGCGCGCGGCGCCCGTCTTGCCGGCCATGGGCCACATCTCGGGGTCGCGGGTGAGGGTGCCCTCGGGGTAGAAGGCGACGCACTCGCCGCGCTCGATGGCGTCGACGGCGGCACGGAAGGCGTCCAGCGCGTTGGTGGTCTCGCGGTAGACCGGGATCTGGCCGGTGCCGCGCAGCATGGTGCCCACGAACGAACCCTTGAAGAGACCCGCCTTGGCGAGGAATCGCGGGACCCGGCCGGTGTTGTACTGGTAATGCGCGTACGACAGCGGGTCCAGGTAGGAGTTGTGGTTGACGGCGGTGATGAATCCGCCGTCCGTCGGAATGTGTTCCGTTCCGCGCCAGTCCCGCTTGAACAGAACCACCAGCGGCGGTTTAGCGATGACCGCCGCCAGGCGGTACCAGAAGCCGATTCTGCGGCGGGACACTCGGACACCTTCCTCTGGATCTGGGTTCGCAGGGGGTCAAGTGTCGCCCCATGCCCCTGGTCTGTCGAGGACACCGTACGCCTCGGGTTCCCGGTCCCGCCCGGCACACCGGTGCGACGGGCCCGTCGCACCGGTGTGCCGGGCGTCGCGACACAATGGGCCGCGATGAACACCGATCCGGACGGCGGCTGGTCCCTGGTCGTCCCCCTGAAGCCCCTTGTGCGGGCGAAGAGCAGGCTCGCCGCGACGGCCGGCGCGCTGCTGCGTCCACGGCTCGCGCTGGCGTTCGCGCAGGACACGGTGGCGGCGGCGCTGGCGTCTCCGGGCGTGCGGGATGTGGCGGTCGTCACGGACGATCACGTCGCCGCGGTCGCGCTCGCGGCGCTCGGGGCGCGGATCGTGCCCGACTCCCCGGCCGCCGGGCTCAACGCGGCGCTGGCGCACGGGGCGCGGACGGTACGGCGGGCCCGTCCCGGGGCTCCGGTGGCGGCGCTCAACGCGGACCTGCCCGCGTTGCGGCCGGCGGAGCTCGGCCGGGTCCTGGAAGCGGCGCGGAAATCCCCGAGGGCTTTTCTCCCGGATGCCGCCTATATCGGTACGACATTCCTCTCGGCGGGTCCCGGTGTGGAATTGGCACCCGCTTTCGGGGGTGCTTCGCGGCGGCGCCATTTGTCGTCCGGGGCGGTGGAAATCCGGCTGGCGGGGGTGGATTCCGTGCGCCGGGACGTGGACACCGGGGAGGACCTGGCCGCGGCGCTCGCCCTGGGTGTCGGCCCGCGGACGGCGGTCCGCTGGGAACGCGCGGCCGGATAGGCTGCCGCTCATGCAGGCGACCGCGTTCACGTACGACCCCCAGACCCGCAGCGGAAGTGTGCTGCTCGACGACGGCACCCCGGTGGAGTTCGGGGCCGACGCCTTCGACGCGGGCGGGCTGCGGCTGCTGCGTCCGGGGCAGCGGGTGCGCCTCGAGACGGCGCCGGGCGGCGGGGGCGGCGGACCGCGCATCACGCTGATCACCCTGCAGACGCTCTGAGATCCGGTCGGCGGACCGGCGGCCCCCGCGCACGGGCTCCCCTGGCGCGGCCGGCGGCGTCCGCGGCCCGCTCCGTCCGTGCGGGGCCGCGCGGCGGCGGACGGCCGGAACGCGCCGCGGGCCGGGCTCCCCGAGAGGGAGTCCGGCCCGGCGTGTGAGTGGCCCTCGGCCTGGGTGCCGCTTACGGGTGCGTTACTTCTTGGCGGCGGCCTTCTTGGCGGTGGTCTTGCGCGCCGTCGTCTTCTTGGCGGGCGCCTTCTTCGCCGTGGTCTTCTTCGCCGGCGCGGTCTTCTTCGCGGCGGTCTTCTTGGCCGCCGTCGTGGTCTTCTTCGCCGGGGTGGCCTTCTTGGCCGCCGCCGTGGTCTTCTTCGCCGCCGCGGTGGTCTTCTTGACGGCCGTCTTCTTCGCGGCGGTGGTCTTCTTGACCGCGGTCTTCTTGGCCGTGGTGGCCTTCTTCGCGGCGGCCTTCTTGGCCGTGGTGGCCCGCTTCGCCGCGGCCTTCTTCACGGTCGCGGAGGCGCCGCCCGAGAGGCTGCCCTTGGGCGCCTTCTTGACGGAGACCTCGCCGCCCTTGGGCAGCTTCTTCGAGCCGCTGACCAGGTCCTTGAAGCCCTGACCCGCGCGGAAGCGCGGAACGGAGGTCTTCTTGACCCGCACGCGCTCACCGGTCTGCGGGTTGCGCGCGTACCGGGCCGGACGGTCGACCTTCTCGAACGAACCGAAGCCGGTGACCGAGACCCGGTCCCCGCCGACCACGGCACGCACGATCGCGTCCAGCACCGCGTCGACAGCGTCCGCGGCCTGCTGACGGCCGCCGAGCTTGTCGGCAATCGCTTCTACGAGCTGCGCCTTGTTCACGTCTTCCCCTTCGGAGACATTGCCAGAACGAAAGTGTTCAAGCTTTTTCGCACGTTAGGCATGTATATACCGCAAATCAAACACGAAACGGGCTAATCACCCTAGTGCCGCAACGCGGAAGTGCCGTTGCGGAGTTCCGGGCGTCAGTCGTCTTCAGGGAATCGACCCTCGTCGAGGTCCTTCATCAACCGGTCCAGACGCGTCGCCGCGTCCGCGAGATCGTGCTTCGCCGCCGCCGTCACGACCAGCAGCTTCCGGGACAGCGCCATCCTTACGCCCTCCGGGACTTGCAGTGAGCGCACTCTTGTGTGCGCTTCCTTCAACCGGGCGGCGACCGCCTCGTAGAGCTCGAGTTGGCTGTCGCGTTCCATGCACCGATTGTGCCATCTAGGGCGAGTTGTCGCCCGACGGGGTCTCAACAAGCGACTGCGCCCCCCACCGGACGGTGGGGGGCGCAGTCCTGTAAAAGCGCTGCTCAGACGGTAATTGTACGGGGCTTGTAGGCCGGCCGCGCCGCCTCGTAGGCCGCGATGTCCGCTTCGTTCTGAAGGGTGAGGCTGATGTCGTCCAGACCGTTCAGCAGTCGCCAGCGGGCGTTCTCGTCGAGCTCGAAGTCGGCGTCGATCCCAGGGGCGAGGACCTTGCGCCGCTCCAGGTCGACGGTGATCTCGGCCGTGGGGTCGGCCTCCGTGACCTCCCAGAGCGCGTCCACGACCTTCTGGTCGAGGACGACCGTCAGCAGCCCGTTCTTGAGCGAGTTGCCGCGGAAGATGTCGGCGAACCGGGAGGAGACGACGGCCTTGAAACCGTAGTTCTGCAGCGCCCAGACGGCGTGCTCACGGGAGGAGCCGGTGCCGAAGTCGGGGCCGGCCACCAGCACCGTGGCGCCCTGCCGCTCGGGGCGGTTGAGCACGAACTCGGAGTCCTTGCGCCATGCCTCGAACAGGCCGTCCTCGAAGCCGTCGCGGGTGACCTTCTTCAGCCAGTGCGCGGGGATGATCTGGTCGGTGTCGACGTTGCCGCGGCGCAGCGGGACGGCCCGTCCGGTGTGTGTGGTGAAAGCTTCCATGGTTCCTCAGACCCCCGCGGGCGTAGCGACGTCGGACAGATCGGCCGGGGAGGCCAGGTGGCCCAGCACGGCGGTGGCGGCGGCGACCTGGGGCGAGACCAGGTGGGTACGGCCGCCCTTGCCCTGCCGGCCCTCGAAGTTGCGGTTGGAGGTGGAGGCGGAGCGCTCGCCGGGAGCGAGCTGGTCGGGGTTCATGCCCAGGCACATCGAGCAGCCGGCGTGCCGCCATTCGGCTCCGGACTCCTTGAACACCTTGTCCAGCCCCTCCTCGACGGCCTGCAGGGCGACCCGGACGGAGCCGGGGACGACCAGCATGCGGACGCCGTCGGCGACCTTGCGGCCCCGCAGCAGGCCCGCCGCGTTGCGCAGGTCCTCGATGCGGCCGTTGGTGCAGGAGCCTACGAAGACGGTGTCGACCCTGATGTCGCGCAGCGGCTGCCCGGCGGTCAACCCCATGTACTCCAGGGCCTTTTCGGCGGCCAGGCGCTCCGAAGCGTCTTCGTACGAAGCCGGGTCGGGGACGTTCGCCGAAAGCGGGGCGCCCTGGCCGGGGTTGGTGCCCCAGGTGACGAACGGAGCCAGCGCGGCGGCGTCGATGACGACCTCGGCGTCGAAGGCCGCGTCCTCATCCGACTTCAGGGTCTTCCAGTACGCGACGGCGGCGTCCCAGTCCTCACCCTGGGGGGCGTGGTCGCGGCCCTTCAGGTAGGCGAAGGTGGTCTCGTCGGGGGCGATCATGCCCGCGCGGGCTCCGGCCTCGATCGACATGTTGCAGATGGTCATCCGGGCCTCCATCGAGAGCTTCTCGATGGCGGAGCCGCGGTACTCCAGGATGTAGCCCTGGCCGCCGCCGGTGCCGATCCTCGCGATGATCGCCAGGATCAGGTCCTTGGCGGTGACGTCCTCGGGCAGTTCGCCGTCGACGGTGATGGCCATGGTCTTCGGGCGGGCCAGCGGCAGCGTCTGGGTGGCGAGCACGTGCTCGACCTGGCTGGTGCCGATACCGAACGCCAGCGCGCCGAAGGCGCCGTGGGTGGAGGTGTGGGAGTCGCCGCAGACCACGGTGGTGCCGGGCTGGGTCAGACCCAGCTGCGGGCCCACCACGTGGACGACACCCTGCTCGACGTCGCCGAGCGGGTGCAGCCGCACGCCGAACTCGGCGCAGTTCTTCCGCAGGGTCTCCAGCTGTGCGCGGGATACCGGGTCGGCGATCGGCTTGTCGATGTCGAGGGTCGGGGTGTTGTGGTCCTCGGTCGCGATGGTGAGGTCGAGGCGCCGCACGGGGCGGCCGTTCTGGCGCAGGCCGTCGAACGCCTGGGGGCTGGTCACCTCGTGCAGCAGGTGCAGATCGATGAAGAGGAGGTCGGGCTCGCCCTCGGCGCGCCGGACGACATGGTCGTCCCAGACCTTCTCCGCGAGTGTCCTACCCATCGCTTTCCCTCCGGCCGGCGTGGTGTGCCGGCACTTCTAGAGACATGTGGGCCCGCGTCCGTACCCCACGCGCCGGACGCCGGCAGCGAACCCGATTGGTCCGCGGGCCGCACGTACAGGTTCGCAAGTTCCCAGGAAAATTGAACTTGCGTTTCACAGAGTGAGACGCGAATATCGTTGCATGGACAACTCTAGCGGCGTAGGCGTTCTCGACAAGGCAGCCCTTGTCCTGAGCGCCCTGGAGTCCGGTCCGGCCACCCTCGCAGGTCTGGTCGCGGCGACGGGACTCGCACGACCCACGGCACATCGTCTCGCCGTGGCACTGGAACACCACCGGATGGTGGCGCGTGACATGCAGGGCCGGTTCATCCTCGGACCGCGTCTGGCGGAGCTCGCCGCCGCGGCCGGCGAGGACCGCCTACTCGCGACCGCGGGCCCGGTACTGACCCACCTGCGCGACGTCACCGGGGAGAGCGCCCAGCTCTACCGCCGGCAGGGCGACATGCGCATCTGCGTGGCTGCGGCCGAGCGGCTCTCCGGCCTCCGGGACACCGTGCCGGTCGGCTCGACGCTCACCATGAAGGCCGGTTCCTCCGCGCAGATCCTGATGGCCTGGGAGGAGCCGGAGCGGCTCCACCGCGGGCTTCAGGGCGCCCGCTTCACGGCGACGGCCCTCTCGGGCGTACGGCGGCGCGGCTGGGCCCAGTCGATCGGCGAGCGGGAGCCGGGCGTCGCGTCCGTCTCCGCGCCGGTCCGCGGCCCGTCGAACCGTGTGGTGGCCGCCGTGTCGGTCTCCGGTCCGATCGAGCGCCTGACCCGCCACCCGGGCCGAATGCACGCCCAGGCGGTCATCGACGCGGCCGCCCGCCTCTCCGAGGCGCTGCGCCGCACCGGCTGACCTCCGGCACCCGGCTCCACTCCTTCCGTCCGATTCCGGCTCACCGCTTCAACGCCGCAGCGGTGGGCCGGAGTTGTGTATGCCGTGCCGGACGACGAAGAAGCCCTCCCCCGAAGGGAAGGGCTTCTCTCGCTGGTACCCCCGACCGGATTCGAACCGGCGCTACCGCCTTGAGAGGGCGGCGTGCTAGGCCGCTACACAACGGGGGCAAGATCTTGTTCCACGCGACGAGGTCGCGTGGTACTTCTACGCTGGCCTACCAGGACTCGAACCTAGACTAACTGAACCAGAATCAGTCGTGCTGCCAATTACACCATAGGCCACTGGTGGTTGAGGACCAGTTGGTACCCCCGACCGGATTCGAACCGGCGCTACCGCCTTGAGAGGGCGGCGTGCTAGGCCGCTACACAACGGGGGCCCTAGCGATCCTGCATCAGGTTCACCGGGTGCGACCCAGGTGATCCCGCGGGAAGGATCTGTACCCCCGACCGGATTCGAACCGGCGCTACCGCCTTGAGAGGGCGGCGTGCTAGGCCGCTACACAACGGGGGCTTCGCGGATCAGATCCGCGTGGTGCAGATGAGCTCTGCGAGCTGGCCTACCAGGACTCGAACCTAGACTAACTGAACCAGAATCAGTCGTGCTGCCAATTACACCATAGGCCACCAAAACACAATCCCTTGCGGGGATCTTGTTCGGGTTGTGCTCCGTGGGTTTCGGCCTTTCGGCTTGCTCCCCTCGGCGCAGGAAGAACATTACCCGAAGGTCTCCGGCGCTCCAAAACGGGTATCCCCGCACAGCAGCGCGGGGAGCTGGTGCAGGTCGGTGATGCGCGTCAGCTCGGGCCTCCCGCCCACGCCCGCACGATCCAGCCAGACGCCTCTGAGGCCCGCCTCGGCTGCCCCACGCGCGTCGATGTCCGGCTGGTCCCCCACGTAGGCCACCTCGTGCGGGGCCAGGTCCAGGGCGGCGCAGGCGGCGTGGAAGGCCGCCGCGGCGGGCTTGGCCACCCCGAGTTCGGCGGCGCACAGCACCGCCTCGAAGCGGTCGCGCACGCCGAGGACGCGCAGCTTGCGTTCCTGGTTGTGAATACTCGAGTTCGACAGAACGGCGTGACGGTAGTCACGGGCGAGCAGATCGAGGACGGGGACGGCGTCCGGGAAGAGCTCCCAGGCGGACTCGTAGTGCGCGACGTAGCGCTCGAACCACCCGTCGGCCTCGTCCGCGCCCAGATCCCGCGCACCCAGGAAGTCGCGCACCCGCTCGCGCCGCTGCTCCCGGAAGTCCACACCTCCGGCCTCGAAGCGGCGCCAGTGGACGACGGTGAGTTCCTGCCAGCGGCGCAGGGCCTCGGCGACGGACTCGGGACCGGCGGCGGGCAGGCCCTCGGCCGCGAGGTGGTCGCGCATGCCGGCCAGGTCGGCGCCGGCGTAGTCGAAGAGGGTGTCGTCGATGTCCCAGAGGACGCCGCGGATCGCCATGCCCCCACGGTACGGGCTTCGGCGCCCGTGCGGGTCCGGACGCCGCGCCCGGGTACTCCCCCGCCGGTCGCGCCCGCCGAGGACGGCACGGGCACGGAGCCGACACGGCCGAGGCCCGGAACCCGTCGTTCCGGGTTCCGGGCCTCGGCCGTGTCGGCTCCGCGGGCCTGTCAGCCGGCGAGCCTGGCGAGCGCCGCGTCGACGCGTGCCAGGGTCTTCTCCCGGCCCAGGATCTCCAGGGACTCGAAGAGCGGCAGGCCCACCGTGCGGCCGGTGACCGCGACACGGACCGGGGCCTGGGCCTTGCCGAGCTTCAGGCCGTGCTCCTCACCGGCGGCGAGGACGGCGCCCTTGAGGGACTCTGGGTCGCTCCAGTCGGCCGACTCCAGGGCGGCGCGGGCGGTGGTCAGGAGGGCGACGGGATCGCCCTTCATCGCCTTGTCCCACGAGGGCTGGTCGAAGACCGGCTCGGGCAGGAAGAGGAAGTCCACGTTGGCCGTGATGTCCGAGAGGACGGTCAGCCGGGTCTGGGCGTGCGGCGCGATGGCCTCCCAGGCTGCGCGGTCGAAGTCCTCGGGCGCCCAGGAGGCGTGCGGGGCGGTGAGCCAGGGCTCACAGGCCGCGGCGAACGCCTTCACGTCCAGCATGCGGATGTGGTCGGCGTTGATCGACTCGGCCTTCTTGAGGTCGAAGCGCGCCGGGTTGGCGTTGACGTCGGCGATGTCGAACTTCTCGACCATCTGCTCGATGGTGAAGACGTCCTGGTCCGCCGAGAACGACCAGCCCAGGAGGGAGAGGTAGTTCAGGAGGCCCTCGGGAAGGAAGCCGCGCTCCCGGTAGAGGTTCAGGGACGCCTGCGGGTCGCGCTTGGAGAGCTTCTTGTTGCCCTCGCCCATCACGTACGGCAGGTGTCCGAAGGCGGGAGTCTCCTTGGCGACACCCAGCTCGATCAGCGCCCGGTAGAGGGCGATCTGGCGCGGGGTGGAGGACAGCAGGTCCTCGCCGCGCAGCACGTGGGTGATCTCCATCAGCGCGTCGTCGACCGGGTTGACCAGGGTGTACAGCGGTGCGCCGTTGGCGCGCACGATGCCGTAGTCCGGAACGTTGTCCGGGGTGAAGGTGAGTTCGCCGCGGACCAGGTCGGTGAAGGTGATCGACTCGTCCGGCATCCTGAAGCGCACGATGGAGTCGCGGCCCTCGGCCCGGTAGCGCGCGATGCGCTCCTCGCTCAGGTTGCGGCAGGTACCGTCGTAGCCCGAGGGCTTGCCCGCCAGGCGGGCCGCGTCGCGACGGGCCTCCAGCTCCACGGCGGTGCAGAAGCAGTGGTAGGCGTGGCCGGCGGCGAGCAGTTTCTCCGCGACGTCCCGGTAGATCTCCATCCGCTGCGACTGGCGGTACGGCTCGTGGGGGCCGCCACCCGTACCGGAGGCGCTGTCGAAGGCGGCCGGGCCCTCGTCCCAGTCGAGACCGAGCCAGCGCATCGAGTCGAGCAGCTGGCCGTACGACTCCTCGGAGTCGCGTGCCGCGTCGGTGTCCTCGATGCGGAAGACCATGGTGCCCTGGTTGTGCCGGGCGAAGGCCCAGTTGAACAGGGCGGTGCGGACCAGACCCACATGGGGGTTGCCGGTCGGGGAGGGACAGAAACGTACGCGGATCGCGTTAGCCACGCTTGATCACCTTGTTGGTGAGAGTGCCGATGCCTTCGATGGTGACGGCGACCTCGTCGCCGACGTTGAGGGGGCCGACCCCGGCCGGAGTGCCGGTGAGGATGACGTCACCGGGCAGCAGCGTCATGGCCTCGGTGATGTGGACGACCAGGTCCTCGACGGAACGGATCATGTCACTCGTGCGGCCGAGCTGGCGCTGCTCGCCGTTGACGGTGGCCTGGATGGTGAGGTCGCCCGGGTCGAGCGCGGTCTCGACCCAGGGGCCGAGCGGGCAGCTGGTGTCGAAGCCCTTGGCGCGCGCCCACTGCTTCTCGCGGCGCTGGGCGTCACGGGCGGTGACGTCGTTGGCGCAGGTGTAACCGAAGACGACGTCCTTGACGCGCTCGCGGGGAACCTCACGGCACATGCGGCCGATCACCACGGCCAGTTCGGCCTCGTGGTGAAGCTCTTCCGAGAAGGAGGGGTACTCGATGGCGTCGCCGGAACCGATCACGGAGGTCGTCGGCTTGAAGAAGGCCACCGGGACCTCGGGGACGTCGTTGCCGAGTTCGGCGGCGTGCTCCGCGTAGTTGCGGCCGATGGCCACGACCTTGTTGGGGAGCACGGGCGGCAGGAGCCGTACCTTGCTCAGCGGCACTTTGGTCCCGCTGAGTTCGAAGTCCGTGTACGGGATGCCCTTGATGATGTCGAGGACCAGACCGCCGGACTCGACGGTTCCCTCGCCCTCGACGGCGCCGAAGGCGACATTGCCGTCGATGGAGAATCTGGCGATGCGCACGAGTGCTGTCGCCCCTCACTTGCTGCTGGCTGGAGTCTGACGCTCCAGGCTAACGCGGCGAGGGGCGGCCTCCGCCGTATTACGAGGCGGGCTGCGGGGCCGCCGGGGCGGTCATGAGGACCGTGCGGCGCGGGTTGGCCGTCTGGGTGGGAAGGTCGACCGGGTGCTCCGGCTGGACTCCGCGGCCGAGGAGGGCGGCGTCCTCGATGTGGGCGAGCGTCGTACGGCGCGGGTTGGCCGTGGAGCGGAGCACCATCGTCGTCTTCTTCACGTGGCAGACCTCTACAGAGTCGGGGCACTTGTAAAACGTCAGGCTAAACATGCGATTCCCTTCGAATGCACGGAGGAGGCGTCCGGCGCTGTGTGAGTTTGCTCACCATCTCGCACATAAGGCGGACATAACGACTGATGCTCCAGGGGTGACAAATCAGGCATTACGCCACTGAATGCTGCATTCCGCTCCTGATCATGGCGACTGGGACACTCGCTCCCCCTGAACCTTTTGGAGTGATACAACCGATTTGACCGTGATCATCTTCTACGTGGGGTGACGCGATGTTCACGTTTTGTTATACGAATCGTGGCCCAGCACCCAGCTCTTGTTGGAGATCCGGCACTGTGCTGGAATTCCACGCACCGTCGCGGGTTTCAAGCCGGCACGCAGGGGCGCAACGCAGCGCCGGGTAAGCGGCGGGAAAGGGGGATCTGCGCCGGTCACCGACGACCACCATGGGGTGCATTCCGTGCCCCGAGATGCCGACACCGTCCACTCCGTTCACTCGGAAGGACGCCTGGTCCAGAGGTTGCGACGCTAGTGCAGGGACGTTTCAAGAGGGATGGCAGCGCTGCGGCGGAGCAGGAGCCGCGCGCCGGAACCGACCGCGGTTCCTCGGCCCCGCACACTCAGAGCCCGGGGCAGGGCACAGCCGGCGAGGGCGGTGACACCGCCAAGCGCGGCGGCTCCACCTCCCCGGCCACCGCTCCGCCGCCGGCGGCTCCGGAGGTCGACGCGGGGCCCCGAATAGCCCTGCGCAACTGGCGCATCTCGACGCGCCTGGTCGCGCTGCTGACCCTTCCCGTGGTCGCGGCCACCAGTCTCGGCGGCATCCGCATCAGCGAGTCGCTCGACGACATGGAGCAGCTGGAGCACATGCAGCTGCTGACCAAGATGACCAAGGAGGCGACGGACCTCGCCAAGGCGCTCCAGGAGGAGCGCGACCACTCCGCGGGTCCGCTCTCCAACGGCCGCTCGGTCACCGACTACCAGGTCGACGACCCCCGCAAGAAGACGGACCGGGCCAAGAACGAGTTCCTGGCCGCCACCGAGGGCATCGGTGACACCGAGGGCAACGAGGCGCTGCAGGGCATTCGGCAGAGCGTCAGCCAGATCACCACGCAGATCGTCAAGATCAAGGACATCCGGAGCGGCGCCTACCAGGAGAGCTCCCACTCGGTGACGGTCGAGGCTTACAGCCGCCTGATCCGTTCCCTCCTCAGCCTGTCCCAGGACATGGCGCAGGCGACCAGCAACCCCGAGATGATCAAGCGGACCCGTGCGCTCGCCGCGTTCTCGTCCGCCAAGGAGTACGCCTCCATCCAGCAGGCGATCATCGCCGCCGCGCTGCCGTCCAGTGACAACAAGTCCGGGAAGCTCGGGGAGGGCGACCGCCTCTACGGCGACGCCGCCCGCGAGAGCGAGGGCGTCGAGCTCAAGACCTTCGCGACGATCTACGAGTCGGCCGGCGGCGACGCCGACGAGCTGACCGCGTCGCTGACCACCGGCAACCCGTCGATCGAGGCCGCCGAGCAGTACACGGACCGCGTCCTGAGGAGCAGCAACGGCCTGCAGGCGAGGACTCCTCGCGGCCACCTGAACTTCACCGACGAGTACGGCACCAAGATGAACGCCATGAACACGATCGAGGCCACCCTCCTCGGTCAGATGGAGACCAAGGCGCGCGAGCTGCGCCAGGAGTCCCAGCGTGAGGCGATCATCAACGGTGCCCTGATCCTCCTCGTCCTCGGTGTCTCCCTCATCGGCGCCTTCGTCGTGGCCAGGTCCATGATCCGGTCGCTGCGCCGACTCCAGGACACCGCCACCAAGGTCGCCCAGGAACGTCTGCCCGAGCTCGTCAAGCAGCTCTCCGAGACCGACCCGCAGGACGTCGACACGTCCGTCGAGTCCGTCGGTGTGCACTCCCGTGACGAGATCGGCAAGGTGGCCGCGGCCTTCGACGACGTGCACCGCGAGGCGGTCCGCCTCGCCGCCGAGCAGGCCCTGCTGCGGGGCAACGTCAACGCGATGTTCACCAACCTCTCGCGCCGCTCCCAGGGCCTCATCCAGCGTCAGCTCTCGCTCATCTCCGAGCTGGAGTCCCGCGAGGCGGACCCGGACCAGCTGTCGTCGCTGTTCAAGCTCGACCACCTGGCCACCCGTATGCGCCGGAACGGCGAGAACCTTCTCGTCCTCGCCGGTGAGGAGCCGGGCCGCCGCTGGACCCGTCCGGTCCCGCTGGTCGACGTCCTGCGTGCCGCCGCCTCCGAGGTGGAGCAGTACGAGCGCATCGAGCTGGCGGCGGTCCCGGCGACCGAGGTCGCCGGCCGCGTCGTGAACGACCTCGTACACCTCCTCGCCGAGCTGCTCGAGAACGCCACCTCGTTCTCCTCTCCGCAGACGAAGGTCCGGGTCACCGGTCACGCCCTTCCCGACGGACGGGTGCTCGTCGAGATCCACGACACCGGCATCGGCCTCTCCCCCGAGGACCTCGCCGCGATCAACGAGCGGCTCGCCTCGCCGCCCACGGTGGACGTCTCGGTGTCCCGCCGCATGGGTCTGTTCGTGGTCGGCCGCCTGTCCCTGCGACACGGCATCCGCATCCAGCTGCGTCCGTCGGACTCCGGCGGCACCACCGCGCTCGTCATGCTCCCCGTCGATGTCGCCCAGGGCGGCAAGAAGCCCGCCCCCAAGCCGGGTGCCGGCGGCCAGGGCGCGATGCCCCAGGGCTCCGCGGGCCAGGGTGGCCGTCCGGGGCTCGGCGGACCCGGTGGGGCCGGTGCCGCCGGCGCCTCGGGCGGTGGCCGCCCGGGGATGGGCGGTGCGCCGTCCTCCGCGGCCGGCCGGCTGGGTGCCGCCGCCGCTGCCGCGCGCGGCCAGGTCGGCGCGGGCAGCGCGCCGCGTGCCGCGCTGCCGGGCCAGAACGGACCGCAGGGCGGACAGGGCGGACAGGGCGGACAGGGCCAGGCATACGCGGGACAGGGCGGACCGAGCCAGGGTCACGGAGACCAGGGTGCGCAGACCGCTCAGCTGCCGCAGGTTCCCCAGGAGTCGCAGCGTCCCGGCAGCGGAGCCGGTGGCTTCGGCGGCGGCGCCCAGCGCGCCATCCCGTCCCGTACGGACGTCTGGGGCAACCAGGGCCAGAACAACCAGAGCCAGGCCCCGCAGCCCCAGCAAGCGCAGGCCGGTCCGCAGCAGGACCAGGGCCGGCAGGACGGCTACCCGCGCGGCGAACTTCCCGGCAACGCGCCGCAGTCGCAGCGTCCGCAGGCGACCAGCTGGGGCAACGACCAGGCGCAGCCGGTCCGTCGTCCGCAGCAGGAGATGTCGCCGCTGGACTCGCCGCGCGGTCACGAGGAGCCGGAGACGACGGGCCAGTACGCCCGTCCGCCGGCTCCGCAGGACCCTTCGTCCACGGGTCAGTTCCCGCAGCCGGACTTCGGCGGTCGGCAGACCTCGCAGGGCTACCCGCAGCAGGACCCTTCGTCCACGGGTCAGTTCCCGCGGCAGGACTACCACCAGCAGCAGGCCCCGCAGGGCTACCCGCAGCAGGCGCAGGCCCCGCAGCAGCGCGGTGGCGGTGACTACGGCGCGCCGCGTCCGGCCGGCAACCTGCCGCAGCAGCCCCAGTCCCGGCCCCAGCAGCCGCGCCAGCCCGAGGCTCTGCCTCCGGCGGGCGACGCCGGTGACGGCCGTACCCCGCTGTACGACACGCTGGAGACCAACTGGTTCCACGGTCAGGCCGCGGGGCAGGACCAGAACCGGCAGGACGAACGCCCGGCCCAGGACGCCGAGCAGACCCGGCAGACACCGGCCGTCCCGCAGCAGCCGACCTCGCTCCCGCCGCGTCGCCCCGCGGCGCCCCAGGGCGGCGGCGACTCCGGCCAGCAGGCCGCGGCTCCCGCCTCCTGGCGGACCTCTCCCAATGACGAGCTGGTGCGCCAGGCCGAGCGGGTCCGCAAGCCCGCGGCCGGCGGTGTCACCACCTCCGGGCTGCCGCGGCGGGTGCCGCGCGCCAACCTCGTGCCCGGGACCGCCCAGGAGCAGGCCCACACGGCCGGCCCCCAGGTCTCGCGTGCACCCGACGACGTCCGCGGCCGGCTCACCAACCTGCGCCGCGGCATCCAGCAGGGCCGTCAGGCGGGTAACTCCACCACCGGCAACTTCCCTCTCGGTCCCACCCACCAGCAGGAGCGTTAGTTGAGCGCGATGAGCCAGGCGGCGCAGAATCTGAACTGGTTGATCACCAACTTCGTGGACAACACCCCAGGGGTGTCGCACACGGTGGTGGTCTCCGCCGACGGTCTGCTGCTGGCCATGTCCGAAGGATTCCCCCGCGATCGCGCCGACCAGCTGGCGGCGGTCGCATCCGGACTGACCTCGCTGACCGCGGGCGCGTCCCGGATCTTCGAGGGCGGTCCGGTGGCACAGACGGTCGTGGAGATGGAGCGCGGGTTCCTCTTCCTGATGTCCGTCTCCGACGGCTCCTCGCTGGCCGTGCTCTCCCACCCGGAGTGCGACATCGGCCTCGTGGGCTACGAGATGACGCTGCTGGTCGACCGGGCCGGCAGCGTCCTGACCCCGGACCTTCGCGCCGAACTCCAGGGAAGTCTGCTCCACTAGACACCGACAACACGGCACGGCGGTGCGCCCCTCCGCACCGCGGTGTCCCACACACCGTCCGGCCGCCCCATCCGGCCCCCCACCGGCCCCATCAGACGGCAGACCTCTTGCTGTCACGCCCGGAGGATTCATGACCCCGCCCCCCGCCTCTCACGATCCGTACGGCGCCTCACTCGACGAGTCGTACGGACATGAGGGCGACCAACCGCTGGTACGTCCGTACGCGATGACCGGCGGTCGGACCCGGCCGCGTTACCAGCTCGCCATAGAGGCGCTGGTCAGCACCACGGCCGACCCGGCGCACCTCTCCAGTCTGCTCCCCGAGCACCAGCGGATCTGTCACCTGTGCCGCGAAGTGAAGTCGGTGGCGGAGGTGTCGGCGCTACTGTCGATGCCGCTGGGCGTGGCCCGGATCCTGGTCGCCGACCTGGCGGAGGCGGGCATGGTGGCGATCCACCAGCCGGGTAACGGAGAGGCCGGCGGCACGCCGGATGTGACACTGCTGGAAAGGGTGCTCAGTGGACTTCGCAAGCTCTAGCGGCGGCACCGGCGCCGCCGGCCGGTCGACCACCAGCGCGAAGATCGTGGTGGCGGGTGGCTTCGGCGTGGGCAAGACCACGTTCGTCGGCGCCGTCTCGGAGATCAACCCGCTGCGTACCGAGGCCGTGATGACGTCTGCTTCCGCGGGCATCGACGACCTCACGCACACCGGCGACAAGACGACGACGACTGTCGCGATGGACTTCGGCCGTATCACCCTGGACCAGGACCTGATCCTGTACCTCTTCGGTACGCCCGGACAGGACCGCTTCTGGTTCATGTGGGACGACCTGGTACGCGGCGCCATCGGCGCCGTCGTCCTCGTCGACACGCGCCGCCTCGCCGACTGCTTCCCCGCCGTCGACTACTTCGAGAACTCCGGCCTGCCGTTCGTCATCGCCCTCAACGGCTTCGACGGACACCAGCCCTACCAGCCGGAAGAGGTCCGCGAGGCCCTCCAGATCGGCCCGGACACCCCGATCATCATCACGGACGCCCGCCACCGCGCGGACGCCAAGAGCGCGCTCATCACCCTGGTCGAGCATGCGCTGATGGCACGACTCAAGTAGGCGGGGGTCTACGGCAGTTGTCGTAGGGCTTCGCCGGGGGCGGCCTGTGTCCTATGACACGGTCCGCCCCCGGGTTCATAACGTTTCGACAGAGAATTGGGCGGGACCGGACACCCGACGCATCCGATCGGTGCCACTGCGCTCACATGAGCCCCGCCTTTTGGCGGGGCTCGTTCTTTATGCCCGTTTTATCTGAGGCGTGGACCACTGAAAACCGTCCCTGCCAGCTGTTTGGTAGGGACACCCTTCACGTGCTGCAATTCATGAACTCCCGAGTAGTACGGCCCTGAACGAAATACCGGCACAACGTAGGTGCCGACGCCGAGAGGTTGTTGGTCGAGTGAGGCGAAGCACAGAAAGCTCCGCAGAGCAGCAAGCGCGAGGCAACTTCACCCCGGCACGCACGATGACGCCGCCCGCCGAGGTGCCCGAGGTGCCTCAGAGCGCGAGCGGCGGCGCGGGCGGTTCCAGCAGGCTTTCCCCGCGCAACTGGCGGGTGCCGACCAAGCTGAACGCGATCCTCCTCATACCCGTGCTGGTCGGCCTGGTCATGGGCGGCTTCCAGGTGAAGGGCTCGATCGACACCTGGCAGGAAGCGCAGAACGCCGAGAAGACGGCGTTGATCGTGCGCGCCGCCTCGGAGTACAGCCAGGCACTGCTCAACGAGCGTGACCTCACCGCGGCGCCGCTCCTCACGGCGAAGACCTCCTCGGACCGCGAGAGCGCGGCCGTCACCCAGGCGTACTCCGCCACCGACGAGGCCAAGGCCAAGTTCGACCAGGTCGTCACGAACATGCCGGAGGGCGAGGGCCTCGAACGGCGTCTGGACCTCTTCCGGACCGAGGAGCCCAAACTCGAGGCTCTCCGGAAGGTCGCCTACTCCACCTCGCTCGACCCGGTGAACACCCAGCTCGGGTACATCGGCATCCAGCACTACCTGATGGAATTCTCCAACGAGCTGGGGCTGGGCACCGGCAACATCACCAGCTACGGCCGTACCGTCTACGCCATCCAGCTCGCCCAGGCCGCCGAGTCGCTCCAGCGCTCGATCGGCATGCAGCTCCTGGTGCGACCCAGCCAGAAGAGCGCGGTCTTCGCCCAGCAGTCGGTGGCGTTCACCTCGTACAACTACCTGGAGCAGATCGCCCTCGGCGAGTACAAGTCCGGTGGTACCCAGGAGGACGTCGACCGGCTGAAGCAGGTCATGACGGCCAAGGCCACCGAGGGCGCCAAGAAGCTCGCCGAGGCGGAGCTCGACCCGCCCAAGGACGACGAGGGCTCCGTCTACGGCGGCATGGCGAGGGCGATCGGGGCGGCCAAGGACGCCGACGCGATCAAGGACCTGCGCGAGCAGGACGTCACCCCCGAGACCTGGATGGCCGCGGCCACCGCCAAGTTCGACGGCTACACCGAGGTCGAGAAGGAACTCGTCGACAAGGCCGTGAACGAGGCCGCCGCGATCTCCGACGACGCCAAGACCGACGCGTTCGTCAGTGGTGGCATCGTCGTCATAGCCCTCCTGGCCGCCTTCATCATCGCCGGGATCATGGCCCGCCAGATGAGCCGCTCGATGCAGCAGCTGCGCACCGCCGCCTTCGGCATCGCCGAGCAGCGCCTGCCGATGCTGGTCGACCAGCTCTCGCGCACCGAGCCCGGCCGGGTAGACACCCGGGTGCAGCCCATCCCCATCGACACCCAGGACGAGATCGGCGAAGTCGCCCGCGCCTTCGACCAGGTCCACCGTGAGGCCGTCCGGCTCGCCGCCGAGCAGGCCATGCTCCGGGGCAACGTCAACGCGATCTTCACCAACCTGTCCCGGCGCAACCAGTCGCTGATCGAGGGCCAGCTGACCCTGATCACCGACCTGGAGAACAACGAGGCCGACCCGGACCAGCTGGAGAACCTCTTCCGTCTGGACCACCTGGCCACCCGTATGCGCCGCAACGGCGAGAACCTCCTGGTCCTCGCCGGCGAGGAGCCCGGCCGCCGCTGGGACCAGCCGGTCCCGCTGGTCGACGTGATGCGTGCCGCCTCCTCAGAGGTGGAACAGTACGAGCGCATCGAGCTGGCCGGTGTCCCGGAGGCGGAGATCCACGGCCAGGCCGTGACCGACCTGGTGCACCTGCTCGCCGAGCTGCTGGAGAACGCGACCACGTTCTCCTCCCCGCAGACGAAGGTCCGGGTCACCGCGACCCGGCTGCCGGACGGCCGGGTGATGGTGGAGATCCACGACAAGGGCATCGGCCTGACCGCCGAGGACTTCGCGGACATCAACCACCGGCTGGCCAACCCGCCGACCGTGGACGCCGCCGTCTCGCAGCGCATGGGCCTGTTCGTGGTCGGCCGTCTGGCGGACCGCCACGGCATCCGCGTCCAGCTCCGCCCGTCCGGCGAGCAGGCCGGTACGACCTCCCTGGTCATGCTGCCCGACGCGATCACCCACGGTGGTGGCGGCGAGGCGGTGCCCGACAGCGACTTCACCGTCTCTCAGATCATCCCGCAGCAGGGCCATCACGACTTCGACTCCGGCCAGCAGCCCATGCGGACCGCGGCGGAGCTCGGCTTCGACGACTCCCGCTACGAGCAGCAGGCCGACGAGCAGCAGCTCGACCCGGTGAACCGCTCGCTCCAGCGCGAGGAACGCCGGGCGTCCCTGGAGGCTCAGGCCCAGGCCGGCGAACGCCCGCTGTTCCAGGACGAGGTCGAATCCTCACAGCAGGCGTACGTACAGCAGGAGCACGAGCAGGGCTACGCTCCCGAGCAGGAGTACGTCCAGGAGTACGGTGCCGATTTCGGCGGGTCCCCGGAACACTCCGGTTACGAGGCGACCCCCTCGCGGGAAACCGGTTACGGGACGTCCCCGCAGGACTACGATGCTTACGGCGCGACCTCCGGCGGGTACCCCGAGTCCAGCTATGCGGAATCGGCACACCCGGGCCAGGACCAGGGCCACACGCAGTATGAGAATTCCTATGACCCCCAGGCCCAGCAGGGCGAGTGGGCTGATCAGGGTGCGTATCAGGGCGACTACGGTCAGCAGTACGGAGCTGAAACGGAATCTGCCCCCAGCGCTCCCGAAGCGGCTTCCGAGCGCGTAGGCTTCGACCGTCCGGGTTCCACCCCGAACCCCACCCAGGACGCCGGCCACGCGCTGACCGACGCCGGTCTGCCGCGCCGTGGAAGCACTGCCGCGCAGGTGCCCCAGGCAGCGCAGCAGCCGCTCCCCACACGGACGGGTCAGCAGAACGAAGCGGCCGGTTCCGACGACTGGCGCTCGACCAACGACGAGCGCTGGGAGCGGGCCGAGAAGCTCCGTGACCCGAAGGCGGGCGGGGTCACCCCCTCCGGTCTTCCTCGACGGGTCCCCAAGGCCAATCTGGTCGAGGGAACGGCGGAGCAGACCCCGCAGGGCGGCCCACAGGTCTCCCGCGCCCCCGAGGACGTGCGGGGCAGGTTGAGCAACCTGCGCCGTGGTGTTCAGCAGGGACGCAACGCGGGAACGGACACGAACGGACCGGGCCACGGCCCGGGCAGTACCTACAACCAGGAGCGTTAGTGTGAGCATGAGCCAGGCGGCGCAGAATCTGAACTGGTTGATCACCAACTTCGTGGACAACACCCCCGGGGTGTCCCACACTGTGGTGGTCTCCGCCGACGGACTCCTGCTGGCGATGTCCGAGGGCTTCCCCCGGGACCGAGCCGACCAGCTGGCGGCCGTCGCCTCCGGACTGACCTCGCTGACCGCGGGCGCGTCCCGGATCTTCGAGGGCGGTGCGGTCAACCAGACCGTCGTGGAGATGGAGCGGGGCTTCCTCTTCATCATGTCGATCTCGGACGGCTCCTCGCTGGCCGTGCTCTCGCACCCGGAGGCGGACATCGGCCTCGTGGGCTACGAGATGGCGTTGCTCGTGGACCGGGCGGGCAGTGTCCTGACACCTGACCTCCGGGCGGAGCTTCAGGGAAGTCTTCTCAACTAACAAACAGACAGTGCGTTTCGCGCCACCGCCCCGTAAGGTGCGGTGGCGCGGTTCCACAGGGACATGGACCGCGAGCAGTCGGAGGAGGAGACGTGGGAACACCCCCGGGCAATAGCCCGTTCAATGGTTTTGGTGCTCAGCAGCCGCACGGTAACCCCGGGCACAACCACTTCAACTTTCCCTCCACGCCCAGCAGACAGGGTGCACAGCAGCCCTATCGGCAGTCGCAGTCCCAGCAGTCGCCCGTGGGCGCGCCCGGCTCTTCCCGGGGCGGCGGCACCAGCGGGTCGGGCGCACACAACCCGCTGGTGCGCCCGTACGCGATGACCGGCGGCCGGACCCGGCCGCGTTACCAGCTCGCCATCGAGGCGCTGGTCAGCACGACGGCCGACCCGTCCAGGCTGCAGGGGCAGTTGCCCGAGCACCAGCGGATCTGCCGGTTGTGCTTCGAGATCAAGTCGGTCGCAGAGATCTCGGCTCTTCTCTCCATTCCCCTCGGCGTTGCCCGGATCCTCGTCGCCGACCTGGCGGAGGCCGGACTTGTCGCCATCCACCAGCCCGGCGGCGACGAAGCCGTCGGCGGTCAGCCAGACGTGACACTGCTCGAAAGGGTGCTCAGTGGACTTCGCAAGCTCTAGCGGCGGCGCGGCCCGTTCAACCACCAGCGCGAAGATCGTGGTGGCGGGTGGCTTCGGCGTGGGCAAGACCACGTTCGTCGGCGCCGTCTCGGAGATCAACCCGCTGCGTACCGAGGCCGTGATGACGTCTGCTTCCGCGGGCATCGACGACCTCACGCACACCGGCGACAAGACGACGACGACTGTCGCGATGGACTTCGGCCGTATCACCCTGGACCAGGACCTGATCCTGTACCTCTTCGGTACGCCCGGACAGGACCGCTTCTGGTTCATGTGGGACGACCTGGTACGCGGCGCCATCGGCGCCGTCGTCCTCGTCGACACGCGCCGCCTCGCCGACTGCTTCCCCGCCGTCGACTACTTCGAGAACTCCGGCCTGCCGTTCGTCATCGCCCTCAACGGCTTCGACGGACACCAGCCCTACCAGCCGGAAGAGGTCCGCGAGGCCCTCCAGATCGGCCCGGACACCCCGATCATCATCACGGACGCCCGCCACCGCGCGGACGCCAAGAGCGCGCTCATCACCCTGGTCGAGCATGCGCTGATGGCACGACTGCGCTGACGCCGCGACGAGCGGCGCCACGGGCGGACCCGACGATGGCGCGACACGTGCCGCGACCGTCCCTCCGGATCCCGCTGATGGCCCCCGCACCGCCTCTTTCGGTGCGGGGGCCATCAGTGTGTCGCGGGCCGGCGGAGCGCCCGGTTCGTGGCGGGGACGGCTCTCGGGGCGGGCGGCGGCGTGGGAGACGGCCGTGTCAGGGGGGCGGGAAGTCGCCATGGCATGCCTGAGGGCCCCCGCGCCGGTGCGGTGCACCGGCGCGGGGGCCCTCAGGGTCTGCCGCGGGTCAGCCCTGCCAGGAGTGGGAGGGGCGGAAGCCCGACTGGCGCTCCAGGCGGCGCCAGCCGGCCGTGGACCGCGCGTGGGCGGACGTCTCGGCGGGCTGGGAGGCAGCGCGGGCGAGCAGCACCGCGGTGATCGCGGCGAGCTCCTCGGGGTCGGCGTGGCCCTTCTCGACACGGAGAAGGTTGGCAGGCGTGGTCACGTCAGTGGCTCCTCTTACTGAGGCGGGTTGCCGTGCTTGCGGGACGGCAGGTCGGCGTGCTTGGTGCGGAGCATGGCGAGGGACCTGATCAGGACCTCCCGCGTCTCGGCGGGGTCGATGACGTCGTCGACCAGACCGCGCTCCGCGGCGTAGTAGGGGTGCATCAGCTCGGCCTTGTACTCCTTGACCATGCGGGCCCGCATGGCCTCGGAGTCCTCGGCCTCGGCGATCTGCTTGCGGAAGATGACGTTGGCGGCACCTTCCGCACCCATCACCGCGATTTCGTTGGTGGGCCAGGCGTACGTCAGGTCGGCGCCGATGGACTGGGAGTCCATCACGATGTAAGCACCGCCGTACGCCTTGCGCAGGATCAGCGAGATCCGGGGCACGGTCGCGTTGCAGTACGCGTACAGCAGCTTCGCGCCGTGGCGGATGATTCCACCGTGCTCCTGGTCGACCCCCGGAAGGAAGCCGGGTACGTCCAGAAGAGTGATGATGGGAATGTTGAAGGCGTCGCACATCTGAACGAAGCGGGCGGCCTTCTCGGACGCCTCGATGTCCAGCACACCGGCCAGCGACTGCGGCTGGTTGGCGACGATGCCCACGACCTGGCCGTCGAGCCGGGCCAGGGCGCAGATGATGTTGCGGGCCCAGCGCTCGTGGATCTCCAGGTAGTCGCCCTCGTCGACGAGCTCCTCGATCACCTTGCGCATGTCGTAGGGGCGGTTGCCGTCGGCCGGCACCAGGTCCAGCAGGAGGTCCCCACGACGGTCCACCGGGTCCTCGGAGGCGACGGTCGGCGGGTTCTCCCGGTTGTTCTGCGGCAGCATCGACAGGAGGTAGCGCACCTCGGCGATGCAGGTCTCCTCGTCGTCGTACGCGAAGTGCGCGACGCCGCTGGTCTCGGCGTGCACGTCGGCGCCGCCCAGACCGTTCTGGGTGATCTCCTCGCCGGTGACCGCCTTGACGACGTCCGGGCCGGTGATGAACATCTGGGAGGTCTCGCGGACCATGAACACGAAGTCCGTGAGCGCCGGACTGTAGGCCGCGCCGCCCGCACACGGGCCGAGCATCACCGAGATCTGCGGGATGACGCCCGAGGCCCGGGTGTTGCGCTGGAAGATGCCGCCGTAGCCGGCGAGCGCCGAGACACCCTCCTGGATCCGGGCTCCGGCGCCGTCGTTCAGCGAGACCAGCGGGGCGCCGGACGCGATGGCCATGTCCATGATCTTGTGGATCTTGGTGGCGTGGGCCTCGCCCAGCGCACCGCCGAAGATCCGGAAGTCGTGGGCGTAGACGAAGACCGTGCGGCCCTCGACCGTGCCCCAGCCGGTGATGACACCGTCCGTATACGGCTTCCTCGCCTCCAGGCCGAAGCCCGTGGCGCGGTGCCGGCGCAGCTGCTCGACCTCGTTGAAGGAACCAGGGTCGAGCAGCAGCTCGATGCGCTCACGAGCGGTCAGCTTGCCCTTGGCGTGCTGCGCCTCGGTCGCCCGGTCACTCGGTCCGCGCCGCGCCTCCTCGCGGAGGGCGTGCAGCTCGGCCACACGGCCACGGGCGTCGGTCGGCTCGCTCGGGATCTGGTCCACAACGGTCATGTACCGACCCTACGAAGTCGCCCCGGCAAAACCCGCCGTCGACTCCGTACAGTCTCGTGCGCCGATTCCTGGTGAGGCTGGACAGAACCCGGTCCCGACCCAGCCGAATCGACAGCCGGACCCCCCTGGCGTTTGTGGGATTCCCATACAACCGCCGCGCGGTGGTGGGTGCCCCCGGGGCCCGGGGTGACGGCCGGGTGCCCCACCGTACCGGCCTCCCGGAAGGCGGCGGCGGTCGGCCCCGGCGTGAGGAGGTCGCGGCCGAGCGGACCCGCGGGGGTGGGCGGGAAGCCCGAGACCCGAAGATGTTGAAACTTGAACAGAAAAGGTCTACAGTCAATCTCGTTGAAGGTTCAACCGAATCTTCGTGAGTGCCGCCTCCCCCCGCGCACCGTCCCCAAGGAGCACGTCATGGGCATCTTCAGCCGCAAGAACGCCACCGCCACCGCCGTCGCCACCCTCCCCGTCGGCCCGGACCTGGCCGCGCTGACCGGCGAGTACACGATCGACCCCGCCCACAGCAGCATCGGCTTCACGGTCCGGCACGCCATGGTCACCAACGTGCGCGGCACCTTCGGTGAGCACCAGGGAACGCTGCGGCTGGACGGCGCCGACCCGAGCGCCTCCCACGCCTCCGTCGATGTCACGATCGCCTCGCTCGACACCGGCATCGCCGACCGCGACGGCCACCTCAGGAGCGGCGACTTCTTCGATGTCGAGCGGTTCCCGCTGATGACCTTCCGCTCCACGCAGGCGGCGCGGGTGGGCGGCGACACCTACCGCGTCACCGGTGACCTCACCATCAAGGACGTCACCCGCCCGCTCACGATCGACCTGGAGTTCAACGGCGCGGCCACGGACGTCTACGGCAACGAGCGCGTCGGCTTCGAGGGCTCGGCCGAGATCCTCCGCTCCGACTGGGGTCTGACCTGGAACGCGGCGCTGGAGACCGGCGGCGTGATGGTCAGCGACAAGGTGAAGCTCACCTTCGACATCTCCGCGATCAAGAACGCCTCCTGAGCCCCGCCCGGCCTCCGGGAGACCCGACGGGCACCGGCCGGCGGGGGCGGGAGCCGGGGCGCACGTCACCGGCACCGGGCGAGCGGTGTCGGTGTCGGTGTCAGTGGCCTTCGCTAGCTTGCCGAGCATGGAATTCCGCATCGACAGTGCCGTGTTGACCGACGCCGTGGGCTGGGCTGCTCGCGTGCTGCCCGCGCGCTCGTCCGTCCCCGCACTCGGCGGGCTGCTCCTGGAGGCGCGGGACGACCGGCTGCGCGTCTCGGGGCTGGACCACGAGGCATCCGCGCGGGTCGACGTGGCGGCGGACGTCGCCCGGGAGGGCCGCGCCCTGGTCCTGGGGCGGCGGTTGCTCGAAATCTGCCGGGTGCTCCCCCGGGGCTCGGTGGAGTGCGCCGTCGAGGGGGCACGACTGTCAGTGGACGGCGGCGGCGCCCGGTTCGGGCTCTCGCTGCTGCCGTTGGACGACTACCCCGCGTCGCCCGCGCTGCCCGCCTTCCGGGGCCTGGTGGAAGCCGGCGCGTTCGCCGGGGCGGTCGGCCAGGTGGCGGTGGCCGCGGGCCGGGACGACGCCCTGCCGGTGCTGACCGGCATCCGGCTCGCCCTGGACGGTACGACGATGACGCTGGCCGCCACCGACCGGTACCGCTACGCGGTGCGCACCCTGGAGTGGCGGCCCGAGGGCGGCGCCCCGGAGGGCGGGGCGGCCGGGGTCACCGATGTGGTGGTGCCCGCCCGGCGCCTGACCGAGATCGCCCGCTCGCTGACCGCGAGCGGGCCGGTGCGGCTGGCCATGGACGGCGGTTCGATCGGCTTCGAGCAGGACGGCGTCCGCGCCACCACCCGCCTCCTGGACGGCCGTCTCCCCCGCCACGCCAAGCTGTTCGCCCTCGGGAAGCACGCGGTCGCCACCACCGGCCTGGAGCCGCTGACCGAGGCGGTCAAGCGGGTCGCGGTGGTCGCGGAGGGCGACAGTCCGGTACGGCTCGGCTTCACCGCCGGGACCGTCCGTCTCCAGGCGGGCCACGAGGACGACATCGCCTCCCAGTGCCTGCCCGCCACCCTGGAGGGAGCGGAGTCGCAGACGGTGGCCTTCAACCCGGCGTACCTGCTGGACGCGCTGGGCTCCTTCCATACGGACACGGTGTCCTTCCGCCTCCTCGGCCCGGGGCAGCGTGCCCTGCTCACGGCGGGCTCCGGGACCTCCCACCGCCACCTGCTGATGTCGGTCCGGGCGCCTCTGGACTGAGAGCCTGACGGCACGGCGTCAGAATCCGCCGCCGCCGTCGAAGCCGCCGCCCCCGCCGAAGTCACCGCCGCCGAACCCGCCGCCGAAGTCGCCCGACCCGAAGTCACCGGAGCCGGAGTCACCGCCGGAGAAGCCACCGCCCTGGAAGTCCCCGCCTCCGTATTCGGCGGCGTAGGACGGGGTGGCGAGCATCGACCCGAGCAGGGTTCCGGCAAGAATGCCTGGGAGCATGCCGCCGCCGAAGTAGCCGCCCGCCCACGGGCCGTAGGCCGGGCCCGCCTCCCAGTAGGGGCGGCGGGTGCCGTCGGCGTCGACGATGCGGGACACCGGGTCCCGCCCGTCGTCGAGGCGGGCCGCGTCGGCGGCGCAGACCGGGACCTCGCGGACGGCGCCACCGGGCGGGCACCAGGAGCGGTCCGTCACCGAGGGGCCGTGGCGCGGGTCGAAGAAGCAGGGTGCGCGGCGTTCGGGCAGCGGGCGCGCCTCCCGGCGGGCGGCCAGGACCGCGAGCGAGTAACGGCCGTCCTCCAGCTGCTCCGTGACCGGTCGCACCTCGTGCGGACGGGTGGCCGAACCCATCAGGGACTTGGCCTTGTCGTAGGCGTCCAGCGCTCGTTCGTAGTCGCCGCGCATGCCGTCGGTGGCGCCCGCCTCCGCCGGGTGGAAGTCGAGGCGTTCCAGTTCCTCGCCGAAGGCGGTGATGTCCTCGTCCACGACGACCCGCAGCTTGTCGAGCGCGTCGCGTTCCTCGGCCTCTCTGCGCAGCCGCTTGCGCCGGGACACCGTGTAGGCGCCGGCGCCGGCGGCGAGGACGACCGCGCCGAGGGTGATCAGTCCGCCGACCGGGACGCTGTCCGGCCCGGTTCCCGCGGTGCCCCAGGAGGCGGGTGCGGCTCCACGCAGGGCGGGAAGGGCCTGGTCGGCGAAGTTGTTCAGCTCGGTGACGGCGTCCACCCCGGGGCCGCGTACCGAGGTCACGAGGTCGTCCACGGTGCCGCGCGGCATGACCGCGCTGTCGGCGCGGGCGTCGAAGGCGTCACCGAGCCGGACGGCGTACAGCCCGGTGATCCCGGTCTCGTTGCGCAGGTCCTGGAACAGGTCCTCGGCGGGGAACCGTGCGTCGGCGGGCAGGACCGCCACGAAGAGCGGCTTGTCGGCGTCCTTGATCTTCTGGGCGAGGGCGTCGGCCTGGGCGGCGGACAGCTGGTCCGCCGCGCCTGGGTCGACGTAGACCGGGCCCTGCTTCAGCGCCGCGGCGGCGTCCTCGATCCCCGTGGTCCTGGCCCCCGCGGCGGGGGCCAGGACCAGGAGCAGCAGCAGGAGCAGTCCGCCGACGGTGGACAGCACCGGAATCCTCGTCCTCATACCACCTGCATTACCCCCAAAAGGGGGCATTGAGTCCTCTTGGTCGGGTCGCTGTACGGCCGGACCGGGCGGCGGCCGTACGTCCGGTCAGCGCGCACGGACCCGGGTGGTGAGGCCCCAGCCGTACGGGAACTCGGGGTCGTAGCCGCGGTCGCCCGCGTTCAGCGGCAGCTGCGCGGCCGACTTCGGCCAGCTCAGCGGCAGGCGGCCGGTGAAGGGCCGCCGCCCGTAGAGCACGTCGGCGACCCCGTCGCCCTCGCTGCCCGGCAGCCAGGAGGCGACCAGGGCGTCGATCCTCCCGAGCCGGTCACCGAGGAGCTGGGGGCGCCCGGAGACGACCAGGACCGCACAGCGCATCGCGGCGCACACACGGTCCACGGCCTTCTTGTCGGCCGCGGACAGCTCCAGGTCCCGGCCGTCGACGCCGACGTCTCCGACCCCCTCCGCGTACGGGGTCTCGCCGACGACGACCACGCCCACGTCGTGCCCGGCGGTCGACGCGGAGGCGTCCGCGGAGTAGGTGACCCGGGCCCCGGGATCCGCCCGGCGGATGCCCTCCAGGATGGTCGTGCCCCGCAGGGGGCGGTCGCCGGCGCCCTGCCAGCCGACGGTCCATCCGCCCGCCTGGTGGGCGAGGTCGTCGGCGTTGGATCCGGCGACGTACACCCGGCCGCCGACCGGCAGCGGCAGCGTGTCCCGGTCGTTCTTCAGCAGCACCTGGGACCGGGCGACGGCCTCACGGGCGACGGCGCGGTGCTCGGCGGAGCCGATCCCGGCGAGGTGGGTGGTGTCGGCGTACGGCTTCTCGAAGAGTCCGAGCCGGAACTTCTGCTCCAGGACACGGCCGACCGCGTCGTCGACGCGGGCGAGCGGGATGCGGCCCGCGGCTACCTCGTCGGCGACGATGCGGCCGAACTGCTTGTACGTCAACGGGGCCATGGTGACGTCGATGCCGGCGTTGACGGCGGCGCGCACGTCGGCGGCCGCGTCGCCGGGCATCTGGTCGACGGCCTCCCAGTCACTGACCACGATCCCGCGGAACCCGAGCTCCCCCTTGAGCAGCCCGCTGATCATCTCGCCGTCCGCGTGCATCTTGACCGGGCCGCCGCGCCGGCCGGCCAGCTCCAGCGAGGAGAAGGAGGGCATGACCGCTCCCGCGCCGAGCCCGACGGCCCGCCGGAACGGGGTGACGTGCACGGCCTCCAGCTCGTCCCGGTCGATCCGGGTGACGCCCTGGTCGATGGTGTACGGGGAGCGGCCGGAGCCGAAGGCGGTGCCTCCGTCGCCGACGAAGTGCTTGGCCGTGGCCAGGACCTTGTCGTTGCGGGCGAGGTCGCGGCCGTCGGCGGCACCCTGGAGCCCTCGGACGGCGACGGCCATGGACGCCACGAGTTCCGGGTCCTCCCCGAAGGACTCGTAGGTCCTCCCCCAGCGCACGTCGCGCACCACGCACACACAGGGCGCGAAGTTCCAGGTGATGCCGGTCGCGCGGGCCTCCTCCGCGGTGATCGCGGCGAGCCGCTCGACGAGGGCCGGGTCGCGGGTGGCACCGAGGCCGATGTTGTGGGGGGTGATCGTGGCACCCTTCACGAGGGCGTGGCCGTGGACTGCGTCGGCCGCCAGGAGCAGCGGGATCTGCAGCCGGGTGGCGCGGGCGTACCACTGGTAGGTGTCCGTCGCCTTCCGCCATGCCTCCGGAGGCCGCGCGGGCGATCCGTTCGCCTCGGCCTCGTAGATGACCGAGCCGAGCGCGTAGGTGGTGACGTCCTCGGCGGAGGCGAGGTAGTTGCGGCCGGCCTGGGTCATCTGACCGGCCTTCTCGGCGAGGGTCATCCTTCCCAGGAGGTCGGCCACCCGCTCCCGGACGGGGCGGCGCGGGTCGAGGTACGGCAGGTCGTGGGCGTCCACGACGACCAGGGGTGGCTCCTCGGGTGCGGCGGCACCGGTGACGTCGAGTGTGACCGGCACGGCCTCGGCGGTCTCGGCCGTCCGGTCGCGCAGGGTGGCGACCTCGATGGTGCGTACCGCCCCGGACCGGGTCCCGGCGGGGAAGGTGAGGGTCCCCGCCGCGGCCCGGTAGTCCCGCCCCGCCTGCGCGACACCCGCCCGCGGGGCGGCACCCGCCCGGACGGCCGGACCGGCGGCGGAGCGGGCCGCCGTCTTCCAGCGGACCGTCACCGGGCGCGCCAGCGGCCGGGCGGATTCGATGCCGAGGCGGATCCGGGCCGTGGCGCCTTCGGCGACGGTGGTGACCGGGGAGACGGTGAGCCGCGCGGGCCCCGGGGGGTGCGCGGGCGCCGTCGCCGCCGTCGCGGTGAGACATCCGGTGAGGACGGCGCCGGCCGCGACGGCCGCCGCCGTACCCGCCCGCGTCCCACGAAACATATGACAAGTCATATCGGACATGGTGGGGCGTACCGCCCCCGAAGGGCCGGTACGACGCGCGGCTACTCCGCCGGGTCGACCCCCACCCGCAGCAGGCCGTACGTGTACGCGTCCTCCAGCGCCTGCCAGGACGCGGCGATCACGTTCTCGCCGACGCCGACGGTCGACCAGTCGTTGTTGCCGTCGCTGGTCGTGATCAGGACGCGGGTCGTGGACTCCGTGCCGTGACGCCCCTCCAGGATGCGGACCTTGTAGTCCACCAGCTCGAACTTGGCGAGCTGCGGGTAGATCCGCTCCAGGCCGACCCGCATGGCACGGTCGAGGGCGTTGACGGGACCGTTGCCCTCGGCGGTGGCGACGATCCGCTCGCCCTTGGCCCAGAGCTTCACCGTGGCCTCGTTGGCGTGGGTGCCGTCCGGCCGGTCCTCCACGATCGCCCGCCAGGACTCCGTACGGAAGTAACGGCGCGCCCTGCCCTCGGCCTCCTCGCGGAGCAGCAGCTCGAAGGAGGCGTCCGCTGCCTCGTAGGTGTAGCCGCGGAGCTCGCGCTCCTTGACCCGCGCGACGACCCGGCCGACGAGTTCGCGGTCGCCGCCGAGGTCGACGCCGAGTTCCTTCCCCTTGAGTTCGATGGAGGCGCGTCCGGCCATGTCCGAGACGAGCATCCGCATGGTGTTGCCGACCAGCTCGGGATCGATGTGCTGGTAGAGGTCGGGGTCGACCTTGATGGCGGACGCGTGCAGTCCGGCCTTGTGGGCGAAGGCGGAGACGCCGACGTACGGCTGGTGGGTGGAGGGCGTCAGGTTGACGACCTCGGCGATGGCGTGGGAGATCCGGGTCATCTCGGCGAGCGCGCCCGGCGGCAGCACGGACTTGCCGTACTTGAGCTCCAGGGCCGCGACGACCGGGAAGAGGTTGGCGTTGCCCACTCGCTCGCCGTAGCCGTTGGCGGTGCACTGGACGTGCGTGGCGCCGGCGTCGACGGCGGCCAGGGTGTTGGCGACGGCGCAGCCGGTGTCGTCCTGGGCGTGGATGCCCAGGCGGGCGCCCGTGTCGGCGAGGACGGTGGCGACGACGGCCTGGATCTGGGCGGGCAGCATGCCGCCGTTGGTGTCGCAGAGGATGACGACCTCGGCGCCGGCCTCGTGGGCGGCGCTGACGACCGCCTTGGCGTACACCGGGTCGGCCTTGTAGCCGTCGAAGAAGTGCTCGCAGTCGACGAAGACCCGGCGGCCCTGGGAGCGCAGGTGGGCGACGGTGTCGCGGACCATCTCCAGGTTCTCGTCCAAGGTGGTGCGCAGGGCGAGTTCGACATGCCGGTCGTGCGCCTTGGCGACGAGCGTGATCACCGGGGCGCCGGAGTCGAGCAGCGCCTTGACCTGCGGGTCGTCGGCGGCGCGGCCTCCGGCCCGGCGGGTGGCGCCGAAGGCGACGAGCCGCGCGTGCCGGAAGTCGATCTCCTGCCGGGCGCGGGCGAAGAACTCCGTGTCACGCGGGTTGGCTCCGGGCCAGCCGCCCTCGATGAAGCCCACGCCGAACTCGTCGAGGTGCCGCGCGATGGTCAGCTTGTCCGCGACGGTGAGGTTGATGCCCTCACGCTGCGCCCCGTCGCGCAGCGTCGTGTCGAAGACGTGGAAGCTGTCGTCGGGACGCGGGCTCGCGTCGGTCTCCGTGGTCATGACTCTGATGGCTCCTGTCGGATGTGGCTCCGGAAGGTATGGATCCACTTGCCCCCATTTTCACGCGCCGCCCGCCTCCGGCCTCGGTGGGGCCGGAAAACGAAAAAACCCCTCGCGGGTGCGAGAGGTCTGCGCGCGGGTCTGGGGCACGGTGTCCACTGCCGCGGGGGATCGAGCCACGGGTCAGTGGTCACTGCGGACCGGCGCGCTGCTGCCGATAATCATGGTGGGAGCAGACACGCCCGCAGTCTCCCATACGGCCGCGGTCCGCGGGACACGGATCTCACGATGCGGGCAGGTCCCGGTCGCGGGCGGACTGCCCGGCCCGCCGCCGTGTGCGGTCGTCAGGGGCGCGCCAGCAGGCTCTGCTCGACGAACTCCCTCACGTGCTCCAGGACCTGTTCGCGCCCGGTGCCGGGGAGGCCGACCGCGACGTGGACGCTGAATCCGTCGAGCAGGGCGCGCATCCGGGCGGCGAACCGGTCCGGATCGACGGCCCGGAACTCGCCGCGCGAGATGCCCTCGGCGAGCAGGGCGACCAGATCACGGTGCCAGGCCCCCTCGATGGCGGCCTGCCGGACGCGGGCGTCGGCGTCGGCGTTCTGGGACCGGTTCCAGACCTCGAGCCAGAGAGTCCAGTGCGGATCGCGCGGGCCGTCGGGCAGGTAGACGTCGACGTATCCGGCGAGCCGCTCGCGGGCGGTGCCGGGCCGGGACAGCAGTGCGCTGCGTTCGGCGCCCAGGCGGCCCTCGCTCCACTCCAGGGTCTGCAGCAGCAGCTCGTCCTTGGTGCGGAAGTAGTACAGCAGGTGCCCGCTGCTCATGCCGACCTCACGTCCGAGCCCGGCCATGGTCAGCCCGTCGAGTCCGCGCGCCGCGATGGTGTCCATGGCGGCGGCGAGGACGTCCTCGCGGGGCGGGGCGGACTGGTTGCGGCGGCGGGGGCCGGCGGGCGGGCTGCTGCTGTTCACTCGTACGTTCTACCGCATGGTCCCGGCGGGTCCGCGGCCGAAGCCGGCGTTCCGGCGGACGCGGGACTGCCGCGTCCGCCGGTCCGCACCGGTGGACGGGCGGGCGCTCAGGGCCTGGGCTGCTGCTGCGTGATGCAGTGGATGCCGCCGCCGCCCGCGAAGATCGCGCGCGCGTCCACCAGGGTCACGGTCCGCTCGGGGAAGAGCCGTCGGAAGACGCCCGCCGCGATCTCGTCGTTCGGGTCGTCGAATCCACAGAGCACCACGCCCCCGTTGCAGAGGTAATGGTTGATGTACGAGTAGTCGACCCAGTCACCCTCCTCGTCCCTGAGGACGGTGGGGGCGGGGACCTCCACGACCTCCAGGGCGCGGCCCTTGGCGTCCGTCTGGCGGCGCAGGAGTTCGACGTACGCGCGGGAGCGCTCGTGGTCGGGGTGGGCCGGGTTCCGCTGGCTGTGGACGACCACCACTCCCGGCCCGGCGAAGGCGGCGACGATGTCCACGTGGCCCTGGGTGCCGTACAGGCCGTAGTCGCCCGCCAGGCCGTGCGGGAGCCAGATGGCCTTGGTGGTGCCGAGCCGGGCGTGGATCTCGGCCTCGACCTCCTCGCGGGTCCACTCGGGATTGCGGCCGGGGCCGAGCTGGACGGTGTCGGTGAGCAGGACCGTGCCCTCGCCGTCGACGTGGACGGCACCGCCCTCGTTCACGAGGGTGCTGGCGTGGACCGGGACACCGGCGAGGTCGGCGACGTGACGGGCGATCTTGGAGTCGTGCTCCCAGCGGGCCCAGTCCTGGCCGCCCCAGCCGTTGAACACCCAGTCGACGGCGGCGAGTCCGGAGCCGTCGGTGACGAACGTGGGGCCGATGTCCCGCATCCAGGCGTCGTCGAGTTCGCGTTCCACGAGGTCGACGTCCGGCCCGAGCAGGGCACGCGCGGAGTCCGTTCCGCCGGGCCCGACGACCATCGTCACCGGCTCGAAGCGCCGCACGGCGCGGGCCACCGCTGCCCACGCGGCACGCGCCCGCGCCAGTTCCTCCTCGTCGGTGAAGGTCGGGTTGGGGCCGGGCCAGGCCATCCAGGTGCGCTCGTGGGGGGCCCACTCGGGCGGCATGCGGAACGTCATGGTCGGGTCCTAGAGGAAGTAGAGGCGGTTGAGGGAGACGGAGTCGGCCGGTTCGGAGCGGACCGGCGCGCCGTCCAGGGAGACGAGACCGGTCCGGCCGTCGACGCCCACCTCGCCGATGCGGGAGTTCAGCAGCAGGTCGGCGGGGCCGATGCCCCGGGTGCCGCGGACGGCGACCCGGCGACGGCGGGTGGTCATCGCGTCCGAGCCCAGGTCGACGGCGGCCTGCGCGACGAAGGCGACCGAGAGGTCGGCCGGTGTCGCCCCGTGGGCGCCGAACAGCGGCCCGAGGACGAGGGGTTCGCAGGTGTCCGTGGCGGCGTTCGGGTCGCCCACCACCCCGTGCGCCGGGAATCCCGACTTCAGCACGAGCTGGGGCTTGGCGCCGAAGAACCGCGGTCGCCAGAGGACGAGGTCGGCCATCTTGCCGACCTCGATGGACCCGATCTCGTGCGCGAGGCCGTGGGCGATGGCCGGGTTGATGGTGAGCTTGGCGATGTAGCGCAGGACGCGCGCGTTGTCGTCGTGCGCGCCGTCGCCTTCCAGCGGGCCCAGCTCGGCCTTCATCTTCCCGGCCATGGCGAAGGTCCGGCGTACGGTCTCGCCGGCCCTTCCCATGCCCTGGGCGTCGGACGAGGTGATGCCGATCGCGCCCAGGTCGTGCAGGACGTCCTCCGCTCCCATCGTCCCCGCCCGGATCCGGTCGCGTGCCATCGCGGCGTCGCCGGGCAGGTCGGTCTTGAGGTCGTGGACGGACACGATCATCCCGTAGTGCTCGGCGACGGCGTCGCGGCCGAAGGGGAGCGTGGGGTTGGTCGAGGAGCCGATGACGTTCGGTACGCCCGCCATCTTGAGGACGTTGGGCACGTGCCCGCCTCCGCAGCCCTCGATGTGGAAGGCGTGGATGGTGCGGCCGTCCAGGACGCGGAGGGTGTCCTCCACCGAGAGGCACTCGTTCAGGCCGTCGGAGTGGAGGGCGACCTGGACGTCGTGCTCCTCGGCGACCCGCAGCGCGGTGTCCAGGGCGCGGGTGTGGGCGCCCATGTCCTCGTGGACCTTGAAGCCGGAGGCGCCGCCCTCCGCGAGCGCCTCCACCAGCGGAGCCGGGTCGGAGGACGAACCGCGGGCCAGGAAGCCGATGTTGACCGGCCAGGCGTCGAAGGCGTTGAACGCGTGCCGGAGCGCCCAGGGAGAGTTGACCCCGACGCCCCAGACGGGGCCGAACTCCTGGCCGATGATCGTGGTGACACCACTCGCGAGCGATGCCTCCATGATCCGCGGCGAGAGCAGGTGGACGTGGGTGTCGACGGCACCGGCGGTGGCGATCAGCCCCTCACCGGAGACGATCGAGGTGCCGGTGCCGACGACGACGTCGACGCCGTCCAGGGTGTCGGGGTTCCCGGCCCGGCCGATGGCGTGGATTCGGCCTTCGCGGATGCCGATCGACACCTTCCTGATGCCCAGGACAGCGTCGATCACCAGGACGTTGCTGATGACGACGTCGCAGGTCTCGCGGACGGCGGCGGCCTTGAGGTGCAGGCCGTCCCGGGCGGTCTTGCCGAAGCCGGCGAGGAACTCGTCGCCGGGCCGCTGGGAGTCGGACTCGACCCGGACGACGAGCCCGGAGTCGCCCAGGACGATCCGGTCGCCGGCGCGGGGGCCGTGCACCGAGGCGTACGCGTAGGGGTCCATGGGGTCCGTCACGCACGCTCCTTTGGGTTCCCGGCGCCCAGGTAGCCGCAGGCGGCGGCCCTGCGCAGGGCCTCTTCCCTCGCGCCGGGCGCGTCCAGCGGGCCGTCGACCAGGCCCGCGAAGCCGATGGCGACGCGGGCACCGCCGATCGGCACCAGGCCGACTTCGGCCTCGCCGCCCGGCTCGAAGCGGAAGGAGGAGCCCGCGGGGACCGCGAGCCGCAGGCCGTAGGCGGCGGCACGGTCGAAGTCGAGGCGCGGGTTGGCCTCGAAGAAGTGGAAGTGGGAGGTGACGCTGACCGGCACGGCCGCGGTGTTGCGGACGGTCAGGGTCACCACCGGCGCCCCCACGGCCCGCGCGGGTCCGGGCAGCAGCGCGCCGGGGGCGGCGTCGCCCAGCGCTCCCCCGCCGATCGGGTCGGAGACGACCGCGAGCCGCGAGCCGTCGTCGAAGACGGCCTCGACGTGCACTTCGGTGACGACGTCGGCCACTCCCGGCAGGACGTCGTCGGGGCCGAGGACGGAGCGCGCCGCGGCGATGGCCTCGGCGAGCCGCCCGCCGTCGCGGGCCGCCTCGCAGACGGTGTCCGCGATCAGGGCGGTCGCCTCGGGCACATTGAGCCGCAGGCCCCGGGCCCGACGGGTCCGGGCGAGCTCGGCGGCGCCGAAGAGCAGCAGCCGGTCACGTTCCGTGGGGGTCAGTCGCACCTGGAAAACACCTCCTGTTTGATCGACACTCTAAACGCTCGATCCGTGCGATCCAAGGATTGACTTGCGCGGCTGCCATGCGCCACATTGAGCGCCACTCAAATTCTTGGCGAACGGCGCACACCACAGGGAGTCCCGCATGCCGATCGAACAGCGCGGAGTCGACACGATCCCGGAGGCGGAACGCACCAGCGGCCCCCGCGACCTCTTCTCGATCCTGCTCGGCTCGAACCTCTGTCTGGGCGTGATCGTCTTCGGCTGGCTGCCGGTCTCCTTCGGCCTCGGGCTGTGGGCGTCGGTGACCTCCGTCGTCACCGGCACGGTCGTCGGGGTCGCCGTCACGGCGCCGCTCGCGCTCGTCTCGCTGCGCACAGCGACCAACCTGTCCACCTCCAGCGGCGCCTTCTTCGGCGTGCGCGGCCGGCTCGTCGGCTCGGTGGTCGGCCTGCTGCTCTCCCTCGGCTACACCGCGCTGACCCTGTGGATCGGCGGTGACGTGATGGCCGGCACCCTGGCCCGGCTGACCGGACTGACGGCCGACGGCCTCGCGCACACGGTGATGTACGCCCTGCTGGCCGCCGCCACGGTCGTCGGCGCCGTCTACGGCTACCGGCTGCTGCTGCGGCTCAGCAAGGCCCTGACCCTGGGCATGACCCTGCTGCTCGCCCTCGGACTCGTCGCCTACGCGGGCGACTTCACCACGGCCGCGGTACCGGGCACGCCGTACCTGCTCGGCTCGTTCTGGCCGACCTGGGCGCTGTCCGCGGTGGCGGCCGGACTCAGCGGGCCGGTCGCCTTCATCACCCTGCTCGGCGACTACACCCGTTACATCTCACCGGAGCGCCACCACACGTGGACGGTGTGGCGCACCACCTGCCTGGGGCTGCTCGCCGGACTGCTGGTCCCCCAGCTCTTCGGTACGTACACGGCGCTGGCGGCCCGCGGCGGCCTGGACTACGCCGGCCCGCTCGTGGCGGCCTCACCCGTCTGGTACCTGGTGCCGCTGCTGCTCGCGGCGACCGCCGGCTCGGTCGGCAACGCGGGGCTGATGCTCTACTCGATGGGCCTGGACCTGGACGCGATCCTGCCGCGGGCGACCCGGGCCAGGGCGACGCTGGTGGTCGCCGCGGTGGCGACGGCGTTCGTCTTCCTCGGGCACTTCGCCTCGGACGCGCAGACGGCGATGACCTCGTTCGTGCTGCTGCTGACGGCGATCGGCACGCCCTGGGCGGTGATCACGCTGATCGGCCACCGGCGGTGCCAGGGCGCGTACGACCCGGAGGCGCTCCAGGTCTACAACCGGCGCTCGCGCGGCGGCGCGTACTGGTACCGGTCGGGTTGGCACCCGCGGGCCACGGCGTCCTGGGCCGTCGGCGCGGCGGTGGGCCTCGCCGGAGTCTCGACCCCCCTCTACGAAGGACCGCTACTGGCCCTGACCGGCGGGATCGACTGCAGTTTCGTCCTGTCCGGGCTGGTGGGCGGGGTGCTGTACGCGGTCCTCACCCCGCGGGCGGTCCCCGTGCGGGAACCCGGGCCGGGCCTCGGCAGGACGCGGGAAGCGGTCGCCTCCTGAACGGCCGCGCGGGCCGCCTGCCCGCCACCGCGCGGCGCATCGCGAGGGACGCCCGGGGTGACCCGGGCGTCCGGCGGGCGGGAGCCGCGGCGCGGCCCCCGCGCGGCACTCAGCCCAGCTCGTGCGTCCAGCCGTGGACGTCCTCGGCCTTGCCCGTCTGGATCGCGAGCAGCGCGTCGCGCAGCTTCATCGTGACCTCGCCCGGCCGTCCGCCGGACTGCTGCCACTCGCCCCGCGCCGACTTCACCGTGCCCACCGGCGTGATCACCGCCGCCGTACCGCAGGCGAAGACCTCGGTGAGGGTGCCGTTCTCCGTGTCGGCCTTCCACTGGTCGATCGAGACCCGGCTCTCCTCGGACTCGAATCCGAGGTCCCCGGCCAGCCGGAGGAGCGAGTCACGGGTGATGCCCGCGAGCAGCGATCCGGTCAGCGTGGGGGTGACGATCTTGTTTCCGTACACGAAGTACAGGTTCATGCCGCCGAGTTCCTCGACCCAGGTGTGCTCCACCGCGTCGAGGTACGCGACCTGCTCGCAGCCCTTCGAGGCGGCCTCGGCCTGCGCCAGGAGGGAGGCCGCGTAGTTGCCGCCGGTCTTCGCGTCACCCATGCCGCCGGGGACGGCGCGGACGCGGTCCTCGGACAGCCAGATGGAGACGGGCTTCACGCCGCCGGGGAAGTACGGGCCGGCGGGCGAGGCGATGACCACGAAGAGGTACTCGTTGGCCGGGCGGACCCCGAGCCCGACCTCGGTCGCGATCATGAACGGGCGCAGGTAGAGGGACTCCTCGCCGCCGTGCGCCGGAACCCACGCCTTGTCCTGCTGCACCAGCACGTCGCATGCCTCGATGAAGGTCTCGACGGGGAGCTCCGGCATGGCCAGCCGGTGGGCGGACGCCTGGAAGCGGCGCGCGTTGGCGTCGGGGCGGAAGGTGGCGACGGAGCCGTCGGGCCTGCGGTACGCCTTCAGACCCTCGAAGATCTCCTGGGCGTAGTGCAGGACGTTGGTGGCCGGGTCGAGGGAGAGCGGGCCGTAGGGCACGAGCTGACCGTCGTGCCAGCCGCGCCCCTCGGTCCACCGGATCGTCACCATGTGGTCGGTGAAGTGGCGGCCGAATCCGGGGTTGGCCAGGATCGCCTCGCGCTCCGCGTCGGACAGCGGGCTGGAGGAGGGCTTGAGCTCGATGGTGGGCGTCGTCATGAGTGCTTGTCCTTCACCGGTTGTGTGTGACGGACCGCGCTCACGCCGCTATCAGTGCTCTGCTAGGACGTCCGAGCTTTCCCGCATGACGCGGCCCCACGTCCGATTATCGCTCGTGAGGGACGGTGCACGGAAACGGCGTGTGCGTGGTCCATGAAGGGATGGTGGCACCCGACGCCCACACAGGTACAGCCGCCGGGTGCGGAAACGACCCGGCGGCTGTGAGAGAGCAGTCCGCGGGTCAGCTCGCTACGCGTACCGCGAGCGCGTCGCCGATCTCGCCCGTGGTCCGCACGGAGTCGCCCCGCTCGGTCAGATCGGCGGCGACGGCCGCCTCGACACGGGCGGCCTCGGCCTCGAAGCCGAGGTGGCGCAGCAGCAGCGCGACGGAGAGGACGGTGGCCGTGGGGTCGGCCTTGCCCTGACCCGCGATGTCCGGCGCGGAGCCGTGGACCGGCTCGAACATCGAGGGGAACTCGCGGCTCGGGTTGATGTTGCCCGAGGCGGCGACGCCGATGCCGCCGGAGACGGCCGCGGCGAGGTCGGTGATGATGTCACCGAAGAGGTTGTCGGTGACGATCACGTCGAACCGGGCCGGGTCGGTGACCAGGAAGATCGTCGCGGCGTCGACGTGCAGGTAGTCGGTGGTGACCTCGGGGAACTCCGTGGCGACCTGGTGGAAGATGTTGGTCCACAGGTGGCCGGCGAAGGACAGGACGTTGTTCTTGTGGACCAGCGTCAGCTTCTTGCGGGGGCGGGCCTGCGCGCGGGCGAAGGCGTCACGGACCACGCGCTCGACACCGAAGGCGGTGTTCACGGAGACCTCGGTGGCGACCTCGTGCGGTGTACCGGTGCGGATGGAGCCGCCGTTGCCTGTGTACGGGCCCTCGGTGCCCTCGCGGACCACGACGAAGTCGATCTCGGGCTGCCCCTTCAGCGGGGTCGACACGCCCGGGAGCAGCTTCGAGGGCCGCAGGTTGACGTGGTGGTCGAAGAGGAAGCGGAGCTTCAGCAGGAAGCCGCGCTCCAGGACGCCGGAGGGGACCGACGGATCGCCGATCGCGCCGAGCAGGATGGCGTCGTGTCGCTTCAGGGCCTCGGCGTCCGCGTCGGTGAGGGTCTCGCCGGTCGCGTGGTAGCGCCGGGCTCCGAAGTCGTACTCCTTGGTCTCCAGCTTCACATCCTGCGGGAGGACGGCCGCGAGGACCTTGAGGCCCTCGGCCACGACCTCCTGGCCGATGCCGTCGCCGGGGATGACTGCGAGATCGATGCTGTGAGACATGTCGGCACCCTACTCCTCGTCCCAGTTCCTGACACGCTTGGTCCACCATGCGGACAGGGGCGCGTCGTCGGATCGTGCGCCGCCGCCCCGGGGCCGTGCACGACGGGCTCCGGGCGGCGTCGCCGGACGTCACCGGCGACCGGACGAATCGCTTCGGCGACCGGCCTCAGTGGCCGGTCTCACCGCCGTTGTCGCGGCGGTCGAGGGCCCGCTGGAGGGCGGCGGCGGCGTTCTTGCGGGCGTCGTCGCCGGGACGGACGGTGCGGCGGACACGACGGGCGGTCTGAGTGGCCATGAGGGATCGACTCCTTGAGATCAGTGATGATCCGAGATCAGTGGTGATCGAAGGCGCCGGAGGGGGCGGGGAGCGCCGCCGCAGGGGTTGCCTGCACAGGGGCGTCGCGCTCTCGACCGCCATTCGCTGATGAAGCGAGACGTTCGGCTCCTACAAAGCTAGGACAGGCATCCGCTTCTGTCTCCACAATTACTCGGACTTCCTACTATCTGAGACGGCCGGCCGCGAAGACCCCGACGAGACCGCTCACCGGGCACGGTGCCGGACCGGACGACGGCACCGTGGCGGACCGGCGTCCGGGCGTCCCCATGAGAACCGCCCCCGTCCTCGGTTGGGGGACCAAGGAGGGGGGCGGTGTCGGTGGACGGGCCGCCGCGGGGGGCCCGGGTGGGCGTCAGCCCATGTGGGGGTAGGAGTAGTCGGTCGGCGGGACCAGCGTCTCCTTGATCGCGCGGGTCAGCGTCCAACGCATCAGGTTCTGCGGAGCGCCGGCCTTGTCGTTCGTGCCGGAGGCGCGGCCACCGCCGAAGGGCTGCTGGCCGACGACGGCGCCGGTCGACTTGTCGTTGATGTAGAAGTTGCCCGCGGCGAAGCGGAGCTTCTCCATCGTGTGGGCGGTCGCGGCCCGGTCGCCCGAGATGACGGCGCCGGTCAGCGCGTAGTCCGAGACCGACTCCATCTGGGTCAGCATCGCGTCGTAGGCGTCGTCCTCGTAGACGTGGACGGCGAGGATCGGGCCGAAGTACTCGGCCGTGAAGACCTCGTTCTCCGGGTCCGCGCACTCGATGACGGTCGGGCGGACGAAGTAGCCCTCCGAGTCGTCGTAGGTGCCGCCCGCGATGATCGTGCAGCTCGGGTCGGCGGCGGCGCGGTCGATGGCCGCCTTGTTCTTGGCGAAGGAACGCTCGTCGATGACGGCGCCGATGAAGTTCGACAGGTCGGTGACGTCACCCATGCTGAGGGCGTCGACCTCGGTCGCGAACTGCTCCTTGAAGCCGTCGTTCCAGATCGAGGCGGGGATGTAGGCGCGCGAGGACGCCGAGCACTTCTGGCCCTGGTACTCGAAGGAGCCCCGGGTCAGCGCGGTCTTGAGGATGGTGCGGTCGGCACTGGGGTGCGCCACGACGAAGTCCTTGCCGCCGGTCTCGCCGACGATCCGCGGGTAGGAACGGTACTTCTCGATGTTGTTGCCGACCGTCTTCCACAGGTGCTGGAAGGTCTTGGTCGAGCCGGTGAAGTGGATACCGGCCAGGTCGGGGTGGTTCAGGGCCACCTCGGAGACGGCGATGCCGTCACCCGTCACCAGGTTGATGACGCCCTTGGGCAGACCGGCCTCCTCCAGCAGCTCCATGAGGAGCACCGCGGCGTGGGTCTGGGTCGGGGACGGCTTCCAGACCACCACGTTGCCCATGAGGGCGGGGGCGGTGGGCAGATTGCCGGCGATGGCGGTGAAGTTGAACGGCGTGATCGCGTAGACGAAACCCTCGAGCGGGCGGTGGTCCAGCCGGTTCCACACACCCGGGGAGTTCGCCGGCGGCTGCTCGGCCAGGATCTGGCGGGCGTAGGCCACGTTGAAGCGCCAGAAGTCGACGAGCTCGCAGGGGGTGTCGATCTCGGCCTGCTGGGCGGTCTTGGACTGGCCGAGCATCGTGGAGGCGGCCAGCGTCTCGCGCCAGGGACCGGCCAGCAGCTCGGCGGCGCGCAGGATGATCGCGGCGCGGTCGTCGAAGGACATCGCGCGCCAGGCCGGAGCCGCGGCCAGGGCCGCGTCCACGGCGTCCTGGGCGTCCTGCTCGGTGGCGCCCGCGAAGGTGCCGATGACGGCCCTGTGGTTGTGCGGCTGCACGACGTCGAAGCGCTCGCCGCCGCCCATTCGCTTGACGCCGCCGATGGTCATCGGCAGGTCGCGCGGGTTCTCGGCCAGCTCCTTGAGCTTCGTCTCCAGACGGAGGCGCTCGGGGGAGCCGGGGGCGTAGCTGTGCACCGGCTCGTTGACCGGAGCGGGGACCTGGGTGACAGCGTCCATGAGTCTCGTTACTCCTTGTGAGAGGTGGGATCAGCCCTTGGTGAGGATGGAGCGGGCGAAGAAGAGCAGGTTGGCCGGCTTCTCCGCCAGACGGCGCATGAAGTAGCCGTACCAGTCGGTGCCGAAGGCCGTGTAGACGCGCATCCGGTGGCCCTCGGCGGCGAGCCGGTTCTGCTCCTCGCTGCGGATGCCGTACAGCATCTGGAACTCGTACTCGTCCAGCTTGCGCCCCGCGCGCCGGGCGAGCTCCTGGCCGATGGAGATCAGGCGCGGGTCGTGCGAGCCGATCATCGGGTAGCCCTCGCCCTCCATCAGGATCTTCGTGATCCGGACGTACGCCTTGTCGATCTCGGCCTTGTCCTGGAGGGCGACGGAGGCGGGCTCCTTGTAGGCGCCCTTCACGATGCGGACCCGGGAGCCGTCGGCGGCGAGGCGGCGGGCGTCCTCCTCGGTGCGGAAGAGGTACGCCTGGATGACGCAGCCGGTCTGCGGGAAGTCCTTCCGCAGCTCCTGGTGGATGGCGAACATCGAGTCGAGGGTGGTGTGGTCCTCGGCGTCCAGGGTGACCGTGGTGCCGATGGCGGCGGCGGCCTCCACGACGGGACGCACGTTGGCGAGCGCGAGCTCGTGACCGCCCTCAAGTGCCTGGCCGAACATCGAGAGCTTGACCGACATCTCGGCGCGCGGGCCGAGGCCCAGCTCCTCGAGGCGGCCGACCAGCTCCAGGTAGGCGTCACGGGCGGCGTGGGACTGCCCGACGGTGGTGATGTCCTCACCGACGACGTCGAGGGTGACCTCCAGGCCGCGGCCCGTGATGTCCTCGACGACCGGGATGACGTGGTCGACCGTCTCGCCGGCGATGAAGCGGCCGACGACCTGCTTGGTCCCGGGCGCGGCCGACACGAAACGGCGCATCTTGTCACTGCGCGACGCGGCGAGGATCACGGGACCCAGCACGGGGCACCTCCGAAGGGCGGGGGGTCGAAAGGGGCTGTACCCGGTCGTGGGGAACATGTCGGGAACAGCGAGGAGAACCACCGTGAAACCTAAGGATCGCTCCGATCCTGTGCCATCGACAGCTGTCACGCATCCGCGGACGGCATCTCAGACATTTGGATGAAGGGCCGTGGCGCGGGTGCGAGAATGTCGGCGTGAAGGGCGATTACCAGGAGTTGGTGGACGAGATCTCGGCGCTGCTCGGCGCCCCGGCCACACTGGAGAACCGCGATTTCGGGCTGATCGCCTTCGGGGCCCACGACAGCGACGACGACAGCGCCATGGACCCGGTCCGCACCCGGTCGATCCTGACCCGGAAGTCCACCCCGGCGGTCCGCGCCTGGTTCGAGGACTTCGGCATCACGCGGGCGACGGGCCCGGTACGCATCCCGGCGGCGCCGGACGCGGGCGTCCTGCGGGACCGGATCTGCCTGCCGGTACGCCATCGGGGCGTCGTCCTCGGCTACGTCTGGCTGCTGGACGCCGAGCCGGGCCCGGCACCCGACCGGCTGGCGGCGGCCATGGACGTGGCCACCCGGATCGGGGGGCTGCTCGCCGACGAGGAGCGCGCCGGCCTGGATCTCTCGCGCGAGTTCGCCGCTGTCCTCACCGCCGGCGGAGGGCGGCGGGGCGACGAGGCCGTCGCGGCGCTCCGGGCGGCCCTCGGGCCGGGCGCGGACGGACTGCACACCGTCGTCTGTGTCACACCGTGGCGGGGGGAGGCTCCCTCCGTCCCGGCGGTGCCCGGGGCGGCGGCGGTGGCCACGCTGCCGGAGGCCGACTCACTGGCGGTGCTCGTGCGGCTGCGCACCGCCGAGGACCTCTCCCCCGCCCGCACGGCCGCGGAACGGCTGCGGGGTACCGCCCCGGCCGGCATCGCGACACCGTCGCGGGGCCTGGCGGAACTGCCGTCGGCCTGGCACGAGGCCGCCACGGCGGCCCGCACCGTCGCGGCGCAGCCCTCGCTGGGCCCGGTGGCGGTGTGGGCGGACATCGGCCCGTACCGGATGCTCGCCTCGCTCCCGCACCCCGCCGCGGACCCCGCCGTGGCGCCCTTGCTGGCCCCCGCCCACACGGAACTCGCCCGCACCGCCGAGGTGTTCCTCGACAACGCGGGCCAGGCCGGCCGCACGGCCGCCGCCCTCCGGGTGCACCGGCAGACCCTCTACTACCGGCTGTCCCGGGTGGAACAGCTGACGGGCCTGGACCTGGACGACGGCGAGGACCGGCTGCTGCTCCACATGTCGCTGAAGGCCGCGAGGCTCCGGTAGGGCCTGGTCGGGTTCGGGCGAGGAGCATCCCGGCCATTGCCGAGCCGGCTCGTGCGCCGCGGCTCCTTGATCGCGTCCCGGAGTCTCGCGGTGTCCCGTGCCGGCACCGCACCCGGCCCATCGACGAACGTCCGGAGATCGTCTGTGGGCCGGGTGGCCGTGCCGGGGAACGCCGTGGATCAGACCAGGTTGACCGAACGCGCCGAGTTCGCGCCGATGGCGGCCGAGATCTCGGTGATCACCGTCGCCGGAACGGTGTCGTCCACGGTGAGCACGACGAGTGCCTCGCCGCCTTCCTCGGTGCGCGAGACCTGCATGCCGGCGATGTTCAGACCAGCCTCGCCGAGGATGCGGCCGACCGTGCCGACGACGCCCGGACGGTCCTCGTAGCGCAGCACCACCATGTGGTCGGCGAGCGCCAGGTCCACGTCGTAGTCGCCGACCGCGACGATCTTCTGGAGGTGCTTGGGACCGGCCAGCGTGCCGGAGACCGCGACCTCCTCACCGTTCGCCAGCGTGCCGCGCACGGTGACGACGTTGCGGTGGTCGGGCGACTCGCTCGACGTGGTCAGCCGGACCTCGACCCCGCGCTCCTGCGCGAACAGCGGGGCGTTGACGTACGACACCGTCTCGTCGACCACGTCCTCGAAGACGCCCTTGAGCGCGGAGAGTTCGAGCACCTTGACGTCGTGCTGGGTGATCTCGCCGTACACCTCGACGTCGAGCCGGGCCGCGACCTCGCCCGCGAGAGCGGTGAAGATCCGGCCGAGCTTCTCGGCCAGCGGCAGCCCCGGCTTCACGTCCTCGGCGATGACACCGCCCTGGACGTTGACCGCGTCCGGCACGAGCTCACCGGCGAGCGCCAGACGCACCGAGCGGGCGACGGCGATACCGGCCTTCTCCTGGGCCTCGTCCGTGGACGCGCCCAGGTGCGGGGTGCAGACGACCTGGTCGAGCTCGAACAGCGGGGAGTCGGTGCAGGGCTCCTTCGCGTACACGTCGAGGCCCGCGCCCGCGACCCGGCCCTCCTTGAGGGCCGTGTACAGCGCCGCCTCGTCGACGATCCCGCCGCGCGCGGCGTTGACGATCCGGACGCTCGGCTTGACCTTGTGCAGGGCCTCGTCGCCGATGAGACCAAGGGTCTCGGGGGTCTTCGGCAGGTGGACGGTGATGAAGTCGGCGACCTCCAGGAGTTCCTCCAGGGCCAGCAGCTTCACCCCCATCTGGGCGGCGCGGGCCGGCTGCACGTAGGGGTCGTACGCGACGATCTTCATGCCGAAGGCGGACATCCGCTGGGCGACCAGGACGCCGATGCGGCCGAGGCCGACGACACCGAGGGTCTTCTCGCTGAGCTCGACGCCCGTGTACTTCGAACGCTGCCACTCGCCGTTCTTCAGGGCGGTGTTGGCCTGCGGGATGTTGCGGGCGGTCGCGACGATCAGGCCGCAGGCCAATTCGGCGGCGGTGACGATGTTGGAGGTCGGGGCGTTCACGACCATCACGCCGGCCTTGGTGGCGGCGGAGACGTCGACGTTGTCCAGACCGACGCCGGCCCGGGCGACGACCCGGAGCTTCCTGGCGGCGGCGATGGCCTCCGCGTCGACCTTGGTCGCGGAGCGGACCAGGATCGCGTCCACGTCGGCGATGGCGGGGATCAGCTCGGCACGGTCCGCGCCGTTGCAGTGCCGGATCTCGAAGTCCGGGCCCAGCGCGTCGACGGTGGCGGGCGACAGCTCTTCAGCGATGAGTACGACAGGTTTCGAGCTCACGTGAGTCCTCACAGATCCAGTGCGGACGGCCGTCCCGACGGCCGCAGGCGGTGGAGGGGCTTGCCGCGTGAAAGCGCACGACGCTGTGGGCCTGACGCGAATGTTGTTGAGCAGTGTAGTGGGGCGCCGACGCCGTGCATGCGCCTCGTCGGAAGGATCACCCGTCCGTGGTTGGACGGGCTGTCCAACGATGCGACGGGGGGCCGGACCAGGTGTCCGGCCCCGCGCCGGAAGGCTTACGCCTCCTCGTCGTTCACCCAGCTCATGAGCTTGCGCAGCTCCTTGCCGGTGGTCTCCAGGAGGTGGTTGGAGTCCTGCGTCTTGTACTCGTTGTACTTCTTCAGGCCGCCGTGGTACTCGGCCATCCACTCCTTGGCGAAGGTGCCGTCCTGGATCTCGGCGAGGACCTTCTTCATCTCGGCCTTGGTGGCCTCGGTGATGATCCGCGGGCCGGTGACGTAGTCGCCCCACTCGGCAGTCTCGGAGACCGACCAGCGCATCTTCTCCAGGCCGCCCTCGTACATGAGGTCGACGATGAGCTTCAGCTCGTGCAGGCACTCGAAGTAGGCGATCTCCGGCTGGTAGCCGGCCTCGGTCAGGGTCTCGAAGCCCGCCTTGACCAGCGCCGCGGTACCACCGCAGAGGACGGCCTGCTCACCGAACAGGTCGGTCTCGGTCTCCTCGGTGAAGGTCGTCTTGATGACGCCCGCGCGGGTGCCGCCGATGCCCTTGGCGTACGAGAGCGCCAGCGCGAAGGCGTTGCCGGTCGCGTCCTGCTCGACGGCGGCGATGCAGGGAACCCCGCGGCCTTCCTCATACTGGCGGCGGACCAGGTGACCCGGGCCCTTCGGGGCGACCAGGGCGACGTCGATGCCTTCGGGCACCTTGATGAAGCCGTAGCGGACGTTGAGACCGTGGCCGAAGAAGAGCGCGTCGCCCTGCTTCAGGTTGCCCTTGATGGACTCCTCGTAGACCTGGGCCTGGATGGGGTCCGGGGTGAGGATCATGATCAGGTCGGCCTCGGCCGCGGCCTCGGCGACGGAGACGACACGCAGGCCCTGCTCCTCGGCCTTGGCCTTGGACTTCGAGCCCTCCTGCAGACCGACACGGACGTCGACACCGGAGTCACGGAGGGACAGCGCGTGGGCGTGGCCCTGGCTTCCGTAACCGATCACCGCGACCTTGCGGCCCTGGATGATGGACAGGTCGGCGTCGTCGTCGTAGAACAGCTCGGCCACTGGAATCTCCTTGATGTGCTGGTGTTGCGTCCCACCGTACGGCGGGCAGCGGGAGGGAAGTCTTCGGGTCTCGCCAGGCGGACCGCCGGATGCGCCGGCGGGAGCGGCCGGCGGCCGGGGGGTCGGTCAGGCGCTGCGGTCGAGAGCGCGGAGGGAACGGTCCGTGATGGACCGGGAACCACGCCCTATGGCGATCGTGCCGGACTGCACGAGTTCCTTGATGCCGAACTGCTCCAGCATCTTGAGCATGGCCTCGAGCTTGTCACTCGAACCGGTGGCCTCGATGGTGACCGCCTCGGGCGAGACGTCCACGGTCTTGGCGCGGAACAGCTGGACGATCTCGACGATCTGGGACCGGGTCTCGTTGTCGGCGCGGACCTTCACCAGCACGAGCTCGCGCTGGATCGCGGCGCCGGGCTCGAGTTCGACGATCTTCAGGACGTTGACCAGCTTGTTGAGCTGCTTGGTCACCTGCTCCAGGGGCAGGTCCTCGACATTGACCACGATGGTGATGCGGGAGATGTCGGGGTGCTCGGTGACACCGACGGCGAGCGAGTCGATGTTGAAACCGCGGCGGGAGAACAGCGCGGCGATCCTGGCCAGGATGCCGGGGGTGTTCTCCACCAGGACGGAGAGCGTGTGCTTGGACATGTGCGTCGTACCTCTTCCTACGGCTCTTCGTCTCAGTCGTCTTCGTTGTCGCCGAAGTCGGGGCGGACTCCCCGGGCGGCCATGACCTCGTCGTTGGAGGTGCCGGCGGCGACCATCGGCCAGACCTGGGCGTCCTCGTGGACGATGAAGTCGACGACGACCGGGCGGTCGTTGATGGCGTTGGCCTCGGCGATGACCCTGTCCAGGTCGGCCGGGGACTCACAGCGGAGTGCGACACAGCCCATGGCCTCGGACAGCTTGACGAAGTCCGGGATGCGGGTGCCCTTCGAGGGCTCCAGGCCCGTCGCCCCCGGGCCGGAGTGCAGCACCGTGTTGGAGTAGCGCTGGTTGTAGAACAGGGTCTGCCACTGGCGGACCATTCCGAGGGCGCCGTTGTTGATGATGGCGACCTTGATCGGGATGTTGTTCAGCGCGCAGGTGACGAGTTCCTGGTTGGTCATCTGGAAGCAGCCGTCGCCGTCGATCGCCCAGACCGGACGGTCCGGCTGGCCGGCCTTTGCGCCCATGGCGGCGGGGACCGCGTAGCCCATCGTCCCGGCGCCGCCGGAGTTCAGCCAGGTGGCCGGCCGCTCGTAGTCGATGAAGTGCGCGGCCCACATCTGGTGCTGGCCGACGCCGGCGGCGTAGATGGTGTCGGCGGGGGCGAGCTGGCCGATGCGCTGGATGACCTGCTGCGGCGAGAGGCTGCCGTCCTCCGGCAGGTCGTAGCCGAGCGGGTAGGTCTCGCGCCAGCGGTTCAGGTCGCTCCACCACGCGGTGTAGTCGCCCCGGTGGCCGTCGCTGTGCTCCAGCTGGACGGCCTGGACCAGGTCGGCGATGACCTCGCGGGCGTCACCGACGATCGGCACGTCGGCGACCCGGTTCTTGCCGATCTCGGCCGGGTCGATGTCGGCGTGGACGATCTTGGCGAACGGGGCGAAGCTGTCCAGCTTGCCGGTGACGCGGTCGTCGAAGCGGGCTCCGAGGGCGACGATCAGGTCGGCCTTCTGCAACGCGGTGACGGCGGTGACCGCACCGTGCATGCCCGGCATCCCCACGTGCAGCCGGTGGCTGTCGGGGAACGCGCCCAGCGCCATCAGCGTGGTGGTGACGGGGGCGCCGGTGAGCTCGGCGAGGACCTTCAGCTCGGCGGTGGCACCGGCCTTCAGGACGCCGCCGCCGACGTACAGGACGGGACGCCGGGCGGTGGTGATGAGCTTCGCGGCCTCGCGGATCTGCTTGGCGTGCGGCTTGGTCACCGGGCGGTAGCCGGGCAGGTCCGCCTGCGGGGGCCAGCTGAAGGTGGTCTTCGCCTGGAGGGCGTCCTTGGCGATGTCGACCAGGACCGGTCCCGGGCGGCCGGTGGAGGCGATGTGGAATGCCTCGGCGATGGTCCGCGGGATGTCCTCGGCCTTGGTGACCAGGAAGTTGTGCTTGGTGATCGGCATCGTGATACCGCAGATGTCCGCCTCCTGGAAGGCGTCCGTGCCGATGGCCTTGGAGGCGACCTGGCCGGTGATCGCGACCAGCGGAACGGAGTCCATGTGCGCGTCGGCGATCGGGGTGACGAGGTTCGTGGCACCGGGACCCGAGGTCGCCATGCAGACGCCGACCTTGCCGGTGGCCTGCGCGTAGCCGGTCGCGGCATGCCCCGCGCCCTGCTCGTGGCGGACCAGGATGTGGCGGACCCGGGTCGAGTCCATCATCGGGTCGTACGCGGGGAGGATGGCGCCGCCCGGGATACCGAAGACGGTGTCGGCCCCCACTTCCTCGAGAGAACGGATGAGGGACTGCGCACCCGTGACGTGCTCGACGGTGGTGGCGGTCTGTCCGCCGCTACGGGCCCGCGGCTGCGGATGGTGCCCGGTGGCCTGCTCGGTCATCAGCATTCTCTTCTCGAAGCAGAGGTTTTTGCGAGGGTTTGGGGTGATCCGGTGCAACAAAAAACCCCTCGTGCCGGGAGGCAAGCGAGGGGAGCGCGTCGGTAGCGTTCTCAGCGGGCCGTTCAAGGCCCTGCTTCAGCCGACGCGCTTTCCAAGTACGAGAATTCGGGTGCGCATGGCCCTGACCCTCCCCCCGACGCACCATCAGTGTCAAGCGGGTGGGACGGGCGTCTCATTATTTGAGCGGAACGGAGGATGGAAACCGGCCGCAGCGCGACTACCCGGCAGGCCGGCCGCACCCCCGCTGAGCACGGGCAACGGTGTCGCGCCCGGTAGGGGGTACGCGCCCCGGAGCAGCGCCCGGCGCAGCCGGTACTCGTCCAGCGGGCCCGAGAAGGCCAAGCCCTGACCGTGGGTGCACCCCATGGCCCGCAGGGCGGCCACCTGCTCCGGTACGTCGACGCCGTCGGCGACGGACTGGAGCCCGAGGTCCCGGGCGATCCGCAGCAGCCCACTGGTGATCTTGCGCAGCCGGGCGGACTCGACCACGCCCTCGACCAGCCCCTTGTCGAGCCGCAGCACGTCCACGGGCAGACGGCGCAGCGCGTGGATGGCGGCGTAGCCGCTGCCGAAGCCGTCCAGGCCGATCCGGACGCCGAGTCTCCGCAGGGCCACCAGCCGCTGTTCCAGCTCGTCGAAGGAGGTCCGGGGGTCGTTGTCGACGATCTCGATCATCAGGGAGCCGGAGGGCAGCCCGTGTCGGGTGAGCAGGGACTCGACGGAGTCGAGCGGCAGGGAGCGGTCCAGCAGACCGCGGGCGGAGAGGCGGATGGAGACCGGGGTGAGATAGCCGAGGCCGGCCCGTTCGGCGGCCTGCTCGACGGCCTCCTCCAGGAGTCGGCGGCCCAGCTCGGCGGTGAGCTCGCCCTCACCGGAGTCGACCGGGTCGGTGACCCGGAGGAACTCGGCGGGGGTGAACAGGATGCCTTGCGCCGAGCGCCAGCGGGCCTGGGCGGCGATGGCGGTGACACGGCCGGTGGAGAGGTCCACCACGGGCTGGTGGAGCAGCGCGAACTCGCCCTCGTGCAGGGCGGCGCGCAGCCGGGTCGCCCGTTCCGTCCTGCGCACGACGTCGGCCTGCATCTGCGGGGCGTAGAGCTCGACGCGGTCCTTGCCGCCGGCCTTGGCCCGGTACATCGCGAGGTCGGCGTTGCGCAGCAGGTCGCCGGCTCCGATGCCGGGCTCGGCGAAGGCGACGCCGATGGAGGCGGCGACCCGCACCTCGTTCCCGTGGTCGAGGCGGTACGGCTGCGAGAGCGTGAGGCGCAGCCGGTCGGCGATCTCCCGGACCTGGGCCTCGCGGGCGGCCTGGTCCCGGGTGCCGTCACCGAGGATGAGGGCGGCGAACTCGTCGCCGCCGAGGCGGGCGGCGGTATCCCCGGCCCGCACGGAGTCCTGGAGCCGGCGGGCGGCCTGGACGAGCAGTTCGTCGCCGGCCTGATGGCCGAGCCGGTCGTTGACACCCTTGAAACCGTCGAGGTCGATGAAGAGCACGGCGGTTCCGGGGTCGGAGGAGCGCCGGCCCGCGAGCGCGCCCCGGACCCGCCGGGTGAACAGGGCACGGTTGGGCAGGTCGGTGAGCGAGTCGTGCTCGGCGTTGTGCTGGAGCTGCGCCTGGAGTCGGACCCGTTCGGTGACGTCCCGGCTGTTGAAGATCAGCCCGCCCTGGTGGCGGTTGACGGTGGACTCGACGTTGAGCCAGTCCCCGCGACCGGAGCGGAAGCGGCACTCGATCCGGGTGGTGGGTTCCTCCGCGGGGGATGCGGCCAGGAAGCGGCGGACCTCGTGCACCACGCCGCCGAGGTCGTCGGGATGGATGAGGGAGGCGAGTTCCTCGCCGATGAGCTCCCCGGCCTCCCTTCCGTAGACCCCGGACGCGGCGGGGCTGACATAGCGGAGTATGCCGGTGGGCGCGGCGATCATGATGACGTCGCTGGAGCCCTGCACCAGCGACCGGAAGTGGTTCTCCTTCTGGGCCAGTTCGTGGGTGAGGGCGATGTTGTCGAGGAGCATGATGCCCTGGCGCACGACCAGCGCGAGCACGACCGTGCAACTGGTCATGACGACCACGCGGTCCACGCTTCGCCCCTCGACGACGTTGTACAGGATGCCGAGCATGCAGACGGCGGCGGCGAGGTACGGGGTGAGGGCGGCGAGCGAGCCGGCGACCGGGCGGCTGGGCGACCGCTGGCCACGCGCCGCGGGCGGGCCGGGGTCGGGGCCGCGGCAGGCGCCCCACGGGGCGTAGGCGAGGAGCAGCGAGCCGGCGAACCAACCGGCGTCGAGCAGCTGGCCCGAGGTGTAGTTCTCGCGCAGCAGGGGCGAGGTGAACAGGGCGTCGCAGAGCACGGTCAGCGCGAGCGCGGCGATGGCGGTGTTGGTCGCCGAGCGGTTCACCTGGGAGCGACGGAAGTGCAGGGCGAGGACCATGCTGACGAGCACGATGTCCAGGAGGGGGTAGGCGAGGGAGAGCGCGGCGCGGGTCACGCTCTCGTCCTGGAAGTGCGCGGTGTGCGCGAGAGCGAGGCTCCAGGAGAGCGTCAGCAGGGAGCCGCCGATGAGCCAGGCGTCCAGGGCGAGGCAGACCCAGCCGGCCCGGGTGACGGGTTTCTTGGCGAGCACGAGCAGGCCCACGATGGCGGGCGGGGCGAAGAGAAGGAAGAAGACGTCGGCGAGGGAGGGACTGGGCACCTCCCTGCGGAGCACGACCTCGTACCAGCCCCAGACGGCGTTACCGGCGGCGGCCATGCCGGAGGAGAAGGAGAAGAGCAGCCAGGCGGGGCGGAACCGGTTCCCGCGGACGCGGGCGTGGAGCAAGCAGGAGACGCAGGCGGCGAGGGCGGCGGCGCTCAGGCCGAAGTCCCCCATGAAAAGGGCGAGTTCCTCGGAGCCCCAACCGAGGGCGGCGCCGGTGGCGTAGCCCGCGCAGACCAGTCCGAGGAGGATCTGGGCCACGATCGCGCCGGTCCCGGTGTCGGTGCGGCCCGGCCCCGGGTCCTGGGCGCCGGGAGTGCGGGGGCCGGGGATCCATGGCCCTGGACCGCTCCGCCGGGGGCCGGGCGCCTCCGAGCCGTCGGTACCGCCGCGCCCGCCCGTGGCCTCGGCGTCGCGGGCGCCGCCCCTCCGCATCCCGAGGAGGGCGCCCGGGGTGCTCACCGCGTCCCCCGGGGCGGCTTCGTGTCGGCCGCGTGGGCCTTCGGGCATGGCCGGGCGGGCGGCCTGGCTCGGGAGAGGATGGCCGCCACACGTCGCGCCCGCGGGGCGCACCGGGGTCGGCGACGGCTGCCCCGCCGCATCGGATCGTCGGTCCGTCGGCCGTCCTTCACCCGCTACCCCCCTCAGTGCCTGATGACCCGTCACATCGCTCCCCGGCGTCAACTCGTACTCGACGCGGCCCCCCACCCTCGGGACGATACACCAGGACCGTCACTCAGGGACAGGGCTCCTCTACTCAGCGTGACGGACCGGAGGGGTTGGCGGGCGCCTGGGGGCGCACGGCGCACGGGCGCGGCTCAGGTGGTGAGGACCACGTTGGCCAGTGGTTCCCCTGCCGCGAAGCGCCCCAACTGCGCGACGAGGAGACGCTTCGCCCGCGGCATGAACGCCGAAGTGGAACCGCCGACATGGGGGCTCAGCAGTACACCGGGAGCGTGCCACAGGGGGTGACCGGGCGGCAGCGGTTCCGGATCGGTGACGTCGAGCGCCGCCGTGACGCGGCCGGTCTCCGTCTCCTTGAGCAGGGCGGCCGTGTCCACGACCGGACCCCGGGCCACGTTGACCAGCAGGGCGCCGTCCTTCATCCGGGCCAGGAAGGCCGCGTCGGCGAGATGCCGGGTCTCGGGCGTGAGCGGTGTGGAGAGCACCACCACGTCCGCCTCGGGCAGCAGGACGGGGAGATCGGACAGGGGGCGCACCGGGCCGCGCTCCGTGGCACGGGCGGAGCGCGCGACGCGCGCCACCCGCGCACACTCGAAGGGAACGAGCCGGTCCTCGATGGCGGCGCCGATCGAGCCGTACCCCACGATCAGCACGGACTTGTCGGCGAGGGCGGGGTAGAAGCCGGCCCGCCACTCCTCGGCGTCCTGGCCGCGGACGAATCCGGGGATGCCACGCAGCGAGGCGAGGACGAGGGCGAGGGCGAGTTCGGCGGTGCTGGCCTCGTGGACGCCCTTGGCGTTGCACAGTTCGACGCCGGAGCGCAGGGACCCGACGCCGGGGGTCACGTGGTCGATGCCGGCGGACAGGGTCTGCACGGCCCGAACGGCGGTCATCCCGGCGAGCGGCCGGCAGGCGATCTCGGAGCCCTTCATGTACGGGACGACGTAGAAGGCGCAACGCGCCGGGTCCGCGGGGAAGTCCGGCCCGCCGTCCCAGAACCGGTAGTCGAGCCCCGAGGGGCCCGGCTCGGGCAGGCCGTCGATCTCGTCCGCCGGGATCGGAAGCCACACGTCAGAGGTGGTGTCGTCAAGTGTCATGTCCGGGAGGCTATGCGATGGATCCCGGGCGTCATTGGTTACTTTGGGGGACGGCACAGGGAGGGGTTGCGGCGGGTGGAGCGCAGGACTATCGGGGCGGCGGCGCTCGACGTGGGGGCGGTCGGTCTGGGCTGCATGCCGATGAACTGGGCCTACAGCGCCTCGCAGCGGCGGGGTGACCGCTCACTTCGGACGGTGCACGCGGCGCTGGACGCCGGGGTGAGCCTGCTGGACACCGCGGACATGTACGGGCCGTTCACCAACGAACTCCTGGTGGGGCGGGCGCTGAAGGAGCGCCGGGCCGAGGCGTTCGTGTCCACGAAGTGCGGGCTTCTCGTCGGGGACCAGCACGTGGTCGCCAACGGCCGCCCCGCGTATGTCCGGCGGGCCTGCGACGCCTCGCTGCGGCGGCTCCAGACGGACGTGATCGACCTCTACCAGTTGCACCGGGCGGATCCGGAGGTGCCGGTCGAGGAGACCTGGGGCGCGATGGCCGAGCTGGTCTCGGCGGGCAAGGTGCGGGCGCTCGGACTGTGCGCGGTGGGCGCGCGGGCTTCCCGGCGGGGCGGGGCCGACCGCTACGAGGGAACAATCCGCCGGCTGGAACGGATCCAGCAGGTCTTCCCGGTGAGCGCGGTGGAGGCGGAGCTGTCGGTCTGGTCGCCGGAGGCGCTGCGGCGCCTGCTGCCGTGGTGCGAGGCGCGCGGCGTGGGGTTCCTGGCCGCGATGCCGCTGGGCAACGGCTTCCTGACCGGGACGCTGACGCCCGGCGGTGGCTTCGAGCCGGACGACCCGCGGGCCCGGCACCCGCGGTTCACGGCCGAGATGATGGCCGCCAACCAGCCGGTGGTGGCCGGGCTGCGGCGGGTGGCGGGCCGGCACGGCGGGGACGTCACCCCGGCGCAGGTGGCACTGGCCTGGACGCTGCGGCAGGGGACGCACGTGGTGCCGATCCCGGGAACGAAGCGGGAGACCTGGGCGGTGGAGAACGCGGGTGCGGCGGGTCTGCGCCTGACGGCAGGGGACCTGGCGGAGATCGCGTCCCTGCCCGCGCCGCGCGGCTCCTGGGACTGACCCCCCGCCGGGGCCGTGCCGGGCCGCCGCGGACGCACGGGGGGTGCGGCCGGGAGGCGGGACCGGGGCGACGGGTGAGGTCACGGGGCGGGCCGCCGGGCTCGCGCCGGGCCGCCGGGGCCGCGCCGGGCCGCCGGGCTCGCGCCGGGCCGCCGGGCTCGCGCCGGGCCGCCGGGGCCGCGAGAGGTGTATCAAGGGAGAGGATCGCCGTGAGAAGGGACCGGGGCCATGCGTCGAGCCGGAGCGGGGGCCGTGGCGGCCGCCGTCACGTGGGTACTCGTGGCGGGATGCTCCCCGCAGGGGACCTCGGGTCCGGGAACGGGGAGTGAGCCCGGGGCGGCCCCGCCGTCTGCCTCCGCGGGTTCGTCCGTTCCGTCCGGGGCTCCCGAGCGGGGCCGGGTGAGCGTGGCGGGCACCCTCACCACCGGTCTCGCCTCGCCCTGGGGTCTGGCCGAGCTGCCCGACGGGGATCTGCTGGTGTCCTCACGCGACGAGGGCACGATCACCCGGGTCGACGCCGGGACCGGGGCCAGGACGACGGCCGGAGAGGTCCCCGGGGTGGTTCCGGGGGGCGAGGGAGGACTGCTCGGCCTGGCAGTGCGGGACGGCTGGGTGTACGCCTACCTCACCGCAGTGTCGGACAACCGTGTCGTGCGCATGCGGTACGGGGACCGGCTGGGGCCTCCCGAGGTGGTCCTTCCGGGGATTCCCAAGGGGTCCGTCCACAACGGCGGCCGGATCGCCTTCGGGCCGGACGGCATGCTGTACGCGGGGACGGGCGAGACCGGGCGGACGGGCCTGGCGCAGGACCGGGACTCGCTGGGCGGGAAGATCCTGCGGATGACGCCGGAAGGGCGTCCGGCACCGGGCAACCCCTTCCCCGGCTCGGTCGTCTACTCGTACGGCCACCGCAACGTCCAGGGCCTGGCCTGGGACGAGGACGGCCGGCTGTGGGCGTCCGAATTCGGCCAGAACACCTGGGACGAGCTCAATCTGATCGAGCCGGGGAAGAACTACGGATGGCCCGTGGCGGAGGGCCGGGCGGGCGTGTCCGGCCTGGTCGACCCGGTGGCCCAGTGGAGGACGCGGGATGCCTCGCCGAGCGGCATCGCCTACGCCGGGGGCTCGATCTGGATGGCCGGACTGCGCGGCGAACGGCTCTGGCGGATCCCGCTGTCCGGAGCGGAACAGTCCGGGGCACCCCAGGCGTTCCTCCAGGGAGAGTACGGCCGCCTCCGCACGGTGCTCGCCGCGGGCGACGGCCGCCTCTGGCTGACGACCAGCGAGACCGACACCCGGGGCACACCCGCCGCGGACGACGACCGAATCCTCCGGCTGGAGGTCGAGTGAGGCGGTTGGGACGATGTTCAACCTGGTGGAGGAGCTCTTCGCCCCGGGGCGGAGGCACATCGACGAAGAGCGGCGCAGGATCGCGCTGACCAGGGAGGACCTGGGTGACGGCGACCCCTCTCAGGGGCCGATAGACCTCACCTCGGGCCGGGTGACGATACGCGTCCCGGAGCCGGGCGAAACGCCGCCGGCGGCCGGTCGGGGGCCGGATGAGGACGGCGCCCCGGCCTGGTCCGCGACCGGGTAACCCCGACGGACGGGACACCGCGTCGGCCGGCGGGGCGGGTGAGCACGGCCAGGCCACGATCACTCGCCACGCCCGACGCGCTCCCGTCCGGCGAACCGTCCGAAGCGCCCCTGGTGGAAGAGCAGCGGGTCGCCCGTCTCCACGGCACCCAGGGACTCCACCCTGCCGACCACGACCAGATGGTCGCCGCCGGTGTGGACGGTGGTGAGGACGCAGTCGATCCAGGCGGGGGCACCGGGCAGCCGCGGGGACCCCGTCGACGGGGACGGCGTCCAGTCCACCCCGGCGAACTTGTCGGCGCCGCTCACCGCGAACGCCCGGCAGACCCCCTCCTGGTCGGCCCCCAGGATGTTGACGCAGAAGTGTCCCGCACGGGCGATCCGGGGCCAGGTCGTCGACGTGCGGGCGACCATGAAGGCGACCAGTGGCGGATCGAGGGAGAGCGAGGCGAACGACTGGCAGGCGAATCCGGCCGGCCCGTCGTCGTCGAGGGCTGTCACGACGGTGACACCGCTCGCGAAGTGGCCGAGCACGCGCCGGAACTCGGCGGGATCGAGCGGCATCCGCTCGTCCTCCCGTACCGCCCGGAGCGCGGGCGGAGGCAGTTCCACGGCCGTGGGCGCACCGGCCGACCTGAGGTACCGGACGGCGGTGGCCGCCATCCCCGCGTGTCCCATCACGCCACCCATTGAACCTGACGGATCGTCAGATGAGAAGCCCCGAGCCCCGTACGGACGCGCACGACCCCGCCGGGAATCCGGCGGGGTCGTGGGTCGGCTCGGGCCGGCTCGTCCGGCGGCGACTCGTGCCGCGCCGGTCGAGGCGTGGTGCCAGGGCGGGGCCTACGCCCGGCGGGCGCGGCGGGCGGCCCGGTTCGCCGGCCCGTCGGGCCACAGCCTCGGTCGTCGGCGTGCCGCGATGTCCTCGATCCAGCCGAACGCGAGGACCGCCAGGGCGATCAACGGCCAGGTAACGACGAAGCTCCACAGCATGTACGAGGCGTCGAGTGCCGCGTTGCCCCGGTCGCTGTCCAGGAACGGCAGCCGGTACCCCTGGTTGACGATCAGCTCCGCCACTCCGACCAGCAGGTTGTGCCAGAGGTAGATCGTGACCGCGCGGTTGTTGGACAGCGTGACGAGCTTGTCCCACTTCGCCAGTCCGCCCGGGAGTTCCTGCCAGGAGGGGGCGTACTGGAGCAGGATCACCACGAATCCGAACGACCACATGGCCTGCGCCAGCGGGATCTCGTTGAGGTCCCAGCCCTCGGAGCCCAGGTGGCCCGACGCCCACCACAGACCGAACGCCATCGCCAGGAAGGCCCAGGACACCGCGGCGTAGCGCGGAATCCGCTTCAGCAGTCCGTCGTGGTGCGCGAAGCCCAGGACCCAGCAGGCGCCGTAGACCGCGAAGTCCTTGACCGCCTCACCGGTCTCGCCGGGGATCGTGACGAGTCCCGTCCCGACGACCGCCGTCAGCGCCAGCGGAGCGAGCAGCGTCGCCCACGGGACGCGGCGGAAGGCCCACAGCAGCAGGGGGGACGCCAGCACGAACCACAGGTAGGCGCGCAGGTACCACAGGGGCCCCGCGGCCTGCATCGCCCAGTCGTCGCCGGACGGGTAGGGGGGAGCGCCGACCGGCACCAGATACGTGAACAGTCGGGCCAGGCCCCAGGCGCCGTCGTTGTCCGGGTCCTTGAGCGGATTCCAGCCGTTGAAGAAGAGCAGCGCCAGCGTCACCGCGCTGAACGCCCACAACGGCGGCAGGAGACGGCGTATCCGGCTCGTGATCACCTGGCGCGCCGGACGGTCCAGCGAGCGTGCCATCAGCAGGCCCGCGAGCGCGAACATCACTCCCATGGACGGGAAGACGATCGACAGCCAGCCCCAGCCGAAGACGTGGTAGGCCACCACGCGGACCAGGGCGATCGAACGCAGCATGTCCAGGTAGCGGTCCCGGCCCGGCTTCGGGACGGCCGGGGCGGCGGGCCCGGAAGCAGGGCCGCCCCGCTCCGGGAGGTGGGTCGGTGCGCCCGGCGACGTCAGCGCCCCCGTTGCCTGCTCGTGCGTCGTCATCCGACGGGCCTCCGATCGCCTGCGGTCTTCCCGGCGGCCTGCTGCTGGGGCACCCCACCCGGCGCCGACCCCACCACTCCGGTGCGCCGCAGCTTCTGCCAGCGCAGCCGGCCGCCGGTGAGCGCGGTGATCCAGGACTGGAGCAGGACCACGTACATCAACTGCCGGTAGAGGATCTGCTGCAGGGGCAGCGAGATGAGATGCGTCATCTTCTCCCGGTCCAGCCGGAACGCGTAGGCGGCGCAGACCACCTGGACCGCGAGGACGCCCAGCCATGCGGTGACCGTCTTCCCGGTGGGGCCGAAGACCAGCCCGTACAGGAGGAACACGTCGATCAGCGGCGCCAGCAGCGGGGCCACGACCATGAACAGGGAGACCAGCGGCAGGCCCACGCGGCCGAAGCGGCCCGACGGCCCGCCCTCCACCAGGGCGCGGCGGTGCTTCCAGATCGCCTGCATCGTGCCGTAGGACCAGCGGTAGCGCTGCGACCACAGCTGCTGGACGGTCTCCGGTGCCTCGGTCCAGGCACGCGCGTTCTCCGCGTACACCACGCGCCAGCCGTCGCGGTGCAGGGCCATGGTGATGTCGGTGTCCTCGGCGAGCGTGTCGTCGCTCATGCCCCCGACCCGTTCCAGGGCCGAACGCCGGAAGGCCCCGACCGCGCCCGGGATCGTCGGCATGCAGCGCAGGACGTCGTACATCCGGCGGTCCAGGTTGAAGCCCATCACGTACTCGATGTGCTGCCAGGCACCGATCATCGAGTCCTTGTTGCCGACCTTGGCGTTTCCGGCGACCGCGCCCACCCGGGCGTCCGCGAAGGGCTGCACGAGTTCACCCACGGTGGAGGGCTCGAAGACGGTGTCGCCGTCCATCATCACGATGAGGTCGTACCGGGCGTTCGCGACGCCCCGGTTGAGCGCGGCCGGCTTGCCCGCGTTGAGCTGACGTACGACCCGTACGTTCGGCAGCCCCAACTCCTCCACGATGCGGGCGGTACCGTCGGTGGAACCGTCGTCGATGACGACGACCTCGATGGGGTGTTCGCTGCTCATGAGGGAGCGCACGGTGTTCTCGATGCACTTGGCCTCGTTGTACGCCGGCACCAGCACCGAGACGGGCTCGGTGACCGGGACCGGGCCCCAGCGGAAGTTCTTGCGGCGCACCCGGTGCGCGTGGGCGCCGGACAGCACGAGCATCAGGCCGAAGCGGGTGAACACCAGCACGCCGATGATCGCCAGCGCGACGACGAGCCCGTCGGTGAGGTCGTCAGATGCCTGGACCATGAAGACCCACGCCTTGCCCTTCCACAGCTCCAGACCGGTGACCGGCGCGTTCGCGCTGGGGGCGTCGAGCGCCTCGGTGAGGTTCTGGAAGCGGTAGCCCTCCTCCTGCATCCGCGGCAGGAACTTGTCCAGGGCGCGCACGGTCTGGCTGCGGTCGCCACCGGAGTCGTGCATGAGGACGATCGCGCCCTTGCCGTCCTCGGGGGTGGCGTTGCGGATGATCCGGCCGACGCCGGGTCGGCGCCAGTCCTCGCTGTCGGTGTCGTTGACGACGGTGAGGTAGCCGTGGGTGCCGACGTACTCGGTCACCGGCCAGGACGCGTTGTCCATGGCGTCGGCGAACGAGGAGTAGGGCGGCCGGAACAGGGACGAGCGGATACCGGCCGCCCCGACGATCGCCAGCTGGTTCTGGGACAGCTCCCAGTCCACGCGGCGCTTCGTCTGGAAGGACAGGTCGGGGTGGTTGAAGGTGTGCAGCCCGACCTCGTGGCCCTCGGCCACCATCCGGCGGACGAGTTCGGGGTGGCGCGACGCCATCGTGCCGGTGACGAAGAAGACGGCGTGCGCCCGGTGCTTCTTCAGCACGTCGAGCACCTGGGGGGTCCACGTGGGGTCCGGGCCGTCGTCGAAGGTGAGGACGAGGCTGTGGTCGGGGACCCGGAGGCTGGACACCTTGTCCCCGCGGGTGTCGAGGATCGGACCGCCCTCGAGGACCTCCTCCGGCACCTGGTCCGTTGCGGCCTCGGCACGGACGCGGTGGTCGGCGAGGATCTCGCTGTGCACGTAGCCGCGCAGCATCATCATCGTGACGACGGCGACCAGGAGCAGCGAGGGCAGCACGAAGCGGAGGGGGAGCGAGCGGCGACGGCCGCCCTGGGCGTCGCCGGGAGCGGAGCGGCGTCTACGGGTGCGCGGTGGGGTCACAGGATGTTCTCTGGGGAGGGGGCGACGGCCTGGCCGTGCTCGGTGGGTATCGGGTGGCCCAGGCCGATGGCCATGGAGTCGCCGTTGGCGGGGGACGTGGTGGTTTCCGGTGTGACGGTGCCGGAGGGAACCGGGGAGGTCGGCGTGGGGGTGGCCGGACCGGAGGGGGCGGGGCTCTGGGTGGTGGCGTCCGGCGCGGGCGCCGTGGCGCTGGCGGAGGCGGAGGGGGTGCTCGGGACGCGGGTGGTCGCCGAGGGGCTGGCCGTCCGGGTGGGTGCCGTGGTGCGCCTGCCCGCGTCGGTCGCGCTCGGGGTGAGGGTGGCGCTCAGGGAGGGGGAGGGTGTCGTCGACTCGGTCGGCGACGCGGAAGCCTCGTCCTGCCCGGCCGGCACGGCCTGCTCCTGGTTCGGGACCGGCACCCAGGGAGCGGAGGAGTTACCCGTCAGCACGGTCGCCACGATGACCACGGCGTAGACCGCGCAGGCGACCCCGACGAGGGTGCCGAAGCGCCGGAAGCGGCGGCTGCGACGGCCGGACTCGTCCACGAAGACAGGGCCGTTGGGCTCGCGGCGGAGCTCGGGGACGGCCTCGGCCGGCCGGAGCGACCAGTCGCCGTCCCCGCCGCCTATGCGCACGGCGTCGAGCTGGACCGTGACCTCGTTGGGGTCGTGTGAATGATCGGCCACGTCGCCGTCCGGGGAGGGGGACACGGGCAGCGGTCGTGTCATGCGCGCGTCACCAGAGGGGTGCGGCTCGTCCCGTCGCGGGGTCGGGAACTCCCGCCTTCGGGCGTCCCCTCCCTCGGAGGGGACGGGCTTCGGCTCGGACTCGGCCCCCGGCTGCCTCGTCATGTCGCGTTCATGTGGCAGACCGCCTCCACCCGACGGGATGCCGCGATCCGGGCGATCGACGTCTGGGCCACTCTCGTGGCCGACGTCCCGTCGACCAGGTTGGCCAGGTTGGCCATGATCAAGCCAGTTTTCCACTGCGGCGCACTTCCCCAAGGACATGTTTCGGGCGCGCATACGCTCCCGGGCCGACGTACCTGTTCACAGGATCGAACCCACGTTGGCTCGAACGCCCCCTCTGTCACACTGTGCCCGGGGGCCATGAGGGTAGCGCATGCGTCTGTCGGGAATATGTTCTCGCCGGCTGTGGATTTCCTGTGAAGTCTGAGATCTGGCCGAAACTGGCCGAACCCGGATGCCTACCGATCCGTAACCCCGTGGGGTCATTCACACGGAGGGCATTCCGACCTCGCTCTCGGCCGTGCTCTCGCTGCAGTGACGCAGGGAGGCCCCGGTTCGGTTCGACGGGAGCGTGAATCCGTCCGTAGCAGGGCTGTGCGAGTCCCGCGACTACTCTATGCGCCATGAAACGCGCCGGATGCCTGCTCTTCGCGACCCTGCCCGTCCTCGTGACGGCGATCGCCTACCTCGTCGCGTCCGACCACCCGGACAGTGACATACCGATGGGGTCGGGCGCTTCCGCGGCGCCCTCTTCCCGCCAGGAGGCGAAGGCCGCCGCGGAGGACCCGGACGACGACGCGGCGGTCGCCGCCATGCCCCCGGGGCTGGCCGCGCCGAAGAAGAAGGAACTGGCGGGCAAGATCGTGGCGAGCGCGGTCAACTCCACGCTCGACTGGCGCACTACGTACGGCTCCGTCAAGGACATCGGAGACGGACAGGGCTACACCGCGGGAATCGTCGGTTTCTGCACGGGCACCCATGACCTGCTCACCCTCGTCGAGCGCTACACCGAGAAGTACCCCGGCAACGGCCTGGCCCGCTATCTCCCCGCCCTGCGCACGGTCGACGGCACGGACTCGCACGAGGGCCTGGACCCCGGCTTCACCGCGGCGTGGAAGGCGGAGGCGAAGGTCGAGGCGTTCCGCGAGGCCCAGAGGGTGGAACGCGACCGCGTCTACTTCGATCCCGCGGTGCGCCTGGCCAAACTCGACGGCCTCGGCACGCTGGGCCAGTTCGTCTACTACGACGCGATGGTCTTCCACGGTCCCGACACCACCGAGAACGGTTTCTACGAACTCCGCGAACGCGCCCTGGCGGAGGCGGACACCCCGGCGGAGGGCGGAACCGAGGAGCACTACCTCGACGTGTTCCTCGACATGCACCGCAGGGCCATCGAGGAGAAGCGCCTGGACCACGACACCAGCCGGGTCGACACGGCCCTGCGGAAGTTCCTCGCAGAAGGCAACCTCGACCTCGACACCCCGCTCCGGTGGACGATCTACGGACAGACGTACCGGATCTGACGGGCCCACGAGTCCGGCGCACGGACCGGCCCGTCGGGCGCACCGGCCGGATGACGGCGTCCGGCACGGCCGGTGGCCGCCGGCCCCGGAAGGGGCACCCCCGGGGGGAGCCGTCCGGCTGGGCGCCGTGCTCAGCCCGCCGTGCCGGGCACCTCTTCGTCGTCCTCCGCGGTCGATACCGTCGCACGCTGCGACGGTATCGTGGCGCGCGCCACGGCCGCACCGTCCTCGCCCCGGGCGGACGCGTCGGAGAGGGTCCCGGAGACCGCGCCCGTGGGCACCGGATCGGCCTCGCCGGGGAGGGACTCCCGGGCGTCCGCGGCGGCGCGGCACTCCGGCGGCTCGATGCTGATCCGCGGCATCCGGCGGTCGAGCCAGCGCGGCAGCCACCAGTTCGCCCCACCCAGCATGTGCATGAGGGCCGGCACGAGCAGGGTGCGCAGCACGAAGGCGTCCAGGGCGACGGCCGCCGCGAGCCCGATCCCGAACATCGCGACGACCCGGTCTCCGCTCAGCACGAAGGCGAGGAAGACGGAGATCATGATGACCGCCGCGGAGTTGATCACCCGGCTGGTCTCCGCGAGGCCGACCCGGACCGCACGACGGTTGTCGCCCGTCTCCAGCCACTCCTCGTACATCCGGCTGACCAGGAAGACCTGGTAGTCCATGGAGAGCCCGAACAGGACGGACACCATGATCACCGGTAGGAAGGGTTCGATCGGTCCCGCGCTGCCGAGGCCGAGGAGCTCGCTGCCCCAGCCCCACTGGAAGATGGCGACGACGACCCCGAAGGCGGAGGCGACGGCGGCCACGTTCATGAGGGCGGCCTTCAGCGGGATGCCGACGGACCGGAAGGCGAGCAGGAGCAGCAGACAGCCCAGCGCGATGACGACGCCCACGAAGAGCGGCAGCTTTCCGACGATGATCTCGGCGAAGTCGTCGTAGGAGGCGGTGACACCGCCCACGTGCACGTCCAGCGAGGTGCCGTTCTCGGCGGCGGGCAGGACGTCCTGCCGCAGCCGGTCGACGAGGTCGCTGGTGGCCTTCGACTGCGGGGAGGAGTCCGGCACGACGGTCAGGACGGCCGTGTCGCCGGCGCCGTTGTAGGTGACCGGTGAGACCGACTCGACGCCGCGGGTGTGCGCCAGCTCCGCGGGGAGGGCGGCGAGGGCGACCCGGTCGTCGGCGCCGTCGATCTCGGCGACCAGGGTGAGGGGTCCGTTGACGCCGGGGCCGAAGCCTTCGGCGAGCAGGTCGTACGCCTGGCGCGTGGTGGCCGTGCCGGGGTTGTTGCCCTGGTCCGAGGTGCCCAGGTGGAGCGAGAAGGTCGGCAGGGCCAGGACCAGCATGACCACGGCGGCGATCCCGCCGAGCAGCTTGGGGTGGCGCTCGACGAAGGCCGACCAGCGGGCCGCGAACCCGGTGGGCAGTTCGGGCTGCGGTCCGTGCTCGGCCAGCTGCCGGCGCTCGCGCCTGCTGAGTGCCCGCATGCCGATGAGTGAGAGCAGCGCGGGCAGCAGGGTGACGGAGGCGGCGACCGTCAGGACGACGGTGAGCGAGGCGGCCAGGGCGACCCCGTTGAGGAAACCGAGCCGCAGGATCAGCATCCCGAGCAACGCGATGCAGACCGTGGCACCGGCGAAGACGACCGCGCGGCCGGTGGTGGCGACGGCGATCCTCGCCGCTTCGTCGACGGGCAGGCCGCGTTTGAGGCCCTTGCGGTGTCGGGTGACGATGAAGAGCGCGTAGTCGATGCCGACGCCGAGACCGATGAGCAGGCCGAGCATGGGGGCGAAGTCGGCGACCGTCAGGACGTGTCCCAGGAGGACGATCCCGGAGTAGGCGGTGCCGACGCTGACGAGGGCGGTGGCGATGGGGAGCGTCGAGGCGGCGAGGGAACCGAAGGCCAGGAAGAGGACGACGGCCGCGACGACGACGCCGACGGCTTCGGCGATGTGGCCGCCCGGCGCCTCGGTCAGGGCGACGGCGCTGCCGCCGAGTTCCACCCGGACACCGTCGTCGGCCGCCTGCCGGGCGGTGTCGACGAGGGCCTGGGCCTCGGTCGCGGGGATGTCGTCGGCCTGTTCACGGAAGGTGACGGTGGCGTAGGCGGTCCGCCCGTCCTGGCTGATCCGGGCCTGGGCCGCGGGGTCGTCCCCGTAGGGGGAGGCGACGGCGGCGATGCCGGGGAGCCGGGCGACCTCGTCGAGCATGCCGGTCATGCGCTGCTCGACGGCACCGGCGCGGACGCTGCCCCGGTCGGTGTGCCAGACGATGGTGTCGCTGTCGCCGCCGGCGCCGTGGAAGCCCTTGCCGAGGAGGGCGGTGGCCCGGCCCGACTCGGTCCCGGGGACCTCGTAGTCGTTGGAGTACGCGCTGCCGGCGAGCGACGCCCCGGCGACGGTGCCGCCGAGCGCGACGAGCCAGAGCAGTACGGCGACGAGGCGGTGCTTGATGCACCACCGTGCGATGGCTGCCAAAGGGGGTGCTCCCTGGGTGGTTCGTGGCTCTTTGATCGAGAACAGCCCGCAAAGAACACATGGACCTACGTCAGGTCACTCTCGCAGCCTTACGTGATCCTTTGCCCCTTTCGTGTCGTTACTCACAGCGGTGCACGGGAGCCCCTTCGGCCTGCCCTTCTCACCCCTGCCCCGGCTCTCCCACCCGCCCCGGCGGCTCCCCCGCCGGCTCCGCGCCGGGTCTGCCGGGTGACCTCCGACCGGGAGCGTGCGTGCCGGGGCGTTTCCGCCCGGTCGAGGACCACCCGGCGGACGCTCAGCCGGAGACGCTCGGGCGGCCGTTCTCGATGTGTCCCATCAGCCTCCTGCGGAAGCCTCCGGGGGCGCTCACCTCGACGTCGTACCAGCCGTGAGCGTCGGCGGCCGAGTGCACGACCCTGCGGGTCCGGCCGGGCTTGACGGTGATCGTGCGGGTCCAGTCGCCGAGGTCGTCCTCGTCGACGTAGCCGAGCGGCCGGACGGTGAAGAAGACCGGGGTGCCGCCGGTGTTGCGGACGATGAGGTGCAGGTCGCGATCATGGTGGTCGATGTGCGAGCGGAGCTCGGCGCCCCCCGCGGCCGGGCCCTCGAACTCGCGGCGGAAGCCGTTCGGGCCGGTGATCGTGAAGCGGTAATGGTCCCCCGGGACGGGGACCTTCCACTGAGCCGTGCCCCGGACGTCCCGGTGCTGGGGGACGGGGAACTCCCCCGCGTAGGGGTACAGGGCGAAGTGCGCGCTCGCCTTCCCCCTGTTGCCGAGCGCGACCGTGACCTCGCCGCGCTCGACCGTCGCGGAGGCGTCCGGCTGATAGGGCAGGGGGCGCGCGGGTCGGCGGCCCGGCTCCTGGACCGGCATGCGCTGGATCGCCGGTGGCTGGGGCCGCCAGCGGCCGGTGAAGGGCGGGACGGCGCCGGGCTGCTCGACCTCGGGCTGCCGGTGGGCACGGTGGAAGTCGAAGGCGGAGGTCAGGTCGCCGGTGACGGCGCGCCGCCAGTCGGTGATCTGGGGCTCCCGGACTCCGGTGAGCTTCTCCAGGAAGCGGATCACCGAGGTGTGGTCGAAGGTCTCGGAGCAGACGTAGCCCCCGACCGACCAGGGGGAGACGACGAGCATGGGGACGCGGACACCCAGGCCGGTGGGCCGCCCCTGCCAGCGCTCGGCGTCGCCGGCGGGATCGCCGGCGGCCGGCACGGGCGGCGGCACATGGTCGAAGAAGCCGTCGTTCTCGTCGTAGTTGATCAGTACGACGGTGTGGCGCCAGACGTCCGGATGCGCGCCGAGGGCGTCGAGCACTCGGTAGACCAGAGAGGCGGAGGCGATCGGGGAGGAGGAGCCGGGGTGCTCGGAGTCGATCGCGGAGGGGACGAGGTACGAGACCTCGGGCAGGGTGCCGGCGGCCACGTCGGCGCGGAAGGCGTCGGCGAGGCCGCCGGTCTCCACCCGGCGCAGTCCGCGCTCGAAGAGGGAGCGCTCGGCGTCCGTGAGGGCGGCGACGCCCTCCTCAAGGGAGTCGAGCAGCGCGGCCCGCTCGGCGGCGTCCCGCGTACCCCGGACGGCGGAGTAGAAGGACTCCATGAAGGTGTGCCCGCCGGTGGGGGCGAGCGCCTTGCGGGCGATCTCCTTGAAGCGGGTGAAGAACTCGATGTTGTTGTCGGTGAAGTTCTCCCACTCGGTGTACGTCTTCCAGGTCCGGCCCGCCGCTTCGAGTCGCTCGGCGTAGGTGGGCCAGGGGTATCCGGGGTGGGTGGCCTCGGCGTAGGCGTCGTTGCCGACGGCCCGTCTGCCGTCGGCCTCGTGGCCGGTCCAGCCGGACCACAGGTGGTTGCGGTTCGGGCTCGTCGAGGTGTGGATGGACGAGTGGTAGGCGTCGCAGACGGTGAAGGTGTCGGCGAGTTCGTAGTGGAGCGGGATGTCGCGCCGGTCGTAGTACGCCATGGTGGCGGCGGTCTTGGCGGTGACCCAGCCGTCCATCCAGCCCTCGTGCCAGGCCGCGGCGCCGCCGTTCCAGGAGTGGTCGAGGGCCCCGATGTACTGGAGGTCCTTCCGCTGGGTCTCGGCCGCGTCGCGGATCGGGAAGGGCAGCACGGTCCGGCCGGCCGTGGCGGGCTGCTCGAACACCGTGGTGCCGGAGGGCAGTTCGACGGCGTTGCGGTCGCCGAATCCGCGGACGCCGCGGAGGGTGCCGAAGTAGTGGTCGAAGGAACGGTTCTCCTGCATCAGGATCACCACGTGCCGGACGGCCGCCAGCCCCCCGGACGGTGGCCCCGCCGCCATCGCGGCCTGCAGGGACGGCGGAAGCAGCGAGCCGGCCGCGGCGACGCCCAGGGCACCGCCGCCCAGGGCGAGAAGCCTTCTGCGGGAAATCTCGGGTGACAAGACCGACCTCCAGTCGACGGCCCATGGTTCGCCTTCGAGCCATTGGGGGGTTCCGCCGGGGACGGTAGTGAGAGCGGATGTCCGCTGGAAGACTCCGTGACGACCTGGTGGTGAACGTCCGAGAGGCCGGGCGGGCGCTCGACGCGTCCGGCCCGGCCTATGTGGACCGGTGTGAGAACGGGGCGCCGACGCGCACGCGAGGGCGGCCGGCACCGGACTTCCGGCGCCGGCCGCCCTCGCGGCTCGTCCGGCGAGGCCGGCTCAGCCCTCGTCAGACGCCCAGGCGCTCCAGGATGAGCTCCTTCACGCGGGCCGCGTCCGCCTGGCCGCGGGTCGCCTTCATGACCGCGCCCACCAGCGCGCCGACCGCCGCGACCTTGCCACCGCGGATCTTGTCGGCGATGGCCGGGTTGCCGGCGATGGCCTCGTCGACGGCCGTGCCGAGCGCGCCCTCGTCGGAGACGACCTTCAGGCCGCGCTTCTCGACGACCTCCTCCGGGCCGCCCTCGCCCGCGAGGACACCCTCGATGACCTGGCGGGCGAGCTTGTCGGTGAGGTCGCCGGAGGCCACCAGCTCGGTCACCCGGGCGACCTGCGCCGGGGTGATGGCCAGCTCGTCCAGGGCCTTGCCCGACTCGTTCGCGGAACGGGCCAGTTCACCCATCCACCACTTGCGGGCCTGGTCCGCGGGGGCTCCCGCATCCGTGGTGGCGACGATCAGGTCGACGGCACCCGCGTTGAGGATCGACTGCATGTCGTGCTCGGAGACGGCCCACTCCTCGCGCAGCCGGTTGCGGCGCAGTCGCGGCAGCTCGGGCAGCACGGCCCGCAGCTCCTCGACCCAGTCACGGGACGGGGCGACCGGGACGAGGTCGGGCTCCGGGAAGTACCGGTAGTCCTCGGCGTTGTCCTTGATCCGGCCCGCCGTGGTGGTGCCGTCGTCCTCGTGGAAGTGCCGGGTCTCCTGCACGATCGTGCCGCCGGAGGTCAGCACGGCCGCGTGGCGCTGGATCTCGAAGCGCGCCGCCCGCTCCACGGAACGGAGCGAGTTGACGTTCTTGGTCTCCGAGCGGGTGCCGAAGGTCGCGGTGCCGTGGGGGCGCAGCGACAGGTTCACGTCGCAGCGCATCTGGCCCTTGTCCATCCGCGCCTCGGAGACGCCCAGCGCGCGGATCAGCTCGCGCAGCTCGGCGACGTACGCCTTGGCGACCTCGGGGGCCCGTTCGCCCGCGCCCTCGATCGGCTTGGTGACGATCTCGATGAGCGGGATGCCGGCCCGGTTGTAGTCGAGCAGCGAGTGCGAGGCGCCGTGGATACGGCCGGTCGCGCCGCCGATGTGCGTCGACTTGCCGGTGTCCTCCTCCATGTGGGCGCGTTCGATCTCCACGCGGAAGATCTCGCCGTCCTCCAGCTGGACGTCCAGATAGCCGTCGAAGGCGATCGGCTCGTCGTACTGCGAGGTCTGGAAGTTCTTCGGCATGTCCGGATAGAAGTAGTTCTTCCGGGCGAAGCGGCACCACTCGGCGATCTCGCAGTTCAGCGCGAGGCCGATCTTGACGGCGGACTCGACGCCGATGGCGTTGACGACCGGGAGGGAGCCGGGCAGGCCGAGACAGGTCGGGCAGGTCTGCGAGTTGGGTTCGGCGCCCAGCTCGGTCGAACAGCCGCAGAACATCTTCGTCTTCGTACCCAGCTCGACATGGACCTCCAGGCCCATGACGGGGTCGTACGACGCGAGGGCCGCGTCGTACGACAGCAGTTCAGTGACGGTCACGGTGAGACTTTCCCTCTCAGCCCAGCAGGACGTCGTCGTCGCCCAGGCGCTTCAGCTCCCGGTACAGGATCGCCAGGCCGGTCGCGATGGCGGCGGCGGACACCGCGGCGTCCATCAGCCGCAGGACGTCGTTGTCGTTACGGGCCAGCTTGATCTGCTTGGCGACGCTGACCGCGCCGAAGGCGGTGCTGGCCAGCGAGATGTACAGGCCGGTCTTGGACTTCTTGAAGTTCTTCGCCTTCTTTGCCATGGCACTCACAGCGACGGAGCCTCCTCGAGCAGCGGGTGGCCCCACTTTTCCACGAAGGCGGCCTCGACGGCGGCGCCGACCTTGTACAGCCGGTCGTCCTTCATGGCGGGGGCGATGATCTGCAGTCCGACGGGCAGGCCGTCCTCCGGCGCGAGGCCGCAGGGCAGCGACATGGCGGCGTTGCCCGCCAGGTTGGTCGGGATGGTGCACAGGTCCGCGAGGTACATCGCCATCGGGTCGTCGGCTCGTTCGCCGATCGGGAAGGCGGTGGTCGGGGTCGTCGGGGAGACGATCACGTCCACGTCCTCGAACGCCCGCTCGAACTCACGGGTGATGAGGGTGCGGACCTTCTGGGCCGAGCCGTAGTACGCGTCGTAGTAGCCGGAGCTCAGGGCGTACGTGCCGAGGATGACACGGCGCTTGACCTCGTCGCCGAAGCCGGCCTCACGGGTGAGCGCGGTGACGTCCTCGGCCGACTTCGTGCCGTCGTCGCCGACCCGCAGTCCGTAGCGCATGGCGTCGAAGCGGGCGAGGTTGGAGGAGCACTCGGACGGCGCGATCAGGTAGTACGCCGAGAGCGCCAGGTCAAAGCTCGGGCAGTCCAGTTCGACGATCTCGGCGCCGAGCTCCCTGAGGAGCGCGACGGACTCGTCGAAACGCTGGACGACACCGGCCTGGTAGCCCTCGCCGCGGAACTGCTTGACGACACCGACGCGCATGCCGGCGACTGAGCCGTTGCGGGCCGCCTCGACGACCGGCGGGACCGGGGCGTCGATGGAGGTGGAGTCGAGCGGGTCGTGGCCGGCGATGGCCTCGTGCAGGAGCGCCGCGTCCAGCACCGTACGGGCACAGGGGCCGCCCTGGTCGAGGGAGGACGAGAAGGCCACCATGCCGTAGCGGGAGACCGCGCCGTAGGTCGGCTTGACTCCGACGGTGCCGGTGACGGCCGCGGGCTGGCGGATGGAGCCGCCGGTGTCCGTGCCGATGGCGAGCGGTGCCTCGTAGGAGGCGAGGGCGGCGGAGGAGCCGCCGCCGGAGCCGCCGGGGATCCGGGTCAGGTCCCAGGGGTTGCCGGTCGGGCCGTAGGCGCTGTTCTCGGTGGAGGACCCCATGGCGAACTCGTCCATGTTGGTCTTGCCGAGGATGACGACGTCGGCGGCCTTGAGGTTCTTCACCAGGGTCGCGTCGTACGGCGGGATCCAGCCTTCGAGGATCTTCGAGCCGACGGTCGTCGGGACGCCGAGGGTGGTGAAGATGTCCTTGAGGGCGAGGGGCACGCCGGCCAGGGGGCCGAGCTTCTCGCCCTTCGCGCGCTTCTCGTCGACGGCGCGGGCCTGCGCGAGGGCGCCCTCGCGGTCGACGTGCAGGAAGGCGTGCACCTTCTCGTCGACGGCCTCGATGCGGGCCAGGTGGGCCTCGGTCACCTCGACGGCGGTGAGTTCGCCGGCGGCGATCCTCCGCGCGATCTCGGCTGCGGTGAGCTTGATGATGTCCGTCATGCTGATCAGTCCTCCCCCAGGATCCGCGGCACCTTGAAACGCTGCTGCTCCTGGGCCGGGGCGCCGGAGAGCGCCTGCTCGGGGGTGAGCGACGGACGGACCTCGTCCGCGCGCATGACGTTCGTCAGCGGCAGCGGGTGGGAGGTCGGCGGAACGTCTTGGTCGGCGACCTCGGAGACGCGGGCGACCGCGCCGATGATGTCGTCGAGCTGACCGGCGAAGTGATCGAGCTCTTCGCCCTTCAGCTCCAGACGCGCCAGCCGTGCGAGGTGTGCGACCTCCTCGCGCGTGATGCCAGGCATGCAGCGATCCTCAGGGGTGAGTGCGTGTGGTGTGAGCCCAATCCTATGGGGCGGCGGGGTCCGACCGTTAAACGGTTCGCGCTCCACCGCCCGGACGGGCCCCGTCCTACTGCACCACCTGGCCCGAGGGCTGCTCGGCCTCCAGCGCCGCGGCCTCCTCGGAAGGGCGGCGCCAGCCGTGTTCGCCACGGGCGCGCAGCCAGGCCGTGGTCTCGGCGGGCGGCATGGCCGCGGCCACCAGCCAGCCCTGGACTGCGTCGCAGCCCAGGTCCCGCAGCCGCTCCCAGGTCTCGTCGTCCTCGACGCCCTCGGCGACGACGAGCAGCCCCAGCGAGTGCGCCAGGTCCAGGGTGCAGCGGACGATCTCGGCGTCCTCGGTGTCCACGGCGAGCCGGGCCACGAAGGAGCGGTCGATCTTCAGTTCGCTGACCGGCAGGCGCCGCAGGTGCACCAGCGAGGAGTAGCCGGTGCCGAAGTCGTCCAGGGACATCTTCACGCCGTGGCCGGTCAGGCCGGCGAGCGTGTCGGCGGCGCGTTGCGGGTCCTCGAGGAGCACGTGCTCGGTTATCTCCAGCTGGAGCGCGCCGGCCGGGACCCCGTGCCGGGCGAGCCGGGCCGCGACCGCGCCGGCGAAGCCGGGCGTGTGGACGTCGCGCGGGGAGACGTTGACCGCGACGGGGACGTTCAGGCCCTGGGCCCGCCACCGGGCGACCTGGGCGAGCGCGGTCTCCAGGACGTACTCGGTGAGGTGCGGCATCAGGCCGGAGGACTCGGCGATGGCGATGAACTCGTCCGGGGGGACGCGCCCGCGCTCGGGGTGGACCCAGCGCACCAGCGCCTCCAGGCCGGCCACCTGGCCGTCGAAGCGGACCTTGGGCTGGTAGTGCAGCTCGACGTCGCCGGCGTCGAGCGCGCGGCGCAGGTCGCCGAGGAGCCCGAGCCGGTCGGGGGTGTTGGAGTCCCGTTTGGACTCGTACACCTCGACGCCGGTGCGGTCGCGCTTCGCCTGGTACATCGCCACGTCGGCGCGGCGCAGCAGGCCCTCGGCGTCGAGGGCGTGGTCCGGGAAGACCGCCACGCCGGCGCTGGCCTCCAGGACGAGGGTGAGGCCGTCGAGGTCGAGCGGGGAGGAGAGTTCGGCGACGAGGTGGCGGGCGACCCGCTGGGCGCTCGTGGTGGAGTCGGCGGCCGGCAGGAGCACGGCGAACTCGTCCCCGCCGAGCCGTGCGGCCTCCGCCCCGCGCGGCAGGGCGAGCTTGAGCCGTTCCGCGATCTGGAGCAGCAGGCGGTCTCCCGCGAGGTGTCCGAGGGTGTCGTTGACCGAGCGGAAGCGGTCGAGGTCGATCAGGACGAGGGCCGACCGGGCCCCCACGCCCTCGGCCTCCTCGAGTGCCGTCCAGGTCCGTTCCAGGAGCCATTGCCGGTTGGGCAGCCCGGTCAGCGGGTCGCGGAGCTGCTCCTCGGCACGGGCGCGGGCGATCCACAGGGTGGAGTCGAGGGCGATGAGCGGGACGGCGAAGAGGGGAAGCAGTACCGGCAGGGAGGCGGCGACCACACAGATCAGCGGCGCGATGCCGAGCAGGGCGACGGCGACGAGACCTTGCCGAAGCAGGGCCGTCCGGGTGGCGGTGGGGAGGGAGGCGCCCTGCGGTGCGAGGGCGTACCAGAGCAGGAGCCGGGTCACCACGAGGTAGGCGCCGGCGGAGAGCGCCACCTCCGGGATGTCGCCGATCGTCCAGTCGAGTGGCTGCCAGGGGCGGTCGACGGACGGGACGTCCCCGAAGGCCGCCAGGACCAGGGCGGCGACGCCGATTCCCAAGACGTCGGCCGCGCCGTGCAGCAGTCCCTGACGCCAGCGGTGGCGGCGGGCGGCGCCGACCAGCACCACGACGGCGAGGGAGACGAGGCCGGCGGGGACCCAGCCGTAGAGGAGCAGGACCGCGAGGGTCAGGGCGGCGCCGGACCCGGTGCCGCCCCACCAGCGGTCGCGGCCGAGCGCGACGAGGTGTCCGACGATGAAGCCGGTGAGAACGGCGAGGGACCAGCCCGCTGCGTCGCCGGGGAACAGTCCCTGTCCGGTGCTCACGCCCTGGTAGAGGCCGACCGCGAGCACGACGGCGGCGACGGCCACCACGGCTCCGGGCAGCCCGGAGGCGATGCCCACGATGGCCGCGCGGCCAGGCGGCCGGGGAACCGGGGCGGCACTCTCGGTCGGTTTCATTCCGTCCCTCTCACAGCCGGCGGTGCCGTTACAACGCGATGGGCCGTTGCCATGCCACCACGACCGCCGGAGCCCCACGCGGCCGTGGTCGACAGACGCACGTCACCACAGTAGGGCGCGGAGCGCTCCGACGGGCGGCGCTCTCCCTCTCTTGCCCGAATGCGGCCCGGTCACCCCTCACCGTCTGGTATGACCCGAACGGGTGATGTGGGGCGGGCGGTTCGGGTGGTACTCAGGGTGAGCCGGTGACCGGAACCGCCGCTTCCCGAGCGGCCTCGGGACCCTGTTCCAGCAGCACCGAGAAGCCGTCCTCGTCCAGAACCGGAACCTTCAGCTGCATCGCCTTGTCGTACTTGGAGCCGGGGTTGTCACCCACGACGACGAAGTCGGTCTTCTTCGAAACGGAACCGGTCACCTTCGCACCGCGGCTCTGGAGCGACTCTTTTGCGCCATCTCTGGTGAACTCCTGCAGGGTGCCGGTCACCACGACCGTCAGCCCCTCCAGCGGACGCGGCCCCCGGTCCTCCTCGGCGCCCTCGTCCTCCAACCGGACCCCGGCGGCCCGCCATTTGCGCACGATCTCCTGGTGCCAGTCCTCGGCGAACCACTGCTTCACCGCCGCCGCGATGATCCCGCCGACCCCGTCGACGTCCGCCAGCTCCTGCTCCGTGGCCTGCTCGATGCGGTCCAGGGAACGGAACTCACGGGCGAGGGCCTCGGCGGCGACCGGACCCACATGACGGATCGACAGACCGTTGATGAAGCGGGCCAGCGGACGGGTCTTGGCCGCGGCGATGTTCTCCAGCATCGCCAGCGCGTTCTTCCGGGGTTCGCCCTTCTGGTTGGCGAAGACGGTGGCGACCTTCGCCTCCCCCGTCTTCGGGTCCCTCTTGGGCAGTCCGCTGTCCTGGTCCAGGACGTACGCCTTGATGGGCAGCAGCCGCTCGATGGTCAGGTCGAACAGGTCGCCCTCGTCGGCCAGCGGCGGCTCGGCGGGCTCCAGCGGGCGAGTGAGCGCGGCGGCGGCGACCGCACCGAAGTTCTCGATGTCCAGGCAGGCCCGACCGGCCAGGTAGAACAGGCGTTCACGCAGTTGGGCGGGGCAGGTCCGCGCGTTGGGGCAGCGCAGATCGATGTCGCCCTCCTTCATGGCCCGTAGGGGTGTCCCGCACTCGGGGCACTCGGACGGCATCACGAACGGGCGCTCGGTGCCGTCCCGCAGGTCGGCGACCGGACCGAGGATCTCCGGAATCACGTCGCCGGCCTTGCGCAGCACGACGGTGTCCCCGATCAGCACGCCCTTGGCCTTGACCACCTCCTGGTTGTGCAGGGTGGCGAACTCGACCTCGGAGCCGGCGACCGTGACCGGCTCCACCTGCGCGTAGGGGGTGACCCGCCCGGTGCGCCCGACGCCCACCTTGATGTCCACCAGCTTGGTGTTGACCTCCTCCGGCGCGTACTTCCAGGCGATCGCCCAGCGCGGGGCCCGTGCCGTGGAGCCGAGCCGGCCCTGCAGCGGGATCTCGTCCAGCTTGACGACGACCCCGTCGATCTCGTGCTCCACGGAGTGCCGGTTCTCCCCGAAGTACGCGATGAACTCCCGCACTCCGTCGAGGGATTCGACCACCCGGTTGTGCCGGGCGGTGGGCAGGCCCCAAGCGCGCAGCAGTTCGTAGGCATGGCTGAGGCAGTCGATGTCGAAGCCCTCGCGTGCGCCGATGCCGTGGACCACCATGTGGAGCGGGCGGGTCGCGGTGACCTTGGGGTCCTTCTGGCGGAGCGAACCCGCCGCCGCGTTCCGCGGGTTGGCGAAGGGCTTGTCACCCGCCTCCACGAGACGGGCGTTGAGCCCCTCGAACGCCTCCATCGGGAAGTAGACCTCGCCACGGATCTCCACCAGGTCGGGGACGCGGTCCCCGTGCAGCCGGTCCGGGACGTCCGCGATGGTCCGGACGTTGGGGGTGATGTCCTCACCCGTGCGGCCGTCGCCGCGGGTCGCCGCCCGGGTGAGCCGCCCGTGCTCGTAGGTGAGGTTGACCGCGAGGCCGTCGACCTTCAGCTCGCACAGGTAGTGGAAGCCGGGCGAGCCGACGTCCCGCGCGAGCCGCTCGGCCCAGGCGGCGAGCTCCTCGTCGTCGAAGGCGTTGTCGAGCGAGAGCATCCGCTCGCGGTGCTCCACGGACGTGAACCCGGTCTCGTACTGCCCGGCGACCTTCTGGGTCGGCGAGTCCGGCGTGCGCAGCTCCGGGTACTCCTCCTCCAGCGCCTCCAGGGCGCGCAGAAGCCTGTCGAACTCGCCGTCACTGACGACCGGCTGGTCCTTCACGTAGTACCGGAAGCGGTGCTCCTCGACCTGTTCGGCCAGGTCGGCGTGCTTCTCCCGCACCTCGGCGGGCAGAGCCCCCTGTTCGACTGCCACCGTTACTCGTCCTCCCGTTGCCTCGAAAACCCGTCACTCAGGGTTGTCCGCGAGCGATCTCGCCGCCCGGGCGCAGTGGGCGAGCGCCGCGCGGGCGTAGGCGGGTGACGCACCCGCGAGCCCGCACGTCGGGGTGATCACGACGGACTCGGTGAGGGTCCCCGGATTCAGCCCCAGTCTGCGCCACAGCGTCCTGACACCCATGACGCTACCGCCCGGGTCGGACAATGCGGCGTCGGTCGACGGCACCATGCCGGTGAAGAGGACGGTTCCGGCCTCGACGGCCTCACCGATCGACTCCTCGTCACGCTCGGTGAGCAGTCCGAAGTCGAACGAGACACCGGCGGCACCGGCCCGCCGTAGCAGCGCGAACGGCACGTCGGGCGCGCAGGAGTGCACGACCACGGGGCCGTCGTGAGCTCCGGACACCTCGCGCAGGGTGCTCTCCACCACCTGCCGGTCGACGGCCCGGTAGGTGCGATATCCGCTCGCGGTACGGACCTGCCCGCGCAGGACGGCCGTCAGGGAAGGCTCGTCGAGCTGGAGGACGAGACGGGCACCCGGGACGCGTCGGCGCAACTCGGCGAGGTGGCCGCGCAGCCCCTCCGCGAGGGAGCCCGCCAGGTCGCGGCAGGCTCCGGCGTCTCCCAGCGCGGCCTCGCCGCCGCGCAGTTCCAGGGCGGCGGCGAGCGTCCACGGGCCCACCGCCTGGACTTTCAAGGGTCCTTCGTAGCCCTGGGTGAACTCCTCCAGGGCGTCCAGGTCCTCGCCGAGCCAGGAGCGGGCGCGCCGGGTGTCCCGACCGGGCCGGTCGCTGACCCGCCAGCCGCTGGGCTCCACGTGCCCGTACATGTCGACGAGCAGTCCGATGGTCCGCCCGATCATGTCGGCACCGGGCCCACGGGCGGGCAGCTCCGCCAGGAAGGGGAAGTCCTCGAAGGAACCCGCCACGGTCTTGGCGGCCTCCCTGGCGTCCCCGCCGGGCATGGATCCGACGCCGGTGGCGGGGCCCCAGGTGAAGGGGGTCTTCTCGTCGCTCGTCTCGCTCACCCGGGAAGCGTACGCGGCGCGGGCCGCACTACCGCCCCGGTCGCACGCTCAGGTCGTTGATCTCGGCGTCGTGCGGCAGGTCGATCGCGGTGAGGATCGCCGTCGCGACCGACTCGGGGTCGATCCAGCGCGAGGGGTCGTACTCCTTCCCCTCCTGGGCATGCACCTTCGCCTGCATGGGGCTCGCGGTCCTGCCCGGGTAGACCGAGGTGACCCGTACTCCGTGGGCGTGCTCCTCGTGGCGCAGGGCGTCGGCGAGAGCCTTGAGGCCGTGCTTGGAGGCCGCGTACGCACCCCATTCGGCGTGGGCGTTGAGCCCGGCGCCCGAGTTCACGAAGACGACGTGTCCCTTGCAGACGCGCAGTTGCGGCAGGAAATGCCGGGTCAGCTCGGCCGGGGCGACGAGGTTGACGTTCAACTGGTGGTGCCAGGTCTTCGGGGTGAGCTCACCGACCGGCCCGAGGTCGACGACACCCGCGATGTGCAGCAGCGTGTCGACCCGCTCGGGCAGCGTCTGGTGGGAGAACGCCCAGGACAGCCGGTCGGGATCGGCGAGGTCCCCCACCAGCGTCCGGGCCCCGGGGAATTCGGCGGCCAGTTCCTTGGCCCGCCCCGCGTCGCGGGCGTGCAGCACGAGTTCGTCACCACGGGCGTGAAGGCGCCGCGCGACGGCCGCGCCGATGCCGGAGCCGGCTCCGGTGATCACATGAGTTGCCATGGGAGCCATGCTCCCACCCGCGCTCAGGAAGAGGCGGGGGCGGGAGCCGCGGCCGACCAGAAGTCGGAGCGCACGTTCGGGGTCGGGATCTGACCGAGGGGGTAGGCGGGGCCGTTGGGCTTCGTCGTGGGCTCGGCCACCTCGGACTCCGTGACGCAGGGGGTGGCGACCTCGAAGAACGCCTGCCCTTCGTGCCCGAACACCACGCTGATCCCGAATCCCTCCGTAGAGACGGCGTAGAGACGGGGGCGCTCCGCGCTGGGGTGCGTCGCCGTGATCTCGTAGCCACTCTTGATCCAGAACCGTTCAATGACGCCAAGGAAGCTGCCACGCCGCTGCGGCGCGATGACGGTCATCACCGTCCGACGCCGGGACAGGTCACAGCTCCCGGCGGTGGTCGTGCCGTGCACCCACACGATTTCCGGCGTGATCGCCCTGATCGTTGCGTCGAGCATGGCGTCTGCACGCTCCGCCGCTCCTTGCATGTTCATGCGCTCCACCGATCCACTTCTGTCCTTCGAGTCGCCCGACGGCCCGCACGCAGCGAGCAGCCCGGCTGTCACGACGACCGCGAGCAGGGTTCGAACGGTCCGTGCCATGCCCGTCATCGGTGCTTCTCCCTCACGATGTCCTCGGGATGTCCGCCGACGATCGTCGCGATGTTGTCCGCGGAGATTTGGTCCTTCGCCGGTGTGAAGTACTGCGAGTGGGCATCGAACCCGCCACCCTCGAGGACCATCCTCGGTCCGTCATCGACCTTGAAGCGGCGGGCTCCGAACGCCTCGCTCGCCGGGTCCTTGCCGAAGTACACGTCGTCGTCGCCGATGTCGAAGAGATCCCGGCCGGCCAGGACGCCCACCGGGCCTCCCAGCACCCAGCCGAGCGCCGCCTCGCCCTTCGTCGGCAGGTGGGTGACCGGGTCGTTGTCGGCCGCGCCGACGAAGACGTGGTCCTTGCCGACCCCGAGCTCCGTCGCCTTCTGCGCGTCCACGCCAGGGCTTCCGAGGAGAATGACGTCGTCCACTCCCGGGATCCCACCGGACCGCTGGGCCGCCACGCCGACGGTGAGGGAGCCGTAGGAGTGGCCGATCGCCGTCACATGAGGGTCCTGGTTCTCGTTGGTCGCCGAGAGCCCCGCCATGAACTGGTTGTACGCCGGGGCTCCGCGTTCGGCGTCGCCCTTCGACATGACGTCGACGTTCTGCGGGGCGTCGTAGCCGAGCCAGACGATCGCGGCACTGGACGGGTCCACGATCCGCGCGCCGACGGCCGTGTCCTGCGCCCGCTTCATCGTGTCCTTGGCGAACTCATCGTCGAGCTTGGTGCCCAGGCCCGGTACGTACGCCGAGACGTTCTTCGCGGAGTCCGGGTTGCCGTACGCGACGATCGCACGCCCGTTTCCCTCGTCGCCGATGCCGAGAAGGAACATGGGCGGGTCACTCGGCTTGTTCAGCTTGTCCTGGATCAGGCGGAGGGCGTCGAGCTTGGTCCCCGCGTCGTCGCCGCCCCGGCGTGCGAGATCGTCCATGAGGACCGGCAGGTAGGCGCGGTTCGCCTCGTCGCGGGCGACGGCAGGGATTCCGTCCAGGCCGCCGATCAGGTCGGGCGCGATCTCCAGGTACTCCTGGCGCTGTTCGTCGGTCAGCCCGTCCCACCACTGCTTGCGCTCGGCGGGGCTCCTGTCCTCCGGAACCGCTTCGCCGAGGTACGTGCCGGCGGTGGAGCGGACGTCCGCGGTGTCCCGGCGGACGTCCTTCAGCGTGGCCTCGGTGACGTCGAGTCCCTTCTCCGCCTTGAGGCCGGCGAGGGTCTTCGCGTACCGGGCGTCGATCTCGGCCGCGGACCGTACGGCGCGGGCGACACGGTCCGCCACGTCCTGTGCCTTCGCCGCGTTCGGATTGACCGGCGTGAAGCCCGAGTAGCCCGGGTACAGCGGCGACTGCCCGCCGACGCCGAAGCCGGGCGGCTCCAGCGGGAGGCGGGCGCTCCCCCGCACGCTGCTGCCCGGGGCCTCCTTCCTCGCACCGGTCAGGTCCTCGACCTCGGCGGCCGGGTAGCTGACGGAACCGTCCTCGTGGACGGTGAAGTCGAGGGCCGCGGCGTCGGCGAGGGCCTGCTTCAGTTGGTTCTGCGGCTCGGCGAGGTCGGCGGCGAGGCCGTTGAGCGTGGTGCGGACGAGCCCGCTCTCGGTGTGCACGTAGCGGAAGTTGCGGCTCAGCCGCCGGAGCCTGCCGAGCGCCGCCTCCGCCGACTCGCTCTCCTGGGTCTCGCGCAGCTTCGCGGACATCGCGCGGTCCACCCGCACGCGGTCGGCGTCCGCACGGCCCGAGACCTCGTTCCACGTGTCGCCCGTGTCCGTGAACTCGGAGACCTTGAGGTCGCGCAGCTGCTGCCAGGTGAGAGTCCCCGTCATCGCCTGCCGCCCGCCGAGCCTGAGGAACCGTCGGCGGAACGGTCGGCGCCCGCGAAGGACTTCCTGATCGCGACCTCGGTCTCGCCCATCTCCTTGGCCACGGTGCGCAGGCTCCCCGTGAGCTGTTCGCACTCGTCCCGTACGGCCGAGAGACGTTCCTCCCAGGACGTCAGCACGGCGCGCAGGGACCCGGCGGAGGCGAAGCCGGCGGCTGCCGTCCCGATGCCCTCGTGCCCGGGGCCGAGCGCCGACCGGCTCGTCTCCGTGCTGGTACGCAGGTCCGCGGCGGTGGCGGAGGCGCTGGTCCAGGGACCGCCGCTGTGCTTGAGCTTGTCGCCGCCACCCCCGGCTGTGCCCGGTTCAGGGGCCGTCGAGGCGAGGCTCATGACGGCCCCTCCCCCGTCGGCCGTGCCGAACAGTTCCTGCCAACGTTCCGAGTACGACACCGCTCCCCCGTTCGATCCGCGTTCGTTTCCGCGTTTCGCAAAACTAGCGCAGCGCATGATCGTGTACGCAGTCGGCGAGGGGCTCCGGGCGGAGAATTCGCTTCATCCCGTAGCAGGGGCTCCGAGGGGGCGCAAGAGTGCCCGTACGCACCCCGCGGGATCAGCCGGTGGGTCGCGCGGCTCAGACCGCCCTCGACTCCGGACAGGCGAGGGCGGTGCGGGCGAGGGCGGTGGTGACGTCGTCGGTGAGGAGCGCGAGCGGCCCCGGCGGACCGCCGGGGCCGGGTCCCGGGGAGCTCAGGCCGTCGTCGTGGCCGTCGTGTGGCGGGTCGTCGTGGCGATCGTGGCGGAGCCCACCACGCGCGTGCCGTCGTACAGCACGATCGCCTGGCCGGGCGCCACGCCGCGGACCGGCTCGGCGAAGGCGACCGCCAGCTCACCGCCCCGCAGCGAGGCCGTCACCCCGGTCTCGCCGCCGTGGGCGCGGAGCTGGGCGGTGTAGTGGCCCTCCCCTTCGGGTGCGGTGCCGCACCAGCGCGGCTTGATCGCGGTGAGCGCGGTGACGTCGAGCGCCTCGGCCGGTCCCACGGTCACCGTGTTGTTCACCGGCGAGATGTCGAGGACGTAGCGGGGCTTGCCGTCCGCGGCAGGGTGTCCGATCCGCAGGCCCTTGCGCTGGCCGATGGTGAACCCGTAGGCGCCTTCGTGGCTGCCGACCTTCGTACCGGTCTCGTCGACGATGTCGCCCTCCGCCTTGCCCAGCCGGGAGGCGAGGAAGCCCTGGGTGTCGCCGTCGGCGATGAAGCAGATGTCGTGGCTGTCGGGCTTCTTCGCGACCGCGAGCCCGCGCCGTTCGGCCTCCGCCCGGATCTCGTCCTTGGTGGTCAGCGTGTCGCCCAGCGGGAACATGGCGTGCGCCAGCTGCTTCTCGTCGAGCACCCCCAGCACGTACGACTGGTCCTTGGCCATGTCGGAGGCGCGGTGCAGCTCGCGGGTGCCGTCCTCGCGCGGGACGACCGTCGCGTAGTGGCCGGTGCAGACCGCGTCGAAGCCGAGGGCGAGGGCCTTGTCGAGCAGTGCCGCGAACTTGATCTTCTCGTTGCAGCGCAGGCACGGGTTGGGAGTGCGGCCCGCCTCGTACTCCGCGACGAAGTCGTCGACCACGTCCTCGCGGAAACGCTCGGCGAGGTCCCAGACGTAGAAGGGGATGCCGATGACGTCCGCCGCCCGTCGGGCGTCGCGGGAGTCCTCGATGGTGCAGCAGCCGCGCGCGCCGGTGCGGAAGGACTGCGGGTTCGCGGAGAGCGCCAGGTGGACCCCGGTCACGTCGTGCCCGGCTTCGGCGGCCCGGGCGGCGGCGACGGCGGAGTCCACGCCGCCCGACATGGCGGCCAGGACACGGAGGGGGCGGGAGGGAGTCGTAGTCATAGCCCTACCAGGGTACGGGGCGTCGGGAACCGTGGTCGCGTGCGTAAGCGTTGATGATCACATGGGGAGAGAGAAAGCCACGAGGGGGGTCGGGCGCCGCGCGGTGCTGCTCGGCGGCGGGGTCGCGGTGGCCGGCACGGCCGTACTGGCCCGGGAGGAGCTGCTCCGTGCCTGGTGGCGGCTGCCGGGCACGCGGAGGAAGCGGGTGGAGGGCGAGCTGGACTACCGGAGCGCGGAGTGGACGACGGCGGCGCGGGCGAACTGGCGGCGGGCCGACCGGCCCGACGACTACGTCATCGACCGTGTGGTGATTCACGTCGTCCAGGGCAGCTACGGCAGCGCCCTGAAGGCGTTCAAGAACCCGGGGCACGGTGCCGCCACGCACTACGTGGTGCGCAAGGACGGGCATGTGACGCAGATGATCCGCGAGCTCGACGTGGCCTTCCACGCCGGGAACCGCGACGTGAACGAGCGGAGCGTCGGCATCGAGCACGAGGGCTTCGTGGACCGGCCCCGGGACTTCACGGCGGCGATGTACGCGGGATCGGCCCGGCTGACCGCGGACATCTGCTTCCGCTACGAGCTCCCCGTCGACCGGGAGCACATCATCGGGCATGCGGAGGTCGAGGGGACGGACCACACCGACCCCGGTCCGCACTGGGACTGGCCGCGCTACCTGAAGCTCGTGAAGGCGGAGTCCGCCAGGCTCAGCTGAGGCCGGCGGTGCGGGCCCGTTCGACGGCCGGTCCGATCGCCCCGGCGACCGCCGCCACGTCCTCCTTGGTGGAGGTGTGGCCGAGGCTGAAGCGCAGGGTGCCGCGGGCCAGGTCCGGGTCGGTGCCGGTGGCGAGGAGCACATGGCTGGGCTGGGCGATGCCCGCGGTGCAGGCGGAGCCCGTCGAGCACTCGATGCCCTGGGCGTCGAGCAGCAGGAGCAGGGAGTCACCCTCGCAGCCGGGGAAGGTGAAGTGGGCGTTGGCGGGGAGCCGGTCGACCGGGTCGCCGCCGAGGATCGCGTCCGGGACGGCGGCGAGGACGGCCGCGACCAGGTCGTCGCGCAGGGAGCCGATCTCCCGGGCGAAGTCCTCGCGCCGTTCGGCGGCGAGGCCACCGGCGACGGCGAAGGCGGCGACGGCGGGCACGTCGAGGGTGCCGGAGCGCACCCGGCGCTCCTGCCCGCCGCCGTGCAGGACGGGCACGGGGCTCTGATCGCGGCCGAGCAGCAGCGCGCCGATGCCGTAGGGACCGCCGATCTTGTGGCCGGAGACGGTCATGGCGGCGAGCCCGGAGGCCGCGAAGTCGACCGGAATCTGACCGAGGGCCTGCACGGCGTCGGAGTGCAGCGGCACGTCGAACTCGAGCGCGACGTCCGCGAGTTCCCGGACGGGCATGATCGTGCCGATCTCGTTGTTCGCCCACATCACGGTGGCGAGCGCGACGTTCCCCGGGTCGCGGGCGATGGCCTCGCGCAGGTCGGCGGGGTGGACCCTGCCGTACCGGTCGACGGGCAGGTACTCGACCGTGGCGCCCTCGTGGGTGGCGAGCCAGTCGACGGCGTCGAGGACCGCGTGGTGCTCGACGGGGCCGCACAGGACACGGGTGCGACGGGGCTCGGCGGCACGCCGGGCCCAGTACAGACCCTTGACCGCGAGGTTGTCGGCCTCGGTGCCGCCGGAGGTGAGGACGACCTCGCTGGGCCGGGCGCCGAGTGCCGCGGCGAGTGTCTCCCGGGCCTCCTCGACGGTACGGCGCGCCCGTCGTCCGGCGGCGTGCAACGAGGAGGCGTTGCCCGTGACGGCGAGGTGGGCGGTCATCGCCTCGATCGCCTCGGGAAGCATGGGCGTGGTGGCCGCGTGGTCGAGGTAAGCCATGGTGGGTCGATTCTACGAGGCCGCTGTCGCGCCTCGGGCCCCTGGCCGGTTTGCACCCCCGGCGCACGGCGACCACCCGGGCGGGACGGCCGCGCGCCCCGCCTCGGGCATGCCTGTGCCGCCGGGACCTCATGGCGAAGCGCCGGGAGCGTCCTGAGGTGTCCGCGCGGACCGTCCTGCGGCGCCGCGCGTCATCGTCCGGCCGGGGACTCGGCGACGGAGCCCGCCGCCGGGCGCGGGGACAGCGCCCGCGCCAGGGAAGGGGTGCTGAGGGCGAACATCGTCACGCCCAGCGGCACATGGGGTGAAGGCAGGTGGGCCGTGCGGCGGGGTCGCCGCCCGCACGGAGCCTGCGGTGATCCGCGGGGAGGCGCACCGGCGCGAGCGGCGACGACCGTCCGGAGCGGGGCGCCGTTGCCGTTCTCGTTGCCGTTGCCGTTGCCGTTGCCGAGTGAGCGCCCCTCCTGGGGGCTAAGCGCGCGGCGCGCGGGCCAGCTGGCGGGACTGGGCCACGAGACGGTCGGCGCTGTCCCAGACCTCCGCGTCCTCCTCCAGGAAGCCGCCCGCGAGGTTCCGGGTGGTGATGGAGACGCGCAGCGGGCCGGGGGCCGGGCGGCAGCGGATGTGGGTGGTCAGCTCGACCGTGGGGGTCCAGCCCTTGAGGCCGAGTTCGAAGGCGGTCGGCGGCATCGCGTCGACGGTCAGCAGCAGCGGCAGCGCGTCGGGCTCGCGGCCGTCGGCGAGGCCGAACCAGCCGCGCATCTCTCCCTTGCCCGAGGGGGCGCCGACGGCCCAGCCGACGGTGGCCGGGTCGAGCCGGAGGTCGAGCCGGTCGGTGATCGCGGAGGAGCCGGGGATCTCCGGCCGGGGGCCGTCGGAGGCGCCGAAACACTGCTCGATCGGGGCGATGGCCGGGGGGCCCACCGCGGTGCGGACGTCGTCGGTGAGCGTGTCGAGGTCTCCGTACGAGGCGAGGACGCGGATGCGCTCGACCTCGGCGCCGTCGGCGTCGTACTGGACGAGCGATGCCTGGCCGGTGGAGAGCGTGCGGCCGGTACGGACCGTCTCCGTGCGGATCACCGCGGGACCCGGGGTGGACGGCGTGAGGTAGTGCGCCGAGATCGTGAAGGGGTCCGGGTGCGGGAGGTGCTCCCCGAGTGCCCTGCCGAGCAGGGAGAGCAGATATCCGCCGTTGACGGCCGAGATGATCGTCCAGCCGGCGGAGAGGTAGGCGTCGTAGACACCGGGGGTGCGCAGGGTGACGGCGGTGTCGCGGTCGAACTCGCTCGTCGTCTCGATGCTCGTGCTCATGGTCCTGAAGGTACCGCACGAAATTACTGAGCGGTAGCTTTTTCGTCGCTCTCGCGAGCGGAGGACCGGCGGTTCCAGGCTCGGGGCGCGCGCCAGTGGTAACGCATCGCGAGCAGGCGCAGCAGGAAGGCCACGATCACGGCCGTGCCGCTGGTGAAGGCGTTGAGGACGTCGAAGCGGATGCAGAGCACGACCATCGTGGCGCCGACCATCGCGGGCACCGCGTAGAGGTCGCGGTCCCAGCGCAGCAGGGAGGGGATCTCGTTGGCGAGCACGTCACGCAGGACGCCTCCGCCGGGCGGTGTCCCGGAGCGCATGGGACCGCTCCCGGCCGGAGACCCCGCGGTCCGGGGCCGGGCCACCCGGACGTGGACAGCCGACGGCCGGTCCTCGCGGTGGCGACCGCCACCGCGAGGACCTTCGCCCCGGTCGGTGCCGCGACCCGGGGGCACCCCCGGCGCGACTCTAGGGCTGCTCGGCGGACTCCGCGGACCCGGCGGGCTCGACCGCGTCCGCGGGCTCGACCGGGTCCGCGGGCTCGACCGGGTCCGCGGGCTCGACCGGGTCCGCGGGCTCACGCGCCTCCGGCACCGCGCCCGCCGGCGTCAGCGTCCCCGCCTCGATCTCGGCGGTGAAGTGGCACGCCACCCGGTGGCCGTCGCCCGTGTCCGTCAGCGCGGGGCGCTCCTCGGAGCAGCGCGGCTGGGCCCACGGGCAGCGGGTGTGGAAGCGGCATCCCGTCGGTGGGGCGGCCGGCGACGGCAGGTCGCCGTGGAGCAGGATGCGCTCGCGCCGGTCCTCGACCTCGGGGTCCGGCACCGGCACCGCCGACATCAGCGCCCGGGTGTACGGGTGCTTCGGCCCCTCGTAGAGCGAGTCGCTCGGCGCCTCCTCCACCAGCGAGCCCAGGTACATGACCCCGATGACGTCCGAGATGTGGCGGACGACGGCCAGGTCGTGGGCGATGACGAGATAGGTCAGGCCCAGCTGCTCCTGGAGTTCCTCCAGGAGGTTGATCACCTGGGCCTGGATCGACACGTCGAGCGCGGAGACGGGCTCGTCGCAGATGATGACGTCCGGCTCCAGGACCAGCGCCCGTGCGATGCCGATGCGCTGCCGCTGTCCGCCGGAGAACTCGTGCGGGTAGCGGGACAGGGCGTTCGCCGGCAGGCCGACCCGGGTGAGGATCTGCTTGATCGTCTCCCGGCGTTCGTCCTGGTTGGCGCCGATGCCGTGGGCAGCCATCCCCTCGCTGAGGATCGACTCGATGTTCTGTCGCGGGTTCAGGCTGCCCAGGGGGTCCTGGAACACCATCTGGAGGCGGCGGCGGAAGCGGCGCATCTCCTCTTCGGGCAGCTTCGCCAGGTCGGTCCCGTCGAAGACCACCTCACCGTCGGTGATGTCGACGAGCCGCAGCACGGCCCGGCCGAGCGTCGTCTTGCCGCAGCCCGACTCGCCGACCAGGCCGTAGGTCTGACCGGCCTCGACGCTGAGCGAGACACCGTCGACGGCGTACACGTGCCCGACGGTGCGGTTGACGAGAACGCCCTTCTTGACGGGGAAGTGGACCTTCACACCGTCGAGTTCGAGCAGGCTCATGCCGAGACCTCCGACTTGTCCGACGCGGGAAGGACCGGGTTGACGCAACGCACGTGGTGGCCCTGGGCGCGTGGTTCGGTCAGCTCGGGTGTGCCGGTGAGGCACTCCATGGTGTAGAGGTCGCAGCGGGGCGCGAAGGCACAGCCGTCGGCCCAGGCGATCTTGTCGTTGATGGATCCCCGGATGGGGCGGAGCGGCTCGCCGCGGGGCGCGTCGAGTCGGGGGATGGAGCCGAGCAGCCCGTGCGCGTACGGGTGGGTGGGATGCGCGAACAGTTCGCGGCGGGCCGCCGACTCGACCGCGCGGCCCGCGTACAGCACGTTGACCTCGTCGCACAGCCCGGCGACGACCCCCAGGTCGTGGGTGATCATCAGCAGGGCGGTCCCCTCCTGGTCGACGAGCTCCTTGAGCAGCTCCAGGATCTGCGCCTGGATCGTCACGTCCAGCGCGGTGGTCGGCTCGTCCGCGATGAGCAGCCGGGGCGCGCAGGCCACCGCCATGGCGATGAGCGCACGCTGGCGCATCCCGCCGGACAGCTGGTGCGGGTACTCCTTGAGGCGACGGTCGGGGTCGGGGATGCCGACCCGGTCGAGCAGGTGGGCGGCCTCCTTGCGGGCGGCCTCGCCCTTCATGCCGCGGTGCCGCTTGAGGATCTCGGTGACCTGGATGCCGATCGGGATGACCGGGTTCAGCGAGGACAGCGGGTCCTGGAAGATCATCGCGAGACGGCTGCCTCGCATGTCCCGCATCTTCTTCTCGCTCAGGGACAGCAGGTCGACACCGTCGAAGTCGGCGCGACCGCCGATGGTGACGCCCTTGCGCGGGAGCAGGCCCATCAAGGCGAGCGAGGTCACGGACTTGCCGCAGCCCGACTCGCCCACCAGGCCGACGACCTGGCCCTGGTCGATGTCGAAGGAGACCCCGTCGACCGCGGTGGAAGGCTTGCGGCCGCGTCCGCCGAAGGTGACGGAGAGTTCGTCAACTGAAAGCAGTGCCATGGGACTTCAGCCTCGCAGCTTCGGGTCGAGAGCTTCGCGCATGGCCTCGCCGAGAAGGGTGAAGCCGAGAGCGGTGATGACGATCCCGACCGCCGGATAGACGGCCATCATCGGCTCGTTGTCGAAGAACCGCTGCGCCTGGGAGAGCATCACGCCCCACTCCGGGATCGCCGGGTCCGGGTTGCCGAGGCCGAGGTAGGACAGGGCGGCGGCCTCGATGATCGCGGTGGCGAGGCTGAGGGTCGCCTGCACGATGACCGGGCTCAGCGAGTTGGGCAGGATCTGGGTGACGACGATCCGCTTCCTGCGAATGCCGAGCGCCTTCGCCGCGAGCACGTAGTCCGTGCCCCCCTGGGAGAGCATCGAGCCGCGCAGGAGCCTGGCGAAGATCGGGATCTGCACGACACCGACGGCGATCATCACCGTGGTGAGGGACTGGCCCATCACCGCCGCGATGGAGACCGCGAGGAGCAGCGACGGCAACGACAGCATGATGTCGATGAAGCGCATGATGACGGTGTCGACCCGCTGGCCCGACCTGCCGCCGAGGGTGGCGGCGGCGCCGGAGAGCATGCCGATCAGGGCGCCGACGATCAGGCCGATGAGCATCGACACGACGCCGACGAGCAGGGTCTGGCGGGCGCCGACGAGCATCCGGGAGAAGAGGTCACGGCCGAGGTGGTCGAGACCGAACCAGTTCTCGCCGCGCATGCCGACGAACTTGCCCTGGTTGGCGAAGACCTCGCCACGCCAGTCCTGCGCGGTGGGCGAGTAGGGCGCGACCCAGGGGCCGATGATCGCCACGACGACGAACAGGCCGATGACGATGGCGCCGAGGACGGCCATCTTGTTCGCCTTGAGACGCCGGAACGCCTCGCGCCACAGGCTCGCTCCGACGGTGGCCTCGTTCTGCTGGGTGAGCTCTGCGAGGCGGTCGATCTTGTCTGTCTTGGTGCTCACGTCAGTGCACCCGCACTCTCGGGTCAATAAGGCTGTACGCCAGGTCGACCAGCAGGTTGATGAGGACGTACACGACGGCGATGAACATGATGAAGCCCACGAGCACCGGATAGTCGCGGGCGTCGATGGAGGTGCGGATGAAGGAGCCGATTCCGCCGAAGGAGAAGACGGATTCGGTGAGGACCGCACCGGAGAGGAGGCTGCCGGTCAGCAGACCGATCGCGGTGACGACGGGGAGTAGCGCGTTGCGCAGCACGTGGCGCACGCGGATGACGTTCTTCTCCAGGCCCTTGGAGTCGGCGGTCCGGATGTAGTCCTCGCCCAGCACTTCGAGCACGCTGGCGCGGGTCATCCGGACGATGACCGCGAGCGGGATGGAGGCGAGGGTGACGGCCGGCAGGATCAGGTGCATGAACGCGTCCCAGGAGGCGTCGAACTCACCGGTGAGGATGCCGTCGAGGATGGCGAGGCCGGTGACGTGGGTCGCGTCGAGACCGGTCGAGAGCCGTCCGTAGCTGGGGAAGATGCCGAGCTGGACGGCGAAGACACCCTTGAGGATCAGGGCGAGGAAGAACACCGGGATACAGATGCCGACGAGTGAGCCGGAGACGGAGGCGACGTCGAGCCAGCCGCCCCGCCGCTTGGCCGCGAGGTAGCCGAGCGGGATACCGAGGACGACGGCGATGATCATCGCGGCGACGCTGAGTTCCACGGTGGCCGGGAAGCGCAGGGCGAACTCGTCCCACACCGGCTGCCCGGTCTGGGTGGAGGTGCCGAGGTCCAGCTCGAAGATGCGCTTGAGGAAGCGGCCGTACTGCACCCAGACGGGCTGGTCGAGTCCCAGTGTCCGGTTGATGCGTGCCACTTCGGCTTCGGTCGCCCGCTCGCCCAGGATCGCTGAGGCGGGTCCGCCGGGCAGCCGGTTCAGCCACAGGAAGAGGAGAACCGACAGGCCGAGCAGGGTGGGTATGAGCTGTAGCAGTCTTCGTACGACGAGTCGCAGCACCCCGCGTGCCCCTTTCTTACGTGTGCGTGTGAAGCGGGTCCGCCCGGCCACTCAGTGGTGGCCGGGCGGACCCCGAGTGTGATGCGCTTACTTGAAGGAGACCTCGGCGAAGTTCTCCTGCGTCAGCGGGGAGACCTTGGGCGGGTTGACGTTCTTGGCGAACGCGATGGCCGGCGGCGAGGAGGAGATCGGGAGACCCGGCAGGTACTCCATGATCGTCTCGTTGGCCTTCTTGTACGCCTCGACGCGCTGCGTCGGGTCGGCGATCTTCGAGGCGCTGTTCACAGCGTCGAAGACCTTGGCGTCGTCGAAGCCCCACTGCTTCTCCGGCTTGGCGAACCAGGTACCGATGAAGTTGAAGCCGTCGTTGAAGTCACCGGTCCAGCCCAGCATGTGCAGGTCGCACGAGCCGGCCTCGGTGGCGTCCAGGTAGTCCGGGGCCCACTTCATGGGCTTCGGGGTGACGGTGATGCCGGCCTTCTCGAGGTCGGCCTTCATCAGCTCGAACATGTCCTGCGGGGCGGGCATGTAGGGGCGGGTGACCTCGGTCGGGTAGCAGAACTCGACCTTGAGGGCGGACTCGTCGGCGCTCTTCAGCAGCTCCTTGGACTTCGCGGTGTCGAAGGCGTACGTCTTCACCTTGTCCGAGTAGCCGGCGACCGTGTGAGGCATGAACTGCGTGGCCACCTTGCCGCCTTCGGGCAGCTGGGTCTTCACGATGTTCTCGCGGTCGATGGCGTGCGCGATGGCCTGGCGGACGGCGGGCTTCTTCAGCGCCGCGTTCTTGCCCTGGCTCATGCCCACGTAGAAGAGGTTGAAGACGTCGCGGGTCGGGACCTCGTAGCCCTCCTTCTCGAGGGTCTTCACGTCCGCGGGCGACACCAGGTCGTAGCCGTCGATGTCACCGGCCTGGAGCGCCTGACGACGGCCTTCCTCGGTGTCGATCGTACGGAAGACCAGGTTCTTGACCTTGGCCTTCTCGCCCCAGTAGCCGTCGAAGCGCTCGAGGGTGACTTCCTTGTTGCCCTTGTTCCACTTCACGATCTTGTACGGGCCGGTGCCGGCGACCGTGCCGGCCTCCTGGCTGTACTTCGGGTACGTGATGGCGTCGCCCTTGGCGGAGGCGTCCTGCTTCTCGTACTCCTTGAGCGCCTTCGGCGAGTGGATCGCCAGGGCCTGGAGGGAGAAGCCGCCGGGGAGCTGCGCGGAGGGCTCGTTGACCTCGATGACGGCGGTCTTGTCGTCCTTCGCGGTGCAGGACTTGTAGTTCGCCTTCGGCGCCTCGGGGTCCTCGTTGTTCGCGAAGCCGCCCATGATGGACTGCCAGTAGTACGAGACCGCGCTGGACTGGTAGGTGCCCTTCCAGTTGAACCAGTGGTCGTAGTTCGCGCAGACGGCCGCGGCGTTGAACGCCTCGCCGTCGTGGAACGTGACGCCCTGGCGCAGGTTGAAGGTCCACACCGTGCCGGCCGGGTTGCTCGACCAGGTCTCGGCGAGGCCGCCGACGAGCTTGCTGCCGCCGGACTCGTGCTCGAGGAGCGCCTCGAATGCCTGCCGGGTCACCCGGAAGGTCTCACCGTCGCTGGCGAGAGCGGGGTCGAGTGAACCGGGGTCACCGGCACCGGCGAACACGAACGTGTCCTTGGCGCCACCCTTGTCACCGTCCTTGCCGCGCTCACTGGAGCATCCGGTGGCGATCAGGCCGACGGCGACAGCCGCCGTCATGGCCCGTACGGCTCTGGACTTGAATATTCGCATGGGTCCACCCCAGGGTTCCGCCGTGTGGAGAGGTCTTGACCGGCCGAACACTACCCACGGGCAACCAGCAGGAGAACAGTCCGGATAACGGTGATACCTAGTCGAGACCCGGACACTCGCCAAACCGGTCAGATCCAGGACAACTGCACGGCGGTCGTTAACGCCCCTGACATCCCGGCGAGTTCGAAGCGCCTTCCGGGGCCCCTCCGACGACCTCGCCGTCCGGTGGTTCCGGCGGTTCCTGCGGTGGAACGACCGGGTCAGTACGCGCGGGGAGCGGGCGGCGGGTAACCGTAGCCGGGGGCCTGGGGGGCCGGGGCCGCGTGCGCCTCACGGTCGTAGAAGGGGCGGGCGTTGGACCGCAGCCACATCGTCACGGGGTCGTGCTCGTCGGACATGGCGACGGTCGACACCGGCAGTCCGTCGGGCACGGCGGAGACCGATTCCCGCATCATGGCCCGCACCGTCTCCACCGAGGTCGCGGAGGAGTCGTAGAGGTCGAGGCCGATGGCGAGGTAGGGAGAGCCCAGCGCGGGCTGGACCCAGGCGCGGCGCAGCGACCGGACCGGCGGGGTGCGGTGCGCGTTCTGGGTCAGCAGGGCGTAGAACTGCGGGATCTCCAGGGCTGGTTCGGACAGCCGCAGGGGTCCGGCGGGCATCCGGTCGAGACCGGTGGCGATGCGCCGGAGGTCGGCCCAGGGGATGCCGACGCCGCCGCCGGGGTCGTGCGGGTTCAGCCAGATGCCCCAGCGGTCGGGGTAGAGCGCGCGGGCGATGTCCCGTCCTGTGACGACCTCGTGGGCCCGGTTCCATCCGGAGACGGCCAGCTCCTGCGCGGAGGTGACGCAGGGCGCGTACCCGAGGCCGTCGATCTCCATCTTCCCGTACTGGGCGTCCGGCGAGCCGGACCGGCCGTGCCAGAGCAGCATCCAGACGTTGCCGTCGGCAAGGGCGTGGAGCAGCCGTTCGTACGCGTCGTAGCGTCCGGGTGTCACCTGGCGCAGCATGTACTCGACCTGTCCGGCCGCAGCGGTGCCTGACGCGCTCACCGTGGGTCCCGCCCCTCTTTCGTCCACCGAAAACCGCTTCCTTGACTGCTTTCCCTACGCGGGGACCCGCTGGTAGAAGGGACGCACCCGCTCCAGCATCCAGTCCCCGACCGGGTCCTGCGCGAGGTCCAGCAGGATGAGATTGACCGGCCAGGCCACCTCGACCCGGCCCAGTGCGCGGCCGAGCGCGTCCAGGGGCGCGTTGCGGTCGACGCCCTCCTGGGCGACGAGCTGGACGCCGACGAAGAGGGCCGGTTCGGTGCCCTCGACGCTGGCCAGGGCACGGCGGGCGGTGACGACGACTCCGGTGGCCTCGAACTCGGCGGCGGCGACGGAGAGGAAGTCGACCGGGTCGTCCTGCCAGTCGGGTTCGAAGAGCCGGACCCGGCCGCCGGTCGCGGGCCCGTCCAGCACGGTACGGCCGACCCGGCACAATTCGGCCACGGCCGGCGCGGGCAGCGGAGCGCCGACGGTGCCGCCGGGGTTCACGGCGATGCCGAGCTGCGGGGGCAGGCCGCGGGCGAAGTCCCGGGCGGGGGCGACCGTGAAGGACATGTGGCTGCCGACGCAGGCGAGGAACTGCTGCTCGGAACTGAACACGGGGACGTACGGGAAACCGTCGATCTCCATGGTGGGCAGGTCGAGCTCGGTGCTGTCGGGGCCGCCGCCGTTGGGCAGCGGCACCCAGACGGAACTCCGTCCGAGTACCTCGACGAGCCGGCCCCCGGCCGCGGGGTTGCCCAGCGAGGCGGCCAGCACCTCTTCGAGCTCGTTGCCCGGCCACGTAACGTCCACGGTTCTCGGTTCCCCTTCTCGCACGCTGTCGTCACGCGCCCTCGGGGCAGAACCCTAACGCTGCCCTGGCGCCACCGTGGCCAGATACGCACGGAGTATGCCGGTCCGTGACGTCCGGCACGGCCGTCCGCTCGGCCCTGCAACCCCCACTGGGCCCCCCGTCGACCGCCTTCCGCCTCCTCGTGCGCGGCGCCTCGGTGGTCAGCCGGCGTCACGGAAGTCGATCCTGCGCAGGGCGCCGGCCGCGTCACGGTCGAGGAGGGTCGCCGAGGCGCAGCCCCGGGGCAGGCGGCCGGACTCCACGGCACGCAGCAGGCGGCCGATGGCGCGGCGGTGCCGGGCGAAGGCGTAGCCGGAGACCCCGCGGCCCCGCTCGCGCTGTCCCTCGCGGGCCGCCTCGGGGGTGACGTCGAGCATCACCAGGTGCAGGGCGCGGCCCCGCCGGCGCGCCTCCCGGGCGAGCCAGGCCCGCACCCAGGTCTGGGTACCGCAGTCGTGGACGATGACGCTGCGGCCGGAGCGCAGGTCGCGACGGAGCCCGGCGTAGTGGGCGATCCGTACCAGCGGCCGGTAGACGGCGTAGGGCAGGAGCCGCGGGACGCGGGCCTCCCAGCGTTCCCGGGCGTTCTGCGAGTCGACGCCCCGGCCCTCTGCCGCGCGTGCCATCAGGGTCGACTTGCCGCTGCCGGGCAGCCCGGATACCACCACCACGTCGCCGGTGGTGAAGGTCAGGACCCGGGGCCCGCGACCCTCGCGTTCGCGGAGGTCACGCAGCAGGGGCACGGCCGCGGTGGCCTTGCGGGTCCTGGCCCTGGCCCGGCCGCCCGGCAGTCCCGCCTCGGCCGCGTAGGCACCGGTCCGCTGGAACGTCATCGCTTCTCCCCCCGTCGGGCCCCTGCGAAGGGCCTCGCCTCAAGAAGTGTAAAGAGACGGTAATGCGGCACAAGCGATTTGCCGATCAGATCCCGCGTGCAATGATGTGCGCGCCAAGCGCACACAACCTCATACCGGCCGCTCGAATCCGCGCGGGAGAGTCCTGGACAGGCTGTAGCACTGCTGTAGCAGTCCGGGCGCCGAAGGAGCAAGACCCTCCCTTGAATCTCTCAGGCCCCGTACCGCGTGGATGAGGCAGATCTGAAAAGCGAACCGCCCCGGCAGCCCCGGTGCGGTTCCACCCAAGGTGCAAACCGGGGATGCCCTCGGTGAACCTCTCAGGTTCCATGACAGATGGGGAGGATCGTCCTCATCCGTCATGCACGTCGTGCCCTGCACGCCCTCCTGGGACTTGGGAGCCACCCCATGAGCAACACCCCCCGCCTGACCGCCCTCGATGCCGTGCATCGTTCGCTGGGCGCGACCATGACCGACTTCGCCGGCTGGGACATGCCGCTGCGCTACGCCAGCGAGCGCGACGAGCACAACGCCGTCCGCACCAGGGCCGGCCTCTTCGACCTCTCCCACATGGGCGAGATCACGGTGACCGGCCCGCAGGCCGTCGAGCTGCTCGACCACGCGCTGGTCGGCAACATCTCGACCGTGGGTCCCGGCCGTGCCCGCTACACGATGATCTGCCGGGAGGACGGCGGCATCCTCGACGACCTGATCGTGTACCGGCTGCAGGAGCGGGAGGCACCGGCCGAGTACCTGGTCGTCGCCAACGCCTCCAACGCCCAGACCGTCCTCGACGCCCTCACGGAGCGCGCGGCCGGCTTCGACGCCGAGGTGCGCGACGACCGTGACGCGTACGCCCTGATCGCCGTCCAGGGCCCGGAGTCCCCCGGCATCCTGAAGTCGCTCACCGACGCCGACCTGGACGGTCTGAAGTACTACGCCGGCCTGCCCGGCACGGTCGCCGGGGTCCCCGCCCTGATCGCCCGGACGGGCTACACCGGCGAGGACGGCTTCGAGCTGTTCCTGAAGCCCGAGCACGCCGAGGGCGTGTGGAAGGCGCTGACCGAGGCGGGCGCCCCGGTCGGCCTGATCCCGTGCGGGCTGTCCTGCCGTGACACGCTGCGTCTGGAGGCGGGCATGCCGCTGTACGGGCACGAGCTGACCACCGCGCTCACCCCCTTCGACGCCGGTCTCGGCCGAGTCGTGAAGTTCGAGAAGACGACGAACGGCGGTGCCTTCGTCGGTCGCGAGGCGCTGGAGGCCGCCGCCGAGCGCGCCGCCGGCAGCCCGCCGCGCAAGCTGGTCGGCCTGATCGCCGAGGGCCGCCGGGTCCCGCGGGCGGGCATGCCGGTCGTCGCCGACGGCGTGGTCGTCGGCGAGGTCACCTCGGGGGCCCCGTCCCCGACCCTCGGAAAGCCGATCGCCATGGCCTACGTGGACGCGGCGCACGCCGAGGCCGGCACCCAGGGTGTAGGTGTGGACATCCGCGGCACCCACGAGCCGTACGAGGTCGTCGCCCTGCCGTTCTACAAGCGCCGGAAGTGACGTTTCCCCGGGCCGTCGGCGCCCGGGTCCGTCTCGGCTCGCGTCTCACGTGGCAAGACCCACGTTCATCAGCACTCCCCCGATCCAGGAGAATCAGGTCATGAGCAACCCCCAGCAGCTGCGTTACACCAAGGAGCACGAGTGGCTGTCGGACGTCGAGGACGGCGTCGCGACGGTCGGCATCACGGAGTTCGCCGCCAACGCGCTCGGTGACGTCGTCTACGCCCAGCTTCCCGAGGTCGGCGACACGGTCACCGCGGGCGAGACCTGCGGCGAGCTGGAGTCGACGAAGTCGGTCAGCGATCTGTACTCCCCGGTCACCGGCGAGGTCGTCGCCGCCAACCAGGACGTCGTGGACGACCCGTCCCTGGTGAACACCGCACCGTTCGAGGGTGGCTGGCTGTTCAAGGTACGCGTCGCCGAGGAGCCGAAGGACCTGCTCTCCGCCGCCGAGTACGCCGAGTTCTCCGCCGGGAACTGAGACCCCTTAGGGATCGATTCATGTCGCTTCTGAACACCCCTCTCCACGAGCTGGACCCCGACGTCGCCGCCGCTGTCGACGCCGAGCTCCACCGCCAGCAGTCCACCCTCGAGATGATCGCCTCGGAGAACTTCGCTCCGGTCGCGGTCATGGAGGCCCAGGGCTCCGTCCTCACCAACAAGTACGCCGAGGGCTACCCGGGCCGCCGCTACTACGGCGGCTGCGAGCACGTCGACGTGGCCGAGCAGATCGCGATCGACCGGATCAAGGACCTGTTCGGCGCCGAGTACGCCAACGTGCAGCCGCACTCCGGCGCCTCCGCCAATCAGGCCGCGCTGTTCGCGATCGCCAAGCCCGGCGACACGATCCTCGGCCTGGACCTGGCGCACGGCGGCCACCTCACCCACGGCATGCGCCTGAACTTCTCCGGCAAGCAGTTCGAGGTGGTCGCCTACCACGTCGACGAGGCAGGTCTGGTCGACATGGCCGAGGTCGAGCGCCTCGCCAAGGAGCACCGCCCCAAGGTGATCATCGCGGGCTGGTCCGCCTACCCGCGTCAGCTGGACTTCGCCGAGTTCCGCCGGATCGCGGACGAGGTCGAGGCGTACCTGTGGGTCGACATGGCCCACTTCGCCGGCCTGGTCGCGGCGGGTCTGCACCCGAACCCGGTCGAGTACGCGGACGTGGTGACCTCCACCACGCACAAGACGCTCGGCGGCCCGCGCGGCGGCATCATCCTGGCGAAGAAGGAGTTCGCGAAGAAGCTGAACTCCTCGGTCTTCCCCGGCTTCCAGGGCGGTCCGCTGGAGCACGTGATCGCGGCCAAGGCCGTCTCGTTCAAGATCGCGGCCTCGGAGGAGTTCAAGGAGCGCCAGCAGCGCACGCTGGACGGCGCCCGCATCCTCGCCGAGCGCCTGGTCCAGGACGACGTCACCCGGCACGGTGTCTCCGTGCTGTCCGGCGGCACGGACGTGCACCTGGTCCTGGTGGACCTGCGGGACTCCGAGCTCGACGGCCAGCAGGCCGAGGACCGTCTCCACGAGGTCGGCATCACGGTCAACCGGAACGCGGTCCCGAACGACCCGCGTCCGCCGATGGTCACCTCGGGTCTGCGCATCGGCACGCCGGCGCTCGCGACCCGCGGCTTCGGCACCGAGGACTTCGCCGAGGTCGCCGACATCATCGCCGAGACCCTGAAGCCGGGCTTCGACGCTCCGGCCCTCAAGGCACGGGTGACCGCTCTGGCAGACAAGCACCCGCTGTACCCCGGCCTGAAGTAGTTTCGTACCTTTCCGTTCGTACGAACATGCGGGGCACCGCGCACACTGGACTGTGAGCGCGGTGCCCCGACCCGTGTCCCACCCGCTCGTGATCTTCCTGCTCCGTTCTGCACCACCCCGGCAGACAACGGCGTCTACCACCCACAAGGAGTCCCCCGTGGCCATCTCGGTCTTCGACCTGTTCTCGATCGGCATCGGGCCGTCCAGCTCCCACACGGTGGGCCCGATGCGCGCGGCCCGCATGTTCGCGCGGCGGCTGAAGAACGAGGGCCTGCTCGCCCACACCGCCGCGATACGCGCCGAGCTCTTCGGCTCGCTGGGCGCGACCGGTCACGGCCACGGCACCCCGAAGGCGGTCCTGCTGGGCCTGGAGGGCGACTCGCCGCGCACCGTCGACGTCGAGACGGCGGACGAGCAGGTCGAGCGGATCAGGTCGACCGGCCGGATCAGCCTCCTCGGGGCCCACGAGATCCCCTTCGACTTCGACGCGGACCTGATCCTGCACCGGCGCAAGACGCTCCCGTACCACGCCAACGGGATGACGATCTCCGCGTACGACACCGAGGGCGCGCCCGTCCTGGAGAAGACCTACTACTCGGTCGGCGGCGGCTTCGTGGTGGACGAGGACGCCGTCCAGGGCGAGAACCCGATCGTCCCCGACGACACCGTGCTGAAGTACCCCTTCCGCACCGGCGACGAACTGCTGCGCCTGGCGAAGGAGACCGGCCTGTCGATCTCCGCGCTCATGCTGGAGAACGAGAAGGCGTGGCGCACGGAGGACGAGATCCGCGCGGGCCTCCTGGAGATCTGGGGGGTCATGCAGTCCTGCGTCTCGCGCGGCATGTCCCGCGAGGGCATCCTGCCCGGCGGCCTGAAGGTCCGGCGCCGCGCCGCGCACACGGCGCGCAAGCTCCGCTCCGAGGGCGACCCGGCGGCACTGGCGATGGAGTGGATCACGCTCTACGCGATGGCGGTGAACGAGGAGAACGCGGCCGGGGGCCGGGTGGTGACCGCCCCGACGAACGGCGCGGCCGGCATCATCCCCGCGGTGCTCCACTACTACATCAACTTCGCGGCCGGCGGTGCCTCGCAGCAGGAGAAGGAGGACGACGTCGTCCGCTTCCTGCTGGCGGCGGGCGCGGTCGGCATGCTCTTCAAGGAGAACGCCTCGATCTCCGGCGCCGAGGTCGGCTGCCAGGGCGAGGTGGGGTCGGCCTGCTCGATGGCGGCCGGCGCGCTGGCCGAGGTGCTCGGCGGCTCCCCGGAGCAGGTGGAGAACGCGGCCGAGATCGGCATGGAGCACAACCTCGGTCTGACCTGCGACCCGGTCGGCGGTCTGGTCCAGATCCCGTGCATCGAACGCAACGGGATGGCCGCGGTCAAGGCCGTGACGGCGGCCCGGATGGCACTGCGCGGCGACGGGAACCACCTGGTCTCGCTGGACAAGGTCATCAAGACCATGCGGGAGACCGGCGCGGACATGTCCGTGAAGTACAAGGAGACGGCCCGCGGCGGTCTCGCCGTGAACATCATCGAGTGCTGAGGCTGTAGGCCCACCCACCGACCAGGACACCGTCGACAGCGTCTATCCTCCCTCCACCGGCTGACGGCCGCACCGGCGCAGCGATCCGCTCGGCGGAAGTGACGCCGGTCTTCCGAGCCGCCGGCGGGCGGCGGGAACTCCGGTTCCCGCCGCCCGCCGGCTACTGTCGCAGCCCCTCACCAGCCGATCGCCGTCCCGGGGGCCACCGTCCGCACGTCTGCGCCCCTGGCCCGCAGCGCGCCCCGCACCGCCGCCTGGAGCAGAGTGGTCGTCAGGCCCTCGCTGACGAGAAGCCCCGCCGACGCCGGACAGCGCGGCTGAAAGCAGTCGTCACGAAGGCCGGATTCCACTCACTCGGAAGTGATGCGCGGCCTCCCCGAGGCCCCTTGCACGGCCGCGCCGGGTCCCCGGCCGGGCTCCGGGACCGGCCGGGAACCACCCGGGTTCTACCGGGTGCGCAGGGCGTCGCGGACCGGGGCACCCGGGTCCGTCAGCGGGCGGACCGCGAGACGGATCAGGGCGAGCGGGTTGTCGTCACCCGCGATGCGGTTGGCGCTCAGCTCGCCGCAGGACAGACAGTGGTGGATGATCATCCATTCCCCGTCGGCCCGGACGGCCACGCTCAGTGCCGTCATCCGCCCCCGGCACGTCGCCGCCCGGTCGCCGGGTACGTTCCGGTCGACATGGAGGCTGGCGAGGCAGTGCGGGCAGTGGTTGCGGTGGGCCGTGCCGGGTGCGGCCAGCGGGACGTCCAGCCGGCAGCCGGCGCAGCGGAAGGCGTCGCCCGTCTCGCCGCCCCGGCCGTGCAGGACGTCCTTGCGCCGCTGAGGCCGGCGTACGGGGGCCTTGCGGCGCGCCATCACAGCTCCCCGAGGACTTCGAGGGGGAACGGCGGCTCGGCCAGCGGCCGGACGGCCAACCGCATCAGGACGAGCCGGTTGTCGTCCGCGCGGACCGGGCTGGAGGTCAGCTCGTCGCACCGCGCACAGCGGTGGACGACCGCCCAGTCCCCGGTCCGGAGGACGGCGATGGAGATCGGGGCCATCCGTGACCGGCAGCCGGACGGGCCGCCCTCCACATGGTCCTGGACGTGCCGGGAGTGGAGGCAGCTCGGGCAGTGGTCGCGCGGGACGCGGTCCGGTCCCAGGAAGGCGACGTCCAGACCGCAGCGCACGCAGGTGAACGTGGAGGTGGAGCGGGAGACGGAGCTCCGCGGGAGGTTGCTGGAAGGGGTCGACACTCGGAATGACTCCTGGCTGAGGCGTGAAGCGTGGACAGCAGGAGGAGGCCGAGCGGTTCCTCGGGGACGAGGGTCAGCGGCGAGGAGCGCTCGGCTCGGTCCGGGTCATGAAACACCCTCTCCGGGCCGGTGGCCCCTGATCGGTACGGCTGTGGTCGGGTCACCGCGACGCTACCGGCCGGGGCCGGCGGGAGTCCACCGGATTTCCCCGACGACGCGGGAACGACACCACGGGCCGCCCGCCACGCGCCGGGGCGTGAACGCCCGGTCAGAGGCCACCCGACAGGCTCTCAGGCGGGGTGCAGCCAGTGGGGATCCGGCACGACCGTGAGGACCGCGGATACCAGCATGATCACGGCGAGCACCCCGAGCTCGGTCCGCGCGGGCGCCTGCGCGTCGCCACCCCGCAGCATCCGGCGCCGCGCCGCGAGCGCGAGCAGGCTCGCCACGCCCACCAGCCCCAGTTTGGCCAGCAGCACCCTGCCGTACGCCGTGCTGAGAACGACGTCCAGCGGGAGGCGGCGGAGCGTCGAACAGGTGCCGGTGGCCATCAGCGCGGCGTAGAGCCAGGCCGCCATCCGGGCGTAGCGGACGAGGACTTCGCGCCCGCCGCCGCGCAGCCGCATGGTGCGCAGGACGTACAGCAGGGTGCCGAGCCAGAGGGAGGCCGCGGTCAGGTGCACCACGGTGAGCGCGACACCGATCGCCGGGCTGTTCGGCTCGGGATGCGCGCGCAGCGCCTCCGCGGTGATCGCCGCGGCCAGCGGGACGAGAGCGAGGACGGGCCGCCGGCTCGCGGCGCAGAGGGCCGACAGGGCGAGGGCGTTGGCGGTGACGAGCAGCAGCCCGCCCTCGCGTGTGCCGTACACGGTGGCGAGGCCCAGGCCGCTGACGGTGGCGAAGAGGACCAGCAGTCCGGCGGAGGCGGCGGCGCCGAGGAGGGCTGCGGGAACGGACCGGCCCCGGGGCAGCGGGCCGTCGCCGGCCAGGCGGGCACCGGCGATCTCGCCGATCTGGACCGCGAGCGCGGTGAGGACGAGGACCCGCAGCAGGGTGGTGGTGCCGGCCGCCGGTATGCGGAGCTCACCGGTGCCGGTCTCGGCCAGTCCCGCGCCGAGTACGGCGAGGGTGATCACGGCGAGCGCGGCGAGTGTCGCCGCGGTCAGGCGGGTCGGGGTGACCAGGGGTGCGGGAGGCGTCACCGGTCGATCGTCACCGAGGGCCGGACGGGCGGCAACTCACGTACGTACGCACGTGGAGCCCCGCCCGTCCTCCCCCGCGGCCCGGACCTGCCGGGTGGCCCCTGAACGGGCGAACGTCACCCGCCAGGCGGTCAGGCCTTGTTGATGTGCGTCCAGAACTCGTCCCAGGACAGCATGCCGTCGCCGTTCAGGTCGCGCTGGTTGATGAGGGCCTCGGCGACCGTCTCGGTGACGTTGAAGTCACCCAGCTGCGCCATGACGCTCTTGTACTCCGCGGCGGTGATGAGACCGTCCCCGTCCACGTCGAACCGCTCGAAAGCCCTGCGTGCCGCCTCGATGTCCGCCACTGTTTCCGCCCCTTCTCGGTGCTGATCTGACGGGCTCAGATTATCCGGCCGCCGGGGGGCGGGGGACCGAGCCCCGGTGCGGGGCGCCGGGGCCGGGCCGGGTGTTCAGGGCCGCTTGATCAGGACGACGGCGTTGCCCACCTCGCGGCGGGTGTGGGTGTCGTCCGCCCACGGGTCCATCGGCCGGTTGTCCAGGGCGCCGTCCCGGACGGACTGCGCGTCCCCGCCGCCGCCGCGGGCGATCGCCTCGGTCGCCCCGAGCCACTTCACGACCTCGGCCGACTGCCGCAGGGTCACCCCGACGCTGTGGCGGCGGCGCGCCCGTCGATGGTGACGAGCGGCAGTTCGCCGGCGGGGGTCACTCCGGCCAGGGTGCGGGCGTGGCGTTCCGCGAGGGATCCCGACGGCTGGCCGCGTTCGTCGCCGGTGAGCTGGGCGGGATCGCAGGGGTTCGGCGAGCGGAGGTCACGGCGGACCCCGGACGGATGGTCCGGGGTCCGCATGCGCCGGGGTGCTCGGGTCGGTGCGGCTCGGAGCCCGTCGGGTGATCTCCGGCCGGCCGGGGCGCCCGGCCGGTGCTCAGCGGAAGATTCCGGTGTGTCCCAGCGAGTAGCGGCCGGGCTGGGGGTAGACGGCGAGGCCGTGGGGGCCGCCGCCGACGGGGACGCGGGCCACCTGCTTGCCGGTCCGGGTGTCGATCGCGTAGACCTCCGAGTCGTAGCGTCCCGACAGCCACAGCACCTTGCCGTCGGCCGAGACGCCTCCCATGTCCGGGGAGCCGCCATCCGGCAGCCACCACTTCTTCGTGAGCCGGTTCTGTCCGAAGTCGAAGACCGAGACGGAGCCTTCGCCGCGGTTGGACACGTACATCTCCTTGGAGTCCCGGGAGACGTAGAGGCCGTGGCAGCCCTTGCCGGTGGGCAGGAGGGTCGGCGTGGTGAACGCGTCGCCGTCCAGGACCCACATGCCGTGGGCCACCATGTCGGCGATGTAGAAGGTGCTGCCGTCCGGCGAGATCTTGACGTCCTGCGGCATGGCGCCGTCGAGGGGCAGTTTCTGCTGGCCGACGACCTCCATCTTCTCGGTGTCGACCTTCAGCAGTTCGCCGGAGAACTCGCAGGAGACGACGAAGTACCGTCCGTCGGCGGAGAAGTCGGCGTGGTTGACGCCGTAGCAGGAGACCGGGACGGTCTTCTTCCGTTCCATCGTGTGGGGGTCGCGGAAGACCAGCTCGCGGTCGAGCGAGGCCATGACGATGGCGTACTTGCCGTTGGGCGTGAAGTAGAGGTTGTAGGGGTCGTGGACCTCGACCGGTTTGCCGGCGGTGCCGGTGGCGGGGTCGATCGGGGTGAGGGTGTGGCCGCGGTTGTTGTTGACCCAGAGGGTCTTCATGTCCCAGGAGGGGACGACGTGCTGCGGCTGGATGCCCACCGGGATCGTCTCGATGACCTTGTACGTCGCCGGGTCGATGACCGAGACGGTGTTGGAGTTGGTGTTGGGTACGTAGACCCGGGAGGGGAAGTCCTTGACCACCGGCGAGAGCTGGTTCGGCCGGTCGGCGGCGTACACGTCGTCGGCGTCGAGGAGCGGTGGCATGCCCGGCAGCCCGGCCGGGACGGGCTTCTTCGGTGCGGCGGGTCGCGCGGCGGGTTCCTTCCTGGCGCCGCTGTTCGGTTCGGCCGCCTTGTCGGCGGTGCCGCAGCCGGCGAGCGCCGTGAGGAGGGCGGCGGCGAGGAGGCTTTTCGATCGCTTGGTGAGAGGCAGCATCAGGTCAGCAGCTCCGTGGTGGTCACCGCGCGCAGGCCGCGGCGGTCGAGGTCGGCGAGGAGGGGCGGCAGCGCGGCGACCGTGTCCGCGTAGCCGAAGTGGAGACTCACCACCGATCCGTTGCGGATCTGCCCGGTGACCTGCGCGACGACGGCCGAGGCACCGGGCGAGGTGAAGTCGAGGGAGTCGACGTCGTACGAGAGGACGTGTGGGTAGCCGGCCCGGCGGGCGGCCCGCTGGACGGCCGGGGTGGCGTGCCGGGTGCGGGAGGGGCGGAACCAGGTGCCGATGGAGCCGGTGAGGCGGCGCAGCCGTTCGGCGCAGGCTCTGATCTCGTCGTAGGCCCGCCGCTCGGTCATGGTGTTGATGTCGAGGTGGCGCTGGGTGTGGTTGCCGAGGTCGTGGCCGCCGTCGAGGACCCGCCGGGCGAGTCCGGGGTTCCGGTCGAGCCAGTCGCCGACGGCGAGGACGGTGATCCGGGCGCCGGTCTTCTCGGCCTCGGTGAGCAGGGCGCGCGCGACGGCGGGGTCGCCCTGTCCGTGGAAGGTGAGCGCGACGCGGGGGCGGTCGCGGGGCCCGCTCTCGATCTCGGCGGGGTGGCCGGGGAAGCGGCGCGGCGCGGGGGCCGCGGCGGCGCTTCGGCGGGGCGGGGCGGCCTCGGACGGCCCGGGGGGTCCCGTGGGTCCGGAGGGCCGGGAGGAGTCGGAGGATCGGGAGGGGTCAGGGGGCCGGGAGGGGGCGGGGCGGGGGTCCGTTCCGCAGGCGGTGGTGAGCGCTCCCGTGAAGGCGACGGCCGCACCCGCCCGCAGCGCACCGCGGCGGTCGGTCAGATACACAGGACCATTTAAGGGCGTTTATGACCGATTTATTACGATTAGGCCGATCGGGGACGTTTGCACGACGTGCAGCGAGAGCTTCAGGAGTGCACCCGCCCATGGAAACGCCCGGTGAACGCCATATCTATTCACCGTTCACAAGGCGAGTGCTTCGTATCACCAACGATTCACTGCCGGAATAGTTCCCTATCGCCCGGTTCGCCATCGTATGGACTTTTGGCGGTATGGCCCCCCGTCTGCCATAGTCGAGGACACGACCTCCTTTGACCCGGGCCAGGTCGATGTCGCCGCCGTGGAACACCCCTCGCGATCCACGGCGCCCCCTGCAGAAGCCCCCAGGCGCCCCACCACGGCGAACAGGGGCTTTTGTGCGTGACGGGGCGCGGAGGGTCAGCGGTCCAGGACACGCATCTCGAACCAGGTGGTCTTGCCACGGGGCTGGAGATCCACGCCCCAGCGGTCCGAGAGCTTGTCGACGAGGAAGAGACCGCGCCCGCTGACGTCCATCTCCTGCACGGGCATCAGGCAGGGCAGTCCGCGCGAGGGATCGCGCACCTCGACCCGGATCCAGCCGCGACGGCGCAGCATGCGTAACCCGAAGACCCGCGCCCCGGTGTGCCGGACCGCGTTGCCGACGAGTTCGGAGACGAGCAGGACGGCGTGTTCGGAGATCTGCGGGGTCAGCGCCCATTGCCGCAGGACGACGCACTGCGTGAGCCGGCGGGCGACGGCAGCCGACTCGGGGCGGGACGGCAGCCGGACATCCTCCTCGGCCGGGTTTCCGTACAACTCAAGCGCTTTGAGAGCCTGTTCGTCCTCGACGGCCGACATCCACCGAGCCGCGGCGGCACCCCCGTGCTGCCGCGGCTGCTCCACACCCTCCAGGCCCGCCATGCCCCCCATCATGGCCGCCGGGGCCGACGCGCGGGGGCCGTTCCCGCGGAATCGCCCCTCCGGCACCGGCGATTCCGGGGACTTCGATCGGCATGTTCCGGAGGATCGTGGGGGCGCACGGGGGCGCTCGACCGGGCCCCGGTACGCGCCCCTCGCCTTCCCCGGACCCGGAGCCTGTCGGGTCGCCTTCGACCGACAGGCTCTCAGACGAACTTCGCCTTGCCCGGCCCTTCCTCGACGAAGCTGCGCATCCCGCGCTCACGGTCCTCGGTCGCGAACAGGCCGGCGAACCAGGTGCGCTCGATCGCGAGGCCGGTGTCGATGTCCGCCTCCAGGCCCTGGTCGATCGACTCCTTGGCGGCGCGCAGCGCGAGCGCCGGTCCCTGGGCGAGCTTCGCGGCCCAGGTGTGCGCCTGCTCGTACACCTCGCCGGCCGGCACGACCCGGTCGACCAGGCCGAGCCGGAGCGCCTCGTCGGCCTTCACCATCCGCCCGGTGAAGACGAGGTCCTTGGCCTTCGAGGGGCCGACCAGGCGGGAGAGGCGCTGGGTGCCGCCCGCGCCCGGGATCAGACCGAGCAGGATCTCGGGCTGGCCGAGCTTGGCGTTGTCGGCGGCGATCCGGTAGTCGGCGCACAGGGCCAGTTCGCAGCCACCGCCCAGGGCGTAGCCGGTGACCGCGGCGACGACCGGTTTGGGGATGCGGGCGACCGCGGTGAAGGAGTCCTGGAGCGCCCGCGACCGCCTGACCATGGCGGCGTGGTCCATGGCCTGCATCTCCTTGATGTCCGCGCCGGCCGCGAACACCTTCTCGCCGCCGTAGAGGACCACGGCCCGCACGTCGTCGCGGTCGGTCGCCTCCTGGGCGAGTTCGCGCAGCCGGTCCTGGGTGGCGATGTCCAGGGCGTTCATCGGAGGGCGGTCGAGGCGGATGACGCCGACACCCTCGGCGACTTCGAGGTTCACAGTCATGAGGGAAGGTTAGTGGGCGTTAACGCCGGGAGACCCGGTGCCGTTGGTCACAGCGCCGGGTCTCCCCGCGTACGGACCGGTCCCGGCCGGCCCCGTCCCCCGGACGGGCTACCTGATCCACTCCGACCAGTCCATGTTCCAGCCGTTGAGACCGTTCTCCGGCTGGATCTGCTTGTCCCTGGAGTTCTTCACGATCACCACGTCGCCGATGATCGAGCGGTCGTAGAACCAGGCCGCGGGCGTGGAGCCGTCACCCGCGCCGCGCGTGTCGCGCAGGCCGACGCAGCCATGGCTGACGTTGGCCGAGCCGAAGGTGCCGGCGGAGGCCCAGTAGTTGCCGTGGACGAAGGTGCCCGAAGTGGACAGCCGCATCGCGTGCGGCACGTCCTTGATGTCGTACTCGCCCCCGAAGCCGACGGTGGCCCCGTTCATCCGGGTGACCTTGTACTTCTCGCTGATGACCATCTGCCCGTTGTAGGTGGTGGTCGACGGGGCGCCCGCGGTGATCGGCAGGGTCTTGATGATCCGGCCGTCCCGCTCGATCTTCATCGTCTTGGCGGAGGCGTCCACGGTGGAGACCTGGCGGCGGCCGATGGTGAAGGAGATCGTCTTCTTCTGCTTGCCGTAGACGCCCGGCCGCCCCTCGACGCCGTCGAGATTGAGCTCGACGGTCACCTTGGTGCCCGAGGCCCAGTACCGCTCCGGGCGGAAGTCGAGGCGGTCGTTGCCGAACCAGTGGCCCTCGATCCGTACCGGCGGCTCCGCCGTCACCTTGATCGCCTTCTCGACGGCCTCGGTGTCGGTGATGCCCCGGGTGAAGTTGACGGAGACCGGCATGCCGACGCCGACGGTCGAACCGTCCTCCGGCGTGTACTGGCCGATGAAGGTGTTCTTCGGTACGAGGGTGCTGAAGGTGGTGTCCTTGGCGGACTCACGGCCCGCGGAGTCCGTCGCGACCGCGTGCACCTTGTACTGGGTGGCGGCGGCCAGGTGGCCGACGGGCTGCCAGTCGGCCCCGTCCGCGGACAGCCTGCCCTCGATCTCGTTGCCCTTGGAGTCGGCGACGGTCACCGTGGTCAGCTTGCCCTGGTCCGCCGTCACCTTCAGAGCACCACTGGTGGCGACGGCGTCCGCGCCGTCCTTCGGCGTGATCGTGACGACGGCCTGCGAGGCCGCGTTGTCCTGCTGCCCGCCGCCCAGCGACGAGGGGTCCTGCCCGTCCTTGCCCGCCCCGGCGGGGTCACCGCCTCCGCAGGCCGTGAGCGCCAGCAGCAACACCCCCACCGCGAGCGCCTGAAGGCGTCCCCCGCGCCGACGCGCCGGCCGCCCCGTGGTTCCGGCCGACGCCCCCGATATCGGCAGCCCCTTGACCATGGTCGTCTCCCCTCGCACGGCCTGGCCACGCCACGCCCGCACCCCCGCGCGGCGATCCGCGCACACGGAGTTAGACAATCACACCGCCGGACACGAAAGATCCTCGTGAATGTCACCGTTCAGTCCCAGTTGTGCCCGGGAGTCGCGCGGACGACGCAGGCCGGCGAGGGGAGTGCGCCGGGCTCAGCGCAGCAGGGAGCCGGCCTTCCACTGCGCCCAGTCCATGTTCCAGCCTCCCAGTCCGTTGTCGGGAGCCACCTTCCGGTCGCGGGAGTTGACCACCTCCACCACGTCGCCGATGAGCGTACGGTCGAAGAACCAGCCCGCCGGCGAGTCGGGGTTGCCGCCCTTGTCGTCCCGCAGCCCCACGCAGCCGTGGCTCACGTTGGCGGAACCGAAGGTGGACTCGTCGGCCCAGTAGTTGCCGTGCAGGAAGGTGCCGGAGTCGGTGAGGCGCATCGCGTGCGGCACGTCCTTGATGTCGTACTCGCCGCCGAAACCGACCGTGCGTCCGTCCATCCGCGTGACGTCGTACAGCTCGGTGACCACCATCTTGCCGTTGTACGTCGTGGTCTTCGGCGCCCCGGCCGTGATCGGCACGGTCGCGAGCACCTCGCCGTCCCGGCGCACCACCATGGTGTGCTCGGCGGCGTCGACCACGGACACCTGGGAGCGGCCGATGGTGAACCCGACGCGCTTGTCCTGGATCCCGTAGACGCCCCGCGCGCCCTCCACGTCCCGCAGGCGCAGGTCGACGGTGACCTCCGTGCCGGGCTTCCAGAACTCGGCGGGCCTGAAGTCGAGGCGTTCCTTGCCGAACCAGTGGCCGGCCACCTCCACCGGCGGGTCGGAGGTGACGCGGATGGCCCGTTCGACGGCCTCCCTGTTCTCGATCGGCCGGTTGAAACCGAAGGACACGATCATTCCGGTGCCGACCGTGGAACGGTTCTCCGGCTTGAAGTAGCCGATGAAGCGCCGCTCGGGGACGACCGTGGTGAACGTGGTGTGCCGGGCGGAGCGCCGGCCGTGCCCGTCGAGCGCGACCACGTCGACGCTGTACTTGGCGGACAGCGCGAGCCGTACGCCGGCGCCGGGCCGCCAGCGCAGCCCGTCCGCGCTGATCTCGCCGGCCACCTCCGCCCGCTGGGCGTCCTCCACCCGCGCCACCGTCACCCGTTCGAGCCGGCCGCTGTCGACGCTCACCTCGATGGGACCGTCGGCGGGCACGGCCCGGCTGCCGTCCCGCGGGCTGACCCGGATGACGTCGCCGGGTGCCCGCGCCTTCCCCGGGAGCGATACGCCGGCACCGCCGCCGTCGTCCTTCTCGGTGCAGCCCACCAGGCCGGCCACCAGTCCCGCCGCCGCCAAGGCGAGCACCGCACCGGCCCTCGCCCGCTTCAGTACGTGTTTCACGCCCGGCCCAACGACGGCCCCCCTCCAGGGGAAACGTCCGCGCGGGTCATGTTGGGAGTGCGGTACTCCGGGCAGAACAGGTGGGAGGACCACGTGCGGGAAGCCGCGGCCGGGACGCCGCACGCCTTCTTCGGGCACGGGGCCCGACGAGCCGCGGGAGGCAGGACAGGTGTCGAGCGCAGCCGAGCAGGAAGCGGTACGGGACGGGTCGCGGGGCGAGGCAAGGCCCGCCACCGTGGTGGAACGGCGCGGGCCGTCGGTGTGGCCGGGCACGCCGACCCCCCTGGGGGCCCGCTGCCGGGTCGGCCCGGACGGGGTGGCGGGCACGAACTTCGCGCTGTGGGCCGGCGGGGCGGAGGCCGTCGACCTGTGCCTCTTCGACGCCGACGGCAACGAGACCCGGCTGCCGCTCACCGAACTCACCCACGAGATCTGGCACGGCTTCGTCCCCGGGGTGGGAGCGGGCCGGCGGTACGGCTACCGGGTGCACGGCCGCTGGGACCCGTGGACGGGAGCCCGCTGGAATCCGGCGAAACTGCTGCTGGACCCCTACGCGCGGGCGGTCGACGGCGACTTCGCGCTGCCCCCGGAGGTGTACGGGCACGTCCGGGACTGGCCGCAGCAGCAGGTGGCCGACACCGTGCGCGACGAACGGGACTCCGCCCCGCACGTCCCCAAGGGCGTGGTCGTCCGGGACGACGGGCCCGACGAGTGGATGGACGACCGCAGGCCCAAGACGCCGTGGCCGGACTCGGTCATCTACGAACTGCACGTCAAGGGCTTCACCCGGCTCCACCCGGGCATCCCCGAGAGACTGCGGGGCACCTACGCGGGGCTGGCGCATCCCGCGGCGATCGAGCACCTCGTCAGCCTCGGGGTGACGGCGGTCGAACTGCTGCCGGTCCACCAGTTCGCGCACGAGGACCACCTGCTGCGGCGCGGGCTGCGGAACTACTGGGGCTACAACTCCATCGGCTACTTCGCCCCGCACGCGGGCTACTCCGCCTCGGGGTCGGCCGGCGGACAGGTCGGCGAGTTCAAGCGGATGGTGCGGGCGCTGCACGAGGCCGGCATCGAGGTCATCCTCGACGTGGTCTACAACCACACGGCCGAGGCGGGCGAGCTCGGCCCGACCCTGTCACTCAAGGGCATCGACAACCGCGGCTACTACCGGCTCCAGTCCGACGCCCGCCGCTACGCCGACTACACCGGCTGCGGCAACACCCTGCACGTCGTCCAGCCGCAGGTGCTCCGGCTGATCACCGACTCGCTGCGGTACTGGGTGACGGAGATGGGCGTGGACGGCTTCCGCTTCGACCTGGCGGCGGCGCTCGCCCGCTCGATGCACGACGTCGACATGCTCTCGCCGTTCCTCGCGGTCATCGCCCAGGACCCGGTGCTGCGCCGGGTCAAGCTGATCGCCGAGCCGTGGGACGTCGGCGACGGCGGCTACCAGGTGGGGGCCTTCCCTCCTCTGTGGACGGAATGGAACGACCGCTACCGCGACGCCGTCCGCGACTTCTGGCGCGGCGCCCTGCCGGACGTGCGGGACCTCGGCTACCGGCTCTCCGGGTCGAGCGACCTGTACGCGTGGGGCGGCCGGCGGCCGTACGCCTCGGTCAACTTCGTCACCGCCCACGACGGCTTCACCCTGCGCGACCTGGTGACGTACGAGCGGAAACACAACGAGGACAACGGTGAGGGCAACCGGGACGGCACGGACGACAACCGGGCCTGGAACTGCGGCGCCGAAGGCGAGAGCGACGACCCCGCGGTCGGCGCGCTGCGGCTGCGCCAGCTACGGAACCTGCTGACGACGCTGCTGCTGTCGACCGGAGTGCCGATGCTGGTCGCCGGGGACGAGATGGGCCGCACCCAGGGCGGCAACAACAACGCCTACTGCCAGGACAACGAGACGAGCTGGCTGGACTGGTCCCTGCCCGAGGACCCCGGCCGCCGCGGCCTGCTCGACCTGACCCGCCGACTGCTCGACCTGCGGCACCGTCATCCGGTGCTGCGCCGCCGGGCGTTCTTCTCCGGGCGTCCGCAGGCCGCGGACGGGCTGCGGGACCTGGCCTGGTTCACCGTGGACGGCGAGGAGATGACGGAGGGCGACTGGTACGCCCGCGCCACCACGCTCGGCCTGTACCTGTCGGGCCGCGACATCCCGGGACGGGACGCGCGGGGCGCGCAGATCACCGACGACAGTTTCCTGGCGATCCTGCACGCGGGAGCGCTACCGGTGGACCACCTGCTGCCGGGCCCGCCGTGGGCGGAGGCGTACGAGCTGGTCCTGGACACCTCGCTGGGCGACCAGACCCGCGCCCCGGGCACGGTGTACCGGGGCGCGGAGCGGGTGCGGGTGGAGGCGAGGTCGGTGATGCTGCTGCGGGTCCAGGAGTGAGGCCGGTCAGTACCCCGTGGCACTGACGGCGCAGGTGAAGTCGCCGTAGGCCCGGTGGTCGCTCCCGGGGGAGTATCCGGTCTGGGACGAGCCGATGGTGAGGAAGGTGTTGCGGGGCTTGGCCCGCGCGGTCCACGCGACGGGGGCCGCGGCGAACCGGGCCTCGCGCTTCTTCTCCGCCTCGGACTCGGCGAAGTCGACTCTCGGCTCCTTCCGGGAGGTCGTGTCGACCCGGACCCGACCGAAGACCCGCAGGTCGTGGTCGCGGTCGCAGTCGACCGGGCGGACCAGACCGTGGGAGCCTAGTCCGGTGTCCCGGGAGGCGCAGGCGCCGGGCTTCATCGCCGTCAGCTCGGTGAGCAGCTTCTCGGTGTCCTGCGCGCCGGCGGCGACCTGTTGCGGTACCGCGTCGCCGAAGTCGGTGAGGGTGTAGGCGGCCGTCAGCTCGGTGACCTCCCGCAGCGCTCCCTCCTGGTGCAGGACCTCGAGCAGCGGGGCGAAGTCGGCCGTTGCCTCCACGAGCCGGCCTTCGGCGTCGAGACGGACGTTCAGGGACAGGGGCGTGTGGGCTTGTTCGTCCGTGAGGCCGTCGAAGCCCGCCCCTTCCGGCAGGACGACGGCCGCCGTTCGCGCCGAGACGGTCAGCTCGTAGCGCCGGCTGCCGTCCTCGCCCACGACCGGCTCCTTCTCGGCCCGGCCCGCCCTGTCGACCACGTCGGCCAGGGTGCCGCCGTACGGAACACGGTCGCCCGACCGGTACAGCACCCCCGCCGCCTTCTCGGCGAACTCGGACGAGCCGGACGCGGAGTAGCGCAGCCAGTCGCCGCCCCGGGTGAGGAAGGCGACGTCGCTGCCCGCCACCTCGTAGACCTCCCTGCCCCGTCCGGTCGGCGCGTCCAGCTTCTCGGCCAGTTCGTCCGGGGCGCCCGACGGAAGGGTGAGGACCCGCTCGGCGTGAGCGGTGTGACGCGCGTCGTCCTGGGCCCCGGTCGTGAGGTCCTCGACGGCGCCGTGGCTCGTGCGGTAGGACAGGACGTACCGAAAGCGGGCGTTGCCGCCGGCCTCGGTCGCCTTGCGCGAGGCGCTCATCTGGTCCGCGAGCTTCTTGCCGTACAAGGGGTGCGCGGCGGGCTCGTCCGGACCGCCGCCCGTTCCGCACGCCGCCGCCCCCAGCAGCAGCGCCGCGCCGAGCGCCGCGCTCCGGATTCACCTGTTCGCCATACCGCCCCCCCCACTCTTGCTACATCCGTTCGAACCGGAGATGCTATGGGGCCGCCTGGACGGACCCCGCACCGGCGTCCCGTCACCGCGGCGCGGCGCGCCGTCACCGTGGGCCGGGACGAGACCCTCCCCGGCGGGGGACCGCCCCCGAGGCCCCGGTGCGCGCCTCCGGCCCGCGCGTCCCTCCGCCGCGGCACGGGTCGGGGCGGCGGGAAAACCGGATGTGGGGTGTCAGGGGTGAACTCTAGGATCGGCCCTGATGCCCGGAGAACGAGAAGTCGTCAGGAAGTCCCCGCAACGCTCGGCCGTGCGCACGCTGTCACGGCTGTGGCCCTACGTGCGGCCGGTGCGGGCGCGGTGGTTCGCCGCCGCCGTCGTCGCGGTCGTCGCCTCGTGCCTGTCCCTCGTCATCCCGCTCGTCCTCAAGTGGATGGTGGACGGCCCCGTCGCCGACGGCGACCCGGGAGGGGTGTGGCTCGGCGCCCTGTACCTGCTGCTGCTGGGTCTCACGGAGGCGGCGCTCTTCGGCTTCCGGCGCTGGCTGGTGGCCCGCCCCCTGGCCGGTGTCGAGGCGGGGATGCGCGCCGACCTGTACCGGCACCTCCAGCGGCTGCCGATCGCCTTCCACGACCGGTGGGCCTCCGGGCAGCTGCTCTCACGCGGCACCACCGACCTGATGCTGGTGCGGATGTTCCTGGCCTTCCCCCTGACGTTCCTGCTGGTCAACTCCGTCACCATCCTGGCCGGCTACGTCCTGCTGCTCGGCCAGGACTGGACGCTCGGTCTGGTCCTGCTCACGCCCGTCGTGCCGCTGGTGATCCTCTGTTCCGTCTTCGAGAACCGGTACGCGGTCGTCGCCCGCCGGTCCCAGGACCAGGTCGGTGATCTGACCACGGTCGTGGAGGAGAGCGTGCTGGGCATCCGGATCGTCAAGGGGTTCGGCCGCCACCGCAGCCAGGCACGCGCCTTCCGGTCGCTGGCCGAGCGGCTGCGCGGCACGGAGCTGGGCAAGGCCCGGCTGCTGGCCGGGATCTGGGCGCTCATCACCCTCGTACCCGAGCTGGCCATCGGTGCCGCGCTCGTCCTCGGGGTGGTGCGGGTCGCCGACGGTGACCTCTCCGCGGGGACCCTGGTCGCCTTCCTGTCGACCGTGCTCGCGCTCCGCTGGCCGGTGGAGTCGATCGGCTTCCTGCTGGCGATGAGCCAGGAGGCGGCGACGGCGACGGAGCGCTACTTCGAGGTGATGGACGAGCCCGGGGAGTCCTCGGGGGCGGTCCCCTCGGCACGGCCCCGGGGCCCCGGCGGGGAGCCGTCCCCGGCCCGGGACGGCATGCGCTTCGAGAACGTCTCGTTCCGCTATCCGGACTCCCCCGCCGACGCGCCCGCCGTGCTCGACCGGATCGATCTGCACGTCCGGCCCGGTGAGACCCTGGCGTTGGTCGGCGGGACAGGCTCCGGCAAGACGACGCTCACCGCGCTCGTCCCCCGGCTGCACGAGGTGACCGGGGGCCGTGTCCTCCTCGACGGCGAGGACATCACGCTCATGGCGCGCGAACGGCTCCGCGAACTGGTGTCGGTCGCCTTCGAGGAACCGACGCTCTTCTCGGCGAGCGTCGGCGAGAACGTCCTGATGGGCGCGGGACCCGGGCACGGTGAGCCCGAGCTGCGGCGGGCACTCGGCGTGGCCCAGGCCGAGCGTTTCGTCGACGCGCTGCCCCAGGGCCCGGCCACCCAGGTCGGCGAGCAGGGACTGAGCCTGTCCGGCGGCCAGCGCCAGCGTCTGGCGCTGGCGCGGGCGGTCGTCGGCCGGCCCCGTTTCCTGGTGCTGGACGATCCGCTCTCGGCCCTGGACGTCCACACCGAGGCACTGGTGGAGGCCGCGCTGCGCGAGGTCCTGCGCGACACGACGGCCCTGGTGGTGGCGCACCGCCCGTCGACGGTCATGCTCGCCGACCGGGTGGCGCTCCTGTCGGGGGGCCGGATCGCGGCGGTGGGCACGCACCACGAACTACTGCGGAGCAGTACCGAGTACGCCTGGCTGATGTCGGGCGCGGAGCGAGGGCCCGCCGACCGGGACCCGCGCGAGGCGAGACCCGCCGGAGGCACGGCGGAGACCGCGGAGACCGCGGACGGGCAGGACCTCAGGGGCCGGGGGCAGGAAAGGGAGCGGCATCGATGACGGATCCGACGACCGCGACGCCGGGGGCGACGGCACCGGGCGGCCACGCGCCCGGCACCGAGGGGCCCCCGGCCGCCCCGCCGGCGGACGGCACCGCGTCGGGTGCCACGGCCACGAAGGCCGGTGTTCCGGAGTCCGTCTCCCCCGCGCAGGCCGCCGCCGCGCCGCCGGGGCACCCGCCCGCGCAGGGCGGGGATTCCGGGGGTTCCGGGGACCCGTTCGACCGCGACGACCTGCCGTCGGCGGCCGGTGCCACCGGGGCCCTGCTGCGCTCCCTGCTCTCCGCGCACCGTGCGCGGGTGGTCGTCGCCGCGCTCCTGCTGCTGCTCCAGCAGGCCGCCGTCCAGACCGGGCCGCTGCTCGTCGCGTACGCCATCGACCGCGGCGTACCCGCCTTCCGCGCCGGGGACCACGGGCCGGTCGTGGCCGTCGCCGTCGGCTACCTGCTGTGCGCGGCGGGCGCCGGACTGCTGCAGTACGCCTTCGTCCGCGCCGCCGCCCGGATCAACCAGGACGTGCTGCTCGACCTGCGGGGCCGGATCTTCCGGCACGCCCAGGCGCTCAGCGTCGACTTCCACGAGCGGTACACCTCCGGGCGGCTCATCTCCCGTTCCACCACCGACGTGGAGTCGCTGCGCGAACTCCTCTCCGAGGGGCTGCAGGAGCTGATCGGCGTCGTCCTCGCCTTCGTCTACATCTCGGCGATGCTGCTCTGGCTGGATCTGGGCATCGGTGCCGTGGCCGTCGCCTCGTTCGCACCGCTGTACCTGCTGGTCCGGCGCTACCAGCGGCGCGCGTCCGTCGTCTTCGACGAGCGGTCCACGGCCATCGCCGGCGTGATCGTGAAGTTCGCCGAGACGATGAACGGTATCCGGCCGGTCCGTGCCTTCCGGCGGGAGCGGGCCAACGACAGCGAGTTCGCGGCCCTCAACCACCGGCACGAGCGGAGCAACGGCGACGCCCTGCTGGAGATGGCCCGGTACGTCGTCGGCTCCCGGCTCGTCGCGAACACCGCGGTGGCCGGCATGTGTCTGTGGGGCGCGTACCGGGTGGCGGGCGGCACGCTGGCGCTCGGCGTCCTGGCGGCGGCGGTGCTGTACATGCGCCGGCTGTACGACCCGATCGACCGGCTCGGGATGTTCCTCAACTCGTACCAGTCGGCCGCCGCCTCCCTCGGCAAGATCGCCGGTCTGCTGGCCCAGGAGCCGGGCGTTCCCGAGGCCGTCGCGCCGCGCCCGCTGCCGGCGGCCCGGCCGGGTGTCCCGGGCCGCGAGGTCACCTTCGAGGGGGTGCGGTTCGCCTACCGGACGGGCGGCGAGGTGCTGCCCCGCTTCGACCTGACGATCCCGGCGGGCCAGACGGTCGCGGTCGTCGGGTCGACGGGTGCGGGCAAGTCGACGCTCGCCAAGCTCCTCGCCCGCTTCTACGACCCGACGGAGGGGCGGGTGCTGCTCGACGGGGTCGACCTCGCCGAACTCGCCACGCCCGAACTGCGGCGGGGCGTGGTCATGGTGACCCAGGAGGCGTTCCTGTTCTCCGGCACGGTCGCCGAGAACATCGCCATCGGCCGGCCGGAGGCGACGCGGGAGGAGATCGTGCTCGCGGCCAAGGCGATCGGCGCGCACGACTTCATCGAGGGGCTCCCGGACGGGTACGACACGGACGTCCGGAAGCGCGGCGGCCGGATCTCGGCGGGGCAGCGTCAGTTGGTGGCCTTCGCGCGGGCACTGCTGGCCGATCCGGCGGTCCTCATCCTGGACGAGGCGACCAGTTCACTGGACGTGCCGGGAGAACGGGCCGTGCAGCGGGCCATGGACACGGTTCTGTCGGGGCGGACGGCCGTGGTGATCGCCCACCGCCTCTCGACGGTGGAGATCGCGGACCGGGTACTGGTGATGGAGTCGGGCCGCGTGGTGGAGGACGGCACTCCGGCCGAACTCGTGGGCGGCGAGGGCCGCTTCGCGACGCTCCATCGCGCCTGGCGTGACAGCCTGGTCGGTTGACGGCCCCGCCGCGCCCCTCCCCCGGCTCCTCGGCAGGCCCCGGCGCCCCGCGCCCGGGGGTGCGTGGTGCCGCGTCCGGGGGTGCCCTGGCCACCCGGGCCCCCGCGGTCTGTCTCACACTGCGAGACGGTCACGACCGCATCCGGGAGGCACTGCGCCTGCGCGGAGCGCGGGGGCGGGCCGGGGCCGCGCATCGTTCGCCGGCGTCCCGGCGCGCCCCCGGGAGCCGCCACCCGGGGGACGGCGGACGCCGGGCGCCCCGGGTGGCGGGCGACGGCGGACGCGACGATCCGTCCGCCCGCCCGGGGACGGAGCACGGTGGCGGACCTGGGGAAGCGGCCGCCGTCCGGGCGGCGGCGTCCCGGGCGGCGGGGGGACGGTCGGGAACGAGCCACGCCCCGAGGGGCCACCCGGGGCCGGTTCGACGCGGCCCGCGGACGGCGCTCGCGGGGTGCGGACGGGGGTCGAGCCCGGACAGCTCCTTCGAATCCGGTCATGGGCGAACGTCCGGCGGCAGCGCGGTCAAGATCGGGGAAACGTCCGCTTAACGAACCCGATCTTTCAGGCACCGGACGATTTCCAGCCAACTTGTTGACGCGGTCCTGACAGGTGCCCGTCATGGCTGCCACTCTCTGTCCGGTTGCTCGCACCACCGTTCGTGCCTCACAAGTACGCGTTTCGAAGCTCTGTTTGCTCTGCCCGGCCGGGCCCACCCAGTCGGCCGGTACCCCCCTCGCAAAAGGAGTTCGCGTGAGATCCACGCCCAGCCGTCGCGCCACCGCGACCGGCGCGCTGATCGCCGCCGCCGCCATGCTCGCCGCCGGTGTGCAGACCGGGTCCGCCACCGCGGCGGACAGCACCTGGACCGCAGCGCCGCAGGCGCAGTCCGTCCGCGGCGCCAACCCCGGCGCCCTCCCGGCCGACCTCTCTCCCGCCCAGCGCACCGCGCTGATCAAGGCCGCCGACGCCGACAAGGCGGCCACCGCCAAGCGCCTCGGCCTCGGCGCGCAGGAGAAGCTCGTCGTCCGCGACGTCGTCCAGGACCGCGACGGCACCACCCACACGCGCTACGAGCGCACCTACGCCGGACTGCCCGTCCTCGGCGGCGACCTCGTCGTCCAGGAGTCGAAGGCCGGCGCGACCCAGGCCGTCACCAAGGCGTCCCGCGCGGAGCTGAAGAACGTCGACACCACCGCGACCGTGGCCCCGGCCGCCGCGTCGAAGCAGGCCCTGAGCGCCGCGAAGGCGGAGGGCTCCGGCAAGGCCAAGGCCGACCGCGCCCCGCGCAAGGTCGTCTGGATGGCCCAGGGCAAGCCCGTCCTCGCGTACGAGACCGTCGTCGGCGGCCTCCAGCACGACGGCACCCCGAACGAGCTGCACGTCGTCACCGACGCCAAGTCGGGCGCGAAGCTCTACGAGTGGCAGGCCATCGAGACCGGCACCGGCAACACCATGTACAGCGGCCAGGTGACGCTCGGGACCGCGCCCTCGTACACGCTGACCGACACCGGGCGCGGCAACCACAAGACGTACAACCTCAACGGCGGTTCGTCGGGTACCGGGACGCTGTTCAGCAACAGCACGGACGTGTGGGGCAACGGCTCGCCCTCCAACAAGGAGACGGCCGGCGCCGACGCGCACTACGGTGCCGCCCTCACCTGGGACTACTACAAGAACGTGCACGGTCGCTCCGGCATCCGGGGTGACGGAGTCGGCGCGTACTCGCGCGTCCACTACGGCAACGCGTACGTCAACGCCTTCTGGTCCGACAGCTGCTTCTGCATGACCTACGGCGACGGGTCCGGCAACTCCAAGCCGCTGACGTCCATCGACGTGGCCGCGCACGAGATGACGCACGGCGTCACCTCCAACACCGCCGGCCTGCAGTACAGCGGCGAGTCCGGCGGCCTCAACGAGGCCACCTCGGACATCATGGCGGCGGCCGTCGAGTTCTACGCCAACAACCCCCAGGACAAGGGCGACTACCTGGTCGGCGAGAAGATCGACATCCGCGGCAACGGCACCCCGCTGCGCTACATGGACAAGCCGAGCAAGGACGGCGCGTCCAAGGACTCGTGGTACTCGGGCATCGGCAACATCGACGTCCACTACTCCTCGGGCCCGGCGAACCACTGGTTCTACCTGCTCTCCGAGGGCAGCGGCGCGAAGAGCATCAACGGCGTCAACTACGACTCGCCGACCTCCGACGGCCTGCCCGTCACCGGCATCGGCCGGGACAAGGCCGCGCTGATCTGGTTCAAGGCGCTCACCACCAAGTTCGGTTCGACCACGAACTACGCGGGTGCCCGTACCGGCACGGTCGACGTCGCCAAGGCACTGTACGGCGCGACCAGCCCCGAGGTCACGGCCGTGGAGAACGCCTGGGCCGGCATCAACGTGGGCCCGCGGCCCGGCACCCCCGGCGGGACGGTCTTCGAGAACACCGCCGACGTGTCGATCCCGGACTACGGCTCCGCCGTCACCTCGACGGTCAACGTCACCGGCGTCGCCGGCAACGCCCCGAGCAACCTCGCGGTCGGCGTGGACATCATCCACACCTGGCGCGGTGACCTCGTGGTCGACCTGATCGCCCCGGACGGCAGCGTCTACAACCTGGCCAACCGCTCCGGCGGCAGCGCCGACAACATCCAGGAGACCTTCACCGTCAACGCCTCCAGCGAGGTCGCCAACGGCGCCTGGAAGCTCCGTGTCCAGGACAAGGCCCGCTACGACACCGGCTACATCAACAGCTTCAAGCTCACCTTCCCGTAAGCCCCGGCGCGGGGTGACGGAGTGACGGAAGTCTGACGGACGCCCGGAGGGACACGATCCCCTCCGGGCGTCCGTGCGTCCGGGCATCCCGGCATCCGGGCGTCGTGACCGGGCCCGGTGACCCGGCGGCCCGGTGACGGCGGCCCGGGAGCCGCCGTCACCGGGTACGCCGGTCAGCGCAGCAGCACTCCCGCCCCCTGCCCGACCGTGTCCGCCGGCAGCGTCACCAGCCCCAGCTCCGCGGGCGAGGCCAGCAGCGGATGCGCCGGCAGGACCCGGATCGTGCAGCCGAACGGGCCGGTACGGTCCAGCGTCAGCGAACCCTCGTACGGCCACTGGCCGTCCAGGTCCGGCCCGCCGGCCGGCTTCAGGGAGACGGTGCGGGCCGCGGCGATGGCGTCGTCCGCGTCGACCCGGCCCGCCACCGCCTGGACCTCGACGTCCTCCGGGCGGAGCGCGCCGAGCGTCACCCTGACCCGTACCGCCAGCGTCGCGCCGAGTTCGGCGTCGCCCAGGTCCTCGCCCGCGTCGACGTGGCCGACCGCGACCGCGGGCCACGCGGCGCGCACCCGCGCCTTCCAGTCGGCCAGTTCCCGCGCGGTGTCCGGGTCCAGGCTCCGGTGCGCCCCCGCGGCCGGGGCGTACAGCCGCTCCACGTACTCCCGCACCATCCGGTCGGCGAGCACCTTCGGCCCGAGGCCGTTCAGGGTGCCGCGGACCATCGCCGTCCAGCGGGCCGGCACACCGTCCGCGCCCCGGTCGTAGAAGCGCGGTGCGACCCGGCGCTCGATCAGTTCGTAGAGCGCGGCGGCCTCCACGTCGTCACGGCGCTCCTCGTCCGCCGCCGCCGCGCCGTCCGCGGTCGGGATGGCCCAGCCGAAGTCGGGGGCGAACCACTCGTCCCACCAGCCGTCCAGGACGGAGAGGTTGAGACAGCCGTTCAGCGCGGCCTTCATCCCGCTGGTGCCGCACGCCTCCAGCGGCCGGAGCGGGTTGTTCAGCCAGACGTCGCAGCCGGGGTAGAGCCGGCGGGCCATGCCCATGCCGTAGTCCGGCAGGAAGACGATCCGGTGGCGCACCCTCGGGTCGTCGGAGAACCGCACCAGCTCCCGGACCAGCCGCTTCCCGCCGTCGTCCGCGGGGTGCGCCTTGCCCGCCACGACCAGCTGGACGGGCCGCTCGGGGTGGAGCAGCAGCGACCGCAGCCGGTCGGGGTCGCGCAGCATCAGCGTGAGCCGCTTGTACGAGGGGACCCGGCGGGCGAAGCCGATGGTGAGGACGTCCGGGTCGAGCACCGATTCGGTCCAGCCGAGTTCGGCGTCCGCCGCGCCCCGCTGGCGCCACGAGGCCCGGACCCGTTCCCGCACCTCGGTCACCAGCTGCTCGCGCAGGGTGCGGCGCAGCTCCCACAGCTCCCGGTCGTCCGGCTCGCCCGCCTCGGCAGCGGGCCGGTGACGCCCGACTTCGGGAGCGGTCCAGGTGGGGGCGTGGACGCCGTTGGTGATCGAGGTGATCGGCACCTCGTCGGCGTCGAAGCCGGGCCACAGTCCGGCGAACATCGCCCGGCTGACGGTCCCGTGGAGGGTGGAGACGCCGTTGGCGCGCTGGGCCAGGCGCAGCCCCATGGCGGCCATGTTGAAAAGGCCGGGTTCGCCGCCGAGCGGGGTCTCGTCGCCGAGGGCGAGGACACGGTTCACGTCGACGCCGGGGAGTTCGCCGTCCTCGCCGAGATGGCGGGCGACCTGGGCGCGGTCGAAGCGGTCGATGCCCGCGGGGACGGGGGTGTGGGTGGTGAAGACGGTCCCGGCTCGGACGGTCTCCAGGGCCGCGTCGAAGGCGACGCCCTCGCCGGCGAGTTCGCGGATGCGTTCGAGACCGAGGAAGCCCGCGTGGCCCTCGTTGGTGTGGAAGACCTCGGGGTCCGGTGTGCCGGTGAGCCGGCAGTAGGTGCGGACGGCGCGGACGCCGCCGATGCCGAGGAGCATCTCCTGGAGCAGCCGGTGCTCGCTGCCGCCGCCGTACAGCCGGTCGGTGACCTCGCGTTCGCCGGGCGCGTTCTCCTCCACGTCGGAGTCGAGCATCAGCAGCGGCACCCGGCCGACCTGCGCGGTCCAGACGTGGGCGTGCAGTCTCCGGCCGCCGGGCAGGGCGAGCGTGACGCGGGCGGGGGTGCCGTCGGTCTCGCGGAGCAGCTCGACCGGCATCTCTCCGGGGTCGAGGACGGGGTAGTGCTCCTGCTGCCAGCCGTCCCGGGACAGGGACTGGCGGAAGTAGCCGTGGCGGTAGAGGAGGCCGACGCCGACGAGGGGGACGCCGAGGTCACTGGCGGCCTTGAGGTGGTCTCCGGCGAGGATGCCGAGGCCGCCGGAGTACTGGGGCAGGGCGGCGGTGACGCCGAACTCGGGCGAGAAGTAGGCGACGGCGGCGGGCAGCTCGCCGTCGTGTTCCGGGTGGAGCTGGTACCAGCGGGGTGCGTGCAGGTACTGGTGGAGGTCCTCGGCCGCGGCGCGCAGGCGGGCCAGGAAGTCCTGGTCCGCGGCGAGGGCGGCGAGGCGGGTGGCGGAGACGGCACCGAGCAGCCGGACGGGATCGAGGTCCTCGCCGCGGCGGCCCGGCGGGTTGCCGGGGTCGACGGCGGCGAAGAGTTCCCTGGTGGGCTCGTGCCAGGACCAGCGCAGGTTGCGCGCCAGATCGCTGAGGGGTCGAAGGGTGTCGGGGAGGACGGGGCGCACGGTGAATCGACGGATTGCCTTCACGTGTTCCACCTTCGCGGGAGTACGGAGCGGAGTGGACGCACCACGCTGTGCATCCGGCTGTGCACCCCACCGACGGTAGGTCACGTGCTCCTTCCGGACCACGGCGCGCGGGGGTCGTGCCGTGGTCCGGAGGGGGCGTCAGCGTGGCGCGCCCGCCCGGAGGGCGCCGGTCCGGGTCTCGTAGGGCGATCCCTGGTTGACGGCGGTGGGGTCGAAGGCGCCGGTGGCGGCGTACCGGGCGGCGATCTCGGCCAGTTCCGGGGCGGGGATCACCTGGTGGATGTCGGTGAAGCCGTGCGGGGCCCGCTGGTGCGCGAGGTTGATGACGACCTCGGGGCCGAGCTGCCGGTTGGCCCGCTGGAGCGCGGTCATCGCGGGCCGGCGTGTCTCCTCGTAGGCGGCGAGGCCCTCCGCGGGGTCGCGGTGCAGGGCGAGGGCGTGGGCGAGGGCGCGGGCGTCGACGATGGACTGGGTGGCTCCGTTGGAGCCGATCGGGTACATCGCGTGGGCGGCGTCGCCGATGAGGGTGGTGCGGCCGTGGCTCCACCGGGCGAGGGGCTCCCGGTCGACCATGGGGTACTCGTGGGCGGAATCGGCGGCGCGCAGGACGTCGGGGACGCTGACGCCGTCGAACTCCCAGCCGTCGTAGTGGTGCAGGAAGGAGTCCACGGCCACCGGGCGGTTCCAGTCGCCCCGGTAGCGTTCGTCCGCGCTGTCGGCGGGCCGGGCGAGGGCCCAGTTGACGAGGACCTCCCCGTTCGGGTCTCCGCCGTCGGGGCCGGAGGGGGCGCTCATCGGGTAGACGACGGCCTTCTGCCGGTCGTCGCCCGCGATGAACATGAAGGGGGCGACGGCGCGGGCCGGCATCCGGGACACGCCGCGCCAGACCAGCATGCCGTTCCAGGGCGGGCTGCCCTCGCCGGGGTTGAGGGAGGCCCGGACGGCGGAGCGGATGCCGTCGGCGCCGATCAGCACGTCCGGTTCGAGGGAGGCCCGGCCGCGGGTGGCGCCGTCGCGGTGCTCCAGCCGGATGCGGGGGCGGCCGTCGGGCAGGGGCTCCACACCGGTGACGCGGACGCCGGTGACCAGGGCGGCCGGGCCGAGGCGTTCGCGTACGGCCTCGGCGAGGACCCGCTGGAGGTGGGCGCGGTGTACGGAGAGCTGGGGCCAGCGGTATCCGGCGCCGAGTCCGCGCGGCTCGCGGGAGATGAGGGCGCCGCACCGGTGGTAGTAGCGGAGTTCGCGGGTGCGGAGCGCGCCGGATTCGAGTCGGCTCCGCAGGCCGAGCGCGTCGAGTTCGCGGACCGCGTTGGGCATGAGGTTGAGTCCGGCGCCGACCGGGAGGCTGGTGCGGACCGATTCGACGACGGTGACCCGGCCGAATCCGGCGGCGTGCAGGGCGAGCGCGGCGGTGAGGCCCGCGATGCCGCCGCCGGCGACGACGATGTGGAGGTGCCGGGGGCCGGCCAGATCACGCCGGCCGTCCGGCAGGACGTCGGAGAGGCCGCCGGGGAGGGCGTCGGAGGGGGATTCGGGGAGGGAGTCGGGCAGGGCGTCCGCCGGTCCTTCGGCCGGGAAGGACAGCGGGTGCGGGGAGGGGACGCGGGAGATCATCGGTTCTCCTTCAGGCCGCCGACGAACCGGCGCGGACGGGGGACGCGCCCGTCCGGGGCGCGGGCCGGCCGTTCGTGGCGTGGCGCACCAGGGTCTCGTTGTCCCGGGTCAGGTCCAGGATCGAGCGCAGCAGGGCGACCGGAGCGCCGCCGCTGCCTTCCTCGTACAGCCGCAGGTCCTCGCTGTACGCCTTGCGGGCGATGCCGATGTGGCGGGCGCGGAAGGTCTTGAGGATCTTCAGGACGCGGCCGAGTGCGCGGGCGGAGGCGGCCAGCCGCGGGGGCAGCCGCTCCGCGTTCTCCCAGCTGAGGGCCGCGGAGAGCTTGCTGACGGCGGAGACCCCGCCGGCGTACTGGGCGTGGAACTCGCGCCAGGACGGCAGGCTGTACGGGAGCGATTCGGCGAGGAAGGCGTCGTAGGCGGCGTCGGAGCGGTCGCACTGCCACAGCGTCAGGTCGACCAGCCAGAGCGGGACCTGGGCGGCCGCGGGGCCGAGGTAGGAGCGCCCGGCGATGTCGATCTCCTCGAAGTAGGGGCGCAGGGTGAGCGCGAAGTACTCCGGGGAGACGTTGGCGACGGTGAAGTCGATGGAGTCGACGATCGACTGCACGTGGTGGGCGGTGCGGTCCAGGGCGGTGGCGAAGCCGGGGTCGTACGGTTCGAGGCAGGCGACCCGGGCGCAGGTGTCGAGGGCGGCGACCAACCCGGGGAACGCCATCCGGACGGCTTCCTGCAGGTCGGCCTCCATCGGGTGGCCGGTGTACGTTCGGCGGCGCGGGCCGGCCGGGTTCCACGTGGTGTAGTGGTGCACGGTGTCCCGGGGCACCATGTCACTCCGCCGGCCCAGGAGTTCGAGGACCGGGACGGCCTCGGGGACGGCTTCGGCGGGCTGGACGCCGTGACGTTTCAGCGAACCGAGCAGGATGCCGAGGTCGCGCATGGCCGCGAGCGCGGCCTCCACGCTCCACTCGGCGGCCCGGTCGAGGTCGGGCAGCAGGGTGCGCAGGGCCACGACGAGCGCGTCGGTGTCGGCGTCGGCGTTCATCGCGGGCAGCGCGGCCAGCAGGGCGTCGGCGCCGAGCGGGTCGGCGCCGCGTATGTGGTCGATGCGGTAGCGCGGGTCTCCGTGTTCTTCGAGACCGGGCGCGACGAGGTCGTACAGGGTCAACGGAATGCCCCTCTGTCTTTGGTCGGGTGTGGTGCGCCGCCGGGGCGGCGGGCGGATGCGTCGACGGTAGGCCCGTCGACACCCGCGCCCGCGCCCCGGCGGCTCACTCGCCGAGGTCACATGTGGTCACCCACGGGGTCACCGCGGGTCGGTCACCCTGTCCCGGGCCGGTGGCGCCGGGGCGGGGACGGGCAGCCGGAGCCGTCCCGAGAGCAGTGCGGCGGACGCGGCGAAGGCGGCGCCGACGAGCAGGGCGACACGGAAACCGGGGGTCTGGGCCGCGGCTCCGGCTCCTTCGGCGCGGCCGGTGGCGATCGCCACCAGGACCGCCAGGCCGAGCACCGAGCCGAACTGCTGGCTGGTGTTGACGAGCCCGGAGGCGAGTCCGGTCTCCTCGGGCGCGGCCTCCGCGGTGGCGGCCACGTTGGTGGTGACCATGACCAGCGGCAGGGCGACGCCGATGAGGAGGCTCGGTGCGAGGACGGTGCCGGCGAAGGTGCCGTCGGAGTCGAGCGCGAGGGCCAGCCATGCGGTTCCGGCGCACAGCAGCACGAAGCCGAGCACCATGGTGCGGGTCAGGCCGATCCGGAAGATGAGCCGGCCGGTCAGCGGGGCGACCAGGACGACGACCACGGACAACGGCAGCAGACCGAGCCCGCCGCCGAGCGGGCCGTAGCCGAGGACGCTCTGCAGATACAGGCTGACCAGGAAGAACATCGGGAACATCGCCATTTGGCCGAGGGCGCTGAGGGTGTTGGCCAGCCGCAGGGCGGGACGGGCGAGAACCTCCGGCGGGACGAGCGGCACGGCGGTACGGGTCTCGGTGACGGCGAACACGGCGAGCAGCGCCAGCCCGGCACCGCCCGCCCCGAGGGTCCGTCCGGACAGCCAGCCGGACGTGCCCGCGCCGACGAGCGCGTACGCGAGGAGGCCGAGCCCGGCGGTGGCGGTCAGCGCCCCGACGAGGTCGAAACCCCGGCCGGCGGACGCGCCCGGGAGCCGGCCCGCGGCGGCCGGTGCGCAGGGCGGGCCATCCGGGGCCGGGGTGACGGCGGGCGGGGTGACGGCGGGCGGAACGCGGGGGTCCGGGGTGGCGGCGGGCGGCAGGACACGCGGGGCCAGGGCGGCGAGGAGGACGGCGGCGAGCACGTTGAGCCAGAAGGTGGAGCGCCAGCCGAGGAGGTCGGTGAGGACCCCGCCGAGGACGGTCCCGAGGACGCCGCCGAGGCCGCCCATGGCGGCGAAGGCGCCGAGGGCCCGGTGCCGGGCGGGCCCGTCGGGGAAGAGCACGAGCAGCAGAGCGAACGCGGACGCGGCGGCGAGGGCTGCGCCACAGCCCTGGACGGCGCGTGCGGCGACCAGGGCCTCCGTACGCGGGGCGAGGGCGCCGACGGCGGACGCGGCGGCGAGCAGCCCGAGCCCGACGAGGTAGAGCCTGCGGTGGCCGAACAGGTCGGCGGCGCGTCCGCCGAGCAGCAGCAGCCCGCCGAAGGTGATCAGGTAGGCGTTGGCCACCCAGGACAGTCCGGCCGATCCGGCCCCGAGATCCGCCCCGACGGAGGGCAGCGCCACATTGACGATCGCGGTGTCCAGGATCAGCAGGCACTGCGTGGCGGCGAGCAGCACCAGCGCGCCTCTCGGAGCGCGGTCGCCGCTCACCGCACACCTCCCCGGGTGGGGCGTCGGGCTCCGGTGCCGACGAGGCGGGGCGGGGTCGCGGCCGGGGCTGCCGCCGGGCCGGCGGCGCCCGGCCGCCGACGCGGCCCGGCCGTCACCTCGTCGTCCCGAGGTCGTAGCCGTCCAGGCAGCCTTGGGCCAGCGAGACGCAGTCGTCGGCCCCGCCCGCCCAGGTCTGCATCGTGAGGTAGACGTGCGGGGCGCCCTGGTAGAAGCGCTCGTACTGTTCGTGCCGGCCGGCGAACTCCGAACCGAGCGCGTCCCAGGCGAGCTTGAGCAGCTTGACGCGGTCCTCCGCCGGCTGGCCGGGGGCCCGGAAGTACTGCTGGACCAGCGGCCCGAGTTCGGGGTGGAGGAGGTCACGGCCGGACGCGGGCTGCTGAATGAGCGCCCCGCCCGCCAGCAGTTTGATGTCCTGTACCGCGCGCGGGTACAGCTCGCCGGCCATGATCCGCTGGGCGAAGGAGATCTCCTGCCCGGGCCGGACGCCGCCGCGTCCCTCGTCGACCGCCTCCCAGGACGCCTCCGCCGCGAGGACGAACGCCTTGGCCTGCGCGACCATGCCGAGAAGCCGCCCGGTCGCCTGGGTGACGGCCGGCACCTGGTCGGTTCCGTTCGAGCGGGCGATCAGGATCGCCAGTCCGGTGAGGAACTCCAGCTTGGTCCAGAACCGGGTGGCGGACTGGTGCACGAAGTTCAGGTAGGCCGGGGTCCGCCACCACATCGCGGCGGTCGCGTCGACGTCCCGGTAGGTCAGGACCCGTTCCCAGGGGACGAACACGTCCTCGCAGACGAGCAGCGCGTCGTTCTCGTCGTACCGCGAGGAGAGCGGGTGGTCGAAGACGGAGCGGGCCGCCGCCTCGTAGGAGGTGCGGGAGATCAGCCTGAGGCCGGGGGTGCCGGCGGGAATCGAGAAGCTCACGGCGCGCCCGTTGTCCTCGGGCGCGAGGGGTTCGATCGTGCCGACGAGGATCTCGTCGGCGAAGACCGCGCCGGTACCGATGGACTTGGCGCCACGCACCACGATGCCGTCGTCGCGTTCCGCCACCACCCGCACCACCAGGTCGTCCTCGCCGCGCCCCGACGCGGGGTTCGTGATGGTGAAGGCGCAGTACAGGCTGCCCTCGGCGAGCCGCCGGTGGTAGGCGAGGGCGTTGCCGGCGCCGTCGAAGCCCTCGGTGGTGAAGACCCCGGGCACGGCGGCGAATCCGGCCGCGCCCGAGGCCATGTAGTCGGGGGTGCGGCCGAGGAAGCCGTAACTGGCCTCCGCCCACACCTTGTACGCCCGCCGGCGCGCCACCAGGTCCTCGTACGAACGCGGCACGGCGTACGCGCGGTGCACGCCGTCCCGGAGCAGGGCGGAGCTGTGCGGGGAGTCGCGGGCGAGGTCGAACAGCCCGGCGAAGGAGGCCGCGGTGGCCCCGAAGGCGGGGTGCGTGGTGACGTCCTTGATCCGCTCCCCGTCGAGCCAGATCTCGCGCCCGTCCCGCAGCGCCTCCAGATACTCCTGCCCGGACCTCGTCACCGCTTATCGCCTCTCCTCGTATGCCATGGCTGTCGCCGTCCTGAGCCTGTCCGGCCCAGGGCACCCGGGCAATGAACGTCCGTCCAGCGGTCCTTAAGAACCGGCCAGCCGAATGTCACGAATAGGCCGATTCGGGGGATTCCCCGAGGCCGAAGGCCGCGAGAGGGGCACGAGCGAGGCGCGCCGGAACGGCCAGCATCCGCCGCTCGCTCCAGCGCACCCGCACCGGCGGCCTCACCCACCTGCCCACCAAGACCCGGGCGTCCGAGCGACATGTCGCGCTCCCGACCGCATGCCTCCACTCCCTCAAGGAGTACACAGGACGGCAGGACAAGGAGCGAGAGACAGCAGGGTCAGCCTGGCAGGACAGCGGGCTCGTCTTCACCACGCCGACGGGCCGGCCTCTCGACCCCGCCAACCTCACCCGCCGTTTCCTCGAACGGGCCGGGCTCCGGCGCATCCGCTTGTTGAGTCGGCCCGGGGCGCGGTGCCGGGATTGCTCCCGGTCCGTTTCCCGGGACCGCTCGCCGAACCCGCCGTACCGATCTCTCGGTAACGGGCTCTCCACGGAGCGTTTTCCAACCTCACGCTGATGCGTGGTGAAGGACGAGGACGGCCTTCACCACGTCGGTGATGCGGTTGGTGCTGCAGCGGAGCTTCCGCAGGAGGCGCCAGCCCTTGAGGGTGGCCATGGCCTGCTCGCCGAGGCAGCGGATCTTGGCATGGGTGGTGTTGTGGCGGCGCTTCCATCGCTTGAGGCGACGGCCGCGAAACGGTACCCGGACGGGTCCGCCGGCGCCTTGATACGCCTTGTCGGCCCAGCATTCGAGTCCTGCTTCGGTGAGGGCTTCGATGATGCCGTGCTGTCGTGCGGCGGTGAGGTCGTGAGTCGATCCGGGCAGCGCCGGCGAGGCCCAGAGCAACCGTCCGAACGGGTCGGTGAGGACCTGGACGTTCATGCCACGGCGCTTGTGCTTCCCCGAGTAGTAGGGGGTGTCAGCGGCGATGCGGTCGATCGGCGGCAGAGTGCCGTCGAGGATGACGAACGCCTTCGTCCGGATCGTCCTCATCGCCTCGGCCAGGGACGGGGCCAGAGCGGCCAGGATGTCGACGGCCTCGCGTATGTAGCGGAAGGCGGTCGCGATCCCGATGCCGAAACCGGCCGCGAGTTGGGCGTAGGTGTCACCACACCGCAGGTGGGCCAGGGCCAGCAGAGCCTGTCGCGAGGCGGGAAGCCGCCGCCACCGCGTGCCGATCTCCTGCCGTCTGGCGGTCAGCCGCCCGGCCAGGAACCGCAAGGTGCGGCTGGACAGATCGATCGAAGACGGATAGACAAGCGCGCGAAGCTCCTGGCAGACACGGGTGATCTTGGTCGAGAACCCGTCCACCAGGAGCTTCGTCGTCGCGCAGGACTGTCCACCTCGCGGTCAACGAAACCAGCTTGGAAAAGGCTCACTGCCGTCAAAGGCAGCGGGTCGCCCCACCGAAAGGTTTCGGTGGGGCGACCCGCTGTCTATTTGCGTCCGACTGTTCTCATTTCCGCAAAACTCGGTAGATCCGTGCTGATTCAATTCAGCCAGGCATCGAAATCAATCGACTGATCGCCCCAGGCGTTCCGCAAGTGAAATCTGACCGGGTGGCCTCAGGATGAATTTGTCTTTCCGCTCGTCAAAGCAGTCCAGATAGCAGCTGACCCGCCCTCCGACCTCATAACGGTCTCCGTCATCGATATAGAGAGCGTCGATCAGCCCGACCCGAGACAGCCCCAGGTCAACGATGATCCCCCAGCGGAATACCGCCTCGACCTGTCCATCGATCATCTCGCCAATGAGACACTGCTCACGTGCACTGAGCTGCTTGTTCATCATCCGCCGACCATGCTTCGAGGGTACTGGTTAAGGCGGTCAAACGCCGTATTCGGGATCGCCACCTCCACGTTGGGCACGCCGTTGTGCGAGCCTACGTACTGACTGAAGTGCTGCTCGAAGTCGGCCTTAGGAATCCTGACCTGCACGACACCACCGTCGTAGCCTCCCCGGCTCGCATAGTCAAGCGCAATCGTCTTGCCGTCATCTTCGAGGCCGAAGTACGCGCGTCCATCAGGGTAACCGTTACCGGATCCCGGAAAGTCCTTCTCCGTAAATCCGTCCTTGAGCAGTCTGTCCGTCATACCCCTACCCGGCGCCTTGTAAATCGTGATGTCACAGTTGGGTCCACCACTGTTATGCACGAGAACCGGCGTGTTGCCCGCCAGCACATAGTACGTGTGCAGGTCACTGACGGTCAGGTTGTGGACGGTGGCGCCCTGGCTGGTCCAGCGCTGGACCGAGGAGACCCGGACGTAGGTGCCCGTGCTCGTCTGGAGCCACTGGCCCGACTTCAGGTCGGTGGCGTCGATCCACTTGCCGATTTCCGGAACCCAGAAGGGGTGGCCGTCGGTCGCGATGACCTGGGCGGTCTTCGTGCCTTTCTTACCGTCGGCGTCTATGGTGATCTTGACGAGGTGCTTGAGGCCCTCGCCCTTGATCTCGGCGGTGACGGTCTCGATCCGGGTCTCCCCGGTCTTCTCGTCGGTCGCGACGACCTTGTCGCCAGCCTTAACGTTCTCGATCGGCTTGCTCGTGCCGTCGGCCATCAAAACCTTCGTGCCCGGCACGAAGCTGTTACATGGGCCGCCCTTGCCTCCCTTAAGCGCCCCAGGACCGGTTCCACCTGCAAGCATGAAGGGGAATGCTGCGGCAACTTCCCGGAGAGCATTGTGAGTGCTTTGCGCGTTCCCGCAATCACTGGGATTTTCAATGCAATATGTCGCGGCGATTTTCTTGGCGCCAGAAACGTCGCCGGTTTCACGCAGATATATTGCCGCTTTGTGGCATGCCGTTCGCCCATAACACAGGTACTTTTCGCCGATCTTGGCCCCGGTCCAGTAGTTGCCCGACTGAGCCATCGCACCGTGAGTCCAGGTGAAGTAGCGCTGCTCGAGAGTTACCAGATCGTCTGGCCCTGCACCGAACGTCTCTACCCATGCTTCCAGCTCATCGGCCGGTTTAGCATCGTCAGTAGATCCATGCCCACTGTTGTCCCTGGCACCATTGTTCTTGTCCTTACCGGATGCCTGATCCGGGGTGCAGTACTTCACGTCCCACGAGCAGGTCCCCGGCGTTGAGCCGATCTCGAGCCCCGTCGGGTCGCTGTAGGTGACGGGATTCCCGTTGGCGTACGTGTACCCGTTCATCTGGAGCGGGTCAGTGATGTCGATGATCGGGTCGGCGGAGAGGAAGCGGCCGGTGGTGGCGTCGTATTCGCGGGCGCCGATGTGAGTCAGGCCCGTCGTGGGGTCGTCGACGCCGGTGCCGAGGAAGGTGTGGCGGCCGGGCCAGTCTGTGGGTTCGGTGCCGCGCGGGTTGCCGTACGGGTCGAAGAACCGGCGGGTGACGGCCTGATTGCCCGACTGGTCGACCGCCATGGTCGAGGTGTTGTGGTGGTCGGAGAGCAGAACCGTCAGCTTGTGTCCGGTCGCCTTGCCTCCGGTGGAGCGGACCGTGGTCGGAGCACCGGTGTGGCCGTAGTAGCGCTTGGCGTCGAGAGCCTGACCGGCGGTGTTGACGGATATCTCGGCTTCGCCGAGGTAGAGGGTTCGCTTGGTGCCGTCGTCCTCGATCAGACGGTTACCGGCCGCGTCGTAGAGGTAGGTGACGTTCGCCGCTCCGTCGTTGTCGGTGTCGGCCGAGGTGAGCTTGTTGCGCCGGTCCCAGGTGAACGTGCTGGTCTCGCCGCCCGCGGTGATGCGCTCGGTGGTGTTGCCCGAGGGGTCGTAGAGGTAGCTCTGACGCAGGCTGAAGGTCGAACCTCCGATGACCTGCCGGCTCTTGACGTCGGTGAGCGTGTGGGGCTGTGCGGTAGTCGTGGGCTGGCTGCCGTTGTTCGTGTCCCCACGGCCGTAGCTGTACTCGTACTCGTCCGTGGGTTTGACGCCCGCCGGATCGTGGACCGTCAGCTTGGTCCGGTTGCCGATCGCGTCGAACTCGTACGACTGCCAGTAGCCGCTGCCGTCGACACCGGTGGAAAGCCCGCCCTCGGCGGGGCCGGCGCCTTGCGCGGAAGTGGCGGTGGGGCAGGTGTCGCTGCCCGTCCACGCGTGGACCAGACGGCCCATCGGGTCGTAGGCGAAGCACTGCCGGTCGACCTGGTTCGTCGTCTGCGTGCCGGAGGTCTCCGACTGGGTGCCGGTGATGGAGGTGACGTTGCCGACGGTGTCGTAGCCGTAGGCCGTCGTCGACTTCCAGACGGGACTCGTGATCTCCCGCTGGGCCACCGTCTCCTTGAGGCGACCGGTGGCCTCGTCGTACGCGGCGGTGGTCCACAGGCGCTTGGATCCTTCGCCGGAGGTGGTGCGCAGCACCTGGCCGAAGGGGTTGTAGAGGGTGCCGGAGGTGTACCAGGCCAGGCCGGAGGTGGTGATCGGCGCGCCCTCGCCGTTGTAGCGGGTGATCACCTTTTCCGCGGCGAGACCGCCGGGGGTGGCCGGGAGGGTCACCGACTGGAGCTTGCCGGTCTCCGTATAGGTGTTGGTGTAGGCGTAGGTGCCGGCGAGGCCGGTCGTGCCCGGCGTCGCGGGAATGGTGATCTTCGAGCCCGTGGGGCGGTACTCGGTGTCGTAGCCCGTGACCTCGCTGGTGAAGGCCGCGCCGCCGTTGTAGCGCGTGGAGGCGACGGGATAGCCCTTGGCCCCGGGCAGGGTGTCGTAGGTCCACTTCGAGACGAGCGGGCCGGTCTCGGAGTCGTCGTGCAGCTCGGTCGGGCGGCCCAGCACGTCGTAGAGGGTGTACTGGGCGCGGTCCCGGCCGTCCCTGGACCAGGTCTGCTGGTCCAGGTCGTCGTAGCCGAAGCCGGCCGGGCCCATGTCGGGGTCCGCCGATGCCGTCAGCCGGCCGCGGACATCGTAGGTGTAGGTCCAGGTGTTGCCGTCGGCGTCGGTGACCCTCGCGAGCTTGCCCCGCGGGTCGTAGGCGTACCGCGTGTCGTCGGACGCCGGATCAGGGCCGATCAGGCCGGTGGTGGTGTAGTGCTCGATCTTCGCGGTACGGCCGAGTGCGTCGGTCCAGGTCTTCGCCGCGCGGCTGCCCTTGAGGGGTGTGGTCCCGTCGGCGGACATGCCGGTGCGGGTCAGCGTCCAGTCTCCCGCGTAGACGGCGGTGCTGGAGTGCTGTGCGTCGCCGTCGTGCAGCGTGGTCGTGCGGACGGCGCGTCCGAGACCGTCGTAGGCGACCTTCGTCGAGTTCGGGGCCTCGAAGACGGTTTCGGGGACGAAGATCTCGGGCTTCGGTTCGTCCTTGGTGAAGTAGCTGTTCCTGGTCTCGCCGACCGAGCCGTTGGCGTTGTACAGGGTGTCGCTGACGACGCGACCGCCGCCGAGCGCCTCCGTCTGGGTCTGGCGCGGACGCAGCAGACCGTCGTAGATGGTGACGGAGTCCGCGTAGGTGCCGTTGTCACGGAGCGCCCGCATGGTGACCGCCGGGACCTTGTCGGCGTCGATCTGGTAGTCGAAGTGGACCGACGCCTTGTCCGTGGAGGAGTCGCGGGACGGGGTCCACACGTCGGTGACACGGCCGAGGTCGTCGTAGTGGCTGGTCGTCGTGCGGCCGTTGGGGTCGGTGAGGGACAGGACGGAGCCGCGTCCCGGGTCGACGGTGGAGGTCGCGGTGTGGTTCAGCGCGTTCGTGGTCGTGGCCTGGAACGGGACACCGGTGGCCGGGCTGAAGGCGTTGGCGGTCGAGGCGCCCTGGGCGTTGACGCTCTTGACGGCCCGGCCGAGCGCGTCGTACTCGGTGCGGGCCGAGGTGATCCATCCGTCACCGTCGCCGTCGATCGTGTCGACCTGACGGGGAAGTCCCTTGACGGGCGCCGCGCCGAAGGCGTTCAGCGCGTCGTAGGAGGTGCGCGCGTCGAAGATGACCTGGTCGCCCGTCGCGGAGGCCGCGTCCTGGCAGTCGCCCACCGTCGTGCGGACACGCTGAGGAAGGCCGATGAGGTGCTTCGTGACGTTGTGGACGTACGAGGTGACGGCGCACGACTCGTCGGCCTTGGTGAGAGCGCCCCCCTCCGTCTCGGTCAGCGTGTAGCTCTGCGTCTCGAGCGGCAGGTCGTAGGCGTCGCGCCTGAGGGTCTCCGAGCGCGCGGTCCGGCTCTTGCCGCCGCTGATCGACTCCTCGGCGTCGGTCCGGTCCGTCCCCGTGCTGTACGCCTCCAGGGCGGGAAGGCCGTCGCCCCGTGCCCGGGTCGCGGTCTTCCGCGCGAACGGCCGGCTCGTCTCGCGTGCGACGAGGCTGCCGCCGTCCTTGGTGGAGGAGATCGTCTCGGCGGTGCGGCCCTGGTAGGCGGGCAGGTCCTCGCCGAGGGTCTCCTCACCGGTCGAGTCCTTGACGGTGACGACCGCCCGGCCGGCGTCGCGGGACATGCCGCGGAAGTAGCGCGTGACGGTCTGGGACCGCTCCGTGGCGGTGTCCGGGTCCGCGTGGGACGTGACACCCCGCTTCACGGTGACCTTGTCGTACCCGCGCCACTGGTCGTAGGTCCGCAGCTCGGGTTTGGTGAACTCGTCGGTGTTCTTGGCCCAGGCCGCGCCCTTGGCGGTGTCGTAGACGTACGTGGTGACGACGTCCGGCTGGCGGGCGACCCGGTCCTTCTCGACGATCCGGTCGACGACGTACTTGTTGAACCACTCGAGGGGAGGGTTCTCCAGGTCGGGATCGGGTGACCACTTGCTGGGGAAGCAGCGGCCGGTGTTCGTCTCCGGGGCGGGGTGAGCCGTGCCCTTCGGGCAGGGGGCGGAGTAGTCGACGTAGACCTCGCCGCCGGTCTCGGTGCGGACGGTCTCGACCCGGAGCCGGTCGAACTCCGGAGTCGGGTCGCTCGCGCTCTTCGCCACGCGGTTGGGCATGTCGTCGACGTTGGCGATGAAGGAGAGGTCCGGGAGCGTGGTGCTGGTCTGCGCTCCGTTCGCGCCGGGAACGCTGTATCCGGTGCGGCGGACCGACTCCAGCCACAGCGGCGGGTGGGTGTCGGTGCGCTGCCTCGGGAACGACTGGTGCAGGTCCCATCGGTCGACGGGTGACAGCGCGGTCGAACCGGGTGTGCGCTGACCGTAGGTGCTGACCGAGGCGAGCCTGACCCGGGTCCAGAAGGTGGGCGAGGTGATGTAGCAGTTCTCGGCGCCGGTCTTGCAGTGCAGCGTGGCGGGAGTGTCCCACCAGGGCTGCTTGTCCTCGTAGTCCTTCGACTCGAACTCGGCGACGGAGCAGCTGGTCGCACCCTCGACGACGCAGCGCTCCTTGGCGGTGAACACCACCTTGCCCGCGGGGGCGCCGGTCAGGTTGTCGCCGCGCAGACCATAGAGGACCTGCGTGGGATATCCGCCGCGGACGTAGGAGACGGCCTTCTTGAACTCCCCGTTCCTGGCGTACTCGTTGGTCTCCTGCTTCCAGTCGATGATCATGGCGTTGCCGTGGACGTCCTCGACGTGGTCGAGGTTCCAGCGCCACGCCTGGGTGCACGAGGAGCCGGCGTAGGACGTCTGGTGGCAGGGCTCACCGCTGTGGTTGCCGAAGACGGGCACGGTGAAGGCGGAGTGGGTGACGGGGCGGCTGCCCGCCCCGTCGAGGTCGTTGCGTCCGAAGTGGTAGCGGGTTCCGTCGCGGGTGGTGACGCGCCAGTACTCGCCGTCGTACGCGCCGGTCTGCTTGGCCTTGGGGTTGCCTGCCTTGTCCAGGTACTCGATCTTGGAGCCGTCGTCGTTGGCGGGAACCCACCTGCCGTCGGCGTCGTTGCGGACGAGTTCGGTCGACGATCCGCCGAGGGAGAGGACGAGGTTGTCGCTGGCCCAGCAGAGGTCGGACTTCTTCTTGTCGGTGTCGTTGTCGTTGTTGGGGCTGTTCTTGCGGTCGTCCGAGCAGGAGCGGTAGCGCCGCTCGACGAAGCCGGGGTGGTAGTCCCAGCCGTCACCGATCCAGGACGCCTGGCCGTTGGCGACCGAGGTCCTGCCGTCGACGGACTGCGAGGAGTAGTTGAACGCGATCTTCGGGGCGGGGCCGGCCGGAGGGCTTCTATCGCGGCGGGCGCACGTCCCACGAGTCCGCCTACTGGCGCGTCATCCTGCCGGCCGACGGTCTCTGGAGCGACCGGGTCGCCTTCGGGTAGCGCAGCGACGAAAGGGGCCCCGGTGCCCCCGGCCCGGTCTCCGGGGGCCGGGGGCACCGGGGCCCTCTTGTGCTCCGCCCCGCTCCGCCTCCCCCGGTCACGCCGCGTGGTCGTAGCCGGAGCGGTACTCCCCCGGGGTCATCCCGAACCACTTGCGGAAGGCCAGGTGGAAGCCGACCGCGCTCTGGTAGCCGACCCGGGGCGGGACCGCGGACTGCGGGATCGAGGTCTCGGTCAGCAGCCGGGCGGCCTCCTGCATCCGGCGTCCGGTCAGGTGGCGGGCGGGAGCCTCGCCGACGAGTTCCCGGAAGGCGGCGGTGAAGGCCGAGCGCGACATGCCGACCTCGCGGGCGAGGGACTCGATGGTCCAGGGTTCGGCGTAGCGTGTCGCGATCATCACCATGGCGCGGCTGATGCCGGGGTGCCGCAGGACCGGCAGCGTCGCCGGGTTGTCGGCGAGTTCGCGCAGCAGCGGGCGCAGCGCGAGAACCAGGGCCATCTCGAAGGCGCGCAGGGTGATGAGCCGGTCTCCGGGGCCCACCGGTCGGTCGGGCGCGGCGAGCAGCCGCAGGGTGTCGCGCAGCAGTGGTTCGCGGTCGACCTGGGCGCCGTCGAGGACGAGTGCCCAGGGCAGTGAGGTGTAGAGCCCGGTGGCGGCGCTGGCGTCGTAGTGGAGTCCGGCGCAGAGCATGCGGCTGACGGCTCCGTCTCCGGGGATGACGATCTCGCCGGAGGTGCCCGGCTGGCGTTCGGGCAGGACGGCCCTGAGGGGTACGCCCTGCCGGTCGGGGCGGTCGGAGAGGCGGTGGGCGATGCCGGTGGGGAAGACGATCAGGTCGCCGGCGCGCAGTTCGAGCGGGGCCTGGCCGTCGCCGGTGATCCAGCAGCCTCCTTCGACGATGTAGTGGAGGACGGCGCAGCTCTGTTCCGCGTCGCCCTCGATGGCCCAGGGGGCACGGACGTGCCAGCGGCTGTCGAAGACCCCGGTGAGGCGGAGTGGCTTCAGCAGTTCGCTCAGCAGGTCGTCCCGCTCCTCGCAGTCGTCCCCGCGCCGGTCGTCGCACGAGCCCCGAGGGCCGTCCTCTCCCCGCCCGTGGGGCCGGTCCTCGCCCCATTCCTCCGGCCGGTTCTCGCGCCGGTCTTCGCGCCGGTGCTCACGTCGGTCCTCACGTCGGTCGTCACGGTCGGTTCGCACGTTGTCCATGGACGATCCTTCAACTTCCGCCCCGGTTTGTTAATTGAACGGCCGAAGCCGCCGCCGCCAGCCTGAGAGAGCCGTCACGGCAGCCGTCACAGCCTATCGAAGGGCCCTTCACACACATGTCCAGTCAGATTCCGATGCGGGTCGCGGTCGTGGGAGCCACCGGTTTCCAGGGCGGCGCGGTGGCACGTCTGCTGACCGAACGGCACCACAAGGTGCGTACCCTGACCCGCCGCCCCGCGGGCGACCGTCCGCCGCTGCCCGGTGCCTCCTTCATCGCGGGGGACCTGGCGAGCCTGGCCGACGTGCGCCGGCTCTTCGACGGCATGACGCACGCCTCGGTGGTGATGCCGCTGGTGTACGAGGCGGAGCGGGTGCGGCTGTACGCGCGGAACATCGCGCACGCGGCCCGGGAGGCGGGCATCCTGCGTCTGGTCTACAACGCCAACACGCGGATCCCGCAGGGCCCGACCTCGGTGGCCGCGTTCGAGACCAGGCGGATCGCCGAGGAGGTCCTGCGGGACAGTGGTGTGCCGCTGGTCGTCGTCCGGCCACCGGTGTACCTGGACAACCTGTTCTCGCCGTGGAACGGCCCCGCGCTGGTCGACGAGGGCGTCCTCGCCTATCCGCTGCCGGCCTCCACCCCGACGGCCTGGCTCTCGCACCGCGACCTGGCGGAGGCGGTGCTGGCCGCGCTGACCGGGGAGGGGCTGGAGGGCCGGACCTTCGACATCGGCGGGGCGCAGGCGCTGACCGGTGCGGAGCTGGCCGCCGCGTTCGGCCGGGGGCTGGGCCGTTCGGTGCAGTACCTGCCGCTGCCGCCGGAGGTCTTCGAGCGGGGGCTCGCGCAGCTGCTGGGCCCGGCCGCGGCGGCCGGGGTCGCGGGGATCTACCACTACATGGCGACGGGCGTCGACCCGCTGCTGCTCACGGCCGACGACGGGGTGTCGGCGGACGTCCTGGCCGTGCGCCCGACACCGGTGGACGAGTGGGTCATGCGTCAGCCGTGGCAGGTGTGGTCCGGCAACACCGAGGGGCAGCCTGCCTCGCCTCAGGACTGACGCTCCCTCGGGCAGCGGGCGCACCACGACGCGCCGGGGGCACGCCCCCGGCGCGTCGTGGTGCGCCCGCGCGGAGCCCGAACCGTGATCCCTGACCCACCGTCATACCTGTGTCGGGAGAGGTCCCCGTCGTGCCGGTGCCCGGAGGGGTGCCCGGCGGCCACATCCCGCCGGTTTTCCGCCGACTTCCCGTCCCGTGTCCCACCCCGCCCCGGGGGCCGCCCGCGCCCCGCGCGCGGCCCCCGGCGCGCGCCGGAGCCGTGCTCCTGCCCGCGCCGCCGCGACCGCCGGTCTCGTCCGACAAGGACGGGGCCGGTTTCTTGTGGGTGCCGTGTGCTTGTCCGGACGACTACGTCCTAGTAGTTAACAAAGCGCCGGATTGCCCGCCCGAATGGAGTGGAAGGCTCCTCCGGTACAGCCCGTAGACCCGCCATCCGAGTGAACGCGGACAGGAGCGGCCATGCCCGCAACCCGCCAGCCGTCGACGGAGCTACAAAGAGCGCACCACCACCCGCACCCCCGTACCCCTTCAGGTGATGCTGTGAATCCGCTCATGGGACGTATTCCCGTACTGGACGTCCGCCCCCTGGTCGACTGTGGACGCCGGCCCGCGAAGGCCGTGGCCGGTGAGACCTTCGAGGTGTCGGCCACCGTCTTCCGCGAGGGCCATGACGCCGTCGCCGCCAACGTCGTGCTGCGTGGCCCCTCGGGCCGCCCCGGCCCCTGGACCCCGATGCGCGAGCTGGCGCCCGGCACCGACCGGTGGGGCGCCGAGGTCACGCCGGACGCCGAGGGTCTGTGGACGTACACCGTCGAGGCGTGGAGCGATCCGGTCGCGACCTGGCGCCATCACGCGAGGATCAAGATTCCGGCCGGGATCGACTCCGAGCTGGTCCTCGCCGACGGCGCGGCGCTCCACGAGCGCGCGGCGAAGGGCGTGCCCAAGAAAGGCGGTGGCCGGGAGGCCGTACTCGCGGCGGCCGACGCGCTGCGCGACGAGTCCCGCTCCGCCGCGGCCCGGCTGGCCGCCGCGCTCGCCCCCCGGGTGACCGAGACCCTGGACCGTCACCCGCTGCGCGAACTCGTGAGCGCCTCGCCCGCGTTGCCGCTCCGGGTGGAGCGCGAGCGGGCGCTGTTCGGCTCCTGGTACGAGTTCTTCCCCCGTTCCGAGGGGGTGCGGAAGGTCCGCGGTCGGACCGTGCCCGGGACGTTCCGCACCGCCGCCGAGCGGCTGCCGGCGATCGCGGCGATGGGCTTCGACGTCGTCTATCTGCCACCCATCCACCCCATCGGCACCACTCATCGCAAGGGTCCCAACAACGCGCTCGCGGCGAGCCCGGAGGACGTCGGCGTGCCGTGGGCGATCGGTTCACCGGAGGGCGGGCACGATGCCGTCCACCCCGACCTCGGCACGCTCGAGGACTTCGACGCCTTCGTGGCCCGCGCCCGCGAGCTGCGTCTGGAGATCGCGCTGGACTTCGCCCTCCAGTGCTCCCCGGACCACCCGTGGGTGGAGAAGCACCCGGAGTGGTTCCGTCACCGCGCCGACGGCTCGATCGCGTACGCCGAGAACCCGCCGAAGAAGTACCAGGACATCTACCCGATCGACTTCGACGGGGCCCCGGGCACGATGGACGCCATCGTCGCCGAGACCGTCCGGGTGCTGCGGCACTGGATGGACCACGGGGTGCGGATCTTCCGCGTGGACAACCCGCACACCAAGCCGGTGGTGTTCTGGGAGCGGGTGATCGGCGAGATCAACCGGGCCGACCCGGACGTGATCTTCCTGGCGGAGGCGTTCACCCGGCCCGCGATGATGCGCACGCTCGGCGCGATCGGATTCCAGCAGTCGTACACGTACTTCACCTGGCGCAACACCAGGCAGGAGCTGACCGAGTACCTCACCGAGCTGTCCGGTGACGCGGCGGCCCACATGCGGCCGAACCTCTTCGTGAACACCCCCGACATCCTGCACGCCTACCTCCAAGGCGGCGGCCGGCCGGCGTTCGAGGTGCGCGCGGTGCTCGCCGCGACCCTCTCGCCGACCTGGGGTGTCTACGCCGGATACGAACTCTGCGAGAACACCCCCCTGCGGGACGGCAGCGAGGAGTACCTGGACTCAGAGAAGTACCAACTCCGGCCCCGTGACTGGGAGTCGGCCGAGCGCACCGGGGCCTCGATCGCCCCGCTGATCACCACGCTGAACCGTGTCAGGCGCCGTCATCCGGCGCTGCGCCGGCTGCGCGGGCTGCGCTTCCACGCCACCGACAACGACGCGTTGATCGCGTACAGCAAGCGGTCGGGCTCGAACACCGTTCTGGTGGTCGCAAATCTCGACCCTCACCACACCCAGGAGGCCACGGTCTCGTTGGACATGCCGGAGCTCGGCCTGGACTGGCACGAGACCGTACCGGTGCGCGACGAGCTCACCGGCGAGACCTATCACTGGGGCAGGGCCAGCTATGTGCGCCTCGAGCCGGGTGTCACGCCCGCGCACGTCCTCGTCCTGCGACCGTCCCCGCAGACCGGAGGGTCACCCACCACATGACTGTCAACGAACCCGTACCCGACACCTTCGAGGACACCCCCGCCAAAGACCGTGATCCCGACTGGTTCAAGCGGGCGGTGTTCTACGAGGTCCTCGTCCGCTCGTTCCAGGACAGCAACGGCGACGGCGTCGGCGATCTCAAGGGCATCACGTCCAAGCTGGACTACCTCCAATGGCTGGGGGTGGACTGCCTCTGGCTGCCGCCGTTCTTCAAGTCCCCGCTCCGGGACGGCGGCTACGATGTCGCCGACTACACGTCGGTGCTGCCCGAGTTCGGCGATCTCGCCGACTTCGTCGAGTTCGTCGACGCGGCGCACCAGCGCGGCATCCGCGTCATCATCGACTTCGTCATGAACCACACGAGCGAGCAGCATCCGTGGTTCCAGGAATCCCGTTCCGATCCCGAAGGGCCCTACGCCGACTACTACATCTGGGCCGACGACGACAAGCAGTACCAGGACGCCCGGATCATCTTCGTCGACACCGAGACGTCCAACTGGACCTTCGACCCGGTGCGCAAGCAGTACTACTGGCACCGCTTCTTCTCGCACCAGCCGGATCTCAACTACGAGAACCCCGCCGTGCAGGAGGAGATCCTCTCCGCGCTGAAGTTCTGGCTGGACCTGGGGATCGACGGCTTCCGGCTGGACGCGGTGCCGTACCTGTACCAGGAGGAGGGCACCAACTGCGAGAACCTTCCCGCCACCCACGCCTTCCTCAAGCGCGTGCGCCGGGAGATCGACGAGCACTATCCCGACACCGTGCTGCTCGCCGAGGCGAACCAGTGGCCGGAGGACGTGGTCGACTACTTCGGCGACTACTCCACGGGCGGCGACGAGTGTCACATGGCGTTCCACTTCCCCGTGATGCCGCGCATCTTCATGGCCGTGCGGCGGGAGTCCCGCCATCCGGTCTCGGAGATCCTGGCCAAGACGCCGGCGATCCCGAGCGGCTGCCAGTGGGGCATCTTCCTGCGCAACCACGACGAGCTGACGCTCGAGATGGTCACGGACGAAGAACGCGACTACATGTACGCGGAGTACGCCAAGGACCCGAGGATGCGGGCCAACATCGGCATCCGGCGGCGCCTCGCACCGCTGTTGGACAACGACCGCAAGCAGATGGAGCTGTTCACCGCCCTGCTGTTCTCGCTGCCCGGCTCGCCGGTGCTGTACTACGGCGACGAGATCGGGATGGGCGACAACATCTGGCTCGGCGACCGGGACGGGGTACGTACCCCGATGCAGTGGACGCCCGACCGGAACGCGGGATTCTCCTCCTGTGACCCGGGGCGGCTCACCCTGCCGGCCATCATGGACCCGGTCCACGGCTACCAGGTCACCAATGTGGAGTCGGGGATGGCCTCGCCGTCCTCCCTGCTGCACTGGACCAAGCGGATGATCGAGATCCGTAAGCAGAACCGCGCCTTCGGGCTCGGCTCGTACACGGAACTTCCCTCCTCCAACCCGGCCGTGCTCGCCTTCCTGCGGGAGTCCGCTCCCGAGGAGGGCATGGACGCCGACCTGGTCCTGTGCGTGAACAACTTCTCGCGGTTCGCGCAGCCGACGGAGCTGGATCTGCGGCAGTTCGAGGGCATGCACCCGGTGGAACTGATCGGCCAGGTGCGCTTCCCGCCCATCGGCCAGTGGCCCTACCTGCTCACTCTCGCGGGGCACGGCTTCTACTGGTTCCGTCTGAAGAAGAGCCGTCGGTCCCTCGGCTGACCGACCCGGCCAACTGACCGGGGTGGGGCGGGTTTCCCCCGCGCCACCCTGGGCACTGTGTCCCACACACGGTCTATTCAGGTCCATACGGGCCTTCTTGTCGGGCCCATACGGATCTTCCCCACCCGACACGTCCCGCACAGCCGGACAGTTCACGCCGCAATCCGGGACACTCTGCGCATTTGAACTCCCACGTGCGCCCCCCGGGGGAAAGGACGCGATGCCATGCCGGAGACCGCTTCCCACACCCGGGCCCCGGCCGCCCTCCTTCCGTCACTCGCTCCCCTGCTCCATGAATGGCTGCCCCGGCAGCGCTGGTTCGCGGGCAAGGGCCGCCGGGTCACCGGATTCAGCTTGGAAGCGGCCACCGAGCTGCTGCCACCGGACGGCACGGGACCCGGTCTACTGCACCTGCTGGTACGGGTCGAACAGCCGGGTCGCCCGGCCGGGACACCCGCCGACTGCTACCAACTGCTCCTCGGCGTGAGGACCCAGCTCCCGCCACGCCTCGCCCCCGCCCTGATCGGACGGCTCCGGCAGGGCCCGCTGGCGGGCCGGGCGGTCTACGAGGGGCTGCGCGACCCGCGGCTCGCGGGGCTGCTCTACGAACGGCTGCGCACCCCGGGCAGTATCGGTCCGCTGCGCTTCCGCGGCACGACCGCCCTGCCCGCCTCGCTCGCACCAAGGGTGCTGGACGCGGAACAGTCCAACTCCTCACTGGTCTACGGCGACGCGTACATCCTGAAGATCTTCCGTCGGGTCAGCCCCGGAGCCAACCCCGATCTGGAGCTGCCGCTGGCGCTGGCACGGGCGGGCTGCGAGCGCGTCCCGGAGCCGGTCGCCTGGTTCGAGTCGGGCGCCAGCACGCTCGGTGTGCTCCAGCCGTACCTGCGGGACTCGCGGGACGGCTGGCGGCTCGCGCTGGACGCCCTCGCCGAGGAACGCGAGTTCACCGAGGAGGCGCATTCGCTCGGCCGGGCCACGGCCGAGGTCCATCTCGCCCTGGCGACGGCGCTGCCCACCGAGCGGCTGCGCAGGTCCCAGGCGGAGCAGCTGGCGGAGGCGATGGACCGGCGCCTGCACTCCGCCGCTCAGGCGGTGCCGGCGCTGCTGCCGTACGTCCCCGGACTGCGGGCGGTCTTCGCGGCGGCCGGCGGCACGGTCGGGGCCGGGCGGCTGCAGCGGGTCCACGGCGATCTGCACCTGGGGCAGACACTGCGGGCCGCGGACGGCCGCTGGTCGGTCATCGACTTCGAGGGGGAACCCGCGAAGCCCCTCACCGAGCGCTGCCGCCCGCAGCCCGCGGTCCGCGACGTGGCGGGCATGCTGCGCTCCTTCGACTACGCGGCCCGCACCCACCGCCCGTGGAACGCCGACTGGGCCGCACGTTGCCGCGCCGCCTACTGCGCGGGCTACGCGAAGGAGTCCGGGACCGACCCCCGCTCGGACCCGGCCCTGCTGCGCGCCTACGAGACGGACAAGGCGGTCTACGAGGTGCTCTACGAGGCCCGTCACCGGCCCGACTGGCTGCCGGTCCCGATGGCCGCGATCCACCGTCTGGCGGGAGCCGAGTGACGACGCACCCGCGTCGCCGGACGCCCGCGCCGTCCCGCCGCCCGCCGGCACCGCCCCACGGGGCGGCCAGGGCGGGTCCCGGCCCTCGCGGCCCGCACCCCCGAGCACCCCGTTCGGCGCAAGGGCCGCCCCGCCGCCGGACCCCAGACAGGCCGGTACGGGTCGCGTGGCCCGTTCGGCGGAGTGTCCTGTGCGGCGCGGCCGACGTTGCGGTTGCGTGGGAACCGCCGCGACTCCCTCGACCCATCCTGACGAATCCGCTGCTGGAGGCATCCCCGTGACCGCCCGATCCGCACGCAAGACGGCCCGAACGACGACCGACGAGGTGCCACGGCCGAAGAAGGCCGCCCGGACGCCCGCGCCGCGGGCGGAGGCCGAGCCGGAGCGGACGGCCGCGCGGCCGGCGCCGCCGGTCGACGCGGCCGACCGGGCCCGGCTGCTCGCGGGCGAGCACCACGACCCGCACGCCGTGCTCGGCGCCCACCCCGTGCGCGGCGGTGTCCTGGTCCGGGTCCTGCGTCCCTTCGCCCGCGAGGTCGCGGTCCTCGCCAAGGGCCGCCGGACCGTCCTGCACGACGACGGCGACGGCTTCTTCTCCGGCATCCTGCCGCTGCTGCGCAAGGTGCCGTCGTACGAGCTGCGGGTGCGGTACGACGGCGACGAGCTCCCTGTCCAGGACCCGTACCGCTTCCTGCCCTCCCTCGGCGAGCTCGACCTGCACCTGATCGGCGAGGGCCGGCACGAGGAGCTGTGGAAGGCGCTCGGCTCCCGGCCGGTCACCCACCAGGGGGTGACCGGCACCCGCTTCACCGTCTGGGCGCCCAACGCGCGCGGCGTGCGGGTCAGCGGCGACTTCAACCACTGGGACGGCACCGGTCTGCCGATGCGCTCGCTCGGCTCCACCGGTGTGTGGGAGCTGTTCGTGCCCGGTATCGCCGCGGGCGCGCTCTACAAGTACGACATCACCCGGCCTGACGGTTCCCACACGCTGCGCGCGGACCCGATGGCCCGCCGCACCGAGTGCCCGCCGAACACCGCGTCGGTCGTCACCGACTCGGACTACACCTGGGGCGACGCGGACTGGATGGCGACCCGCGGCGCCCGGCCCCCTCACGAGGCGCCGCTCTCCGTCTACGAGGTGCACCTGGCCTCCTGGCGGCCGGGGCTGACGTACCGGCAGCTGGCCGAGCAGCTCCCGGCCTACGTCCGCGATCTCGGCTTCACCCACGTGGAGTTCATGCCGGTCGCCGAGCACCCTTTCGGCGGCTCGTGGGGCTACCAGGTCACCGGCTTCTACGCGCCGACCGCCCGGCTGGGCACCCCCGACGACTTCCGGTTCCTGGTCGACGCGCTGCACCGGGCCGGGATCGGCGTCCTGATGGACTGGGTCCCCGCGCACTTCCCGCGCGACGAGTGGGCGCTCGCCGAGTTCGACGGGCGCCCGTTGTACGAACACGAGGACCCGCGCCGGTCCGCGCACCCCGACTGGGGGACGCTGGAGTTCGACTACGGCCGCAAGGAGGTGCGCAACTTCCTGGTCGCCAACGCGGTGTACTGGTGCGAGGAGTTCCACATCGACGGGCTGCGGGTGGACGCGGTCGCCTCGATGCTCTACCTCGACTACTCGCGCGAGCACGGCGAATGGCTGCCCAACGAACACGGCGGCCGGGAGAACCTGGACGCGGTCGCCTTCCTCCAGGAGATGAACGCGACGGTGTACCGGCGGTGTCCCGGGATCATCACCTTCGCCGAGGAGTCCACCGCCTGGGACGGCGTGACCCGGGCGACGGACCAGGCCGGCCCCGGTGGCTTCGGCGGCCTGGGATTCGGCATGAAGTGGAACATGGGCTGGATGCACGACTCGCTCGGCTACGTCTCCAGGGAGCCGGTCCACCGCAGGTACCACCACAACGAGATGACCTTCTCGATGGTGTACGCGTACAGCGAGAACTACATCCTGCCGATCTCGCACGACGAGGTCGTGCACGGCAAGCGCGCGCTGGTCTCCAAGATGCCCGGCGACTGGTGGCAGCAGCGCGCCAACCACCGCGCCTACCTGGGCTTCATGTGGGCCCACCCCGGCAAGCAGCTCCTCTACATGGGCCAGGAGTTCGCCCAGGGTGCGGAGTGGTCGGTGGACCACGGCCCGGACTGGTGGCTGCTGGACCCCTCGTACGGCGCGGAGGCGGACCACCGGGGTGTGCGGGACCTGGTCAGGGACCTGAACACGGTGTACGGGAGGACCCCGGCCCTGTGGGAGCGCGACACCGTCCCGGAGGGCTTCTCGTGGGTGGTGGGGGACGCCGCCGAGGACAACGTCTTCGCCTTCCTGCGCCACGACGCGCAGGGCGCGCCGCTGCTCGCCGTCTGCAACTTCTCGCCGGTCGTGCGGCACGACTACCGGCTGGGCGTCCCGGAGTCGGTGGCCGCCTGGGACGAGGCGCTGAACACGGACGACCCGCGCTACGGCGGCGGCGGGGTGGCGAACACCGACCCGGTCAAGACCGAGACGGTGCCCTCGCACGGCCGTCCGGCGAGCATCCGGATGACGCTGCCACCGCTGGCGACGGTGTGGCTGCGGCCCGCCTGACCGCCCCGTCGGAGGTCACCCGGCAGGCTCTGAGGCCCCGCCCGGGGGGCAATCCCCCCCGGGGCGGGGCCGGCGGGGCCCTGCGGAACCGTCCTCAGGCTCCCGGGGCGGCGCGGCGGATGACGCCGAGCCGCTGAGTGGCCCGGGTGAGCGCCACGTAGAGGTCGTTGACGCCGTGCGTGTCGCCGGCCCGGATCGCGTCCGGGTCGACGACCAGGACGGTGTCGAACTCCAGGCCCTTCGCCTGCCGGGGGTCGAGCAGGACCACCGGCCGCGTCAGGTCCGGCGCCGGTCCGTACGCGGCCTCGGGGAGCGCGGCCGTGAGGGCGGGGTGCAGCGCGGGCGGGGCGACGACCGCGAGCCGGCCCTCGCCGAGACGTTCGGCCCCCACCGCGTCGGCGGTCTCCCTCACCGGGTCCTGCACGGTCCGCTCCCAGGGCTCGACGCCGGTGGAGCGGACCGAGCGCGGCGGCTCGAAAGCCGGGTCGGTCTCACGCCGGACCGCCGTGGCGACGGCCATGATCTCGGCGGGGGTGCGGTAGTTGACCCCGAGACGGACGAGTTCCCAGCGGTCCTCGACGTACGGCGCGAGGATCTCCTCCCAGGCGCCGACGCCGGCCGCGTCCCCGGTCTGGGCCGGGTCGCCGACCAGGGTCATGGAGCGGGTGGGGCTCCGGCGCATCAGCAGACGCCACGCCATGGCGGACAGCTCCTGCGCCTCATCGACGATGATGTGGCCGAAGACCCAGGTCCGGTCGGCCGCCGCACGCTCGGCGGCACTGCGGTGGTCGGCCTCCTCATGGCGCTCGGCGAAACGTTCGGCGTCGATGATGTCGTGCGCGGAGAGGACCTCGGAGGCGTCCTTGTCCTGCTCCTCCTTGTCCTCGAACTCGTAGGTGCGCGAGGCGTAGGAGACGTCGAGGACACCTTGTGCGTACCGGATCTGCTTCTGCCGTTCGGCCTCCTCGGCGACGCGCGCGGCGGAGTCGTCCTCGCCGAGGAGTTCGGCGGCCTCGTCGAGCAGCGGGACGTCGGACGGGGTCCAGGGGCCGGCGGTGCGCCGGACGGCGGCGGCGTCCTCGTCCGTGAGGTGGGTGGGCTCGGCGAGGTAGTCGGCGAGGAAGCGCTCCGGGGTGAGGGCGGGCCAGAGGGTGTCGACGGCGGCGTGGACTTCCGGGTTGGCGGCGACGCCCTTGGCGAGCAGGGCGATGTCGTCCAGGCCGAGGAAGTTGGGACCGCCGTAGGGGTCGGCGCCGATGCGGTCGGCGAGCTGTTCGGCGAGCGCGTCGAGGATCCGGAACACGAAGTAGGGCCGCGCGAGGTTGTGCGGCAGCCGGGTCTCACGGGCCTTGTGGCGGGCTTCGAGCGCCATGTCCCAGGTGATGAGGAGGTCGCCGTCGTCGTGGGGCACGAGCAGGGGTTCGTCGCGCTCGGGTACCTGCTGGCGGTCCCGTACGGCCTGGGCCAGCGCCTCGGCCATCGTGGCGGCGCCCTTGACCGCGGCGGCGCGGGGGGTGTCGGTACCGGTGGCGCGGACACCGGGGTACAGCTCGCCGGGGGTGGCGAGGAGGACACCGGTCTCGCCGAGGGAGGGCAGGACGTTGCCGATGTAGCCGAGGAAGGCGGGATTGGGTCCGACGATCAGCACGGCACGCTTGGCGAGCTGCTCGCGGTGGGCGTAGAGGAGGTAGGCGGCCCGGTGCAGGGCGACGGCGGTCTTTCCGGTGCCGGGGCCGCCCTCGACGACCAGGACGCCTCGGTGGGAGGAGCGGATGAGCCGGTCCTGCTCGGCCTGGATGGTCTGCACGATGTCGTGCATCCGCCCGGTGCGGGCGGCGTCGAGCGCGGCGAGCAGCACCTCGTCGGCGTCGTGGTTCTCGTGGCCGGTACGGGTGCGGTCGGCGAGGTCGAGCACCTCGTCGTGGAGGGCGGTCACCTCGCGGCCCTGGGTGGTGATGTGGCGGCGGCGGCTGAGTCCCATGGGCTCGTGGCCGGTGGCGAGGTAGAAGGGACGCGCGACCTCGGCGCGCCAGTCGACGACGAGCGGGGTGCGCTGGGGGTCGTCCTCGCGCAGGCCGATGCGCCCGATGTGGTGGTCGCGTCCGTCCCGGAAGACCAGGCGTCCGAAGCAGAGGCCGGTCTCCCCCGCGTTGAGGGCGGCGAGCAGCCCGGACTGCTCGGCGACCATGACGTCCCGTTCGAGGCGCGCCTGGGCGCTGCCCTCGCCGGGGGTGGCCAGGGCGGTGGCGACACCCGCCTCTGCCTGGTCCCTCAGGTCGTCGAGTCGTGCGTAGAGCTCGGTGATGAATTTCTGCTCATTCCGAAATTCTTCGGTTGACAATTCGACTCCCGGCGCGATACAGTGCGTTTATTCGACATCTCCGTGTATTTGCTGCGCATAAACACGGAACCCATGAATATACGCGATGCGACGCCCCGACTGTCAATTTACTCGTCGGGGTATTTTTGTGCGTCACGGAGAGGGCCGGGCCGGGGCCCCGGCGGGTGGGCCCGGGTCCGGTCAGGCGGGTTCCAGGACGTCGTCCAGTTCCTCCAGCAGCCGTCGCTTCGGGCGGGCGCCCACCATCGACTTCACCGGCTCGCCCGCCCGGAACACCATCAGCGTGGGCGTCGCCAGAACGCCGTAGCGCACCGTGACCCCCGGGTTCCGGTCCACGTCCAGCCGGACGATCTCCAGCCGGCCCTCCCGCTCCGCGGCGATCGCGCCGAGGACCGGCCCCAGCTGGCGGCACGGCCCGCACCAGTCCGCGGTGTACATCACCAGGACCGGGCCGTCCGCGGCCAGGACCCGCGCCTCGAAGTCCGCCTCCGTCACCTCGGTGACGCCCGTCGTCCGCATCATGTCCTCATCCTCCGAGTTCGCACGTGGGTTCCGGACCGCCCGGCAGTGCCGCCTCGGCCCGCAGGAGCTGCGCGGCGACCTGCGCGCGTGCCGCCTGGAGCAGTTCGACGAGCCCGTCGAGCTCGGCCAGCTTCCTGCGGTACACGTCGAGCGACGCCGGGCAGGCGTCGCCCGCCGGGTGCCCCGCCCGCAGGCAGTCGACGAAGGGCCGCGTCTCCTCCAGTTCGAAGCCGAAATCCTGGAGGGTCCGGATCTGCCGGATCAGGCGCAGGTCGTCCTCGTCGTAGGTGCGGTAGCCGTTCTCCGTCCGCCGGGAGGGCAGGAGACCCCGGGACTCGTAGTAACGCAGAGTCCGCGTGGTGGTTCCCGCCCGCTCGGCAAGCTCGCCGATTCGCATGGCCCCGAAGGTACGCCTTGACGCCGACGTCAAGGCAAGGACGGCACGGGCGCGGTGCCGCGGGCCGGACGGGACGGCCCGGTCCGATCGGCCGGGCCGTGCGCGACGCCCCCGGGTGCCGGGTGCGGGAGCGCCGGTCACGGTGCGGGCTCCGGGTGCGGACAGGTGCGGGATTCGACCCCGCGAAGGCCCCGACTCGGCTGCGCCAGGCAGGAGTCGAGCGAACGGGGCCTTCGAGGGTCGAAGGCGCCGGACCCATTGACGAGTGCGGTGTCTCCAACTACAAAAGCCTCCTGAGAGCGCTCTCAGCATGTTTCGGCATGCGCACCGCCCGTCCTCCCACCCGCCACGCACCATCCTTCCGGAGGTGTTCGCCTTGAGCCGCTTCAGACGTGTCCGGCCCGTCCGCACCCACCGCGCCCGCGCCCGCCGAACGCCCGTGCTCGCCTCGCTGCTCGCCTCGGCGCTGGCCGCCGGGGCGCTGCTCGGCCTGGGCGGCGGGGCCGGCAGCGCCAGCGGTGCCGTCCCGCCGGCCCCCGGCTGGTCGCTCCAGTGGAGCGACGACTTCGACGGCCCTGACCGCTCCCTGCCGAACACGGCCGACTGGCAGATCGACACCGGTCACGGCTACCCCGGCGGCCCGGGGAACTGGGGCACCGGAGAGATCCAGGACTACACCGCGAACCCCGACAACCTCCGCCTCGACGGCAACGGCAACCTCCGCATCACCCCGCTCCGGGACGGCGCGGGCAACTGGACCTCGGCCCGGATCGAGACCAGGCGGGCCGACTTCAAGGCGCCCGCGGGCGGCACGCTGCGCATCGAGGGACGCATCCGGATGCCGGACGTGACCGGCGACGCGGCGCTCGGCTACTGGCCGGCGTTCTGGGCCCTGGGCGCGCCGTACCGGGGCAACCACTGGAACTGGCCCGCCATCGGCGAGTTCGACATCATGGAAAACGTCAACGGCCTCGACTCGGTCTGGGGCGTGCTCCACTGCGGCGTGAACCCGGGCGGCCCCTGCGGCGAGACCACGGGCATCGGCGCCTCCCGCGCCTGCCCCGACAGCACCTGCCAGTCGGCCTTCCACACCTACCGCTTCGAATGGGACCGCTCGGTCTCGCCCAACGCGCTGCGCTGGTACGTGGACGGACGGCTCTTCCACAGTGTCGACGAGAACCGGGTGGGCGCCGCGGCCTGGGCCGACATGACCAGCCACGCCGGGTACTTCATCCTGCTCAACGTGGCGATGGGCGGGGCTTTCCCGGACGCGCTGGCCGGGAGGACGCCGACCGCCGCGACGGTGCCGGGCCGGCCGATGCTCGTGGACTACGTGGCGGTGTGGACACGGGGCGGTTCCACGACGACCCCGCCGACGACACCACCCACCACGCCGCCGCCCTCCGGGTCCTCGCGGCTGTACCTCCGGCCGGGCGGCGGGGCCGGAGACGCCACCTCGGCGTCCACCGTGACGCTGGCCTCGGCGGGGGGCGTCAACCACGACGGGACGCCGACGAACCCGCGGGTCTTCACCTCGGGACCGGTCACCCGCTCGTACAACGGCGGCTCCACGCAGTTCGACCTGTTCGTGGACGCCGGAACGGTGGTCGCCAACGGGCAGCAGGTCAGGGTGAGTTACGACCGCACGGGCGACGGGACCTGGGAACGCACCGAGACATACCAGTACTTCGCGACCGATCCCGTGCCGGGATACGAGCACTACACCCAGGCACGCGGACTGAAGTCGTCGACCGGAACGCACGGGAACCTGGTGAACGGCCGCGTCCGGGTCGAGGTGTGGAACGCGATCGGCCACGGGCCCAGCACGCTCGGCACCGGGGACCGCTCCGTACTGACCATCCCCTTCTCCTGACGCGCGCCCTCGGCGTGCGCGAGGACGGTCCCGGCAGCAGCTCGGCCGGGACCGTCCGCCGCGCGGCACGGGAGCCCCGGCCGCGCGGCGGGACCGTGCCGGTCACACGCTCGCCGGTGCCTTCTCCTCGCCTTCCTCGGCCCGCTGGTCCGGCACCTCGGCCGGGCCGTGGTCGTCGACGAGCGTCTTCTCGTCGAAGGGGACGCGGCCCGCGAGGACCTCGGTCAGGCGCGCCGTGTCGATCTCCTTCGTCCAGGTGCCGACGAGGACCGTCGCGACCGCGTTGCCCGCGAAGTTGGTCAGGGCACGGGCCTCGCTCATGAAACGGTCGATGCCGACGATCAGGCCGACCCCGTCGACCAGTTCGGGACGGTGCGACTGGAGTCCGCCGGCGAGGGTGGCCAGACCGGCACCGGTGACGCCGGCCGCGCCCTTCGAGGCGATGACCATGAAGGCCAGGAGGGAGACCTGCTCACCGAGCGAGAGCGGATCACCCATCGCCTCGGCGACGAAGAGCGAGGCCATGGTCAGGTAGATCGCGGTGCCGTCCAGGTTGAACGAGTAGCCGGTCGGCACGGTGATGCCGACGACGGGCTTGCTGACACCCAGGTGCTCCATCTTCGCGATGAGCCGCGGCAGCGCCGACTCGGACGAGGAGGTCGACAGGATGAGCAGGAACTCGCGCCCCAGGTACCTCAGCAGCTTCAGGATGCTGACGCCGGCGACCAGCCGCAGCAGTGTGCCGAGCACCACGAAGACGAACAGGGCGCAGGTCAGATAGAAGCCGATCATGATGACGGCGAGGGACTTCAGCGCGTCGACACCGGTGGCGCCGACGACCGCCGCGATGGCGCCGAAGGCCCCGACGGGCGCGACCCACATGATCATGCCGAGGATGCGGAACACCAGGCGCTGGATGTGCCCGATCCCGCGCAGGACCGGCTCCCCGCCCCGCCCCATGGCCTGGAGCGCGAACCCGGCGAGCAGGGCCACCAGGAGGGTCTGGAGGACCTCCCCCTCGGTGAAGGCCGAGACCAGGGTCTTCGGGATGACACCGAGGAGGAAGTCGGCCGTGGACTCGCTCGCGCCCTCCGCCTGATGGGACCCCGCCTCGGCGACCTCCTTCGTGAGGTGAAGCCCGGAGCCGGGCTCCAGGAGATTGCCGATGAGCAGGCCGATCGCGAGGGCGACGGTGGACATCACGAGGAAGTACCCGAGGGCGAGCCCGCCGACCGCGCCGACCTTCGCCGCCTTCCGGACCGAGCCGACACCGAGCACGATCGTGCAGAAGATGATGGGCGAGATCATCATCTTGATCAGGTTCACGAAGCCGGTGCCCAGCGGCTTGAGCTCGACGGCGACGCCCGGCGCCAGGAAGCCGACGGCGATGCCGAGCAGTACGGCGCCGATGACGGCGAGATACAGGTAGTGGGTGCGGTCCCGCTGTGCGGCCACGGGGGTCCTCCTCGTGCTGGTGGGTGTCCACGTCCCGGTGGATCCCCGCGACTATCCATCAGCCTGTGACCGGGGTCACCCTTGCGTGCGTTTCGTTCGCACGCGAGCGGGTCCCGGCGGGCCGGGATGCGGACGAGCCGGGTCCGCCGCGCATCCGGCCGGGCACACTTACCCGCATGCGCGTACCCCTCCCCCGGCCCCGGAGCCTCGCCGGCCAGCTCTTCGCGATGCAGGTCGTGCTGGTGGCGGCGGTCGTGGCCGGGTGCGCCGTCTTCGCCTATGTCACCGACCGCGGTCAGGCCGAGGAGCACGCCCGGCGGCAGTCCCGCGCCATCGCCACGGCGGTGGCGGCGTCCCCCGCGGTGGCCGAGGCGGTCCGCTCGGACCGGCCCACGGCGCTGCTCCAGCCCTACGCGGAGGCGCTGCGGCACCACGCGGGGGTCACGTTCGTGGTGGTCATGACGCCGGACGGGACCCGCTGGACTCATCCGGAGCCGGGCCAGATCGGACACACCTACATCGGCCACACCGGGCCGGCCGTGCGGGGGGAGACGTTCTCCGAGACCCACCGCGGCGTGCTCGGGACCTCGGTGCGCACCGTCGCGCCGGTCTTCGACGGCGACCGGGTCATCGCGCTGGTGAGCGCGGGGATCACGGTCGAGAGGATCAGTGAACAGATGCGGGACCAGGTGGCGGCGCTGCTGGGGATGGCCGGGGCGGCTCTGCTGCTCGGCGGCATCGGCACGTACGTGATCAACTCCCGCCTGCGGCGCCACACCCACGGCATGAACGCGGCCGAGCTGAGCCGGATGCACGACTACCACGAAGCCGCGCTGCACGCCGTACGCGAGGGGCTGGTGATGCTGGACGGGCGGCGCCGGATCGCGCTGGTCAACGACGGCGCGCGCGAGTTGCTCGGCCTGGACGCGGACGTGGTGGGACGGCCGGCGGCGGCGCTGGGATTGCCCGCCTCCCTGACCGGTGCGCTGCTGGCCGCGGAACCGCGGGTCGACGAGCTGCACCTGACCGCCGACCGGGTGCTGGTGGTCAGCACCGGTCCGGTGGTCGGCGGAGAGCGGCGCGGGACCGTGGTCACCCTGCGCGACCACACCGAGCTCCAGGCGCTTTCGGGCGAGCTGACCTCCGAGCGGGGCTTCACCCAGGCGCTCCGCTCGCAGGCACACGAGGCGGCGAACCGGCTGCACACCGTGGTCTCGCTGATCGAGCTCGGCCGGGTGGACGAGGCGGTCGGCTTCGCCACGGCGGAACTGGAGCTGGCCCAGACACTGACCGACCGTGTGGTCGACGCGGTGGGTGAACCGGTGCTCGCGGCCCTGCTGCTGGGCAAGGCGGCCCAGGCGAACGAGCGGGGCGTGGAGCTGGTCCTGACCGAGGACAGCCGCATCGACGACGGACTGCTCCCCTCGACGGTGCCGCCGCGCGACCTGGTGACCGTCCTGGGCAACCTGATCGACAACGCGGTCGAGGCGGCGGGCCGGCCCGCGGGCCTCCCGAGCGGGGGCGGCGGGCCGGATGTCCCCGGCCACGACGGAGCCGGGCCAGAGGGAGCCGGCCACGACGGAGCGGAGGAGCCCGTGCGCGGGAGGCCGACGGCCCGGGAGGGCTCCGGCGCCCCCGGGCCACGCGTCACGGTCACCGCTCTGGCCTGCGACGGGGAGCTGCTGATCCGCGTCGCCGACAACGGCCCCGGAGTACCCGAGCACGCCCGGCGCGCGGTCTTCGAACGGGGCTGGTCCACCCACGGGCGCGGTCGCGGCCTGGGCCTCGCCCTGGTCCGCCAGGCGACGACCCGCGCGGGTGGCTCGGTGAGCCTGGGCACGGCCCGGGAGGGCGGAGCGGAGTTCACCGTACGACTGCCGCTGCCCCGGGCGCCCCGGCCCACGGCCCTCCCCGTCGCCGGACGGCCCGGCCGCCCGGTACCCCCGCCCGACACCGCCGGCCGCACCGGCCATCCGCCACCGGCCTCCCGTACCGGGCCGAACACGGCGGCCCCGCTCCCACCGAGGTGACCGCATGAGCAGCCCGTCCATCCGTGTCCTCGTCGTCGAGGACGATCCCGTCGCCGCCGACGCGCACGCGCTCTACGCCGGACGGGTGCCCGGCTTCACCGTCAGCGGGGTCGCGCACTCGCGGACGGCCGCCGCGCGGTTCCTGGAGCGCACACCGGTCGATCTGATCCTGCTCGACCTGTACCTCCCCGACGGTCATGGCCTCCGGTTGCTCCGCTCACTGCGCGCCGGGGGCCATGGGGCCGACGTCATCGCCGTCACCTCGGCCCGCGATCTCGCGATCGTGCGCGAGGGCGTGTCCCTCGGCGTCGTCCAGTACGTACTGAAGCCCTTCACCTTCGCGACCCTGCGGGACCGGCTCACCCGCTACGCGGAGTTCCGGGCCACCGCGGGCGAGGCCGCGGGGCAGGACGAGGTGGACCGGGCCCTGGCCACGCTCCGCACCCCTCATCCCGTGACGCTCCCCAAGGGGCTCAGCGCCCCCACGCTGGGGGCCGTCACCCGCGCGCTGCGGGACGCGCCGGACGGGCTGACCGCCGCCGAGGCGGGGGCCGCCGTCGGCATCTCACGGATCACCGCCCGCCGCTACCTGGAGCACCTCGTCACCGACGGCAGAGCCGCGCGGGCACCGCGGTACGGGCAGATCGGCCGGCCGGAACTCCGGTACCGCTGGACCAGCGCGCCCGGCGCCACCCCCTGAGAGCCTGTCGTCCGAAGGCCACCCGACGGGCTCTGAGGCTCTGATACCGCGCGGTGGGCGCCCCGCGCCGTCGCCACCGTCCGCCGACCGTCCGGTGTCTACGCGCGAAGACCCACCGTGAGTGACCGGGCGCGTTGAGTTACCCGTGGGTTCGCCTCTTCCTACGACATCCGGCCTTGGCTGAACGCACCGTAGCCAACGGTGACGTTCCGCACCTACTGTGACGCCGTGCACCAACCCCAGTCCCCACCCTCTCCCCCGTTCGACACCGTCGCCGCGCGCCGCCTGCGCGAGGGCCTCGGCATGGCCCCGGGTCATGTCGCCTACGGTCTGCGGGCCCAGTACGGGCTCCTCGTCAATCCCGAGACCGTCGTCGCCTGGGAGCGTGGCCGCCTCGCCCCGACCCCCCAGGAGCTGACCGCGCTCGCGGGGGTCCTGTGGTGCGCGCCCGGCGATCTGCTGGCCGCCGCGACCACCCTGCGCGAGTGCCGGATGGCCCGCTCCCTCGCACCGGAGGACCTGGCACGCCGGGTCGGGCTGGAGCCGGCCGCCTACCTGCGGATGGAGGAGTCCGGGCGCTGGCGCGGCAACGAGCGCCAGACCGCGGCGCTCGCCCAGGCGCTCGACCTCGGGCCGCGCGCGCTCCTGACGGCGACCGGCCGGGACGCGGACCTCGCGGGCCTGCTCCGCGACGCGGCGACCACCCGATGGCAGGCATACGTCCGACCCCTGGTCAAGATGCTGCCGCTGCAGAAACGCGTGCTGGAGACCGCGCTGCAGCGGCTGCACACCGACTACCACGCCCGGATGGCGGCCACGAGCAGCTGGGGCGCCTCCGGCGACAGCGGCGACTCGGGCCGTGCCTATCTGGACCGGATCGTGGATCACTTCTGGGAGGTGGCCGACGCTTAGCGGACGACTCCGGAAGTCCTTCGGGGGTCGATCAGGCCGCTGGTGCGACGGAGGGTTCTTCGTGGTGATCGGTGGTGTGCCGATCGAGCCGGGCCGGCAGTTCGTCCAGGCCGGAGGTGGACCCGGTCCCGGACCCGGGCCAGGGTCGGACGGCAGCGACAGCGGGTGGACGGACGCCTTCTCGTCGCTGGACAGGACGTACTCGGCCTAGTGAGTCCAGGGCGGCGTGATGGTGCTGCCGTCGGCCAGCTCGGCGCTGAGCCCGACACGTGTAGTGACCCAGATGTGCGCGGGCTGGTCGGTGGTATTGGCAACCGACAGCTCGGAGCCTGCCGGAGCCACCGCCGCGTCACCGACGCCGAGTTCGGCGCTCTCGGCGCCGATGGCGAGCCGGAGTCGACCGGACAGAACGTAGAACGTCTCCTCGTGACTGATCATGTGAGCCGGACCCACCGTTCCGGCCGGAATCTCGCCGCGCCAGGAGGCGAGGTCCCGGCTGCCCGTGCCAGGACGCACGTAGGAAACGAAGCGGGCACCGTGGATCTCATGCACGACGGCTTCGCCACTGCGAATGAAAGGCATACCAGGCTCCTTATAGACAAGCTACTTGTCCATAAAGACAAGCAGCTTGACGAGTTATAGTCAAGCCCATGGATGACGCTCTGGCCTTCTCCGCACTCGTGCTGGCACTCTCCGGACAGTTGGCGCAGGAGATCCACGCTCGCGTGTCCCAGCAGGGATTCGAGGACCTACGGCCTGCACACGGCTTCGCCTTTGCCCGCATCTCCCTGGGCGACGCCACTACGGCCGACCTGGCCGAGCACCTCGGGGTGACCAAGCAGGCCGCCGCCCAGCTGGTCGAGGAGCTCGTCCGCAAGGGATACGTGGTGCGGCATCCACACCCCCACGACGCCCGCGCCCGGCTCTTGGGGCTGACCGAGGCCGGCTGGGCAGCCACTCGCGCCGCCGACCAGGCGGCCCGGACTGCCGTCGCACCATGGCGAGAGTCGCTGGGCGAGGCGCGCTTCAGTGAACTTGTCGCCGACCTGACCCGGCTTACGCCACGGGGGCCGATCCGCCCCGCCTGGTGAGCCGGCAAGCCGCCGGCCTGGACTGTCGCAAGTCACCAGGAAGGAGCCAGGACAGACAACGGACTCACGCATCCCGCATCGGGGACGCGCAGCAAGTCGTGGACCGCGCAACCAACCCCCGAAGGACTTCCGGAGCCGACCGCTTGGCAGCGGGTCCGTGACACCGGAGCACTCCCGACACCGGGGCACTCCCGCCGGCACACCGGCCTCCCGGCCCTCCGCGTCCGTTCCGGAGCGGAGACCGTCCAGGCGGGCCGAGCGTTCCCTCAGGCCCCGGCGGCCACGGGTGTCGGCGGGATCGGCGCCCGCCTTCCCTCCGGCGGGCCGTGGTGGACCAGCGCGACAATGAGGCTGAGCGCCGCGAGGACGAGCCCGGCGACGGCCACGACCGCGACGAGCGCCCGCCGTATCCGCGGCGCGGGGCTCGGGGGCGCGGGGCCGGGGTCGGGCACGGCGGGCCACCGCCGACCCGCTTCGACATCGACATCGGTGTCGATGTCGATGTCGATGTCGATGTCGAAGCGGGCCTCGGCATCGCCGCCCGCTTCCGGAGCCGGGTCCGCTCCGGCGTCCTCCCGGTGGTGGTCCGGCTCGGTCATGCGCGTACGCCGCCCCTCCCCTTCCAAGGTCCCCGGACGCCTCCCGGACGGAGCCGGTGGCGTGTCCGGGACGGTCCAAGCCTCGTCGATCGCATCCTCCGGATCAAGGGCGGAATCCGGCGACTCCGACCGGGCCCCGCAAGGGCACGGGGACAGCCCGAGCCACGGCGAAGCGGTCCGCGACGGGGCGGCACGGCCTCCGGCCGGCACACGTCCGAGGGCGGGACCGAGACGCGGCCGAGGGTGCGACCGTCAGGCGGGGCGTCCGGTCAGAAGACCGACTCGGCCTCGGACATCCGGTTCACCGGGACCGTCTTCAGCTGGGTGACGGCCTCGGCGAGCGGCACCATCACGACGTCCGTGCCGCGCAGCGCCGTCATGCGGCCGAAGTCGCCCCGGTGCGCCGCCTCCACCGCGTGCCAGCCGAAGCGGGTGGCGAGGACGCGGTCGTAGGCGGTCGGCGTGCCGCCGCGTTGCACGTGGCCGAGGATGACCGGCCGGGCCTCCTTGCCCAGCCGCCGCTCCAGTTCGACGGCGAGCCGGTTGCCGATGCCCTGGAAACGCTCGTGACCGTACTGGTCGATCTCGCCCTTCTGGTAGTCCATGGAGCCCTCCGCCGGGTGCGCGCCCTCGGCGACGCAGACGACCGCGAACTTCTTGCCCCGGGAGAAGCGTTCCTCGACCATCTTCACGAGGTCGTCGACCTCGAAGGGGCGTTCGGGAAGGCAGATGCCGTGGGCACCGCCCGCCATGCCGGACTCCAGGGCGATCCAGCCGGCGTGACGGCCCATCACCTCGACGACCATCACCCGCTGGTGGGACTCGGCGGTGGTCTTGAGGCGGTCTATGGCCTCGGTCGCGACGCCCACCGCGGTGTCGAAGCCGAAGGTGCGGTCGGTGGCGGAGATGTCGTTGTCGATGGTCTTCGGGACGCCGACGACGGGCATACCGGCGTCGGACAGCATCCGGGCGGCCGTCAGGGTGCCCTCGCCGCCGATCGGGATGAGGACGTCGATGCCGTATTCCCTGGCCAACTCCGGTGCGGAGGCGGCTGCTTCGGCGAGCCGGTTGCGCTCAAGCCGGGCGGAGCCGAGGATCGTGCCGCCGCGGGCGAGGATGCCGCTGACGGCGTTGAGGTCGAGGGGGCGGACATGCCCGTCCAGGAGGCCCTTGAACCCGTCCTCGAAGCCGATGACTTCGTCTCCGTGGCCGGTGAGGGCACGGTGCACGACCGACCGGATCACTGCGTTCAGGCCAGGGCAGTCACCGCCTGCGGTGAGAACTCCGATGCGCATCGTGCTGTGTCTCCTGCTCGGGTAGCGGAACGAGTGAGCCCTGCCGATTCTCACACGCCCGGAGGGGGGTCCGCGTGCCCGGCGGCCCGGCGCGTCCGGCTCCCGGGCCGCCGGCGCGGGGCCCGGGAGTGCCGCGCGGGGCACGGGAGGACAGGTCTCCGGGCGGCCCGCGAACGGCTTCCGCGGGCGCTCCGTACCCGGTCCGGAGGGAGGGCTCCCGCTCGGCGCGGGGGGCTCGCGGGCGGAGCCGGACGGCCTTGTCCCCACCGGGCTCCCGCACGTTCGGGAGCCCTTTCCGGACCCCGCGTCCGGCGGGCGTCCTATCCAGCCACGGAGGTATTGTCAAGAGGGCATTGCCACTCCATCGAGCTGTCTTGAACGCACTCGGCTGACGGAAACGGGACAGGAGACCACGGCGTGACGCGCAGCGTGTACGTGACCGGGATCGACCGCGGGGACGGCCGGCAGGTCGTCGAGCTGGGGGTCATGGAGCTCCTGACCCGCCAGGTGGACCGGGTGGGGGTGTTCCGGCCGCTGATGCACGACGGCCCCGACCGTCTGTTCGAGTTGCTGCGGGCCCGCTACCGGCTCTCCCAGGACCCGTCGACCGTCCTCGGCATGGACTATCTCGAGGCGTCCGCGCTCCAGGCCGAACAGGGTACCGACGAGCTGGTCTCCCGGCTCGTCGACCGCTTCCTCGCGGTGGCACGTGACTACGAGGTCGTGCTGGTCCTCGGCACCGACTTCGCCGCCACCCAGCTCCCGGACGAGCTGGCCGTCAACGCCCGGTTGGCCAACGAGTTCGGCGCCTCCGTCATACCCGTGGTGGGCGGCAAGGGTCAGACCGCCGAGTCCGTACGGGCCGAGACGCGCAACGCCTACCGCGCCTATGACGGACTCGGCTGCGACGTGCTCGCCATGATCGTCAACCGGGTGGCCGCCGAGGACCGCGCGACCATCGCCGAACGCCTCGGGAGCCGGCTGCCCGTCCCCTGCTACGTAGTGCCGGACGAGCCGGCGCTGGCAGCCCCCACCGTCGCCCAGATCAGCCACGCGCTCGGCGCCTCGGTCGTGCTCGGTGACGACGCGGGCATGGCCCGGGACGCCCTCGACTTCGTCTTCGGCGGCGCGATGCTGCCGAACTTCCTCAGCGCCCTGACCCCCGGCTGTCTCGTCGTCACCCCCGGAGACCGTTCCGACCTGGTCGTCGGCGCGCTGGCCGCGCACTCGTCCGGTACGCCGCCCATCGCCGGTGTGCTGCTCACCCTGGACGAGCGGCCCAGCGACACGGTGCTGACGCTGGCGGCCCGGCTCGCACCCGGTACGCCGGTCCTCTCGGTGCCGGGCACCAGTTTCCCCACCGCCACGGAACTCTTCTCCCTCGAAGGCAAGTTGAACGCGGCGACCCCACGCAAGGCCGAGACCGCGCTCGGCCTGTTCGAACGGCACGTGGACTCCGCGGACCTGCTGAAGCGGATCTCGGTGGCCCGCAGCGGCCGGGTCACCCCGATGATGTTCGAGCACGCGCTGCTGGAGCGGGCCCGCGCCCACCGGCGGCGGGTGGTGCTGCCCGAGGGCGGCGAGGAGCGGGTGCTGCGGGCGGCCGACGTGCTGATGCGGCGCGACGTCTGCGACCTGACCCTGCTGGGTGACGTCGAGGCGATCCGCAAGAAGGCCGCGGACCTGGGCATCGACCTGTCGACGACCCAGCTGATCGACCCGCAGACCTCCGAACTGCGGGACGCCTTCGCCGACACGTACGCGGCGCTGCGCGCCCACAAGGGCGTCACCGTCGAGCTCGCCTACGACATGGTGGCGGACGTGAACTACTTCGGCACGCTGATGGTCGAGGAGGGGCTGGCGGACGGCATGGTCTCCGGCTCGGTGCACTCCACCGCCGCGACGATCCGCCCGGCCTTCGAGATCATCAAGACCAGGCCCGGCACCCCGCCCCCGGGCACACCCTCCGGGGGCGCGTCGATCGTCTCCTCGGTCTTCTTCATGTGTCTCGCCGACAGGGTGCTCGTCTACGGTGACTGCGCGGTCAATCCCGACCCGGACGCCGAGCAGCTCGCGGACATCGCGGTGCAGTCGGCGGCGACCGCGGCCCGCTTCGGCGTCGAGCCGCGGATCGCGATGCTCTCGTACTCCACCGGTACCTCGGGCTCGGGCGCGGACGTGGACAAGGTGCGCGAGGCGACCAAGCTGGTCCGGGCGTCCCATCCGGAGCTGCGCATCGAGGGGCCGATCCAGTACGACGCGGCCGTCGAGCCCTCCGTCGCCGCCACCAAGCTGCCGGAGTCGGAGGTGGCCGGGCAGGCGACCGTGCTGATCTTCCCCGACCTCAACACCGGCAACAACACGTACAAGGCCGTGCAGCGCTCGGCCGGCGCCGTGGCGGTGGGACCGGTGCTCCAGGGCTTGCGCAAGCCGGTCAACGACCTCTCGCGCGGCGCGCTCGTCAGCGACATCGTGAACACGGTCGCCATCACGGTGATCCAGTCCCAGGGTGAGGAGTTCCCCGCATGACCGCCTCTCGTGTCCTCGTCCTCAACTCCGGCTCGTCGTCGGTGAAGTACCAGCTGCTGGACATGCGCGAGCACACCCGGCTGGCGGTCGGGCTGGTGGAGCGGATCGGTGAGGAGACCTCGCGGCTGGTGCACACCCCGCTCCAGGGCGGGGGCGGTGCGCGGCGCGAGCGGACGAGCCCGGTCGCCGACCACGTGGCCGCGCTGAAGGCGGTGGCCGAGGAGCTGGCCGCGGACGGACTCGGACTGGACTCCCCCGAACTGGCCGTGATCGGGCACCGGGTGGTGCACGGAGGGTCGCGGTTCACCGCGCCGACGGTCGTCGACGAGGAGGTGCTGGCCGAGATCGAGCGGCTGGTGCCGGTCGCCCCGTTGCACAACCCGGCGAACCTGACCGGGATCCGTACGGCGAGGTCGCTGCGTCCGGACCTGCCCCAGGTGGCGGTCTTCGACACGGCCTTCCACACGACGATGCCGGAGCACGCGGCCCGGTACGCGATCGACGTGGAGACCGCCGACGCGCACCGCATCCGGCGCTACGGCTTCCACGGCACCTCGCACGCCTACGTGTCGCGCGAGACGGCGCGGCTGCTCGGCCGGGCACCCGAGGAGGTGAACGTGATCGTGCTGCACCTGGGCAACGGCGCCTCCGCCTCGGCCGTCCGGGGCGGGCGGTGCGTGGACACCTCCATGGGGCTGACGCCGCTGGAGGGTCTGGTCATGGGGACGCGCTCGGGCGACGTGGACCCGGCGGTGACCTTCCACCTGGAGCGGGTCGCCGGGATGTCGACCGACGAGATCGACGTGCTGCTGAACAAGAAGAGCGGTCTGGTCGGGCTCTGCGGCGACAACGACATGCGGGAGATCCGGCGCCGGATCGACGAGGGCGACCAGCGGGCGGCGCTCGCCTTCGACGTCTACATCCACCGCCTGAAGAAGTACATCGGGGCTTACTACGCGATTCTGGGGAAGGTGGACGCGGTGGTCTTCACCGCGGGCGTCGGGGAGAACGCGGCCCCGGTGCGGGAGGCGGCGATCGCCGGACTCGAGGAGCTCGGCCTCACGGTGGACTCGGGCCTGAACGCCGTGCGCTCCGACGAGGCGCGGCTGATCTCGCCGAACTACGCCCGCGTGGCGGTCGCCGTGGTCCCGACGGACGAGGAACTGGAGATCGCCCGGCAGAGCTTCGCCCTGGTGGAGGAAGTGAACGCCTGAGCGGACCACCGCCCATTTGTACATTCCACCAGACGGAATATTCCGGAGTGAAACAAACCGATAGGATCCGCCTCATGCGCCGTTCCAAAATCGTCTGCACGCTGGGCCCCGCCGTCGACTCGTATGAGCAGCTGAAGGCTCTCATCGAGGCCGGTATGAACGTGGCCCGATTCAACATGAGCCACGGAACCCAGGCAGAGCACCAGGAGCGGTACGACCGTCTCCGCAGGGCGGTGGCGGACACCGGCCGCGCCGTGGGCGTGCTCGCCGACCTCCAGGGCCCCAAGATCCGTCTGGAGACCTTCGCGGAGGGTCCCGTCGAGCTGGTGCGGGGTGACGAGTTCACCATCACCACCGAGGACGTCCCCGGGGACAAGTCCATCTGCGGCACCACGTACAAGGGCCTGCCCGGCGACGTGTCCCAGGGCGACCAGGTCCTGATCAACGACGGCAACGTCGAACTCCGGGTCATCGAGATCCAGGGCCCGCGGGTGAAGACGATCGTCGTCGAGGGCGGCGTCATCTCCGATCACAAGGGCATCAACCTGCCCGGCGCGGCGGTGAACGTCCCGGCCCTGTCCGAGAAGGACGTCGAGGACCTCCGCTTCGCCCTCCGGATGGGCTGCGACATGGTCGCGCTCTCCTTCGTCCGCGACGCGGACGACGTCAACGACGTCCACAAGGTGATGGACGAGGAGGGCCGTCGGGTCCCCGTCATCGCCAAGGTGGAGAAGCCGCAGGCCGTCGAGAACATGGCGGCCGTGGTCGCCGCCTTCGACGCGGTCATGGTGGCCCGCGGCGACCTCGCGGTGGAGTACCCGCTGGAGAAGGTCCCGATGGTGCAGAAGCGCCTCGTGGAGATGTGCCGCCGCAACGCCAAGCCGGTCATCGTCGCCACCCAGATGATGGAGTCGATGATCACCAATTCGCGTCCCACGCGCGCCGAGGCATCCGACGTGGCCAACGCGATCCTGGACGGCGCGGACGCGGTCATGCTCTCGGCGGAGTCCTCCGTCGGCGCGTACCCGATCGAGACCGTGAAGACGATGTCGAAGATCGTCGTCGCGGCCGAGGAGGAACTGCTCTCCAAGGGCCTCCAGCCGCTCGTCCCGGGCAAGAAGCCGCGGACGCAGGGCGGCTCGGTGGCCCGTGCCGCCTGTGAGATCGCGGACTTCCTGGGCGGCAAGGCGCTGATCGCCTTCACCCAGTCCGGTGACACCGCCCGGCGCCTGTCCCGCTATCGCGCGACCCAGCCGATCCTGGCCTTCACCACCGAGGAGACGACCCGCAACCAGCTCACCCTGAGCTGGGGCGTGGAGCCCTTCCTGGCGCCGTTCGTGGCGACCACCGACGCCATGGTCGAGTTGGTCGACGCGGAGCTGCTGAAGCTCCAGCGCTACGGCAAGGGCGACACGATGGTCATCACCGCCGGCTCGCCCCCCGGCGTGCCGGGCAGCACGAACATGGTCCGGGTGCACCACCTGGGCGGCGGAGAGCGCGACTGACGCCCCCCAGCCGCACACGACGAGGTCCCCCGTCCGGGCCGGACGGGGGACCTCGTCGTGTGCGGCTCCCGGAGGCCGGGTCGGTCAGTTCGGCTCGACCGTGTTGCGCAGCCCGGGGACCTTGAGGGTGCCGCCGAACTGGCCCGCCTGGATGACCTCGACGTTCGTGAAGAAGGCGAACGGGACGTCGAGCGGCGGCGGGGTCTGCGGGTTGAAGGTGATCGGGATCAGGCCGAAGAGATTTCCCTTCAGCTGCTCCGTGTACATGGTCACCGTGCCGTTGCGGATGGTCGACGTCGAGCCGCGGTTCGAGCGGACGTGACCCGTCCGGCCCTCCGAGTGCACGGTGAGCTGGTGCAGATCCTTGATGTCGACCGAGCTCGCGGTGAACTTCAGGACCTTCTTGATCTTGCCGCTGCCCGTCTTGACCTCGACGATGCCGTGGTACTTCAGGCCGCTGAGCGTGAGCAGTGAGCTCTGGAGCTTCCACGGCTCGTCCGGCAGCAGCGGGATGCCCGGCTCCAGCTCGGCCGCCGCGAGTGCCTCCGGATCGGCCTCGGGACACGGGAACCGGGGCTTGGCGCCGTCCGGTATGTCCTCGTCCTTCTTGGCGTCGAGCCCCTTGGCGTCCGCCGGGAGCTCCTGGACCTGGGCGCCCGCCTTGTCGGCGGCGTCCTTGATGGCGTCCTTCGTCCGGTCGACCGGGGCCTTGGGCGCGGTGGGCGCCTCCTCGGTCGTGGGCGCCTCGGTCGCCGGCGTGGTGGGCGTGGTGGCCGGCGGCGGCGTCGGTGTGGTCGCCGTCGGGGACGGGGTGGCCGTCGGGGTGGCGTCGGGCCCGTCGAAGAGGTCCTTCAGTTTGTCGCCGATGCCCAGCGGATCGAGCGGGTTCACGCTCTTCGTCGGGGTCGGCTCGGGAGCGGGCGCCTGCTGTACGGCGGGCCGCTGCTCGTCGACCGCCTGCGCGGTCTCGGCCGCCGAGGGGGTGGCGCCGGGTGTGGGCGTCCCCTTCTCCTCGGTGGCCTCCGGAGCGGGTGCCTCGGTGGCCGACGGGTCGGCGGTCGGCTCGGGCGTCTCCGCCGGCTTCGTCGTCTCCTCGGCCGTCGGCTCGTCCGAGCGGGTCACGCACGGGCCGGGGGCGAAGGGGATGTCCTTGTCATCGGCGAGGGCGAGCCGGGGCGTCAGCCCCATGCCGACCAGCACCGCGGTCGGCATGGCCGCCAGGGCCATCGCCTTGCCCGCCGGTCCCTGGATTCTGTTCAGCAGCGACTTGCGCGGGGCCGCGTGCCGCGGCCCCCTGCCGGTCAGAGTGGCGCTGTCCCCAGTCGTCGCCGACTGCGACGGCTGTGTTTCGTCACCCCGCACTGTTCCTCCCGCCATTGGCGTCGATCGTGGTTTCGGTCGCCTGCGCACCGGGACCCACCGACAGGTCCGGCTCCTCACCGGCGCGCTGCTCCGGAACCGGTACGGGTGCGACGGCGTCGAAGCCCTCGTCACCTTCCGGGCCCTGCCGCGGACCGTCGTACTCGTGCGCACCCGGGGCGCCCTCGGCCCGCGCCTCCTCGGACTCCTCCACCGGGACGCCCGGCGCCCAGGCGACCGAGAGACAGCCGCCGATCATGGAGGACAGGAAGCCGACGAAGATGCCGCCGAAGTTGGACACGGGGATGGACACGAGCGCCAGCACGATCGCGGCGACACCCGCGAAGACCCGGACGATCGGCTGGAACCACATCGTCAGGCCGAGCGTCACCAGGAGCACACCGATGATCAGCGCGCCGGCGCCGGCCGTGGTGGCCATGGCGATCGTCATGTTGCCGAGCCGCATGTCGGCGTAGGGGAGATACGCGATCGGCACGCCGCCGAACATGGTGAACAGACCGGCCCAGAACGGCCGGGTGCCCCGCCAGGTGCGGAACCGGTTGTCGTTCTTCGGGACTCCGCGGGAAGCAGTGGACTCGGCGCTCATGGAAAACAGCTCCCTGGAAGCGGTATTGCTGAGAGAAGTGGAGAACACGGCGCGATGGCCGGGAACGGGCGGGGCCGTACGGACGACGGCCCACGCCCGCCGAGCGGGTGCTCGCCGAGTGCTTACTCGGAGAAGCACTCCTTGGTGCCCTTGTGCAGCGACAGCTTCAGGTCGGGGAGACGGAAGGTGCCGGCGGTGGTCGCCCAGGCCTTCTGCTCCACGTTGTTCAGCGTCGCCGTCTCGGCGCGCTGCGAGAAGCCGTACAGGTTGGCCTGGGTGCCCGGCTGGATGCCCGGCTTGCCCTCCGACTTGGGCAGTGCGCCCGCCGCCACGCCGATGTCGATGTTGCCGAACTCGGCGTCCGCCTTCAGCGAGGAGACATCGAGGTAGATGTCCTTCGCGTAGACCGGCTCGCCGTTGTCCGTGCCGGCACGGAGCTCCAGCGAGACGGTGCCGAGGATCGGGACCTTCGGCGTCACGACGGACTGGCACATGTTGGTGATCCACGCCTCGGAGAAGCCCGAGACGCCGACGGGCTCCGCGAACGGCTTGCCCTCGAGGTCCTTGCCGGACACGAGGTTGCCGTACTGCACGAAGTCCTTGCCGACAAGACTGTCGGCCTTAACCTTGAACTCCTGGCCGGAGATGCTGAAGGACGCGGCCAGCGCGCCCTGAGCCAGGCCGACACCGATCGCGGCCGTCGCGGCCACACTCGGCACCATGACGACGGCGAACCGCTTCCATCTGGTCCCGCCACGAACCTGGGACTTCATGAGAATTCCTCCTTCTCGGACGTACATCTCCGGATGGGCCCAGGGGCCCGTCCTGGGATGGGAGAAGCGCTACGTCCTCGGGAAGAAGCACCGGACACCGGGCGCTGCGCGTCCGAGTCACCGGCGATCACCCCCGAGCGACAACCACTGGCCGCGCCTTGCGCGCAACCTGCTTGGACAGGCCCTGTCGCGGTGAGCGCAGGAACCCCCCTGTCCACGGCCGGCGCCACTGCCGCCGGCCCACTCGGTGGGGACCCTCGCCGCGAGCCCGGTTGGTTGCCGGGTGGGTGCGGTGGAGGACCGAGCGTGGCCGATCGTGGTCCATTCCGGGCCGGGGCACAAGGGGGTTCGTTACTCGCTAGTAACGGCTGGATAACCTCGCCACGACGTGGCGATGTCAAGCGGCCACACAGGGTGGAGTCATGGCCCACGCCATAGTCGGAGAATGCCGGTGAAATCCGGACAGAAATTCGGGTTCGATTTACTGCAAGTAACAGCGGCCGCGATTACCAAGTTTTGGTAAAGCGCGGCCGCTGTGTGTCATCTTCCCGCCGGATCGACGCCGCCCGGGGAGGGCGGGGCGGGGTCAGAAGAGCACGCGGGCGAGAGCCTGACGCGCCGTCACGACGCGGGGGTCGTCCGGACCGATGACCTCGAACAGCTCCAGGAGGCGCAGGCGCGCCGCGTCCCGGTCCGCGCCCGCCGTGCGGCGCACGGCGTCCACCAGGCGGCCGAAGGCGTCCTCGACATGGCCGCCCACCAGATCGAGATCGGCGGCGGCGATCTGCGCGGTGACGTCGGCGGGGTCGTCCGCGGCCTGCCTGCGCACCTGCTGCGGGTCCATGTCCTGTACCCGGGCGAGCAGCTCGGCCTGGGCCAGGCCCAGCTTCGCCTCGGGGTGGGCGGGATCGTCGGTGAGCACGTTCCGGTACGCCTGGACGGCACCGGCCAGGTCGCCCGCGTCGAGGGCGGACATGGCCGCCTCCAGCAAGGCGTCGTACGGGCCGACCGGTGCGGGGGCCTCCTCCGCGGCGCCCTCGGCGGAGGGCTCCACGGCGATGCCCGTCAGGCCGAAGCGCTCCTCGCCCACCTGGATCAGCTGGTCGAGGGTCTGCCGGATCTGGGCCTCGGGCGCCGCGCCCTGGAAGAGCGGCAGGGCCTGGCCGGCCACCACCGCGAAAACGGCCGGAATCCCCTGGATGCCGAACTGCTGCATCAGCATCTGATTGGCGTCGACGTCGACCTTGGCGAGCAGAAAGCGGCCGTTGTACTCGACCGCGAGACGCTCCAGGAGGGGGCCGAGCTGCTTGCACGGTTCACACCACTCGGCCCAGAAGTCGATGACGACCGGGACCTCGGCGGAGCGCTCGAGGACATCGCGCTCGAAGCCTGCCTCATCGACATCGATCACCAGGGCAGAAGGGGCGACGGCCGGCGTGCCCCCGTGGCGGGCGGCTTCGGCACGCGCCTGCTCCGCCTTGACCTTGGCCTCTCCGGCCGCCTTCACCGCGGCGAGGTCGACGACGCCGCTCATGGACATGTTTCTGGGCTGCATGGGTACATCCTCCCCCCTCCGCGCGCGTGACCGGTAAGCCATGGCTGAACCGTGCCGCCCGCGGAGCTCCCGCCGGTGCGCGAGATGTACGGACGTACACGGTCCTCGTTCGGTTGCGCCGGGTCCCCACCCGGCGCGTGTGGTTGTCGCTGGGGCCGCTCAACAGCCTTTCGCTACGGGTCGTAGCGTATCTGCGGGAGCGTGCGCGGCGCGAGGGCGCGGGGACGATGCCCACGGTGAACTGCCTCACATCACAGCCCTCTGGCGCAATACCTACTGACGGGTATGGTCGCCTCCATGTGCAGCCGTACCCGCTCCCGAAGCACCGGACGCCCCGGCCGCCCCCGGTCGACCCAGGCGGACGCGGCGATCCTGGAGGCGACCCGTGCGGCCCTGGTCGACCTCGGCTGGTCCAAGCTCACGATGGGCGACGTCGCGACCCGGGCGGGGGTCGCCAAGACCACGCTGTACCGGCGCTGGGGCAACAAGAACGAGCTCGTGGTGGACGCCGTGGCCGTCCTCTTCGACCAGCTCGACCTGCCCGACCTCGGCAGCCTCCAGGCCGACATCGAGAACGTCGTACTCCAGTTCGCCGAGCTGCTCCAGCGCCCGGAGACCAAGACCGCGCTCATGGCGGTGGTCGCCGAGTCCACCCGGGACGAACCGCTGCGCGAGCGCATCCGCACCTCGATCGTGGACCGTCAGAAGCGGCTGGTCCTGGAGGGGCGCCGGCGTGCCCAGGAGCGGGGTGAACTGCCCACCGACCGGGACCCCGCGGCGATCGACGCCACCGACGACCTGATCTTCGACGTGATCGCGGGCGCGGTGGTGCACCGGGCGCTGGTCAGCGCCGAGCCGGTGGACCAGGAGTGGGTCCAGCGGCTGTGCGCCCTGCTCCTGGGCGGCCTCGGCGCGGCGGCCTCCCAAGGCTGAGAGCCTGCCGGGTGGCCTTCGCCCGCCCGGGGGGCTCCGTGAAGGGGGATGGCGACCGCCACCCCCCAACACGCCCTAGAAACCCGGGGGCTCGGTGTAGACGCCCCACTCCTCACGGAGCACGTCGCAGATCTCGCCGAGCGTGGCTTCCGCGCGCACCGCGTCGAGCATCGGGCCGATCATGTTCGAGCCGTCCCGGGCCGCCGCCAGCATCGCGTCCAGCGAGGCGCGGACCCGGGCGTCGTCGCGGCGGCCCTTGCGCTCGCCGAGCACCCGGACCTGCTCCCACTCGACCTCATGGCTGACCCGCAGGATCTCCAGGTCGCCGGTGACCGAGCCGTGGTGCACGTTGACGCCGACGACCCGCTTGTCACCCTTCTCCAGGGACTGCTGGTACTGGAAGGCCGACTCGGCGATCTCGCCGGTGAACCAGCCGTCCTCGATGCCACGCAGGATGCCGGAGGTGATCGGACCGATCGGGTGGCGGCCCTCCGGGTGGGCGCGCCGGCCGCGCTCCTTGATCTGGTCGAAGATCTTCTCGGCGTCGGCCTCGATGCGGTCGGTGAGCTGCTCGACGTACCAGGAGCCGCCCAGCGGGTCGGCCACGTTGGCCACGCCCGTCTCCTCCATCAGCACCTGCTGCGTGCGCAGCGCGATCTCGGCGGCCTGCTCGCTGGGGAGGGCGAGGGTCTCGTCGAGGGCGTTGGTGTGCAGCGAGTTGGTGCCGCCGAGGACCGCGGAGAGGGCTTCCACGGCCGTGCGCACGACGTTGTTGTACGGCTGCTGGGCGGTGAGCGAGACGCCGGCGGTCTGGGTGTGGAAGCGGAGCCACTGGGCCTTGTCGGTCTTGGCTCCGTAGACCTCCTTCATCCAGCGCGCCCAGATCCGGCGGGCGGCGCGGAACTTGGCGATCTCCTCGAAGAAGTCGAGGTGCGCGTCGAAGAAGAAGGACAGACCCGGCGCGAAGACGTCGACGTCCAGGCCGCGCGAGAGGCCCAGTTCGACGTAGCCGAAGCCGTCGGCGAGGGTGTAGGCGAGTTCCTGCGCGGCCGTCGCCCCGGCCTCGCGGATGTGGTAGCCGGAGACGGAGAGCGGCTTGTACGCGGGGATGCCCCGCGCACAGTGCTCCATGAGGTCGCCGATCAGGCGCAGGTGCGGCTCCGGCTGGAAGAGCCACTCCTTCTGCGCGATGTACTCCTTGAAGATATCGGTCTGGAGCGTGCCGTTGAGCACGGCCGGATCGACGCCCTGGCGCTCCGCGGCGACCAGGTACATGCAGAACACGGGCACGGCCGGGCCCGAGATCGTCATGGAGGTGGTGACGTCGCCGAGGGGGATGTCCTTGAAGAGGACCTCCATGTCGGCGGCGGAGTCGATGGCGACACCACAGTGGCCGACCTCGCCGAGCGAGCGCGGGTCGTCGGAGTCGCGGCCCATCAGGGTCGGCATGTCGAAGGCGACCGACAGTCCGCCGCCGCCGGCGGCCAGGATCATCTTGTAGCGCTCGTTGGTCTGTTCGGCGTTGCCGAAGCCGGCGAACTGGCGGATGGTCCAGGTCCGGCCCCGGTAGCCGGTCGGGTGCAGGCCCCGGGTGAAGGGGTACTCGCCCGGCCAGCCGATGCGCTCGAACCCTTCGTAGGCGTCCCCGGGGCGGGGCCCGTAGACGGGCTCGACCGGGTCACCGGAGAGCGTGGTGAAGTCGGCGTCGCGCTTGCGGGCCTTGTCGTAGCGGGCCTGCCAGCGTCGGCGGCCTTCCTCGATCGCGTCAGCGTCCATGCCATCGAATTTACTAGGACGTCCTAGTAAATGTCGATGGCAAACCTCCGCACATATGCGCGGAGGCGGGGTTCAGGCCTTGACCGGCTCCGGCCGCGCGCCACTGACCAGCGGAAGCGTGTCCCGGACGACCTTGCGCTCGACGAAGAAGGCCGCGAAGGGAATCGTGCCGGACAGCAGGACCCAGAGGAGCCGGCCGAACGGCCACTTGGCCTTGGAGCCCAGATCGAAGGCGAAGATCAGGTAGATGATGTAGAGGACACCGTGGGCCTGGGAGACGGCGAAGGTCACGTCCTCGCCCCGGTCGAACCCGTACTTGAAGACCATGCAGGTGCACAGCACGAGCAGCATGACGGCGGTCACGTACGCCATGACGCGGTAGCGGGTCAGCACGCTGGATTTCATGCCGTCGAGCGTAACGGCACGTTCCGGGCGATCTTCGCGCGGGTCAGCTCTCGTCGAAGTCGTGGGCGTCGACCCGCAGCGGACGGAGCATCGCGAAGATCTCGGCGCACTCCTCGGCGTCGTAGGCCCCGAGGCCGAAGTCCATCTCCATCAGGTCACGGGTGGCGGCCTCGACGACCTCACGGCCCTTGTCGGTGATGGAGGCGAGGGTGCCGCGGCCGTCGTTGGGGTTCGGCCGCTTGTCGACGAGACCGGAGCGCACCAGACGGTCGACCGTGTTCGTGACGGAGGTGGGGTGCACCATGAGTCGCTCGCCGATCTTGGACATCGGCAGTTCGCCCGCCTTGGAGAAGGTGAGCAGCACCAGCGCCTCGTACCGCGCGAACGTCAGTCCGTACGGCTTGACGGCGGCGTCGACCTCCGCGAGGAGGATCTGGTGGGCCCGCATGATCGAGGTGATCGCGGCCATCGAGGGGACCGGCCCCCAGCGCTTCTGCCAGAGTTCGTCGGCGCGGGCGATGGGGTCGAACGGGAGACTGAGCGGCTTCGGCACGCGTCGACCTTACCCAGTGGTCACATGCCGGTCAGCCCCGTCTCGCGCTTCGGTCGCCCCGGACGCCCGCCCCGCCCGGTCGGCCGCCCGTACCTCGGCCACCGCCGCGAGCACCCCGAGCGTGCCGAGCACACCGGCACCCGCGACCACGAGAGGGACGGGGGCGAACTCGGCGGCCAGTCCGGCGGAGGCCATCCCGAGACCCTGGACCGTCATCATTCCGGCCGTCATCAGCGTCATGGCCCGCCCGCGCAGTTCCCCGGGAACGGCGGCGACGAACCCTGCGTCGAGACCCAGGGTGTACGCCCCGGTGGCGCCCGCCAGCAGCAGGGCGACGGACGCGAGGACGACGCCCGGCTCGGCGAGGTAGACGAGGAAGGGCAGCGCCCCGACCGCGGCGAGCGGGACGACGATGCGCGAGCGGGCCGCGGGCGTCAGGACGGAGCCGGCGAGCAGTTCGCCCGCGATGGTGCCGACGGGCAGGGCGCACATCAGCAGGCCGAGCGCGGCGGTGGAGGCGCCGATCCCGTCGGCGTAGGGCGCGGCGAGCGCCTCGGGCGCCACCGCGAAGAACGGCGGGACCCAGAACATCAGCATCAGGGCGCGCACCCTGCGGTCGCGCAGCACCGCGAACGTGCCGCCGCCCCCTCGGCGCGCTCCGGCCGCGCGGGCGGGACGCGCGCGCGTCCCGAGGCGGAGCAGCAGCGCGGAGGCGAGGAAGGTCCCGGCGGTGATCGCTATGGCGCCGCGCGGCGGCACCACGGTGAGGAGCAGGCCGCCGGCGCCGAAGCCGGCGAGCAGCGCGCTCTGGGAGGCGATCCGCAGCACGGACCGGCCCAGGACGAAGAGCTCGCCCTCGCCGAGGATGTCGGTGAGGGTCGCCATGCGGGTGCCGCCGAAGACGGGCGCGACGGCGGCGACCACGCACCGCAGCAGCAGGAGCGCGGCGACGGGGGTCGTGGGAGCGGCCATGAGCGCCACGCAGCCGGCGCACACGAGGTCGCAGAAGACGAGCACCCGGCGGGGCGGGTGACGGTCGGCGACGCCGGCGAGGAGGGTGCCGCCGAGGAGGTACGGCAGGAAGCCGAGGGCGAAGGTGAGGGAGGACAGCAGCGGGGAACGGGTGAGGTCGTAGACGAGGACGGTGAGCGCGATCTCGCTGATGACGACGCCGAGCAGGGAGAGCAGGTGGGCGGCGAAGACGGTCCTGAACTCCCGCACGGCGAACACGGCCCGGTAGCCACGTCCGCCGTCCCGCCCGGCGGGGGCCTCCGGCGGGGCTCCGGACTCCGCGGCGGGAGCGTCCGGGGGCACGGCCGCGGGGGGCGGGGTGCGGCTGTCGGGCACGGGCACGGGCATGGACATGGGCCGCAGACTGCCGGTCCCGGTGCCGGCGGCCTAGACTTTCGGCTCCAGACGAATCTTCCGGTCCCGGAGTGCCGATGCCCTACCACCTCCGCTTCGGCGAGGCCGACCCGCTGCGGATCCGGTTCGCGATCTCGCCGCTCTGGGAGACGCACTCCGCCGTGCGCGTGCTGGCCCACCCCCGGCACCAGGGCTACCACCTGCCCTGGCTGCGGCGGATCCGCGGCGCGGCCGAGGGTCTCGATCTCCGTCCGCTGCACCTGCTGATGCCGCGGCGCGGGCACAGTCCCGACTTCCTCTACCCGCCCCCGCTGGGACCGGCCGTCTCCTTCGAGGAGGAGCTCGCGGCGGTGCGCCGCACCGGTCCCGCGCAGGCGCTGGCCGACTTCGAGCGGTCGCTCGCCGACACCCCGGGGGCGGCGGAGAGCCCCGAGGGGCGGCGCGTGCTCGCCGACCCCACCGACGCCGTCCGGCGCCTCGCCGATCTGCTCCGCATCGCCTGGGAGACGCTGGTCGCGCCCGACTGGCCCCGCCTGCGCGCGCTGCTGGAGGCGGACGTGGCCTACCACTCGCGCAGGCTGGCCGAAGGCGGGCTGGAACGGCTCCTCGGCGAGCTGCACCCCGGCTTCGACTGGGCCGCCGACCGCGCCACCCTCACCGTCGGTTACCGGGGCGAGCACGTCCGCGCCCTGGACGGCCAGGGCCTGGTGCTGCTGCCGTCGGTCTTCATCTGGCCCGATGTGGTGAGCGGCTTCGACCCGCCCTGGCAGCCGACCGTCGCCTACCCGGCCCGCGGCATCGGCGGGCTGTGGACCGAGGCCCGCGAGCGGACGCCGCGGACCCTGGCACGGCTGCTCGGCGCGGCCCGTGCCGAGGTGCTGTGCGCCCTCGACGAACCGGCCGGCACGACAGCGCTCGCGCACCGCCTGGGCCTCGCCCCGTCCTCCGTGTCGGCGCATCTGACCGTGCTGCGTGAGGCCGGACTGCTCACGTCGCGGCGGTACGGGCACCAGGTGCTGTACGAGCGGACGCCGCTGGGGATCTCCCTCGCGGTACAGACGTCCCCGCCCGGTGCGGACCGTCCTCGCGAGGACGCCCGGTCCGGTGCGCCGGCGCCGGAAGGTGCCGGCCCGGGGTGAGCGCCGGCCCGGGGCCGGCGCTCACGTGCTCAGGGCACCCGCACCCACGTCGCCTCGGACGGCGCGCCGTCCCGGTCGGTCACGAAGAGCATGTACCAGCCGGGCGGAACCAGCGTCCGGTCCCCCGGCACGTCCACCGTCACCGAGTCCGGCCCCTTCGTCAGGCCGAGCGCGACGGAGCGCTGCTCGACGTCCGTGGTGTGGGTGACGGCGCTCGGCCGCATCAGCCGGGCCGTGGTGATCCGGGCCGCGTCCGCCGTCCGGAAGGTGGCACGGGCGCCGGCGTCGACGGTGCGCGGACCCTCCCCCAGCACGGGCCGATCCGCACCGGCGCGGTGCAGGGCGGGCGGGGTGTAGACCTCGATCCGCTGCTCGAAGGTGCCGAGTCGGGTGTTGGCCTCGTCGTCGAAGAGCGGGTCGGAACCGAAGGTGGCGACCCGGCCGTCGGGCAGCAGCAGCGCCTCGGAGTGGTAGTTGCGGCCGACGGCCGGCTCGGCCGCCGCGGTGAAGGTGTCGGTCTTCGGGTCGTAGAACTGTGCCTTGAGCACGTCGCTGCGGCTGCGGCCCCGGTACCCGCGCGAGCCGCCGCTGGTGAAGACGGTGTCGTCGGGCATGAGCACGCTGCTGAGGTAGCGGGTGCCCTGCGGCAGCGCCGGTCCGTCACGGAAGGACGGGTCGGGGCGGGAGAGGTCGATGATCGAGGTGCGGGCGGTGGACTTCGGGGACTCCCCGACCCCTCCGCCGCCGAAGACCATGAGCTTCTGATCCTGGGCCGGCGGCAGCAGCACGGAGGCCGAGGTCTCCAGCTGGTCGGGGTCGCTGAGGCCGCCCAGCGGGGTGAAGGTGTTCTTCTCCAGGTCCCACAGGCCCGGCGTACGACCCCGGTCCTCCGCGCCGTAACCGGCGTTGGAGCCGGTGTAGAGGAGCCGGCCGCCCTGGGTGAGGAAGAGGGAGGGGTAGGTGGGGAAGTAGCGGAAGGGCCCCGGGGACCAGGTCCTGGTGGCCGGGTCGTACATCTCGTTGTCGCCGGGCACGACGTCTCCGACCTCGTTGAGGCCGGAGACGGCGAGCACCCTGCCGTCTTCGAGGGTCACCAACGTGGGGTACCAGCGGGCGTCCTCCATCGGGGCGACCGGGACGTACCGCTCGGCCCGTGGGTCGAACTCGTAGGCCGCCTTGATGCCCTGGAACTCCTGCTTGGCGGTGGTGAGCCGCTGCGCGACCCCGTAGACCTCGCCGGCTCCCTCACGGCCGAGGATCTCGTAGCGCGCGGCCTGGGTCGTGAGGCCCCGCGGCCCCTCCTCCCGGGCCTCGACGAAGACATCGGCCTCGGCCGCGGTGACCTTGCTCTGCCACGGGTTCATCCGGCCGCTCCCGACGTACGAGCCCTGGAACTCACGGGTGGCCCTGGGGACCGTGACGTCGGCCGCGCTGACGTACTCGACGCCCGAGGGCGAGCGGAAGACGGTGCCCTTCGCGAGGGTGACGGCCTTGTCCGTGTTCTCGTTCCTGACCCGCATCGTGCCGCCGGCCTTCTTGACCTCGCCGTCGAGGACCTCGTAGCGGGCGGTGCCGCCGGCGACCAGCAGCCGACCGTCGGGGAGCTGGGCGTGGCCGGAGCAGAAGAAGTCCTCGGGCGTGGGGATCTTCTTGAAGGTGTCGTTTCCCGGGTCCCACAGGATGGTGTCGAAGGTGCCGGAGTCGAACTTCTCCTGGTCGTTGCCGGAGCCGGCGATGAGCAGCACCTTGCCGGTGTGCAGCAGGGCCGCGTGGATGGCGTTGACGCGGTACTCGGCGGGCACGTCGACGATCCGCCAGGAGCCGTACGTCCGCTGGTACCCGGGACGCGCGATCTTGTAGGCGTGGTACTCGGCCTCGGCGAAGGAGACCACGGCGGGGGCGTTGAGTGCGGCGAGGAGCACGACGGCGCCGCCGCCGAACAGGTTCTTCCTGAGGCGTCCCGACGGCAGTCGGACCATGGGTCAGTTCCCTCCTGTCGTGGTGGGCGCCGCCGCGACGGGCCCGGCGGGGGCCGGGGCAAGGGCGGGCGGCGGCGTGGCCGGGGCGGCGGGGGCGGGCGCCGCCGATCCGACGGCGGGGCGGGTGCCCGGCACGCTCTCCCCGGCACACGGGCCGGTCCGCCCGGCGCGCAGGGCGGTCCAGGTCCAGACGGCGAGCGGTCCGAGCGCGAGGGCCAGGGCGAGGACGGACCAGGTGCGCATGGCCACGTGAGTGTGCTGGAAGCGGACGGAGGCGGCCAGCGAGACGACCAGCACGGTCGCCCACCCGAGGTGGATCCGGAAGGTGCGGAGCCGGTCGGGGCTGCCCCCGCCTCCCTTGGGGGTGACGACGAAACAGCCCCGGGTGCGCAGCACCGCGGAGCCGAGCGACCTCAGGTAGACCGGGGCGCACAGTGCCGACATCGCCATCCCGGCCAGGCCGCCCGAGCCTTCGGGTTCGTGGGGTGAGACGTTGTGCCGCCGGTTCCACAGGTACAGCGCGATCTGGAGGGCCGCCGCATCGCTGTGGATCATCAGCCAGACCGAGGAGGAGACCTGGGTGCCGGATGCCCCGAACCAGAGGAAGAGCACGCAGCTGAGGACGCCGAGGAGCCAGTTCACGGCGGTCATCGGGTAGTAGACGAGCATCAGGGTGTAGTGGAGGAGGCGACCGGGCGGGATCCTGAAGAGCGCCTTCCGGTACTGCCTGATCAGGGTCTCGTAGGTGCCCCGGGACCAGCGCAGCTGCTGGGTGAAGAAGTCGGTCCAGGAGGCCGGGCCCTCACCCACGGCGAGGACGTCGGGGGTGTAGACGGACCGCCAGAAACGGCCGGTGCCGGGGTTCCGGTGGCGGTGCAGTTCGAAGCCGGTCGCCATGTCCTCGGTGACCGAGTCGTACAGTCCGCCCACCTGGCGGAGGGCCGAGACGCGGACGATGTTGTTGGTGCCGACGAACATGGGGGCGTGGTAGCGGTTCCCGGCCCGCTGGATGAGGGCGTGGAAGAGGAACTGCTGGGATTCGGCGCCTTTGGTGACGGCCGAGGTGTAGTTGCCGTAGACCTGCGGCCCGACCACGAACGCGACGTCCGGGTCGCGGAAGTAGCCGAGCATCCGTTCCAGGAATTCGGGCAGGGGGACGTGGTCGGTGTCGACGGAGGCGAGGAAGGCGTAGGCGTCGCCGTGTGCGGCCAGCCAGGCGTTGTAGTTGCCGTGCTTGGTGCGGGCCTTGTGGGGTCCCTTGTCGCGGTTCCACTCGGGGACGCCGTGGCGGGTGAAGTGCCGGACGCCCAGCTCACCGCAGAGCGCCCTGGCCCGCGGGTCGTCGCCCTCGTCGAGCAGCCACACGTCGAGCGGTCCGTCGTGCCGCAGCAGCACCGCCGCCTCGAGTGTGGCGCGGACCGTCGAGAGCGGCTCCTTCGCCGGGACGTAGGTGGTGAGGAAGGCCACGCGGGTGCCCGGCTCGGCGCGCACGGGTACCGGGTCACGGGCGACGAGGGCGGCGTGGGCGACCGACGCGACGTTCACCAGCATGAAGAAGCAGACGAGGCCGATCGACACGAGCATCACGGTGTCGAGGTGGACCAGCCAGGCGGCTCCGCCGGGACGGACGGTCCGGTGACTGGGCCAGACGAGGTAGACCAGGAGCACCGCCGAGAGCAGGGGAGCCAGGCACAGGAGGAGGACGGCCCGTATTCGGTGCGGTTCCTTCGCGAGCAGGCTGCGGTACCGCACCCGGTAGGCCGCCGCGGGCTCCGTCAGGGGACCGGCGATCCGGCTGTAGGTCTCGTAGTCGTAGCCTTCCGGCCGCACGGTGCCTCCAGCTGTCATCGGACAGGTCGATACCCTCACCAAAGGTGACTCGTATCGACATGTCGACCGGAGTCGTCCGAGCGAGGGACTTACCGGCCCCGACAGGCTCTCAGTGGCGACCGTCGCGCCGCAGCCTCTGCCTGACGGCCCGTTGGGCGAGCGGCCCGAGGTCCTCCAGCGCGGCGGCGAGCCCCGCCAGCCGCTCCAGTGAGACGAGCACCTGCTCGGCGCCCGCGGGGTCCACGCCCTCGTACAGTTCGAGCCCCACGAAGGCCGCGGCGCAGGTGCGGGCCAGTCCGGCGGGGTCGACGAACTCGGCGAGCGGGTTTCCGGCCAGGACTCGGGTGAGGACGCCTTCCAGTTCCTCGATCCAGAGGTCGAGTCCGGACGCGGTGGCGGGGGCCAGACCCGGCCGGCTCTGAGCTCCCGCCAACAGCTGTGCGAGTACCGCGACATGGCCGGCGCCCCGCTCCTCGGCGTGCATCTCGCGGCCGAACCGGAGGAGCTCGGCGAAGGTGGTGACGGCGGCCAGCCGTTCGCGGTAGCGCGCCACACGCCGCTCGGCACCGTGGCGGCAGGCGGCGGCGAGGAGTTCGTCCACGGAGCCGAAATGGTAGAAGACCAGGGCCTGGTTGACGCCCGCCGCGGCGGCGACGGAACGGGCGGAGGTCCGGGCGATGCCCTGCTCGGTCAGGGCGCGCAGGGCGCCTTCGAGGAGTTTTTCACGGGTTCCGCGACTGCGCCCGTCCTTGGCTCCGGAGCCCGGGGAGGCGTCTCGGCCTTCTCCGGCCGGCCCTTCGGCGTCCTTGGCCATGCGGGTTCCTCCTCCGTCCGGAGCCCGGCTCACCGGGCCCTGCAGCGTCGCCCCGGCGGGCGCGGCCGACGAGGCGGCGCGGCGTGCCGTACCCGCGCGCCGGGCGGCCGGAGCCGCCGGAGGAAGGGCCGGGCGAGCGAACGCCGGCCGGCGTCGGCCCCGGTGGCGCTCCCCCGCGGAGACACCGGCGCCGACGACGGCCGAAACTCGTTGAGCGACCGCTCAAAATGACCGTAACCCATGGTGAGCGGTCGTTCAATCAGCGCCCGTGCGCGCCCCGAAGGGCTGGGGGCTTCCCGCGGCCGCCCGGGGCGAGGCCACGGGCGGGCGACGCGGCGTGCGCGGGGAGGGCCGACCGGGATACGGCGGCGGGCCGGGACCGGTCACCGCGGGCCCGGGGCGTCAGGCTCCGAGGTGCCGCTCGACCGTGGCGACCTTCGCGTCCAGCGCGTCGGTGACGCCCGGCCGGATGTCGGCCTTGAGGACCAGGGAGACCCGTGGGGCACGCGCCTCGACGGCGGCGACGGCACGCCTGACGACGTCCATGACCTCGCCCCACTCCCCCTCCACGGAGGTGAACATGGCGTCGGTCCGGTTCGGCAGGCCCGACTCGCGGACGACCCGGACCGCGTCGGCGACGTACTCGCCGACCTCTTCCCCGACACCCAGTGGCGTGACCGAGAACGCGACGATCACGCGTTCACCGTGCCCTCGTGGCGGGCGCGGGAGGCGATGACGGCATCCTCGGCCGCGCTCTTCAGCCGGCGCTCGGCGAAGAAGCCGCCGAACGGCAGCACGGAGAGCACGAAGTAGAGCGCCGCCGTCTTGAGGTCCCACTTGGTGCGGTTCCAGGCGTCCAGCCAGAAGAGCACGTAGAGGACGAAGAGGATGCCGTGGATCGCACCCATCACCGGGACCGCGTTGAAGTCCGTGGTGCGCTTGAGCACCGAGCAGACCAGCAGCAGGAGGAAGGAGACGGCCTCCGGCGCGGAGACCAGCCGGAGGCGATGCAGGGACGAAGCGGTCTTGATGTCCACGAAGGTCACCTTTTGATCGGGGTCGACGATCTTGTGAAGGGATGCACAAGCGCCCGTCCATTGTGGCAGCCGGCTTTGCCTGCCCTTTATCAGGGTCGGCATCCTCCGCAGGTCCCTGTTCGCGGCCGCGCCGCGCCCCGTAACCTCCCTCCGTGGCTACGTTCCGACTCCAAGGCAGCAAAGTGCTCGCCGTCGACATGACCGGCGACGCCGTGAAGGCGAAGAACGGCTCGATGGTCGCCTACGACGGCCAGATGGCGTTCAAGAAGATGTCCGGCGGCGGCGAGGGCCTGCGCGGGATGGTCACCCGCCGCCTCACCGGCGAACAGATGGAGGTGATGGAGGTGAAGGGCCAGGGGACCTGCTGGTTCGCCGACCGCGCCTCCGAGATCAACCTCGTGTCCCTGCACGGCGACAAGCTATTCGTCGAGGCGAGCAACCTGCTCTGCACCGACGCGGGCCTGCGCACCGGGACCACCTTCACCGGCCTGCGCGGCGGTGCGACCGGCAACGGGCTCTTCACGACGACCGTCGAGGGCACCGGCCAGGCCGCCATCATGTCCGACGGCCCGGCGGTGGTGCTGCGCGTCTCCCCGCAGTACCCGCTCTCCGTCGACCCCGGCGCCTACATCGCGCACCAGGGCAACGTCCAGCAGCACTTCCAGTCCGGTGTGACCTTCCGCACCTTCCTCGGCGAGGGCGGCGGCGAGGCGTTCCAGATCCGCTTCGAGGGCGACGGTCTCGTCTACGTGCAGCCGAGCGAGCGGAACACGATCGGGGGTGACGTCTGATGCCGTTCCGCGAGGTCAACTCGAAGATGGTCGAGGCGACGGTGGTGCCGGGCCGGCACATGTTCAGCCAGCGCGGCGCGATGCTCGCCTACCGCGGCGAGGTCTCCTTCACCCCGAACCTCACCGGCGGCCAGGGCGGCGTGATGTCGATGATCGGCCGCCGGGTGGCGGGCGAGGCGACGCCGCTGATGACGGTCGAGGGCGACGGCACGGTGATGTTCGGCCACGGCGGCCACCACATCCAGGTGATCCAGCTGTCCGGCGACACCCTCTACGTCGAGGCCGACCGGCTGCTGGCCTTCGACGGCACCCTGGAGCAGGGCACCATGTTCATGGGCTCCCAGGGGGGCGTCATGGGCATGGTGCGCGGACAGGTGACGGGCCAGGGGCTCTTCACCACCACGCTCCGCGGCCACGGCGCGGTCGCCGTCATGGCCCACGGCGGGGTGATCGAGCTGCCGATCACGCCCGGCCGTCCGGTCCACGTGGACCCGCAGGCGTACGTCGCCCACCACGGCGACGTACGCAACAAGCTCTCCACCGCGCTCGGCTGGCGCGACATGGTGGGGCGCGGCTCCGGTGAGGCGTTCCAGCTGGAACTCAGTGGCAGCGGCGCCGTGTACGTACAGGCCTCGGAGGAGAAGCTGTGAGCGCCCCGGTGATCCACGACCCGATGACCCTGCCGTCGGACGACAACGTGAACGCGTACACCTTCTGCGTGGAACTCAAGGGCTCCCCCTGGTTCCTGCAGAAGGGGAAGATGATCGCCTACTACGGGCGGATCGAGTTCAACGGCATCGGCCACGGTCGGCTGGACCGTCTGGTGCGGACCTCCTTCCACTCGCCGCTGCACGCGAGCGACTGGGTGGTGGCCGAGGGGAGCGGCAAGATGCTGCTCGCCGACCGGGCCTTCGACGTCAACTCGTACGACCTCGACGAGGGCAACCTGACGATCCGTTCGGGCAACCTCCTCGCGTACCAGCCGACGCTGGCCCTGAAGCAGTCGATCGTCCCGGGCTTCGTGACGCTGATCGGCACGGGTAAGTTCGTGGCCGCGTCCAACGGTCCGGTGGTCTTCATGGAGCCGCCGATGCGTGTGGACCCGCAGGCGCTGGTGGGCTGGGCGGACTGCCCCTCCCCCTGCCATCACTACGACCACGGCTATCTGACCGGGGTGATGGGCGGCGTGCGGGCGCTGACGGGCCTCGGTGGCAGTTCCGGCGAGGAGCACCAGTTCGAGTTCGTCGGTGCGGGTACGGTCCTGCTCCAGTCCACCGAGCTACTGATGGCGGAGCGCGCGATCGGCGAGCCACCGGCCCAGGCGGGCGTCCCGGGCCACACCCCGCATGGTTCCGGCCACGGACCGCAGGGCTCCGTACCGCGCCTGCCCGGGCAACTGGGCGATCTCCAGCGTCGCTTCGGCCTCTGACCGTCCCCTCCGCCACGGGGCGGAGGGCGCCCGCTCGCGCGGCCCCGCGCCTCCGGAGGCGTACTGGGGCCGCCGGGCCGGCGCCGTGGACGAAGGCGCCCCGGGCTCGCGCGGAGTGGCTCCGGGGTCGGATTCCGGCCCAGCCCCGGCGGGCCGCTCCGGGTCCGTCGCGTGAGCGGTAGTCTGCGGAGTGTGACGTCATCGAACGTCTGCACCCGTTCGCCGGGGGCTCCGGGTGCCCCGCGTCACACACCTCAATTTCGTCCAGCATTCAACTTCTTAGGTAGAATCCATACATGGAGACCGAGACGGCCACCCCCTGGCTCAGCGACGCCGAGCAGTGCGCCTGGCGCACCTACCTGGACGTCAACAGAATGCTGACGTACCAGCTGGAGAAGGACCTCCAGCCCTTCGGCCTGACCAACAACGACTACGAGATCCTGGTGAACCTCTCGGAGTCGGCTGAACGCCGTCTGCGCATGAGCGATCTGGCCACCGCGACCCTGCAGTCCAAGAGCCGGCTCTCGCACCAGATCACCCGCATGGAGAACGCCGGACTGGTCCGGCGGGAGAACTGCGAGTCAGACCGGCGTGGCCTGTACGCCGTCCTGACGGACCAGGGCATGGAGACCATGCGCAAGGTGGCCCCGCACCACGTCGAGTCGGTGCGCCAGCACTTCATCGACCAGCTCTCCCCGGAGGCCCTGGGCGACCTCCACGAGTCGCTCAAGCCGGTCGCCGAGCGGCTCCGTGGCCGCCGCGGCAAGCCGTAACGGGGGGCCACGCCCCGGCACGGCACGATGTGGAGGGCCCCACCCCGCCGGGGTGGGGCCCTCCACATCGTGCCGTGCCGCCGTCGTCAGTTGCCCGTCAGGCTCGCGATGAGCTCGTCGGAGGCCGCGTACGGGTCCAGCTCCCCCGCCACGATGCGCTCCGCCAGCGCGTCCAGACGGCGGTCGCCGTGCAGGTCGCCGATCCGCTCGCGCAGCGCGGTGACCGCGATCGTCTCGACCTCGTGGGCCGAGCGGGCGCGGCGACGCTCGGCGAGCACCCCGTGCTCCTCCATCCAGGCGCGGTGCTTCTCCAGCGCCTCCACGACCTCGTCGACGCCCTCGCCGCGCGCCGCCACGGTCTTGACGATCGGCGGGCGCCAGTCGCCCGGACCACGCGCCTCCCCCAGACCCAGCATGTGGTTCAGCTCACGGGCCGTCGCGTCCGCGCCGTCCCGGTCCGCCTTGTTGACCACGTACACGTCGCCGATCTCCAGGATGCCCGCCTTGGCCGCCTGGATGCCGTCACCCATGCCCGGCGCGAGCAGCACCACGGAGGTGTCCGCCTGGGAGGCGATCTCCACCTCCGACTGCCCGACACCGACCGTCTCGACGAGGACCACGTCGCAGCCGGCCGCGTCCAGCACGCGGATCGCCTGCGGGGCGGCCCACGCCAGGCCGCCCAGATGACCGCGCGTGGCCATCGAGCGGATGTACACACCCGGGTCGGAGGCGTGCTCCGACATCCGGATACGGTCGCCGAGCAGCGCCCCGCCGCTGAAGGGCGACGAGGGGTCGACAGCCAGCACCCCGACCCGCTTGCCCGCTCTCCGGTACGCGGAGACCAGCGCGGACGTCGACGTGGACTTGCCCACGCCGGGCGAGCCGGTCAGGCCCACCACGTACGCGCCGCCGGCCAGCGGGGCCAGCGCCGCCATCACCTCGCGCAGTTGGGGGGACGCCCCCTCCACGAGCGAGATCAGCCGGGCCACGGCCCGCGGCCGGCCCTCCCGTGCCTGGTCCACCAGTGCGGGGACGTCCACCATCTGCGGTACTCCTTGGGTCGGTGCCTACTTGCCGGGGACGCGAACGATCAGTGCGTCACCCTGGCCGCCACCGCCGCACAGGGCCGCCGCGCCGACACCGCCGCCGCGCCGCTTCAGCTCGAGCGCGAGGTGCAGCACCACACGGGCGCCGGACATGCCGATGGGGTGGCCGAGGGCGATGGCGCCGCCGTTGACGTTCACCTTTTCCGGGGTGACGCCCAGATCCTTCATTGACTGGTGGGCGACCGCGGCGAACGCCTCGTTGATCTCGATCAGGTCGAGGTCGTCGACGGTCAGGCCCTCCTTCGTGAGCGCGTGCCGGATCGCGTTGGACGGCTGCGACTGGAGCGAGTTGTCCGGCCCCGCCACATTGCCGTGGGCGCCGATCTCGGCGATCCACTCCAGGCCCAGCTCCTCGGCCTTGGCCTTGCTCATCACCACGACGGCGGCGGCGCCGTCCGAGATCTGCGAGGAGGTGCCCGCGGTGATCGTGCCGTCCTTGGCGAAGGCCGGGCGGAGCTTGCCGAGGGACTCGGCCGTGGTCTCGGCGCGGATGCCCTCGTCCTTGGCGAAGACGACCGGCTCCCCCTTGCGCTGCGGGATCTCGACCGGGGTGATCTCGGCCTCGAAGATGCCGTTCTTCTGCGCGGCGGCCGCGCGCTGGTGGGACAGCGCGGCGATCTCGTCCTGCTCGGCGCGCGGGATGCCCAGGCGAGTGTTGTGCTTCTCCGTGGACTCGCCCATGGCGATGTTCTCGAAGGCGTCGGTGAGGCCGTCGTAGGCCATGGCGTCGAGCATCTCGATCGCACCGTACTTGTAGCCCTCGCGGGACTTCGGCAGCAGGTGCGGGGCGTTCGTCATCGACTCCTGGCCGCCGGCCACGACGATGTCGAACTCACCGGCGCGGATCAGTTGGTCGGCCAGTGCGATGGCGTCCAGACCGGACAGGCACACCTTGTTGACGGTGAGGGCCGGGACGCTCATCGGGATGCCGCCCTTGAAGGCAGCCTGACGTGCGGGGATCTGGCCGGCGCCCGCCTGGAGCACCTGGCCCATGATCACGTACTGCACCTGGTCGCCGCCGATGCCCGCCCGGTCGAGCGCGGCCTTGATGGCGAAACCGCCCAGGTCGGCACCGGAGAAGGACTTGAGGGAGCCGAGCAGTCGCCCCATGGGCGTGCGGGCGCCCGCGACGATCACTGAGGTGGTACCGGTCGTTCCAGACATGAGGCACAGCCCCTTGGGATGAGGAGTGAACGAGGGTTTACCGCCAATGTACTGAGCGGTGCCACGCGAGGTCACCGGGCGGAAGGTGTGACGGCGCGCACGTTGCGTAACCATCCCACTGGCGCTGCACTGGGAGAATGCTGACGCGAATCGACCACATCGGGATCGCCTGTTTCGACCTCGACAAGACCGTCGAGTTCTACCGTGCGACCTACGGTTTCGAGGTGTTCCACTCCGAGGTGAACGAGGAGCAGGGCGTCCGCGAGGCCATGCTCAAGATCAACGAGACCTCCGACGGCGGCGCCTCCTACCTCCAGCTCCTCGAGCCGACCCGCGAGGACTCCGCCGTGGGCAAATGGCTGGCCAAGAACGGAGAGGGAGTCCACCACATCGCCTTCGGGACCGCGGACGTGGACGGCGACGCCGCGGACATCCGCTCCAAGGGCGTCCGGGTCCTCTACGACGAACCCCGTACCGGCTCCATGGGGTCCCGCATCACCTTCCTTCACCCCAAGGACTGCCACGGCGTCCTCACCGAACTGGTCACCTCGGCCGCACCCTCCGGCGACCACTCCGCTGCGGAGCACTGACCCCCGGATTCCTGGCCCGGTAGAGTGGGCGGCTCCGGGCCGGGGCCGGTCGGTGCCGCGTGCCATGCGGCGTCGGAGTCGGGGTATTCGATCTGCCACCATTCCCCGGGGGGCCCGTTCGCCGGGGAACGGTTCTCAGTGGAGTGTTGCGACCAGGGGACGGATGGGACCGCGCAGTGCGGGGCTACGAACGCCAGGAGAGCCACCGAGCTGAAGACGACCATCTTTCGCGGTTCGAAGCCGAGATGGACCGGCTGAGGACCGAGCGGGAGAAGGCCGTCCAGCACGCCGAGGACCTCGGTTACCAGGTCGAGGTCTTGCGCGCCAAGCTCCACGAAGCGCGCCGCACGATCGCTTCCCGGCCCGCGTACGACAGCGCGGACATCGGCTACCAGGCCGAACAGCTGCTCCGCAACGCGCAGGCCCAGGCCGAACAGCTGCGGCAGGACGCCGAGCGCGAACTGCGCGAGGCCCGCGCCCAGACCCAGCGCATCCTCCAGGAGCACGCCGAGCACCAGGCCCGCCTCCAGGCCGAGCTGCACGCCGAGGCCGTCCAGCGGCGGCAGCGCCTCGACCAGGAGTTGGCCGAACGCCGCCAGACCGTCGAGGCGCACGTCAACGAGAACGTCGCCTGGGCCGAGCAGCTGCGCGCCCGCACGGAGTCCCAGGCCCGCCGGCTGATGGAGGAGTCCCGCGCCGAGGCCGAGCAGTCCCTCGCCCAGGCACGCGCCGAGACCACCCGGCTCGCCGAGGAGACCCGCCAGCGGGTCGGCTCCGAGGCGGAGGCCGCCCGTGCCGAGGCCGAGGCGATTCTCCTCCGTGCCCGCCGGGACGCCGAGCGGCTCCTGGACGCGGCCTCCACCCAGGCCCAGGAGGCGACCAGCCACGCCGAGCGGCTCCGCTCGGCCACCACCGCCGAGAGCGACCAGGCCCGCCGGCAGGCCACCGAGCTGTCCCGCGCCGCCGAGAAGCGGATGCAGGAGGCGGAGGAGAGGCTCCGCGAGGCCCGCGCGGAGGCCGAGAAGGCACTGACCGAGGCCAAGGAGCAGGCCACCCGGACGCTGAGCTCCGCCGAGTCGGCCAACGAGCAGCGCTCCAGGACGGCGAAGGCGGAGATCGCCCGGCTCGTCGGCGAGGCCACCAAGGAGGCCGAGGCCCTCAAGTCGGAGGCCGAGGAGAAACTCCGCGAAGCGACCACCGCCGCCGAGAAGCTGGTCGCGGAGGCGTCCGAGAAGGCCCGTACGGTCGCCGCCGAGGACTCCGCCGCCGCGCTCGCCAAGGCCGCCCGGTCCGCCGAGGAGGTCCTCACCAAGGCGTCCGAGGACGCTCGCGAGACCACCCGGAAGGCGTCCGAGGAGGCCGAGCGGATCCGCCGGGAGGCGGAGACCGAGGCCGACCGACTGCGTGCCCAGGCCGAGGAGCAGGCCGGCGAGGTCCTGGGCTCGGCCAAGGACGACACCAAGGAGTACCGCGCCAAGACGGTCGAGCTCCAGGAGGAGGCGCGCCGCCTGCGCGGCGAGGCCGAGCAGCTGCGCGCCGAGGCGATCGCCGAGGGCGAGCGCATCCGCGGCGAGGCCCGGCGCGAGGCCGTCCAGCAGATCGAGGAGGCCGCGCGCAAGGCCGAGGAGCTGCTGACCAAGGCCCGCTCGGACGCCGACGAGCTGCGCACCAGCGCGGGCGCGGACGGTGACCGGGTCCGCGCCGAGGCCATGGCGCGCGCCCAGACACTGCGCACCCAGGCCGAGGAGACCCTGGAGCGCACCCGCGCCGAGGCCGAGCGGATGCGCGCCGAGGCCGAGGAGCAGGCGCAGGAGGTCAAGGAGTCCGCCGAACGGGCCGCGGCGGAACTGCGCGAGGAGGCCGAGCGGGCCGTCGAGGCACGGCACGCGGAGGCCGGCGAGGAACTCTCCCGGCTGCACTCCGAGGCCGCCTCCCGGCTCGAGAACGCCGAGCGGGCCCTCACCGACGCCCGCGCGGAGAGCGACCGCATCCGGCGCGAGGCCACCGAGGACACCGAGCGGCTGCGCTCCGAGGCCGCCGAACGCATCCGCACGCTCCGGGCCCAGGCCGAGGAGGAGGCCGAGCGGCTGCGCTCCGAGGCCGCTTCGGACGCGTCCACCACGCGCGCCGAGGCGGAGAGCGCGGCCGTCCGGCTGCGCAAGGAGGCGTCCGACGAGGCCGAGCGGCTGAGGTCGGAGGCGCAGGAGACCGCGGACCGGGTCCGCGCCGAGGCCGCCGCCGCGGCCGAGCGGGTGGCCACCGAGGCCGCCGAGGCGCTGGGCGCCGCCCAGGAGGAGGCCAACCGGCGGCGCCGGGAGGCCGAGGAGACCCTCGACTCGGCCCGTTCCGAGGCGGACCGGGAGCGCGAGAACGCCCGCGAGCAGTCCGAGGAACTGCTCTCCTCCGCCCGCAAGCGGGTCGAGGAGGCACAGACCGAGGCACAGCGTCTGGTCGAGGAGGCCGAGGGACGGGCGACCGAGCTGGTGTCGGCCGCCGAGCAGACCGCGCAGCAGGTGCGGGACTCCGTCGCCGGGCTCCAGGAACAGGCCGAGGAGGAGATCGCCGGACTGCGCAGCGCCGCCGAGCACGCCGCGGACCGCACCCGGACCGAGGCGCGGGAGGAGGCGGACCGGGTCCGCGCCGACGCGTACGAGGAGCGGGAACGCGCCACCGAGGACGCCGACCGGGTCCGGACCCGGGTGCAGGAGGAGTCCGCGGCGGCGAAGGCACTGGCCGACCGGACGGTGGCGGACGCGATCGCGGAGTCGGACAAGCTCCGCGCGGACACAGCCGAGTACGCCCAGCGGGTGCGGACCGAGGCGTCGGACTCGCTGGCGGCGGCCGAGCAGGACGCGTCCCGCAGTCGCGCGGACGCCCGCGCGGACGCCAACCGCATCCGTTCCGAGGCCGCGGCCCAGGCCGATCGGCTGGTCGCCGAGGCGACGGCGGAAGCCGACCGGGTCACGGCCGAGGTGTCGGATCTGCTGACGGAGGCCGAGCAGGTCAAGGCGGACGGCGAGGCCCACGTCGAGGCGCTGCGCACCGCCGCGCTCAGCGACGCCGAACGGGTCCTCGACGACGCCCGCAAAGCCGCCGACAAGCGCCGCACGGACGCCGCCGAACAGGCCGACCAGCTCATCGCCGAAGCCACCGGCGAGGCGGACCGGGTCACCATCGAGGCCGCCGAGCTGCTGGAGAGCGCCGAGCAGGACGCGCTGCGGCTACGCGGTGAGGCCGAGCAGGTCAAGGCGGACGGCGAGGCCCACGCGGAGGCGCTGCGCACCGCCGCGCTCAGCGACGCCGAACAGGTCCTCGACGACGCCCGCAAAGCCGCCGACAAGCGCCGCACGGACGCCGCCGAACAGGCCGACCAGCTCATCGCCGAAGCCACCGGCGAGGCCGAGCGGATCAGCGCCGAGGCGGCGCGTCAGGCCGAGCGGACGCGGGCCGAGGCGTCAAAGGAGGCCGGGCTGCTGCGGGCCGAGGCCGCGGACGAGGTGGCCCGCGCGCAGCAGACCGCCGAGCGGATCGCCGACGAGGCCGAACGGGCCGGCGCGGATGCCGAGGCGGCGGCGGAGCGGATGCGGGCGGAGGCCCGCGCCGAGGCGGACCGCACGCTGGACGAGGCGCGCGAGGCCGGCGCCAAGCGGCGTGCCGACGCCGCCGAGCAGGCCGACCAGCTGATGGCGAAGGCCCAGGAGGAGGCGCTGCGCGCGGCCACCGAGGCCGAGTCGCAGGCGGACACGATGGTCGGCGCCGCCCGCAAGGAGGCCGAGCGGATCGTCTCCGAGGCGACCGTGGACGGCAACTCCCTCGTGGAGAAGGCGAGGACGGACGCGGACGAACTCCTGGTGGGCGCGCGCAGGGACGCGACGGCCATAAGGGAGCGGGCGGAGGAGCTCCGCGGCCGGATCGAGGGCGAGATCGAGGAGCTGCACGAGCGGGCGCGGCGGGAGACCGCCGAGCAGATGAAGACTGCCGGCGAGCGCGTCGACAAGCTGGTGAAGGCGGCGACCGAGCAGCGGGCCGAGGCCGAGGCGAAGGCCAAGGAGCTCGTGTCCGAGGCGAGCTCCGAGGCGAGCAAGGTGCGTATCGCCGCCGTCCGCAAGGCGGAGGCGCTGCTCAAGGAGGCCGAGCAGAAGAAGGCCTCGCTCATCGGCGAGGCGCAGAAGATCAAGGCGGAGGCGGAGGCCGAGGCGGAGCGGATGCGCTCGGAGGGCAAGCATGACCTCGACGTGCTGGTACGCCGCCGCGAGGACATCAATGCCGAGATCTCCCGTGTCCAGGACGTCCTCGAGGCGTTGGAGTCTTTCGAGGCGCCCACCGGGACGAAGGACGGGGTGAAGGCGGGTGCTTCCGCGGGGGTTACACGTTCGAGTGGCAAGTCTTCCGAGGGCTAGCCACTCAAAAGGCTGGACATTCTCCAGATCAAACCGACATCCGCTCGATGACACGCCGCTTCGGCCCCTAGGATTCCCTCTATCACCTCACCGGTCTCATTCGACAGGAACCCCATGAGCGACACTTCCTCCCCCTTCGGCTTCGAGCTCGTGCGGCGTGGTTACGACCGCGGTCAGGTGGACGACCGCATTACCAAGCTCGTCGCCGACCGTGACAGTGCTCTGTCCCGAATCACCTCTCTGGAAAAGCGCATCGAGGAGCTCCACCTCGAGACGCAGAACGCCCAGGCCCAGGTCTCCGACGCGGAGCCGTCGTACGCCGGTCTCGGTGCCCGTGTCGAGAAGATCCTGCGGCTGGCGGAGGAGGAGGCGAAGGACCTGCGCGAGGAGGCCCGCCGCGCCGCCGAGCAGCACCGCGAGCTGGCCGAGTCGGCCGCCCAGCAGGTGCGCAACGACGCCGAGTCCTTCGCCGCGGACCGCAAGGCGAAGGCCGACGACGAGGGCGTCCGGATCGTCGAGAAGGCACAGGGTGAGGCCAACTCGCTGCGCGCCGAGGCCCAGAAGGACGCGCAGTCGAAGCGGGAGGAGGCGGACGCCCTCTTCGAGGAGACCCGCGCCAAGGCCGCCCAGGCCGCCGCGGACTTCGAGACGAACCTCGCCAAGCGCCGCGAGCAGTCGGAGCGCGACCTCGCCTCGCGTCAGGCGAAGGCCGAGAAGCGCCTCGCCGAGATCGAGCACCGCGCCGAGCAGCTGCGGCTGGAGGCCGAGAAGCTCCGTACGGACGCGGAGCGCCGGGCCCGCCAGACGGTGGAGACCGCGCAGCGGCAGGCCGAGGACATCGTGGCCGACGCGAACGCCAAGGCCGACCGGATCCGTTCGGAATCGGAGCGCGAGCTGGCGGCGCTGACGAACCGGCGCGACTCGATCAACGCGCAGCTGACCAACGTCCGCGAGATGCTGGCCACGCTGACCGGTGCCGCGGTGGCGGCGGCGGGCTCGCCGATCGACGACGAGTCGGCCACCCGCGGTGTCCCGGCCCAGCAGTCGCGGTGACGTCGTCGCACCGACGCCGTCGGCCGTGAGGCGGTCGCCGGTCCGGTCCCCCTCCCGCTGAGCGACGAACAGCCGGAAATCCCCCCGCCATATCAGTGGCGGGGGGTTTCGCGCACCCGTAGGTTGTTCCCATGATCGAGCTCGAGGCCCTGACGAAACGATTCGGGACGAAGACGGCGGTGGACCGGCTTTCCTTCCAGGTGCGGCCGGGGGTGGTGACCGGCTTCCTGGGGCCCAACGGCGCGGGCAAGTCGACCACGATGCGCATGATGCTCGATCTGGACAACCCGACGAGCGGGACGGTCCGGATCGACGGGAAGCACTACCGGGAGCTGCAGGAGCCGCTGAAGTACATCGGGGCGCTGCTCGACGCCAAGGCGATGCACGGCGGCCGGTCCGCCTACAACAACCTGCTGTGTCTCGCGCAGTCGAACCGCATCCCGGCGAGCCGGGTCGGCGAGGTGCTCGATCTGGTCGGGCTGACGCAGGTGGCGAAGAAGAAGTCGAAGGGCTTCTCGCTGGGTATGGGGCAGCGACTGGGAATCGCCTCGGCGCTGCTCGGCGATCCCGAGATCCTGATGTTCGACGAACCCGTCAATGGTCTGGACCCCGAGGGAATTCACTGGATCCGCAATCTTATGAAGGCGCTGGCCGCCGAGGGCCGGACGATCTTCGTTTCCAGCCATCTGATGAGTGAAATGGCCCTGACAGCCGATCATCTGATCGTGATCGGTCAGGGGAAACTGCTCGCCGACACCTCGATGGCCGATTTCATCCAGCAGAATTCCCGCAGTTACGTGCGCCTGCGCTCGCCGCAACAGGAGAGTCTCCGCGACGTCCTGCAGGCCAACGGCTTCACCGCCGTCGAGGCCGGGGGCGGCACTCTGGAGGTCGACGGCGCGACCACGGAGAAGCTGGGCGAACTGGCCGCCGAGAACCAGCTGGTCCTGCACGAGCTGAGTGCTCAGCGGGCCTCGCTGGAGGAGGCGTTCATGCAGATGACCGCCGGCGCGGTGGAATACCACGCGCACGGCACCGACGTACACGGCGCGGCCGCTCCGGCCGCCGCGGGCCCCCGCTGGGGCGACACCACCAAGGGAGCCTGAACGATGGCAGCGGTATCCGCGGTCCTCCGGTCGGAGTGGACCAAGATCCGTACGGTCTCTTCGACCGTCTGGACACTGGCCAGCGCGCTGCTGGTGACCGTGGCGATGAGCGCGGCCCTGTGCGCGCTGCTGAAGTCCACCTTCGACGACCTGTCGGAGGCCGAGCAGGCCACCTTCGACCCGACCTTCGTCAGTTTCTCCGGTCTGGTCCTCGGCCAGCTGGCGATGGTCGTCTTCGGTGTCCTGGTGGTCGGCACCGAGTACTCCTCGGGCATGATCCGCACCTCGCTCGCGGCGGTCCCCCAGCGCGCGAGCTTCCTCTTCAGCAAGATCGCCGTGGCGGGCGCCCTGGCCCTGGGAGTGGGCCTGGCGACCAGCTTCCTCTCCTTCTTCCTGGGACAGGCGCTGCTCGGCGAGCACCGCACGACCCTCGGCGCGGACAACGTGCTGCGGGCGGTGGTCGGGGGCGGGCTCTACATGGGGCTGATCGCGCTGTTCTCGATGGGCGTGGCGACGATGCTGCGCTCCTCCATGCTCTCGCTCGGCATCCTGGTTCCGTTCTTCTTCCTGGTCTCGCAGATCCTGTCCGCGGTCCCGAAGGCCAAGGAGGTCGCGCGGTACTTCCCGGACCAGGCGGGTTCCAAGATCATGCAGGTCGTCCCGGACGCCCTGAACTCCGAGGAGGCCCCGTACGGTCCGTGGGGTGGTCTGGGCATCATGCTGCTCTGGGTCGCGGCGGCGCTGCTGGGCGGCTACGCGGTCCTGAAGAAGCGGGACGCCTGAGAGCCTGTCGGGTGGCCGGTGCCGGGCTCCGGGGCGCGCGCCGGCCGCGCGCCCCGCATCGCTCATCAGTTCGAACTTCGCCGGAACCGTCGACGGCTCGATAGGCTCCTAGGTCATACGGGGGGCTCCGGCCGCAGGCCACGGCCCCGACGAGGACCTGACCTGTCGATGGGGCTGGAGAATGATCGAGGCAGTCGGCCTGACGAAGCGCTACGGCGCCAAGACGGCCGTGTACAACCTTTCCTTCCACGTACGCCCGGGGACCGTCACCGGCTTCCTCGGGCCCAACGGCTCCGGCAAGTCGACGACGATGCGCATGATCCTCGGCCTCGACCGGCCGACGGCCGGCCACGTCACGATCGGCGGGCACCCCTTCCGGGAGCTGCCGAACGCGCCCCGGCAGGTCGGTGCCCTGCTCGACGCCAAGGCGGTGCACGGCGGGCGCAGCGCCCGCAGCCACCTGCTCTCGCTCGCCCAGCTCGCCGGCATCCCGGCGCAGCGGGTCGACGAGGTGCTCGGGGTCGTCGGACTGCAGGATGTGGCCAAGCGCCGCTCGAAGGGCTTCTCGCTCGGCATGGGGCAGCGTCTCGGCATCGCGGCGGCCCTCCTCGGCGACCCGCAGGTCCTGCTCTTCGACGAACCGGTCAACGGCCTGGACCCCGAGGGCATCCTCTGGGTCCGCAACCTGATGAAGAAGCTGGCCTCCGAGGGCCGGACCGTCTTCGTCTCCAGCCACCTCATGAGCGAGATGGCGCTGACCGCCGACCACCTGATCGTGATCGGCCGCGGGCAGCTGCTCGCCGACATGAGCGTCAAGGACTTCATCTCCGCGAACTCGGCGGACTTCGCGCGGGTACGGACGCCGCAGACGGAACCCCAGCAACGGGAGAAGCTGACCACCGCGCTCACCGAGGCCGGCGGCCGGGTGATGTCCGAGCCGGACGGGGCGCTGCGGGTGACCGGGCTCCCGCTGCCGCGGATCAGCGACGTGGCACACCAGGCGGACGTACGACTCTGGGAGCTGTCCCCGCACCAGGCGTCGCTGGAGGAGGCGTACATGCGCATGACGCAGGGCGCCGTGGACTACCGCTCCACCGAGGATCGGCTGGCCCATCTCGAGCAGCCCCGTCCGGCGCACCTGCCGCCCGCCCCGCAGCCTGGGTACGTCGTACCCGAGGTCCCGCAGCAGGACTGGTACGCCCCGCCGCCGCCCGGACAGAACCCGTACGCGACGCAGAGCGAGCCCGCCCCGAAGCCCGAGGACCCCCGATGACCACCCCCCACTCGTACGTCTCGCCCATTCCGGTCCGCAGGGCGCACCTCGGTGACGCCCTCGCCTCGGAATGGACCAAGATCCGTTCGGTGCGCTCCACGATGTGGACGCTCGGTGTGATGGTGCTGCTGATGCTCGGCATCGGGCTGGGCGTCGGCGCGCTCGTCGCCGCCAACGCTCCCGACACCGAGGACGCGTCGGCGCTCGGCCTCGGCTTCTTCGGCATGCTGCCCGGTTCGATCTGCGTGATCACGCTCGGCGTGCTGACGATCGCCTCCGAGTACGGCACGGGCATGATCCGCACCACGCTGACGGCCTGCCCGAGCCGGACCCGGGTGCTGACCGCCAAGGCGATCGTCTTCTTCCTGCTCGTCTTCACTCTCACCACCGTCGTCACCGCGGTCGTCGGCGCGATCCAGGTGGCGATGGTCGACGCCGTCGATCCGACCGGCGCGGAGTGGCTGCGGGCGACCGTCGGCGCCGGTCTCTACACGGCGCTGCTCGGTCTGCTCTCGCTCGCGCTCGGATCGGTCATCCGGCACTCGGCGGGTGCGATCACCGTCATGATCGGCGTGCTGCTGCTTCCGCTGGTGGCCGCCATGTTCATGTTCTCGGAGTCCATGAGGGCCGTGCAGAAGGCGCTCCTGACCTACGCGATCCCCTCGCAGATGATCTCGCTCTACAGCGAGACGCCCACCCTCAACGGCGAGGGCCCGACCGGCTGGGAACCCGTGCTGATCCTGCTGACCGTGACCGCCGCCGCCCTGGGCGGCGCCTACGCCCTGCTGAACCGGCGCGACGTCTGACGACCCCCCGCCGGCACGCCCAGGCCGAGGCCGTGGTCCGGGGCGGTGTCAGTGGCGCGGCGCGTTGCGGGACCGCTGCACCCGGGTGGTGCGGCGGTCCTTCGCGTTCCAGCACGCCTTGTGCCAGTGCCGCCGGTCGTCCACTCCCCCGTACTCGGGCCAGGCCACCACGTGCGGGGCGCCCCCGGGGATCTCCTGGTCACAGCCGGGGCAGCGGTAACGCTTGCCGGGCCCGCTGGCTCCGGCCACGTGCCGGACGAGCCACTCCTCGCCCTGCCAGGACTCGCTGCGCTGCGATCCGCCGTACCTGTCGCCCGACGCACCCTGGGGATCGGGCTTCTCGCCGCCTTGGGGACGGTTGCGACGCGGGGACACTCTCTCACCTCACGGGGCCGGGAACACGGACGGTTCCGACAAGCCTACGGGCCGCGACACGGTCGCCCCGCCCCACTTCCGGGACGGCTTAGCGGAAAATCGCAAGAACTTCGGGACGGGCCGTTGCCTTTGGCACGTGTCAGACGTTGTTGCCCATACAGAGGGGGAGAAACGCGTCGGCCGCAAGGAGGCAGAAGGCGATGCGCGTGGGTATGTTCGTGCTGGCCGCCCAGTTCCCGGGCCAGGGCCAGGGGGAGGCGTTGCACCGGGCGGTACGGACCGCCGAGGCCGCCGAGGAGGTGGGGCTCGACTCGGTCTGGCTGGCCGAGCACCATTTCGTTCCGTACGGCGTCTGTCCGTCGGCCGTGACCCTGGCGGCGCTGCTGCTGGGCCGCACACGCCGCGTCCGGGTCGGCACCGCGGTCAGCGTGCTGCCGAGCGTCCATCCGGTGGCACTCGGCGAGCAGGCGGCGCTGCTGCACCTCATCTCCGGGGGACGGTTCACCCTCGGCGTGGGACGCGGCGGTCCGTGGGTCGACCTGGAGGTCTTCGGCGGCGGCCTGGAGGCGTACGAGAAGGGCTTCCCCGAGTCGCTCGACCTGCTGCTGCGCTGGTTGACAGAGCAGCGGGTGGGAGCCGCCGGCGAGCGGTACTCCTTCCGCGAGGTGACCGTCGTGCCGCGCCCGGACGAGCTGATCGGCGGGGACGCGGCCCCCGAGGTGGTCGTGGCCTGCACCTCCCCGCACAGCGTCCGGCTCGCCGCCGAGCGCGGCCTGCCGATGCTGCTCGGGATGCACTGCGGCGACGAGGAGAAGGCCGAGATGGTCTCCGCCTGGCGGCGTCGCGCGCGCGAGGCAGGGTACGACCCGGACGAGATCGCCCGGATCGGCGCCGGGCACGTCTCGGCGGGCGTCGCCCAGATCGCGGACCGCGGTCCGGACGCCTCCGAGGCCCTGGTGAAGGCCATGCCCGGCTGGCTGCGGCAGGGCCTCGACGCCCATGTCACCGTGGACGGCCGGCTCCGGTCGATGCGTGACCCCGTGGCGTACACGGAACTGCTGTGCGCCCTGCACCCCGTGGGCACACCACGGCTCGCGGCGGACCGGCTCGCGGCGACCTCGGAGCGCACCGGCATCACGCGCTTCGCCCTGCTCGCCGAGGGCTCGGGCGACCTCGCCGCCACCGAGGAGAACGTTCGGCGGCTGGGCGCGGAGGTACTGCCCCTGCTCGGATGAGGCGCACGCGCGCGGGAACACGGTGCCTCGTGGCGTCGCGCGGGGGATGCTGCCGCCCCGGAGTACCTCGCATCGTTCGTGTGTCCCGCGATGCGGAGCGGCAGCACCGTGCCTCAGCAGTCGCGGAGTTCCGGCGACTGGTTGAGCAGTTGGCCCCGTACGGAGGTGAAGCGGGCCAGCCGCTCGTCAACCGCCGGGTCCAGCGGGAACACCGCCACACGGTGGCAGTTCTGGAAGGCCAGACGCACGCCGAAGTGCCGCTGCAGCGCACCACGGATCGCGTCGCTCGCCAGTGCACGCAGCAGCTGACCACGTGCCTGCTCGTTCGGCGGCGGCGTCTGGTTGTCGGCGAACTCGCCGCCGTCGACCTTCAGCTGGGCCACCAGAGAACTGATCATCTCCCAGGCGTAGGGCAGGGAGGTCCGGACGCAGTCGACGAAGTCGGCTTCGTCGACCTCGCCTCGCTCGGCCTGTTCCAACAGCGCCGGTGAGACGTCGAGCGACATGGGTTCTCCTCTCGCGACCCCGACGGACGGGGTCTTACGGGCAGGGATGAAGGAGCCCCCGTGCAACACGCAGCGTGCACGGACGACGACCTCCTGCTTCCACGGTAAGCGCGCCGTCCGAAGCACACCAGGAGATTGAGAGCACAACCGGCCAATAACCGACGGGCGCGGGACGGGTGTTAACAGCCGAATCGCGCGGATGAGCATGTGTCTTGTAGCGTTGCCGACCATGCGCCTCGTCATCGCCCGCTGCTCCGTGGACTACGCGGGCCGGCTCACGGCCCACCTGCCCTCCGCCCCCCGTCTGATCCTGGTCAAGGCAGACGGCAGCGTCTCCATCCACGCGGACGACCGGGCGTACAAACCGCTCAACTGGATGTCCCCGCCGTGCACCCTGAAGGAGGGCGTCGACGGCGAGGCGGGCATCTGGACGGTCATCAACAAAGCGGGCGAGAAACTGATCATCACGATGGAGGAGATCCTCCACGACTCCTCGCACGAACTGGGCGTCGACCCGGGTCTCATCAAGGACGGCGTGGAAGCGCACCTCCAGGAACTGCTCGCCGACCGCATCGAGACACTCGGCGAGGGCCACACCCTGATCCGGCGCGAGTACCCGACCGCGATCGGTCCGGTGGACATCCTGTGCCGGGACGCCGACGGCGCGACCGTCGCCGTGGAGATCAAGCGCCGCGGCGAGATCGACGGCGTGGAGCAGCTGACCCGCTACCTGGAGCTGCTCAACCGCGACCCCCACCTGGCGCCGGTGAAGGGCGTCTTCGCCGCCCAGGAGATCAAGCCGCAGGCGCGGGTGCTCGCGACGGACCGGGGCATCGGCTGCGTGGTCCTCGACTACGACGCGCTGCGCGGCATCGAGGACGACAAACTGCGGCTCTTCTGAGAGCCGGCGGGGTGGCCTTCGGCCGCGGGGATCTGAGGGCCTGTCGACCGAAGGCCACCCGACAGGCCCTGAGGGCTGTCCCGGCATCCGCGGGGTGCCGGAGCGAGACCCGGGCCTGACGCGGCAGCGGTACCGCGTCCGGTCGTGACACGACGGACGGCCCGTCAGGCGGGGGCACCCCCGTCGGAGGGGGCGGTGGACTCGGGCGGGCCGCCGCTCAGCGTCGCCGAGGCGGAGTTGCCGGGGTTGTCGCCCTCTGTACTTCCGGACGGCGACGGTGATGTCGTCGTCGCCGAGGGCGAGGGCGACGGGCTGGACGGACTCGGGCTCGTCGACGGACTCGCGGACGGACTCGAAGAGGGGCTCGTCGGCGGCTTGGTCGTCGGGCCGGGGCTGCTCGGTGTGGTGCCGGGCGTCCCCTTGGTGGGGCTGCTCGGGCTCGTCGAGGTCGCCGGGGAAGACGGGGTCGCCGCCGTGCCGGTCGGCCCGGTGGAGGCCGACGCGGAGACGCTGGGAGAGGCCGACCCGGTCGGCTCGTCCTCCGGGTCGTCGGCGGCGGGCTCGTCGATGTCCAGGCCGTCGTCGCCGGTCTCGTCGGCGGTGCTGTCGGAGGTGACCCTTCCGGTGCCCGGATCGTCGGCGTTGCCGGATGTGGCGCCGATGATCACGACCGTGCCGAGCACGGCGGCCAGCAGGGCTCCCGTGCCGACGGCGACGATGTTGCGCCGCGCCCCGGCGACGACTCCCCGGAGGCCGGCCGGCCGGGGCTTCCCGTCGCCCTCCCCTGCCCGGTCGGGTCCGGTGACGAGGGTCGGGCCGTCGGCGAAGTCCGGGAAGGGCCGGACCGGCTTGGTGACGGCGGCGGACGGGCCGGGGGGCAGTGCGGCGATCGCGACGGAGGGAGTCCCCCGGGGCGGCGAGACGGGGCCGCCGAGCCGGGCGGTGGGCGCTTCCGTATCGGTGGGGACCCGGCCCGCGACACGGTCGGCGACCAGGGCGAGCGCCCGCCGGCCGGCCACGGTGCCCCGCTTGTCGGCGAGGACGCCCCGCATGCCGACGGATGCCTCGAGTTCGGCGCGGGCCCGTTCCAGGTTTCCGCCGCAGAGGGCCAGGACGCCCAACTCGTGGTGGAAGTACGCCTCTTCCGCGACCTCCCCGGCAAGCCGGGCGGCCTCCTGTCCGCTGCGCAGCGTCCGCTCCCAGGCACCCCAGTACAAGCCGGCGGCGAACGCGGGGGCGGCGCTGCGGGCGAGCAGGACGGCGGTGGCGGGGTGTTCGGGGTCCGTGCCCGGGACGAGCGCGGTCAGGGCCGCGATCAGGGCGTCCGCCTCGGCGACGGCGCGCGCGGGGGTCACGGAGGGGTGTCCGGCCCACCAGGCGTAGTGCTGGGCGACGGTGTGGGCGCGCTCGGCGGTGTCCTCGCCGTATCCCTGGGCGAGGAGCTGGGTCAGGACGCCGGCGGCGAGCCGGTAGCGGCCACCGGCCGGGGAGAGCAGTCCGCAGTCCATCAGCTCGCCGAGTGCGGCGTCCGCGTGGGTGTCGCCTACGAGGGCGGGGAGGTGCGCCTGGTGCGGCACCTCTCCGCCGAGGGCGACGGCGAAGCGCAGGGTGTCCTGCGCGGAACGGCTGAGCCGGGAGGCGAGCAGGGCGGCGGGGGCGGCACCCTCGCCGAGGGTGGGCAGGGGTATGTCGAGCAGTTCGACGTCGGACTCGTCGACGGCGTCCGCGGGCTCGTCGTCGCCGGAGTCGCCCGCGTCAGCCGCGTCGCCCGCGGAGAGGCCCGCGCCCGGCCCGAAGGCTTCGTCGAGGGCTCCGAAGGCGTCGAACTCGGCCGGGGTGACCCGCAGCCGGTCGCGCTGCCGGAGCAGGGCTCCGGCCTGGACGAAACGCAGCGGCAGGCCCTCGGACTCGAACCACAGGTCGCCGGCCCAGTTGCCCTCGTCCTCGGTGAGCGGTCGGCCGACGACGCTCTCCAGGAGCTCCAGGGCGGCGGCACGGCCGAGCCCGGCGAGGCCCACCTCCTCGACGTGCGCGCCGGGCGAGGCCCCGGGAACCTCGGGCGTGGCACCGAAGAGGAAGGCGCACTCAGGGGCGGCGGTGAGGAGTTCGTCGAGGGTGGTGCCGCCGAACTCGAGGTCGTCGACGACGACGACCGCGCCGATTCCTGCGACTCCGGCGAGCAGCGCGGTGCGGTCGGGGCGCTGGTCCGGTGCGTGCTCGACCACCGCGAAGAGTTCGTACAGCAGCTCGGTGGGGGTGCGGTTCAGACCGGAGAGCCGGACGACGCCGTCGGGTGCGAGGCCGGCGCAGTCGGCGGCGACGGTGTCGAGGAGGGTGGTGCGGCCGGAGCCGGAGGGTCCGGTCAGCCGGACGGAGCGGCCCTGGGACAGGAGCCGGACGAGCGTGTCGCGCGGGTCCTGTCGTTCGAGCAGCGGATGGGGCACCGCGGCGGGGCCGGGCGGCACGGGCGGGGTGGCGGTGCGGGCCGTCTCGGCGCGCTCCTCGGCGGTGCGGCGGCGGGGTGGCTCGGGCTGCTCACCGGGCGGGCACGCCTCGATCTCGCTGCCGTCGACGGGGTTGACGGTGAGCAGCAGGTCACCCGAGACGAGCCGGGTGATGCGGGCCCGGGCGGGCGTGGACGGGACGCGTTCGGGCAGCAGGCCGCCGCGGTGGTCGCGGGTCTCGTCGTCCTCGTTGTCGTGGCCGAAGTCTTCCGGCCCCCGGTTCATCGGGTCCATGATCAAAGCCCCCAAAAGCGGTGCGCGCCGAAGCCCCTCCCGGCCGATCTGCACGCTCGCTGCCGCTTCTGGTCCGGTGCCCGCCGAGTGGGTTCGTCAATGGGCAGGCGTGCCGAACCCTAGACCGTCTTCCGCCATCCGGGAACAGGCGGGGTACCACCCCGCCCCAGACGTCACGGTCTCGCGAGGATGGAGAAGGGAACATGCACACGAGCGTTTCACAGACGGTTCACACCCGTGGCAGCGACTCGGCCGCCAGGCCGCCCTCGATGGCGAGGATGCGGTGAAGCCGGGTCGCGACCAGGAGGCGCTGCATCTGGGGCGGTACCCCGCGCAGCACCAGGCGCCGCCCGCAGCGGCCTGCGCGGCGGTGTGCGCCCATGATGACCCCGAGCCCGGTCGCGTCCCAGGAGTCGAGACCGGTCAGGTCCAGGACCAGGTCGCCGACGCCGTCGTCGACGGCCGAGTGCAGGACCGTACGGGCGTCCGCCGCGCTCCGGACGTCGAGGCGGCCCCCGACGACCAGCTCGACATGGTCGCCCCTGATGTGCATATGCGCTCCCCGGGAGTGCTCCGTCTTTGCAACAACTGACTGCCCCACGAGCAGAAGCGTTGCGCCTTGTAAGCGAACTGATACCGAATTCACCCTGTGGGGTGATGGTGAACCGACCGAACAGAACTCGGTTCCGACTCGTAGCCGACTCAGTGCTCGTAGAAGCCCTGCCCGCTCTTACGGCCGATGTCACCCGCGTCCACCATCCGGCGCATCAGCTCCGGCGGGGCGAACTTCTCGTCCTGGCACTCGGTGTAGATGTTGCTCGTGGCGTTCACGAGGATGTCGACACCCGTCAGGTCGGCGGTGGCGAGCGGCCCCATGGCGTGGCCGAACCCCAGCTTGCAGGCGATGTCGATGTCCTCGGCGGTCGCCACACCGGATTCGTACAGCTTGGCCGCCTCGACCACGAGCGCGGAGATCAGCCGCGTGGTGACGAAGCCGGCCACGTCGCGGTTGACGACGATGCAGGTCTTGCCGACCGATTCGGCGAACGTCCGTGCGGCGGCGAGGGTTTCGTCACTGGTCTTGTACCCGCGGACGAGCTCGCAGAGCTGCATCATCGGGACCGGCGAGAAGAAGTGTGTGCCGACGACGGCCTCCGGGCGCTCCGTCACCGCGGCGATCTTGGTGATCGGGATGGCGGAGGTGTTGGAGGCGAGGACCGCACCCTCCTTGGCGATCTTGTCGAGGGTGCGGAAGATCTCGTGCTTGACCTCGAGCTTCTCGAAGACGGCCTCGACGACGATATCGGCGTCGGCCACGGCCTCCAGCTCGGTGGTGGCGGTGATGCGACCGAGAGCGGCCTCGGCGTCGGCGGCGTCCAGCTTGCCCTTGGCGACGAACCGGTCGTACGACGCCTTGATGCCGTCGGTGCCACGGGTGAGGGCGGCGTCGGTGACGTCACGCAGGACGACGTCCCAGCCCGCCTGGGCCGAGACCTGCGCGATTCCGGACCCCATGAGTCCGGCCCCGATGACGGCGAGCTTCCTGGCCACGATCTTCCACCCCTCAACGCCTGTTCACTTCTCTTGCTCTCCGGCGGAGATTAGCGGTCGTGAGCCGTGATGTGACCGCTAAGTAATGCGCGTCACGCCCCGTTTGACGGACGTCACACTCACGACAGGTCCGTCGGGGTGGCGCGCCGGTCCGGACGGCGCGACCCGGGCGGGGGCGGCGTCGGCCGGAGCCGCCGGCTCGGCGGCTCCCCGGCCCCCGGTCCGCCCGGCGCACCTCGGCCGACGGGCACCGGCCGTCCCGGCACTACCCTGAGGCCATGGTCAATCTGACGCGCATCTACACCCGTACCGGCGACCAGGGCACCACCGCGCTGGGCGACATGAGCCGGACCGCCAAGACCGATCTGCGGATCTCGGCGTACGCCGACGCCAACGAGGCGAACGCGGTCATCGGAACGGCCCTCGCGCTGGGACAGCTCGACGAGGAGGTCGCGAAGGTCCTCGTCCGCGTGCAGAACGACCTGTTCGACGTGGGTGCGGACCTCGCCACGCCGGTGATCGAGAACCCCGAGTACCCGCCACTGCGGGTGGAGCAGTCGTACGTCGACAAGCTGGAGGCGGACTGCGACCGTTTCCTCGCGGAGCTGGACAAGCTCCGCTCCTTCATCCTGCCGGGCGGCACGCCCGGCGCGGCGCTGCTGCACCAGGCGTGCACGGTGGTCCGCCGGGCCGAGCGGTCCACCTGGGCGGCGATCGAGATGCACGGCGAGACGATGAACCCCCTGACCGCCACCTACCTCAACCGGCTGTCCGACCTACTGTTCATCCTGGCCAGGACGGCGAACAAGACGGTCGGGGACGTGCTCTGGGTCCCGGGCGGCGAACGCTAGCCGGCGCCGGGAGAGGAGCCGGTGCGGCGGGCAGAGGCGCCGTTGGCCGGCCCCGCACGCCCCCAGACGCCTGGCGGGCCCCGGCCGGCCGGGGGTCAGGCCGTACGGTCGGAGGTCCCGCCCTCGCCACTCCCCCGCTCCGCGGCCTTCGGCTTCCTCTTCGGCCAGATCACGTACGTCAGCGCGATCAGGCCGTGGACACCGGTCACCCGCCAGGCCACGGACATCCAGTCCGACAGCGGCGCGGTGGCCCCATCGTCCCCCACGTACCCGATCGCGAGCAGCAGCAGTCCGCTCGCGACGGCCGCCGCCACCACCGATCCCAGCCAGACCCGGCCCTCGTGCCGGGCGCGGGCCATGCCGTAGCGCGGGGGCCCTTCCGGCGGTGGCGCTCCGCCGAAGCGGTGTGCGGCGTGCCCGTCGAGCCAGCGCACGGTGCGGTGACCATGGCCGACCGTGTAGCCGATGTAGAGCGCGGCCAGGCCGTGCTTCCCGCTGGGCTCGGCGCCGTTCCTCAGGTCGACCGCCGTGACGACGAGCAGGAGGACCTCCAGCAGCGGCTCGCACAACAGCAGGGCGAGCCCCGTCCGGGGCATCCTGAGCGGATAGCGGGCGGCGAGTCCGGCCGCCAGCAGGACCCAGAAGCCGACCTCGCAGACCACGATCAGCGTGACGATCACGGCTTCCTCCCTCCGGTTCCCTTCCAGACTCCCGCCCGGGCCGCCGTATCTCGTCGTCTCCGTGGACGACGTCCGCCTACATCCTTCGGCGGAGTCCCGGATCGCCCCGGGCGGCGAGGCCGGGCACCCTCGGGGCGTGTTGGATGGGACGGTGACCTTCACCCGACCACACCGCGACGATCTGCTCATCGCCGCGGCCGGTCTCGCCTGCGGCCTGCTGCTGTGGTCCTTCGGCCTGCACACCCAGGCCGATCCGCTGGTTCGGGCCCGATGGGTGAACCTGCTCCCGCTGGTCGTCATGGCCTGCGTGGAGGCCGTGCGTCGCACCCTGCCGCGGGCCGCACTGATCATCGGCACGCTCGCGCTCGTGGCCGACCAGCTCACCTACGGCAGCCTCCTGACCATGCTGATGTTCACCGACGTCGTGTACGCGTCCGTGGTCTACGGCTCGCCCGCCTCCGCCCGGCGCATCCCGTACTCCACCGGACTGATCACCATCGCCGTCACGGTCGGCTTCCTCGCCTGGCTGCAGGACGCGATCGCCCTGCTGATCGGCCTGGTCACGGGCATGGTGTCGTTCCTGCCGGCCGTCACCGGCGCCGTCGTGCGCAATCACCGGCAGGCCGCCGACGCCGCCCGGCTGCGTGCGGAACAGACCGCGCTGCTCGCCGAGATGGACCGCGCCCAGGCGGTAGCGGCCGAGCGCGCCCGGATGGCCCGCGAACTGCACGACATGGTGGCCAACCACCTCTCCGCCATCGCCATCCACTCCACGGCCGCGCTCTCGATCGACGAACCGGGGACCACCCGGCAGGCGCTGACGGTGATCCGGCGGAACAGTGTCGACGGGCTGTCCGAGATGCGTCGGCTGATCGGTCTGCTGCGGGACAGCGGCGGCGACGCCGAGCCGGCCGCCGCGCCCACCCTGGACGGGCTCGGCGCGCTGCTCGCCCAGGCCCGCGCCAACGGAGCGGCGAGCGGGCTGGCCTTCACGCTCGACGACTCCCGTGTCCGGACCGCCCCCGGCCCGGAGGTGCTGCCGGCCCCGGTCGAGCTCGCCGCGTACCGCATCGTGCAGGAGTCCTTGACCAACGCCCTCAAACACGCCCCGGCGGGCACGGTCGCCGTCTCCCTCGCCCGCGACGAACGCGCGCTGACGGTACGGGTGACCAGCCCCTTCGGCGACCGCCTCGGCCCCCGCGCACCCGGGTCGGGCGCGGGCCTGGTGGGCATGCGGGAGCGGGCGGTGCTGCTCGGCGGCGGGTTCGAGGCGGGGCCCGTCGAGAACGGGGACGGAACGAAGACCTGGCAGGTGCGGGCCGAGTTGCCCGCCGAGGAGAGGACACCGGACGCATGACGATCCGGATCGTGGTGGCCGAGGACCAGAGCGCGGTACGGGCGGGGCTCGTCCTCATCCTCGGCAGCGCCCCGGACATCGAGGTGGTCGGAGAGGCGGCGGACGGGGAGCGGGCGGTGGAACTCGCCCGGGAACTGCGCCCGGACCTCGTACTGATGGACGTCCAGATGCCCCGGATGGACGGGGTGACGGCGACCGGGCTCATCGTCTCGGAGGGGTCCGCCGAAGTCCTGGTGCTGACCACCTTCGATCTCGACGCGTACGTCTTCGGAGCGCTACGGGCCGGGGCGGTGGGCTTCCTCCTGAAGAACACCGAGGCGAAGGACCTGATCGAGGCGGTACGGACGGTGGCGGGCGGCGAAGGGGTGATCGCGCCGGCCGTGACCCGGCGTCTGATCGCCGAGTTCGCCGCGCCGGGCCGGCCTGCTCGGGCGCCGGACGCGCCCGACCCGTCCGTACTGGACGTGCTGACGCGCCGGGAGCGGGAGGTCCTCTCGACGCTGGGCGAGGGGCTGTCGAACGCGGAGATCGCGGTCCGGCTGGATATGGCGGAGGCGACGGTGAAGACGCACGTCAGCCGGGTGCTCGCGAAGCTGAAGCTGCGCTCGCGGGTCCAAGCGGCCGTGCTGTCACAGGAGTTGGGCGGCTGACGGCGGTCGTCCGGGAGGCGGGTCCGAGCCCACCGAGGTTGGTCTGGACCTCTTGACGATTGGTCCAGACCTTCCTACGCTCGCGGGGCGCGCGCACAGTTCACGGACCACCCCCACCTTGTCCGTCCGCAACTTGAGGAGCACCGTTGAGCACTCAAGCACCGACGCGCAGAACAGGGTTCAGACACCGGGCCGCCGCCGGTCTGACCGCCCTGATCCTGCCCCTGGCCGCCATGGTCGGCCTCGCCACACCCGCCGAGGCGGCCACCTCGGCCACCGCCACCTACACCAAGGTCTCCGACTGGGGCTCGGGCTTCGAGGGAAAGTGGACGGTGAAGAACACCGGCACCACCACCCTCTCCTCCTGGGCCGTGGAGTGGGACTACCCCTCCGGCACCTCCGTCACCTCCGCCTGGGACGCCACGGTCACCAGCTCCGGCACCCACTGGACCGGCAAGAACGTGGGCTGGAACGGTTCCCTGGCCCCCGGCGCCAGCATCTCCTTCGGCTTCAACGGCAGCGGCTCGGGCGCCCCGAGCGGCTGCAAGGTCAACGGGGCCTCGTGCGACGGGTCCACCCAGCCCGGCGACGACGCGCCCTCCGCGCCCGGCACCCCCGCCGCGTCGGACGTCACCAACACCTCGGTGAAGCTGACCTGGACCGCCGCCACCGACGACAAGGGCGTCAAGAACTACGACGTCAAGCGCGACGGCGCCACGGTCGCCACGGTCAACGGCCTGACGTACACCGACACGGGTCTGACCGCCGGCACCGACTACGGCTACACGGTCGTGGCCCGCGACACCATCGACCAGACCGGCCCGGCCAGCGGCATGGTCTCCGTCCGCACCACGGGCGGCGGCGGGGGCGACCCCCAGCCGAACGTCATCAAGATGGGATACTTCACCAACTGGGGTGTCTACGGCCGTAATTACCATGTCAAGAACATCGTGACCTCCGGCTCGGCCGCCAAGCTCACCCACATCAACTACGCCTTCGGCAACGTCACCGGCGGGAAGTGCACCATCGGTGACGCCTACGCCGACTACGACAAGGCATACACCGCCGCCCAGTCCGTCGACGGCGTCGCCGACACCTGGGACCAGCCGCTGCGCGGCAACTTCAACCAGCTGCGCAAGCTGAAGCAGGCGTACCCGAACATCAAGATCCTCTGGTCCTTCGGCGGCTGGACCTGGTCCGGCGGCTTCGGCCAGGCCATGCAGAACCCGGCCGCCTTCGCCCAGTCCTGCTATGACCTGGTCGAGGACCCGCGCTGGGCCGATGTCTTCGACGGCATCGACCTGGACTGGGAGTACCCGAACGCCTGTGGCCTGTCCTGCGACACCAGCGGTGCGGCCTCCTTCAAGAACATGATGCAGGCGATGCGGGCCAAGTTCGGTCCGAACAACCTGGTCACCGCGGCCGTCACGGCCGACGCCTCGGCCGGCGGCAAGATCGACGCCGCCGACTACGCGGGCGCCGCGCAGTACATGAACTGGTTCAACGTGATGACGTACGACTTCTTCGGCGCCTGGGCGGCGAAGGGCCCGACGGCCCCCCATTCCCCGCTCACCTCCTACGCCGGGATTCCGCAGTCGGGCTTCAACTCTGCCGAGGCGATCGCCAAGTTCAAGGCGAAGGGCGTCCCCGCGAACAAGCTGCTGCTCGGCATCGGCTTCTACGGCCGCGGCTGGACCGGCGTCACCCAGTCCGCCCCGGGCGGCACGGCGACCGGCCCGGCGGCGGGCACCTACGAGCAGGGCATCGAGGACTACAAGGTCCTGAAGAACTCCTGCCCCACGACCGGCACGATCGCCGGCACCGCGTACGCGCACTGCGGAACCAACTGGTGGAGCTACGACACCCCGGCCACGGTCACGTCCAAGATGAGCTGGGCGAAGAACCAGGGGCTGGGCGGCGCGTTCTTCTGGGAGTTCAGCGGTGACACCGGCAACGGCGAGCTCGTCGGCGCCATCAACAGCGGACTGAGCTAGTGCCCCTCCCGGTGAGGTCCACCCCGGGCGGACCTCACCGGTCCCGGCACTGACGTCCGGATCCGGTCGGCACCCGCGCGCCCGGCGGGAACCGGACGACGGTCCCCGGCCGTGGGCACCCCACGGGGCGCCCACGGCCGAGCGGGGGACGGCGCAGCACGCCGTCCCCCGCTTCCGCGTGTCCGGGCCCACGGCCGCCGGACCACGAGCACCGGTCCCTCCTCAGAGCCTGTCGGGTGGCCTTCGGCCGAAGGCCACCCGACAGGCTCTCAGCCGGCCCGGTACGGGTACCCCACCCGGGCATACGCCGACGGGGCCCGGTGGTACCGGGCCGGTGTGCGAGCGGGCGGGAAGGGGCGTCACGGGGAGGAAGAAGCCCGCGAGGGCGGCGGGGCACGTCGAAGCCGGCACCGTCCGCCCCGAGGGCGACGGGCGCTCAGGCCACGTTGACCCGCTGTCCGGGCGGGGCGGCCTCCAGCCAGGCGAGGAAGCCGGTGAGCGCGTCCTCGCTCATGGCGAGTTCGAGGCGGATGCCCCGGTGCATGCACCCCTGGATCACGGCGTCGGAGAGCAGCGCGAGCTCCTCCTCGCCCTCGGGCATCCGGCGCTCCAGGACCTCGATCGCCGAACGCTCCAGGACACGGCGCGGACGCGGCGCGTAGGAGAAGACGCGGAACCACGAGACCTGGTCGCCGCTGTAGCGGGCCACGCCGTACACCCAGCCCTTGCCGGTGGGTGTCCCCCCGGCCCCGCCGGGAGGCGGGTCCGGCACGTTCCAGCGCAGCGAACAGTCGAAGGTGCCACCGGCACGTTGGATCAGTCTGCGGCGCAAGCCGAAGACGAAGAGTCCGATCACCACCAGTGCGACGACCAGGCCGCTCAGGAGCAGAGCGAGGAACATCTTCACCGACCTCCTCGCTGCGTCCCGTGACCGGCCCCGCCGGCGTAACCGAATACGACCTGCATCTGCATCGCCTCAGCCGCGACACGGTCTGGAGAAATTCCAGCCGTGCCGCGGCTGAGGGCACAACTCTCGGTGCGGTCCGCTAGCGGACCGCTACCGCACGCAGCCGGACATCGGCGCGACGCTCGGCGGCGGCGTCCGATTCCGACTTGGCGCGCTCCAGCGCGCGCTCGGCGCGCTGGGCGTCGATCTCGTCCGCAAGCTCGACGATCTCCGCGAGCAGAGACAGCTTGTCGTCGGCGAACGAGATGAATCCACCGTGTACGGCGGCGACGACGGTGTTGCCCTCGCTCGTACGGATGGTCACCGGGCCCGACTCCAGCACACCGAGCAGCGGCTGGTGGCCGGGCATGACGCCGATGTCGCCGGAGGTGGTACGCGCGATGACCAGGGTGGCCTCGCCGGACCAGACACTCCGGTCCGCGGCGACCAGCTCGACGTGCAGCTCAGCAGCCAAGGGTGGCTCCTCGGGTCACCACCCGGCGGTCGTGCCGGGTGTTGGGGTCAATTCTAATGGGCGTGGAGAGGGGGGCGGGACGACCCGCCCCCCTCGGGAGAGCACGGGGCTCAGGAGACGCCGAGCTCCTTGGCGTTGGCCTTGAGGTCCTCGATGCCACCGCACATGAAGAACGCCTGCTCGGGGAAGTGGTCGTACTCACCGTCGCAGATCGCGTTGAACGCGGCGATCGACTCGTCGAGCGGAACGTCCGACCCGTCCACACCGGTGAACTGCTTCGCCGCGTGGGTGTTCTGGGAGAGGAAGCGCTCGACACGGCGGGCGCGGTGGACAACGAGCTTGTCCTCCTCGCTCAGCTCGTCGATACCGAGAATCGCGATGATGTCCTGGAGGTCCTTGTACTTCTGCAGGATCCCCTTGACGCGCGTGGCGGCGTCGTAGTGCTCCTGCGTGATGTAGCGCGGGTCCAGGATCCGGGACGTGGAGTCCAGCGGGTCCACGGCCGGGTAGATGCCCTTCTCGGAGATCGGACGGGAGAGAACCGTCGTCGCGTCGAGGTGGGCGAAGGTGGTGGCCGGAGCCGGGTCGGTCAGGTCGTCCGCGGGGACGTAGATCGCCTGCATCGAGGTGATCGAGTGACCACGGGTCGAGGTGATGCGCTCCTGGAGGAGACCCATCTCGTCGGCCAGGTTCGGCTGGTAACCCACCGCGGAGGGCATACGGCCGAGCAGGGTCGAGACCTCGGAACCGGCCTGCGTGAAGCGGAAGATGTTGTCGATGAAGAACAGCACGTCCTGCTTCTGCACATCGCGGAAGTACTCCGCCATGGTCAGACCGGCCAGGGCCACGCGCAGACGGGTGCCCGGGGGCTCGTCCATCTGGCCGAAGACCAGCGCGGTCTTGTCGAGAACGCCGGCCTCCTCCATCTCGACCATGAGGTCGTTGCCCTCACGGGTGCGCTCGCCGACGCCCGCGAAGACCGACACACCGTCGTGCAGCTTGGCCACACGGACGATCATCTCCTGGATCAGAACGGTCTTGCCGACACCGGCACCACCGAACAGACCGATCTTTCCACCCTTGACGTACGGGGTGAGGAGGTCGACGACCTTCAGGCCGGTCTCGAACATCTCGGTCTTGGACTCGAGCTGGTCGAAGGCCGGGGCCTTGCGGTGGATCGCCCAGCGCGGGGCGTCGGCCACCGTGGAGGGGTCGTCGTTCAGCACCTGGCCGAGCGTGTTGAACACACGACCCTTGGTGACGTCGCCGACGGGCACGGTGATGCCGTCGCCGGTGTTGACCACGGGGGCCTGGCGGACCAGGCCGTCGGTGGGCTGCATGGAGATGGTGCGGACGAGTCCGTCACCGAGGTGCTGGGCGACCTCGAGGGTCAGCGTCTTGGTCGCGCCCTCCTCGGCCGGGTCCGGAACCTCGACGTTCAGCGCGTTGTAGATCTCCGGCATCGCGTCGACGGGGAACTCCACGTCGACGACCGGGCCGATGACCCGGGCGACGCGGCCCGTGGCGGCGGCCGTCTCAACAGTGGTCGTCATTACTTGTCACTCCCCGCGGTCGCGTCGGCCAGGGCTGCGGTGCCACCGACGATCTCGCTGATTTCCTGGGTGATTTCGGCCTGGCGGGCCGCGTTGGCAAGTCGGGAGAGGTTGTTGATCAAGTCTCCCGCGTTGTCGGTAGCCGACTTCATCGCACGACGCGTGGCGGCGTGCTTGGAGGCAGCCGACTGGAGCAGCGCGTTGTAGATCCGGCTCTCGACGTAGCGCGGCAGCAGGGCGTCGAGGACGTCCTCCGCCGACGGCTCGAAGTCGTACAGCGGACGGAGCGTGTCCTGCTCGCCCGCCTCCTTCGCCACCTCGTCGAGGCTGAGGGGCAGCAGCCGGGCCTCGACCGCCGTCTGCGTCATCATCGAGACGAACTCGGTGTAGACGATGTGGAGTTCGTCCACTCCGCCGTCCGCCGTGTCCTTCTCGATCGCCTCGATCAGCGGTGCCGCGATCTTCTTGGCGTCCGCGTACTCCGGCTGGTCCGTGAAACCGGTCCACGAGCCGGCCAGCTTGCGCTCACGGAAGTTGTAGTGCGCGATGCCGCGGCGGCCGACGACGTACACGTCGACCTGGCGTCCCTCGCCCTCCAGCTTCTTCGTCAGCGCTTCCGCCGCCTTGATGGCGTTGGAGTTGAACGCGCCGGCCAGACCGCGGTCGCTCGAGAGGAGCAGGACCGCGGCACGGGTCGGGTTCTCCGCCTCGGTGGTCAGCGGGTGCCTGTCGTTCGCACCCGTGGCCACCGCGGTGACCGCGCGGGTCAGCTCGGTCGCGTACGGGGTCGACGCCTGCACCTTGCGCTGCGCCTTGACGACACGCGAGGCGGCGATCATCTCCATCGCCTTGGTGATCTTCTTCGTCGCGGTGACGGATTTGATGCGACGCTTGTAGACCCGGAGCTGCGCTCCCATGAGTCAGGTCCCTTCCGTCGTCACTTCGAGACGTTGACGGCAGCGGAAGCGTCGTCGCCCAGCAGCTTCCCGTCAGAGGTCTCGAACTGCTTCTTGAACTCCGCGATGGCGTCGGCGACGGCCTGGAGGGTGTCGTCCGACATCTTGCCGCCCTCACGGATGGAGCTCATGAGGCCCGAGTGGCTCTGGCGCAGGTACGCCAGCATCTCGGCCTCGAAGCGGCGGATGTCGGCGACCGGGACGTCGTCCATCTTGCCGGTGGTGCCGGCCCAGACGGAGACGACCTGGTTCTCGGTGGGCATCGGCTGGTACTGAGCCTGCTTGAGCAGCTCGACCATGCGCTGACCACGCTCCAGCTGCGCCTTCGACGCGGCGTCCAGGTCGGAACCGAAGGCGGCGAACGCCTCCAGCTCACGGAACTGGGCCAGGTCCACACGGAGGCGACCGGAGATCTGCTTCATCGCCTTGTGCTGGGCGGAGCCACCGACACGGGAGACCGAGATACCGACGTTCAGGGCCGGGCGCTGGCCGGCGTTGAACAGGTCGGACTCCAGGAAGCACTGGCCGTCGGTGATGGAGATGACGTTGGTCGGGATGAACGCCGACACGTCGTTCGCCTTGGTCTCGACGATCGGGAGACCGGTCATCGAACCCGCGCCCATCTCGTCCGACAGCTTCGCGCAGCGCTCCAGCAGGCGCGAGTGCAGGTAGAAGACGTCACCCGGGTATGCCTCACGGCCCGGCGGTCGGCGCAGCAGCAGCGACACGGCGCGGTAGGCGTCGGCCTGCTTCGACAGGTCGTCGAAGACGATCAGGACGTGCTTGCCCTGGTACATCCAGTGCTGGCCGATGGCGGAGCCGGTGTACGGCGCCAGGTACTTGAAGCCGGCCGGGTCGGACGCCGGGGCGGCGACGATCGTCGTGTACTCGAGCGCACCGGCCTCCTCCAGCGCGCCGCGCACGGCCGCGATGGTGGAGCCCTTCTGGCCGACGGCGACGTAGATGCAGCGGACCTGCTTGTTCACGTCGCCCGAGCGCCAGTTGTCGCGCTGGTTGATGATCGTGTCGACGCACAGCGCGGTCTTGCCGGTCTGACGGTCACCGATGACCAGCTGACGCTGGCCGCGGCCGACCGGGGTCATGGCGTCGACGGCCTTGTAGCCGGTCTCCATCGGCTCGTGGACCGACTTGCGCTGCATGACGCCGGGCGCCTGCAGCTCGAGGGCGCGGCGGCCCTCGGTCGCGATCTCGCCGAGGCCGTCGATCGGGTTGCCGAGCGGGTCGACAACGCGGCCGAGGTAGCCCTCGCCGACACCTACGGAGAGCACCTCACCGGTGCGCTGCACCGGCTGGCCCTCCTCGATACCGCTGAACTCGCCGAGGACGATCGCACCGATCTCGCGCTCCTCGAGGTTGAGGGCGAGACCGAGGGTGCCGTCCTCGAACTTCAGCAGCTCGTTCGCCATGGCGGAGGGCAGGCCCTCCACCTTCGCGATGCCGTCGCCGGCCAGGCTGACCGTTCCGACCTCCTCGCGCGAGGCCGCGTCCGGCTGGTACGACTGGACAAAGTTCTCCAGCGCGTCCCGGATCTCCTCCGGCCGGATCGTGAGCTCCGCCATCTGGGTTCCCTGCTCTCCTTGTTGGGCCCGAAGTTTCTTAGGGGTCTGGGGGCCGACCCCCAGGAATCTTCTGCAATCTCTGCACGGCCCAACCGGGCCGCTGGTCATGCGTGTTGAGTTGGTGGCTGTTGCCGTCAGCCGGCCAGTCGCCGGGTCGCCTCGTCGAGGCGCTCCGCGATGGTCCCGTTGATGACCTCATCGCCGACCTGCACGGCGATCCCGCCGAGGACCGTCGGGTCCACGTCGAGGTTCAGGTGCATCTGGCGGCCGTACAGCTTGGCCAGGACGGCACCGAGGCGCTGCTTCTGCCCGTCGGACAGCGGGACCGCCGTGGTGACGACCGCGACCATCCGGTCCCGGCGCGCCGCGGCGAGCTTGGAGAGGGACTCGAGTCCCGCTTCCAGGCTACGTCCACGCGGCTGGGTCACGAGACGGACGACCAGGCGCTCGGTGGCCGGGGTGGCCTTGCCGCCGAGCAGGCTGCGCAGCAGCTCGCTCTTGGCGGACGCCGTGGCGGCCTTGTCCGTCAGCGCCGAGCGGAGCCCGGTGCTGGAGGAGACGATCCGGCCGAACCGGAACAGCTCGTCCTCGACGTCGTCGAGCGCCCCGGTCCGCTGCGCCGCGGTGAGGTCGGCGGTGTTCGCCAGTTCCTCGGCCGCGTCGACCAGGTCGCGCGACTGCGACCAGCGGGAACGCACCATGCCGGACACCAGGTCGACGGTCTCCCCGCCCACCTGACCGCCGAGCAGACGCCCGGCGAGCTCGGCCTTGGCCTCGCCCGCCTGCGCCGGGTCGGTCAGGACCCGACGCAGCGACACCTCGCGGTCCAGCAGAGCGGTGACGGACGCCAGCTCGCCGGCGAGCTTCGCAGCGTCGACCGAGGTGTTGTCGGTCAGCGCGTCGAGGGACTCACGGGCGGCGGCCAGTGCCTCGCGGCTCGCTCCGTTCATCGGACGGCCTCGGCCTTCTCCTCGAGCTCGTCGAGGAAGCGGTCGATCGTGCGGCTCTGGCGGGCGTGGTCCTCCAGGGACTCGCCGACCAGCTTGCCGGCCAGGTCGGTGGCGAGCTTGCCCACGTCCTGGCGCAGCGAGGTCGCCGCGGACTTGCGGTCGGCCTCGATCTGCGTGTGTCCGGCCGCGATGATCTCCTCGCGCTGGCGCTGGCCTTCCGCCTTCATCTCCTGGATGATCGCGGTGCCCTGCTCCGTCGCCTCCTGGCGAAGACGCGCGGCCTCGTGGCGGGCCTCGGCGAGCTGGGCCTTGTACTGCTCCAGCACACTCTGGGCCTCGATCTGGGCCGACTCGGCCTTCTCGATGCCGCCTTCGATGGCCTCGCGACGCTCGTCCAGAACCTTGTTGATGTTCGGGAGGAGCTTCTTGGCGAGGAAGCCGAAGACGATGACGAAGGCGATCAGGCCGATGACGAGCTCGTCAAGATGCGGGATCAGAGGAGGCTGGGGCTCCTCCGCCTGCGCAAGAAGCAGAGCGTTCACATCAGTGCCTTCCGTAAAAAAGGTTCGGGCTGTCGGTCCGGCTTACTGGTAGACGAAGCCCATGACGATGCCGATGAGGGCGAGCGCCTCACAGAACGCGAAGCCCATGATCTGGTTGGTGCGGATCAGGCCGGCGGCCTCGGGCTGGCGGGCGAGGGCCTGCGTGCCGTTACCGAAGATGATGCCGACGCCGACGCCGGGGCCGATCGCGGCCAGACCGTAGCCGATCGAGGCGACGTTGCCGACGACGTTCTCCTTGGCGCCGGCGGCGAGGTTGACCATGTCGAGAGCAGCGGACATGCCGTTACTTCCTTCTCTTTCAATGACCCGGTGGGGGTTGGCCACCGGACGACTGTTGGCTTGGGGGTGGAGCAGCTGGTCCGGTCGGGCTCAGTGGTGCTCGGCGAGCGCGCCCTGGACGTAGCTGCAGGCCAGGAGGACGAAGACGTACGCCTGGACGGCCTGGATGAAGAGCTCGAAGGCGGTCATCACGAGGACCATCACGAAGGAGGCGCCCGCGTAGACGAAGCCGAGGCCGTTCATGAGGTACCACGTGGCCAGCGAGAACATCACGATCAGCAGGTGACCGGCGAACATGTTCGCGAACAGTCGGACCGCGTGCGTGAAGGGCCGGATGAGGAGGTTCGAGAAGAACTCGAGGACGACGACCATCGGGAGGATCGCGCCGAGCGACTTGTCGTAACCGACGATGTTCTTCCAGCCGCCGACGAAGCCGTGCTTCCTGAACGTCAGCGAGACCCAGAGGACGTACACGATCAGGGCGAGACCGGCCGGGAAGGCGATCAGCGAGGTGACCGGGAACTGGGCGAGCGGGATGATCGACCAGAGGTTGAGCATCCAGACGAAGAAGAACAGCGACACCATCAGCGGGACGTACTTCTCGCCGTCCTTCTTGCCGATGATCTCGTAGACGATGCCGCGGCGCACGAAGTCGTATCCGGCCTCGCCGACCATCTGCATCTTGCCGGGGATCAGCTTGGGCTTGTTGAAGGCGGCCCAGAAGAACCCGACGACCACGATCGAGCCCAGGATCGCGAGGAGCATGGGCTTCGTGAACTCGAAGCCGCCCCACGTGGCGATCGGCTCGTACATGAACGTGTGCAGGCCCGGCGCCGGGAAGCCGCATCCACTGAAGATGTGGCAATCCGGGTCGAAGGCAAGCGTCTGGTCAGCACTCACCGCGGGCTCCTTCAGCGTGGCGCATAGGTACGGCAACCTCGTTGTGTCGGCGCGGCACACAGCCGCGGGTCGGCACTGGACTGGTCTTACGGATAAGGGGGCGGCGGTTCGGCGTCGAGCCTCGTCGCGCTGGGACAGGCGTCGGCTCGGATGCCCGCGCCCGCAATGCCGCAGTTGGCACCGGACGATAGCAGGAAGCCGGAGGCGCCTTTATCCCGGCCCTACCCCTCACGTCGACGGCCCCGTCTTCTTGGGCTTGTCACCGTTCGAGGGCTCGGGCTCGACGTAAAGGATCTTGGCCTTCATGTAGGCACGGGCCTGTGCGGCGATCCATACGATGGTCGCCGCGAGCAGGGTGAAGGCGAACGCCTTGAAGTCGAACCAGGTCGTGTTCTTCAGCAGCGCCATCAAGACGAACAGCAGCAGCAGCTGGGCCGTGTAGAGCATCAGCCCCATGGCCTGGAACAGGTGTGGCAACGACTTCGCGGTCCGCTGGAGCACCACGAGCCCGATGCCCATGAAGGCGATGACGACCACGCAGCCGAGGACGGCGCCGAGGACACCTTCGCCGCCGGCGACCACACCGCTGATGACCGCGGCGATGGCGCCGGTGGCAGCAGCGGGAAGGGCAGCTGACAGGAGGATGCGTGCGTCGTTGGACGGCATGGCGGTGTCTCCGCTTGCTTGGTGGGGGCAGTCGTGCAGGGGTGTCGTCAGGGACGAGCGTAGGCCCGGTCCGAGTGTCTCTCGGGGCCAACAGACCGTCGCACTACGGTCTTTCGGCGCTGTCGGCGGGTCTCGTGAACCGTATCACAAACTATTTGAATAGGTCTTTACCCGTGGGTGTGCGGACTGTCACACATGAGAGCTACCGCGCGCGTGTGTGCGCGACGGGGTGGCGAGTTGTCTGGTAATGCAACTCCACGGGGCATTCGTCAACTTGGCGTTCCGGCCTTCCGCCGGTCGGTGAAGCGCGAACGGTGACCGATGGCGGTGGAGCCGTTGACACCGGCCGGCACCGGGACGCGCTCCGACCGCTCCTCCACCGGCCCCTGAGGCGCTCCCGCGGCCCCGGAGGCGGCCTCCGCCCGCGGACGCCGGGTACGGCGGTACCGGGGCGGCATGAAGGACTCCGCCCAGCGCGGGGCCCTCGGCGCGAACCGGGGCAGCAGGAGCAGCAGCAGACCGAGCGCGCTCAGCACCACGACCGTCAGCACGATCCACATCGACGTGGAGTGCACGGAGTAGGTGAGGGTGCCGAAGGCGATCAGCGCCGACCAGAAGTACATGATCAGCACCGCCCGGCTGTGGGAGTGGCCGATCTCCAGGAGCCGGTGGTGCAGATGACCCCGGTCGGCCGCGAACGGCGACTGGCCGTTCCAGGTGCGGCGCACGATCGCGAGGACCAGGTCGGCCATCGGGATCGCGATGATCGTGAGCGGCAGCAGCAGCGGGATGAAGACGGGCAGCGCGGCGTGGGTCGCCTCCCGCGTGGACCCCTCGAAGAGCTTCAGGGTGTCGGGGTCGACCTGGCCGGTGATCGAGATCGCGGACGCGGCCAGGATCAGGCCGATCAGCATCGATCCGGAGTCGCCCATGAAGATCCGCGCCGGGTGCATGTTGTGCGGCAGGAAGCCCAGGCACATCCCCATGAGGATCGCGGCGAACAGCGTCGCGGGGGCGGCGGCCTCGATCATGTAGCCGTACCAGAGCCGGTACGCGTACAGGAAGAACGCCGCCGCGGCGAGGCAGACCATGCCGGCGGCCAGACCGTCGAGACCGTCGACGAAGTTCACCGCGTTGATGGTGAGGACGACCAGGGCGACGGTCAGCAGCGTGCCCTGCCACTGGGTCAGCGCCACCGTGCCGACACCCGGGATCGGCAGCCACAGGATCGTCAGCCCCTGCATCACCATCACACCGGCGGAGATCATCTGGGCGCCCAGCTTGATCAGCGCGTCCAGTTCGAACTTGTCGTCCAGCACGCCGATGAGCCAGATCAGCGCCGCGCCCGAGAGCAGCGCGCGCGGCTCGTTGGAGAGCTCGAAGACGCTGTTGAGATTCTGCAGGTGGTCCGCGACCAGCAGTCCCGTGCACAGCCCGAAGAACATGGCGATGCCGCCGAGCCTCGGAGTCGGCTCTCGGTGCACGTCGCGGGCGCGGATCTCCGGCATCGCCCCGGTCGCGATGGCGAACTTCCGCACCGGACCGGTGAGCAGATAGGTCACGGCCGCCGTGACACAGAGCGTCAGCAGGTAATCACGCACGGGCTGCCCCACAGGAATCGCTGGCCATCTCAGCCCCACACACTAGCCGGGCCGTCCCTGTGCTTGAGGACATACGGGGGGTGCGGACGGTTGCGCGGTCCGGACACTCACCGGCCATACGGGGGAAATCGCCCGGTCAGGGCCCTGACTTCGGCGCGTACCCGGGCCGTCTCCGCCGGTTCGTCACGCAGCGCGAGCGTGAAGAGCACGGCGATCCGGGCCATCTCCGGGGGCCCCATGCCCTGCGTGGTCACGGCGGCGGTGCCGAGACGGATGCCGCGGCCGTCGCCGTGGGGCAGGGCGCAGGTGTCGAGGACCAGGCCGGCCGCCGCGAGACGCGTCCGGGCGGTGCGCCCGTCGACGCCGAGCGGCGCCGGGTCGGCGGTGATCAGGTGGGTGTCGGTGCCCCCGGTCGTGACGGCGAACCCCTCGGCCGCCAGTGCCTCGGCGAGCACCCGGGCGTGCGCGACCACCCGGTGCGCGTAGGCGGCGAAGGCCGGCGACGCCGCCTCGCCGAAGGCGACGGCCTTGGCGGCGATGGTGTGCATCTGGGCGCCGCCCTGGGTGAACGGGAAGACGGCACGGTCGACCCGGTCGGCGAGCTCGGCGCCGCAGAGCACCATCCCGCCCCGGGGGCCGCGCAGCACCTTGTGGGTGGTGGCGCAGACGATGTCGGCGTACGGGACGGGATTGGGCGCCGCTCCCCCGGCGACCAGACCGATGGGGTGGGCGGCGTCGGCGATGAGGTAGGCGCCGCACTCGTCGGCGATCTCGCGGAAGACCGCGTAGTCGAGGTGCCGGGGGTAGGAGATCGAGCCGCAGACGATCGCCTTGGGGCGGTGGTGGCGGGCGAGGGCGGCGATCTGCTCGTAGTCGACGAGACCGGTCTCCGCGTCCACGCCGTAGGGCACGAAGTCGAACCAGCGGCCGGAGAAGTTGGCGGGCGAACCATGGGTGAGGTGGCCGCCGTGGGCGAGGCCCATGGCCAGGACGGTGTCGCCGGGGCGCAGCAGCGCGGCATAGGCGGCCAGCACGGCCGAGGAGCCGGAGTGGGCCTGGACGTTCGCGTGTTCGGCACCGAAGAGCGCCGTCGCCCGGTCGACGGCGATCCGCTCGGCGGCGTCGGCGTACGCGCAGCCGCCGTGGTGGCGGGCGCCGGGATAGCCCTCGGCGTACTTGTTGGCGAGGGCCGAGCCGAGCGCGGCGAGGACGGCGGGCGAGGTGAAGTTCTCGGCGGCGATCAGCTGGAGGCTGTCGGCCTGCCGGCGCGCCTCCCCGATCAGGACGTCGGCGATCTCCGGGTCCTGGCGGCGCAGGACGTCGAGTTCCTCTGCGGGTGGAGCGGTGACCGGCATCTGTGGCTCCAGGCGTGGGCTGGGCTTCAGCTCCAATGTAGGCGCGTCGCCCCGGCTTTGCCCGCCGTTCACCGGCGCCGTGGGCCGTCCGGCCCAAGGTGCCGCCGGGCCGCCCCCTCGGAGCCTGCCGGATGGCCTCTGACCGGGTGGTCGCGCCCTGGCACGCTCGCCTGTCGATCGAAGGTCACCCGACAGGCTCTCAGCGGCGCGCGGAGACCCCCGTCAACGCCGTCACCACCGGGTCCAGTGCCTGGTTGATCTCGTCGCCGATCGAGCGGAAGAAGGTGATCGGCGCACCGTACGGGTCGTTCACCTCGTCCGCCTCCACGCTCGGGGCCAGCAGCCACCCGCGGAGCGCGGCGGCGGCCCGGACCAGGGCGCGGGCGCGTTCGGTCATGCCCTCGCCCCGGGGGTCCGGCAGTGTGGCCGGGTCTATCGCGCGGACCAGCCGGGTGAACTCCTTCAGGGTGAAGGTGCGCAGACCGGCCGAGTGGCCCATCGAGATGACCTGGGCCCGGTGGTCGCGGGTCGCCGTCAGGACGAGGTCGGCCCGGATGACGTGCTCGTCGAGCAGTTCGCGGCCCATGAAGCCGCTGTGGTCCGCGCCGAAGTCGGCGAGGACGAGCTCCGCGTTGGCCTCCATCGGGGCGCCCTCGTGCCCCCAGGTGCCCGCGCTCTCCACGATCAGACCGCCGCCGTCCGGGTCTTCGAGACGGTCGCACAGGGCATGCCGGGTCAGCCGCTCGGTGATCGGCGAGCGGCAGACGTTGCCGGTGCTGACGTGGAGGATGCGGAAGGAACCGTTCTCGTACCCCGCTATGCCACGCCCCTCAGGGGCGGTCAATTGGCCACCTCGAGGTCGGGTACCACCTTGCGGAGCTCCTCCGGCGACAGCGCGCCCTCCCGCAACAGCACCGGGACCTTCCCTGTCACGTCGACGATGGAGGACGGAACGATACCGGGGGTCGGCCCGCCGTCGAGGTACACGGACACGGAGTCGCCGAGCATGCCCTGGGCCGCGTCGCAGTCCTCCGGAGAGGGGTGTCCCGTGAGGTTCGCCGAGGACACGGCCATCGGACCGACCTCGGTCAGCAGCTCGATGGCGACCGGGTGGAGCGGCATCCGGACGGCGACGGTCCCCCGGGTGTCCCCCAGGTCCCACTGGAGCGACGGCTGGTGCCGCGCGACCAGCGTCAGGGCACCCGGCCAGAAGGCGTCGACGAGCTCCCACGCCTGTTCGGAGAAGTCCGTGACGAGCCCGTGCAGCGTGTTCGGGGAGCCGATGAGGACGGGCGTGGGCATGTTGCGGCCCCGGCCCTTCGCCGTCAGCAGGTCCGCGACCGCCTCCGAGCTGAAGGCGTCCGCACCGATCCCGTAGACGGTGTCGGTGGGCAGGACGACCAGCTCGCCGCGGCGGATGGCGGACGCGGCCTCGCGCAGACCGGTCACACGGTCGGTCGCCTCGTTGCAGTCGTATCGCCGAGCCATTTAGCGGGCCTCCCAGTTCGTGGTCACTACGTTCTCCCCCTGCCGTCCGCCACGGGACGTGCCCGGGACGCCGAAGGCCCCGCCGGCGGCCGGCCGTGCCCGGTGGTCCGTACCGTACGGGGCGGACGGCCCCGGCGGGCACGGCGTCGTCACGGCGTCGCCTTGCGGGCGGTCGCGAAACGCGGCCGGTTGTTCAGATCGGGGTGGTCGGCGGCGTCGGCCCAGCCGGCCTCCTCGTTGAAGATCCACGGCACCTGGCCCCCCTGGGTGTCCGCGTGCTCGATCACGACGAGACCCCCCGGGCGCAGCAGCCGGTGCGCGGTGCGCTCGATCCCCCGGATGGTGTCGAGGCCGTCCTCGCCGGAGAAGAGGGCCATCTCCGGGTCGTGGTCGCGGGCCTCGGGCGCCACGTACTCCCATTCGGTGAGCGGGATGTACGGCGGGTTGGAGATGACCAGGTCGACCTGGCCGTCGAGCTCGGGCAGCGCGGTGAGCGCGTCTCCCTGGTGGACGGTGACGCGGGACCCCTCCGCGTTCTTGCGGGTCCACACCAGCGCGTCGTCGGACAGCTCCACGGCGTGCACGCGAGAGCGCGGCACCTCCTGGGCCATGGCGAGCGCGATCGCGCCCGAGCCGGTGCACAGGTCGACGATGAGCGGTTCGACGACGTCCATCGCCCGGACGGCGTCTATGGCCCAGCCGACGACCGACTCGGTCTCCGGGCGGGGCACGAACACCCCCGGCCCCACCTGGAGCTCCAGGTAGCGGAAGAACGTGCGTCCGGTGATGTGCTGGAGCGGCTCGCGCGCCTCGCGGCGGGCCACCGCCTCCCAGTAGCGGGCGTCGAAGTCGGCGTCCTTGACGTTGTGCAGCTCCCCCCGCTTGACGCCGTGCACGAACGCGGCGAGCTCCTCCGCGTCGAAACGCGGTGAGGGAACGCCGGCGTCGGCCAGCCGCTGGGTGGCCTGGGCCACCTCGGCAAGCAGCAGGTTCACGCTGGTCCTCCGTGGTGCGGGGTGGGGCTGACGGGGTCGCGTACTCAGGCGGCGGCGAGCTTCGCGGCCGAGTCGGCGTCGACGCACGCCTGGATCATCGCGTCCAGTTCGCCGTCGAGCACCTGGTCCAGGTTGTACGCCTTGAAGCCGACACGGTGGTCCGAGATGCGGTTCTCCGGGAAGTTGTACGTCCGGATCTTCTCGGAACGGTCGACGGTGCGGACCTGGCTGCGGCGCGCGTCCGCGGCCTTGGACTCGGCCTCCTCCTGCGCCGCGGCGAGCAGCCGGGAACGGAGGATGCGCAGGGCCTGCTCCTTGTTCTGGAGCTGGCTCTTCTCGTTCTGGCAGGAGGCGACGATGCCGGTCGGCAGGTGCGTGATGCGCACCGCGGAGTCGGTCGTGTTGACGGACTGGCCGCCGGGTCCGGACGAGCGGTAGACGTCGATCCGCAGGTCGTTCTGGTGGATCTCGACGTCGATCTCCTCGGCCTCGGGGGTCACGAGGACACCGGCCGCGGAGGTGTGGATCCGGCCGGCCGACTCGGTGGCGGGCACGCGCTGGACACGGTGCACCCCGCCCTCGTACTTCAGCCGCGCCCAGACGCCCTGGCCGGGCTCGGTCGCGCCGTTGCCGCCCTTGGTCTTCACCGCGACCTGGACGTCCTTGTAGCCGCCGAGCTCGGACTCGGTGGAGTCGATGATCTCGGTCTTCCAGCCCACGCGCTCGGCGTAGCGCAGGTACATCCGGAGCAGGTCGCCGGCGAACAGCGCGGACTCGTCGCCGCCCGCGCCGGCCTTGATCTCCAGGATGACGTCCTTGTCGTCGCTGGGGTCGCGGGGGACGAGCAGCAGCCGCAGCTTGTCGGTGAGCTCCTCGCGCTGCTTCTCCAGCTCCTTGACCTCGGCGGCGAAGTCCGGGTCGTCGGCGGCCAGCTCCCTGGCCGTCTCGATGTCGTCCGCCGCTCGCTTCCACGCCCGGTACGTGCCGATGATCGGGGTCAGCTCCGCGTAACGCTTGTTGAGCTTGCGCGCGTTCGCCTGATCGGAGTGGACCGAAGGGTCGGCGAGCTTCTTCTCGAGGTCGGCGTGCTCGCCGACCAGGTCCTCGACCGCTTCGAACATCGGGTGCTCCTGGGTGCTCGTGAAAGGGCTGCTGCGGGGGCGACTGCGGGGACGGCAAAGCGCCGGTCCGGTCCCCCCGTGCGGGAGCGACCAAGGACCGGCGCAGTGACGTGCTACTTCGTGGCCGCAGCCTTGCCGAAGCGGGCCTCGAAGCGGGCGACGCGGCCGCCGGTGTCGAGGATCTTCTGCTTGCCCGTGTAGAACGGGTGGCACTCGGAGCAGACCTCGGCGCGGATGGCGCCTTCGGTGAGGGTGCTACGGGTGGTGAACGACGCGCCGCAGGTGCAGCTGACCTGGGTCTCGACGTACTGGGGGTGGATCTCGCGCTTCAAGGTGTCTCCTAGTTTCGGGAGGGCACCGGGTCGCCGTGCGGGATGCACATGCGTGAACCGGGGCCGACGTACCAGTCTGCCAGGACCGGCCGTATCTCCCAAAACCGGGGCCGGGCTGAAACTATTCCGCCGCCGCGCCGCGAGTGCCGGAGGCCGTCCGGGGCGCGTCCGGAGCGGCCGTCGGCGGGGCGGGGCGAAGCTCGCCTGACGCGGCGCTAGCGGATGACGCCCTCGGCCTTGCCGGTGGCGGTGTCCTCGGTCGCCGAGGCCGGGATCGGGAGGTCGGCGGCGAGCGCCTTCCAGACCTGGTCGGCCTTGGCCTGGAGCGGCACGACCCGGTTCGGGTCGGCCGGGTCGTACACGACCGGCATCGTGACCATCCGGACGTCCTCGGCGCCGATCGCACCCAGGCCGCGCGCGAAGCCCAGCAGCTCGGCCGGCGAGTCGAGTTCGGAGTCCGGCGTGATGGCCTTGGTGGCGGTGTCCGCGAGGTCGAGGAGCTTCTTCGGGTTGCCCAGCACGCCGACCTCCCTCACCTGCGCGATGAATGCCTTGACGAACGCCTGCTGGAGCTGGATGCGGCCGAGGTCGCTGCCGTCCCCGACGCTCTTGCGGGTACGCACGAGGCCGAGGGACTGTTCCCCGTCGAGGGTATGGGTGCCCGGTGGGAGGTCGAGGTGGCTCTTGGCGTCCTTGATGGGCGCCGTGGTGGTGACGTCCACCCCTCCGAGCTTGTCGATCAGCTTCTTGAAGCCGGTGAAGTCGACCTCGATGTAGTGGTCCATACGGATGCCGGACATCGACTCGACGGTCTTGACGGCGCAGGCCGGGCCGCCGACCTCGTACGCGGTGTTGAACATCGCCCGGCTCCGGCCGGCGACGGTACCGCCTTGGGAGTCGGTGCACCGGGGGCGGTCGATGAGGGTGTCACGGGGTATGGAGACGACGCTCGCCTTGCGATGGCCCTCGTAGACGTGCACGACCATCGCCGTGTCGGAGCGCGCGCCGCCCTCGTCCCGGCCGTAGGCGTCGTTGTCGCCGGCCCGGGAGTCGGAACCGAGGACGAGGATGTCCATGGAACCGTCGTCGACGTCCTCGGGCCGGTCGGTGCCGAGCCGCGCGTTGATGTCGACGCCCCGCAGATTGCCGTTGAGCTTGACGTACGTGTAGGCGAGCCCGGAGCCGCCCACGAGGACGAGCACGGCCGCGCCCCACGCGGCGACGGTCGCCACGCGACGGCCCCGGGTGGGTGGCTTGCGGCGGCGGCCGGTCCCGCGTATGTCACCGTCGCTGGTCTGCTCAGTCATCTGTTACCTCAGGTCCATGGTTCACCTTCTGTGACGGCGAAGCGTCCGAAAGGGTTGCATGGCTCTCTGTGAGGTTTCGGTGAGCGAGCGGCCGGAAAGCCCCGCACAGCACGATGCCCACCGTGCGGGCACGGTGGGCATCGCGTCGTCTGCGCAGGTCACAGCGGTGGTGGCGGCCCCAGGGCCGGTCCCCGCCGCGTGACGGACATCTCGTCAGTCGTTGTTGCCGGCCGACGGGGTCGTCTTCTGGATCTGCAGCAGGAACTCGCCGTTCGACTTCGTCTGCTTCATCTTGTCGAGCAGCAGCTCGATCGCCTGCTGCTGGTCGAGCGCGTGCAGCACACGGCGCAGCTTCCAGGTGACGGCGAGCTCGTCGCTGCCGAGGAGGATCTCCTCCTTGCGGGTACCGGACGCGTCGACGTCCACCGCGGGGAAGATGCGCTTGTCGGCGAGCTTCCGGTCGAGCTTGAGCTCCATGTTGCCGGTGCCCTTGAACTCCTCGAAGATCACCTCGTCCATGCGGGAGCCGGTGTCGACCAGCGCGGTGGCGAGGATGGTCAGCGAGCCGCCGTCCTCGATGTTGCGCGCGGCACCGAAGAAGCGCTTCGGCGGGTAGAGCGCGGTCGAGTCGACACCACCGGACAGGATGCGTCCGGAGGCGGGCGCGGCGAGGTTGTACGCGCGGCCCAGGCGGGTGATGGAGTCGAGCAGGACGACCACGTCGTGACCCAGCTCGACGAGACGCTTGGCGCGCTCGATGGCCAGCTCGGCGACGGTGGTGTGGTCCTCGGCCGGACGGTCGAAGGTCGAGGAGATGACCTCGCCCTTGACCGACCGCTGCATGTCGGTGACCTCTTCCGGACGCTCGTCGACCAGGACGACCATCAGGTGGCACTCGGGGTTGTTGGTGGTGATCGCGTTGGCGACCGCCTGCATGATCATGGTCTTGCCGGTCTTCGGCGGGGCCACGATCAGGCCGCGCTGGCCCTTGCCGATCGGCGACACGAGGTCGATGATCCGCGTGGTCAGCACACCCGGGTCGGTCTCCAGACGGAGCCGGTCCTGCGGGTAGAGCGGGGTCAGCTTGTTGAACTCCGGCCGGCCGCGGCCGGAGTCGGCGGCCATGCCGTTCGCGGAGTCCAGGCGGACCAGCGCGTTGAACTTCTCGCGACGCTCGCCCTCCTTCGGCTGGCGCACGGCGCCGGTGACGTGGTCACCCTTGCGCAGGCCGTTCTTGCGGACCTGGGCGAGGGAGACGTAGACGTCGTTCGGGCCGGGCAGGTAGCCGGACGTCCGGATGAACGCGTAGTTGTCGAGGATGTCGAGGATGCCCGCGACGGGGATCAGGACGTCGTCCTCGTTGACCTGGACCTCGGTGTTGCCGAAGTCGTCACGGCCACGCCGGCCACGGCGGTCGCGGTAGCGCCCGCGACGGCCGCGACGGCCGCCCTCGTCGTCGAAATCGTCCTGGGGCCCGTTCTGCTGGCCCTGCTGGCCGCCCTGACGCTGCTGGCGCTGGCCGCCCTGGCCACCACCCTGCTGGTCGTCGCCCCGGCCGCGATCACGGCGGTCACGCTGACGGTCACCACGGTCACCACGGTCACCACGGTCACGGCGGTCACGGCGGCTTCGGCCCTCGGCGTTGTCGGCGGCGGTCTCGGCCTTGGCGTCGCCGGACGTGTCGGGCCGGGTCTCGGCGCGGGACTCGCCCTTGGCGGCCTGCGCGGTCTCCGTCTTGGCGTCGCCCTCCGGCGCACCGGCCGGGGCGGTGGCGCGGCGGCGACGGCGCTCGCCGGTGGGCTGGTCGTCACCGGCGCCGCCCTGCTCCGACGAAGCCGGGAGCTTCGGGGAGGGCTGACCGGGAATGTCGATCTGCTGCTGGGCGGCGGCCTTCTCGGCCTTCTCCGCCTTGGGGGCGGCGGTCTCGGCCGCCGCGTCGCCCGTACGGGCCTTGGAGGTGGCGCGGCGCTTCGGCTTGGTCTCGGCCGTGTCGGCGGGGGCGGCCTTGGCGGGGGCGGAGCCTCCGGCCTGCGCCTCCTTGATGACCTCGATCAGCTGGCTCTTGCGCATCCGCGCGGTGCCCCTGATGCCGAGGCCGGACGCGACCTGCTGCAGCTCGGCCAGGACCATGCCCTCGAGGCCGGTGCCGGAGCGGCGGCGCCGTGCGGTGGTGCCAGTGGCAGCACCTGCGGCGGGCGCGGTGGCGTCGACACTGTTGTCGGCAGTCACGCCCATCAGATCGGTGGTGTCGCTCACGAAGGGTCCTTCCCTGGAGCGGACGTCGGCCATCTGGCTCGGCGACCGGTTGTGCTGTCCGACGGCGGTCCTGATGTGTGAACCGTGTCGGGGCGGTGGTCCCGCCGGGTACGGCGGAAGAGGAAACGTGCTGTGGGTCCGGCCCGAGGTCCCCTGCTCGGCCCTCACCGTGGACGCGCGAGGGGTGTCGTGCCGGTTCCGGAGCGTGCTCAAAACTGCTCAGGCAGGCTGCTCAGGCAGTTGAGGAGGCTCCCGGAAGAAGGGGTGGTCCCTGATGGGGACACTCCGCACCGCGCCACAAGGACCTCGGGTGCAGACTTGAGGTTAACACTACCGGCTCCAACAAACATTCCCCCTCTCCATCACCGGCAATCCCGCGACCTAAGGAGCGAGCGGCAGAACACTCGCTCCGGACGCGTCGAGGTCGAGCCGGTTCGCGGCCCATCCCTCGCCCGCCAGTCGGGCGACCTTGTCGGCCGTCCCGCGTTCGGCCAGCGCGAGCACCGTGGGGCCCGCGCCGGAGATGACCGCGGGAACGCCGTCCCCCCGCAGTCGGTTCACGAGCGCGACGCTCTCCGGCATCGCGGGAGCCCGGTACTCCTGGTGGAGCCGGTCCTCGGTGGCCGCGAGCAGCAGCTCGGGACGGCGGGTCAGCGCCTCCACGAGGAGCGCGGCGCGCCCGGCGTTGGCCGCGGCGTCGACGTGCGGGACGGTGCGGGGCAGCAGCCCGCGCGCGGTCTCGGTCAGCACGGGCTTCCCGGGGACGAAAACCACCGGAACGACGGAATCGGAGGGATCCATCCTGATCGCTCGCGCGGCACCGGACTCGGTCCAGGCGAGGGTGAAACCGCCGAGCAGGCAGGCGGCGACGTTGTCGGGGTGGCCCTCGATCTCGGTGGCGAGTTCCAGCAGGGCCGTCTCGTCGAGCCGGACGTCCCCGCCTATGGTCACGGCGCGGGCGGCGACGATGCCGGCGCAGATGGCCGCCGAGGAGGAACCGAGGCCCCGTCCGTGCGGGATGCGGTTGGCGCAGACGACCTCGAGGCCGCGCGGCTGCCCGCCGAGCAGGCCGAAGGCCGTACGCAGGGAGCGTACGAGCAGGTGGCTCTCGTCGCGCGGGAGCGTGTCGGCGCCTTCTCCGGCGATGTCGATGTGCAGCCCGGAGTCGGCGACCCGGACGACGACGTCGTCGTAGAGACCCAGCGACAGGCCGAAGGCATCGAAGCCCGGGCCGAGGTTGGCGCTGGTGGCGGGAACGCGCACCCTTACGGCGGCGGCGCGGAACGCGGGACCGGCCATCGCTCGATGACTCTCCTTGACTCTGACTGCGGGTTTTCCAAGAGAAGTACGCAAGACCCAGGGGCCGTTTCTGCCTCGGAGGCGACAACGGCAACGACACCGCGCATATGCAACGGGGCGGGTTCTGGTACAGCCTATCGAAGGAAGGTTCTGTGGCGACATAGGGCGCACAGGAGGCGCACGATGCGTGTCGCGAGCCTTCCTGTGCGCCTATGTACGTTCCTGGTCGGGTTTGCCTCCGCGGCACGCCCGGTGAGCATCCGCCGGACTCGGCGAAACCGGGACCGGGCAGGGCCCGCGAGGGGGCCGGCCACACCGTTCACGAGCCCGGCCGGGCACCCGACCACGGCGCACGCGACCGGAGTTGCGCGCGCCGGACGCGGACCGGGAGCCATGGCCGGGCCGACGAGGCCCGGCACACGGTCACGGTCTCGTGCCGCGTCAGGCGAGGCCGAGGCGCTCGGCCGCCGCGGCGGCGTCCACCGGGACGGTCACCGGCTGAGGCGCCCCCGCGACCGCCCAGTCGGGGTCCTTGAGGCCGTTGCCGGTGACCGTGCAGACGATCCGCTGTCCCGGGTCGACCTTGCCCTGCTCGGCCGCCTTCAGCAGGCCGGCCACCGAAGCGGCCGACGCGGGCTCGACGAAGACACCCTCCTGAGCGGCCAACAGGCGGTAGGCGCGCAGGATCTCACGGTCCGTCACCTCGTCGATGAAGCCGCCCGACTCATCGCGTGCCGCGATCGCGTACTCCCAGGAGGCGGGGTTGCCGATGCGGATCGCGGTCGCGATGGTGGAGGGGTCCTTGACGACCTCGCCCCGCACCAGCGGCGCCGAGCCGGATGCCTGGAAGCCCCACATGCGCGGCCGGTGGCCCGCCAGAGCGGGCAGCGTACGGCGAGTGCCGTCCGCGGCGGAGGTGGCCGCGACACCCGGACGGGAGTACTCGGTGTACCCCTTCCAGTAGGCCGTGATGTTGCCGGCGTTGCCGACCGGCAGCACGTGGATGTCGGGGGCGTCGCCCAGCATGTCCACGATCTCGAAGGCGGCCGTCTTCTGGCCCTCGATGCGCACCGGGTTGACCGAATTGACCAGCGCCACCGGGTAGTTCTCGGAGAGGCTGCGGGCCAGCGTCAGACAGTCGTCGAAGTTGCCGTCGACCTGGAGGATCTTCGCGCCGTGCACCAGGGCCTGGCCCATCTTGCCGAGCGCGATCTTGCCCTGCGGCACGAGGACGGCCGACACCATCCCGGCACGCACCGCGTAAGCCGCCGCGGACGCCGAGGTGTTGCCGGTGGAGGCGCAGATGACGGCCTGCGCCCCCTCCTCCTTCGCCCGGGTGATGGCCATCGTCATGCCGCGGTCCTTGAAGGACCCGGTGGGGTTGGCGCCCTCGACCTTGAGGTGCACCTCGCATCCCGTGCGCTCGGAGAGCACCTGAGCGGGGACGAGCGGCGTACCCCCCTCACGGAGCGTGACGACGGGCGTCTCTTCCGTGACCGGAAGGCGGTCCCGGTACTCCTCGATGATGCCGCGCCACTGGTGGGTGCCCTTGCTGGTCATGGGTCCTTACTCCCCTTCAACACGCATGATGCTGGCGACACCGCGCACGGTGTCGAGCTGGCGCAGTGCCTCGACGGTCCCGGAGAGGGCGGCGTCGGGTGCGCGGTGGGTGACGACGACGAGAGAGGCCTCGATGTCTCCGTCGGGCCGACCTTGCTGGCGCACCGTGTCGATGGATACGCCGTGCTCGGCGAAGACCGTCGCGACCTGGGCGAGGACGCCCGGCTTGTCGGCCACGTCGAGGCTGATGTGGTAGCGCGTCACGACCTCGCCCATGGGGCTCACGGGCAGCTGGGTGTACGCGGACTCGCCGGGGCCGTTGGCCTCGTTGAGCTTGTTGCGGCACACGGCGACCAGGTCGCCGAGCACGGCCGAGGCCGTCGGGGAACCACCGGCGCCGGGGCCGTAGAACATCAGCCGGCCGGCCGCCTCGGCCTCGACGAACACCGCGTTGTACGCCTCGCGGACGGAGGCCAGCGGGTGGCTGAGCGGGATCATCGCGGGGTGGACGCGGGCGGTGACGGACGCGCCGTCGGCGGAGCGCTCGCAGATGGCGAGGAGCTTGATGGTGCAGCCCATGCGCTTGGCGGAGGCGAAGTCCGCGGCGGTGACCTCGGTCATGCCCTCGCGGTAGACGTCGTCGAGCCGCACACGGGTATGGAAGGCGATACCGGCCAGGATGGCGGCCTTGGCGGCGGCGTCGAAGCCCTCGACGTCGGCCGTCGGATCGGCCTCGGCGTACCCGAGGGCGGTCGCCTCGTCCAGCGCCTCGGAGTAACCGGCACCGGAGGTGTCCATCTTGTCGAGGATGAAGTTCGTCGTGCCGTTGACGATGCCCATCACACGGTTGATCTTGTCGCCGGCGAGGGACTCGCGCAGCGGCCGGATCAGGGGGATGGCGCCGGCGACGGCGGCTTCGTAGTAGAGGTCCTGGCCGTGCCGCTCGGCGGCGGCGTAGAGGCTCGCGCCGTCCTGGGCGAGCAGCGCCTTGTTGGCCGAGACCACCGAGACGCCGTGCTCGAAGGCGGTGGTGATCAGACTGCGGGCCGGCTCGACACCGCCGATGACCTCGACGACGACGTCGATGTCACCCCGTTTGACCAGGGCGGTGGCGTCGGTGGTGATGAGCTCGGGCGCGATGCCCTCGCGGACCTTGTCCGGGCGGCGGACCGCCACGCCGGCGAGCTCGACCGGAGCGCCGATGCGCGCCGCGAGGTCGGCGGCGTGCGTCGTCATGATGCGCGCCACCTCTGAGCCGACCACACCACAGCCCAGCAGCGCCACCTTCAGCGGACGCGTACGCATCATCCGACCTCGTCTCTCGTACTTCTTCGTATCTCTACGGTGGGAACCAGTCTCACTCACCGGACGGAGGTTTCTGCCCTCCGTCCGGATCCTGAGACATCTATTTCATCACCCGACATCGAGGCGCAGGAGATCTTCCTCCGTCTCACGCCGGACGATCACCCGGGCCTCGCCGTCGCGGACGGCGACGACGGGTGGGCGGAGCGCGTGGTTGTAGTTGCTGGCCATGGAGCGGCAGTACGCGCCGGTGGCCGGCACGGCGATCAGGTCGCCCGGCGCCAGGTCGGCCGGCAGGAACGCGTCCTTGACCACGATGTCACCGCTCTCGCAGTGCTTGCCGACGACCCGGGAGAGCATCGGCTCGGCCGTGCTGGTCCGCGAGACGAGCGCGACGCTGTACTCCGCGTCGTACAGCGCGGTGCGGATGTTGTCCGACATGCCGCCGTCGACGCTGACGTACGTCCGCAGCCCTTCGAGGGGCTTGACCGTGCCGACCTCGTACAGGGTGAAGGCGGTGGGGCCGACGATGGCGCGCCCCGGCTCGACGGAGATGCGCGGCGTACTCAGGCCGGCGGACTCGCACTCGCGCGTCACGATCTCGGTGAGCGCCTTGGCGATGTGGTGCGGCTCGCGCGGGTCGTCCTCGGAGGTGTAGGCGATGCCGAGTCCGCCGCCGAGGTCGATCTCGGGGAGCTCGACGCCGTGCTCGTCACGCACCTCGGCGAGCAACTGGACGACACGGCGGGCGGAGACCTCGAAACCGGCCATGTCGAAGATCTGCGAGCCGATGTGCGAGTGGATGCCGATCAGCTCGAGCCCGTCCAGCTTCAGCGCCCTGCGCACCGCCTCCGCGGCCTGCCCGCCGGCGAGCGCGATACCGAACTTCTGGTCCTCGTGCGCGGTGGCGATGAACTCGTGGGTGTGCGCCTCCACGCCGACCGTGACCCGGATCTGGACGCGCTGCCGCCTGCCGAGGGCCTGAGCCGTGTGGGCGACGCGGACGATCTCCTGGAAGGAGTCGAGGACGATGCGGCCGACACCGGCGGCGACGGCGCGCTCGATCTCCTCGGGGGACTTGTTGTTGCCGTGGAAGGCGATGCGCTCGGCGGGCATGCCCGCGTCGAGGGCGGTGACCAGCTCCCCGCCGGAGCAGACGTCCAGGTTCAGCCCCTCCTCCTTCAGCCAGCGGACGACGGCGCGGGAGAGGAACGCCTTGCCGGCGTAGAAGACGTCGGCGTCCTCGCCGAAGGCGTCGGCCCAGGCACGGCACCGGGCCCGGAAGTCCGACTCGTCGAGGAAGTAGCCCGGGGTGCCGAACTCCTCGGCGAGTTCGGTCACCGTCAGTCCGCCGACGGTGACGACGCCCCGCTCGTTCCGTTCGACCGTCCGGGCCCAGACCTTGGGGTCCAGTCGGTTCAGGTCGGTGGGCGGCGCGGAGTAGTGCCCCTCGGGGAGGACGTCGGCGTGGCGGGGCCCTGCGGGGTGGGCGGAACGGCTCATGTCAGCTCTTTCAGATCCGGTCGGGTGCGCTGATGCCGAGCAGGGACAGGCCACCGGCGAGCACCGTCCCGGCGGCTTCGGCGAGCGCGAGCCGGGAGCGGTGGGCGGCCGAGGGTTTCTCGTCGCCGCGGGGCAGCACCGTGTGCTGGAAGTCGAGCAGGGCATCGGCGACGCCTTCGAGGTGCCGGGCGACGCGGTCCGGGGCGCGGTGACGGGTGGCCGCGGCGAGCACGGCCGGATGGTCGCCGAGTACGGCGAGGAGCCGCCGGGCACGCGCCTCCGAGCCCTCGGCCCCGCCGGGCGCGCGCGGGCCGGCGGTGGCGGAGGTGCGGGCGGTGCCAGGGGCGCGGGCGGCGGTCCCGGACACGCCGGCTGTCTCCCGGATACCGGGGGCCCCCGGGGTGTCGTGGGCGCCGGCGGTCCCGGGGGCGCCGTGCGCCGGGGCGCGGCCGAAGCCGAGCTGCTCGGCGTTGCGTCGGAGCGCACGCGTCCGGGAGTGGGCGTACCGGACACGGAAGAAGGGGTTGCCCTCCTGCTGCCGGAGGAGGTCGTCGCCGAGACGGGCGGTGTCGTGCGCGGCGCCGGCGAGGAGCCCCCAGCGGGCGGCGTCGGGTCCCAGCCGCTCCAGCAGTTCGCGGGCGGTGTACGGCACGGGCAACGGGGCGACCTCGGCGACGAGCCGGCCCCGGGCGGCGGCTTCGGCCTCGCCTTCCTCGCCGGGCTCGGCGCCGTCCCGTACCCCGAGCAGGGCCCAGTCGGGATCGGCCGCGCCCTCGCACACCGTACGGACCCGGTACCCCTGCGCGACGAGAAGGCGGCGCAGGGCGTCGGCGGTGACGGCGGCGCGCAGGTCGGCGCGGTGAACGGGGCGCGCGGTCTCGCCGTGCGGCTCGCGCCATCCGTAGCGGCTGCCGCGCCGCAGGATCTCGTCGACGAGTTCCTGCCCCGCGTCGGGGCACAGGGTGAAGTTGAGGAAGCCGGCCCCGGTGATGTCGACGGCGGCGAGCCCGGGAGTCCGGTCGAGCCGCGTCTTCAGGACCTCCGCGATGTCGAGCGGCGCGCGCCCGGCGGGGCGGGCCAGGGTGAGCGCGATGTTGCTCGCGTAGTCGCCGCGTCCCCCGGGCCGGGGTCGCTCGACCTTGACCCGTGTCGGCAGTGCGCCGGCGTCGACCCGCAACTCGCCGTCGTCGACCGCGCGGCGCACGGCGCGCAGCACGGTGAGGGAGAGGTCCGCGGGGGTCACGGGACAAGCCTAGGGGAGAAGGGGGGGCCGAAAGCGAACCGGTTTCGCCATGCGGTCACTCACGCGCCGGGACCTGCGGACGGCCGCCTCGGCGCACGGCGCTCCACCGACCGGGTCGGAGGCGGGGCACGGGCCGGTACCTCACTCGAATGGGGCGGGTGCGCGGGCCGGGCTTCGACTGGACGCGCGGCGCGGCGTGGTCTGGCCCGTCCCCGGATGCGCACGGACCGGACCCGGGCCGGTGTACGCCGTGACGACGGCAACGCCTCAGAGACCCCGACCCGGGACGTTCCCGCTCCCCGCGTGGTCGGCACAGCGTCTGCCGTCGGGTCTGCCGTCACGGGCAGACGGACCCTCCTGACCGTCGCGGCGCTCACGCCGGTCGCGGTGCATGAGCTGCCGCACGACACGGACCAGCTCGGCGGGCTCGAAAGGCTTGGCCAGGAAGGCGTCGACACCGACGGCGACGCCGCCGCCGGCCTCGTACTGGGTGCAGGCGCTGACGATCGCGACCGGTACATGACGGGTCCGCGGATCGGACCGCAGCCGCTCGGCGGTCCGCAGACCGTCCAGACGGGGCATGACGACGTCCAGGGTGACGACATCAGGACAAACCTGGTGAACGACATCCAGACACTCGGCACCATCGGCCGCGGTCACCACCTCGAAGCCCTCAAGCTCGAGGTTGACCCTGATCAGCTGCCGGATCACCCGGTTGTCATCGACAACGAGCACCCGACCGGACACGCCTGACACACGAACGAGAGTAGGTCCCGGCGGACGGCCGCGTCCGCGTTTTACCCACTTCCGACCCGCGCGGGGGATCGAACCCCCGGTGACGCGACGGAAATACCTGTTCACGGGCACCGCTCCGATGCTGGTAGGGTTCTACCCGTCGCCGCCGAAAACGGCGGACACGCCCCCGTAGCTCAGGGGATAGAGCAACGGCCTCCGGAGCCGTGTGCGCAGGTTCGAATCCTGCCGGGGGCACTTCCGGAAAGAGGGTCTGACCAGCGGAAACGCAGGTCAGGCCCTTTCTCGTACATGCCAAAACGTAAACGGTCTATAGACCGTTGCTCTCTTCGGCTGTCCTGACGCACCGTCGCGCGGAGCCGATGTCGTCGGATCGCGGGTTTTCTCAGGTCAGAGCCGCCGCGCCGGATGCGTCGGCATCGCGCCAGCCTGCCTGTGGCGGCTCTTCGGGATGTTTCACCCCGCCTTCGCTCAGTAGTGCGGAATTCACGCGTGACCGGCCCAGATGCGCTGGAAACGCAAGCGGTCTGGTGGGTCGTTGCTCCTGGCGCTCGATATATGACATTTGCGCGATTAGCTTGGTTTCGTACCCGGCTGCCCGAGTACCGTCTTCCGCCCACGCGGACATCGACCCGGCCGATCGACCCGGCCATCGGCCCGGGGCCACGGTTCACCGCGTCGACAGCCATGGGCCTGGCGAGTCGGCGTGGGCGCCGTCGACGCCGTAGAGGGGCCCGAACGGCCCCTATCGTCATCATGGGGCGTTGACGCAGCCTGGGAGAGTCGGCGTAGTCGATACCTCAGCCGGAAGGTGGGCAGCCCGCAATGAGCGCCGGGGCCAGGGGTGATCCCGAGGAGACACGGGTGCTGGTCGTTGAGGACGACCGGGGCATCGCGGAGTCCTTGGTACGCGGCCTCCGGCAGGCCGGATACGAGGCCGAGGGTGTGCGGACCGGGCGGGCGGCGCTGTCGTCGCCCACGCCCGACGTCGTCCTGCTGGATCTTGGGCTGCCGGATATCGACGGTGTCGAGGTGTGCCGGAGACTGCGGGCACGGTCGGACGCCGCGATCATCGCGGTGACCGCGCGGGGCGAGGAGGCGGACCGGGTGGTGGCCCTGGACGAGGGCGCCGACGACTACCTGGTCAAACCCTTCGGTCTTGCCGAGCTCCTCGCGCGGATCCGGGCCGTGCTGCGCCGTCGGCGTCCGGCCGAGGCGGAGCTCCTGCGGCACGGGCCGCTGACGGTCGACCTCCGAACCCGGCAGGTCTCGGTCGACGGACATGCGGTGGCGCTGACGCCGAAGGAGTTCGGCATCCTGGAATGCCTGGCCGCGGACCCGGGCCGGGTGGTGAGCCGGCAGCAGATCCTGGAGCGGGCGTGGGACGCCCACTGGTACGGGCCGACGAAGGTGCTGGACGTGCACGTGGCGGCGCTGCGCCGCAAGCTCGGCGTGCCGGGCCTTGTCGAGACGGTCTACGGGCAGGGGTTCCGGCTCGGGGCGGTCGAGGTGCCGAGGGAGGGGTCGTGACCCGCCGGATCACCTGGACCCTGCTGGTCCTGACCGCCGTGCTGCTGGTCCTTGCCGTCGTGCCACTGGCGGTGTCACTGACGGCGCGCGAGCGCGTCGCCTACCGCGACAGCCAGCGGGCGGCCGCACGGGTGATCGCCGCGGCGGCCGAGGAGCACCTCTCCGACAACAAGCCCCCGACCGTCCTGAACCAGGAGCTCGACGCCGCGGCCCGGGCCGGGGACTGCGCGGTGGTGTACGACGCCGCCGGGCGGCTGGTGGCCGGTACGCCGTGTACGGCGGCCCGGGGCGAGGAGGCGGAGGAGCTGGTGGAGGACGTGCTGGCCGGTCATGAGCCGGAGCCGCCGGAGAACGAGGGGTGGCTGCTGGCCGCGGAACCGGCCGGTGAGGTACGCCGGCCCGCAGGGGCCGTCGTGCTGGCCCGCTCCGCTGGTCCGCTGGATGCCCGGATCGCGGCGATCTGGGGTTGGTCCGCCGTGATCAGCGTCGCGGGTCTCGCCGCGGCCGCGCTGCTGTCCGTACGGCTCGCCCGCTGGGTCAGCCGCCCGTTGTCGACGCTGGACGCCAGCGCCCGGCGGCTGGGCGAGGGCGCCCTCGACGAGCGGGCCGAGGTCAGGGCCGGCCCACCGGAAGTGCGCCGGCTGGCCGCTACCTTCAACACCATGGCCGCCCGCACGGAGGCCCTCGTCCACGGTCACCGTGCCGTGATCGCCGATGTGTCCCACCAGTTGCGCACGCCGCTGGCCGCGCTGCGGCTGCGCCTCGACGTGCTGGCCGCCGGTGCCGAGGGCGACACCGCCGTGGAGCTGGCCGCCGCGCAGGAGGAGATCGCACGGCTGTCCCGGCTGGTCGACGGACTCCTGGCGGTCGCGCGTGCCGAGCAGGCGACACCGTGTCCGGCTGCGGTGCGGGTCGACGAGGTGGTCGCCGAGCGGGTGGCGGCCTGGTCCCCTGTCGCTGAGGAGCACGGCATCCGGCTGACCGCCATGCCTGCGGGGCTGGCCCTGTCCGTCGCGATGGGCGCGGGTCATCTGGAACAGATCCTCGACAACCTGATCGCGAACGCCGTGGAGGCCGTGCCCGAAGGCGGGAGCATCACCATCGGCCATGATGCCGTACGTGGCGTGGCCCGGGTGTTCGTGCGAGACGACGGTCCCGGGATGGCGGACCAGGCGAGGGCGGTGGCCTTCCGTCGGTTCGGCAACCCTGAGGCAAAGGGCGCGGGACTGGGGCTCGCCATCGTGCACCGGCTGGTCACCGTCAACGGCGGTACGGTGCGCCTCGAGGACACCCCGGGCGGCGGGCTGACCGTCGTACTGGAGCTTCTTCTGTGGGCTGAGGACGGGCACGGGCGGGGCGGGGCGTAGAGCTTCACGGCGTGGAGATCTTTACCGGTTCTGAAGGAGACGTGAGCGAGTTCCCGGGTGCGGTGAGCACAGCCTGGAGGTGCACGCAGCCGATCCGGGCCGCCGATTCTCCAGGAGCGCTGCCATGGCCCCCTCGCCCGAAGACTTCCAGCCGACACCCACCCCCGCCGCTTCCTACGCGCGCGATCGCGGTCTGCGCCGCAGCCGCCGCACCACCCGGTGGATCGCGGTCACGGCCGCCGCCGCTGCGGCAGCCCTGGGCGGCTTCTACACACACCTGCTGCCGGGCGGTTCGGCCGCCTCCGCACCCACGAACGTACCGGCGAACGCACCGGTGCAGAATGCCGCGCCGTCGACTTCCGCCACCGTGGGGAAGGACGACGAGGGGCGCGAGGAGCAGGACGGCGACGAGAACGAGGACGACGCGGAGGGTAGGGTTCCGGTCGCGCAACCAGCTCCGCAGCCGCCGACCCAGCCGACCACCGTGGCGCCACCGGCCCCGCAGCCCCCGGCCCAGCCGCCCGTCGCGACCCAGCAGCAGCCGCAGACCACGACGGGGGCATCATGAACACCTACCCCTGGTCGCCCGCTCCCGCCCAGATCGTCTTCCCGGCGCTGGGCACCACGGCCGTCCTGCTCGTCACCGATCCGGACGCTCTGCCCGCCGCGGAAGCGGTGCTGCGCACCGAGCTGGCCGCCGTCGACCGTGCGTGCAGCCGCTTCCGGCCTGATTCCGAGCTCAGCCGTGTGAACCTGAACGCGGGCTGCACGACGGCGGTCAGCGCGTACTTCGCGGTGGCCCTGGAAGCCGCGCTGCGGGCCGCCAGGCTCACGGACGGCGCGGTGGACCCGACCGTGGGCAGCGCGGTGATCGCGCTCGGCTACGACCGTACGTTCGCGTCCGTACGCCCCGACGACGCCCGCCCCGTGCCCGTGGCCCGGCCCGTGCCCGGCTGGCGGCACATCGACTTCGACTCGCGCGCCCGCCGGCTGCGCCTGCCTGCGGGCACCCGTCTCGATCTGGGCGCGACGGCCAAGGCCCTGGCCGCCGACCGGGCCGCCCGGCAGGCCGCCACCCTGACGGGCTGCGGGGTGCTGGTCGGTCTCGGCGGCGACCTGGCGACCGCCGGGCCGGCTCCCGAGGGCGGCTGGCGGATCGCCCTCGCCGACGACCACGCCCGACCCGACCCGCAGGGCGGTGCCGCTGTGGCGGTGACCGGTGGGGCGCTGGCGACCTCGGGCATCCGGGTGCGGACCTGGCGGCGCGGCGGCCGGGTGCTGCATCACATCGTCGACCCGGCCACCGGAGAACCCGCCGCACCCGCGTGGCGCACGGTCACCGTCGCGGCCGCCACGTGCGTGGACGCCAATGCCGTCAGTACGGCGGCGATCGTGCTCGGCAACCCGGCTCTGGACTGGGTACGCGCCACCGCCCTGCCCGCCCGGCTGACGGGCCTCGACGGCACCGTCGTACGCCTCGGCGGCTGGCCGGCCGACTCCCACGCCCCCGCCCCGTCGGGTTCCCCGGCCGCAGTCGTGGGAGGCTCGCGATGACGACACTGGCCCTGGTCGGCAGCCCCCTGTGGTACGCCAGCCGTGCGGGCGGCACCGTCGCCCTGGTCCTGCTCACCGCCACCGTGGTGCTCGGCATCGCCTCCGGCGGACGGACCTCGCCCCGGCGGATCGGCCGCTTCGAGATCGGGCTGCTGCACCGCAACCTGTCCCTGCTCACCCTGGTGTTCCTCACCCTGCATGTGGCGACGGCGGTCCTCGATCCGTTCGTGCACCTGAGCTGGGCCGTGTCCGTGGTGCCGTACGGGGCGTCCTACCGGCCCCTGTGGCTCGGACTCGGCACGGCCGCCTTCGATCTGCTGATCGCCGTCCTGGTCACCAGCGCGGTGCGGCACCGGTTGGGCGTGCGCCGGTGGAAGGCCGTGCACTGGCTGGCCTACGCGGCCTGGCCGATCGCCCTGTTCCACAGCGTCGGGACCGGCACCGACACCCGGCTCCCCCTCCAACTGTGGCTGTACGCCGCCTGCCTCGCAGCGGTGGTCGCTGCCGTGGGGTGGCGGCTGGCGAAGGCCGGTCCGGGGCATGTCACCGGGCGTCTGACGGCCGCCGTGGCCGCGATCGCCGTACCCGTGGTGTTGACCGCGTTCCTCGCCACCGGGCCGCTCCAGCCGGGCTGGGCGCAGCGCGCCGCCGTGACGCCAACGGTCCTGATCGGAGGTGGACGATGAACACGACGACGGGCGCGATGAACTCCTCCGCCTTCTCCCCGGCGCACCACGCGCCCCGGCTCCTCTCCGGCTGGTGTTCCACCGGTGCGACGGCCACCCTCGTCGAGCATCTGCGGCGCTACGGCCCGCCGGCTCTGGGCACTCGTACGTCGCCGATGTCCGTGGTGGAGGCCGTCGAGGCGGCCGGGCTCACCGGGCGCGGCGGTGCCGGGTTCCCCACCGGCCGCAAGCTGCGCGCGGTCGCGGAACGGGGCGGCCGGGCCGTGGTGGTCGTGAACGCGATGGAGAGCGAACCGGCGAGCCTCAAGGACGAGTTCCTGCTCACCGTCGCACCCCATCTGGTCCTGGACGGCGCCGTGCTTGCCGCGACCGTGGTCGGTGCCGACATCGTCCATGTGTGTCTGCCCCGCACTCGCGCCGTCCAGTTCGGGCAGCTGCGCGCGGCCCTGGACGAACGGCGGAGCGCCCGCCTCGACCCGGTGCGGCTGCGCCTCCACGCTCTTCCGCACACCTATGTGTCCAGCGAGTCGACGTCCCTGGTGCGCTGGCTCAACGGTGGCCCGGCACGCCCGCAGGGCAGCCCGCCCCGTACCCATGAACGCGGTGTCGCCCGCCGCCCCACGCTGGTGAGCAACACCGAGACCTTCGCCCACCTGGCCCTGATCGCCCGCTACGGGGCGGACTGGTTCCGGCAGGCGGGAACGCCGGACGAGCCCGGCACGCTGCTCGTCACCGTCTCCGGTGCGGTCGCGGCGCCGGGCGTCCTGGAGACCGCGTTCGGGACACCCCTCGACGTGATCCTGGACCGCGCCGGAGGCCGTACGGAGTCCCTGCAAGCGCTCTTGCTGGGCGGGCTCGGTGGCACCTGGCTTCCCGCGGAGCATCTGCGCGTGCCGCTCGCCCGGCGCGAGCTGGCCCCGTTGGGCGCCGCACCCGGTGCGGGCGTGCTCGTCGCTCTGCCCCGGGCGGCCTGCGGCCTGTCCGAGACGGCGCGCATGCTCGCGTACCTCGCCGCCGACGGCGCCGGTCAGTGCGGTCCGTGCCGCTTCGGACTGCCCGCCGTGGCGGAGGACTTCGCCGCGCTGGCTGCGGGACGGTCCGACCCGGACCGGCTGTCCCGGCTGCGCCGGCGGGTCGGTCTGCTGCCGGATCGGGGTGCCTGCCGCCACCCCGACGGCGCCGCCCGCCTGGCCGCCTCCGCCCTGCGCGCCTTCGCCGACGACATCGACCACCACCTCACCCAGGGCGCCTGCGCCGCGGCCCACCGGCCGCCGCGGATCCCCGTGCCGCCCGCCGTACCCCCGGAGACCTGGCGATGACCCCCGCGACCCCCGTGACGTCCGCCAAGACCCTGCGTATCGACCGCATCGCCTGCACCGGGCAGGGCCTGTGCGGGGAACTACTGCCCGAGCTGATCGACCTCGACGAATGGGGCTACCCCATCGTCAAGGACCGGGCCGTCCCCGACCACCTGCGCGCCCACGCCCGCCGGGCCGCCGCGGCCTGCCCCCTGCTGGCGCTCCACCTCGATGCCGGCCGGACGTGACGGGCGGGCGCCGATCCCGGCCGTCCGGCCCGGCAGAAGGGCCGGACGGCCCCTGCCGCCGAGGACACCGCCACGATGGGATGGAGGGACCTAGCCCCGCGGTCGCCGCACCGCACGGATCGAGGTGCGCCATGAACCCCGCCGCGGCAGGTCTGCGCCGCATCGCCGCCGCCATCACCTCTCTGCGGCTCGAGCCGGTCCTCCTGGCCGTCACCGCGGCCGCGCTGGCCGGCGGCGGCATCGCCTGGCTCGTCGGCGCGCACGGCCTGTCGGACCTGTTGTGGGCTCTGGGAACCGTCGCCGCCGTCGTGCCCGCCGTGGTGTGGGTGCTCACCGCGCTGCGCCGCGGACACGCGGGCGTCGACCTGATCGCCGTACTCGCACTCGGCGGCACCCTGGCCGTGGGCGAGTACCTGGCCGGCGCCCTGATCGCCCTCATGCTCGCCACCGGCCGCACCCTCGAAGCCGCGGCCCAGCGGCGTGCCTCGCACGACCTGCGCGCCCTGCTGGAGCACGCGCCGCGCTCGGCACGCCGCCGCACGGACGCCGGGGTGGTCACGGTCCCACTGGCCGAGGTCGCCGTCGGTGACCTGCTCGTCGTCGGCCCCGGCGAGGTCGTGCCCGTCGACGGCCGAGTGGAGAGCGCCGCCGCCGTCCTTGACGAGTCGGTCCTCACCGGCGAGTCCCTCCAGGTCGAGCGGCCCCGGGGCGAGGCGGTCCGCAGCGGCGTGGTCAACGCGGGCGGCGCCTTCGAACTGCGGGCCACCGCCACCGAGCAGGACAGCACGTATGCGGGGATCGTGCGGCTGGCCCGCCAGGCCGGGGCCGAGTCCGCGCCGGTCGTGCGGCTGGCGGACCGGTACGCGGCCTGGTTCCTGCCCCTGTCCCTCGTGGTGGCGGGACTGGCCTGGCTGGTCAGCGGCTCCGCGGTACGCGCGGTCGCCGTCCTGGTCGTCGCCACGCCCTGCCCTCTGCTGCTGGCCGCCCCGGTCGCCATCGTCTCGGGTCTCTCCCGCGCCTCGCGCCTCGGCGTGGTCATCCGCGACGGCGGCGCACTGGAGAACCTCGGCCGCGCCCGTACCCTTCTGCTCGACAAAACCGGCACCCTCACCCGCGGCCGCCCCCGCGTCCTCGATGTCACCGCGGCCCCCGGCACCACTCCCTCGGAAGTCCTGCGTCTGGCGGCCTCGGTCGACCAGTACTCGCCGCACGTCCTCGCGCAGGCCATCGCCGACACCGCCCGGGAACGCGACCTCGCGCTCTCGGTCCCGGCGGACGTCTCCGAGGAGCCCGGCCGGGGAGCCACCGGCAGCGTGGACGGGCACCGGGTCTCCATCGGCCGCCTCGGCCCCGACGACGCACGGCCCCCGTGGGCCAAGGCGGTCGACAACCGTGCGCTCCTCGACGGCGCGTCCGTGGCCTGGCTCACCGTTGACGGCCGGCTCTCCGGTGCGATCCTGCTGCGCGACCCGCTGCGGCACGACGCCCCGCGCACCCTGCGCCATCTGCGGGCGGCGGGCATCCAGCGGCTCCTGATGCTCACCGGCGACCGTGCCGCACCCGCCCACGAGGTCGCCGCCGTCCTCGGCCTCGACGGCGTGCTCGCCGAACTGACCCCGGCAGGCAAGGTCACCGCCGTACGCGACGAGCGTGAGCGCGCGGTCACCGTCATGGTCGGCGACGGCGTCAACGACGCCCCCGCCCTCGCCGCCGCCGACATCGGCGTCGCCATGGGCGCCCGAGGTTCCACGGCCTCCTCGGAAGCCGCCGACATCGTCCTGACCACCGACCGCGTGGACCGCCTCGCCGACGCCGTCACCATCGCCCAGCGCGCCCGCCGCATCGCCGTGCAGAGCGCCCTGGGCGGCATGGTCATGTCGCTGGCGGCCATGGCCGCTGCCGCCGCCGGTCTGCTGCCGCCCGCCGCCGGCGCACTGCTCCAGGAAGCCATCGACGTCGCCGTGATCCTGAACGCCCTGCGCGCCCTGCGCGTCGACCAGGCCGCGCGTCCGGCCCTCACCCCCGCCGCCGAAGCCCTCATCCACCGCTTCGCGGCCGAACACGACGACCTGCGCGACGTCCTCGACTCCGTACGTGACGCCGCCGACCGGCTCTCCGACACCCCCGGCCCGACCGCCCTGGCGGCCGTGGAGGAAACGCACCGGCTGCTGACCGAACGCCTGCTGCCTCACGAGTACGCCGAGGAGCACCAGCTCTACCCGGCGCTGGCCCCCACGCTCGGGGGACCCGAGGCCACCGCCACCATGAGCCGCGCCCACACCGAGATCGAACGACTCTCCCGCCGCATCGCCACCCACCTGCAACTCGCCCGCACAAGCGGCGCACTGGCCCCCGAACAAGTCGACGACCTGCGCTCCTGCCTCTACGGCCTGAACACCGTCCTGCGCCTGCACTTCACCCAGGAAGAAGAGAACTACTTCTCCCTCGCGCCATGAAACGACGGCGTACCGGGCACGTGCCCCACCGGTGTTGTGTCTTCGGCCGGCCCGTGGGCAAGCACTCCTACGGGGGCTACCCGCCCGAATAGGCCACTGCCCTCCAACCATCGCCTGGGGCGATTGCTGGAGATGACCCAAGTACCCTGCGCCACGGCTGGACCGGCTACCTGGTCGATCGGCATCTGCCAGACTCTCCGTCGAGCGGCCGGGGCGACGGAACCGCTCCAGCGGGGACCAAGGCGAGTTCGAGTGCTCGCCCTCCAGCGGTCCCGCCGCGAGGCGGCGGGACCGGGCCATCAGCTCCGCTCGGCGACCGCGGCCAGGCGGTCGCGGTAGTGGTCCCACCACTGCTCGTTCGCCGAGGGCAGTCGCTCGCCCTTGGGCAGTAGCCCGCCGACCTCGCGGATCCTGGCAGCAACCGCTTCAACAGGGCCGTACGATGCAGACGCGGGGGCCGCTGTGAGTTCCCGGGTATCGAATCAATGAAGCCCCGCTTTCAAGGGCAGCCGCATCAGGAGGGTGACAGGCGACGGCAGCGAACGCCGAGCACCTGAAAGCCCTGGTGCGCGCACATGGCGACGCCGATGACGATCTCTTCTACAGCGTTGCCCTGCAGGTAGCGGCGAAGTCCGCCCGGCAGGGGCAGGGAAAGTTCGCTGTGGACCTACGCGAGCTGGTCGAGACCGCGCGGCAGAAACAAGGGCAGGTCGGAAAACGGCGTGCCGCGACGCCGGTGGTGCAGCCCCGCGGCGAGCTCTCCAGCCTGCTGACGGCCGGGTACCCCGACATCCAGCTGGACGACATGACGCTCGATGCCGGGCTGCGCGCTTCCCTGGACCGGGTGCTGCACGAGCAGCGCCAGCGCGCCCGGCTGGAGCGGTTCGGCTTCACCCCAGTACACCGGATCCTGCTGTCGGGGCCTCCGGGGACGGGCAAGAGCATGACCGCCGCAGCGTTGGCGGGCGAGCTGAAGCTGCCGTTGTTCACCATCCGTCTGGACGGTCTGATCAGCCGGTTCATGGGCGAGACGGCGGCGAAGCTGCGTCTGGTCTTCGACGCGGTGGCCCAGACACGGGCGGTGTATCTGTTCGACGAGTTCGACGCGCTCGGGGCTGAGCGGGCGGCGGGCAATGACGTCGGCGAGGCCCGCCGGATCCTGAACTCGTTTCTTCTGTTCCTGGACGAGGCGCCTTCCGAGAGCCTCGTGGTGGCCGGCACCAATCACCACCAGCTGCTGGACCGGGCGCTCTTCCGCCGATTCGACATGGTCGCCACCTACGGTCCCCCCACGCCGGAGCAGGCGGTTGCGGTGATGCGCCGGCGTCTGGCCGGAATGGATACGAGCACAGTACGACCAGGACGCGGTGAGTGAGCAGCTCCTGCTGGAAGCGCTGACCGAGCGGCATGCCTCCCGCCATGCATGAGCCCTCCGCCTCCGCACGGTCCGCTCCGCACCTGATCGTGCCCTGGCAGGCCACCACGCTGACACCGCGCTCCGAACCCTCTGGCGGAGGCGGTCCGAAGCTGGTCCGTCGCGAACCGCAACGGGCACGCCACCGCGCTGGTGGACGGTCTGGAAACCGCCGAGCAGGAGTCGGTCCGGCTCGCCCAGGAGACTCCCGACGCCTTCCAGCCCGACGGTCTCGCGGTGCGGATCGAGGCGACACGGGACCACCCGCTGCAGTTGGAGCGTCTGGACGGCTCGGGTCTGACCCTGATGAGCACTCCAGCTCGGACAGCGTGATCAAAGCGTTGACCAGTGAGAGTGCCAATCACAGAGACCCGGACTCAGTCCCACTGAGTCCGGGTCTCTGTGATTGTGTGTCACTGATCGCGAGTGAGAGCTTGGGGCGCCGGCGCCCACGCTTGCCCGGACCGCCACCCTCGCGCGAGCAACGTCGGCTGCAGGGCCCGCGATCACACCGCCGCGACCTGCACACCCTCATGATCACCAGGACTTTGAATCAGCCCTGAGCCACTCCGCGAGCGGACAATGCAGTTCGATGTCCACACGCGGTCTCCCTGTCACAGTGACTCGACGGCGCGGTAGACGTGGCCCGCCGCACCGCGTGCCCGATCCCCGACGACATCGGGCACGTGGAGAACTGACAGCTCGCACTCGACATGCTCGACGAGACCCGCTCGTGGGGCATCGAGGTGTCGCTGCGCCGCCGGCGCACGCCGGCCGGGTTCAGTCCGGGGTGCCAGGCTCCTCGTCCGCCGGGCGGCGGGACCCGGCGAGAGCGGCCGTGTGCGCGAACCAGTCGAGGACGCCGCGGAGCTCCTCGCCGTGTTCGGCGAAGACTTCCAGCGGGAACGAGGGACGCAGGTCCAGCTTCGCCTCCGCGAGGTCGACGCCCCGCACACGGTTCAGGCGGGCCATCAGCTCGCGCCGCAGCAGCTCGTCGTCGAAGGGCGGCCGGCGCTTCAGGTGCTGGAAGACCACCTCGGCGGTGCCCGTCACCGGGTACAGGGCGAGGAGCCACAGCGAACGGGCCCGGGTGCCCGCGGACAGCGTGGGGAAACAACTGGTCTCGCTCCTCCTGCCGTAGTCGAGAGTGCCGCCCCGCTCCTCCCAGAACCGCAGGGACGCGAGGACTCCCGCGACCGTGTCGGGTGTCTGGTTGTCGCGCAGCAGCTTCTCGAACCGGGTGGCCGCGGACTCCCCGTCGGCTCCGGAGCGCCCGGGGTCCTGAGCGGGTGACTCGTCCTCGAAGTCCTCCCTGCCGACCAGGGTGGCCAGGTCCGCCGCCGTCAGCCGGTGCGAGCGGCGGGCGCGGCCCCACTCGTCGAACGGCACCCCTTCGAACTCCAGGACCTCGCGCGGATCGGGCCCGCCTTCGCGCTCTTCCGGCCAGCGGAAGCCGGGCGAGATCTTGCCGTCGGCCATCAGTACGCGATAGGCCCCGTGCAGCGCGGGCCTGGTACCGAGGTGGTTGCCGACCGCGACGGCATGGGTGCCGATGAGAGCGGCGAGGTCACCGTACGTCGTCCAGGTTCCCGCCGGCAGGCTCAGCAGCGCGTGCCGCAGCTCACCCCAGCCGGCCCATTCGGCGTCGGCGTGGACCACACCATCGAGGGGCCCCGGCCACAGCTCCGTCGACCGCTGGGCGAGTTCCTCGGCGCGCGCGAGGATCTCGGTCCTCCCCCAGCGCTCCTGGCCCGCGATGCGCTGGTTCATGCGCAGGGCACTGGAGTCCAGGATCTGCTGCTTGCGGCGGAACGGATGGTTGGAGAGTCTCGCGTTGTCGCCGGAGAGCGTCAGGTTGCCGAGGGTGTGGACCAGTTGGGTGTGCAGCTCCTCCGGGCTCTCTCCCTCCCCGGACTCCTCGGCGAGGAGGTCGAACCACTGCTGAGCGGGCTTCTGCGGCAGCACGTGCTCCACGGTGAGTCTCGCCTTGGCGTAGTCGACCGGTTCGCTGGCGCCGTAACTCTCCTCGAACCGGCGCAGAATCTCGAATCGCTGGTTCGACCGACCGGACTTGTAGAAGGGGCGGCTGCGGATCGACTCCCGCGTCACCGTGTCGGAGGGCCAGGCGCGTGTCCCCGTCTTCGTGGACAGGGCGTGGCGTACGGCGTCGGCGAGCGAGCGCTCGTTCTCGAGTTCCCTCTCGACCTCCTTGGGGAGTTCCATGAAGGTGCGGTTGTTGCCCGTGGTGGAATGGCCGGCGATCAGACGCCGCACCAGGTAGCTCTCGGCGTAGGAGAGGGCGGTGGCCGCTTCCCGGGGGTCGCAGCCGCCTTCGTCCAGCCGGTCGAGCAGGAGCAGCGCCAGCGGGTAGTGAGTCTGACCGCCCCAGCGGGCGAGGCGTTCCAGGACGTCGCGCAGGCCAGGGTCGCTCTCCCGCCACGGCTCGGCGATCCGCATGAGGCGGCCGGCCCGCAGGTGCAGCCGGGAGACCTCCGCCTCCAACGCCTCCTCGTCCGAGCTCAGCGGTTCGAGGCGTTTCTTCTGGTCGCGGTAGATCTCGCTCTGCTTGGCCCGGTTGTCGCCGCCGACGACCAGGTCGAGCCAGACGAGGAGCTCCAGCCTGGCCGGGCCCAGCAGCTCCTGCATCGGAAGCCACAGGTTGCGGTAGACGGCCTCGCCGCGCTTGGGGAGGCACATGAAGAGGTAGTTGCGGAGCAGGTCGCTCTGGCTGAGGCCGACACCGGTGTTGTTGATGGACTCGAAGATCCGGTACACGTTGTCGCCCTCGGCGGCGGTGATCGACACGACGGAGAGGAAGTCCCGCAGGACGGACTCCACGGCGCCGACCCATTGTTCGCCGGCGTTCTCCTGGTGGGTCTCCTCGTCGGCGTTCTCCTCGCCGACCCGTTGTTCGCCGGCGCTCTCCTCGCCCTCGGTCAGGGCGGCGAGGAAGAACCGGTACGCACCTCCGATGTTGCCCGGACCTCCGGCCGTCGGGTACGCCTCCACGCAGGCGACGAACGCCTCACGGTCGGCCTGCGTCGGCAGGAGGCGGTAGTGGTCGTTCCCGTCCTGATAGCCGTTGACCAGGATGAGGTCGTGAATGCGGGCGGCCTTCTTCTCCCGTCCCCGGGCTCGGTGACGGTCCCGCAGAGCGGTGAAGGCGAGCATCAGGGTGGTGAGACGCTGCTGGCCGTCCACGACGAGCCAGCGCTGCATCCCGCCCGCCGCGACCCGTTCCGGCGCGAGCACGACCGACCCGAGGAAGTGTGCCGCCGGCGCGTTGCCCGCTCGCTTGTCGTCGACGAGTTCCAGGACGTCGTCCCACAACCGGCGCAGCTCGTCGCGCTGCCAGGTGTAGGTGCGTTGGTAGAGAGGGACCTGGAACTGTGTCTCGCCGTGGACCAGCTTGCTGAACGTCGTCTCCTGCGCGTGCACGCGCGTCCCCTCCCCGACTGCTGCTTCGCAGGCCCGTCATTGTGCCGCATCCGGTCGTGGTGACCGGCGGAATCGGCGGCGGTACCGGTCGGCGGCGAATGCGAGGATGCCGGTCGTCCGTCAGCCGGATCGAGTCGACTCCCCTGTACGGCAAGGGAGTCGGCCGTCGACTGACCGCGTTCCGCCCACCCCGTCCGGCGAAAGGGAACCCATGAGCACCGAAGGGGCCGCGCGCGTGAGACCGGGCGGCGCGGAGTCCTGAAAGGCAGGTGGCGGCCTCGCCACCGCTCTGCTGGGCGGCTCCGTCCTGCTCCTCTCACCGCCTCCGCGGCGAGCTCGGCGGTGCCCGACTCGCCGCGGTTCAGGCTCGACGGAGCCGGCGACAAGCCGATATGGAAGAAGTCGCTGCACGCCAACTGGGTGATGTGTTCGTTCGGTTACGGCAACGTCCACCAGCATGTCCACTTCCTGCAGCCGAAGACCGGTTCCACGAACGGGGACATCCGGGTCACCAGGAAGGACACGGCGGGCAACCAGCCGGGCTCCACGGCCCCGCACGACTTCGGCCAGCCGCAGGGCATGTCCGTCCGGCTGTCGTCCGCCGGGTCCCGGCCGGCCTTCGGCATGTACTCCCGCACCAACGACGTCCGCCAGGCCAGCGTCTTCTACGAGAGCACGCTCGTGCAGTCCGGTGGCCCCGCCGACGCGGACGGCCCGCGACCGCCCCATCACATCGATAAGGAGTCCTGATCCCGGGCTCGTTGTCCCCCTCCATTCGCCGCCCTAGCGTGAGGGCAAACGTCAGCCGTATTCGGACTGACCGAAGGGGGCGAAATGAAGTTCGGGGTATATCCGGCCTACATCGGTGGCCAGGACATCACCGGCGACAATCCGCAGTACGTACACACCGTGACCGCCCGTTCCCTCATCGAGGACACCTTCCCCAGTCTGCGCCTCAAGCGTGATCTCGATCTCGGGGTCGTCGGTCCGGACGCGGCGGGGGAACGGGTCGTCGGGGCCTGCGTGGTGGCCGACGAGGACATGGCGCGGCAGGCGCTGGAGGCGGCGGCGGGTGCCGCCGCGGAGTGGCGGCGGGTGCCGCTGGAGCGGCGGCTGGAGGTGGGGCGCCGGATCGGCGAGCGGCTGCTGGCGCACCGTGAGCCGCTCGTCGAGATCCTCGTCGCGGAAGGGACTCCGCGGGACGCCGCCGAGGGAATGCTCACCGGAATTCCGTTCACCAGCTGGAGCAAGGAAACGCTCGAATGGTGCGCCGAACAAATGGAGTTCCGGCGTGTCGACGGTGAGCGCGAGATGATTCTGCGACGACTCCCCGACGGGGTCGTCTGCATCAATCCACCGCAGAACGCCGCGACCGTGAACGCGCTGAACGGACTCACGGCGCTGCTCGCCGGGAACACCGTGGTGGTGCGGGCGCCTCGGGGCGTCGCGCTCAGCTGCATGTACGCGATGCGCGAGGTCGTGGCGCCGGTACTGGAGGAGATGGGGGCGCCGGCCGGCACCGTCAACGCGTTCTGCGGGGCGCCGATGCTGGAGACCTGGCTGGCCAGTGAGCACGTCGACGACGTCCTCTACTTCGGCGGCAGCAAGAAGGGCCTGGAGTTCGAGGCCGACGCGATCGCCGCCGGCAAGAAGCCGATCCTGGAGCTCGCCGGGAACGACTGCTGCGTCGTCTGGCACGACGCGGACCTGGACGCCGCGGTGGACTCCATCGCGCAGTTCTTCCTGAACTCCGGCCAGATCTGCAACGTGCCCAACCAGGTCGTGGCGCACCCGGCGATCGCCGACGAACTCATCGCGCGCGTGGTCGCCGCCACGGCCCGGATCAAGCCCGGATATCCGGACGAGCCCGGCGTGGTGCTCACCCCGGTACTCGGCGTGGACTGGTTCTACGGCTGCCTCGGCGAGGCCCTCGCCAAGGGGGCGCGGCTGGTGCACGGCGGGCGGCGGCTGGAGGTCGACGGAACACCGTCGAGCACCGGCTTCTTCGTAGAGCCGAGCATCGTCCGGGTGGACGGGCTGCGGGGCGCGCGCTCCCTCTCCGTCGTACGCGACGAGACCTTCTTCCCGCTGTTGCCGATCATCGTGCCCGAGGCCGGCTCGTCGGACGACGAACTCCTCGCCGAGGTGCTCGGCTTCGTCAACTCCAACGCGTACGGCCTGCGCAACTCCGTCTGGTCGCGCGACCCGGACATCGTCGGGCGGTTCCTGGACGGCGTCACCAACGCCGGAAACCTGAAGATCAACGACTCGCACAGCGGGTTCGTCCCCTTCCTGCCCAACCAGGGCGGCCCCGGTCTCACCGGTGGGGCCTTCGGGGAGGCGAGCCACCCCATGCTGCGCACCACACGCCTCCAGGGCGTCAGCATCCTGCGCCCGTCGGCCGACAAGGAGCACGCGTCATGACCACCCGTGTACTGAAGGCCACGGTGCCCTCGACGGCCGCCGAGGTGATCGGCCGTCTCGCCGACGAGACGGCGTTCCCCTCGTACGCCGAGGACATCCTCTCGGTCACCCCTGACGCGGACGGCGACGGAGGCGACGGGAGCGGAGCCGGGGGCGGCCGGTACGCCTGGGTGCTGGCCTTCCGCGGCGGTGCGGCCCGCTGGGTGCAGGACAGCCGGCGCGCCGGGCACGCCACGGACGACGGTGCCGACGGCAGCGCGGACGGCGCCGGAGAAAACGGCGGGAGCGGCGGCGCACCGGCGCACCGGATCGTCTTCGAGCAGGTCGGTGGGGACTTCCAGCACCTCAAGGGGTCCTGGACCAGCACCGACGTTCCCGGTGGCGGCTGCGAGGTCGCCTTCGAGGTCAGTTACAGCACGAGCGTGCCCCATCTCGCCGGAGCGATCGACTCGGCCGTCGGCCGGGTCCTCGTCGGCGGTGCCCACCAGGTCATCACGGCCGTCGCGGGCGGCCCCGTGCGGGTCACCGCCGGCCACCACCACCTGGGAGACCCGGCCGCACACCTCCGGCAGTCCTGAACCCCCGGTCGGCGGACCCGACCGGCCTCGGCCCACAAGGAGAAGCACACACCATGGAGAACGTCTGCATCATCGGAGCGGGCTGGTCGGGACTCGCGGCCTGCCAGGTCCTCCACGAACGCGGGATCCCCTTCGACTGCTACGAAGCCGGCTCCGAGGTCGGCGGGAACTGGCGCTACCTCAACGACAACGGGATGTCCTCGGGCTACCAGTCCCTGCACATCAACACGTCCAAGAAGCTGTCGGAGTACCGCAGTCACCCGATGCCGAAGGACTATCCGCACTATCCCGACCACACCCTGATCGCACGCTACCTGGACGACTACGTCGACCACTTCGGCTTCCGCGGGGCGATCGCCTTCCGCACCTCGGTCACCCATGTGGAGCCGGCTGAGGGAGGCGGCTGGACCGTCACCGCCCGCCACCGCGACACCGGGGAGGAGACCGTCCGTCACTACGGTTCGGTGATCGTGGCCAACGGTCACCACTGGGACCCGCGCGACCCCGAGCCCGCGTTCCCCGGCGCGGACACCTTCACCGGTACGCAGATCCACTCGCACTACTACCGGGTCCCGGACGAGTACGCGGGCAAGCGGGTGCTGGTGCTCGGTTTCGGCAACTCGGCGTCGGACATCGCGGTGGAGACCTCCACGGTCTCCGAGCGTACGTTCCTGTCCATCCGCACCGGCGGGTACGTCTTCCCGAAGTTCATGTTCGGCAAGCCCGGCGACGACATGATCAGCCCCTTCATCACCCGGGTCATGCCGCGTGAGACGCAGCGCTGGGTGATGGCCGCGCTGCTGCGGATGACGATCGGGAAGGTCACGGACTTCGGGCTGCCGAAGCCGGGCCACAAGCTGTTCAACTCCCACCCGACGGTCTCGGAGTCGCTGCTCCCGCGCCTCGGCCACGGTGGTCTGTCGGTCAAGCCGAACGTGTCCCGCTTCGACGGTGACACGGTGCACTTCACCGACGGCAGCAGCGAGGTCGTCGACGCGGTGATCTACAGCACCGGGTACAAGATCAGCTTCCCGTTCCTGGACGAGTCCGTGATCGCCCCGACGGACAACGACGTCTCGCTCTTCCACCGGGTCGTCGACCCGAACCATCCCGGTCTGTACTTCGTGGGTCTGTTCCAGCCCCTGGGGGCGACGACCGTGCTGGCCGAGGCCCAGTCTCACTGGGTGGCCGACCTGCTCCAGGGCCGGGCGGCGCTGCCGTCGACGGCGAAGATGTGGAAGGAGATCACCCGCTACAAGGAGAAGCTCGCCAAGCGCTACATCACCTCCAAGCGGCACACCATGCAGGTGGACCACTATCCGTACCTGGCCGAGCTGCGCGGGGCCCGGCGCAGGGGTGCCCGGCTGGCGAGGAAGGCGGGCGGGGCCGGTGCGCGGCCGTCGCTCGCCGGCTACCGGCCGGAGGAGGTGTCGATCCGGATCGACGCCGCTCCCGAGGCCGTGTGGGACCTGATCAGCGACGTGACACGGATGGGGCAGTGGAGTCCCGAGTGCCGTCGCTGCTACTGGCGCGGCTCCCGGCGCGGGGTGGGCGCGCGGTTCATCGGGATCAACCGGCGCGGCCGGGTCTTCTGGATCACCTCGAACACGGTGGAGCGGGCCGAGCGGGGCAGGTCGTTCGCGTTCCACACCACGACCAACGGGGTCCGCTGGGGCTACCGGCTGGAGCGGGACGGTGACGGCACTCTGCTCACCGAGGTGTGGGACGTCTCCGGGCAGAACGAGGGCCAGCGCAAGCGCACGGCGTCCTTCGCCGAGATGATGCTCGGCGGCTACGAGAACCACACCGAGGAGCTGCGCGAGGGCATGCGCAGGACCCTGGAGCGGGTGAAGGCCGCGGCCGAGGAGCGGAACCTGCCGCTGAGCGCCGTACCGGGCACCGAGCGGTCCGTGGCGCCCGCCGGACGGGCCGCGGGGGTGAAGGTGGACACGGCCGCGTGAGGGCCGTGCACGAGGCTCCGCGCGGCACTGCGTGCGGCCCGCCCGGCGCCCCTCGGCCGGGCGACGCGTCGCCCTTGAGGTCCGCCCCCGCCGGGGCGACGCCCGCGTCCCCCGCCTCGCCCGCGCGGGCAGGGGGCCGCGGGCGCGCCGGGCGCGGTGAAGCCTCCGCGCCGGCGCCGGGAGACCGCCCCGCGGCGGGTCCGGAAGCCGCCCCCGCGGCGGGTTCCGGCCAGGGAAGGCGAGGGATGTGGCCACGCAGGAGGACCGTAACGCCGTGGTCTTCGTCCGGTCGGCGCTGTGACCTGGGGCAATGTGTTCGCCGGAGGTCGATTATCCGCCAATTCGCCCTTCTCCCAGTACGATTCACCTCGCCAACGGGCCTCACCGGGGGTCCGTGAGGGGGGAATGCTGTGATCCGAGTGTTGCTCGCGGACGACATGTTGATGCTGCGGCGGGCCCTGGTCTCGCTACTCGAACTGGAGGACGGCATCCAGGTGGTGGGCGAGGCGGACAACGGCGACCGGGTGCTTCCGGTCGCGCTGGAGACCCGCCCCGATGTGGCGGTCCTGGACATCGACATGCCGGGGATCGACGGCATCAGGGCCGCGGAGTTGCTCGGCCGGGAACTCCCGGCCTGCAGGACCATCATCCTGACCAGCCTCGGCAGGCCGGGGAACCTGCGTCGGGCGCTGGAGGCCAAGGTGTCCGGCTTCCTGCTGAAGGACGCGGACCCGACCCGGCTCGCCGCCGCGATCCGCCAGGTCGTCGCCGGGGAGCAGGTCGTGGACCCGCAGCTGGCGCTGGCGACGCTGCAGACCAGTGCCAGTCCGCTGAGCGCGCGGGAGAGCGAGGTGCTGCGGCTCGCCGCGCAGGGGCTGGACGCACCGGAGATCGCCCGGAAGCTGTTCTTGTCGGCCGGGACCGTACGCAACTACCTGACCACGGTGGTGACCAAGCTCAACGCCCGCAACCGGATGGACGCGGTGCGGATCGCCCGCGACGCCGGCTGGCTCTGAGCTCGCGGACTGTCCCGGCGGGTCACCCGGCTTGCTGATCCGCGGCTCTTCCCGGGACAGCCGGGCGGCCGTTCTCCACGCTTCGAGAGGTCTCGTCACGGAGCGTGGAGAACGGCCGCTGCTCATGCCGTTCCTGGGCCGTACGCCTACGACGCGCCTTCCCCGCCGGCATGGCACCGACGAGCTGGCTACTTGATCAAGGCATTCGCGAGGATGACCGCCAGGCCGATCAGCATGTCCATGCCTCCTGCCCGACACGCGGACGGCCATCCGTACCCGGCGGTGCGAGCGGCCCAGGCGCCCCAGCCGAACAAGGCAGCGGCGTTGAAGAGCAGGGCCGCGTCCACAGCCGTGGCCTCCGCCCACCAGCCGGCAACCGCGGCGAGCAGTATCCCGACCGTGGGCAGCACGGCGGCGACCAGTGGCCATTCGGCGAGCACCAACCGCAATCTGCTCACGGTGGCCGCCTTGTCGCCCGACGCACGCTGGGCGATGACGTGCGAGTATCCGTGAGCGGCACCCGACGCCAGCGCGGTGAGCAGTACCCACAGCGCGTCCGGGCCGGGATTGGCCTTCTCGCCCGCCGAGTCCAGCGCGGCCACCAGCGCGCTGGCCAGCACCAGTCCGTAGATGCCGCTGAACAGCGACGGAGCCGGGGGCCGGTACCGCGAGGTCCGCCGTGGTGCGGCGTTCTCGGGGGGAACCTGGTCGGCGTGTTCGGGCATCGCATCGCCTCGGTGCGGGAGGGGGAAGGGGGTCCCCACATACTCGACCGCGTGGCGGTGAGGGACACGACGCCACGCGGGACGTCTCCCTCCGGCCCGTCTTCGTCATCGGTCCTTGGGGAAGCACCGCCGACAGCCTCTGAGCCGAGCCCGTCGGGGCCTCGACCCCACCGCGCGCCGTCCGACGGGCACCCTGTCGGCCACGCCGCCACCGCCCGTCCGCCACTTCCGCCGACGGCTGACGGGCGTCAGCCGTCGGCGGAGGCGAGGTCGGAGCCCGCGTCGTCGGCCGTGGGGGGCGTGGCGGCGGCGGAGGCATTGTCCACCGGGTTGCCTCCGGTGGTGGGCCGGGCCGGGAGTTCCACGCCGAGTTCGAACCAGCCGTCGGGGCGGGCGCGGCACGAGAGCGTCCCGCCCAGGGCCTCGGCACGGATCGTGAGGCTGCGCAGACCCACTCCGCCGGTGACGTCCCCGCCCGTGGTGGGGCCGTGGTCGGCGCCCCGGTCGCGCAGGCCGTCGTTGGAGATGCACAGGCGGACGCTGTCGCCTTCGACGCTCGCCTCGATCACGCAGTTCTGCGCCTTGCTGTGACGCAGCAGGTTCGTCACGCCCTCGCGCAGCACCGTGGCGAGGACGGTGTCCACAGAGGCGTCCAGCGGTTCCTGCGTGACGCGGATGTCGGTACGGATGCCCACCGCCCGCAGCAGTGAGGCGGCGGACTCCACCTCGCGGTTGAGGTTCATCCGGACGTAACTGCTGGCCACCGACCGCACGTCGGACAGCGCCTGCCGCGCGGTCTGGACGATCTCGGTGATCTCCATCTCCGCCCGCTCCGGCTGCACCCGCACCAGACGGTGGGCGAGCTCGCATTTGAGGGTGATCGTGGACAGGCTGAAGCCGAGCAGGTCGTGCAGGTCGCGGGCGAAGCGGAGACGTTCCTGCGTGACGGCGAGACGGATCAGCTCCTCGCGTGCCGCCTGCACTTCGCGGATCAGCCCGGACAGCCGGCTCAGGCCGTACACGACCAGGCCGGTGAGCGCGGTCGCCACCGTGTTGTAGGCGAGGTGGCCGGCGTCGTACCCGACGGCGAACTGCACGACGCCGGTCGCGACGATGACCGCGGCGAAACCCGCCCAGCCCACGGCCGACCTCAGGACGAGGAGCGAGGAGGCGGCCAGGAAACCCGGCATGCCGAGCCAGGCGGCGCCGAACAACGTGAAGGGGGCGAAGGTGAGGACGGCCTGGGCGGCCAGGGTCGCCGTGCGGAACCGGGCGGCGCGCGGTATCCAGTCGGGGAAGGAGTGGCTGAGCTGGAGGAAGAGCAGCATCAGCATCAGCAGGCCGCAGAGGGCGAGTCCGGCGGCGCCGAACCCTCCGTCGACGGCGTAGGTGAGGGCGACGGCGAAGAAGCAGAGGATGACGACGACGGTGATGGTGCCCGCGACGCGCGGCGCCAAGTCACCCCCTTCGGCAGCCCGGTGGGTGAGAAAGGCGTCTGGATCGGTGGCGCGAGACCATCGCACAGGGGCTCCCTACTCGACTGCGTTTTCGCACAGGAGTGCAGCATAGGCGGAGTAGGGAGGTACCGGGACGGTATCGCCGCTCAAGGGCGTCTCGTGGCGGGTCCGCCGGACTCGGCCGAAACCGCACCGGTCGGCACCGCGGCCAGCACGAACTCGCCGACGCCGGACTCCGCGCGCCAGTCGAGCCGGAAGGCGCGGGCCGAGGTCGCGGTGTCGCCGAAGGCCAGGGCGCACGGACCGATGCCCATGGCGGTGGAGACCAGGTAGAGCGTCTGCTGGAGTGCGCCGACCTCCTTGAGCAGGACGCTGTAGGCGATGCCGGGGAAGGCGGAACTCATGCGCCGGAAACGCGCCGTCATGCTGATCAGTACGGGCGGCTCCTCGCTGAGTCCGGCGTTGACGCCCGCCTCGTCCAACAAGGCGTCGACCAGCACGGGTTCCGTGCGCAGCGGGAAGAGCGTGTGCGCGGCCGGATCGTAGTGGTAGCAGCCGCGGGCCAGCTCGGCGGAGCCGGCGACCGTGACGTACAACTCCAGCGGATAGACGGACCCGGCGCTCGGATAGGGGCGGCCGGCGGCCGGACGGGCGCGTGCGGCCCGGTACAGCAACTCCCCCAACTGGGCGAGGGACAGCGGGAGTCCGCCGTCCTGGCGGACGGAGCGGCGGGATTCCAGCACGGTGGTGAGCTGCGGGTCCCGGGTGAGGACCAGTTCGAGGTCGGGCACGGGCAGCGCGAGGGGCGTGGCGTCGGAGTCGGGGTGCTCGCGGGCGTCCTTGGGCGCCTCGGCCGAGCCGAGGCCCAGGCCGATCGGCTCGTCGTGCAGACCGGGCCTGCTGCGGTTGTGCAGCATCAGCTCGCGCGGGGACCAGTGCTCCAGCACGGGGTCGTGGTCCTCGGCGAAGGCCGGGGCGTACCGCCCCAGGCCCCAGGGTCCGTACAGGGCGAAGGAGCCGGGCCCGGACGGCAGGCCCGTGCCGGTGGCCGGTCCCGGGTCCGCGCCGGGAACACCCGTCGGGCCGCCGGACCGCGGGCGCGTACCGGAGGTCGGTCCCTTCCGGGAGCTCTCCGCGCGCAGGGCCGGGACCAGCATGCCGGACGCCTCCAGGTAGCCGACCGCCGTGCGCGCCACGTCGAGGGGCACGTCGAGCAGCCGGGCCGTGTCGCGGACGGACGCGGGGCGGACGTAGCAGCTGACCAGCCACATCGCCTGCGGGGTGTGCAGCAGCACGCGGTGCGCGCTGAGCGGTGATTCCAGCACCATGTCGCGGGGGCCGACGCGCAGGGCGGCGAAGCGGGACAGCCGGTGGACGCGGTCCGGGGCGGGCGGGCGCGGAGCGAAACGTGCCTCACGCACGATCGGCACCACGGACAGCTGTTCGGTGCCGTCGGCGAGGGCCAGGGTGCGGATCACGGAGTGCCGGACCGCCTCCAGGGTGGAGCGCAGCGCGGCGCGCCGTGGGTCGCCGGGCAGGGACCGGGTGTCGCTGAAGCCGGGGAGGACGTTGTCCAGCGACACCGGACCGTACGTCATGCGTTCGAGTGCGCGGGGGATCACCGGATCGGTCATCGGCAGCCTGATCTCGCCCCATCGGGTGCTGATCAGGCCGGTCCCGGGATCGTCCGTCGCCGTCTCCACCGTGGTGTCCTCACGGAGCGACCAGAGTTCGATCAGGCGGGTGTCCCGCGGTGCGGGCGGGGCGGAAGACTTCATGGACGGGACCTCACGGGTGGCGCGACGGTTTCACAGGAAGAGCGGGACCGGGTTGAGGTCCTCGTAGGGGGTCGGGGTGTCGAGGCGGCCCAGGTGTACCGGGACGTCGTACAGGCGACCGGGGGCGAAGCGGGTCCAGAAGGTGCGCAGTCCGGGCACGATCACCTTGACGACCGGCAGGCCGATGTCGGCTCTGGTCTGGTCGAGCACCAGGAGTTCGCTGCCGATTCCCCGGGCGAGTGCCTCGGCGGCGGCCACGTCGTCGGCCAGGTCGGCGCGCGGCGTGTACGGGAAGTCGTCGGGTGTGCGGTCGGGGCCGGCGGGTCTCAGATAGGACCGGCCGGCCGTGGTGGCGGTGCGCCACCAGTGCAGCGGCGCGGGGTCGTCGCAGGTGTAGCCGGTGCCGTCCGCTCTGACGCCGACGACCGGCGGCAGCATCTGGTTGACCTCGGCCACGGCCCGCCGCAGGGCGATCCGGGGGTCGAAGTGGGCGCCGAAGCCGAGGGTGATGTCCTCGGCGGGTTTGTCGGTGCGTCGGGACAGCGCGGCGAAGACGGGGATGCCGAGGTCGCTGGTGAGGTCGAGTGCCCACAGTTCCCGGTCGAGTTCGCCGTGCGCCGTTCTCGTCCGCTCGATCCACGGGTCGCCGAAGGACGCGAGGTCGACGCCGGGTTGCCGGGTGCGGTTGTACCACCACAGGGCGACCGCGTCGCGTTCGACGAGTTCGAGGAAGCCCTGGACGATGGCGTCCTCGCGGGAGCTGCCGGCCGCGGTGCCGTTGGAGTGCGCGGAGAAGAAGCCGGAGGGGCAGGGTGCGTCGTAGTAGAGCATCGAGGTGGGCAGCAGCCGGTGGCGGTCCGCGGTGAGCGACCAGACGGGCGTCCAGTCGACCGGGGTGTCCTCGTCGAAGGGGGCGCAGACGCGGTGGGCCGGGGTGTGTGCGGCGTTCCAGGCGTCCCGGTCGGGGAACTGCCGGGGGTGGAAGAGCTGCACGGTGTCGGGGTGGATGGCCCGGTCGGCTACTTCGCGGTAGGAGGCGAGCAGGGTGGGTTCGTCGCCCTGCCGGTAGCCGCTGTGCCGTTCGACGGCCTCACACAGGGCGCTGACCTGGGCCTGGAGCGGGGTGGTGCCCTTTCCGGAGCTGTGGCTGCGCAGCCCGGCGCGGACGGCCGCGAGCCCGGTGGGCGAGGTGGCCGGATTGTGCCCGGAGTGGAAGCAGTTGAGGAAGCCGGGGTCTCGCCGGTCGCGGCGTACCTCCTTGACCACGCCGGTCAGTTCGTCGACGAGGTGCCCGTAGCGTTCGAGCATCTCCTCGGGGGTGAGGGAGCGTTCGCCGGTGCCGGTGCCGGACTTGGCCTGGCTGACGGGCCGGATCGGGGCCCAGACCCGGCGGGCTGTGATCCCGGGGTCGCCACAGGACGGGCACTGGGGGCGCCGGCGGACGGGGTGGTGACGGCCGGACAGGGTGAGGGTGTCCATGGTCCACAGGGAGTTCTGTCCGGAGTGCCGGTGTCCGGCCATCCACTTGACGGCTTCGAGGCAGGCGAGGTGCAGTCCGACGGCGCGGCCGGCGGCCAGCCCCGAGGGGGGCACGCTGACCGGGCGGCCGAGGGCCTGGCCGAGGTACGTCTCCGCGGGCCGGTTGCGGCGCAGCGGTTCGGCCAGGCACTGCCAGCAGGGGCCTTCGTCGGGTCGGAACACCGGTCCGATCCAAGGCTGTTCGCCGGTGAGGCGCACGGGAAGCCAGGGGGTGCCGGCCGCGCGGTACGCGGTGTCCAGCCCGCCGAGCGCGGGGTCGAGGTAGCTGTCGCACAGGACGACGGCCAGTCCGGGTGCGTCGGTGCCGGTGTCGGTCCGGTGGATGCGCAGGCCCGCCGCGTCGAGGGCCGCGAGGAGTTCCTCGGTGCCGGCGCCCGCCTCGGCGCCCGTGCCGATACCGGCGACGGTGGCGCTGCCGGTGCGGCGGGCGGCTTCGTCGCCGTCCACTCCGGCCAGCTCCCAGAACGCCTCGCCCGAGCCGGGTACGGTGTCCGGGGTGCGGTGGGTGAGCAGTCCCGAGCCGATGAGCCGGGCGACGACCCGGCGTACCTGCTCGGCGGAGAGGTTCTCGGCGGCGTCGGCTACCAGCCGGTCGATCGTGCGGGTGCCGTCCAGCAGCGGGGCGAGCGTGGTGACGCTGGTTCCTCGGAGCGCGGTGACACCGCGCTCGGATATGAGGAACACGCCTTCCCCGGGGACGACTTCAGCCTTCAGATGAGGCTTGAACCCGAGACCGTTCGTGGTGCCGTGGCCATGTGCCACCGTTGTTTCCCCCTGTCTGGTGTGCGGCTGTCGACGGTTGGCCGGGTGCGGCTGCCCGAAGCGGTGGTGCGGGAGTTCGTGGAGCTCTGGAGCGGGCTACTCGCCGGTCAGCTCGCCCGTCCAGCAGATGCAGGTGCCGGGCTGGTACTGCTCGAAGGCCGCTGCGCCGAAGTCCTCGATGACCAGGTCCTCGACGACGGGGGCGGTGGTGGCGGCGGTGGTGGTGACGTTGAGGTTCATGTGTCGGCCCTTCCGGTGGGGTGCTGACCTGCTGACGGGGAAGAGTCTGCTGGTCGGAGGGGAAGGGCCGACAGTGCTGGCGTCACCGGGCCGGCATGAACTTCTCATGGTCATCCGGCGAGGACGTCACTTCCCCTCCCCGGTGGTCGGTCCGTCCGCCATGCCGGCGGTCAGGGTGGTGCCGTCGACGGGGTCGACGAGCAGGAAGGACCCGGTGCGCCGGAAGTCGGCGTAGCCGTCCAGGGCGATCGGCTCGGCGGTGCGCAGCACGACGCGGCCGATGTCGTTCATGCGGAGCGTGTCGGTGCCCGGTCGCTCCGAGAGGTCCTCCAGGTCGAGCCGCGAGGAGATCTCGGCGACGACGGCCCGGACGGTGCGGGTGGTGTGCCGGAGCAGCACCTGCCGTCCGGCGAACAGCGGCTGGTCGCCCAGGTGACAGACGGTGGCGGTCAGCCGCCGGACGGCACGGGGCGCGCCGGCGGCGGGGGCGATGAGGTCGCCGCGGGCGATGTCCAGGTCGTCGGCGAGACGTACGGTCACCGACTGGGGTGCCCAGGCGGTGTCGGTGGTGGCGCCGTCCAGGGTGTCGATGGCGGCTACGGTGCTGGCCCCGCCGGAGGGCAGGACGGTGATCCGGTCGCCGACCCGCAGTACACCGGAGGTGATCTGGCCGGCGTAGCCGCGGTAGTCGGGGTGGGCGGCGGTCTGCGGACGGATCACGTACTGGACGGGCAGGCGGGCCGCCTCGGTGCGCGGATCGGCACCGACGGGGACCGACTCCAGGTGTTCGAGGACGGTGGGTCCGGCGTACCAGTCCATGCGCTCGGAGGGGCGGACGACGTTGTCGCCGGCGAGGGCCGAGATGGGGATGGCGGTCACCCGCTCGATGCCGAGTGCGTCCGCACAGGCGGAGAACGCGGCGGCGGTGCGGGCGAACACCTCCTCGGAGCAGTCCACCAGGTCCATCTTGTTGACGACGAGGGTCACATGACGGATCCGCAGGAGTGCGGCGACGGCAAGGTGGCGGCGGGTTTGTTCGACGACGCCGTTGCGGGCGTCGACGAGGACGAGGGCGAGGTCGGCGGTGGAGGCGCCGGTGACCATGTTGCGGGTGTACTGCACGTGGCCGGGGGTGTCGGCGAGGATGAAGCGGCGTCGGCTGGTGGCGAAGTAGCGGTAGGCCACGTCGATGGTGATGCCCTGCTCGCGTTCGGCGCGCAGGCCGTCGGTGAGCAGTGCGAGGTCGGGGGTTTCCTGGCCGCGGGAGCGGGAGGCGTGTTCGACGGCTTCGAGCTGGTCGGTGAGGACCGATTTGGAGTCGTGGAGCAGGCGGCCGACGAGGGTGGACTTGCCGTCGTCGACGGAGCCGGCGGTCGCGAGGCGCAGGGTGTCGGCGGCGGTGCGGGGGCCGCTCGCGCGGGGGGCGCCGGTGGGCGCTTCGGTGATGTTCACGGTTAGAAGTACCCTTCGCGTTTGCGGTCTTCCATCGCGGCCTCGGACATCTTGTCGTCGGCGCGGGTGGCGCCGCGTTCGGTGAGGCGGGAGGCGGCGATCTCGGCGATCACGGCCTCGACGGTGGTGGCGTCGGAGTCGACGGCGCCGGTGCAGGACATGTCTCCGACGGTGCGGTAGCGCACCAGCCGCTTCTCCACCCGCTCGCCGTCCCTCGGACCGCCCCACGCTCCGGGGGCCAGCCACATCCCGTCACGGGCGAAGACCTCCCGCTCGTGCGCGAAGTAGATCCGGGGCAGGGCGATGTCCTCGCGCTGGATGTACTGCCACACGTCCAGCTCGGTCCAGTTCGACAACGGGAACACCCGCACGTGCTCACCCGGCGCGTGCCGCCCGTTGTACAGCTGCCACAGCTCGGGCCGCTGACGACGCGGGTCCCACTGCGAGAACTCGTCGCGCAGGGAGAACACCCGCTCCTTGGCCCGCGCCTTCTCCTCGTCACGCCGGCCGCCACCGAACACCGCGTCGAACCGGTGCTGACGGATCGCCTCCGTCAACGGCACCGTCTGCAACGGGTTACGCGTCCCGTCCGGGCGCTCCCGCAACCGGCCGTCGTCGATGTAGTCCTGCACGGAGGCGACATACAACCGCAGCCCGTGCGCGGCGACCGTCCGGTCCCGGTACTCCAGCACCTCGGGAAAGTTGTGCCCGGTGTCCACATGCAGCAACGTGAACGGCACCGGCGCCGGCGCGAACGCCTTCAACGCCAGATGCAGCATCACGATCGAGTCCTTACCACCGGAGAACAGGATCACCGGCCGCTCGAACTCACCCGCCACCTCACGGAAGATGTGCACCGCCTCCGACTCGACCGTGTCGAGATGGGAGAGCCCGAAGGCGTCGCCGGTGTGGACGGTGGGCAGCGACGGGGCTGCGAACGGGGTGACCGTCGTGGCGGTCATGTCGCGCTCCTTTCGTTTGCGGTGGCCGGGTCTGCGTCGCTCACAGCAGCCCCCTGGCGGAGAGCAGGACGAGCAGCTCCTGCGCGGAATCGGTGACGGTCTGGGTATGGGAGCGGACCCTCAGATCGGGATCGCGCGGCTCCTCGTAGGGGTCGTCGACACCGGTCAGGCCGCTGATCTCGCCGGCGGCCTGGCGGGCGTACAGTCCCTTGACGTCGCGCCGGGCGCACACCGACAGCGGGGCGGCGACATGGACCTCCAGGAAGGCGGTGCCGCTGTCGCGGTGCCAGGAGCGGACCAGGTCGCGGGACTCCGCATAGGGCGCGATGACCGGCACCAGGACCGTGATGCCGTTGCGGGCCAGGACCTGGGCGACCCGGCCGATGCGCTCGACGTTGCGGTGCCGGTCGGCGCGGGTGTATCCGAGGCCGGCCGAGAAGGTCCGGCGCAGTTCGTCGCCGTCGAGGACCTCCACCCGTCGGCCGCGGGCGCGCAGCAGGTCGGCGGTGGCGTTCGCGAGCGTGGTCTTGCCCGCGCTGGGCAGGCCGGTGAGCCAGAGGGTCGATCCGGGGTAGCAGGTGCAGTGCGTGGAGGGGGCCGCGAGGTCGTGCGCGGGGGCGGCCGTCAGGACGGTCACATCGAGCTCCATTCTCGGACGGCGGCGGTCAGCAGACGCTGGGCGCGCCGGAACTCGTCCGCGTGCAGGTGTTCGTCGGGGGTGTGGTCGAGCCTGGCGTCGCCGGGGCCGTAGGCGACCATGGGCACGCCGCGCCAGGTGGTGGCCAGCGTGTTCATGTCGCTGCTGCCCTTCTTCATGAGGTAGCGGGGTGTCACGCCCTCCTCGGAGAAAGCCCGTTGGAACGCCTTGACGAGCGGGCTGGTGCGTCGGGTGGTGACCCCGGGGGTGGCCCGCAGGACGTCGGCGCGGACCGGTCCCGAGGCGAGGGCGCGCAGGGCTGCGACGGTCTCGTCCGGGTCGAGGCCCGGGGGGACGCGGACGTCCACGACGGCCTCGCCGGACTGGGTGTCGCCCTGGTTGAGGGCGCTGACGCCGAGGACGGCGGTCAGGGCGTCCGGGTGGAGGGCCGCGACGGCGGCCGGGACCTTGGAGAGCACGTCGACCATGCGGTCGCCCGCGGTACGGACGCCTTCGCCGGCCGTGTGCCCGGTGGGTTCCCGCACGCTGAAGCGGACCTTGACCAGACCGTAGTAGCCGAGGGTGAGGGCCTCCGCGCCGCTGGGCTCGCCGACGACGACCGCGTCGGCCGGGTAGGCGTCGCGGACGTGGAAGGCGCCGGCGCCGGTGATCTCCTCCTCCACCGCGCCGACCACGCGCAGTTCCACGCCTTCGGGCGGGTCGTAGGAGGCCAGGGTCTGGAGGTACGTCACCAGGCTGCCCTTGGCGTCCACCGATCCGCGTCCGGAGAGCACCTCGCCGTCCCAGCGGACCGGCCAGCGGTGCGGGACGGTGTCCAGGTGGCCGAGCATCAGCAGCCGGCGGGAGCCCGCTCCCTTGGTGGCGACCAGGTTGTTCGCGGCGTCGATCTCGGCCTTGACGCCGTGGTCCGCGCACCATTCGGCGAGGAACTCGGCGATCTCCCGCTCGTCCCGGGAGACCGAGGACAGTTCCACGGTGCGGGCCAGCAGATCGAGGTCGGGGGCCGGGGCGGGTGCCCGCCAGAACCAGGTGGCGCCCGCCGCGGACAGCGTGTGCGGTCCGGTGATCGCGGTGTCCGAGGTGCCCCTCAGGGCGATCTCGGCGGCGCGTACCTTCTGCCGCATGCGGCCCTTGGCGTAGCGGCGGCCCTCGCCCTCGGTGAGGTGGCGCAGGCTGCTGGCGGGGTCGGCCGGGTCGGTGAGCAGTCCGGCGGTGCCGGTGACCAGCCGGAGGTGGTCGGCGTCCAGGGCCAGGGCCGCCTCGGCGGCGAGTACGTCGGCGTCGACGTTGAGCGGGGTGCCGCCTTCGGCGTCGGCGACCGGCGGGGAGAGGCAGACGACGTCGAAGGTGGACAGCAGGCCGGTGAGCCGGGGGACGTCGACGGAGCTGACCGTGCCGGCGCGGTGGTCCCGCACGAGCCGGGTCCGGCCGTCCTCCCGGACCCGCAACGGACCGTTGACGGTGGCCTTGACGAGGGCTCCGGTACGGGCGACCGCCGCGAAGACGGACAGTCCGCGCCTGGTGAGCTCCTCCTCCACCAGGGGCAGGGTGACCTCTTCGTACGCGGCGACGATGTGGCGCATCTCCGACGGGGGGCAGTAGCGGATCTCGTCGCCGTTGCGGGAGACCAGGGTGCGGATCTCGCGGCCGGTGCGCCGGTAGTGCTCGGCGATGCCGGCCGCTCCCCCGGCGATGACGAGCAGCCGCGCGCCGCGCCGGCTGAGTTCGAGCAGTTCGTCGAAGACCTGACTGTGGAGCAGCGTGGCGCTGCCCAGCTTGACCACGTACAGCGCGGCCTCGCGTGAGCTGGCGACTTCCCCGAGGGCTGGCATGGACGGAACTCCTTCGGCTGGTGACGGTGGGCGGGGTGCGGGCGGGCGGGGGTACGGGCGGGCGCGGGTGCGGTCAGCCGATGCCGCGGGAGTTGCCCCCGTCCGCGACCAGTACGGCTCCGGTGACGAACCCGGCCTGTTCGGCGGCGAGGAAGGCCACCAGGGCGCCCAGGTCCTCCGCGCGGCCGATCCGGCCGAGCGGGATCCCGGCCGCGACCTCGGCGAGGCGTTCCTCGACCTCGTCCCCGTACTGCACGTCGAGGATCGGGGTGCGGTGGAAGCCGGGCGCGAGGACGTTGACGGTCACCCCCGCCGGTCCGAAGGCGTCGACGAGGCCCCGGGCGAAGCCCAGGACGCCGAGCCTGGCCACCGAGGACAGCCCGCTGCCCGGGTGGGGCCGGCGCACGGACTCGGAGGTGATCATGACGATCCGTCCCCAGCCGGCCTCCCGCAGGTACGGCGCGGCGGCCAGCGACAGCGACACATGGGGCAGCAGGTTGCCGTTCACCGCCTCGCGGTACTCGGCGACCTCGAAGCTCTCCACGGGGCCGAAGGGCACCCCGCCGGAGTTGGTGACCAGTACGTGCAGGGCACCGAACTCCTCGGCGGTGTGCCGGACCCAGCCGGCCGCGGCGTCCTCGTCGCACAGGTCGACGACAGTGCTCAGCACCCGGCCCGGCCCGCAGGCGTCGACCTCCTTGTGGGCGCGGGCCAGCCGCTCGGGGTCACGGCCGCAGAGGGACACGTCGGCGCCCTCGGCCGCCAGCGCTCGGGCGATCGCGAGACCGATTCCGCTGCTGGACGCGGCCACCATGGCGGCCCGTCCGGCGAGACCGAGATTCACGTGGCCTCACCCCGCGAGGCGGCTCCGGTGACGGACGGTTCCGGCCGGCCGGCCGGTGTCGGGGTCCGCCGGGCGTCGGGCGCGTGGCCGGACCGGCCCGCCCGGGGCGGGCGGACGGGGGCGAGCGGGTAGCCGTAGCGGCTCAGCAGCGGGGCCGCCGCCGCCGTGGCCGCGGCGATGTCCGCGCCGGGCAGCGCGGTGCGCCAGCGTTCGTCGGGCCTGATCCGGGTGACGCCGCGGCGCAGCCGGTCCGGGTTGCCCGTGACGGTGTGGTTGGCGCCGAGCGGGATCCGGCCGTCGGCGTCCACCGGGGACGCGTCGTCGAGGCCGGCGAAGCGCAGGACCCGGGCCGTCACCTCGCGCGGGCCGCGCGCCAGATCCTCGTGCCGGACCCGCAGATAGCGCGGGCCGGCGGTCCGCCCGACGAGCTCGGAGGCGAGGTTGAACGCGGTCCAGTAGCCGCTGCTGCGGGCCGGGGACATGGGGTCGATGTAGTCCTTGGCGCTGCGGTAGGACAGGGCGGTGGCGCGCGGGTCGCGCACGATGTGCAGGACCCGGACGTCCAGGTCCCGCCGGCCGAGGAGGGCGGCGGCCTCCGCCGGGTACTTGGAACCGTCCACGATGAGCCGGTCGCCGCCGAGCGCGGCGACCTGCCGGTAGACGGACGCCGAGTGGTCCAGGAGTTCGGTCACACCGGGGGCGGTGGGCCGTTCGCCGCGTGCCTCGGCGAGTCGCGCCGGGGTGTGCCGGGTACGCAGCAGCGCCTGCTGGAGGACGGCGATCCGGTGCGCGGTGGCCTCGGTCGGGGCTTCGGGCAGCGCCGCGAGGACCCCGGACCAGAGCGGGCACGCGAGGACGGGCTGTCCGCAGCCGCAGACGGAGTTGGTGCCGGCGCCGAGCACGCCGTTGCGCCACAGGTAGTACAGCTCTCCGACGTGCCGGACGCCGGGAAGCTCGTTGAGGACGTTGCCGAGCAGGGTGCTGCCGCTGCGCATCCATCCGGTGATGTAGAGGACGCGCGGGGAGGGGCCTGTCATGGTGGTGGGGGTCCCTTCTGGGTGCGGCCCGTCGCGGTCGCCCGCGCGGGCGCGTCGGTCGCGGACCGCCGTCAGTCGCGGGTCAGCAGCAGGAAGTGCTGCGGCAGGTGGACGGCGAGACCGATCCGGCTGCTCGCCTCGACGAGGTCGGAGCCGTCAGGGCCCGCTCCGCGGAGCAGCGCCAGCGAGGCGACGCCCGGGACGAGGAGCGTGACGGCGGCCCGGAAGTCGCCGAGCAGGACCTGGCCGCGCGGGATCATGCGGGTGCGCGAGACGGTGATGCCCGCGGCGCCCAGCTGCCCGAGGACGCCGGCCCGGACGAGCTCCCAGTAGGTGAAGGGGTGGACGACGATCCCGTCGCAGGAGCCGCCGGTCTCCTCGACCTCGGCGGCGGCCTCGGTGATGGCCGCGTGGACGTCGTCACCGAGCGTGCCGCGGCGGATCTCGGGCAGGTTCAGCAGGCCGGTGACGGTCTTGTCCGCGCTGCCGTGCAGCAGCGTCTCGTTCTCCACCACGGACAGCCGGACGAGGACGCGGTAGTCGACGAAGGAGGCGAGGAGCGCCGGCTCGTCGAGGAGTCCGGCGGGCAGCGGCACCCGCACCGTCAGGTCGGTGAGTTCGGCCTGCTCCAGCCGGGGGGCGAACGCGCCTTCCGGGGTGGCCTGGTAGGAGGTCCCGGCGGCGGCCAGGCGGGCGGCCGGCGGCTCGTGCACGAAGGTCACCGGCGCGTCGGCGACCGAGGCGGTCTTCAGCAGGTGGCGGACCGCGTAGCGGGGGCGGGTCGCGAACAGCGGGAAGACGGCCGGGAGATGGGCGCGGAAGGGGACCACGTGGTCCTGGCCCGGTCCCGCGGTGCCCACGGACCAGGCGAACTCCTCCCCCGGGCTGCGGGTGGCCAGGTCCGGGTCCGCGAGCTGTATCCGGACTCCCTGCTGCACGGCGGAATCGGCGGTGGCTGCCAGCATGATGTCTCCCCAGGATTTCGGTGAAATGTTCGGTGGTCATTCACATTAGGCAGCGGCGGCCATCCGGGGGGAGTAAACCGATGGCGCCTTTTTATGGCTCGAATAAGTCGGGGTGATTCCCCCTTCTTGAGCAGCGCATGCCCGCCGTATGACGATGTCACATCGGGTCCGTGACGCCATCCGTGGCGCGGCCGAAAGAGGCCGCCCTAGGCTGAGCCGCAGACTTCACGGAACGTCCTTCTGACGATGTGGGTGGGAGAATGCATCACGACTTGCAGATAAACAGGCTGCGGACTCTGGTGGCCGTGGTGGAGCTCGGCGGCTTCCGGCGGGCGGCGGAGTCCCTGCACATCACCCAGCCCGCGGTCAGCCAGCAGATACGCCAGCTGAGCGGTCTCATACGGAGCCCGGTGTTCGCCTCGACGGGGCGCAACCTGCGGCTCAGCCCGCGGGGCGAGGAGCTCCTGCGGTACGCCCGTCGCATGGTGGCGCTCAACGACGAGGCGGTCGACCGGTTCGTCCCGCAGTCCGGCCAGATCATGGTGTCGATCGGCGTGACGAGCCAGCTCGGTGAGGTGCTGCCGGAGTTCCTGCGGCTGCTGAACCGGGGCATGCCGCAGGCCCAGCTGAGCGTACGGACCGGGGCGAGCGAGGAGCTCGAGGCGCAGCTGTCCAGCGGGCAGCTCGACGCGGCGCTGCTGCTCCAGGGCGATCCGTCGGCCGCCGGCACGCGGAGCCGGGAACTGGGCCGGATGCGGATGGCCTGGTTCGGGCGGCCGGCCCACGGCGAGCGTGACGCGCTGCCCCTGGCACTCTTCCCCGAACCGTGCACGCTGCGCGGCCGGGTTCGGGAGACGCTCGACGCCTCGGAGGTCGAGTGGCGGGTCGCGTACGAGAGCGGCGAGCTGATCGGCCTGCGCTCGGCCGCCAAGGCGGGTCTCGGTATGACCTGCCTGATCGCCAACGGGGACGAGCTGTGGGGGCTGACCCCGACGGTGCGTCCCGGCCTTCCGGCGCCACCCGGACCGCTGCCGGTGACCATGGCGCTGGCCCACGACGGCCTGCCGGACGAGTTCGTCGCCATCGCGGAGAAGGCGTTCCGACAGGCGCTGCGGGGCTACCCGCTGGTCCCGGCGGACGGTGCGGACGGGCCCGGCACCGGGCCGGGGGCCGGTCCGTCCCCGGTGGAGGCGGCCGGACCGCCGGCCGGCGACCCACGAGGCCCCGCCCTCGCGACGGCCGTGGCCTGACCGCCCCGGCCCCGCGCCCCACCCCCCCCCACCCCCCTCACCGCTCCCCGGCCCACCCCCCGCCCCATAAGCACGGACCGTCGTTCCGATCCAGATCCTTCATTGAAGCAGGACGAAACACCGGAATTACCGGACTAGAGTAATTCCCGATTCACCAACCCGCCGGAAGAATTGAGGAAATCGCCATGCAGGAAACCCTCGTAGCCCCCGCATGCCCGGAATGCGACGCCGAAGTCTCGCTGGGAACGGACGCCCGGGTCAGCGAAATAGTCGAGTGCCCGGAGTGCCGCCTGGAACTCGAAATCGAGTCCGTCGAGCCGCCGCTTCTGATTCTGGCCCCCGAGGTCGAGGAGGACTGGGGCGAGTAACGGGCCGGCCATCCCGACGAGAAGACGAGAAGGAGATTTCCCTGATGAGCTCTGCGGCAGCGCGCCTCGGTGTCCTCGCCTCCCGGGTGCGGTTCGAGGAGAAGAACATCCTGACCGCGCTGGAGAGGCGCGGCGTCGCTTGCGAACAGATCGACCCCCGCACCCTGTCCGTCCGGGCCGGTACGCCCTGGGACGGCCCGCAGACCGTGCTCAACCGCGAGGTGGGCCACTACCGGGCGCTCTACGCGGCGTCCGCACTGGAGTCGGCGGGCGTGACGGTGCTCAACACCGCCGCCGCGACGGCGGTCTGCGGGGACAAGTGGCAGACCTCGGCGACCCTGGTCGCCCGGGGCCTGCCCACCCCGGAGACCACGCTCGCCCTGACTCCCGAGGCGGCGCTCAAGGCACTCGAGGAACTGGGCTATCCCGCGGTGATCAAGCCGCTGGTCGGGTCCTGGGGGCGCCTGGTCACCCGCGTCACCGACCGGGCCATGGCCGAGGCCGTCCTGGAACACCTCGCCGCACTGCCCTCCCCGCAGTCGCACATCGTCTACGTCCAGCGCGAGATCGCCAAGGCGGACCGGGACATCCGGGTCCTCGTCGTGGGCGGCCGGGCGGTCGGGGCGACGTACCGCAGGAGCGAGGACTGGCGCACCAACGTGGCCAGGGGCGCGGTCAGCGAACGCTGCCCGCTGGAGCCGGAGCTGACCGCCCTCGCGGTGGCTGCGGCGGACACCGTCGGCGCCACGCTCGCCGGGGTGGACCTCCTGGAGGAGCCGGGCGGCCGGCTCACCGTCCTGGAGGTCAACGACCGGGTCGAGTTCCGGGGCCTGCAGTCGACGTACGGAACGGACCTCGATGTGGCGGAGACCATCGCCGCCCTCCTGACAGCGAAGGCAGGGGCACAGTCATGATCCGCGCAGCAGTGCTGGGAGCGGCCGGCTACATCGGCGGGGAGCTGCTGCGGCTGCTCGTCAACCACCCGCAGGTCGACGTGGTCGCCGCCACCTCGCGCACCCTCCAGGGACGCCAGATCGACGGCGTCCACCCGAACCTGCGCCACCGCACCAAGCTGGCCTTCTCCTCGGAGGACCAGCTCCCGCGCTGCGACGTGCTCTTCCTGGCGACCCCGCACCGCGAGACCATGCGCCGGATGCCGGAGTTCCTGGACAGGGCGGGCGTCGTCATCGACCTGTCCGGCGACTTCCGGCTGCGGGACACCGGCACGTACGAGGACTACTACGGCACACCGCACGAGGCACCCGGGCTCATCCCGACCTTCGTCCAGGGGCTGCCGGAGCACCACCGGCAGGCGCTGCGCACCGCGGACCGGATCTCCGTACCCGGCTGCATGGCCGCCGCGGGCATCCTGTCGCTGGTCCCGCTGGCCGAGGCCGGGCTCATCACCGGGGACATCACCGTGGACGCCCGGACCGGCTCCAGCGGTTCGGGCGCGAAGGCCGGAGCGGAGAACCTGCACGCCGAACGCAGCGGAGCGCTGCGGGTGTTCGCTCCGACCCGGCACCGGCACGAGGCGGAGATCGCCCAGGCCACCGGCCACACCGTACGGATGTCGGCGACCGGTGTGGAGGCTGTCCGGGGGGTCCAGCTCCTCAGCCGGGCGACACTGGCCGAGGGGGTCGACGAGCGGGCCATCCGCTCCGCCTACCGGTCCCGCTACGCCGACGAGCCGTTCATGCGCATCGTCGCGGCGCGGCGCGGACTGCACCGCTTCCCCGACGCCAAGATCCTCTCCGGTTCCAACTTCTGCGACATCGGGTTCGCCCTCGACCGCGGCGCCGCCACGGTCACCGTGATCGCGGCACTGGACAACCTCGTCAAGGGCGGCGCGGGCAACGCGGTGCAGTGCATGAACGTGCGCTTCGGCGAACCCGAGGAGCGCGGACTGGAGTTCACCGGCCTGCACCCCAACTGACCCGCCCGGCCGGACCCTCCCCCGCGGCCCCGCCGGGACCGCCGGACCCGTCCGGCCGGCTCCCTCCCACGGCCCCGCACCCGAGCCCCGCCCCACGTACCAGTCGAAAGGACCCAGCCATGAGCAGCCCACCTCTGCTGCGGGGCGCCCCCGCCCGCACCGACATCACCGGCACGGACGTCACCGGCCTCGACGCGCACGGACCCGACACGACGGAGCCGGCCGCCGTCACCCGCCGGATCAGGGAACACATCGTCGCCATGTGCGCCGGACCCGAGGGCGGCCACCTCGGCGGTTCGATGTCGCTCGTCGAGATCCTGTCCGTCCTCTACTTCCGGGTGATGCGGCACGACCCGCGCTTCCCGGGCCTGCCCGAGCGCGACGTGCTGCTGCTGAGCAAGGGCCACGGCGGCATCGCCCTGTTCGCGACGCTGTGCGAGGCCGGCTACTTCCCGGCCGAGGTACTCGACGAGTACGCCCGGCCCGGCAGCCACTTCATGGCCCACCCGCACCCGGAGATCCCTGGCGTGGAGATCGCCTCCGGCTCGCTCGGCCACGGGCTCGCACTCGGGGTCGGCTACGCGCTGGCCAACCGACTCGACGGCTCCGACCGGCGCTCCTTCGTGGTGATGGGCGACGGCGAGCTCCAGGAGGGCTCCGTCTGGGAGGCCGCCTCGGTCGCCTCCGCACACCGGCTGAACAGCCTCACCGCGATCGTCGACCGCAACGGCCTCCAGATCACCGGCGGCACCGAGAGCGTCAACTCCCTGGAGCCGCTGGCAGATCGCTGGCGGGCCTTCGGCTGGCGGGTGCTGGAGGCCGACGGGCACGACACCGAGGAGCTCACCCGCGCGCTGACCCTGCCGGCCGACCCGCAGGCGCCCACCGTGATCATCGCGCACACCGTCAAGGGCAAGGGCGTTCCCTTCGTGGAGGGCCAGGCACGGAGCCACTACGCGCGGCTGAACGGCCGGCAGCACCTGCGGGCGCTCAACGCGGTCCGCGCCTCGACGGGCGGTGAGCGCCGATGAGTACGGCCCCCGCCCCCGCCCGCGCCGCCCGCGAGGTCTACCGCGACACCGTCGCCGAACTCCTGCCCGGCGAGCCGCGCCTGGTCGTCCTGGACAGCGACACCGGACTGTTCGGAGGGGTGGACTTCGGTTCCGCCGCCGACCGGTACCTCAACCTCGGCATCGCCGAGCACACCCTGATGGGGACGGCCGCCGGCCTGGCCCGCGAAGGCCGCATCCCCCTGGTCAACACCATGGCCGCGTTCGCCTCCTCCCGCGCGGTGGAGGCCGTGAAGATCGACATCGCGATGGGGAACCTTCCGGTGCTGATCGCGGCCACCCACTCCGGGGTGTCGGCCGGGCACCTCGGCCCGACCCACCACGCCCTGGAGGACCTCGCGGTGATGCGGGCGCTGCCCCACATGACCGTGGTGGTCCCCGGCGACGCCGCCGGCACCGGGGAACTCCTGCGCCAGGCGCTCACCCTGGGCGGTCCGGTCTACTTCCGGCTCGGCCGGGGCGCCACCCCCGACCTGCCCGCCGGTCCGCCGCTGCGGCTCGGCAAGGCCCAGCAGCTGCGGCACGGCACGGACGTCACGCTCGCCGCGTGCGGCCCCTACCCGACGCTCGCCGCCCTGGAGGCGGCCGACCTCCTGGAGTGCGAGGGCATCACGGCGAACGTGCTGCACCTGCACACGGTCAAGCCGCTGGACACCCCGGCGCTGCTCAGCTCGCTGGGCGTCCGCGACACGGTGATCACCGTGGAGGAGCACTGGAGCTCCGGCGGGTTCGGCTCGGCGGTCGCCGAGGCGCTCAGCGCCGTGCGTCCGGTGCGGGTGCACCGGATGGCGCTGCCGGACGAGTTCGTCCCCGTCGCCGGCAGCCAGCGCTATCTGCTCGAACGCGGCGGGGTGAGCGCGCGGGCGATCGCCGAGCGTGCCCGCGACTCGCTCGTCTCGCGGTCGGGAGGCACCCGTTGACCGCCGCCGACGCCTATCGCGCCGCCGGCTGGTGGCGGGACGAGACGGTCCTGCACGACCTGCGCCGCTGGGCCCGGGAAAGGCCGGACCGGGCCGCCCTGGTCTGCTACCGGGGCACCGCCCACGAGTCGGTGAGCTACGCCGAACTGGCCCGCCGCGTCGACCGGCTCGCGGTCGGTCTGCTCCGCCTCGGGGTACGCCGCGGCGACGTGGTGACCCTGCAACTGCCCAACTCCTGGGAGCTGGTGGCGCTCTGCCTGGCCGCCGCCCGGGTCGGCGCGGTCCCGGGCCCGGTGGTCCCGGTCATGCGCCGCCGCGAGGTGGAGTTCATGACCCGGCTCACCGCGAGCCCCGTCTACATCGGCGCCTCTCAGACGCGCGGCTTCTCCTACGGGGAGATGAGCGCGGAGGTCGCCGGCGCCGTCCCCACCCTGCGCCACCGGGTGCTGCTGGGGGCGAGCACCGAGGACCTGGCCGGCGGCGCCCTGGACTTCGGGCGTGATCTCTACGCGCCGGAACCCGATCCGGAGCTGCTCGCCTCCCTGGACGCGATCGAGGCCGGGCCCGACGACGCCGGGCAGATCATGTTCACCTCGGGGACCACGGGAGAACCCAAGGGCGTCGTGCACAGCCACAACACGCTGTACTCGATGAACCGCGCGCAGGCCGACGTCCTCGGTCTGACCGGTGACGAGGTCACCGCCATGGGCTCGCCGACCACCCACCAGGCCGGTTTCACCTGGAACTTCGTGATGCCTCTGCTCCTCGGCGCGACCGCCGTGCAGGTGGACCGCTGGGACCCGCGGCTGATGCTGCGCACGCTCCAGGAGCAGCGGGTGACGTTCTTCATGGGCGCCCCCACCTTCCTTTCGGACCTGATCGACGCCCAGCGCGAGACCCCGCACGACCTCTCGGCGCTGCGCAGCTTCGCCACCGGCAGCGCGCCGATAGCGCCGCTGCTCGTGGAGGACGCCCGTGAGGTGCTCGGCTGCCGGGTCTACGCGCTGTGGGGCATGACCGAGAACGGCTGCGTCACCGTCACCCGGCCCGGACAGCCGGTGCTGCGCGCCGCCGAGAGCGACGGCACGCCCGTGCCCGGCATGGAGGTGCGGATCGTCGGGCGGAACGGCGAGCCGGTGGAGCCGGGTACGGCCGGGCTGCTCCAGGTGCGCGGCTCCGCCCAGTGCCTGGGCTACTTCCGGCGCCACGCGGTGTACGACGCCTGCGTCACCGCCGACGGCTGGTTCGACACCGGGGACCTGGCCCGGGACGACGGTCACGGCGGGATACGGATCACCGGCCGCGTCAAGGACGTGATCATGCGCGGCGCCGAGAACATCCCGGTCGTGGAGGTCGAGGGGGCCCTGCTGCGCCATCGCGCGGTCAAGGACGTCGCGGTGGTCGGTTACCCGGACGCCCGGCTCGGTGAACGCGCCTGCGCCTTCCTCGTCACCCAGGGCGCCGCCCCCGGCCTGGAGGACGTCCGAGCCCATCTGGCCGGACTCGGCATGGCCCGTACGTACTGGCCCGAGCGGCTGGAACTGGTGCCGGCCCTGCCGCGCACCCCCTCCGGAAAGATCCAGAAATTCGCGCTCCGGGACCGGCTCCGGGCCCAGGAAGGACGCACGGCCTCATGAACGACACCTTCGCCTCCCAGGACGCCTTCACCCCCCGCCAGGAAGAACTGGCCAAGCGGATCGAGGAGTTCGCCGCCGAGAAGATCGCGCCGCACCGTCAGGAGAACGACCGGCGCGGGGCGTACCGCCCGGGGCTGATCGAGGACCTGGCCGCGGCCGACCTGTTCGCGCTGCGGGTGCCGCCCGAGTACGGCGGCCTCGGTCTGGACGCCGTGAGCGCCGGCATCGCCCTGGAGAAGCTGGCGGCGGCCGACCTGTCGGTCTGCTTCCCGGTGCTGAACGCCGCGCTGATCGGCGGGGTGCTCGCCTCGCACGGGGACGCGGCCCAGCTGGAGCGCTGGCTGCCGCCGATCGCCCGCGGCGAGGCGGTGGTGGCGCTCGCGCTGACCGAGGCGGGGCACGGCACGGACGCGGCGGGCATCGAGATGCGCGCCGAGCCCGACGGCGACGGCTGGGTACTCACCGGCGAGAAGACCTCGATCATGGTGACGGCCTACGCCACGCACGCGCTGGTGTTCGCGCGCACCGGCGGCGAGGGCGCGCACGGCATCAGCGCCTTCTACGTGCCGCTGGACGGCGACCGGGTCCGCAAGGAGCGGCTGACCGACCTCGGCTGCCGCTCCGGCGGACGTGGCCGGCTGGTCTTCGACGGCCTGCGGGCCGGGCCGGAGGACCTGGTCGGGGCGCCCGGTGGCGGCTTCGCCGCGGTGATGCGCGGCTTCGCGGTCTCCCGGGCGTACATCGCGCTGATGGCGATAGCCGTCGGGAACGCGGCTCTGGCGGAGGCGTATACGCACGCGACCGGGCGGACCGCGTTCGGGCAGCCGATCAGCCGCTACCAGTCGGTCGTGTTCCCGCTCGTGGAGCACACCACGCTGCTGCACGCGGCGCGGCTCGTGTCCTTCGAGGCGCTGGGCAAGTCGGACCGCGGCGAGGACCCGCGGGTCCCGTCGAACATGGCCAAGTGGTGGGCCCCGAAGGCGGCCGTGGAGGCCGTGCACCAGGCACTGCTGACCATGGGTCACCTGGGCTGGAGCGAGGACGGACCGGTCGCCCAGCGACTGCGGGACGTCATCGGGCTGCAGCTCGCGGACGGCACCGCGGCGGCCACCAAGCTGACGGTGGCGCGGCTGCTGCTCGGCAAGGAGCACGCGCCGTGACGGCCCCGGTGGCCGAGAGTCCGGCGGGCGCCTTACGGTCGGCGGACGCCGTGCGGTCCGTGGCGGCCCTGCTGTCAGCGGGCGCCGGCGGGAGCGCGGAGCCCTTGGCGGTAGGTCTGCATCTTGGAGCGGGTGCCACAGACGGCCATGGAGCACCAGCGGCCGCTGCGGTTGCGGGCGCGGTCGTAGAAGGCCCACTCGCAGCGGTGCTCGCGGCATGCCTTGAGTCGCTGCCAGGACCCGTCGCCGGCCGCCTCGACGACGACGGCGAGGATCTGCCCGATCATGCCGCGGGTGCCGGTTCCGGCCGGCCGCAGACCGGGGGTCCCGGTCTCGTCGAAGGCCAGGACCAGGGGGCAGTCCGCCGCGGCACGGCCGACGGCCGGGCGGGCCTCCGGGTCGGCCGGGGCTCCGTTGTTCTCCCGCATGAGGGCGCGCAGCGCCTCGCGTACCTCGACCACCTCCCGGCGGTCGGACTCGGTGGTGCCCCGGAGGTCCGGGCGGAAGCCCTGCCGTTCCATCCACCGCGTCAGCCCGTCAAGGGACGCGAACTCGTCGGGTCCGAACTCGACGTTGACGCTGTTGACGAACGACTGCACCAGGGCGAGCCGGCCGGGGGCCACCTCACGGTCGCCGGGCTGTCGCACGCGCTTGGGTTCCGTCATCCCCCAGACCCTACCGGCGAATCACTTTCGCCGGTATCCCCCGCCGCCCGTCCCACCCCGTCCCCCCTGACACCCGAAATCCCCGTGAACCCCGTGAACCCCGTGAACCCCGTGAAAGGAAACTCATGACCAGCACCCACGGCACGGCCGCCGCCCGGCCGCCGCTTCTCCTGCTGTGCTCCGCGCAGTTCATGCTCGTCCTCGACTTCGCCATCGTGAACGTGGCGCTGGGCGCCATGCAGCGCGACCTCGGATTCACCGCCGGCGGACTCCAGTGGGTCGTCGGCGCCTACGCGCTCTTCTACGGCGGCTTCCTGCTGCTCGGCGGGCGTGCCGGTGACGTGTTCGGCCGCAAGCGGATGTTCGTGACCGGCCTGGGCGTCTTCACGCTCGCCTCGCTCGTCGGCGGCCTCGCCACCGAACCATGGCTCCTCGTCCTGGCGCGCGCGGTCCAGGGCCTGTCGGCCGCGGCCGTCTCCCCGGCGGTCCTGGCGATGATCGCCGGCGGCTTCCCCGAGGGTCCCGAGCGCGTGAAGGCGATGGGCATCTTCGGCGCGGTCTCCTCGGCCGGCTTCACCGGCGGTGTGGTGGCCGGCGGTCTGCTCACCGAGTACCTCACCTGGCGTGCGGTCATGCTGGTCAACGTGCCCGTCGGCATCGTGCTCGTGGCGCTGGCCGCCCGCCGGCTCGTCGCGGACCACCGCGCCACCCGCTCCGCCTCGCTGGACCTGCCCGGCGCGGTGCTCGTCACCTCGGCGATGTGCGCCCTCACCTACGGGCTGACCATGGCCTCCGACCGCGGCTGGGGCTCGACGCCGGTCCTCACCTCGCTGATCGGCGGCGCGGTCCTGCTGCTCGTCTTCCTGGTCGTGCAGACCAAGGTCTCCGAGCCGCTGGTGCCGCTGTCGATCTTCCGCAACCGCGCGCTCTCCTCGGGCAACGGGATCGCGTTCCTGTCCGGTGGCGTGATGTCGGTGTCGACCTTCTGCATCACCATGTACATGCAGCAGGTGCTCGGGTACTCCCCCCTCAAGGCGAGCATGGGCTTCTTCCCTCAGGCATTCGTGGTGTTCCTGGCGAGCCTGCCGGTCGTCAAGCTCACTCACCGGCTCGGCGCCCGCACGGTCCTGATCATCGGCGGAGTGCTGCTGGCCCTCGGTTCGGGCCTGCTGGCCCAGGTCACCGCGGACAGCTCCTACGCGCTGGGCGTGCTGCCCGGCGGTGTGCTGATCGGTCTCGGTGTCACGGTCATGATGATCTCCACCGCCATCGCCGGCACCAGCGGCGTCAGCGGACCGCAGATGGGTCTGGCCTCCGGTCTGTTCAACTCCAGCCGCCAGCTCGGCGTCGGTCTCTGCCTCGCTCTCGGCGTGGCCATCGCCGGTGTCGCGCACGGCGCCGGCGCGAAGATCCCGGTGAGCGGCTTCCAGGACGCCTTCTGGTTCACCACCGCCATCTCCGCGGCCATCGTCGTGGTGTCGGTCTTCGGGCTGCGGCGCACGGCCGTGGCCTCGGCCGCGACCGCCGCGCCGGCCGCCGGCGGGGAGCAGAAGGCCCCGGTCGCCGCGAACGGCGCCACGGCCGCGGCCCAGTAGGTCCCCGCTGTCGATGCCGGCGGCCGGCCCCGGAGCGACGGGGCCGGCCGCCGCATCGCATCCCCACGACCGGGACCGGCAGCCGGTCCCGGCACCACGACCCGCACGACCCGCACGGCCGGCACGGACCCACGGCCCCACAAGCCCCACCGACTCCACCGGCCCCACAAGCACCACGAACATCACGAGAGGAGCAGGCGATGACACACGTACTCGTCGCGGGCGGAGGGATCGGCGGGCTCGCCGCCGCTCTGGCGCAGGCCCGCGCAGGCCACCGAGTGACGGTCCTGGAGGGCCGGGCGGAGTTCTCGGAGATCGGCGCGGGCATCCAGCTGGCGCCCAACGCCTTCCACGCGCTCGGCGCACTGGGGGTGCGCGAGGCGGTGGCCGGGCGGGCCGACTTCATCGACGAACTGCGCTTCCTGGACGGCACCTCCGGACGAAAGGTCGCCGCCATGGAGCTGACCGGGGCCTACCGGGGCAGGTTCGGCGGCCCCTACGCCGTGGTCCACCGCGGCGATCTGCACCGGGCCCTGCTCGACGGCTGCCGGGACGCCGGGGTGCGGCTGCTGGCGGGTCACCGGGTGGCCGGCTACCGGCAGGCCCGGGACCGGGTGACGGCGCTGACCGACAGCGGGCGGCGCTTCGCCGCCGACGTGCTGCTGGGCGCGGACGGACTGCGCTCGGCGGTCCGGGCCCAGCTCGTCGGCGACGGCGGCCCCCGTATATCGGGACACACCATCTACCGTTCCGTGATCCCGATGTCAGAGGTCCCCGAGGAGCTGCGGTCGAAGTCCGTCACCCTCTGGGCGGGCCCCGGCTGGCACTTCGTGCACTACCCGATCGGTGGCGGCGCGTTCCTCAACCTCGCCGCGACCCGCGACGACGGCGCCGCGCGGGAGATCACCGGCGTCCCGGCGGACCGCGCTCATGTCCTGGGCGAGTTCCCCGGACTGTGCGCCGGGGCCCGGCGCCTCCTGGAGCTGGGCCGGGACTGGCGCATCTGGGTGTTGTGCGACCGCGATCCGGTGGACGGCTGGGTGGACGACCGGGTGGCGCTGCTCGGCGACGCCGCCCATCCGATGCTGCAGTACGCCGCGCAGGGCGCCTGCATGGCCCTGGAGGACGCGGTGGTGCTGGGCGGGCTGCTGCGCTGCCCGCCCGGAGAGCTTCCGGCGCGCCTGACCGAGTACAACGCGCTGCGTCGCGGCCGTACCGCGCGGACGACCCTGACCGCGCGGGAGATGGGCGAGCGGCTCTACCACGCGGCGGGCGCGGAACGACCGGCGCGGAACGCACTGCTGGCGGGGCTCTCCGCCGACGGACTGCGTGACGCGGTGGCCTGGCTGCACGGCTCCACCTCGTTCACCGAGGCCGCAGAAGCCCCCGGGGTCACCGGGAGGGCGCTCGCGGTGGCCGAGGTGCCGTGACCCTCGGCTCCGCCCGCGCGCCGGACGACGACCGCCGTACCCGCTCCGCCGGGGTGCGGCGGTCCGTGCTGTCGGCCCACACTCGCGTACCGCCCGGCGAGTTCGGCGCCTATCCGCGCCAGCTCGGCGCGCACGGAGCCGGGTTCGAGCACCTCGACAAGGGCACCCCAGCCGGCCAGGTTGCGGGCGACGTCCAGCGGTGTCGGCGCGGCGAGCCGGACGCGCGCCCGGCCGTCGGGATGGGTGCCGTCGGGATGGCAGTGGCGGCCGAACCGGTCGCGCAGCACCTTCAGGTACCGCTCCTCGACGAGGACGGTCGCCCAGGTGCGCGAGCGTCGCTCCTCCACGTCGCCGACGACCTCCCGCCACGCCTCGGCGAGCGCGAAGCCGTCCGGGCGCGCGGCCCGCTCGCCGGTCGGCTCGGCCGATCCGATCCGGTCGACCCGGAAGGTCCGCCGGCCCCGCTCGGTACCGGCGACGAGATACCAGGTGTCGTCCTTGTCGACCAGGCCCCAGGGGTCGACGATCCGCTCGGTCGTCTCCCGCGCGCCGTCGGTGTACGTCAGCCGGACCCGGTACCGGCGGATCACGGCCGCCTGGAGCCGGTCGACCATCGCGGGCCGGCCGCGGTCGCGCTCGCCCCACGGGGTGGGGTCGACCATGGTCGCGTCGGCGGCGGCCTCGGCGTCGGCGCGGAAGGTCGGCGGCAGCGCCCGCAGGAGTTTACGCAGCGCGGCCCTGGCCTCGGCGGAGACCGCCGCGGCCGGTCCGACGAGCAGGAACAGCGCCTCGGCCTCGCCGGCGGACAGTCCGGTCAGATCGGTGCGCGCCCCGCCGACCAGCGCCCAGCCGCCACCGCGGCCGGGTTGCGGGTACACCGGTATGCCGGCCGCGGCCATCGCCTCCAGGTCGCGGCGGGCGGTGGCCACGGACACCTCGAGCTCGCCGGCCAGCTCGGCGGCGGTGACCCGGCCCCGTCGCTGCAGGAGCAGGAGGCCGGCGACGAGTCGGTCAGCGCGCATGTTTCCAGCCTCTCTCGTAAAGTGCTCACTTGGTGAGCACTTTGGGTCGGAGGATGGTCACGGTTACGGAACGAAGGAAGGAACCACCCCATGCTGCGAGGACTTGCCACCGTCAACTTCTATGCGGACGACGTGGAAGCAGCCAAGAAGTGGTACGCGCAACTGCTCGGCGTCGAGCCGTACTTCGAGCGTCCGGGCGACGGCGAGCCGGCCGTCTACTACGAGTTCAGGATCGGTGACCACCAGACCGAACTCGGCCTGATCGACCGCCGCTACGCGCCTCCGGGCCTGCCCGAGACCCCCGGCGGGGCGATCGGCCACTGGCACGTCGACGACGTGGAGGCCACCCTCGAACGGCTGCTGGCGATGGGAGCCACGCCGTACACGCCGCTGACCGAGTACGGCCCCGGCTTCGTGACCGCGTCCGTGACGGACCCCTTCGGCAACGTCCTGGGCATCATGTACAACGAGCACTACCTGTCGATGTTGAGCGCCTGACCGTCCTCGGGCCCGTGTCACGCCGCCGCGCGCGCCGGCACCCGCGCGCACGGCGGTGGCCCCCACGTCGATCCGTGGGGGCCACCGTCACGCGTGGCGCCCGCCTTCCGGCCAGAGGTCATCCGGCGGGCTCTCGGAGCCTGCCGGATGGCCTTCGGCCGGAAGGCGGGCGCGGCATGGTGCGTGCGACTCCAAGGCGCCGGGAGGTCCTCGTAGCGGAGCTACTCGGACGTGTCGGCGACGCGGGAAGCGTGCGTGCCAGGTCGTGGCCGCCCGGCCAGAGGTGATCCGGCGGGCTCTCAGACGGCCACGTCCTTGCGGCCGACCAGCGCGGCCATCTTCTGGACGGTCGGTTCGTCGAAGAGGTCGACCAGTTCCAGTTCGACGCCGTGCTCCTCGCGGACCAGTTCGGTCAGCCGGGCCGCGCGCAGCGAGTCGCCGCCGAGGTCGAAGAAGTTGTCCAGGACCCCGACGCCGTCCAGTTCGAGGACCTTCGTCCACAGGCCGTGCAGCGACTTCTCGAGCGGGTCGGCGGGGGCCTGGTAGGCGGTGTCGACGTCGGGGCGGGAGCGCGGCGGCTCGGGCAGCGCGGCGCGGTCGATCTTGCCGTTGGTGCTGGTGGGCAGGCCGCCGACGACATAGGCCGCGGGGACCATGAAGGACGGCAGTCGTCGGCCGAGGCCGCGGCGGATCTCGCGCACCGAGGGCGTGGCGCCGGTGTCGGGCTCGATGTAGGCGGTCAGCTGCACGTCGCCCTGGCCGTCCTGGCGGGCGAGGACGGCGGCCTGCTGGACGCCGGGGAGGGTGGTGAGGACGACCTCGATCTCGCCGAGGTGGACGCGGTTGCCGCGCACCTTGACCTGGTTGTCGGTGCGGCCGACGATCTCGATGCTGCCGTCGGGCCAGTATCGGGCGAGGTCGCCGGTGCGGTACATGACCGGGTGCCGGGCGGGGTCGATCGGGTTGGTGATCCATTTCTCGGCGGTGGCCTGCGGCCGGCCGAGGTAGCCGGCCGAGAGGCTGACGCCGGCGATGCAGAGCTCGCCGACCAGACCGGGCGGCAACGGGCGGAGGTCCTCGTCGAGGACGTAGATGGTGACGTTGGTGGTGGGCCGGCCGATGGGCGGCAGCCTGCGGGCCCGGCCTTCCTCGCCGAGCCGCTCGCCCATCTCGCTGATGTCGCAGCTGGCGACGACGGTCGCCTCCGCGGAGCCGTAGAGGTTGATCAGCCGGAACGGCAGCCCGGCCGGCGGCCAGGACTGGATGCGCTCGCCGCAGACCCGGATGTTCTCCAGCGGGGTGTCCTCGGGCCATTCCAGCCGCCACAGGCGTTCGGCCATCGGCTTCATCAGGAGGGTGGTGGTGATGCCCTCGCGCAGGAACCACTCCTGGAGGCGGTACTCGGAGGCGACGACGGAGACGTCGGGGATGTGCACGGTGCCGCCGACGGCGAGGACCGGGAAGCACTCGACCTCGATCATCCCGTAGCCGGGGGCCGCGAGCCAGGTGCCCTGCGAGTCGCTGCTCATGCCGCACAGCCCGGCCATGCTGTGGATCAGGTTGCGGGCGGCGCCGAAGCGGACCATGACGGCCTTGGGGGCGCCGGTGGAGCCGGAGGTGTAGCAGATGTGGATGAGGTCGTCGGCGCCGACGGGTTCGCTGACCTCGGTGACCGGCTCGGTGTGCCAGTCGTCGGTGTCCAGCGCGAGGACCGGGGCGAGGCCCTCGACCTTGGACTCGTGGGCGGCCAGCGTCAGCACGGCGGCGGCGGACGCGTCCTCGATCATGTAGCGGATGCGGTCGGCCGGGAAGTCGCTGTCCAGCAGGATCGCCGCGCAGGCCAGCTTGAAACAGGCGAGCTGGGCGATCAGGCTCTCGGCACCGCGCGGGAAGCAGACGCCGATCCGGTCGCCGGGCCGTACGCCGCGCGCGGTCAGCCGGTGGGCGAGCTGGTTGGCCCGCTCGTCCAGCTCGCGGTAGGTCAGCCGGGCGCCGGGCAGGATCACGGCGAGGGCGTCGGGAGTGCTCCGGGCGTGTGCGGCGACCCGCTCGTGGAACCAGGGTTCCGGCACCGGTCCCGCGGTGTCGTTCCACTCCACCAGCGTGCGGTGGGTCTCCTCCGGCGTGAGCAGGGCGATGTCCCGCACGGTGCCCTCGGGTGCGGCGCTCAGCGCGGCGAGCACCCGCTCCAGGTGGCGGGCGTACTGGAGTGCCGCCTGCTCGTCGAACTCCTCACTGTCGAGAGCCAGTTCGAAGGAACCCTCGGCAGGCTGGACGGAGAGGGTCAGGGCGGCGGGTGCGGGACCGGCGGGCAGGGCCGCGGTGGTGACGGCGGCGTGCGCGGGGCGCCCTGACGGGACCTCGGCGGCGTCGGCGACGACGGCTTCGGCCGCGGCGCGCAGGAGCCGGGCCGCCGTGGTGTCGCCGGTCACCCGTATCGCGGCGGCCTGGCCGGAGCCGGACTGTCGCAGGCGTCCGATCAGCAGTTCCGTCTCACCCGTGTAGCGGTGTACGAGCGCGGCCAGGGCGGCCGTCGCGTACTCCTCGGGGTGGGCCGCGGCGGGGGCGGGGACGGCGAGGGTGTGTCGGTGCGGGGTGGCGGTCCGCGCGCCGTCGAGAACGCGGGCCAGGGGCAGGGTGGAACTCGTGTTGACTGCCACGGTGGTGATTCCTCTCGGGATGTTCACGGCATCGGAAGGGGCACGTGGGGGCGCCGCCGGGGTGGGACGGGATCGGGCCGGTCCGGGTGCCGGACGGGCCGGCGGCGAAGGACCTGCGGCGAAGGACGCGCACGCGGTACGAAGCGGCGCGGGGGGCCGGGGACACCGGGGCGCCGGACGCGGAGGGGGTGCGCGCGGCGGTGGGGGCCGGTGGTGGGGGTCCCCGGCGGTCCGGGGTGGGCGGCGAGCGGGTGGGGGTCAGTGCCGGGTGGGGGCGGTCCGCGTCGCCCGGCGGGTGGCGACGGCGTCGGCGAGTCCCTCGATCATCCGGGCCGTCTGCTGCCAGTCCACACAGGCGTCGGTGACGCTCTGTCCGTACGTGAGCAGGTCGGTCCGGCCGATCCGCAGGTCCTGACGGCCGGCGGCCAGGAAGCTCTCGATCATGACACCGGCGACGCCCCGCTCCCCGGCGGCGATCCGCGCGGCGATGTCGTCGACGACCAGCGGCTGACGCTCGTGGTCCTTGTTGCTGTTGCCGTGGCTGGCGTCGACGACCAGCCGCTCGGACAGCCCGGCGGCGGTGAGCTGTGCCAGCACCTCGGCGACCGGCTCGGCCCCGTAGTTGGGCCCCTGGCTGCCGCCGCGCAGCACCACGTGGCCGTCGGGGTTGCCCTCGGTGCTGATCACGGCCGCCCGTCCGTCGTCGCCGATGCCCGGGTAGACGTGCGGGTGCGAGGCGGAGACGATCGCGTCGACCGCGTCCTCGACGCTGCCGCCGGTGGCGTTCTTGAAGCCGATCGGCATGCCGAGGCCGCTGGTGACCTGGCGGTGCACCTGGCTCTGGACGGTGCGGGCGCCGACGCAGCCCCAGGAGACCGCGTCGGACAGGTAGTGCGGGACCAGCGGGTCGAGGAACTCGCAGGCGACCGGCAGCCCGGTGCCGGCGATCTGGGCCATCAGGCCGCGGGCGAGGCGCAGCCCGCTGGGCAGGTCCTGCGAGCCGTCCAGCCGGGGGTCGCTGAGCAGGCCCTTCCAGCCGACCCGGGTGCGCGGCTTCTCGACGTACACGCGCATGACCACGAGGAGCCGGTCCTGGAGTTCGGCGGCGAGCGCGGAGAGCCGTTCGGCATAGGTGAGGGCGGCGTCCGGGTCGTGCACGGAGCACGGGCCCGAGATGACCAGCAGGCGGTCGTCCTGGCCGGACAGGACCCGGGCGATCTCGCGGCGGGCTCTCTGGGTGGTCTTGCGGGCGAGCGGCGGGAGCGGGATCTCCTCGCGGAGCTCGGCGGGAGTGGGCAACCGGGCGGCGGCGGTGCCGGTGAAGGCCGTGGTGGGCGGGGTGGCCGGGGTGCGGACGATGCTCATCTGGGTGGGTCCCTTCGTGGGGCGGAAGTGGGTGCGGGCCGTGCGGGCGGGTCAGACGCCGTCGGCGGTGAGCACCGCGGCGGAGAAGGTGAAGCCCATTCCGGTGCCGATCACGAGGATGCGGTCGCCGGGGCTCAGCAGGTCGTTGCGCAGCAGGTGGTCGAGGCCGTACAGCTGGTCGCAGGGACCGAGGTGACCGATGGTCAGGCCCAGCTCGTGGAGGGAGTCGCGCGGAGTGATGTCGAGGTGCCGTACGAAGCTCTCGCGGTGCAGGGTCCGGCCGACGAAGGGCGTCACGAGCCAGTCGACGCCGTCGGGGGCGACGCCCGCCTCGTCGAGGGCGCGGCCGACGACGCTGCGGGTGCGCTCGACCGACCGGGTCTGCACGTCGCGCAGCGACACCTCTCCGGTGGCCAGGAACTCCCGGGTCCGGCGGCGCATGTCGGGCTGGTCCCCGGGCGCGGTACGGAAGGGCTCGGCGCCGCGGGACAGTCCTTCGAGGACGGTGTCGGTCTCGCTGACGAGAGACCGCAGGCGCAACCGGCCGGTGTCGCGGGTCACCACGGCGGCGGCGGCGCCGTCGCCGAAGACCATGCCGGGCGAGGTGTACCAGCGGTTGCTCGGCGGCGCGAAACGGTCCGCGAGGGTGATCAGGGCGGAGGGCACGTCGGGGCGGGCGATCAGGGTGGAGGCGGCGACGTCGAGTGAGGCGAGGGAGCCGTTGGACCAGGCGGCGACGGTCATCGGCATGCTGCGGAGGGTGGGGCCGAGCAGTTCGCGGGCGATCCAGCAGGCGGCGGGCCACATGTCGATGCCCTGGAAGTGGCCGTGGCTGTGCAGGACGAGGGAGTCGGCGTCGACGCGCGCGCCCTTCTCACCGGCGTCCTTGACGGCCTGGCGGCCGGCGGTGACCGCCATCTCCGGGGGCGCCTCGGTGGAGCGGGAGTAGCTGATCATGCCGGTGCTGGCGGCGGCATCGGCCGAGTAGGAACCGTCGGCCACCGCCTCGGCCACCGGCACGGCTTCACCGAGGGTGCCTCCGGTGCCGGCGATCCAGATGTTGTCGAAACGCATCGGACAGGTCCTTTCCTGGGTGGGGGCGGTGGGAGGGGCGGTGGCGGTGCGGGCCCGTACTTCCGTTACCAATAAAGACGTTATGCAGGTATCGCGGTCGGGACAACGGTCTCTCGATAACGCTCCGTTACCTCTCCGAGCAGTTCGGAGATCAGGCCGGCGAGCAACTCGCCGCCGCGGCGGGTCAGCACCGAGGCGGGGTGGAACTGGACCGAGGCGAAGCCGGGGCCGCGCAGGGCGTGCACCTCGCCGCTCTCCTCGCGGAACACCCGGACGCTCCCCGGGCGGGCCGGACAGTCGACGAGGTCGTGGGCGGAATGGGCGGCGAAGGTGTTGTAGAAGCCGACGGGCTCGTCCCGGCCGAAGCAGTCGATGTGCCGCTGGAGCCCCTGGGTGGGCATCGGGTGGCGCACGATCGGGAGCCCGAGGAGCGTGCCGAGCACCTGGTGGCCGAGGCAGACGGAGAGGAAGGGGATGCCCCGGTCGAGGAGTTCGCCCGTGACCCTGCGCATCCGGGCGATCTTCGGGTCGTCCGGGTCCCGCGGGTCACCGGGACCGGGGCCGACGATGACCAGGTCGTGGGCGTCGACCCGGAAGTCCTCGTCGTGCCGCTTCACGACGATCCGCAGGCCCTGGGCCTCCAGCAGGTGGCGGGCCATCGCGGTGAAGGTGTCCTCCGCGTCGATCACCAGCACCCGCCGGCCGGCGAGGGCGGGCACGGCGCGGGCGCGGTCCCCGGGTGGCCGGAACCAGAACTCGGCCAGCGGCTCGTTGCGGGCGGCCAGCGCCCTCGCCACCTCCGGGTGGGAGGCGAGCCCGTCCGCGCGACCCGCTCCCGCCGGGGCGACGCCCTCCGGGGACCGCAGTGCCTCGACGAGCCCGGCCGCCTTGGCCCGGGTCTCCGCCGCCTCACCCGCCGGGTCGGAGTCGCGCACCAGGGTGGCGCCGACCGGGATGCGGACCCGGCCGGCCGCGTCGATCTCCGCCGTACGGATGAGGATCGCCGAGTCCATGGCCCGGCGGCCGTGCGCGTCACGGCCGATCAGCGCGGCCACCCCCGCGTAGTAGCCGCGTCCCTCGGGTTCGTGACGGCTGATCACCTCGCAGGCGCTCTCCAGCGGGCCGCCGGTCACCGTGGGCGCGAACAGCGTCTCCCGCAGGATGTCACGTACGTCCAGGGAACTGGTGCCCTCGATGTGGTACTCGGTGTGGGCGAGACGGGCCATCTGCTTGAGGGCCGGACCGGTGACCCTTCCGCCCAGGTCGCAGACCCGGCCCATCATCTTCAGCTCCTCGTCGAGCACCATGTACAGCTCGTTGGCCTCCTTGGGGTCGGCGAGGAAGTCCAGCACCCCGGCCAGATCGGGCCCGTCCGCCGGATAGCGGTAGGTGCCGCTGATCGGGTTCATCACGACCTGCCCCGCGTCCAGGCTGATGTGCCTCTCCGGGGACGCCCCCACGAAGGTCCGGCCCCCGGTGTGGATGACGAACGTCCAGTATCCGCCGGGGTCGCGGCCGGCCAGCCTGCGGAAGAAGGACAGCGCGGTGCGCGCCGACCAGTCGGTGATCCGCGCGGTGAAGGACCGCTTGATCACGAAGTTCGCCCCGGCACCCCGGCCGATCTCCTCGGTGAGCACCCGGCGGACCCGCGCCGCGTACTCCTCGTCGTCGGCGTCGAAACAGGCGTCCGTCAGATCGATCGGCACGTCCGGCAGGGCGGCGAGGACCGCGTCGAACGGCAGGACCGCCTGGTCCTCGACGGTCATGGTCAGCAGGGGCGCCCCGTCGTCCGGGCAGGCGTAGCCGCGCTCGCGGATCTGCCGGTAGGGCAGCAGCGCCAGGACCTCGTGGCGGGCGGCCGGGCCCGGCCCGGGGTCGCCCGCGGGCGCGGGCGGCAGCGGAATGTCCGCGATCAGTTCACGCTCGGTGGTCGGGCCCACGAGCAGGTCGATCCGGTCGGGCCCGGTGGCGCCGGGCCGGTGGAGCAGGGCGAACGGCGGCGGATCCGCGCCGAGCACCCGGTCGAGCAGGGGGTGGCGGCTCATCGCGCACCTCCGTCCAGGGCGGTCAGCACCGCACGCGTGGAGACCGCGACCGAGCAGCGGGAGGAGACGTACTCCAGCGTCTCGCGGTGACGGTCGGCGGAGAAGTCGGCGATCGCGTCGCCGACCACGAAGGTCTGGATGTCGTGCGAGAAGCCCTCGTGTGCGGTCATCAGGATGCCGACGTGGGCGTAGACCCCGCAGATGACGAGCTGGTCGCGGCCGGTCCGGCGGAGCAGCGCGAGCAGATCGGTGCGGCAGAAGGCACTGGGCCGCCACTTGGTGAAGACCTGGTCGCCGGGGGCCGGCGCGATCCGCTCGGGGATGGCGCGGTGGGCCGGGTCGGCGCTCATGCCGGTGCCCCAGAAGTCCTTCAGCAGGCCGCGCTGCTCGTCCGTCATGCCGCCGGGCTGGGCGGTGTAGACGACGGGCGCCCCGGCTTCGGCGAAGGCGCCGCGCAGCGCCTCGGTGTGGTCCATCAGGTCGGTGAGCGGCTGGCGGCCCTCGTCCGGGCCGCCGTGGCCGAAGGGGCTGAGGAAGTAGTTCTGCAGGTCGTGGACGAGCAGGACCGCGCGGTCGGGGTCGACCGTCCAGGTCGCGGTGTTGCGCGGCAGTTCGTCCTCGGCCGGCATGGGATAGGAGTCGATCAGGGGGATCGCCATCGTGGCTCCAGGGATGCGGAGGGAAACACGGACAGGGAAGGAGAGGGCGGGTGGCGGGGAGGCCGGAAGGGGGCGGGGGCTCAGGGCCTGGCGGGCGGTCTTCGGCCGCCCAGAGGTCACCCGACAGGCGCTCAGGCACCGAGCGCCGCGCCGCCGTCCACCGTCAGGCCGTGCAGCGTGATGTGCGCGGCGCGGTCGGAGAGCAGGAAGAGCACCGCGTGCGCGACGTCCTCGGGCTGGGCGAGCCTCCCGAGCGGGATGCCCACCCGGTACGTGGCGGGCGAGCCCTCCACGGAGGGGCGGGTCGCGTCGCCGTCGCCGTACATGGTGGTGAGCATCGGTGTCTCGGTGGAGCCGGGGGCGACCACGTTGCAGCGGATGCCGTAGCGGGCCAGTTCGAGGCCGAGCGTCTTGGTGAGGCTGGTGGCCGCCGCCTTGGAGGCCGCGTAGGCCGCCATGTTCCAGCGCGGGATGCCCGCCGCGTTCGAGGCGACCGTGACGATCGCCCCGGAGCGGCGCGGCACCATCCGGTTGGCGACCGCGCGGCTGACGTGGAAGACGCCGGTCGCGTTGACCGCGAAGGTGGTGTCCCAGTCCTCGTCGCTGAATCCGGCGACCTCGCCGGTGCGCAGCACACCGGCGGCGTTCACCAGGTGGTCCAGCGGGCCGAGTTCGCGTTCGGTGCGGTCGACGGCGGCGTCGACCTCGCCGCTGGAGCGCACGTCCACGCCCAGCGCCAGGACCGCGGCGCCCTCCGTCCGCAGCTCCTTGGCCAGCGGTTCCAGCGCGGCCGGGTCGGCGTCGAGCAGCGCGACCCGCGCGCCGTCCGCGGCCAGCGCGCGGGCGACCGCCGCCCCGATCCCGCCCGCCGCCCCGGTGACCAGGGCCGTCTTCGGGTTCATCGCCGTTCCTTCCGGTGAGTGGGCGGCACCGTCAGGCCCGCGCGGGCGAGCCGTCGGGTCGCGAGGGCCTCGGTGCGCTGCCGCAGCCGGGCGGTGACGGCGTCGGCGTCGACGCCGAGGCAGCGCACGGTGAAGGAGCCGAGCGCCTCCAGGTAGTCGGCCTCCAGGACCTCCTCGTCGAGGCCGGTGGACCGGCCGTCCTCGACCAGGACCCGGCCGGCGACGACCACGGTGTCGACGTCCATGGAGCCGCCGAGGGCCAGGAAGCCCTCCAGCGGGCGGGGGTTGAGCAGGTAGCGCCAGTCGTCGGCCTTCACCAGCAGCAGGTCGGCCTGCTTGCCCGGTTCGAGGCTGCCGATCCGGTCCCCCTGGTCGAGTCCCCGGGCGGGCAGCCGGGTGGCCATCGCCAGCGCGTCGGTGGGCAGCACCTCGGTCGGGTCGGCGTACATCTCGTTGTAGATCTGCCAGGCCACCCTCATCGACTCGGCCATGCCGCCGATCGGCATGGCGGCGCCGTCGGTGGAGAGCGAGACGTCGAGTCCGGCCCGGCGGAACTCCGGGAACAGCCGGGTCTCGGTGAGGGACGCCTCCCCCGCGGGCCCGTACTTGGCCGGCGAGTGGCTGATGTGGGCGCCCGCGCCGATCAGCAGGGCCCGCTCGCCGGCGTCGGCGAAGGCGCAGTGCACCGCCATGAAACGGTCGGAGAGCAGCCCGAGGTCGGCGAAGCGGCGGACCGGGGTGGAGCCGTGGTACGCGAGCATCACCTCGGCCTCGTTGCGCAGCGCCCCGACGTGCGCGGCGAACGGCACGTCGAAACGGGCCACCAGCTCGGCGAATCCGGCGCCGAGTTCGTCGGTCATGTTGGTGCCGTAGACGGCGGTGGGCCAGGCCCGCACGAGCCCGTCGGGATCGTCCGAGCAGTCGATGAGGAGCTTCTCGATCCGCTGGAGTTCGCCGTCGGCGTCGCGGGTGCGGCGGAAGCGGCTGTCTCCGGGGGCGCAGACCGCGTCCGAGGCCCAGGTGCTCACCGTGAGGCGCATCCCGAGGTCGCGGGCGGCGCGGGCGAGCGCCTCCGGTTTGTTGAGGGAGCCGACATCGCCCAGGGCGGTGACCCCGGACCGCAGCTGGGTCCACATCGAGTACCGGGCGATGGCGAGCGCCTCGTCCGGTGTGAGCCGGTCGACCTGTCCGTGGAAGGAGTCGAAGATGACGGAGATCTGCGGGACGTCGCCGCCCAGGGCCATGAACACCGGTTTGTCGTCCCGGTCGGAGGCGTCGCGCAGGGCACCCTTGAAGGGGAAGCGCATCGCGAACATCTCGTGCCAGTGCGGGTTGACGAAGCCGGGCAGGATCATCCGGCCGCGGGCGTCGATGGTGCGCAGCCCGGCGCGTTGCTCGGGCCTGATCGCGGCCTCGACCTCCGCGACGGTGCCGACCGCGGTCAGCACGCCGTTCTCGGCGAGGACGGCGCCGTCGGGCACGACGCGGTCCGCGTCGTCGGCCGGGTAGAGGCAGCCGCCCTTGATCAGCAAGGCGTTCATCGGGCCACCTCCCCGTTCCGGGTGGTCCAGGCGTCGGTGAGGTGGTGGTGCCAGGCGTCGAGGGTGGGGGCGGCGGCGAGTTCGGCGAACTCGGCGGGCAGACCCTGGCGGCGCCAGCGGGTGGCGAGCCGCATCATCTCCAGGGAGCCGAGACCGAGGTGGACGAGGTGGTCGTCACCGGCGAGGGTGCCCGGCGGGACACCGAGCACGGCGGCGACCTCCTCCCGGAGTTCCTCGGCGGAGAGCGGTGTGGTGCGGGGTGCGGGGCGTGCGGCACGTATGCCGGCCATGGCGGTTCATCCTTTCCGGGCTGCGGTGCGGGCGGGCGGGGCCGCGACGGGTGCGGCGGTGACGGTGGCGACCTCCGGGGCGGGCAGGGCGGAAGGGGAGTCGACGGCGGCGGGGTCCCGGGCGAGGACGACGGTGCCGCCGGCCGTGAGGGAGCCGGGTTCGGGCAGGAGGGCCGCGGGTCCGGGCACGGGTGTCGCGGGTGCGGGCCGCTCGTCGCCGGAGGGGGCGGCGAGCTTCCAGTGGCGTGAGACGGCGGGGTCGGCGGCGGCTGCCGCGAGGACCTTCTTGTCGATCTTCCCGAGCGGGGTCAGCGGCAGGTCCGCCACGAACTCGGCCCGGTCCGGCAGCTTGTAGTCGGCGAGCCCGCGGGCGTGCAGCGCGGCCTTGAGCTCGGCCAGGGTGGGGCGTGCGCCGTGGTCGCGGGCGACCATGAAGGCGTAGATCCGTTCGCCGAGGAACTCGTCCGGCACGGGCACCACGGCCGCCGCCGCCACCCCGGGGCAGGCTTGCAGGTGGGCTTCGACCTCACCCGCGGCGATCTTGTCGCCGCCTCTGATGACGACGTCCTTGAGCCGTCCGCGCACGATCAGCCGGCCGTCCGCGGTGAGGGAGGCGAGGTCACCGGTGCGGTAGAAGCCGTCCTCGGTGAACGCCTTGGCGTTGTGCTCGGGTGCCCGGTAGTAGCCGCGCAGGGTGTACGGGCCCCGGGTGAGGAGCTCGCCGGTGACGCCCGCCGGGACCTCGGCCCCCCGCTCGTCGACGATCCGCAGCTCGTCGGCCGGGGACACCGGCCGGCCCTGGGTGTGCAGGACTGCGTCCGGGGCGTCGTCCGGGCGGGACATGGTCAGCAGCCCCTCCGCCATGCCGAAGACCTGCTGGAGGCGGCAGCCGAGCTCGGGGGTGACCCGGGCGGCCAGTTCGGGTTCGAGGCGGGCTCCGCCGATCTGGAGGACCTTCAGACTGGACAGGTCGGCGTCGGACCACTCCCGCTCGTCCAGCCAGAGCCGGGCCACGGTCGGCACCACCGAGGTCAGGGTGACGCGCTCCCGTTCGATGAGGCGGAAGCAGTCGTCGGCGGTGGGGTCCGGGGCGAGGACGACGGTGCCGCCGGCCGAGAGGGTGCCGACGACTCCGGGGCAGCCCCAGGTGAAGTTGAACTCCACGGGCAGGGCGGCCAGGTAGACGTCCTCGGTGGTGAGACCGGCCAGGGAGGCCACCGTGCGGGTCTGGTAGGCGTAGTCGTCGTGGGTGCGCGGGATCAGCTTGGGCAGCGCCGTCGTCCCTCCGGACAGCAGGAAGAAGGCCACGTCGGAGGGGTCGTTGGCGGGCAGCTCCAGCGGGTCGGCGTCGACCGTGTCCAGGGGGACGACCGCGGGCGAGTCGTACTCGCCCTGAGCGTAGATCCTGCGCAGGGCGGGCAGTTCGGCCGCCATCTCCAGGGCGAGCGCGGTGTGGTCGAAGCCGCGGAAGACGCCGGGGACGACGTAGCCGGACGCCCCGGACAGTTCGCACAGGTGGCGGATCTCGTTGGAGCGGTGCGAGGTGAGGGAGAACACCGGCTTCGCGCCGGCCCGGAAGAGCGCGAACGCCACCTCGACGAACTCGGGGACGTTGGGGAGTTGCAGCACGATCCGGTCGCCGGGCTCGACGCCCTGGCGGACGAATCCGGCGGCGGTGCGGTCCACCCGGTCGGCCAGTTCCCGGTAGCCGATCCGGCGTTCGCCGGAGACGAGCGCGGTGGCGTCGCCGTACCGCTCGGCCCAGGCCCGGGGCAGCGCGCCCAGGTCGGTGCCGTTCCACAGGCCCTCACGGCGGTAGCGCGCGGCCGTCTCGGCGGGCCGGGGGGTGCATCCTTCGAGCATCACAGGTCTTCCTCCTGTCGTGCGGTACCGGGCAGATAGGGGGCGGTGATCTCCACGACCGCGCAGGCGACCTCCATGCCGGGCCCGGCCGCGAGCAGCAGGACACGGTCCCCGGGGGCGATCTCGCCCCGTGTCCAGAGGCGTTCGAGTCCGATGAAGGGGTCGGCGGCGCCGACGTGCCCGATGCGCCGGGCGAACTCCCAGGTGCCGTCGGCGGCCTCGATCTCCAGCGGGTCGAGGTAGATGGTGTGCAGGGCTCCGTCGGCGTAGTTGGTGTGGCAGATCCGGGCGATCTCCTCCAGGCTGGTGTCCGCGTCCGCCAGGGCTCGGCCGACGGCCTCGGCGACGACGTCGCCGAGGTGGACCTTGGGCGGCGCGGCGCCCTCGGCCCACCGTCGGCGCCAGTGGTCGCTGCGCTCCTCGAAGTTGAGGGAGCGGCCGACGGTGATGCCGGGCGGGAAGAGGTCCTCGCCGCCGCGGTGCAGTTCCTCCATCGACGGGGCGGAGACCGAGCCGACGGACAGCAGCCGGGCGAAGCCCGCGCGCCGGGACAGCACGGCGGCGGCGCCGCCGTCGGCGAGCAGGAACAGCCGGGAGGAGTTCCAGCGGTCCACCAGCGGTGCGGAGAAGTTGTCGGCCGCCGTGAGCAGGACGGCGTCCTTGCCGTCGTCGGCGGCGAGCCGGTGGGCGGCCATCTCCAGGGCCGTCAGCATGCCGAGGCAGCCGGGGCCGACCTGGGCCGCGCCGATCGGACGGTCCAGGGTGCGGTGCAGGACGTAGTGCGGGGCGGACCAGCCGTCGGGTCCCTGGTGGTAGGTGGCGCAGTGCAGCAGGGCCCCGTAGTCGTCGGGGGCGAGGCCGGCGCGGGCGGCCCGGCGCAGGGCGGTGCGAGCGGCCCGTACCGCGATCTCGGGGGCCGGGAGGTCTCCGGCGACCCGGACGGCGAGCATCCCGGAGGCCGTACGGTCGGCGTCCTGGTACCAGCCGTGGGTCACGGCGTCGGCGGTGGTGACCTCCTCGGGCAGCCAGCTGCCGAGGCCGGCGAGGTGGAGCTCGGTGGTCACCCTCATCGTGTACCGCCCGCCCCGGCCGGGACGAGGAACCGGGCGACGCTGTCGAGCTTCTCGCAGGTCTCCTCGAACTCCCGCTCCGGCGTGGAGTGTCCGACGATCCCGGCGCCGGCCCGCAGCCAGGTGCGCCCGTCCTGGCGGTAGGCGCTGCGCAGCACCAGGGCCGCGTCCATCGCGCCGGTGTGGTCGACGGTCAGGACGGCGCCGCTGTAGAGACCGCGGGATTCCGGCTCGTGTCGGCGGATGGAGTCGTAGGCGGCGGACTTCGGGACGCCGGACGCGGTGACGGCGGGGAAGACCGCCCCGAAGGCGTCCCAGGCCGCGCGGCCGGGGGCGAGCTGTCCGGCGACGCGGGAGGCGAGGTGCTGGACGCTGCCGCGCTCGCGGATGGCCATGAACTCGGGGACCTCGACGGAGCCCTTGACGCAGACGTCGACCAGTTCGTCGGCGCCGACCTTGACGGAGATGGCGTGCTCGTAGACCTCCTTGGGGGAGCCGAACAGGTCGGCGCGCAGGGACTCGTCGGTGAGGAGGTCGCCGGTGAGGGCGCGGGTGCCGGCCAGCGGCTGGCTGACGACCCGGCCGTCCTCGGAGACCTGGACGACGATCTCCGGGCTGAAGCCGATGGCCTCCGTGCCGCCCAGGTTGAGCATGAAGGAGCGGGCCGGGTTGTTGCCGCGGCGGCCGGCCACGTAGGTGCCGGTCAGGTCGACGTCGTCGTCGACCTCGACGACGCGGGACAGGATCACCTTGTGCAGGGCGCCCGCGTTGATCTCGTCGACGGCGAGCCGGACCGCCTCGCGGTACTGGGGGCCGCCGGTGGCGTGCACGTCCAGCGGCCGGGGCTGTCCGGCGGTGGCCGGCGAGGCGCTGGAGACGGTGGTGAGCAGGGCGTCGAGGGTGGCCTGGTCGGCAGCGCGCAGCAGGGCGTGTCCGGCTTCGAAGCGGACCTCGGCGCGCGGCACGACAAGGTGCATCAGGCGTCCGTCGCCGATGCCGTCGAGGTTGCCGTCCTTGGCGTAGGACAGCTCGAAGGTGGCCCAGCCGTAGGCCCGCCAGTAGGGCACGGTGACGGTGTCGAGCAGTTCGGAGACCAGCCGCAGCGGCTGGTCGTCCCAGGGGCGGAAGACGTCCGGGACGTCCTCCTGGGTGAGCCGGGCGCCGGTGCGGTCCAGCGTCAGTTCGGCCCGCACGCCTCCGGCGTAGGCCCAGTCGCCGCCGTTCTCGTAGACGACGTACGAGTCGTGCAGTCCGGAGTCCGCGAGACGGGCGGCGACCAGCAGCGGGTCCTCGGTGAGCTGGAGCTGGGTCTCGAAGTAGTGGCGCGGGGCGATGGGGCTCATCGGGAGTTCCTCCTCCATAGCGGTTACCTTCAAAAACGATACGGAGGTAACAGCCTTCGCCCCAGGGTGTGTCGATTAGCCCTCCTGATCGAAGTGCGAACCCGGGCGCGGGCCACCGGCCGCCCGGCACGGCCCCCGAGACACGGCGAAGGGCCGCACGGCGACGCGTGGCCCTTCGGTGGTGCGGTGTGGGAGTGGTCCGGAGGTCCGGGTGGGCTACTTCACGTTGACCGCGGTCCAGGCGGCGGCGACCGCCGCGTACTCGGCGCCGCCCGTGCCGTAGAGGTCGCCGGCCGCCTCGAGGGTGGCGGTGCGGGCGCCCGCGTAGTCGGTGGAGGAGGTCATGTAGGTGGAGAGGGCCTTGTACCAGCTCTGGTATGCCTTGGTCCGGCCGATCCCGGTGACCGTCGAGCCGTCGGCGGTCGGCGAGTCGTAGCTGACGCCGTTGAGGGTCTTGGCGCCGCTTCCCTCGGAGAGCAGGTAGAAGAAGTGGTTCGCCGGCCCGGAGAAGTAGTGGACGTCCAGGCGGCCGACGCTCTTCGACCAGTAGTCGGCCGAGCTACCGTCGTAGTGGGCGTCGGCGGCGGCCGTGCCGGGCACGGCTGTCCGGGCACCGGTCGCCTTGGCGGTGGAGCGCGCGCCGCCCTTCCCGCGGTGCACGACGAGGTCGCCGCCGAGGACGGGCAGGTCCTCGCAGGTGCGCTCGTAGCGCGTGTGGACGGTGCCGTCCGCGCCCTTGACGACGTCGCGGACGACCAGGCCCTCCCGGCCGGACAGGCCGATCGCCCGCGCGGTCTGGGCGGCCTCGGCCTGGGCGCCCGTGATCGCGGCGGTGCGCTCGGCGGCCGGGAGGACCAGCGCGGTGGCGCCGTCCTCCCGCTCGGAGACGGCCCCGGCCGTTCCGCTCTGAACGCCCACGACGACCAGGGAGGCCGAGGCGAGCAGGGCGGCGGCACGCGAGGAGGGGCGGTGGTGCGAGGACTGCCGGCGGGTCACGCGGGCTCCTTCGCTGAAGCTGTGGGGGATGGCGCGGCGGTGAGCGTGGCAGCGAAAGAGCCTTGTCGACAGGTCTGCAACAAGGATTTGACCGTCAGTTGTCCGGAGGGCGATCAATCATGTCCGTTATGCGATCGGATCGACCTGCTTGGATACCTCGATGGAAAACCTTCTGTACGTCACCGACCTCGGCTACCAGGCGCGCGGCCGGCGCTACTGCGACGAGGACATCCACCTGAGCGGCCGACTGCGCGAGGAGTTCGGCGTCGCGCTCTGCCATCCGCGGGACGCGGCGGCGCTGATGGGCCGCTTCGACGCCGTCGTCGTGCGCAACAGCGGACCGGTCATCCACTACCAGGAGGCGTACGACGGTTTCCGTGCCGCGGCGCTCCGCGACGGTGTACGGGTGTTCAACTCCCTCGACGGGAAGGCCGACATGGCCGGGAAGGAGTACCTCCTCCAGCTGTCGAGGGAGGGCTTTCCGGTCATTCCCACGGCCGGACGACGCGAGGAGTTCCACCGGCTTCCGGAGGCCGGCACCTACGTCGTCAAGCCGCTGCTCGGCGCCGACTCGGTGGGCCTGCGCTTCGTGGAGCGGGCGGAACTCGACGACGTGGACCCCGCCGGAATGCTGGTTCAGCCGCGCGTCCCGTTCGTCTACGAGGTGTCGTTCTACTTCGTGGGGCGCGCCTTCCAGTACGCGCTGTACGCCCCCGACCCCGAGGCGCGCTGGCTGCTGCGGACCTACGAACCGACCGCCCGGGACCTGGAGTTCGCCCAGCGGTTCGCGGACTGGAACGAGCTGTCTCACGGAATCCAACGGGTGGACGCCTGCCGGGCACCCGACGGGGAACTCCTGCTCGTGGAGCTGGAGGACCTCAATCCCTACCTGTCGCTCGACCTGGCCGGGGAGGCGGAGCGGGAGGCGTTCGTCGCCGCGATGAAGAGCGCGCTACGGGAGCTGCTGGCGTAGCCGCCCGGAGGCGGAGGGGCGGTCCGGGGCGGAGGGGCGGTCCGGGGCGGAGGGGCGGTCCCGGCCGGGGCGCCGCCGGCAAGGGGGCGGGCGCGGCGACCAGGGGGCGGGGGCGGCGACCAGGGGGCGGGCGTGGCGAGGGCGCGGGCTTCACCCGCGCCCCTCCCCCGCGACGCCGTCAGGCGCTGCGCCTGCGCGGGGTCGCCTTCTTCTCCGGCCGCTTCCCGGCGGCACCCTTGGCGTTCCCCCCGGCCGCGCCCTTCGCCGACGAGGCGCTCTTCGTGGCAGCGGTCCCGCTCGCCGCGGTCTTCTTCGCGGAGGTCTTCTTCGCGGCCGTCTTCGCGGTGGACTTCCGCGCCGGCGCGGCCGTCTTCTTCGCCGTGGTCCTCGACGTGGACTTCTTGGCGTCCGTCTCCTTCGGGGCCGGCCGGGTCGGCCGTCCCGCCTCCTTGCGCGAGGTCAGCGCCGTGACCGACGCCTCCGCCGGCTCCTCGCCTCTGGCCTCCTTCGCCGCCCGGACGCTGTTCTCCAGTGCCGCCATCAGGTCGATGACCCGGCCGCCGTCCTCCGCCTCGGGCTCCGGGGGCGCGACCCCCTCGCCGCCTTCCGCCTTGGCCGCGACCATCCGTTCGACCGCCTCGCGGTAGTCGTCGTGCAGGGAGTCGAGGTCGACCTCGCCCAGTGTCGCCATCAAGGCGTCAGCCAGGTCGAGTTCGGCTTCCCGGACCGAGACGGGCGTTTCCGGGGCGACACCCTCGGGCGCGCGGATCTCGTCGGGCCACAGCAGCCCGTGCATGGCGATGACGTCGTCCACGACCCGTAGCATCCCGAGCCGTTCGCGCCCCCGCAGGGCGTACTTCGCCACCGCCACCCGGTCGCTGCGCTTGAGCGCCTCGCGCAGCAGCGTGTACGGCTTGGCCGCCGCGGCGCCGTTGGCCGAGAGATAGTACGCCGCGTCCATCTGGAGCGGATCGATCTCACCGGCGGGCACGAAGGACACGATCTCGATCGTCCGCGCCGTCGGTAGCGGCAGGGACGCCAGGTCCTCCTCGGTGATCGGGATCATGGTCCCGTCGGCATCCTCGTACGCCTTGCCGATCCCGGCCTGGGAGACCTCCTCCCCGTCCAGCTCGCAGACCTTGCGGTAGCGGATGCGCCCGCCGTCCTCGGTGTGGATCTGGCGGAAGGACACGGAGCGGCTCTCGGTGGCGTTGACCAGCTTGATCGGGATGCTGACCAAGCCGAAGGAAATGGCGCCGTTCCATATGGATCGCACGTTTATTCCCTTTCTTCGGGATTGAACGAGTCTGACCGTTTCGTGGGATTCTCATCGTATGACGCCGATCACGGAGGTGGAGGGGCGGCGCCTCGCGCTCAGCAATCTGCACAAGGTGCTCCACCCGGCCACCGGCACGACCAAGGGCGAGCTGCTGCACTACTACGCCACGGTCTCCGCCGCGATGCTGCCGCATCTGCGCGACCGGCCGGTGTCCTTCCTGCGCTATCCGGACGGGCCCGGCTGCCAGCTCTTCTTCACCAAGAACCCGCCGCCCGGCACGCCCGGCTGGGTGAGGACCACCCCCGTGCCGCGCTCCAAGGACCCCCGTGCCCGGCAGGTGATGATCCAGGACCTGCCCTCGCTGATGTGGGCGGCGAACCTGGTCGTGGAGTTCCACACGCCGCAGTGGCGGGCCGGTGCGCCCGCGGTCGCCGACCGGCTGGTCCTCGATCTCGACCCCGGGCCGCCGGCGACCGTGGTGGAGTGCTGCCGGGTGGCCCTGCGCCTGCGGGAGCGCCTCGCGGCCGACGGCCTGGAGGCGTTCGCGAAGACCTCCGGCGCCAAGGGCCTGCATCTGCTCGTACCCCTGGAGCCCACCCCCTCCGGAGAGGTCTCCGCGTACGCGAGGGAGCTGGCCGTGCGGGCCGAGGCGGAGCTTCCCTCGCTCGTCCTGCACCGGATGAACCGGGCCCTGCGGGCCGGCAAGGTGTTCGTCGACTTCAGCCAGAACGCCGCCGCCAAGACCACCGCGACGCCCTACACGCTGCGTGCCCGGGAGCGCCCCACCGTCTCCGCGCCGGTGACCTGGGAGGAGGTAGCGGCGTGCCAGAGCCCCGAGCGGCTGGTGCTGCTGATGGACGACATCGCGCCACGTCTGGAGCGGCACGGAGACCTCCTCGCCCCGCTCTTCGACCCCGGGCGGGCCGGGGCCCTGCCGTGAGCGGCGTCGTCCTGCGGCCCCCGGCCGGCGTGATGCGCCCCCGGGCGGCCGACGAGATCCCCGCGCGCGGCAGCGTGCCGGGCGGGCTGCAGTACTCCGTCAAGCTGGACGGCTTCCGGGCCCTCGCCTTCGTCCTGGAGGAAGGGCGGGTCTTCCTCCAGTCCCGCTCGGAGCGGGACCTGTCCCGCGAGTTCCCCGGGATCGCCGCGTGCCTGAGGGATCTGCTGCCGGCGGGCACCGTCCTGGACGGCGAGCTGTGCGCGTACCGCGAGGGACGGCTCAGCTTCGGCGACCTGCTGCGCTCGCCCGGGGACCGGGCGCGGCTGGGCGTCCCGGTCTCGTACATCGCCTTCGACCTGCTCGCCCTGCCCGGCCGGGACGTCCGCCCGCTGCCGCTGAGGGAGCGCTGGGACCTCCTCGGGAGCGCCCTGGCGGACGCCGCGCCGCCGCTCCAGCGGGTGCTGGCGACCGAGGACGAGGACACCGCCCGGGACTGGTTCCGCGACCTGCGGCCGGTGGGTGTCGAGGGCCTCGTGGCCAAGGCCCTGGACTCGGCGTACCGGCCCGGCGCGACCTGGTCGTGGCGCAAGATCCGGCACGCCGACACCCTGGACGGCGCCCTGCTCGGCGTCTTCGGCCCGGCCGACCGGCCCCGGGCACTCCTCGTCCGCCTCCCCGACGGCCGCGCCGTGGCGACCTCGCCCCGGCTGACCCCACCGCAGTCGCGCCAGGTCGCCGAACTCGTCCACAGCCGGCTCGGCGAGCCCGCGGCCGATCCGGACCACCCCGACCTGGGGGTGGTGCGCCCGCTGACCGACCCACTGGTCGTGGAACTGCGCCAGACGGCCGGCCGCCACGAGACGGCGCGCTTCGTGCGGTTCCGCGCGGAGGGATGACCCGGCGAGGGGGCGGCGCGGGGGCGTGGCGTGCGGAGGAGGACGGGCCCGGGGCGCGTACGGGGCGAGCCGGGGTGTGGGGCGAGCCGGGGTGTGGGGTGCGCCGGGGAGCCGTCCCGGGCCGGGGGTGTGGCGGGGGTCGGCTCTGAGCCGCATACCGGCCAACTGCCGTTCCCGCGAAAGGGACACGAGCGCCGCCCACGCGTCCGGGAACGCCGCGGCCTCCCCCGCCCGGCGCCGGGCTCGCGAAGAAACCACCCACGAGGCTTCGCGTGCGCGAAGTGTCAGGTCGGCTTCCGCTGACACCCGCCGCCAGGCCGGGAGCACCTGCCCCGCCCTGTCGGCCCGGAAGCCCTCTCACCACACCGCAGGCCGGTGGTACGGGGCGGGGTGAGCGGCGGGGCGACGCGCCGGTCACCACGATTCGGCGGGCCGTGGCGCGCGGGCCCGGGAAGCAGCGGCCGACGATGCGCGGGCAAAGGTTCGGGGCACGGCACACCCGGTGGCGGGGGCCAGGCCCGGGGATGCCGGGGACCCTCGTACCGCACTTGGCGCAAAGCGAGCGCCCCGGGCGCCCTTCCGTGAACGCGTCCGGTCAGCGGGTCCTCGTCTCCGTTGCCGTGGTGCACACTTGCTCCCTGGTACAGCGCTCACGGGGAAGGCGGCGGCCGGCATGCTGACGGGGATCGAGGAGGTCGACTGGGCGTCGCTGGGACATGCGTACGGTCCCGCGGACGACGTGCCGGAGCTGTTGCGGGGGCTGGCCTCGGCCGATCCCGCGGAACGGGAACTCGCCCTCGACGGGATGTACGGCTCGGTGCACCACCAGGGCGACGTGTACGACTCGACGCTCGCCTGCATCCCCTTCCTCCTCGAACTCGTCGCCGACCCGGAGGTCCAGGACCGCGGCGCGATCGTGGAACTCCTCACCAGCATCGGCGGGATCGACCTCGGCGGCGACGACGAACTGGACGCGCTCGACCCGGACGACGAGGAGTTCATCGGCGCGGCGAACTACGCGATGGCCTCGGCGGCGGTGGCGGCCGGGTCGGACGTCTTCCTCGGCCTGGCCGGCGACCCGGACCGGGAGGTGCGGCTGGCGGCGCCGTGCGCGCTCGCCTCCCTGCACCCCGAGCCCGGCCGCGTCCTGACCCTGCTGCGGGAGCGGCTCACGGTCGAACGCGACACGGAGGTGCGGCTCGCGCTGGTGGAAGGTGTCGGACGGATCGCGCGGCGGCACGAGTCGCTGCGCGCCGAGACCGTCGACTGGCTCGGCTGGCTCACGCGCGCGGCCCACGCGCCCGGACTGCGGCTCGCCGCGCTGGCCCAGCTCGCCCGGTGCGCGCCGGCGGAAGTCCCGGACGATGTCGTGGAGCGGGTGACCGGACTGCTGGAGGAGGTGCGGACCGCGCCGCCCGAGCCGACCGCCCACGACGGCGGGGCCCGGACCTGCCCGCCGTCCCTCGCGGGGCAGGTCAGCGAGTTCCTGGAGGAACACGCGGCCGACCGGTCGACGCCCTGGGCCGACGAACTGCTGCGCACCCTGCACACCGCGCTCGACGACCGCGTCGAGGACCGGATCGCCCTGGTGCTCGCCCAGTTGCGCAGCCCGAACCCCGGCCGGCGCGCGGACGCGATCTGGCTGTGCGGCGGTCTGATACGGATGTGGCGCGGCCCGTACGAGGAGGTGGTGCGGCTCGTCGGCGCGCAGCTCGTCGATCCCGATCCGCGGCTGCGTGACGCCGCGGCTTCCTTTCTGGAGCGGCTGTTCGAGCTGACCGCCCCGGCCGCCGACACCCTGGCGAAGTGGCTCGCCGTCGGCCCGCCGCGGCCGACGGGCGGAGCGCACGGCGAGCGTCCCGACCGGCGGGGGGCACTGCTCGCCCTCACCCGTTCCGGTGACGCGCGGGCCGTTCCGCTGCTCGCCCGCGCGCTGGCGGGACCCGAGGTGCCGCGCGAACTGCTGTACGCGCTCGACGCGCTGGGCCCGGCCGCCGTGCCGCTGACCCCGGCGCTACGCCGGCGGCTGGCCGCGGTCGCGCTCGACGAGCGCCTCTACGACAACGCCGCGCCACTGCTCTTCGCGCTGACCGCGGTCCGGGGCGTCCACGCCCTGCCCGAGGTGCTGCGCGTGCTGCGCGGGGCGCCGTCGAACCGGCGGGACTGGGTGCAGGAGGCGGCGCTGAAGGCGGTCGCGGCCTTCGGCCCGGCGGCCCGGGAGGCGGCGCCCGACCTGCTGCCCGACCTGCGGTCGCTGCTGGCGGGCGGCTCGGCGACGGTCGCCACGAAGGCGGCGCTCGCGCTGTGGTCGGTGGAGGGTGACGTCGCGGCGGTGTTGCCGGCACTGGAGGAGTGGCTACGGCCGGGAGTCTCCGATCCGGACCGCTGCGCGGCGGCCGGGGCGCTGGGCGCGATCGGCCCGGCGGCGGCCGGCGGCGCGCCCGCGCTGCGCCACGGCCTCACGGCGCGGGACCTGTGGGTACGGGTGGGAAGCGCGGCGGCCCTGTGGCGGGTGACCGGCGACGCGGAGGCTGCCCTTCCGGTGCTGCTCGCGGCCTGGGAGGAGAACCGGCACGCGCGGGTGGCCATCGCGGAGTGCCTGGCGGAGATGGGGCCCGCGGCGGCGGAGGCGGAGTGGGTGATCCGCTCGGAACTGGCGCGGAACCGCCGCCACAACGCCCGGGAGAACGGCTCCGGAAGTCATGACATCCACGAGGACGAGAAGCTCCTCACGTTCTGCCGGGCGGCCCTCGCCCGGATGGAACGGGGGCGCTGACCGGTCCCGGCGGGGCTCCGCCGACCACCAGGCGGAGAGAACCACACTCAAGAGGCAGAAAGGACCCGCCTCGGGACCCCGGGGCGAGACCGACCCCCCGGACGCGCGTGAGGAGCGTCCACGGGACTGACCCTCACCGGACGGCACACCGTCACACAAAAGGGACATAAGGCTTACTGCTTGCTACGTTGCGGACCATGACCGCAACACGAGCGGACGCTCCCCCGCCCGGGCTACGCACCCCGAAGCGCCGCGGCGTGGAACTCTCCCTCCTCGTCTGCGCCGTCCTCATCTCCGTCTTCGGCTACGCCGACGTGGGCCTCGCCAGGAACGGAGCCGTCCCCCCGGACGCCGCCCGCTACGGCGCCGGGCTCGGGCTCCTCGCGCTGCTCGCCCACCTCGCCGTACGCTTCCGCGCCCCGTACGCCGACCCGCTGCTCCTGCCGATCGCCGTGCTGCTCAACGGCCTGGGCCTGGTGCTGATCTACCGGCTCGACCTGGAGACCCCAGGCGACCCGGCCGCACCCACCCAGTTGGACTGGTCGACGCTCGGGGTCGGCCTGTTCATCACCGTGGTCGTCCTGCTGCGCGACCACCGGGTGCTCCAGCGGTACGCCTACCTCTCGGTGGCCGCCGCCCTGGCCCTGATGGTCGTGCCGATCTTCTTCCCGGCCGTGAACGGCGCCCGGATCTGGATCCGTGCCGGCGGACTGTCCTTCCAGCCCGGGGAGTTCGCCAAGATCCTGCTGGCCGTCTTCTTCGCCGCCTATCTCGCCGCCAACCGCCACGCGCTGGCGTACACCGGCCGCAGGATCTGGCGGCTGCGACTCCCCGCCGGCCGGGTACTCGGCCCGATCGTCGCGATCTGGGCGGTCAGCGTGGGCGTCCTGGTCCTGGAACGCGACCTGGGCACCTCACTGCTCTTCTTCGGACTCTTCGTGATCATGCTGTACGTGGCGACCGGCCGCACCGGCTGGATCGCGGTCGGCCTGCTGCTGGCGGCCGTGGGCGCGTTCGCGGTCGGCACCCTCGAACCGCATGTGCACGGCCGGGTCGAGGACTGGCTCGACCCCTACGCCTCCATCGAAGCGGGCGACGGCCCCGGTCAGCTCGCCCAGTCGCTGTTCTCCTTCGCCGCGGGCGGGACGCTCGGCACCGGGCTCGGCCTCGGGAACTCCATCCTCATCGGCTTCGCCGCCAAGTCAGACTTCATCCTCGCGACGGCGGGCGAGGAACTCGGGCTCGTCGGCCTGACCGCCCTGTTCCTGCTGTACGCGCTGCTCGTAGCCCGCGGCTACCGCGCCGGACTCGCCCTGCGCGACCCCTTCGGCCGACTGCTCGCGACAGGGCTCGCCTCGATCCTGGCGTTGCAGGTCTTCGTCATCGCGGGCGGGGTGATGGGTCTGATCCCGCTGACCGGTATGGCGATGCCGTTCCTGGCGCAGGGCGGCTCGTCCGTCGTGACCAACTGGGTGATCGTGGCGCTGCTCGTCCGGGTCAGCGACTCGGCCCGCACCCCGGACCCCGAGACGGTGGACGCCGGGGTCGCCGGCCCGATCCCGCAGGGGGCCCGGTGATCCCGTACATCCGCCGGGCCGCCGGCCTCTGCCTCGTCCTCCTGGCCGCGCTGCTGGTCAACGCCGTACGGGTGATGGTCGTCGAGGCCGACGCGCTGGACGGGAACCCGGCCAACCGGCGCCCCGCGATCGCCCGCTGGGCCCAGCCGCGCGGCACCATCAAGGTCGACGGCCGGCCGGTGACCGGCTCCCGTGACAGCGGCCAGCAGCTCCGCTACGAACGGACCTACACCCAGGGCCCGTTGTACGCGCCGGTGACCGGCTACGCCTCCCAGACGTACGGCACCACCCTGCTCGAACACGCCGAGGACGCGATCCTCTCCGGCACCGACCCGATGCTGGCGCCGCTGCCCTTCTGGAACGACATCAGCCGGGTCCGGAACCCGGGCGGCACCGTGCTGACGACGATCCGCGCCTCGATGCAGGAGGCGGCCTACCGGGGCCTGGCGGGAAAGCGGGGCGCGGTCGCCGCGATCGAGCCGTCGACCGGGAAGATCCTGACGCTGGTCAGCTCGCCGTCGTACGACCCGGGGGTGCTGTCCGGCACCGGAGAGCAGGTCAAGGATGCCTGGGCCAGGCTGAACTCCGCTCCGCAGCAGCCGATGCTGAACCGTGCCCTCCGCCAGACCTACCCGCCTGGCTCCACCTTCAAGATCGTGACGGCGGCGGCAGCCCTGGACGCGGGAGTGGTGACGGACGTCGACGCGCCGACGGACACTCCGGACCCGTTCGTCCTGCCGGGCACCCGCCAGGTACTCCCCAACGAGGCGAAGGGCTGCGAGGACGCGTCGCTCGCCTACGCGCTCCAGTGGTCGTGCAACACGGTGATGGCCGGCCTCGGGGTGAAGGTGGGACTCTCCGGCATGCTGGACACGGCGGGCGGCTTCGGCTTCAACGACACGGCGCTGCGGGTGCCCTCGTGGGTCGCGAAGTCGAACTTCGACCGGGAGATGAGCGACGACCAGCTGGCGCTGTCCTCGATCGGCCAGTTCGACACGACGGCGACCCCGCTCCAGATGGCGATGGTGGCGGCGGCGGTCGCGAACAACGGCGAGATCGCCGCCCCGCGCCTGGTGGACCGCACCACCACCTCGGGCGGCCGGACGGTCGGCACGACCGGTCGCGACAGCTACCGCCAGGCGATGCGCCCCTCGACCGCCAACCAGCTCCGGCGCCTGATGGTCAAGGCCGTCGAGGAGGGCACCGGCACGAACGCGGCGATCCCGGACGCCACCGTCGGCGGCAAGACGGGCACCGCCCAGCACGGCTTCGGCAACACCGGCACCCCGTACGCCTGGTTCATCGCCTGGGCCCAGGCGGACGACTCCGCCCAGCCGGCCGTGGCCCTCGCGGTCGTCATCGAGGACGCGGAGGCCAGCCGTACCGACATCAGCGGCGGAGGCAGCGCCGCCCCGATCGCCCGCGCGGTGATGGCGGAGGCACTGAGGCTGGAGGCGGCGGACAGGGGGTAGGACCAAAAGCCAGGGAGCCCCGACCGATGACACGGTCGGGGCTCCCTGGGCGCTGGTCCGGGCCGGCCCGGGAGGCCGGCTCGGACTCACACCTCGTGACTGTCGAGCCAGCGGCGTACCGCGGGGCTCAACGCCGGCTCATCCGGCTCGTCCATCGCTCCCTCCGCCACCCATGCGGCGAACCGTCGGAGGACGTGGGAACGATGCGGCGCCGTCAGCACCGAGGTACTGATGGCGTGCTCCCAGGTGGTCGCGAAGCAGAGCACGTCCCCGTCGAGCGAGAGCATGCGGAACTCAGGGCGGCAGGGCGCGCTTCCGAGTAGCCCGGCAGCGCCCCTCCCCATGATGTCCCACGAGCTCTGCAACTCGACACAGGCCCATCGAGAGGGGCCTTCCTCCTCGGGCGGGAGCGCGAGCAGGAACCTGCGGTCGGTCGCGGAGAAGAGTCCTCCTTCGAGCGACAACCGGTACCAGTCGGCGTTCGCCTTCTCGCACAGCAGCGGATCGCTGATGTCCAGCATGGCCTCGATGCGGCCTTCTTCAAAGGGGCAGCTCGGAGCCTGGCCGGCGATGAGGGGTGGAATGAGCCCTTCCGGCTCAGTCCACCCGTCCACCATCAGTAGACCCGCTGCGGCGAGAGAACTCATGAGTGTGCGTTCAACCAACTTTGCGGGGGTGCGTTGTGCCGGCCGGGCAATCGGCCAGCGTATCCGTACTCATGGATCTGATTGTAGTTGTGCCCCAATACGTACCCGACGACGCCGTCGGCTCTGACGAGCACACGCGTCAGGGTGGTGCCCGGGGTCGTTCTCCGCCCATCACCGGCGCCCGTGAAGATCGTGGCGCCATACCATGGATGGTTGGTGTTGAACGTGCCGTTGGGCCTGCGGGCATCGAACCAGTCAAGGCCGTTCGAGTTGACTCGCTGGGAAATCGCACCGCTCTCCACACCATTCACGGTGTGATGAACTTCCCTCGGGATCTCCGACCAGTTCTCAGCGTTCTCCTGCTGCCGCGCTTTGGTGTGCTCCTCCGAGTACGGGTCGCGCTCTGGGGTCCCTTCTCCTGCCGTCGGACAGGAGTCATTGTGGACAAGGAACGAGGTAGCCGCAGCCAGCACGTAGTACGTGTGCAGTTCGCTGACGGTGAGGTTGTGGACGGTGGCATCCTGGGCGGTCCAGCGCTCGATCGCGGCGATCTGGACGTAGGTGCCGGCATTGGTCTGGAGCCATTGGCCCGACTTCAGCTCGGTAGCCTTGATCCATTTGCCGAGCTCGGGGACCCAAACAGGGTGGCCGTCGGTCGCGGTGACCTCGGCGGTCTTCGTGCCCTTCTTGCCGTCGGTGTCGATGGTGATCTTGACGAGGTGCTTGAGGCCCTCACCCTTGATCTCGGCGGTGACGGTCTCGATCCGGCTTTCTCCGGTCTTCGGGTCGGTCGCGACGACCTTGTCGCCGGTCCTGACCTTCTCGATCGGCTTGCTCGTGCCGTCGGCCATCAGGACCTTCGTACCGGGCAGGAAGCTGTTGCAGCCAGCCTTTCCGGAACCACCGCTACCACTGGACCCGCCACTGCTGCGGGAGGAGCCGCCAGAGTTGCCACCGGGCTTGGTGGTGTTGGCCTTGCCACCTCCGGATCCCTTGGCCTGAGATGTGGCCTTCGGGGCAGCCTTGGCCTGGGCCTTCTTCTGAACCGGATTACCGGTCTTCTTCTTGGCCGCGGCCGCGGCGTCAGCCTTTCGCTTTGCAGCCTCGGCTGCCTTCTTCTTAGCTCGTTGTGCTGCTTCCTTCTTGGCCTTCTCGATGGCCGCCTTCTTGGCCTTCAGGGCTGCCGCTTCGGCGGCCTTGGCAGCCTTGAGGACGAGCGTGGCCGCCTTCTTCGCGGCCTTGAACGCCTGGATGGCGTTGATGGTGCGGTTGACTGCCTTCAGAACGGACGGGATCTTGCCGAGCTTGGTCCACGGGATGGCGCCGATGATCAGGCTGCCGCAGGACCACATGTCGCCGCCGAAGCAGGCCATGGCGTCGTTGATGCCGATGAAGTCCTTCAACGTCTCCCACGCGACAGCGAGGATGACGGAGGTGAGGGACTTGCCCTGCATCGCCTCTGCCTGGGCGACCTGCGCCGCCGACAGACCCGCACCCGCGAGGGCCGCAGCCCGCTCCGACGCGGTCAGGCTGATCGCCAGACCGGTCGGGTCGGAGTAGGTGACGGGGTTGTTGTGGGCATAGGTGTAACCGTTGGACTGAAGCGGGTCGTTCAGGTCGAGCAGCGGGTCGGCGGACAGGAAGCGCCCCACGACCGGGTCGTACAGCCGGGCACCCAACGGCTGGTAGCCGGAGGCGTCGTCCCGGGTCTTGCCGAGGAACCCCTTGTGGTTCTGCAGGTTGGCCAGTGCGGAACCGCGCTCGTTGCCGAAGGGATCCTGCTTGCGGATACGGACCGACATGCCGCCGTAGAGGGCGACCTCCGTGTACGCACTGCCCTGGTGGTCCCCGGTCTGGGCGACCAGGGTCTCCGAACCGGTGCCGTACGCGTAGCGCATGACCGCGCCACCGGGTGCGGCGTAGGTGCGCTGGGTGTTGACCAGGACGCCGCCCTGCTGGACGGTGACCTCGGTGTCTCCCAGGTGCAGCGTGGCCTGCTTCCCCTTGATGGTCAGCAGACGCTCACCGCCGGGCCCGTAGATGTGACGGGTGTCGTTCTGCGGCACCCACAGCTGCGCGGCGGAGCCGCCGCTGCAGGTGGCGAGGACGATCGCGGTGCCGGTGGCGGAGGTGCCGTCCTTGACCGCGACGCACAGGCCGGACGAGTGGGTCAGCTGACCGGCGGTGTTGCGCTTCAGCTCCTGTGCGGACGAACCGTCACACTTCTGGATCTGGAGCGCCGAGCCGGCCGTGCCCGCGGCGGGCTGCAGACACCAGTCGTCGTAGACCGACAGTGCGCCCTTGTCCGGGTCGGACTGACCTGGGGTGGGAGTGAACCGGAAGTTCTGCGCCGCGGTGTTGTTGCAGCCGTACAGCTGGATCGGCTGGCTCGCGACCGGCAGGCCGGACTTCAGGTCGAGGCACTTGTCGGCCAGGCCCACGTAAGGGGTCTTGCCGCCCGTGCCCTGGCCGGTGATCCGGTCGACCTTCCCGTCGTAGGTCCAGGACAGGCTCTGCTTGTCACCGTTCTCAATCGAAGTGACGGACTTGGTCTCACCCGTCAACTCGTACAGTCGTTCGGCTTCCGCCTTGACCTGCGCACCTGCGGGGGTGGTGTAGTTCTTGGTGACCTTGGTCAGGGTGTGCGGCTGGCTCTTGGCCGCGCCGACACCGTACTGATAGGTGGTGGTGGCGTCCTTGGCGGTCGCGCCGGTGAGATCCTTCTCGGTCAGCTTGGTTCGGTTGCCGAGGAGGTCGAACTCGTACTCCTGCCAGTAGCCGGAGCTGTCCTTGCCGGCGGCGACGTTCAGGGTGCCGTCGGTGTTCTTCGGGCTGGTACAGGCCCCCTGGTTCTTGGAGGTCCAGGCCGTCTTCAGCTGGCCGAGCGGGTCGTAGGCGAAGCACTGACGCTCCTCGATCCCGACGGACTTCTCCTGGATCGAGGTGACGTTGCCGGCCGGGTCGTAGGTGTAGGCCCGGTTGGAGACCAGGTTGCCACCGACCACGGAGGTGTCCGTGCCCGTACCCGACTTCTCCCGGTAGACCAGCTGGTCCTTCAGCTCACCGCTGGACTCGTCGAACGAGTTCTGCGTCCACACCCGGTAGGGCTGGGCGCCCAGCGTCGAGCGCAGGACCTGGCCGTAGGGCGAGTAGACGGTCTCCGAGCCGTACCAGTCCTTGCCGGATATGGAGAGCGGCTTGCCGTCCTTGTTGTACCGGACGACCAGCTTCTCCGCGTCGAACCGGCCGGCTGCCGGAAGCTGCGCTTCCTCCAGCATTCCGTTGTCGGAGAACTTGTAGTCGTAGGTGTAGTCCTTGGCCAGGCCCCAGGTGTCGGCCAGCGGCTGCGGCAGCGACAGCGTGGTCGAGGTCGGCTCGTAGTCCTTGGTGTAGCCGTTGACCTTCTGGGTGTACGCCTGGCCGTCAGTGTAGCGAGTGGCGGCGGCGGGCATGCCCTTGCCGCCGGCGACGGTGTCGTAGGTGAGGTCGGAGAGGACGTCACCGTTGGCGTCGTTCAGGCGCTGCTGCTTCGGCCGAGACAGTTCGTCATAGGCGTTCCACACCGTGACACCGCGCGCATTGGTGACGGTCAGCGGACGGTCGAAACCGTCGTACGTGGTCCGCGTGGTACCGGCATCCGGGTCGGTCGCCGTCTCCATCCGACCGCGGCGGTCATACGTCCACGTCCACGGGTGGGTCGGGTCGGCTGAACTGGTCGCCTTCACCAGTTGCCCGCGCGTGTCGTACTGGTAGCGGGTGGAGGTGAAGCCACCGGGCGCCGCAGGATTGAGGGTATCCGTCCGCGTGGTGCGGCCCAGAGCATCGGTGTAGACGCGGTAGGAGGAGTCCCCCTGCGGGTGGATGATCTTCGACCAGTCCTGGCCGTACTCGTACTTGGTGGCCCGTTCCGGATACGCCTTGGAGACGGATTCCTTGGTGACCGGGTCCTCGTACTTCATGTACGGGGTCTCCTCGGTCACGCGGCCGAGGCTGTCGTAGGTGTAGCGCGTGATGTTGGGGATGAGGGTGTCGGAGACCGGGACGAACAGCTCGCCGGGGGTGGCGTCCTCGGTGAGGTAGGCGTTGTTGGTCTGGTAGACCTCGCCGGAGCTGTCGTAAAGCGTGTCGGTGACGAGGTAGCCGGCGTTGTTGTCGGCCTCCTCGATGGACTGGCGCTCACGGCCGAGGCCGTCGTAGAGGGTGACCGACTTCTCGATCCGGTCCTCGTAGCCACGCGCGTACGTGGCGACGAACGGAGGCTTGCGGAGCTTGAGGTTCGGGTTGTCCGGGTCGGTCTCCTCAGCCGGGATGGTGTACTCGGCGCGGAAATCCGGCACCGAGGAACCCGAAGGAGTACGGCCGGGAGCCCAGGCTTCGGCGAGCCGGCCCAGCGGGTCGAACACCGCCTCGCTGGTGTGTCCGTTGGCGTCGGTCGTCTTCAGCGTGACCGCGCGGCCCGGCTCCAGCTCCTGGACCTGGGTGTGGCCGAGCGGGTTGGTCTGGGTGATCTTGAAGACCTGCCCGGTGGGCGGGTCGAAGCTAATAGTGGACGAACGCTGTTCGGCATCGGTGTGCCTGATGACACGGCCGATGGGGTCGAAGGTCACTACGCCACCGGACTGGAAACCGCTGCCGTCGCCCTTGAGCGACCAGGACTCGGTGGCCAGGCCACGGGTCGAGGCGGCGGGCGCGGTGCCGTAGGCGGCGCCGTCGTAGGCGGTGCGGGTGGCGCCGCTCAGGGTGGTGAGGTCGCTCCAGTTCGCGTTCGCGCACAGGGTGGGCGAGACGAGGACCTGCTTGGTCAGACCGATGATGTTCTTGGTGGTCTGGTGCAGGTACTCGGACTTGACGCAGGACTCGTCACCGGTCTTGCCGGTGTCACCCTCGGACTCCACCAGGGTCGGCAGACCGTAGGTCGACTCGTAGGTGGTCTTCGTCCGCACCTGGCGCAGCGTGCGGGTGTCGTCGCCGGTGCCCGAGGACTTGGTGTAGGCGATCTCCTCGGGTTCGGTGACCCGCCAGGACTTCAGCGGGGTGAGGCCGTCGCCGCGGTCACGCCGGGCGAGTTCGGTGGCCTGCAGCTTGCTGACGCTGCGCGACTGCCAGTTGGCGTCGCCGTCGGCCGCGCTGTCGTAGGTGAGTTCCTCGGCGACCCGACCGGCGAAGGGCTCTTCGTCCTTGGCGATCTCGGTGCCGGTGATGTCGTTGACCGGGACGGTGTCGCCCATGCCGCGGTAGTAGCGGGTGACGGCCTTGGACCGCTTCAGTCCGACGGACGGGTCCTCCGGGTCGTCCGCACCGGTGTACACCGTGGTCTGCTTGAAGCCCGCGAACTGCGAGTACGTGCGGGTCGACTTCTTGGAGAACTCGCCCTGGGCGAGCTTCCAGCCGGCGTCCTGGTACTCGTACGAGGTCTTCGTCGGGAACGCGCCGTCGATGTTGGAGAGTTCCTCGATGCTGGAGACCACGTACTTGTGGAACCAGTCGATGTCCTCGACCTCGGGGTCCGGGTTCCAGAACGACGGGTAGCAGAGCTCCGTGTTCGCCTTGAGCCCCGCCGTGTCCGTCTTGGACGGCAGGCCGGCACCGGTCTTGCACTTGTTCTTGATGGGCTGGTACGTGACGACGGTCTCGCCGCCGTACTCGTTGATCACACGGCCGATGCGCAGCCGGGAGAAGCCCGGACGCTCGGGGTGCACCGCCGTGACACGGTTGGGCATGTCATCGGGGTTGTGCTCGAAGCGGACCGAGTTCAGCGTGACCGAGTCGTCGGTCGAACCCTTGCGCGCGTAGCCGGTGCGCTGGATCGACTCCAGCCACAGGGCCGTGTTCGGTCCGGTCTCCAGCTCGGCGAAGCTCTGGGCGAGCTGGTACTCGTCGACGACCTGTCGGGCGGTGGTGTCCGTGCGTCGCTGGGCCGACGTGGTGATCTTGTCCAGGCGCTTGCGGGTCCAGAACGTCGGACCGGCGTTCCAGCACTTCTTGCCGGCCTCACAGCGCAGGTCGACGGGGGTGTCGAACCAGGGGCGGTACTTGCCCGGGTCCTTGGAGGTGAAGTTGGCCTCGGAGCAGTCGACCGTGCCGACGGTGTAGCAGCGCTCCTTGACCGAGAACCCGATGCGGGCCGGCGCGGTCGCGGAGAAGATGCTGTCCTTGCGCTGGCCGTAGTAGATGTGCGACAGGTAGCCGTCGCGGTGGTACTCGACCGGGGCCTTGAAGTTGAAGTTGCGCGCGTAGTGGTTCGTGTCGCGCTTCCACCACAGCGACATGGCGTTGCCGTGGATGTCCTCGACGTAGTCGAGGTTCCAGCGCCATGCCTGGTTGCAGTAGGAGTGGGCCCAGTCACCGGCCTTGTAGCAGGGCTCGCCCGGGTGGTTGCCGTAGACCGGCACCGCGAGGACCGAGTCCGTGTACGGGTCGTCGGCGGCACTGCCGTTGTCCGACCAGCCCGGCAGCTTGTTCAGGCCGAAGTGGTAGCGCGTGCCGTCCTTGGTGGTGACGACCCAGTACTCGCCGTCCGCGTCCTTCATCCCCGAGCGCGGGTCGGTCGACGTGTCCTTGATCCGCTCGATCTTCGAACCGTCACCGTTGGCGGTGAACCACTTGTTCTTCGACTCGTCCCAGACCAGCTCGGTCGTCATCCCGCCCAGCGACAGCGTGGCGTTCTCCGAGCCGTAGCACAGGTCCGCGGTCTTGTGCGTGGCGTTGTTCGAGCCGGACTTCTTGGAGTCCTGACGGCAGTTGACGTACGTACGGGTGATGGAGCCCGCGTTGTAGTCCCAGCCGTCACCGATCCAGGACGCCTGGTTGTTCGTCGACGAGGTACGGCCGTCCACCGACTGCGAGGAGTAGGACAGCGCGACCTTCGGCATCAGACCGCCGGCGGTCTCCGGGGTCTGCACCTGGTAGCCGTACGTGAACGCGCCCGAGGACGCGCCGGCCGACCAGGAACCCGCCGACAACAGCGGCGAAGCGGTGAAGTCACCCTGCACCGACGAACCGGTGTCGAGCAGACCGACCGCCGAACCGCCCGAGGAACCCGAGGCGGTGCGCAGCGACGCGGTCCGGGCCGAGGCGCCCGTGGCCGTGCCGGCGGTCTCGGTGGTGTCGGCCAGGAGCTTGGCCACCGGGACGGTGCCGGTCGTGACCTTGCGGGACTTGGCGCCCTTGGCGGCGGTGGTCCGCGTGGGGGCGTCCTTGGCGGGCACCACCTCGACGCTGCTGCTCAGCCGTTCGAAGGACTCCGGGTCCTTCTCGCCGGCCATCGTCGTCGTGCCGCCGTCGTCCGCGCACTCACCGGCCGTCGGGTCGTCGTAGACGCAGTCGGGCAGCAGGACCAGGCCGAAGCGGTCGGCGGCCTGCGGCCCGTAGAGGTCGGCGAAGCCGGTGGTGTCGACGCTCAGCGACACCTGCGCGGCCGGGTCGACCGTCGCGGGCGGCGTGACCTTCATGATCAGGCCCGACACACCGGCGTCCTGGGACGCCTCCGGGGCCGCCAGGCCGACCGTCCACTCGCCGGCGAGAGCCGCCGCGTCCTCCGGTTCGGTGCCTTCCGGCACGCCGATCGCGATCGGCAGGTTCTTGTCGAGCGGCACGGTGTCGCCGGGCTTGGCGTCCACCGGCAGCGTCGCCGTGCCGACATCGCCCACCCACGGAGTGGTGGCCTTCGGATCGTAGGGGTCGATCGGCACCTCCTCCGCGAGCGTCAGCCGCTTGTCGGCGGTGTTGTCGCCCTCGGCCTCCGACGCCTCGGGCAGATCAGGAAGCTCGACCTGGGCGTTGTCCTTCTCGCGGCTCATGCCCGGACCGGGCACGGCCAGCGCCTGCCCGCCCAGGCTCGTCACCGTCAACGTCGAGGACAGCAAGACAACGGTCGCGATGCGGCTTCGCCGCCGTCGCCGTCTTTGTGAATCCGTCATGGCTAGGCGTCCCCGCCCCAGCCATGACAGTGGACCTGAAGCACGCATGTGCGTCGACTCCCACCAGGCAGATCTATCGATGGACGAGGTGCGGAAACACCAAAGAGCACGCACCTGGCTCAGGCGCGTGCGAGCGCACTCTCTGTCATGAACGCCGCGCATTTCAACATCGAAAACGGCAGGCCGACGATCTTGGAGTGAACCGCCTCACGCCGTAGTTCACTCCAGACACCAGCACAAACGATCTTCCCGGCGGATGGGGCGAATCGGTTCATTAATCGCATTGAAGTTCGCCAAAAGGTCTACATCATGACAAATCTGACGCGGTTTCGAGAAGCGCACCATCCTGGGTAACGAATTCATCAAATTCTTATGTGTGGACCTTGTGTGCCAAGTGTGTGATCGTGTGCGCGCCTTGCCCCGCGGCCTGCCGTAGGGGCTTTCTGTGCTGCCCCCTATCCCCTGGTCCACACGGGAGTCGACCGCCGTGTCCGCGCCGCCACCTCGCCTTCTCAGCCCTTTCGTGCGCACGCGCACCCGGCTGTCACTGACGCTCGGCCTAGTTCTGGCCGCCCTCACCGCCGCCCTGTTGCCCTGGTGGCAACCCGATACCCCGCCCGCCGCCCACGGCGGTACGGCCATCGACACGAAGCGGGCCTCCACCGGCCCTCGTGACGAGGCCGCCGCCATGGCCGAGGCCCGGCGTTCCCACAAGAAGGTGCTCGTCGACACGGCGACCACCGCCACGGAACTGACCTGGGCGCTGCCGAACGGGCAGCTGCGCAGCCAGGTCCACGCGCTGCCGCAGCGCGCGAAGAACGCCAAGGGCCAGTGGGCCCCGATCGACAACAAGCTGACCCGGACGAAGTCGGCGCCCCGCGGCCTCGGTGTCGCGCCGGTCAACCCGGCCGTCCCGGTGCGCTTCTCCAGCGGCAGCGCGGACGGAAGCCGGGCGAACCGTTCGTTCGCCCGTGCCCCGCAGCCGGGCGAGACGGTGCTCGCCGAGGTCGAGCTCGGCGGCCACACCATCGCCTACACCTGGCCCGGCGCCCTGCCCGAGCCGGTCCTCGACGGTCCGCGTGCCCTCTACTCCGAGGTCATGCCGGGCGTCGACCTGCTGCTGGTGGCGCGTGAGGAGGGCGGCTTCGGTCAGCTCCTCGTCGTCAAGAACCGCGAGGCCGCGCAGAACGAGGCCGTCGCCACCGTGTCCTACGGGCTGCGCTCGGCGACCGCCACCTTCCGCCACGACACCAAGGCCAGCCGCGTCCAGGTCCTCGACAAGGACGGCAAGGAGATCGGCACGATCCCGACGCCGTTCGCCTGGGACTCCAGCGGCAGGGACCCCGAACTCCCCGCCGGCCGGCAGGAGCCCCGCACCTCCACGGCCACCCCGGAGGACGTGCTCAAGCTGTCCGGCCTGACCGGCATCGAGCCCGGCGCGCACTCGGCCCCGCTGCCGCTGCGCCTGGACGGTGAGGGAACCGGCTCCGCGCACCTGCGTCTGCGGGCCGCCGAGACCAAGCTGTTCACGGACGAGAACGTCCGCTTCCCGGTCTTCATCGACCCGCCGCTCAACAGCGGCTGGCAGGCATGGACGACCGCGTACAAGAAGTACCCGAACAGCAGCTTCTGGAACGGAACCAACTTCTCCAGCGGCACCTCAGACGCCCGCGTCGGCTACGAGTCGGACACCGGCGGCCTCGGCCGCTCCTTCTGGCGGATGGGCTTCTCCTCCAGCTACAAGGGCGCGACGTTCACCCGCGCGACCTTCAAGGTGCTCAACAACCACTCGTGGTCGTGCACCAAGCGGGAGTACAAGTTCTACCTGACCGGGTCCATCTCCTCCGGCACCACCTGGAACGCCCAGCCGAGCTGGTCGACGCTGCTGGAGAAGAAGTCCTTCGCGCACGGCTGGTCCTCCAGCTCCTGCCCGGACGCGTACGAGGCGTTCGACGTGAAGGCCGCCGCCCAGAAGGGCGCCGACAGCGGCTGGTCGAACATCACTTTCGGCATGCGGGCCACCAGCGAGAGCGACACGCAGACCTGGCGCAAGTTCCGCGCCACGTCCGCCGTCCTCGAGGGTGACTACAACCGGAAGCCGTCCGAGCCCACCAACGGCACGACCTCGCCCGGCGGCGACTGCGTCGTCGGCTCGCCGGGCCGTACCGTCGGCCGGACCAACCTGATCCTGAAGGCGAAGGGCACCGACCCCGACGGCAACCTGAAGGGCCTGCGCTTCCGCATCTGGGAGGCCGGCACCAGCGCCCCGACCGGCACCCTGGTCACCAACCTGTCCAGCGGCTACGCCTCGACGACGATCGTCCCGTCCTCCACGATGCTGGTCGACAAGAAGACCTACTACTGGGACGTCCGCTCCGAGGACACGGTCGGTGCCGTGTCCACCTTCTTCCCGCCCGGCACGACGCCGTGCGCCATCACCATCGACGGCTCCGGTCCGCCGGCGCCGACCGTCGACGAGGACACCACCCCCTTCAAGCGGGCCACGTCCGACGGCATGACCTGGGCGACGCTGAAGTTCGGCAAGACCGGTCCGATGTCCTTCTACTCGGAGGGCGCGGCGAAGTTCAGCTACTCCTTCGACGGTCTGAACATCAAGTACATCAACGCCGTCAACGGCTCGGCCACGGCGACCGATCTGACCCCGCCGCACGCCGGGCCGAACTGGCTGCAGCTGTACGCCTACGACACGCTGGGCAACCGCAGCGTCCGTGGCGACTACCTGACGTACGTCCCGCCGAAGGACAACGCCGACGGTCCCCATGACGTGGGCGGCGACGGCCAGCCCGACATCCTGGCCATCAACTCCAGCGGCAACCTGTTCTCCTACTCGGGCGGACCGGGCGGCGACCTGTACGGCAGCCTCGCCGGCTCGTACTCCGTCGCCCAGGGTACGAACGGCAAGCCCCGTCTGCACCCGGCCGGCCACTGGTACGACCCGGCGACCGGCCAGGCGGCGCTGATCGCCCACTACGGGGACGTGTACCCCGGTGACGGTACGACCGACCTGTTCGCCCGGACCCCGGACGGCGGCTTCTGGCTGTACCCGGGCGACGGCTACGGCAGCTTCAACGTCGACGACCGGATGAAGGTCCGCCTGCCGGCGAACGCCCCCGCGTCCTCGACCTGGACCCAGATCAAGGCGGTCGGCGACGTCACCGGCGACAAGCTGCCCGACCTCTTCCTGCGGGCCGGTGCCGAGTTCTGGGTGCTGTCCGGCTACACCGGTGCGACCTTCCAGACGGCGACCCTGATGAACTCCGACGCCTGGGAGCGGCGCGACATCGTCAACGTCGCCGACATCAACAAGGACTCCGTGCCGGACCTGCTCTGGCGGAACCTGGACAACGGCAACATGTACGTCCGCCACGGCAAGCCGGGCTCCGGGACCGACAGCGTCGACCTCACCTCGCTGAAGCTGGCGGCGAACTCCCTCAACGGGGACGTCAAGTACGGCACGAGCTGGACCGAGGCGAACGTTTCGACCGCGATCGGCATCCCCGACGTCAACAACGACGGCATCCCGGACATCTGGGCCCGATCGGGTGTCGACGGTCAGATGCGGGTGTACTACCCGTCGACGACCAACACCAACCCGCCGGCGATGAACGTCCTGTCGGTGGACTGGCGCAGCGTCAAGGCCCTGAGCTGACCGCTGCCCTGTGAGTGAGGGGGGAGCCCCCCGGCGCGCCGCGCCGGGGGGCTCCCCCGTTTCCGCCTCCGTCGCCCGCCGCCCGTGTGGGCGGCCGGGCCGCGAGCCGCCCGAGGGGCGCTCAGCCGCCGATGGGCCGGCGCATCTCGGCGCGTACCGCGGCCGTCTGACGGGCGAGGGCGGCCAGGTCGATCTTCTCCGGGGCGGTGGTGGCCGACTCGGCGGTGACGACGGCGACGAAGGAGGCGGTGTTGTCGTCGCCCCAGGCGCACATGGGCAGGGTGCCGCCACCCGTGGCGTCCTTGGCGCGCGTCACCTGGCAGGTGACGACCACGTCCGCGCCGGCCGGGCTGAAGTCCCGGGGCGGGACGACGAGAGTGGACCGCTTGTCGACGGCGCCCTTGAGGATGGCGGCACGGGTGACCTCGGGATGCTTGATCCGCCCGGAGAAACCGGAGACCACGAGCACGGCGCTCTCCTCGCCCGTGTACTGGGCGATGGCCGCCTTCGCGTCCTTCACGGTGGGATCGTAGGTCTCCTCGACCTCCTTGCCCTCGGTGCCGGACATGTCCTGGGTCAGCTTGAACTCGCCGTCCAGCAGGGTCTCGGTCACCACCAGCCGGTGCGTGGCCTCGGGAAAGGACCCGGTGACCCCGGCACCGGAGAGGAGCAGGCTGCCGGCGTAGCCGAGGGCGCCGACCACGGCCACCGAGCCGACGACGATGGCCACGACGGCTCCCGTCGGCATCTTCTTCTTCGGGGGCGGTCCCGTCGGCGGCTGCCCCCAGGCCCCCTGACCCGGCGGCGGCCCCAACGGCGGTTGTCCCGGGTACGGGTGCGGGTATCCCGGCTGGGCGGGCGGGCCGTAGGGGCCGGGCTGCTGCGGGGGCACCGCCGGTCCGGTGTACGGGTTGTACGACTGCGGCCGGGGTTCGGGCTGCGGAGGCGGCATGGTCATGACGGGCACGCTACGTCACCGCCGCGAGCGCCCGGGTCGCGGGTGGGGCTCGGGGCGGGGGTGGGGCTCCGGCGTCTTCGCGGGGTACGGAGGTCCGGCCCGGTCTACGTGTCGGCCGCGCCCCGGCCGATGGTCTCCGTGACCTCGCGCACCCGCTCCCGCTCCTCCGCCGCGAAGCGCTCCCGGTCCAGCCGCTCCGCGATCTCCTCGTCCTGGGTCATCAGCAGGTCCAGGTTCGAGTCCCCGAGGTCGAAGACGCCCATGTCGAGGTAGGCCCGCTGGAGTCGCGGTCCCCACAGGCCGATGTCCTTGACGCACGGGACGATCCGGCTGAAGAGCAGCTTGCGGAACAGGTGCAGGAACTCGCTCCGCTCGCTCAGCTCCTCGGCCTCCTTCCTCGGGATGCCGAAGTTCTCCAGGACCTCGACCCCGCGCAGCCGGTCCCGCATGAGGTGACAGCCCTCGATCACGAACTCCTCGCGTTCGCGGAGTTCGGCGTCCGACAACTGCCGGTAGTAGTCACGCAGCGCCATCCGGCCGAAGGCGACGTGCCGGGCCTCGTCCTGCATCACATAGGCCAGGATCTGCTTCGGCAGCGGCTTGTCCGTCGTGTCGCGGATCATGCCGAAGGCGGCGAGCGCGAGGCCCTCGATCAGCACCTGCATGCCGAGGTAGGGCATGTCCCAGCGGGAGTCCCGGAGGGTGTCGCCGAGCAGGCCCCGGAGATGGTCGTTGACCGGGTACAGCATGCCGATCTTCTCGTGCAGGAAGCGTCCGTAGACCTCCGCGTGCCGGGCCTCGTCCATCGCCTGCGTCGCGGAGTAGAACTTGGCGTCGAGGTCCGGCACGGACTCGACGATCCGGGCCGCGCAGATCATCGCCCCCTGCTCGCCGTGCAGGAACTGGCTGAACTGCCAGGCCGCGTAGTGCTTGCGCAACTCCCCCTTGTCCCGTTCCGTCATGCGGGCCCAGTGACGCGTGCCGTGGAGGGTCAGCACCTCGTCCGGGGTGCCCAGCGGGTCGCGGGGGTCGACCTCCAGGTGCCAGTCGACACGTGTGGCGCCGTCCCACTGCTTGTCCTTGCCCTTCTGGTAGAGCGCGAGCAGGCGGTCACGGCCGTCGGCGTACTCCCAGCCGAAGCGGGCCGAACCGGTCGCCGGCACCGTCCAGACGGGGTCTTCCGGGGCGCTCGTGTAAAGGCCGTACGTCGACACTGACGACTCCTTCGTTCGAACGGAGGGGGTTCTGTCCGGCAGGCTGACACCTTGGTAGACACACAGTCAACAAGTCGCGCACAAGGGATTGACGAGCTTGCTGACGAGTAGTCTCATACGGGGTGACCGCCGGTGATGACTTCCCGTCACACGACCGCGAGCCCACAGCGAGGTGCTCTCCCGCCATGACCGCCTTGACCGCACAGGACCTCAGCCTCCTCCGGGACGCCCTCGGTCCCCTCCGCGACCGGGAACAGGTCGCGGAACGGCTCCTCGAGTCCTCCCGCAAGCACTCCTTCGATCCCGACACCGAACTCGACTGGGAGGCGCCCCCCGAGGACGGCAAGTGGTTCTGGCCGCCGGAGCTGGTCTCCCTGTACGACACCCCGCTCTGGAGGCGGATGTCGGAGGAACAGCGGATGGACCTCGCCCGGCACGAGGCGGCCTCGCTCGCCTCGCTGGGCATCTGGTTCGAGATCATCCTCATGCAGCTGCTCGTCCGGCACATCTACGACAAGTCCGTGACCAGCAAGCACGTGCGCTACGCGCTCACGGAGATAGCGGACGAGTGCCGGCACTCCATGATGTTCGCCCGGATGATCGAGAAGGGCGGCACACCCAGCTATCCCGTGCCGAGGATCTACCACAACCTCGCCCGCGTCCTGAAGACCGTCTCGACGACGCCCGGGTCCTTCGCCTCCACCCTCCTCGGCGAAGAGATCCTCGACTGGATGCAGCGGCTGACCTTCCCCGACGAGCGGGTGCAGACGCTGGTGCGCGGGGTGACCCGCATCCACGTGGTCGAGGAGGCCCGGCACGTCCGGTACGCCCGCGAGGAACTGCGCCGCCAGATGGTGACCGCACCCCGCTGGGAGCAGGAGTTCACCCGGCTGAGCTGCGGGGAGGCCGCGCGCGTCTTCTCCGTCTGCTTCGTGAACCCCCGGGTGTACGAGAACGTCGGCCTGGACCGGCGGGAGGCGGTCGCCCAGGTCCGGGCGAGCGGCCACCGCCGTGAGGTCATGCAGTCGGGCGCGAGGCGCCTGACGGACTTCCTCGACGACATCGGCGTCCTGCGCGGGCCGGGGCGGCGGCTGTGGAAGTCCTCGGGACTCCTGGCCTGAGCGCCCGCCGGGCGGCCCGTGTCACGCCACCCGGCGGGCACCGGGGACCGCCTCGCGGAGTTACGCTGCGGGCATGACCAGGAGCCCCGTCCCGCCCGCGTCCCCCGCGTCGCCCGCCCCGGCGCCGCCGGGACCCGCGTATCGCCGGCTGAGCGTCGAGGAGCGCAGGACCCAGCTCCTCGGCGCCGCCCTCACACTCTTCGCGCACCGCGCGCCGGATGAGGTCTCCCTCGACGACGTCGCGGAGGCGGCGGGCGTCTCCCGGCCGCTCGTCTACCGCTACTTCCCCGGCGGCAAGCAGCAGCTGTACGAAGCGGCCCTGCGCTCCTCCGCCGACGCGCTGGAGCACTGCTTCACCGAGCCGCCCGCCGGCCCGCCGACCGAGCGCCTGGCCCGGGTACTGGACCGCTATCTGGCCTTCGTCGACCAGCACGACACCGGGTTCAGCGCACTGCTGCGCGGCGGGTGCGTCGCCGAGACCTCCCGGACCACCGCGATCGTCGACGAGGTGCGACGGGCCGCGGCGGAACAGATCCTCGTCCACCTGAGCGTCGCGCGGCCCGGAGCCCGGCTGCGCATGATGGTCCGGACGTGGATCGCCGCCGTCGAGGCCGCCTCGCTGATCTGGCTCGACGAGGAGAAGCAGCCGCCGGCGGACGAGCTGCGGGACTGGCTGGTCGACCACCTCGTCGCCCTGCTCGCCGCGACCGCCGCGACCGACGCGGAGACGGCGGAGGTGGTCGGACGCCTCCTGACGCTGGAGTCTCCCGAGGGCCCGGTGGGGTCGCTGGCCCGAAGAGTGACCCCCGTGGTGAGCGAGGCCGCACACCTCATATGAGACTGGTGGGGTGAGAAGCGAGAACACCCCCTTTCGCGGCGGCCCCCTGGACGGCCGGGTCCTGCCCGTCCTGACCGGTCCGACCGGACATCCGCCCAAGTGGTACGAAGTGCCCGTCCCGGACGGCGACGGCGGCCCGCCGACCCTGTACGCGTACCGCCGCGAGCCGGCCGGGCACACCAAGCGGCTCGGGCTCCCCCGCGGCTGGGTCTACGAGTACGACCCCGGGGGGCGCCCCAAGCCGAAGTGGCCGTGGTCCAAGCCGCAGCCCGGACCGGGCTCCGGGCAGGGAGCCCAGCCGGACGAGTGAGCCCGTTGCGCCATCTCGCCCTCTCGTCGGGTTGTCCGACGATGACACCCCGCATCATCTCGATGGAGGTGATGACGTGTCAGGAACGCTGCTGCGCACGGTCTGCACGGGGATGCTCGCGACGACGGCCCTGTCGGGGGTCCTGACCGGGACGGGGCCGGCTTCGGCCGGCACCGCCGCGACGACCACCGTCGACGCCGAGGACCTGCCGCCTTCCGGCGGGGACTCCGTGGCCACCCTGCTCACCCGGCTCCAGACGCTCTACCGGCAGGCCGAGGAGGCCACGGAGAGCTTCAACGCCGCCGAGGAGGCCCTGAAGGCCCAGACCGCCGACACCCGCAGGATCAGCGCCGCCCTCACGGCCGCGCGCCGGGCGCTGTCCCAGGGGCACGACGCGGCAGGACGGATGGCCCGGCAGCAGTACCAGGGACGTTCGGAGCTCTCCTCCTACCTGGAGCTGCTGCTCACCCGCGATCCCCAGCACGCCATGGACCAGGGCCGTCTGATGGCCCGTGCGGCACGCGAGCGGGCCACCGCCCTCACCAGGCTCGAGGAGGCGGAGAGGACGGCGGACGCGCTCGCGAGCGCCTCCCGCAAGGCCCTGGACCGGCAGCAGACCCTGGCCGAGCAGCAGCGGCTGCGGCGGAACGAGGTGCGGACCAGACTCGCGGAGGTCGAGCGGCTGCTGGCGACGCTCTCCGCGGACCAGCTGGCGGGCCTGGCCGAGCGGGAGCGGGCACAGACGGCCGGTGCCCAGCGCGAACTGCTCGGCTCCGGAGTCCTGGACGGCACCCGGACACCGTCGGCGGAGGGCGGCGAGGCACTGCGCTTCGCGGTCCGCCAGATCGGCAAGCCGTACCTGTGGGGCGCCGAGGGCCCGGAGGCGTACGACTGCTCGGGGCTCACCTCCCGGGCGTGGGCGAGCGCCGGCCGGGACATCCCCAGGACGAGCCAGGAGCAGTGGCGGACGCTGCCGAAGGTGCCGTTGAGTGAACTGCGGCCCGGGGACCTGGTCGTGTACTTCCCCGGAGCCACGCACGTGGCGCTCTATCTCGGGGGCGGCCTCGTCGTCCAGGCGCCGCGCCCGGGTGCCCGGGTCAAGGTCTCGCCGATCGCGGCGAACCCCCCGCTCGGCGCGGTCCGGCCGGACCCGTCGGGCGTCCCGCTCCCGGCGTTCACCCCGCCCGTGCTCCCGGCGGGTGCCACTGAGGGCTCCGACGAGGGCTTCGGCGGGCCCTGAGGACGTCCGGCCGCCCAGAGGGCCGCCTGCCGTTCGGAGGCCCACACCGAGACGGCGGGGTGGCTGTCGCCCCGGCGCGGGCGGTGCGCGGTGGGCGGTGCGCGGTCAGGCGCCGGAGACGGAGGCCAGATACGCCGTCGTCTTCTCGGGGTCGAAGAAGAAGTTCTCGAAGTCCGCCGGGTCGTCGAAGCCGTTCGCGAAGCGGTCCGCGACCGGCTGGAGCCCGCCCGCCGCGCCGATCAGCCCGAGGACGTGCTCGGGCGGGACACCCAGCATGGCGTTCGTCCACTTCGTGACGTGCCGCGCGGTGTCCCAGTAGCGGTCGAACGTGGCCTGCATCCAGCTCTCGTCGAAGGGCTTCTCACCGTTCTCGACGATGGCGGCGAGGTACGCGGCGGCGCACTTGGCGGCGGAGTTGGAGCCCTGGCCGGTGATCGGGTCGTTGGCCACGACCACGTCCGCGACGCCCAGGACCAGCCCGCCGCCGGGCAGGCGGCCGATCGGGGTGCGGACGGTCGGGGCGTAGCGCCCGGCCAGGGTGGCGTTGGCGTCGGTCAGTTCGACCTTGGTGGCACGGGAGTACTCCCACGGCGTGAACCGCTCCATCAGCTCCAGCGTCAGCGCCAGGTGCTCGGAGGGGTCCTTGACGCCCCGGAAGACGTCGAGCGGGCCGCCGGGGACACCCTCCCAGAAGAGGATGTCCGCCCGGCCGCTGATCGTCAGGGTCGGCATCACGAACAGCTCGCCGACGCCCGGGACGAGGTTGCAGCGCACCGCGTCGAAGTCCGGGTGCTCGGGGCGCGGTCCGAGACCGTGGACGTAGGCGACGGCCAGGGCGCGCTGCGGCTCGCTGAACGGGGAGCGGGCGGCGTCCCGGCCGAACATGGAGACCAGTTCGCCCTTGCCGGCCGCGATGAGCACCAGGTCGTAGCCGCGGGCGAAGTAGTCCAGGTCGGAGACGGCGGCGCCGTGTATCACGAGCTGACCGCCGCGCTGGGCGAAGGTCTCCATCCAGCCGGCCATCTTCACGCGCTGGTCGACGGACTGGGCGAATCCGTCGAGCCTGCCGACCCAGTCGACGGCCCGCGTGGAGTCGGGTGCGGCCACGGACACTCCGAGCCCCTCGATCCGCGGGGCCTGGGACTCCCAGAAGTCGATGCCGAGGTCGCGCTCGTGCTGGAGCGCGGTGTCGAACATGCACTGCGTGGACATGACCCGGCCGGACCGGATCTCGTCCGCCGTGCGGTTGGACATGAGGGTGACCTCGTACCCCTGCGACTGGAGTCCGAGGGCGAGCTGAAGACCGGACTGGCCGGCTCCGACGATGAGTATCTTCCGCATGGCGGCGTTCCTTACGGGTTATTCAGGGGTGGCTTCGAGCGCGTGGGAGACCATCGCGAGCAGGGACTCGACCACGCTGTACCGCTTGCGCGCGTCCATGATCACGACGGGTACGTGCGGGGGCACCGTCAGGGCCTCGCGGACGTCCTCGGCCTCGAACAGTTCGGTCCCCTCGAAGTGGTTCACGGCGACGATGTAGGGCAGCCCGCAGCTCTCGAAGTAGTCGAGGGCCGGGAAGCAGTCCGTCAGCCGCCGGGTGTCGGCCAGCACGATGGCCCCGATCGCCCCGCGCACCAGGTCGTCCCACATGAACCAGAAGCGCTGCTGTCCCGGTGTGCCGAAGACGTAGAGCACCAGGTCGTCGTCCAGGGTGACGCGGCCGAAGTCCATCGCCACCGTGGTGGTCAGTTTGTCGGGCGTCGCGGAGAGGTCGTCGGTCTCCTCGCTCGCCTGGGTCATCAGCGCCTCGGTCTGGAGCGGGGTGATCTCCGAGACGGCGCGGACGAAGGTGGTCTTGCCGACGCCGAAGCCGCCCGCCACGACGACCTTGGTCGCGATCGGGGCCCGGGTGTGGTCGAGCTGCCAGTCCTGGGAGCCCTCCTCGGCGGCCGGTTCCGGGCGGCCGGCATCGGGCTGGGCGGGTATCCCGGCGGTGGCCGGTGTTTCGGAGTCGGCGAGGACGTCAGAGACGGCGGAGTCCACTCAGCACCCTTTCGAGGAGCGCGCGGTCGGGCCGGCCGGTGCCGTGGCCGGTCCCGTACACACGGATCTTTCCCTGGTCTGCGAGGTCGCTCAGGAGGACCCGGACGACCCCCAGCGGCATCTTCAGGAGCGCCGAGATCTCCGCGACGGTACGCATCCGGCGGCAGATCTCGACGATGGCCCGCATCTCGGGCATGAGGCCGCGGGCGAGCCCGCCGTCCGTGAGCGCCCTGCGCTCGGGCGCCGCGTCGAGAGCGGCCACGAAGGTCTCGACGAGCAGGACGTGTCCGAAGCGGGTCCGGCCGCCGGTGACCGAGTACGGGCGGACCCGCGCGGGGCGCCGGGCCTCCCCACGGACCGGCAGCTTGTGCGCGTGGTACGCGGACGGCACGGACGTCACTGGGTGCTCTCCATCGATTTGCGCAGCTCACTGCGGAGTTCGGGGGTGAGTACGTGTCCGGCGCGGCCGACGAAGAGCGCCATGTGGTAGGCGACGACGCTCATGTCGCAGTCGGGTGTGGCGTGGACCCCGAGCAGCGAGCCGTCACTGATCGACATGACGAAGACGCTGCCCTCCTCCATGGCCACCATGGTCTGTTTGACGCCGCCGCCGTCCATCAGCCGGGCGGCGCCGATGGTCAGGCTGCCGATGCCGGAGACGATGGTCGCCAGGTCGGCGCTGGAGCCCCGGGGACCGCCGGGGCGCTCTCCCGGGGTGGCGGCGGGGCCCTGCGGGGTCGGGTCGGACGAGAGCAGCAGCAGCCCGTCGGACGAGACCACGGCGACGGAGCGGACCCCTGGCACCTCCTCGACGAGATTGCCCAGCAGCCAGTGCAGGTTGCGGGCTTCCGTGCTCAGTCCGAATGTTCCGGTCGCAGTCAACTGCGTGCCTCCTCGACGGTGTCCCCCGTCTTCTCCTCGGTACGTGCCGGCTGTGCGTCTTCGTGGGGGTCGGGCCGGACCCCGGTCAGGATCTCGGCCTCCACGTCCCGGCGGCCCTTCTCGGCACCCTGCTGGAATCCGCCGAGCCGTCTGCGAAGGACCTCGGCGTCGACGCCGCCCGTGCGGGGGGCGACAGGGGCGTCGGCCTGACGGACTATCTGCGGGGTCCGCTTCGGCAGGCCCTTGTCCGTGAGTCGCTGGGTCTGCCGCGCGGGCTGCGGCTCTTCGCCGATCCGCTCGTGGCCGTCGGGCTCGGCGGGCGGGTCGGGGAGCCGGACTTGAAGGGTCGTCTCGGCGACGGACTCGGTGGCTGCCGTGGCCTCGGGCTCCACCGGCGACACGCGCGCGGAAGCGGCCCCCGGCGCGGGCTCGGGCTCCGCGGGGGGCTCGGGCACCGGCGCGGGTCGGGCCTCGTCCGTGAACGGCGCGGCCTCCACCGGGACGTCCGGCACGTCCGCGGCTTCCGGGGCGGTCCGCGGGGCCGGGGGCGTTTCCGCGGCGGCGAGGGCGTGCTCCGCGGCCTCGACGAGCGGGTCCCTCACCCGGGACGGAAGCGCGTTCGAGTTCGCCTCGGCGACCGATCCCGGCAGGTTCAGGACGGGCGCGGCGCCACCGACCTGGACGGTCGGCGGGACGGTGGTCGGCGGGACCGTCGGCAGCAGGGCCGGCGGCAGCACGACCACGGCAGCGATACCGCCCTGCTTCTGCTCCCTCAGCTCCACGCGTACGCCGTGGCGGGCCGCGAGGAGGCCGGCGACCCGGAGGCCCAGGCCCTCCCCCTCGGTGTCGCCGGGGTCGGCCGCGGTGAGCCGGGCGTTGAGCTCGGCGAGCCGGGAGGCGGTCATGCCGATGCCCTCGTCCTGCACGGACAGCATCACCTCGCCGGACTCCAGGAGCCAGCCGGAGAGCTGGACCTGGGCGTCGGGCGGCGAGAACGAGGCGGCGTTCTCCAGGAGTTCGGCCACCAGATGGCTGAGGTCGTCCGCGGCGAAGCCGGCGACCTGCGCGTGCGGTGGCAGGGACTGGATGGCGACCCGCTCGTACCGCTCGATCTCGCTGACCGCGGCGCGCAGGACGTCGACCAGCGCGACCGGACCCGCGTGACCGTGGACGTGTTCGTGACCGGCGAGGACCAGGAGGTTCTCGCTGTGGCGGCGCATGACGGTCGCCATGTGGTCGAGCTTGAAGAGGGTGGCGAGCCGGTCAGGATCCTGTTCGCGCTCCTCCAGCTTCTCGATGACGCCGAGCTGGCGCTCGACCAGGCCGAGGCTGCGCAGGGAGAGGTTGACGAAGGTGTGCTGGACGCTGCGCCGGAGCCGTTCGAGTTCGGTGGCGAGCCGGGCGGTCCGTTCCCGGAGTTCGGCGCGCTCCTCGGCGAGCCCGCTGACGGCGGAGTCCCGGGCGCCGGCCAGGTCGGCGCGCTCGCTGTCGAGCCGGTCGGCGCGCCGGGCGAGCGCGACCAGCTTGCCCTGCAGCGTGTTGAGTGACCGTACGACCTGGGCGAACTCGTCGTTGCGGCCGGTGAAGCGGACCGGTTCCTCGGACTCCGGGGTGGCCGAGAGGCGGGCGGCGCCGAGGCGCAGCACGGCGAGCGGCCGGGTGAGGGTCCGGGCCACGAAGGTGGAGATGCCGACCGCGAGCAGCAGACAGCCGCCGAGGAAGGCGATCCGCACTTCGAGGTCGGTGACGTCGTCGTCCCGGAGCTGGGCGAGCCGTTCCACCTGCTGGGTGGCGAGGGCGGACTGGACACCGCGCATCTGCTCGATGCGTGCGGAGAGCGCGGCGTCCAGCTTCTCCGGGTCGGTCTTGAGCTCGGAGGCGCTCAGCTCGGGCTGGTCGGTGAGGCGGGCCAGGTAGCGCTCGGCGTTCTTGACGTCCGGGCCGGTGACGGTGGCGGCGAGGGAGTCGCGGGCGGGCGTGGCGGCGGCCTGGTCGAAGTCGGCGAGGGCGGCCTGTTCGCGGACCCGGGACTGCTGGGCGGCGGCGGTGAGGGCGTTGCGGACCCGCTCGGCCTCGGCGGAGCCCTCGGGCTCGATCGGCACGTAGGTGCCGGTGATCGGGTCGTAGCGGGTACCGGTGGGCTCGGGCCGGGGGACGGCGAGGGACGCCAGGAGCAGCCCGCGGCCGGCCGACGCCTGCTCGACGGCGCGGGCGAGGGCCGCGGGGGCGCGGGTCGCCGAGGCGGCGCGGGCGGGGGTCTTCTCGGCGAGCTCGTCGCCGAGGACCTGGAGCTTGGCGATGACGTCCGAGTACGCCTTGTGGGCCTCCAGCGCGGTGCCCTTGCCGGTGAGGGCGGCGCGGCGGAGGGAGGTCAGTCCGGCCAGGTCGCGGCGGAGTTCGTCGGGGGCGACGGGGCGGATCTCGTCGATCTGGCGGTCGACGCGGGCCGAGCGGGAGGCGGTGATCCGCCGCTTCTCCTCGTCGTCGCCGTCCTGTTCCTCCCGGCCGGCGGCGACGTAGGCGACGACCTCGTCGCGCTCGTCCGCGAGCGAGTGCGCGAGGGTGACGGCCTGACGGTCCAGTTCGGCGAGGGTGACCAGCCGCTGGGAGTCGGTCAGCTCGCCGGAGGCGGTGAGGACGGCGGGGGCTCCGGCGGCGAGGACGGTGACACCGACGAGGGCGACGCCCGCCACCAGGCGGTTGCGGACCCGCTTGGGGCGTCCCGCGGGGACGGCGCCGACGACCGCGGCGTCCTCACCCGTGGTCGGTGTGTCAGCAGGGGTCCGGCTCGGCGTGCCGTTCTTGGTCCGAGGCCGCTTCTTCTGCACCGGTGCTCGCATTCTCGACTCGTCCGCCCATGAAGCAGAGGTGACGACCGGTCATCACTGCAGAGCGCCCCCACCCCTGGTACGGCTCACGACCATTCCAGCGCTTCCGGTAGGGGGGCGTGCATCGACCGCTCCGCCACCCGAACGAGTGAACAACACTCACGAGTTGGCGAACAACTCCCCGCCGGGGCGGCCGGGGGCCGTCTCGGGGTGCCGGTTGGATCTTCCACGCGGGCTTTGGCAGGATGCCCGCCCGCAGCTTCTCGGAAGCCGCGGTTCCGTGCCCTGTCCGGGCGTCGCCGGGGGAACACCGGCCGGAATCCGGTGTTGGGAGGCACTGTGAAGAAGTGGTGCGGGCCGGGCAGACTGACGATCATGCGCACTGAAGTGGTCACTCTGCCCGGCAGTCCCGGTCGGCCCAACGAGGACTGGGCCGGAACAGCTCTGCCCGTCGTCGGCGGAGGCGGCGCGGTCGTGGTGCTGGACGGGGTGACGCCACCTGCGGACGGGGGCGGTTGTGCGCACGGCGTCCCCTGGTTCACGGCCCGCCTCGGCGGCGCTTTGACCGAACTGTGCGCTTCGCGGCCGGACGTGACGCTGATCGGAATCCTGTCCCTCGCAATCCGGCTCACCGCGGACGCCCACCGGGAAACCTGTGACCTTTCTCACGCGCGGACGCCTCAGGCGACCGTCGCCCTGGCCCGCTGGGGCGCGGCCGGGGTGGAGCACCTGGTCCTGTCCGACGCGGCACTCCTCCTGGAGGCGCCGGACGGAGCGGTACGCCCGGTACTCGACGGCCGTCTCGGCCGGGTCCCGCCCGAGATCCTGCGCTCGCCGGAGGCGACGGACCGGCTGCGCAACCAGGAGGGCGGCTTCTTCACCGCCGCGGCGGACCCGGCCGTCGCGGAGCGCGCGGTGTCCGGGACGACTCCCCGCTCGGGGGTGCGGGCGCTCGCCGCGCTGACGGACGGGGCCACCCGCTGGGTGGAGACGTTCGGGGAGGGCGACTGGACGGACTGCTTCGGGGTGCTGCGGCGGGAGGGTGCCGACGGGCTGATCCGGCGGGTCCGGGCGCGGGAGGCCGCGGACGCGGCGGCGGGCACCGCCCGGCGCGGGAAGCTCCACGACGACGCGACGGCCGTGTACGCGGTCCTGTAGGCGGCGGCCCCGGGGCGCTCCGGGCAGGGGCGGGGCGGCACGGGTGATCGGCGGCGTCCCGGGAGCGGTCCGGGCGATCGAGGGCCCCGGAGCACCACGGGGCGGCCCGGGGCGTCGCGGTGCGCCGGTTCAGCCCTCCGCCCGGTCGTTCAGCTGGTGGAGCAGGCGGGCCAGTTCGGCGACCTCGCCGCGGTCCCAGTCGGCCAGCTTGCGCACGTACCGGCCCCGCCGGGCGTCACGGACGTGGCGGAACCGGTCCCTCCCTTCCTCCGTCAGCCGGACCAGAGAGGCCCGCCCGTCGGCCGGGTCCGGGTCCCGGGCGACGAGGCCGAGGTCTTCCAGGGCGCGCAGCTGGCGGCTCATGGTCGCCTTGCCGACGCCGAAGTACCCGGCCAGATCGGTGGCGCGCTGAGGCCCGGTGTCGTCGAGCCGCACGAAGAGACCGTAGGCGGCGGGCTCCAGTCCGGGGTGGACCTCGCGGGCCATCTCGCCCGACTGCGCGCGGGCGCGCCGCAGGAAGACGGCAAGCTCGCGCTCCAGGGCGAGGAACTCCTGGTCCACATCGAATCCGGAGGCGATCTTGTCCTCGTTCCCCTTGCCGCTTCCGTGCACGTCAGCTGCCCCCTCGCGCGGGTTTCCCGTCGCTGAAAGTTTCTTCCCGCCACGGCCGTCGCCGCAGCTCCTCCAGTATTTCGCAGGCGGAGAGCAGCAGCAGCACCCGGACCCCCTTCCGCCGGAAGGGCCCCTCCGCGGCCCCACGAGGGACGCCGGGAACCCCGGCCCCCGGCAGATCCCGGACTCCGGCTCCGCCCGCCTGGACACGGGCCCCTCCGGCGCGGCGCGCGGTTCGACGGCGACCTCTCCCGGGCGCACCCGGGAGACTTCCCATGATTCCCCGCCGCCAGACCCTTGCTCATTGGTATGGACCAATGCCACCCTCTGGGCAGTGCGTGCGGCTTTCAACTTCCGTGCGCCGTCCGGTCGTTGCTCGGTCCGTACTCCCCCACGCACGAGAGAGAGCCCCGCATGACGTCCCTCCGCGCCCGTCGCCCCCGTCGCCTCGCCGCAGCCGGCGCCGTCCTGTCCGCCGCCGCGATCGTTCCCCTGACCCCGTCCGTGGCCGTCGCCCACGGTGCCGTCTTCAACCCGGTGAGCCGGGTGGCCGCCTGCTACGCGGAGGGGCCCGAGTCACCCAAGTCGCAGGTGTGCAAGGACCTCGTGGCCGATTCCGGCACCCAGCCGCTGTACGACTGGAACGAGGTCAACATCGCCAACGCCGCCGGTCAGCACCAGGCGCTGATCCCGGACGGCAAGCTCTGCTCGGCCAACCGCGAGAAGTACCGTGCCCTCGACTGGGCGCGCACCGACTGGCCGTCGACGGCGGTGGCCGCGGGCACCTTCGACTTCAAGGTCCGGGTGACGGCGCCGCACTCGGGCACGATGACGGTCTACCTCACCAAGGAGGGCTTCGACCCCACCCAGCCGCTGAAGTGGTCCGACCTGGACACGACGCCGGTGGCCACCTACGCCACCACGCGCTCCTCGGACAACGGCTACTACGACTTCACCGGGAACCTGCCCTCCCGCACCGGCCGCCACATCGTCTACAAGGTCTGGCAGCGCAACGACAGTCCGGAGGCGTTCTACAGCTGCTCCGACGTCACCTTCGGCGGCCCGGCGGCGGCCGTGGCCAAGGCTCCGACCGAGGCGAAGATCGCGGCCGGAGCCGACCTGTCGACGGTGAGCCACGCCGGCCACGGCGGCGACGAGCAGCCCCCGGCCCTGTCGGCCGAGACCGCCGCCACGCCCACCTCCCCGCTCCCGCCGGCGCTCGCGGGCGCGGGCGGCCTGGCGGCGTTCGCCGTCGGCGGCCTGTTCCTGTCGCGCCGCCGCGCTTCCTGACGACCGCGTCCCGGCGGCGGACGCCACGAGCGGGGTGCCCGCACCGGGCACCCCGCTCGCGCGGCTCACGCCGCCGCGCTCACCGACACCTCCGCCGGGGTCAGCGCGATCTCCAGGACCTGGCGGACGTCCGTCACCGGGTGGACCTCCAGCTTCTCCAGGATCTCGGCGGGGACGTCGTCCAGGTCGGCCTCGTTCCGCTTCGGGATCACGACCGTCGTCACGCCCGCCCGGTGCGCGGCCAGCAGCTTCTGCTTCAGGCCGCCGATCGGCAGCACCCGCCCGGTCAGCGACACCTCGCCGGTCATCGCCACGTCCGTGCGGACCAGCCGGCCGGACAGCAGCGAAGCCAGCGCGGTCGTCATGGTGATGCCCGCGCTCGGCCCGTCCTTGGGGACCGAGCCCGCCGGGAAGTGGATGTGCACGCCCCGGTCCTTCAGACCGGTCACGGGCAGCTCCAGCTCCGCGCCGTGCGAGCGGAGGAAGGAGAGCGCGATCCGCGCGGACTCCTTCATCACGTCACCCAGCTGTCCGGTCAGGGTCAGCCCCGCCGCGCCCGTTTCCGGATCGGCGAGCGACGCCTCCACGAAGAGCACGTCGCCGCCCGCGCCCGTCACGGCCAGACCGGTGGCCACACCGGGAACGGACGTACGGCGTTCGGCCGGGTCCTGAGCCGACTCCGGTACATGGTGCGGCCGCCCGATCAGGGCGCGCAGGTCCTTCGGCGTCAGGGTGAACGGCAGCTCCCGCTCGCCCAGTTCGTGCTGCGCGGCGACCTTCCGCAGCAGCCGGGCCACGGTCCGCTCCAGGGTGCGGACACCCGCCTCCCGGGTGTACTCGCCGGCCAGCTTCCGCAGGACCGCGTCCTCCAGAACGACCTCGCCCGGCTCCAGACCCGCCCGCTCCAGTTGCCGGGGCAGCAGATGGTCGCGGGCGATGACGACCTTCTCGTCCTCCGTGTACCCGTCGAGGCGCACCAGCTCCATCCGGTCGAGCAGCGCCTCCGGAATGGCCTCCAGGACGTTCGCCGTCGCCAGGAAGACGACGTCGGACAGGTCGAGTTCGACCTCCAGGTAGTGGTCCCGGAAGGTGTGGTTCTGCGCCGGGTCCAGGACTTCGAGTAGGGCCGCGGCCGGGTCGCCGCGGAAGTCGGAACCGACCTTGTCGATCTCGTCGAGCAGGACCACCGGATTCATGGACCCGGCCTCCTTGACCGCCCGGACGATCCGGCCGGGCAGCGCGCCCACGTACGTACGCCGGTGCCCGCGGATCTCCGCCTCGTCGCGCACCCCGCCGAGCGCGACCCGCACGAACTTCCTCCCCATCGCGTGCGCGACGGACTCACCCAGGGAGGTCTTGCCGACGCCGGGCGGACCGACCAGCGCGAGGACCGCGCCGCCGCGCCGGCCGCCGACCACGCCGAGGCCCCGCTCGGAACGCCGCTTGCGCACCGCCAGGTACTCGGTGATCCGCTCCTTGACGTCTTCCAGGCCCGCGTGCTCGGCGTCGAGGACCGCCTTGGCGCCCCGGACGTCGTACCGGTCCTCGGTCCGCTCGTTCCAGGGCAGTTCGAGGACGGTGTCGAGCCAGGTGCGGATCCAGGAACCCTCCGGCGACTGGTCGCTGGACCGCTCCAGCTTCGCGACCTCCTTGAGGGCGGCCTCCCGCACCTTCCCGGGCAGGTCGGCGGCCTCCACCCGGGCACGGTAGTCGTCGGACTCGTCGCCCTCGCCGTCGCCGTCCAGCTCGCGCAGTTCCCTGCGCACGGCGTCGAGCTGGCGGCGCAGCAGGAACTCTCGCTGCTGCTTGTCGACACCCTCCTGGACGTCCTTGGCGATGGTCTCGGCGACGTCCTGCTCCGCCAGATGCTCACGCAGCCAGACCGTGGCCAGCCTGAGGCGCGCGACCGGATCGGCCGTCTCCAGCAGCTCCACCTTCTGCTCGACCGTGAGGAACGGCGAGTACCCGGAGTTGTCGGCGAGCGCCGCGACACCGTCGATCTGCTGCACCCGGTCCACGACCTGCCAGGCACCGCGCTTCTTGAGCCAGCTGGTGGCCAGCGCCTTGTACTCCGTGACCAGCTCGGTCACGGCGCCGGGCAGCGGGTCCGGCAGGACCTCCTCGACGACGGCACCCTCGACCCACAGGGCGGCGCCGGGTCCGGTCGTGCCGGCGCCGATCCTCACCCGGTCCCGGCCGCGGATCAGCGCACCGGGATCACCGTCGGACAGCCGCCCGACCTGTTCGACGGTGCCGAGCACACCGGTTCCCGCGTAGGTCCCGTCGACGCGGGGCACCAGCAGCACCCGCGGCTTGCCACCACCCGGCCGGGCGGCGGCCTGGGCGGCCTCCACCGCGGCGCGTACGTCGTTGTCGGACAGGTCGAGCGGCACCACCATGCCGGGCAGCACGACCTCGTCGTCGAGCGGCAGCACGGGCAGGGTCAGCGTCGAGTACTCCGTGGACTCAGGAGCCATGATCTCCCCTTCGGCAGTCAAGTTGAGCTATGCCGACTCAATGCACATGAGCCCAGGAATGTTCCCCGGGGGGCGTTCGCTCTCGGCGATCACCCGGCGGTCGTCCTGTGACGGGGCGGTCCTGTGACGGGGCCGGCCCGCGCCGGCCCGCGCTCCACGAGGCCGTCGTACGCACCGATCCGCGTACCGAGCCGGCGAGGGCACGAGGCAGGTCCGCGGACCCTGGCGCGACGGCCCGTCGGCCTGCCTGTCAGTGCCTGCCCCTAGCATCCGGCCATGAGCATGATCGGAGAGTACGCGCGCCTCACTCCTGCCGAACTCGATCGCGCGGTCCGTGATCCGGACTGGGCGCGGGAGTTCGTCGACGAACTGGTCGAGACGGAGCTGGACGTACACCCCGAGCCGTCCGAAGCGCGCCTCCACGAAGTCGACAAGGCGTGGCACGCGCTCGACTTCCTGCTGCGCCGCGTCGACTTCCCCGTCGACGTCGTTCACGGCGAGGAAGAGATCCTCGGGGCCGAGGACTGGGGGTACGGACCGCCCCGCTTCCTCCGGCCGGAACGCGTGCGCATCGCGGCGAAGGCGCTCTCCGCCACCCCCCACGAAGCCCTGATCGAGGGTGTCCTCCCGGCGGAGCTCGCCGAGGCGGGCGTCTACCCCGCCGTCGTCTGGGAGCGCGGCGAGTCGCTCGACTACGTGACCGGCCACTACCAGGCGCTGGTTCCGTTCCTCCGAGCCGCGGCAGACACCGGGGACGCCCTGCTCATCTGGCTGGACTGACCGCCGGGGAACAGGGCTCACCCTCACGGTCGCACCGAGCTGACGCCCGCCGTTCGGCCGGGGGAAGCCCGGCCGCGCCGGAATCCTCGCCGGATCCGCAACCTCCGGTCGGCTCCGCGGCGTTCATTCCCCGTGACGAGCAGCTATCCCGGGTGCGGGCATTGCACAGAGGGCGGGCACCACCCCCCGGTCGGCCCCGCCGAGGCGACCGGCCCGGAGACGGCGAGCGGCGGAAACCGGGCGGGTGCCACGGGCACGCGGCGCGAGGCGGCCCCGGACCTCGTGCCCGGTGAGGGCCCGGCCCATGCCCCGGGTGCGCCCCGCCCGGCCGCACCCCACGCACCCGGCTCCGCCCCCTCCGCTGCGGACGCCACGGAGGACCCCTGCGACACCCGCCTGGTCCACGCGGTCGCCGACGGGGACAAGGACGCCCTGTCCCTGCTGTTCGCCCGGCACGCCGCCACGCTGTTCGCTCATCTCCTCAACCGCGGCTTCCCGGCACCGACCGTCGAGGACGCGGTGCAGGAGTCCTTTCTCACGGTGTGGAAGAGCGCCTCGGGCTTCCATGAGGGCAGCGTCCCGGCCTGGCTGCGCCGGATCGCGCTCTGCCGGGCCGTCGACCTCGAACGGGCCGCGAGCCGCCATCGCGCCCTCGCGGACCGGGCGCGCGAGCACACCCCCGCCTCGGCCGCCACGGCGCCCTCCGCCGAGGAGTGCCTGCTCGCGTCCTCCCCGCGCTACGCGGCGATCGCCGTCGCCCTGGCCGGCCTCCCCGGGCCGCAGCGCGAGGTGATCGAGCTGCGCTATCTCCGGCACCTCAGCGTCCGCGAGACGGCGGAACGGCTCGCGATACCCGAAGGCACGGTCAAGGCCCGTGCCGCCCGTGGCTGCGCCCGGCTGCGCGAGTGGATCGTGGCCCAGCGTGAGGCGGAGTCCTCAGCCGGCGCGCCGGAGGAGATCGCCCGCGAGGCGCAGCCCTCGCGCCGCCCCCGCGTGCCGCGTCCCCGCCCATGACGGCGATCGGGCTCCGCGGACGGCCCCGACGCCCCGCCCCGCACCCCACTCGCCCCGGGAGCACGACGTCCCCTGCCCGGACCCCGGCCCCGCCGCCCGCCCTCCCCCCGCACCCGAAGGCAGTCCTCGCATGACCGAGCTCTCTCCCCCCGTCCCCCGTCCGGCCCAGGCGTCCGGACCGGCCGGCGACCGGCATCTGCCGGGGCACCGGGTGGCCACGTACGCGCGCGGGGAACTCTCCCGTGAGCTCCTCGTCTCCGCCGAAGCCCACCTGGACTCCTGCCGCGACTGCGCCGAGGCCGTCGGCACGGCCGTACGCGGCGGGCCCTACGGTCCACGACTCGACGCGGTGCACCGCGCCCTGGTCAACCGGATCGGCTGAGGGCATGCTCGGGAGCATGGCGGACAGGAGCGGCGGAGGCGGACGGTACAGGGTGGGCCGATGGGGCGCGGCCGTGGCACTGGTGCCGCTGGTGGCGCTGGCCGGATGTGGGACGGACGGCACCAGCGGACCGTCCGAACCGGGGCGCGGCACCGCGAAGAACAGCGGGGAACCGGCTCCCCGGGAAGTCCTGGTCGACCTGGAGGTCAGCGGTGGCTTCGCCGGTGTCCGGAACCGGCTGGTCGTCCGCTACGACGGCTCGTACACCACCCGTTCCGGCACGAAGCCGCCACGCACCGGCCGGATGGAGCCCGCGGAGGTCGCGGAACTGCGCGCGGCGCTGGAGGACCCGGCGTTCGCCGCGGTGCCCGCCCGGCCGAGCGGGAAGACGGTCTACGACGGCTTCGAGTACGTCATCACGTACGGGTCCCGGGTGGTCGTCGCCACGGACGACGAGCGCCCGCCGGCGCTCCGGCGGGTCTTCGCGGCCCTTCCCGACGGCGGCCCGCCGACCAGCCCCTGACCGGAGGCCCGCCCGCCCCCGTGACCGCCCTCTCCGCGGCCCGCCACCCCCCGCGGTTTGTCCCGGCCGCCGGCCCACGGCGAGGATGGCCGGGTCGTTCCCGCGAGCCGAGAACCGGAGTGAGTGTCACCATGCCGACCCCCGTCACCCTCGACCGCCGCGAAGGCCCCTACGGGGAGGTGGTCCTCCGCCGGCGCGACGAGCATTTCGAGATCATCGCCAACGGCACGTTCCTGATGGACACGTCCGACGGACGCTCCGAGCGGCTGCTGATCGACGCGGCGAGGGACGCCCTCGGCGACCGCCTCGGCCCGTCCGTCCTGATCGGCGGCCTGGGAGTCGGCTTCTCCCTGGCGCACGCCGCCGCCGACCCGCGCTGGGCGCGGATCGTGGTGGCCGAGCGCGAGGAGGCGATCATCGACTGGCACCGGCGGGGGCCGCTGGCCGGGCTCTCCGGGGAGGCGCTCGGCGATCCGCGCTGCGTGATCCTGCACACGGACCTGGTGGAGTACCTCCGCGTCTCGTCCGACACCTACGACGCGCTCTGCCTGGACATCGACAACGGACCGGACTGGACCGTCACCGAGGACAACGAACACCTCTACTCCGCCTCGGGGTTGGCGCACTGCGCGGCCCGGCTCAACCCCGGCGGCGTGCTCGCCGTCTGGTCCGCGCGCCCCTCGGCCGATTTCGAAGAGTCATTGCGGAATGCCGGATTCAGCGAGGTACGGACGGAAGAGATCCCAGTTGCCCGGGGCGTCCCCGACGTGGTGCACCTCGGCATCCGGCCTGCGTAGCCGGGATGCTCCCACTGCCTCTAGGCTGCTGGCCGACCACCAGCGAGCGAGGCGGGGCGATGGAGCAGACACACACCACTCATCACGGTGCGGCGGCCACTCCGGGCGCTCAGCGACGGGTGCTGGTCGTGGAGGACGACACGACGATCGTCGACGCGATCGCCGCCCGACTGCGCGCGGAGGGCTTTCTCGTCCACACCGCGGCCGACGGGCCCGCGGCCGTGGACGCCGCCGAGGCGTGGCAACCCGACCTGATGGTCCTCGACGTGATGCTGCCGGGCTTCGACGGTCTGGAGGTGTGCCGCCGGGTCCAGGCCCGGCGGCCGGTGCCCGTCCTCATGCTCACGGCGCGTGACGACGAGACGGACATGCTCGTGGGCCTGGGCGTCGGCGCGGACGACTACATGACGAAGCCGTTCTCGATGCGCGAGCTGGCGGCGCGCGTCCACGTGCTGCTGCGCCGGGTGGAACGGGCCACGCTGGCCGCGGTGACCCCGCGCAGCGGAATCCTGCGCCTGGGCGACCTGGAGCTCGACCACGCCCAGCGCCGGGTCCGGGTGCGGGGCGAGGACGTCCACCTGACCCCGACCGAGTTCGACCTGCTGGTCTGCCTGGCGAACACCCCGCGGGCGGTCCTCTCCCGCGAACAGCTGCTGGCGGAGGTGTGGGACTGGGCCGACGCGTCCGGTACCCGGACCGTGGACAGCCACGTCAAGGCGCTCCGCAGGAAGATCGGGGCCGAGCGGATCCGCACCGTGCACGGGGTCGGCTACGCCCTGGAGAGCACGCTCTCATGAGCCCACGAGCGCCGCACGCCGGGCACACGGGGCACACCGGAGCGGGGTCCGGCGTCCGTCGGCGCAAGATCGCCATCTCCATCAAGACCAAGCTGGGCGCGCTGGTCGTCGGGGCGGTCCTGCTGACCTCGGGCCTGGCGCTGGTGGCGATCCGGACCTCCACGGAGTTCCGCTACATCACCATCTTCGCGATGATCGCGACCCTGCTGATCACCCAGTTCGTGGCGCAGTCGCTGACGGCACCGCTGGACGAGATGAACGCGGTGGCGGGGTCGATCTCACGCGGGGACTTCGGCCGGCGGGTGCGCGGCGCGGACCGGCGCGACGAGCTGGGCGACCTCGCCTCGACGATCAACCGCATGGCGGACGATCTGGAGGCCGTCGACCGGCACCGCAAGGAGCTGGTCGCCAACGTGTCGCACGAGCTGCGCACCCCCATCGCCGCGCTCCGCGCCGTGCTGGAGAACGTGGTGGACGGGGTCTCCGATGCGGACCCGGAGACCATGCGGACGGCGTTGCAGCAGACCGAGCGGCTCGGCCGGCTGGTGGAGACGCTGCTGGACCTGTCGCGTCTCGACAACGGTGTCACCACCTTGAAGGTGCGGCGTCTGGAGGTGTGGCCGTATTTGTCGGGGGTGCTCCGCGAGGCCAATCTGGCGGCGTCCCAGCGGGGCCTGTCGACCAGTTCGGGGCTGCACAACCGTACGGACGTCCATCTGCACCTGGACGTGTCGCCGCCCGATCTGGCGGCGTACGCGGACGCGGAGCGGCTGCACCAGGTGGTGGCGAACCTCATCGACAACGCGGTGAAGCACTCGCCCTCGCACGGCCGGGTGACGGTGCACGCGCGGCGCGGGCCGTGGCCGGACTCGCTGGAGCTGGAGGTCGAGGACGAGGGCCCCGGCATTCCGGAGGCGCTGCGGCACACGGTCTTCGAGCGGTTCAACCGGGGATCGGTGCCGTCACAGGCCGGTCCGGGCGCCGACGGCGGCACGGGTCTGGGCCTGGCGATCGCCCGCTGGGCGGTGGATCTGCACGGCGGCAGCATCGGAGTGGCCGAATCGTCACGCGGCTGCCGCATACATATCACTCTTCCGGGCAGCATTCCGGCACGGGCTTGACGTAGGGTTCGAACCGGAAGCACACGTTCTGCGTCTACCTGTACAGGACGTGATCAGGGATGCGGACCAAACCGGACCGCAGCCGCCTCCTCGCGTACCCGCGAGTGGGCAGAACCTCGCTTGTTTCCCGCCATTCCCTGCTCCGAAACACCCCTTCAAGTGTGACTTGCGCGACGTTGGAGTGCCCGGCCTGCACCTCTCGGCCAGGGAGGCGTAGCCTTTATTTCCGCTGTCCATCACCTTGTGAAGCGGAAGAGGGCGGTTACCGCCGTGTCGTCTCAGTCCCCCAGTAACTCGAGCTCCCCCAGCCTCCGGGCGGGTGGTACCCCCATCACGGGCCAAGACGGGCAGGGTCAGAACCCTGCGACCGCCTTCGGCGCCAATGAGTGGCTCGTCGACGAGATCTACCAGCAGTACCTCGAGGACCCTCATTCGGTCGATCGTGCCTGGTGGGACTTCTTCGCCGACTACAAGCCCGGCTCGTCGGAGACTCCCGCCGCCGCGGGGGCGGCCGGAGCCGCGCCGAGCTCCCCGGCCACTCCGAGCGCGCCGGCCGCTCCGCAGGCGGGTCCCGCACAGGCCGCGCCTGCGCCGACCCCGGCCCGGCCCGCCGCGGTCGCGCCGGCGCCCGCGAAGCCCGCCCCGGCTCCGGCCAAGGCTCCCGCTCCCGCTCCCGCTCCCGCCGCCAAGGCTCCGGCCGCCGCCACCGCCGGACCCGAGCTGATCACGCTGCGCGGCCCCGCCGCCGCGGTCGCGAAGAACATGAACGCCTCGCTGGAGGTGCCGACGGCCACGTCCGTCCGCGCCGTCCCGGTGAAGCTGCTCTTCGACAACCGGATCGTGATCAACAACCACCTCAAGCGCGCCCGGGGCGGGAAGATCTCCTTCACGCACCTGATCGGCTACGCGATGGTGCAGGCGATCAAGGCCATGCCGTCGATGAACCACTCCTTCGCGGAGAAGGACGGCAAGCCGACCCTGATCAAGCCGGAGCACGTGAACTTCGGTCTCGCGATCGACCTGGTGAAGCCGAACGGCGACCGCCAGCTCGTCGTCGCGGGCATCAAGAAGGCCGAGACGCTGAACTTCTTCGAGTTCTGGCAGGCATACGAGGACATCGTCAAGCGCGCCCGGGTCGGCAAGCTCACGATGGAGGACTTCTCCGGCGTCACGGTCTCGCTGACCAACCCCGGCGGCCTCGGCACCGTCCACTCCGTGCCCCGCCTGATGCCCGGACAGTCCGTGATCATGGGCGTCGGCTCGATGGACTACCCGGCCGAGTTCCAGGGCACTTCCCAGGACACCCTGAACAAGCTGGGCATCTCGAAGGTCATGACGCTGACCTCGACGTACGACCACCGGGTCATCCAGGGCGCCGCCTCCGGCGAGTTCCTGCGCGTCGTCGCCAACTTCCTCCTCGGCGAGAACGGCTTCTACGACGACATCTTCAAGGCCCTGCGCATCCCCTACGAGCCGGTGCGCTGGCTCAAGGACATCGACGCCTCGCACGACGACGACGTCACCAAGGCCGCCCGGGTCTTCGAGCTGATCCACTCCTACCGGGTCCGCGGCCACGTCATGGCCGACACCGACCCGCTGGAGTACCGCCAGCGCAAGCACCCCGATCTGGACATCACCGAGCACGGTCTCACCCTGTGGGACCTGGAGCGCGACTTCGCGGTGGGCGGTTTCGCCGGCAAGTCGATGATGAAGCTCCGCGACATCCTCGGCGTCCTGCGCGACTCGTACTGCCGCACCACCGGCGTCGAGTTCATGCACATCCAGGACCCGAAGCAGCGCAAGTGGATCCAGGACCGCGTCGAGCGCACGCACTCCAAGCCGGAGCGCGAGGAGCAGCTGCGTATCCTGCGCCGGCTGAACGCCGCGGAGGCATTCGAGACCTTCCTCCAGACCAAGTACGTCGGTCAGAAGCGGTTCTCGCTGGAGGGCGGCGAGTCCGTCATCCCGCTGCTCGACGCGGTCATCGACTCCGCCGCCGAGTCCCGGCTGGACGAGGTCGTCATCGGCATGGCCCACCGCGGCCGGCTGAACGTCCTCGCCAACATCGTCGGAAAGTCCTACGCGCAGATCTTCCGCGAGTTCGAGGGCAACCTCGACCCGAAGTCGATGCACGGCTCCGGCGACGTGAAGTACCACCTGGGCGCTTCGGGCACCTTCACGGGCCTGGACGGTGAGCAGATCAAGGTCTCGCTGGTCGCCAACCCCTCGCACCTGGAGGCCGTCGACCCGGTCCTGGAGGGTGTCGTCCGCGCCAAGCAGGACGTCATCAACAAGGGCGGCACGGACTTCACCGTCCTGCCCGTCGCCCTGCACGGCGACGCGGCCTTCGCCGGCCAGGGTGTGGTCGCCGAGACGCTGAACATGTCGCAGCTGCGCGGCTACCGCACCGGCGGCACGGTCCACATCGTCATCAACAACCAGGTCGGCTTCACCGCGGCCCCGGAATCCTCGCGTTCCTCGATGTACGCGACCGACGTGGCCCGCATGATCGAGGCGCCGATCTTCCACGTGAACGGCGACGACCCGGAGGCCGTGGTCCGTGTCGCGCGGCTCGCCTTCGAGTTCCGCCAGACGTTCAACAAGGACGTCGTGATCGACCTCATCTGCTACCGCCGCCGCGGTCACAACGAGGGCGACAACCCGCAGTTCACCAACCCGCAGATGTACAACCTGATCGACAAGAAGCGTTCGGTGCGCAAGCTGTACACCGAGTCGCTCATCGGTCGCGGCGACATCACGCTGGAAGAGGCGGAGCAGGCGCTCCAGGACTTCCAGGGCCAGCTGGAGAAGGTCTTCGCCGAGGTCCGCGAGGCCACCTCCGCGCCGGCCCCGGCGCACGTCCCGGACCCGCAGCCGGAGTTCCCGGTCACGGTCACCACCGCGGTCTCCCAGGAGGTCGTGAAGCGGATCGCCGAGTCCCAGGTCAACGTCCCGGAGCGGATCACGGTCCACCCGCGTCTGATGCCGCAGATGCAGCGTCGCGCGGCGTCCGTCGACGACGGCACGATCGACTGGGGCTTCGGCGAGACCCTCGCCATCGGCTCGCTGCTGATGGAGGGCACCCCGGTCCGGCTGTCCGGCCAGGACTCGCGCCGTGGCACCTTCGGCCAGCGCCACGCGGTCCTGGTGGACCAGGAGACCGGTGAGGACTACACCCCGCTGCTCTACCTGACCGACGACCAGGCCCACTACAACGTCTACGACTCGCTGCTCAGCGAGTACGCGGCGATGGGCTTCGAGTACGGCTACTCGCTGGCCCGCCCGGACTCCCTGGTCGTCTGGGAGGCCCAGTTCGGTGACTTCGTCAACGGCGCCCAGACCGTCGTCGACGAGTTCATCTCCTCGGCCGAGCAGAAGTGGGGCCAGACCTCCGGCGTCACGCTGCTCCTGCCGCACGGCTACGAGGGCCAGGGCCCGGACCACTCGTCCGCCCGCCCGGAGCGCTTCCTGCAGATGTGCGCGCAGGACAACATGACGGTCGCCATGCCGACCCTGCCGTCGAACTACTTCCACCTGCTGCGCTGGCAGGTCCACAACCCGCACCACAAGCCGCTCATCGTCTTCACGCCGAAGTCGATGCTGCGTCTGAAGGCCGCGGCGTCGAAGGTGGAGGAGTTCACCACTGGCGGCTTCCGCCCGGTGATCGGCGACGACTCGGTGAACCCGGCCGATGTCCGCAAGGTCGTCTTCTGCGCGGGCAAGGTCTACTACGACCTGGAGGCCGAGCGGCAGAAGCGCGGTGTCACGGACACGGCGATCATCCGTCTGGAGCGCCTGTACCCGCTGCCGGGTGCCGAGGTCCAGGCCGAGATCGCCAAGTACCCGAACGCCGAGAAGTACCTGTGGGCGCAGGAGGAGCCGGCGAACCAGGGTGCCTGGCCGTTCATCGCGCTCAACCTGATCGACCACCTGGACCTGGCGGTCGGCGCCGACATCCCGCAGGGCGAGCGCCTGCGCCGGATCTCGCGTCCGCACTCCTCGTCCCCGGCGGTCGGTTCGGCCAAGCGTCACCAGGCCGAGCAGCAGCAGCTGGCCAACGAGGTCTTCGACGCCTGATCCGCTGCCCGTCCCGGCACGGAAGGAGGCCCGGCACCCTCGCGGGTGCCGGGCCTCCGGCGTGCCGTGGCGCGGTCAGAGCCTGTCGACCGAAGGCCGCCCGACAGGCTCTCAGTCTCAGCCGAGGTTGGCCTCGAAGTCCCAGTAGGGGCGGTTGCGCTGGCGGGCGGAGAGCGTGTGCGGGTGCTGCGCGCCGAGCGTCCGGGTGAGGGTGAGCAGCGCGTCCTCCTCGATCTTCGCGGCCTCCTCGACCTCGCGCAGGCCGCGGAGGTCGGTGGCGAGCGCGACCTGGCAGGAGAGGGTGAGGGGGTGCTCGTTGCCCAGGGCGTGCCGGGCGCGCCGGAGGGTGTCCCGGCTGAGTTCGGCGGCGTCCGCCACCCGGCCGTTGAAGTTGCGGGCGGCGGTGGCGTTGAGCGCGCAGCCCAGGACCCAGGGATGGTCGGGGCCCAGGGTGGCGGTCAGCCCGGCGAGCGCGCCCTCCATCATCACCATGGCGTCGGCGCGTTCTCCGGCCGCCTGCATGACGAGGGCGGTGTTGGCGAGGACGCCGGTGGCCACGGGGTGGGCGGGGCCGAGGAGGGCGCGGTAGCCGGCCTCGGCCTCGTTGCTGAGTTCGCGGGCGTGGTCGAGGTCGCCGTGCTCGCGGAGGTAGTTGGCGTAGTTGTTGATGGAGGACAGGGTCACGTAGTGGCCGCGGCCGTGGACCTGTTCCAGTTGTTCGAGCAGGCTCGCCATGGTGGCGCCGAGGTCCTGCTGGAAGCCGCCCTCACGGCGGCGGCACAGGGCGAGTTGGGAGCGGGCGTACAGGGTCTGGAGGTGCTGGGCGCCGAGGACCTGGACGTGGACCCGGACGTTGGCCTCCTGGCGAGCCAGGGCCTCACGGTAGCGGCCGAGCAGCCGGAGGTCCTGGGCGACGGCGTTGCTGGAGTTGAGGCTGTGGGCGTGGCGGGCGCGTAGCAGGCTCTCGCTGCGGGACAGCGATTCGACGTCCTCGTCGTACGCCTCCTGGTAGCGGCCGAGCATCCGCAGGACGACGCCCAGGTTGTGGCGGGCGACGAGGGTGAGGAACTCGGTCTCGCCGAGGAGGCGCCGCGACTCGGCGAGGCAGGCGCGCTGGATGCGTTCGGACTCGCGGTACTGGCCGAGGAAGCGCAGGTCGCTGGCGATGGCGACGGTGGAGCGCAGCGAGCCGAGTTCGTCGCGGTCGGGGGCCGCGTCGAGCCGTCGGCGCAGGGCGAGGTCGAGTTCGTAGGCGTCCCGGAAGCGACCGTGGGAGCGCAGGATGTTGCCTTCCTGCGTGGTCAGCTCCAGCATGGCGGGGGCGAGCGGTTCCATGAAGGTGGACCAGTGCTCCCGGATCTTCTCGGCGAGGCGGACGCCGGCGCGGAACTCGGCGCTGCGGAAGCAGTAGCGGAGGCAGTTGAGGACGGCGGACTGGATGCGCGGGGCCCGGCTGGAGAGTGCGCCGGAGGGCTCCAGGTGCGGGAGGAGTTCGGCGTAGCGGGGCCAGTGGCGGCTGTCCATGGGGTTGCCGGGATCGGCCTCGGCGATCAGGGTGCGGACGGCCCTGCGGTGCGCGTCGCGGTGCTCGCCGTCGGTGAGGCGGGCGACGATGTCGTGGACGAGCCGGTGCATGTGCACGGACTCCTGGTGAGGTTCCATCTCGACGCTGGTGGCGGGTCCGCGGGACTCGCGGGTGAGCACCGAGTAGTTGACCAGGGTGTCCAGGGCCCGGGTCCAGGCGGGCAGGTCGGTGGCCATCCAGCGCAGGTCCTCGGGCAGTTCGGCCTGGGGGTAGGCGCGGACGATGCCGAGCGGGATCCGGCCGGGGGCGAAGGAGGCGCACAGGCTGAGGACGTCGATGGCCTGGGGCTGGGAGCGGCGGAGCCGGTTGATCAGTATCGACCAGGAGGTCAGCGAGGCGTGGGGGAAGCCGTCGCCGGCGGAGGGTTCGTCCACCGTGGACAGCCGGCCGTCGCGGACCATGCGCAGGTACTCGGGGACCTCCATGCCGGACTCGCCGAGCCAGGAGGCGGCCTGGACGAGCGGGAGCGGGACGTCGCCGAACTCGGCGGCGACCTCGTCGGCCTGGGGCGCGGTGATGTGGGGTGCGCGGCGCATCAGGTAGGCGGTGGACTCGGCGCGGTCGAAGCCGGGGACCTCGACGACGTCGGTGTGGTCGCCCCAGGCGCGGTTGCGTGAGGTGATCAGGACGTGGCCGGGGCCGTGCGGCAGCAGTACGGGCGCGCCGTCGGTGTCGTCCCATCCGTCGAAGACGACGAGCCAGCGGGCGTGCGGGTCGCCGCGGCGCAGGGCCTCGCGGACCGCCCGGATGCGTTCGCCGGGCTCGTTGCCGCTGGCCAGGCGGAGTTCGGCGGCGAGTTCGCCGAAGCGGTCGCGCTGGACGTTGCGGTCGTCGGAGTTGACCCACCAGATCACGTCGTAGTCGGGGCTGAAGCGGTGGGCGTACTCGGCGGCGATCTGGGTCTTGCCGATGCCGGACATGCCGAGGAGGGTGCAGGCCGCGTTGCCGCGTTCGGCGTCCATGAGCCGTTCCTGGAGGGTGGTCAGGAGATCGTCGCGGCCGGTGAAGCGGGAGTTGCGGCGCGGGACCTCGCCCCAGACCTCGGGTGGGGTGTCGGGGTAGCGGACCTTCGCGCCGGACGGCAGGCGGCGGGCGGCGGAGCGGCGGGGTTCGATGCCGAGCCTGCTGAACAGCCGTGCCTCGGCCTCGTCCTCCCCGACGCCCCAGAGGCTGACCGGCTCGAGGACGGCGGTGGCGGGGAGGAGGGGCCTGTTGGTGAGGTTGACGGCCGCGAAGCGGTCGGCGTGTGCGGCGACGAAGCCGCGCAGCACGTCGTTCCACTCGCCCGCGGGGCGGGGGCCGATGTCGAAGAACCAGTCGTTGAGGACCAGGAGGACACGGCCCCGGGCGAGCAGCAGGTCGCCGAGCGAGTCCTCCAGCGCCACCTCGCGGGGCGGGTCCCAACGTTGGAGGGTGACGCGGACGCCCTGTGCTTCGAGGCGCTGGCCGAGCCAGGCCGCCCACGGTCGGTGGTAGCCGGGGAAGACCACGAGGACGTGTTCGGGGGCGGCCCTGCCGCTGTCCACCGCTCCACCGCCCGGCCGTTGTTCCGCCATCTCTCCGTCTCCCGTCCCACTCCCGCGCAACGCAGTGTGATCTGCCCTGGGCACAGTGTCACCCAGAGGCCCTGGGGGCCGCGCCGAGGCTCGCGTGGTGCCCCGCCATTTGTCGGGCGAACTCCCTTCCCTCATTGGTCAGTTCATCGGATTCAAGCAGGATCGCCAATGCCTCGCCCACCTGATCGTGGATATCGTCGAACTGCTGCCCGGCATGGGTGCGCCAGGGCGCCGGCACCTGTGTGGCGGTCGCGGTGCGGCGCCAGAGGTCGGCCAGGGCCAGGTGCGCGTAGGCGCCCTGGAACACCCCGGCGACCGGGCGCGGATCGGGACGCCAGCCGACCCGGTGCAGGGCGGCCCGCCCGGGCCGGTACAGCGGGACGGCTTCGTGCAGGGTGGCGAGTTTGCCGTGGTGGATCTCGTGCACCAGGGTCTCCGCCAGATCGGGCCCCCCGGCGGCCGGGGAGGACAGTACGGCGCCGGGTGCGGCGCTCAGGGTGGCGCCGACGGACCGCGGTCCGTTCGGGGTGAGCGGGACGAGGAGGCGTACGGCCCGGCGGGTCTCGGCCGCCCGGTCGCTGTCCGTCCGCGCGAGCAGTTCGTGGGCGTCCCGCCAGTGGGCCACCCAGCCGGGCCGGTCGGTGTCGGTGTGGTCGGCCGCCCTGCGGAGCGGGTCGCCGAATCCGCCGGGCGGCACCCGGTAGGGGTCCAGGTCGTCCAGGCGCGCGGTGGACCCGGGCAGCAGGGGCAGCCCGGTCCAGGCGGGACCGCGCCCGACGAGGGTGCCGGCGCGGCGGTCGGTGAGGAGCAGGACGGTGGGGGCGGCCGGGCTTCCGCCCTCGGCGTGCAGCCGGACCACGCGGGACCGCGCCCGGATGCGGACCGGGCCCGCGCTCGGCAGCCGCAGGCGCCCCACGCCGGGCAGCGAGAGCAGGCCGTCCGGTGCCTCGACGGCCAGGTCGAGGGGGCGACCCGCACGGAGCGCGCCGGTCACGGCGAGGACCTCCAGCCGGTCGAGGTGCCGGTCGAAGGCGGGACCGGTCGGTCCGGCGAGCGCCACGGCCAGCCACACGCCGGTCGTGGGGTAGTCGAGCAGGTCCCGGACGACGCCGGGGTGGCGCCGCTCGGTCTGTTCGAGCAGATGCCAGGACGTCTCGAACCGGCGGAGGACGGTGGGGTCGACGGCGTCGCGGTCCCGCCGGGCACGGACCAGCAGGGACTTGAGGAGCACCAGGCGGCGGGCGCGCAGGGCGGAGCGCAGCAGCGCGGTCCCCTCCGATGCGGGCCGAGTGCGGGCGAGTGCGCCGAGTACGGCGGAGGACGGCGGGGGAAGCCTCATTCCGGCCCCCCTGTCACGACGGCCGGGCGCCGACCGGATCTGACCGGAAAACGCCGGTCGGACCGGGGCCCGCGGTCAGGAGTGGTGGTGGTTGCCGCCCGCCCCCTCGGCCCAGAACTCCACGAGTTCGCCGGAGCGCAGCAGGACGCGGCGGACGGCTGCCTCCAGGTCCGGATCCTCGGTACGGCGCAAGGTTCGCAGGTCGAAGGCCGCGAGATCGGGAAGCTGCGGAGATCCCGCGGCATCCCGGTCGGTACCGGTCGCCCACTCCGTGCGCTGCAACACCCTCGGTTCCTCCTCACCGACCCTTGTCCCCCACGGTCGTAGCGGCGCAGCGGTTCTTCCCGACGCCGGTGAGGCAGAAACCCGTTCGACTCAACTGCGCCCATTCACGCCCCTGTTGTCCAGCCGTCTCCGTGGCGCCTATCCGGCGCCCCCGTTCCAGGTCCACCAGGGCGGAGCGGTCCGGCGGCGTTCGTCGGCGGAGAGCCGCACCGGACGGGCGGCCTGCTGTGCCGTCACCTCCGCGAGCAGGCTCAGGGTCCGCTCGACGTCGCCCCGGTCGACCTCCACCAGGGCGGCCACCAGCCGCCGCCACCGCTCGGCCGCGGCCCGCAGCACCGCCTCCGCCCGCGCGGTGCGGCCCATGAGCCGCAGGACCGCGCCCTCGGCGTGCAGGGCGCGCGCTCCGGTGACCGCGCCCGGGGTGTCGCCGTGGGCGGAGCGGGCGTCCTCGGAGCAGCGCTGGTAGGCGGTGAGCGCGTCACCGAGCACCCCGTCCCGGGACGTCTCGCTCAGTTCCAGTCTCACTCTGGCGAGTTGCAGCCACGCCTCGCAGCTCAGCGCGGGTTCCCCCGTCGTCCGTACGGCCTGTTCCAGGAGGTGGCGGCTTTCGAACAGGTCGGGCAGGAATCCGGCCCGGTGAAAGCGCAGGGCCAGCACGCTGCCGATCAGGATGCGGGCCTTGTGCCGCTCGGTCGCGTCGGCGGGCAGCGCGGTGAGTGCCTCGCGCAGCACCCCTTCGGCCCGGTCGACGGACGGGGTGCCGCCGTCGGTCGCGGCACGTCGCAGCAGCGATTCGCCCCAGGCCATCAGGAGCCGGCCGCGCCGCGCGCTGTCGGCGGGCGCCAGCAGGGTGGCCTGTTCGTAGGCAGCGTCGGTGGCCGGTCCGTCGCCGACGGAGTCGTGGAGCCGGGCCCAGGCGGTGGTCCAGCGCAGACGCAGGGCGCCCCCTTCGCCGACCAGCGGTTCGGCACGGTCCAGCACGGAGGCGATCCGGGCGGGTTCGCCGCCCGCGAGACGGAGGGCGTCGGCCAGGTCGAGGAGGGCGGGGCCGGTCTCCCCGGTCGCGAGGGCGGCGCTCAGCGCGGCGACCGCACCGGGTCCGTCGCCGCGAGCCAGCAGGAGCCGGCCGCGCCGGAGGTGAAGGGAGTGGTGGTGGTCTTCGGGCCATTCCGCCGGGTCCCCCGTCAGGGCGCGGAGCGCGGCGTCCAGGTGGGCGGCGTCGCCGGTGTGCCGCCACAGGGCGTGGCGGGCGGCGGCCAGTTCGAGACGGGCCTGCGCCCCCTCCTCCTCGCCGCTGCCGGTCAGCTCCGCCGCGCCGTCCAGTGCGGCCGCCGCGCGCCGCAGCAGCTCGCCACGCCGTGCGGTGGCGCGGCCGGCCGCGGTGCCCGCCTCGGCGTACAGCACCCGTCCGAGGAGCACGCGGGCGCGGACGGGGTCCTCGGCGAGCGCCGCCTCGGCCCGCTCGCGGGCGACGCTCAGCAAGGAGGGGTCGGACTGGCCGCGCCACCGGTCGAGCAGCCGACGCGCCTCGGTGAGCGGTTCCGGGGTGACGAGGTCGGGGTGGTAGAAGCGGAGCACGCGCGCGGGGATGCGGGCGAACAGTTCGGGCTCGGGGCCCACCGGGCCTGTCGGCTCGTCCGTCTCCTCGGGCGGCGGCGCGTCGTCCTCGGTGGTCTGTCCGGCGAGACGGGCCGCGGCCAGGGCCGGGAAGTTCCGCATGCCGTGGCCGAAGTTGCGCTCCACGTAGGCGGAGCAGTGTTTGAGGACGAGGGCGGCCGCGCCGCGGTCCAGGGAGCCGAGGAGCTGCCGCTGCACGCCGGGCGGGTAGCTGTAGCAGGGGTACGGCGTGGGGCCGGGCAGTTGGCGCAGGAGTCCGCTCAGGAGCACTTCGGCGAGTTCCATGGGGCCGGTGTCGGGCAGCATCGCGCGCTGGACGAGCTGCATGACGGGAAGGGTCAGCGGGGCGGCGGCGAGATGGACGGCGAGGCGCAGGGCGCCCGGGGAGGCGCCGGCGCGGAACACGCGCAGCAGGTCCTCGTCGCGCGGGGGCCGGGCCGGCGTGCCCGCCGCCGGGGCCTCGGTCCGCGCGGGTCCGGGGCCGATCCGGGCGGCCCACCCCCGGACGGCACCCGTGCCCTGGCCGCTGAACAGCCGGGCCCAGGAGGCGAAGGCTTCCGGGGTCGGGGTGAGGACGGGCACGGCTCGGGCGTCGTCGGGAGCGGGCTCCCAGGGTTCCTCGTCGGGCTGGAAGAGGGTGCGTCCGCCGGGACCGGTGGCGCGGGACAGGGTGCCGGGTTCGACGGTCAGGGCGGTGCGCGCCCACAGCCTCGGGGGCAGCGGCTGGACGACGGCGAGCGGGGAGCTGCGGGGCCACTGGTGGATGAGCCGCTGGGCCGCGCCGCGCCGCCAGAGCGGGCCGACGCAGTCACTCACGAGGAGGGTGAGGCAGCGGCCGGTGGGGTCGTGGAGCTGGTCGCCGGGACGCAGCCGGGGGTGGCCGTCGGCTCCGGTGGTGGTGGTGACCAGGGGTGGACCGGCGCCGGTGTCGTACAGCCGGTGGACCCGGACGTCGCGGAAGGCGCCGGACTGCTGGCAGGCCTGGCGCAGTTCCTCCACCATCCGGGTCCAGACGACCATGGCGGGGCCGGTGTCCATGAGGAGCTGGATGTCCGGGCGGCGCCCGGCGGCCGGGCGGAGGACCGGGGTGAGGACGCCGGCGGCGGCGCTGCGGTCGGCGGTCGCCTCCTCGTCAAGGGTTCCTTCGCCGGGGCGCGGCGGGAACAGGGCGTAGTGGCGGAGCGGTCGGAGGGCCTTCTGGAGTCCGAGGAGTCCGGGCAGGGCGTTGGCGCCGGGGGCGCGGACGCGCAGGGCGGCGCGGCCTTCCGTGCCGCCGTCGGCAGGGCGGGCGCCGCCGTGCGGTGTGTGGAGGGCGACGGTCTCCGGGGCGGGTGGCGGGGGGCCGGGGTCGGAGACGTCGTCACCCGCGGTGCCGGGTGACTCCCGGCCGTCCGGGTCGTCGCCCTTCCCGGGGGGCGGGGCGGCGGCCGGGCCGCCCGCCCGGCCCGCCGCCGGGTCCGGCGGGCCGGCCGGGAGCCACTGGGCGAGCCAGACGGCGTCCGCGAGTTCCTCGGCGGTGGGGTGCCGGCCGCCGGCCCGGAGCCGGCGCGTGAGTTCTTCCAGATGCATCCGGTGCATCCGGCCATCACCTCGGCTGATCGAGCGGCTGCATGAGCATGTCCGCGATGCGTTCCCTGGTCACCCGCTCGGTGCGCGGGGCGTGCTGGGTCAGGTAGAGGGCGTTGAGGAGCTGGTCGGTGGCGATGACCTCGCCGGGCTCGCGGTTCAGGAAGCGGCTGACGAGGCTCTGTTCGCCGGTCGCGGCGTCCGTGCCGAGATGGGCCTCGATCATGGCGCGCACCTGCTCCTCGCCGGGCGGTTCCAGTTCGAGCCGGATGCAGCGGCGCAACAGGGCGGCGGGAAAGTCCCGTTCGCCGTTGGAGGTGAGCACGATGAACGGAAAGGTGGTGCAGCGGATCCGTCCGCCGCGCACCGGGACCTTGCGGCCGTCGTCGGTGAGTACCTCGACGACGGGTTCGCGGTCGGCGAGCCGTTCCAGCTCCGGGAGGGCGAACTCGCCTTCCTCCAGGGCGTTCAGCAGGTCGTTGGGCAGGTCGAGGTCGCTCTTGTCGAGTTCGTCGATGAGTAGGACGCGGGGCTGTTCGGAGGGGAGCAGCGCGGTGCCGAGCGGGCCCAGGCGGATGTACGAGCCGATACCGGCGGCGGCCGGGCCGGGTGCGCCGGTCTGGGCGCGTTCCAGCTGGACGTCCTGGAGGCGGCCGATGGCGTCGTAGCGGTAGAGCCCGTCCTGGAGGGTGGAGCGGCTGACGATCGGCCAGCGCAGGACACGGCCCAGTCCGAGTTCGTGGGCGACGGCGTGGGCGAGCGTGGACTTCCCGGTTCCGGGGTTGCCGGTGACCAGGAGCGGGCGGCGCAGATAGAGGGCGGCGTTGACGGCGTCGGTCTCGGCGGGGCGGGGGTGGTGGTTGCGGACGAGCCGCCGGCGTACGCCGAGCCGCCGGTCGGAGCCGGCCAGGGTGTCGTCGGCGGCGCCGGCCGAGAAGTCACGCCAGGGCGGGGGCGGGGGGAGCCGTCTGATCTCGTCGTGCGGGTGGCCGGCACCACGGTAGATCCGCCAATCGTTCACGAGGGGCTCCTCCTGGCTGTGGTGGGGTGGCCGGTCCCGTCGGCGGTTCCGTCCGGGCGGGCTGGGGGCGTCCGGCGTGGGGCGGTTCTTCGGGGCGGGTGTCGCGGCGGGTGTCCGGTCATGGGGCGGCCTCTTCGCCCAGCAGGAGGGGACCCTGGAGCGGCGGGGCGTGCGGTGGCCGGTCGGGCGGGTCCGTCAGGACGGCGAGATGCTCGGCCCAGGCGTCGGCGGACCGTTCCCCGGGGTCGGCTTCGTCGTCACCCGCCCTGATCCGCAGGGTGCGGACCGGCCGGTGCAGCCCGCCGGCCCGCCCCGCCTCCGCGAGCAGCCGGTTCGCCCGCTCGTGGAAGTCGGCGCAGTCCTCGTGCGGGTGCGTGCCGGTCCGCCACAGGGCGAGGGGGTGGCCCGCTGCGAGCGCGGCGGCCATGGCGCGGCGGCCCTCGTCGGCGCCGACCCGCCCGCAGTAGACCGGAACGGCTCCCTCCTCGGCGTCGAGGAGCCGGGCGAACGACTGCCGTGGGGTCTCCCGGCGCAGGTGTGGGGCGTGGGCGTCGGTTCCGGCCGCGGCCACCTCGGCGCGCAGCGGGACCGCGCGGAGCGGTCCGTGTTCGGCGGCCCGCCAGCGTTTGAGCCACTCGTGCGACGGCGGTCCGGCCCGGCGGCCGGCGTGCCGGATGACGACGGTGCGTTGCTGTCCCAGGGTGAGCGCGTACGGGCCGAGGAGTTCGTCATCGGGTGTGAGCCGCCAGGCGTCGACGGGCAGGTCGAAGAGGTCGAGGGGCAGCACCGCCTCGACGGCCGCCAGGTGTTCGCCGCTGTCGCCGTGGCTGAGCGCGTCGGCGAGCGGCCCGCGCAGGGTCTCCTCCAGCCTGTCACGCTCCACGCCGTGGTCGTCGTGGTGCAGCGGGCTGATCGTGCGCCCGTCGAAGAGGAGCTTGATCCGCCAGGGAAAGCGGGTGCCGTAGTGCGGGGTGTCGATCTCCACGAGGACGTCGGCGCGGGCCCGGGACTCCCGTACGGCGGAGGCCGCGTCCGGTCCCGGGGCGAGGAGCCGGGCGATCTCCTGCCGGATGGCGGGGTGCGCCTCGACCGCCTCGTCGCCGGTCCAGCGGGCCAGGCTCCGCAGGGCGGGGCTGTCGCCGTGCCGGGCGGTGACGTGCCGGGCGACCAGGGCGGCGTAGAGGAACACGGCGTCGAGGCCGAGGTCCTGCTGTGCCTCCTGCGCGGGGTCGCGTAGTTCGTGGAGGAGGCCGACCCCTTCCCGCCAGGTGCGCGGGTCCGCTTCGAGGACCGACTGGAAGTCGTCGTGCAGGACGCGTCGTTTGACCTCGTCGACGAGGTGCATGACCTCGCCGGGTCCGGCGGGCGGGGGCAGTTCGGCGAGGCGCCCGTACAGGTGGACGCGGCGGCCGGGTCCGACGCCCTGAGTGGTGGGGGGCCGGAGCCGTATCTGTGCCCGTGTCCAGTCGGGCGCCCCGGCGAGGGAACGGTAGCGGCCGAGGTGGTGGCGGTCGTGGTCGCGCATCACCTGGTGGAGGATCTCGCCGCCGGGGGCGTCGTGCAGTGCGCGCAGGGCGGTGATCGGGACGGCCGCGCCCTCGTCCCGGCCGCGGCCCTTGTTGAGTCCGATGACGGTGCCCCGGGCGAGGTCGACGACCGGGCCCCCGGAGAGCCCCTCCACGGGCAGGGTCCAGCGCAGCAGCAGCGCGCCGCCGTCGACGGCGTGCGCCTCGCCGACGGCCTGGCGGATGCCGACCCTTCCGGTCTGCCGGGACCAGCCGTGCAGGCTGACCGGGATGGGTTTCGTGATGACGGGCGGTCGTTCGCTCAGCCGGACGCAGGAGACGTCCCGGGCTTCGGGAACCCGGACGAGGGCGAGGTCCGGGAAGTCCCAGTGGGTGAGGTCCCGGCCGGGCCGTTCGGGGCGCGGTTCGGCGAGGACCACCTCGCCGGTGGCGGCCCTGTCCTGCCAGCTGAGGCCGACGGCCCGCTCGTGTCTCCACACCGCGCTTCCCCCCTTGGCCACGACGTGGGCACAGGTCAGGACCCAGCCGGGGGCGATGAAGAAGCCGCTGCCCCAGTACCGGTCGCCGTGCGGGTCATACCCGTCTCCGGGGGCGGCGATGCGCACGAGCGCGGGGCGCACGAGCGCGTCCAGGGCGCTCATGCGGAGCCGTCGGCCGCCGGGGGGTGGGGCGGGCCGGTATCGGGGGCGGGGCCGGGGGTGTGGGGTGCGGGGATCGGCGCGCCGGCCGTCGCGGGTCCGGGGGCGGCTGGCGGTGCCGTGCCGGGGACGGGGCCCGGCTCGGTCCAGGTCAGCGAGACCGAGACGGAGGCGGTGCCGCCACCGTCGGCGAGGACGCCGATCACCTTTCCCGCCTGCGCGGACAGTTCGACGCCGAAGCTGACGGCGACCTCCATGGGGGCCCGCGCGTCGAGGCCGGCCCGCAGCGAGCCGACGACGCCGCGTACCACGTCCGTGAGTCCCCCGGCCATCGAGACCACCCGGTCGCCGATGCCGGTGTCCTGGAAGCCGCCGCCCCGGTCGAGTTCGTCCGCCCCGCTGATCCGGGCCCAGACGGGTGTGCCGTCGTCCAGTCGGATCCGAGCGATCCCGTGCGCCACAGCGGCCCCCGCTCCCCGAAACGATGATGGGGAAGGCTAGTCCCTGCCGGGAGGGAGCGCGAGGGGACACGGAGGCCACGGCCTATCCTGATCGCATGTACTTCACTGACCGTGGCATCGAGGAACTGGAGAAGCGGCGGGGCGAGGAGGAGGTCTCCTTCGAGTGGCTCGCCGAGCAGTTGCGCACGTTCGTCGATCTCCATCCCGACTTCGAGGTGCCGGTCGAACGGCTCGCGACCTGGCTGGCCAGGCTCGACGACGAGGACGAGGACGAGTAGGACCGCGCGGGGCCGGCTCCGGGGTCCGTCCCGGGGCGGAGCCCGCCGGGGCGCCCCCGATGGCAGAGGCGCCCGGCTGAGAGCCTGTCGGGTGACCTTCGCCCGGTCAGAGGCCACCCGACAGGCTCTGACCGGGGCGGCCTGGCGTCACGGGGCGGTGACGCGGTCCGGGCCGGACAGCGGTCCGTCCGTCGCGCCGGACCGCAGCCGGTCGTAGGCGAGACCCAGCGCACCGCACACGACGAGGAGGGCGCCGGCGGTGACCCAGCCCCCGCGGCGACGGCCGATCCCCCACACGAGCATCGGCAGCCCCGCCCCCAGCTGGAGCGCCGCGGACATCCGGGCGTGGGGCCCGAGCAGGTAGGGGCCGGCCCGGCTGCCCTCGACGACGTGGAGTTCGGCCCGGACCGCCTCCCGCCACCCTGACCATTCGAGCTGTTCGGCGCCTTGGGCGAGGGCGACCGAGCGGAGCCGGTCGGCACTGTCACCGGGGGTGAGTCCGCCGGGCAGCGCGAGTCCGACACGGGCGAGGACGGCGACGAGACCGACGAGCCGGGCGTGGGCGTCGGCGTCCCGGTCCGGTGCGGTGAGCACTCCCAGGGACTGCACGTCCAGGACGGGATCGAGGGCGAGCCGGGCCGCGAAGGTGCGCATGGCCTCTTCCTCGCCGGCCGGGGTGCCGTCCGCGAGCCAGGTGTAGCCGACGGTACGGCGGAATCCCGCGGCGAGGATGAATCCGGCCCGGTCGGCGTCCCACCACAGCGCGAGGACGGGCCAGGTGGCGGCGGAGACCGCCAGCGCGGTGGCCCAGCCGGTGACGACGCGGTCGACCGGCTCGCCGCCGTGCAGCCAGGGCTTCCCCTCGGGGACGAGAACGCTCCAGCCGGCTCCCGCCGGGACGAGGAGAAGCTGTTCGCGGAGCAGCTGGGCGTGCGGGCGCACGGCCGAGGGCTCGGCACGGCAGAGCAGCAGCGCCCCGGCGGGCCTCGATCCGGATGTCGCGTTCATAGGCCACACGCTAGGTCAATTTGCCCGATTTCGATGAGGAATGCACCCGTCGGGCGGGGTTGACTTCACCAGACCGCGATATATCGTGTCTATCGAGAAGACGCGATATGTTGCGTCACCGACACGGGAGGTCAGCACGATGACAGAGTGGTCCGTCGCCGAGCCCAGGAAACTCACGCTGACCGAGCCCGTCACCCACCTCCGGGTCCGCCTCGTCAACGGGACCGTGAACGTCGTCGGCACCGACGAACCCGCCACCCGCCTGGAGGTCTCCGCGATCGACGGTCCCCCGCTGATCGTGACCCAGGAAGGCTCGACCCTGACCGTCAGCTACGAGGACCTGCACTGGAAGGGCTTCCTCAAGTGGTTCGACCGCAAGGGCCACCACCGCACGGCCGTCGTCTCGCTGGCCGTCCCGGCCTCCGCGGACGTCGAGGTGGGCGCGGTCGGCGCGGGCACGGTGATCTCCGGCATCAAGGGGCGTACCCACGTCCGCGGCGTCTCGGGTGACACCACGCTCCTCGGCCTGTCCGGCCCGGTCCACGCGGAGAGCGTCTCCGGCGACCTGGAGGCCCACTCCGTCACCGGTGCCCTGCGGGTCAACTCCGTCACCGGCGACGTCACGGTGATCGAGGGCTCCGGCGGCTCCGTGAAGGCGGAGACGGTCAGCGGCGACATGGTCATCGACCTCGACACCCCGGACCCGGACGCGCCCTCCACGGACATCCGGCTGTCCAGCGTGTCCGGCGAGGTCGCCGTACGGCTGCCGCACCCGACGGACGCCCGGGTGGAGGCGAACACGACCAGTGGCGCCCTCTCCAACGCCTTCGCGGACCTGCGGGTCCATGGCCAGTGGGGCACCAAGAGCATCACCGGCACCCTGGGCGACGGCCGGGGCACGCTCAGGGCGACCACCGTGTCCGGTTCGATCGCCCTACTGCGCCGCCCCGAAACGACCGACGACGACATCGACACCACCCCCTCCGCGTCCGGAAAGGTGCTCTGACATGCCGCCCGTCTTCGCCCACGGCAGACTGCGCCTCTATCTGCTCAAACTCCTCGACGAGGCCCCGCGCCACGGTTACGAGGTGATCCGGCTCCTGGAGGAACGCTTCCAGGGGCTCTACGCGCCCTCGGCGGGCACGGTCTACCCGAGGCTGGCGAAGCTGGAGGTCGAGGGCCTGGTCACCCACGCCACCGAAGGAGGCCGCAAGGTCTACTCGATCACCGACGCCGGCCGGGCGGAACTGGCCGGGCGCGAAGGTGAACTGGCCGACCTGGAAGTGGAGATCCGCGAGTCGGTCTCCGAACTGGCGGCGGAGATCAGGGACGACGTGCGCGGCGCGGCGGGCAAGCTGCGCAGCGAGATGCGCGCCGCGGCGAGCGAGACCCGCACACGGGGCTCGTCCTTCGCCGATGCCAAGGAGGAGATGCGCCGCGCCAGGCAGGAGTGGCGGGAGCAGACCCGTCAGGCCCGCGCGGAGGCCCAGTCGGCGCGCCGCGAGGCCAGGGAGTTCCAACGGATCGCCCAGCAGGTGCAGGAGCAGGTCCAGGAGCACTTCACCCGCGGCGACTGGCCCACCGGCGTCCGCGAGGGCCTGTCCGAACTCAGCACCCAGATCGGCGGCCTGGTCGGCGGGGGCACCTCGACCCGCACCCCTTCCGGGCAGTCCGAGAAGGCCGGGACGCCCGGAACAGCCAGGGCAGCCGGGAAGTCCACAACGGTCGGGGCGGACCCGGAATGGGCCGAGGACACCGGCTCCACCGGAGACCCCGCGCGCGACCTGGACCGCCTCCTGGACCGCTTCCGGGACGAGATCCGCGACGCGGCCCGCGACCACGGGGTGACACCGGCCCAACTCGCGGAGACCCGCCGCCACCTCTCCGCGACGGCGGCCCGCGTCACCGCGCTGCTCCGCCCGGGGGACGAGAAGCGGAGCCGCTGACCCACCGGCCGGGGCGCGGAGTCCCGGCCACAGGACGCGAGGCCCCGGGAGAGGCCCCGCCGCGCCGCGGGGCGCCTCCCCCTCGGGGCCCGGCCGAAGGAGGCAGGGGCGCCACGGCAGAAGAGGTCCCTCCGCGGCAGGGAACTGTGGGGCGGCCCCACTCCCCCACGAGCCCGGCCCCGTACTCCTCCGGGAGCGGCGCCGCCGCTCCCTGCCCGGGTCCCCTCCCCCTCGGGGCCGCGGGCAGGGACGGTGCGGGGCCGCGGGCAGGGCGAGGAGCACGGCGGCGACGGCGCCCGCCGCGAGGATCGTTCGCGACACAGGAGACCTCCGGTATGACGACCACGCGCGGCGCCGGAGATCCCATCAGCGGACCCGGCGAGCCATCACGAGGGAGTCAGGACGATCTTCCCGAAGAGGTCGCCCGAGGCCAGCTTCTCGAAACCCTCGCGGGCGCGGTCCAGCGGCAGAGTCTCGTCGATGACCGGCCGGACGCCGGTGGTCGCGCAGAAGGCCAGCAGGTCCTCCAGCTCGTCCTTGGAACCCATGGTCGAGCCGACGACCTTCAGTTCGAGGAAGAAGATCCGGGTCAGTTCGGCGTGCGAGGGACGGTCGCCGCTGGTCGCGCCCGAGATGACGAGCGTGCCGCCGGGGCGCAGCGACTTGACCGAGTGCGACCAGGTGGCGGCGCCGACGGTCTCGATGACCGCGTCCACGCGCCGCGGCAGCCGGGCGCCCGGCTCGTACGCGTCCAGCGCGCCCAGCTCGATGGCCCGCTTGCGCTTGGCCTCGTCACGGCTGGTGGCGAAGACCCGTAGCCCGGCGGCCTTGCCGAGGGCGATCGCGGCGGTGGCGACCCCGCCTCCCGCACCCTGTACGAGGACCGAGTCACCGGGCCGGACGCCCGCGTTGGTGAAGAGCATGCGGTACGCGGTGAGCCAGGCCGTCGGAAGGCAGGCGGCCTCCTCGAAGGAGAGCTCCCGGGGCTTGGGCAGGACGTTCCAGGAGGGCACCGTGACCCGCTCGGCGAACGTGCCCTGGTAGCGCTCGGTCAGGATGGACCGGGGTTCGTCGGGCCCGACGCCGTGGCCGGTCTGGCCGATCACGGAGTGCAGCACGACCTCGTTGCCGTGTTCGTCGATGCCGGCGGCGTCGCAGCCGAGGATCATCGGCAGCTTCTCCTCGGGCAGTCCGACCCCGCGCAGCGACCAGAGGTCGTGGTGGTTCAGCGAGGCGGCCTTGACGGTGACGGTGGTCCAGCCGGGACGCACCTCGGGCTCGGGGCGCTCGCCGAGTTCGAGGCCGTCGAGGGGCCGGTCGCGGTCGATTCGGGCGGCGTAGGCAGCGAACATGGCCCTGACATTAAGGGCCGCGCTTGCGTGGCGGAACCACGCACTCGTGTGACGCATGTCCCTCGGCGGCCGGCCCCCGGGAAGCGGGGCGGCGGGCCCGCGGGGGCTCGGAGCGACCGGGCCGACAGGGGGCTCGGGCGACCGCCGGCACGGGCGGGCCGGGCGGCGCCGCGCCCTCCCGTACGGCGACACGCCCGCCCACACGCGTGAGGGCCCGCCTCCGATGGGAGTGAACCGGGGGCGGGCCCTCAGGTGACGCTGTGCGCCGGCCGGGTCAGCGGCGGGCGACGCCCTCGGCGCGCGCGGCGGCGGCGACCGCGACGGTGACCGCCGGGGCGACACGCTCGTCGAACGGCGACGGGATGACGTAGTCGGCGGCGAGCTGATCGCCGACGACGTCCGCCAGCGCGTTCGCGGCGGCGATCTTCATGCCCTCGGTGATCCGGGAGGCCCGGACCTGGAGGGCGCCCGCGAAGATGCCGGGGAAGGCGAGGACGTTGTTGATCTGGTTCGGGTAGTCCGAACGGCCGGTCGCCACGACGGCCGCGTACTTGTGCGCGACGTCGGGGTGGACCTCGGGGTTCGGGTTGGCCATGGCGAAGACGAAGGCGTCCGGCGCCATCGAGGCCACCGCCGCCTCCGGCACCGTGCCGCCGGAGACGCCGATGAAGACGTCCGCACCGGCCAGCGCGGCCTCCAGCGAACCGGTGAGGCCCGCCTTGTTGGTGAGCTCCGCGAGCTCCCGCTTCACCGGGGTCAGGTCGTCACGGTCCAGGCTGACGATGCCCTTGCGGTCCGCGACGGCCACGTCGCCGAGCCCGGCCTCCAGCAGGAACTTCGCGATGGCGACCCCGGCCGCCCCGGCGCCGGAGATGACTCCGCGCAGGTCGCCGAGGGTGCGGCCGGTCAGCTTCGCCGCGTTGCGGAGTGCGGCGAGGGTGACCACGGCCGTGCCGTGCTGGTCGTCGTGGAAGACCGGGATGTCGAGGCGCTCCTGGAGCTTGCGCTCGATCTCGAAGCACCGCGGGGCCGAGATGTCCTCGAGGTTCACCCCGCCGAACGAGGGAGCGAGGCGGACGACGGTCTCCACGATCTCGTCGGCGTCGGTGGTGGCGAGCGCGATCGGCACCGCGTCCACGCCACCGAACTGCTTGAAGAGGATGGCCTTCCCCTCCATGACCGGAAGCGATGCCTCCGGGCCGATGTCGCCCAGTCCGAGAACCGCCGTTCCGTCGGTCACGACCGCGACGACCTGGGACTTCCAGGTGTAGTCGTGGACCAGCTCCGGCTGCTCGGCGATCGCGGTGCACACCTTGGCGACGCCGGGCGTGTACGCGAGGGACAGGTCGTCCTTGTCGCGCAGCGGCACCGTGGCCGAAATGGCCATCTTGCCGCCGCGGTGGAGCGCGAACGCCGGATCGAAGGGCTCCTCCGAAGCCCCGTCCGTACCGCTCTCGCTGCGAGGATTGACGATCTCCGCTGCCATTGGGTTGACCCCTTAAGTCTTCTTCGTCTGAGGGTGGCCCCTCCTGGTTAAGGAGGGGTAGGCGGAACCCGCGGCCGCCGTGTCTGGCAGCCGCGCGGGCGCGCCGCACAACGCGCCCTGAGCCCCGGATGAGGGGTGTAAGGATCCTTCTTACCGGACGAACAGCACCGCCGACGAGTCCATTCTGGCGCGGTGATGCGACTCATATGGACGCAGGGGCGCCCACTTGATATGCCGCACACCACTTGATTTCCGGACAAGTCCGACTACGCACCGGATCAGGTCGTTCGTGTCGTCCGTATGGCGAGACCTGCCGGAGATTTTCCGGCGGGAAAGAGGTATCCCTGAAGAAGGTCCGGCCCCGAAGGACCGGCCTGTCGGGATTCGGGGGTCACCCGTTACCCGATTTTGACATGAAGGGCAGCCTGTTTCTGGCAGTCCGAATGGCAAGATGCCGTAATCACACGAGGTCGCGACACTCGAAGGTGCGTGCGCGACCTATGGCAACTCCCTCACACGCCGGAGGATCCCGACCATGACCGCACGCTCCACGCGCCGCACGACCATCGCCAAGACCCGTACCTCCCGTCTTGCCGCGGTCGCCGCCATCGCGGTCGCCGGCTCCATGCTGCTGACCGCCTGTGGTGACCAGACCGACAGCGGGTCCACGCCCGAGGGCGGCACCAAGTCCGACGCGGCCTCCAACGCCCCGCTCTTCTCGAAACTGCCCGCGGACATCCAGAAGGCCGGCGTCATCAAGGTCGGTACGGACGCCACGTACGCCCCGATGGAGTTCACCGAGGGCGGCAAGATCGTCGGCGTCGACCCCGACATCGCCGAGGCACTCAGCAAGCAGCTCGGTGTGAAGCTCGAGTTCACCTCGGGCACCTTCGACGGCCTGATCACCTCGATCTACACCGGCCGCCAGGACCTGGTCATGTCCTCGATGACGGACAACAAGAAGCGTCAGGAGGGCCTGGACGACGACGGGAAGAAGATCGGCAAGGGCATCGACTTCGTCGACTACTTCAGCTCCGGCGTCTCCCTGCTGGTCAAGAAGGGCAACCCGCAGGGCATCAACTCGCTCGACGACCTGTGCGGCAAGACCGTCGCCGTCCAGCGGGGCACCATCTACGAGGACACCTTCAAGGCCCAGGCCACGAAGTGCGGCGACAAGAAGCTGACCATCCAGGCGTTCGACACCGACGCCGAGGCGCAGACTCGCGTCAAGGCCGGCGGTGCCGTGGCGGACCTGAACGACTACCCGGTGGCCGCGTACATCGCGAAGACCTCGGGTGGCGGTAACGACTTCGAGGTCGTCGGCAGCCAGAGCGACGTCGGCCTCTTCGGTATCGGGGTCGCCAAGGAGAACACCCAGCTGCGCGACGCCGTCAAGGAAGCGCTGGACGCGATCATCAAGGACGGCACCTACACCGAGGCCCTGAAGAAGTGGAACGTCGAGGGAAGTGCCGTCCAGTCGGCAACGATCAACGCCGGCAACTGACCTCCTCGCTCCACTGAAGGGCAGTCGTCATGACTGACAAGATCTCCAAGGACCCGGCCGACGCTCCGGGCTCCGCGCCCTCGGGCACCCCGTACGAGGCGATCAAGGCCATTCCGGTACGGCACTACGGCCGCTGGGTGAGCGCCGTCGTGGTCATCGTGCTCCTCGGCTGGCTGCTGTACGCCTTCTCCCAGGGCAACATCATCTGGGACACCGTGTGGGACAAGCTGTTCGCTCCGTCGGTCCTGAGCGGCCTGTGGAGCACGGTGGTCATCAGCGTCGCTTCGATGGCCCTCGGTCTGGTCCTCGGAATCCTCTTCGCCGTCATGCGGCTCTCGAAGAATCCCGTCACCGGCGCCGTGGCCTGGCTCTACATCTGGTTCTTCCGCGGCACGCCCGTGTACGTGCAGCTGCTGGTGTGGTTCAACCTGTCGCTGATCTTCCAGTACATCAACCTCGGGCCGATCTACAAGAACGAGACCGTCGACGTCATGACGCCGTTCATGGTCGCCCTCCTCGGCCTCGGCCTCAACGAGGGCGCCTACATGGCGGAGATCGTCCGCGCCGGCATCCAGTCGGTCGACGAGGGACAGACGGAGGCCGCGCACGCCCTCGGCATGTCCCAGACCAAGACCATGCGCCGGATCGTCCTGCCGCAGGCCATGCGCGTCATCGTGCCCCCGACGGGCAATGAGTTCATCAACATGCTCAAGACCTCGTCCTTGGTCTCGGCAGTGCAGTACACCGAACTCCTTCGCGCCTCGTCGAACATCGGCAGCACGGCGGGCGCGGTCATGGAGATGCTGTTCGTCGCGTCCATCTGGTACCTGGCTCTGACCAGCGTCTTCAGCGTGGGCCAGTACTACCTGGAGCGCCGCTTCGCCCGCGGCTCCATTCGCACCCTGCCGCCCACGCCCTGGCAGCGGATCCGGTCAAACCTGACCATGTTCAAGCGTTCGGAGGTGTCGGGATGACCGGCGAGCCCATGGTCAAGGCGGAAGGCGTCCACAAGTCCTACGGGCCGGCGCACATCCTCCGCGGCATCGATCTGGAGGTCCAGAACGGTGAGGTGTTCTGCCTGGTCGGCCCGTCGGGCTCAGGCAAGTCGACCTTCCTGCGCTGCATCAACCACCTCGAGCGCATCGACGGCGGCCGCCTCTCGGTGGACGGCAACCTCGTCGGCTACCGCCAGAAGGGCGACAAGCTGTACGAGCTGAAGGACGGCGAGGTCGCGGCCCAGCGCCGGGACATCGGCATGGTCTTCCAGCGCTTCAACCTGTTCCCGCACATGACGGCTCTGGGCAACGTCATGGAGGCGCCGATCCAGGTCAAGGGCGACACTCGGGCGGTGGCGCGCGAGCGCGCCGAGCGCCTGCTCGACCGTGTCGGCCTGGGCGACAAGATGGGCAACTACCCCTCCCAGCTCTCCGGCGGCCAGCAGCAGCGCGTCGCCATCGCCCGTGCCCTGGCGATGGAGCCGAAGCTGATGCTGTTCGACGAGCCGACCTCGGCCCTCGACCCGGAGCTCGTGGGTGACGTCCTGGACGTCATGCGGGACCTCGCCGAGTCGGGCATGACCATGATCGTCGTCACCCACGAGATGGGCTTCGCCCGCGAGGTGGGCGACTCGCTGGTGTTCATGGACGGCGGTGTCGTGGTCGAGTCCGGGCACCCCCGGGAGGTCCTGGGGAACCCGCAGCACGACCGGACGAAGGCGTTCCTGTCCAAGGTGCTGTGACTTCTGCCGAAAACCCCCGGCACCTGTCAGGTGCCCGCCGCTCATGCGGCGGGCACCTGCCTGCTTTCCGGCTCACCTCCGGGAACGGGCACCGAGCCCGCACGCACGGGCGCGGCGGTACCGAGGCGCCGGAGACGTCGGCCCGCGCGGCCGGCGGCGGCTCCCGAACAGGGCCGCCACCGTCTTCTCGGGTCTACCTGACCGCGAGGACCATCGTGTCCGACGGCGAGGCCCAGACCGGCCGCGCCTCGGCGAAGCCGGACGCGCGCAGGATCTCCGCGTGGCGGCGCGAGGAGGGCATGTCGCCGTCCGCGTGCTCGCCGTAGATCTCGAAACGACGGGCGGTGGGCTCGGCGAGCACCGGGTCCTGCGCGGCCACGGCCCACCAGTCTGCCCAGTCCAGGGCTCCGGCCGCCTTGGCGCGGTCCATGGCGGCGTGCCGGTGGGCGCGCTCGGCGGCGTTGATCCGGGGAGTGGTCTCGTCGATCATGTGGTCGGCGTTCATGAAGACACCGCCGTCACGGACCAGTCCGGCGAGCTGCGCGTAGAGCGTGGTGAGCGGGCCGGTGTGGAGCCAGTGGAGTGCGGTGGCGGTGAGCACGGCGTCGTACACGGTGTAAGGAAGCCCCGCCGCCCATTCCGGGTCCTTGAGATCGGCGGTCACGAAGGTGACGCGCCCGTCGCCGGCGAAGTAGCCCTTGGCGATGGCGAGAAGCGCGGGGTCGAGGTCCACCCCGACGCTCGTCGCTTTCGGGAACCGCCTGAGCAGCCGGTCCGTGATACTCCCCGTACCGCAGGCCAGGTCGAGGATGCGGGGCTCCGGCCCCACCACGGCCTCGACCATGTCGAGCATCACGCGGAACCTCTCCTCCCGGTCCGGCATGTACCACTCCTGCTGCCGGTCCCAGCTCCGCTGCCAGGCCGCCCAGTCGGTTCCGGTCGCCGCGTCCGTCATCGCCGTCCCTCACCCTCGTTGTAATACCCTTCAAGGGGAAACAGCCGTTACCCCTCGCGCTCACGACCCTAGACCGCCTGAGTAAGGACTACAAGTGGAACTGGCCTATTACTCGGACTACGCCGTGCGTCTGGTCAACACGGAGGAGCCCGCCCGCAACAAGGACTCCCTGACATCGGTCGAGGCGATCCGCGAGCTCTTCGGCTCGGCCTCCCAGATGGCCCGGCGGGCCACGGACGCCGACGTGACACGGCTCCGCTCGGTTCGCACCCGGCTGCGGGCGGTCTTCACCGCGGCCGACGAGGGCGACCACACCCACGCAGTGGACCTGCTGAACTCCCTGCTCCTGGAGTTCCCGGTCAGCCCGCAGATCTCCGGGCACGACTACCTCGACGAGGAGGGGCACCCGCGCTGGCACATGCATCTCGCGGACCACCCCTCGAACGCGACCGCGGGGTACGCGGCCATCGGGGCGATGGGCCTCGCCTTCCATCTGACGGAGTTCGGCGCCGACCGGCTGGGCCTGTGCCAGGCGCCGCCCTGCCGCAACGCCTACCTGGACACGTCGACGAACCGCTCGCGGCGCTACTGCTCGGACCGCTGCGCGACCCGCGCCAACGTGGCCGCCTACCGGGCGCGCAAGCGCCTGGAAGCCGAGGACGCCGAGCGTGCTGAGCGCACCGACCTCACCGGTCGCACCGAGGAGAAGAGCCAGGAGAACAGCACGGCCACCGAGCGCTGACGCCCCGGGGTCACGGGCCGGTAGCGCGCCCGCACCCGCCCGAGCACCAACTCGAAGGGGACGGCCCCGAAGACCCGGCTGTCGCCCTCGGTGTCCCGGTTGTCACCCAGCACCCACCAGCCGGCGGGCTGTCGCTCCACCAGACGCTTCACGACGAGCAGATCCTGCTGCAGCGGATGACGCAGCACGGCGACGTCCCCCGGCCGCAGCCGGGCACCGTAGCGCACCAGCAAGCGGTCGCCGTGGAGCAGCGTGGGCACCATGGACACCCCCGTCACCTCGGCGATCCCGAACAGGGCACCGGACTCCCGCTCCGCTCCCCGCCCCGACTCCGTCATCCGGTACCTCCCGGTCCGATCGTCCACGAGTCCCATGGTGACCCTGGACTTTTGTCCTAAGCCCCAGGGGGCGCTCGCGAAAACAGGCTTCTCACGGAGTAATGTCCCACCTGAGAAGACGATCACGAGGAAGGACAGCTCAATGCTCTCCCGCCTGTTTGCCCCCAAGGTGAAGGTCAGCGCCCACTGCGACCTCCCCTGCGGTGTCTACGACCCGGCCCAGGCCCGGATCGAGGCCGAGTCGGTCAAGGCCGTCCAGGAGAAGTACCAGGCCAACGAGGACGCGCACTTCCGCGCCCGCGCCACGGTCATCAAGGAGCAGCGCGCGGAGCTCGCCAAGCACCACATCTCGGTGCTGTGGAGCGACTACTTCAAGCCCCCGCACTTCGAGAAGTTCCCGGAGCTGCACCAGCTCATCAACGACACCCTGAAGGCCTTGTCGGCCGCCAAGGCGTCGACGGACCCGAAGACGGGCGAGAAGGCGCTGGAGCTCATCGCCGAGGTCGACCGCATCTTCTGGGAGACGAAGAAGGCATGATCTCCCTCTAAGCGGCCTGACCTGCACCTTCGCGGGTCACGCCGCTTAGCTGTCCGCACCCGGTCCGCAGTCCGCCGAGCACGGCGTCCACCACGGCCTGGGTGCGGTCTTGTTCCGGGCCGCAGGTACGCATGGAGCCGCAGCGGCGGACGGCGTCACGGGGACTCGTCGACGGGGAGGAAGTAGCGGAGCTTCTCCCGGGCCGTGGCGCCCAGGCGGTCGTAGAAGCGGATCGCGCCCTCGTTCCAGGCCGGGGTCTGCCACTGGATCTCGGTCAGGCCGAGTGTCCGGGCCTCCTCCCTCAGCGCGGCGACGAAGAGCGGGCCGAGGCCCATGCCGCGGTGTGCGGCGGAGAGGTAGAGGCAGTCCATGTGGAGGTACTCGGCGGCGTCCCAGGTGGAGAGCACCGGGGAGCAGGTGGCGTAGCCGGCCAGGGTGCCGTCGGGGAGTTCGGCGACCAGGCAGCGCAGGCGCGTGGGCCCGGGGCCGAACAAAAGGGGGGTGAGCCGGTCCGCGAGGCCGGGTGCGGGGGGCGCGGACTTCTCGTACGCGGCGTGCTCCGCCGCCAGTTCGGCCACGCGCTCCAGGTCTTCCGGGGTGGCGTGGCGGACACGTGGGGCGCTCAACGGACTTCTCCCTCGGTGACGTCGCCGGCCGAGGCCCTCACACGTCCCGCGGCCGTCCTGGTGCCGTGCGGGACCTGCCGCGCGAAGGCGTCCCGCTCGTGTCGCGCCCGCTCCGTCCCCGCCTCGCCGATCGTGCTGCCCGGGGCGTCGATCGCGCACGCCCGCACGAGGTGGCCGCCCGCATCCCGGGTCCCCCCGGCGGGTACGGTGCGGGCGAGATGCTCCCGCGACAGCTTCGTGAGCGTGGCCTCGTCCACCAGATCCGTCATGCGCTCATCATGCACGGCCCCACCGGCATGCCGTTCCGCCGGAGCCATTCCCGGTACGGCGCGGCCCGTAAGGCCGCCTCCTGGTAGGCCACCGCGAGGTCCTCGTACAGCGCGTCAAGCGGCACTCCGGCACGGGCGTACAGCAGCAGGCGGACGCCCAACGGGTCGTCGCGCAGCGGGCGGATCGCCATGTCCTCACGTGCGACGGAGGTCGGCTGACAGGGTGCCACGGCCTCGCCGAGGACGATCAGCGCGGCGGCGGTGTGATAGTCCCCGTGCAGCAGGGGCGGATCGATCCCGGCCTCGCTCAGGACGCGGCGCAGCCCGTCCCACTCGCCGTCCACCGTCGGATCGACCATCCAGCGGTCCTCGGCGAGTTCGGCCAGGTCCACGACGGGCCGGCGGGCGGCCGGGTGGTCCCGGGCCATCGAGACGAACTGCGGTTCACGGTCGACCAGGACCCTCGCCTGGAGGCCCTGGGGGACACGGAGCGGGCAGCCCTCGACCTCGTGGACGAAGGCCACGTCCAGGTGCCCGGCAGCGAGCGAGCGCAGCAGGGCGTTGGCGGAGACGTCCATGCGGAGGGCGATGTCCGCGCCGGGACGGCTCTGGCGCAGCCGGCGCAGCCAGCCGGGCAGCGCGCGGCTGGCGGTGGAGCCCACCCGCAGGCAGCGGCCGTCGCCGCCGGATGCCGCGGCCCTGGTCTCGGTGATCAGTGTGGCCATCTGGTCGATCAGTGGCCGGGCCCTGCTGAGGACGGCGTGGCCGAGTGGGGTGGGGCGGCAGCCGGTGCGGCCGCGCGCGAACAGCTCGGCGCCCAGGGCGTTCTCGATCCGACGCAGCTGGGTCGTCACCGAGGGCTGGGTCATGCCCAGGTACCGCGCCGCCTTGTGCACACTGCCCGTGTCCGCGATGGCGCAGAGCACGCGCAGATGCCTCACCTCCAGTTCCATACATCGAGCGTAGGACGGCCCTGTGGGTCGCACCAGATACTCATGTCGCCCCAATTCCCCTCCATTCGCAGAGAGTTGGGCACAGGTTTTCGTGAAGGTGATGTGTTCGCGCTATCCCCTGCTGGCATCATCCGCTCACCCCCGGGCTCCCTCCAGACTCTCCTCAACCCCACAGGAGGAGCCCCCCATGACACACCCCAAGGTCCTCAAGTCCGCCCTGGCCGCCACCGTCGGCCTCGGTCTCGCCCTCGCGCTCGGAGTCGCCCCCACCGCCTCCGCCGCCTCCGCCGCGCCGACGTCCGGCTACACCGCCTACGCCGGCTCCCAGGCGGAGGCCAAGGCGAACAAGGCCTTCTACGAGGCCGTCATGAAGTCGGTGGCGGAGAAGCGGGCCGCCAACCCGGGCGTGGCCGCCGTCACCGTCGTCTACTCGGCCTCCTACGCCCCGTCGTTCCGTACCCAGATCGCCCAGAGCACCCAGATATGGAACAGCTCGGTGAGCAACGTGCGGCTGGTGGAGGGCAGCAACCCCGACTTCCGCTACTACGAGGGCAACGACTCCCGCGGTTCGTACGCCAGCACCGACGGCCACGGGCGCGGCTACATCTTCCTCGACTACCGTCAGAACCAGCAGTACAACTCCACTCGCGTCACCGCCCATGAGACCGGGCACGTCCTCGGCCTGCCGGACCACTACAGCGGCCCGTGCAGCGAGCTGATGTCCGGTGGCGGTCCGGGCACCTCCTGCACGAACGCCTGGCCCAACACGCAGGAGCGGTCGCGCGTGAACCAGCTGTGGCGCTACGGGATCACCTCGGCCTTCAAGACCTCCTGATCCCCGCATCACCCCACCACGAGCCGGGGGCCGTCGACAGCAGCGACCGCTGTCGGCGGCCCCCGGCGTTTCCCGTCGGGCCGGTCAGGGGCCAGGTCAGGGGCCGGTCACCGAGGCGTCCGGCCCGGCCGACGGGGCACACCGCGGGCGTCCGCGCCCCCGCGCGAGGTACGGGGAAGGGCACGGGCGGCGCGGCGGGGACGGGCAGCGCGGCGAGGGCCGTCACGGGTACGGGACGGAGTCGGCCCTCCGGGCCGGATGCCCCGAAGAAAGCCTCGCTGGGGGCGAACATCCTTGGATGTGGCGGGAGTTGGGTGTTTCCTGGCGGAGCGGGCCGTACCGGCACGCTCACCGCACCCCGATCCCGGAGGCGTCCGATGGCCGCTCGACCCGAGAAGTCCCTGTACGAGGCGGTGGGCGGCGCCGACGCCCTGCGCCGGCTCTCCGGCACCTTCTACGAGGCGGTGCTCGCCGACCCGCTCCTCGCGCCGGTGTTCGCCGGCTTCACCCCGGCCCATGTCGACCACGTCGCCGTCTGGCTGGCGGAAGTCTTCTCCGGGCCCGCGGGCTTCACGGCGAGACTCGGCGGGCACCAGGCCCTGCTGCGGGCCCATCTGGGGCTCGCCATCAGCGAGGAGCAGCGACTGCGCTGGATGGAACTGATGACCGCGGCCGTGGAGAAGGAGCTGCCGGACGACGCGCCGCTGCGTCGCCGGGTGGTGGCGTACTTCGACTGGGGCACCCGGATCGCCAAGGACGTGTCGGCCTCGGAGCCGGGCACCGATCTGGGTGAACCGGGTCCCACCCCGCGCTGGGGGTGGGACGGCCTGGTCTGACGGGCCCGGCGGGCGGGCACGCGAAGACGGTCCGCCACTGCCGCCGGTGCCGGCAGCGGCGGACGGCGGGAAGGGGCGGAGCGGGCCCGAGGTCGCGGGCCTGAGTGGTCCGGCCCACAGCGGTCGACTCGGAGACTGTCGGCCGAAGCCCCACCCGACAGGCTCTCAGGCGGTCGGGAGGAGACGCCGGGCGAACGCGGCCCCGGCCGGGAGCTGTCGCCTGACGCGGTCGAGGGCCTCGTCGAAGTCACCCCCGGCGATGCCCGAAGCGAAGGCGGCGCCGCCGTAGTGGAGCGTCAGACTCAGGTCGGCGCGCTCCCCGAGCGTCAACAGGCAGCTGAGGGTGGCCTGTTGGGTGACACCGTCAGCGAGGACGGGGAGCGGCAGATCCCACTCCAGGACACAGCCGGCGAGGACTTCGCCTGCCTCGCCGTCCGCGCCGGTCACGCGCAGGGCGTCGAAGGACGCGCCCGCGTACTCGTTCCCCCTGATGCGGGTGGACACCCGGCGGCCGTCCGCCGTGATGACGATCGCTTCCGCGCCGCTGCGGTCCCGGTACCAGCCGGTCCAGACTTCCGTCGACTCCGATGACATGCGCGGACTGTAGCGGTATGACCGGCTCCGCCGCGCGGCCGGTCACCCTGTGGCCGGACTTCTCCCGGTCTCGCCGTTCTTGCCGGTCACGTGCGTGGTAGTGGCTTCCGCACCCCCAGGCTCGCCGGCCTCGGGCCCGGGGGCGGCGGGGTTCTCGGTCACGGCGCGACCGTCACGCCCGGCTGTGGCGCCCTCGTAGAGCTCGCAGTCGGGATTCTGGCACGGCCGCGCCCCCCAGATCGGCACCCAGGCCCCGAGGACCTTGTGGCGTCTGGCGACGACACCGAGGGTGCTGCCACAGGCCGGGCAGACCACCGCGGCCTGCGGGTCGTGGGTGGTGCGACGCGCTTCGCTGCCCATACCTCCCAGGGTAGGACGCCCGCCGTGTCACCGCTTCCTGGTGTACGTGCGGACCAGCACCCCGTTGTCGAAGGTGAGCACCTCGCCGAGCGTGAAGTCACGGAGCGCGAAGCCGGCACCGAACATCGGCATACCGGAACCGTAGACCTGCGGGTAGGTCTTGATCACCAGTTCGTCGATCTCGTCGACGAGGGCACCGGCGATCGTGGAGCCGCCGCAGAGCCAGATCCCCAGCGGACCGTCCTCGGCCTTGAGGGCGCGGACGCGGCCGACCAGGTCCTCGGCGATCAGTTCGACGTTCGGGTCGGGCGACCCGGCCGGGGTACGGGTCGCGACGAACTCGCGCAGATGGGCGTACGGGCTGGTGACGCCGACGTCCAGGGCCAGTCGGTAGGAGTTCATGCCCTGCACGACGGTGTCGAAGTGCCGGTGGGGGGCGTCCACGCCGAGCGCGTCCCGCAGATGCGAGGGGATCGTCTCCGGGTACGCGCCGGCCATCCACGCCAGGTAGGGCTCGTCCGTGAACGCGTAGAGGGATGAGGCGTCGCCCCCGGGGTCGCCGATGAATCCGTCGATGGTGCAGGCGATGTAGTACGTGAGCTTGCGCAAACCGGTCCTCGATTCTTCTCCCGGGCATGGCCACCGTCGCAACCACGACCGATATAGTGCTTCAGGTGTAGTGGTTGCGCAAGCCCTATCGTCGACGGGCGCGAACGACACGGATGGAGAGCGAAGTGGCGAGAAACCCGGAGCGCCGTGCGGCACTGCTCGACGCGGCGATCGAGGTGCTGGCGGACGAAGGAGCCCGGGGGCTGACCTTCCGGGCGGTCGACGCCCGTGCCGGCGTCCCGACGGGCACCGCGTCCAACTACTTCACCGACCGGGACCGGTTGCTCGCCGAGGTCAGCGAGCGGATCTTCGTCCGGCTGGCCCCCGAGCCGGACACCCTGGACACCGACCGCTGGCCCCCGCCCAGCCGGGAACTGGTCCTGGAGCTCATGCGCGCGCTCACCCGGAGGCTCACGGCCGAGCGCAGCTGCTATCTGGGGCTCGTCGAACTCCGCCTGGAAGCCACTCGCCGCCCCGGACTGCGCGCCCGGCTCACCGAGGTGCTGCGCGGCGATCTCGACGAGAACATCCGGCTCCACCTCGCCGCCGGCATGCCCGGCGACGCGGACACGGTGCTGCTGCTCTACTTCGCCCTCACCGGACTGCTCGTCGACCACCTCACCGTGCCCGGCCTCCACGACGCAAGGGAGCTGGACTCCCTCGTCGAGACCGTGGTCGACCGCGTCCTCCCGCCGGCCTGACCCCGCGGCCCCGCGGGTCCCGGCCCCCCCACGACCTTTCCGGGGCCCCCGTCCTCGGCCCCCGGCCCGTTCGAGACCCCGGCCACCTCCCGACGCCGGCGCGAGCGCCCGGCCCCGGTCGGACCTCTCAGAGCCTGTCGGGCGGCCTTCGGCCGACGGGCGGACGCGGTCTGGTGCGCGCGATTCCAAGGCGCCGGGATGCCGCTGTAGCGGAGCCACCGGGGCATCCCGGCAACGCCGGCAGCGCGCGTGCCAGGGTGTGAACACCCGGCCAGAGGCCAACCGCCAGGCTCTCAGCTCAGCGGGTGCGGCGGGTCACGAACTCCGCGAGGGACAGCAGATCCCCCGCGGCCGTCAGGTCCGGCACCGCCAGGGAGAGTTGGTGCACGGCCCTGGCCATCCGGTCGGCCGCCTCGGCCTGTGCCCAGTCGCGGCCGCCCGCCCGCTCGACCGCGTCCGCCGCCGCCCGGACGGCGGACGCGTCGAGCACCGGACGGCGGTACAGCGTGGCCAGCTCCTCGCCCGCCGCCGTACCCGAGGCGAGCGCCGCCACCACCGGCAAGGACTTCTTGTGGGCGACGAGGTCGGCGCCCGCCGGTTTGCCGGTCCGGTCGGGATCACCCCAGATCCCGATCAGATCGTCGATCAGCTGGAAGGCGAGACCCGCCTCCCGGCCGAACGCGTCCATCGCGGCGACCTCCTCCTCCCCGGCGCCCGCGTACAGCGCGCCCACCGCGCACGCACAGCCCAGCAGGGCGCCCGTCTTGGCGGTGGCCATGGCGAGGCACTCCTCCAGGGACACCTCGTGCGGAGCCCGCTCCTCGAAGGCGCAGTCGGCCTGCTGGCCCGCGCAGATCTCGATCACGCAGGCGGCGAGCCGGGCCGAGGAGGCGGCGGCCCGGGGATCACCCTCCTCGGCGAGCAGTCGGAGGGACAGCGCGAGCATCGCGTCGCCCGCGAGCAGGGCGTCCGGGATGCCGAACACCGTCCAGGCGGTGGGCCGGTGCCGACGGATCGGGTCCTCGTCGAGGATGTCGTCGTGGAGCAGCGTGAAGTTGTGCACCAGTTCCACCGCGGCGGCGGCACGCACCGCGGGGGCCGTCTCGCCGCCGAGCGCGCGCGTCGCGGCGAGGACGAGAGCGGGCCGGATGGCCTTGCCGGCCGGGCCCGCGGCCGGTGAGCCGTCGGCCTGCTCCCAGCCGAAGTGGTACATCGCCACCCGGCGGACGGAAAGGGGCAGCGACTCGACGGTCGATCGCAGCTGGGGGTTGACGACGGTGCGTGTCTGGTCGAGCAGTGCCACGGCGCCCAGGCCGTCGGTCGCGGCACCCGCGCTGGTCATGGTCACGGTCACCTCATGGTTCGTGGGGCTCGGTGCCCGGGGGAGCCGGCGGTGCGGACGGGCCGCGGCGGGGGCCGGTTCGGGGCCCCCGCCGCCACCCGGACCGGTCAGCGCCAGCGACTGACCTCGACGTTCTCCAGCACGCCCAGCGCGTCCGGGACGAGCACGGCCGCCGAGTAGTAGGCGGTGACGAGATAGGAGATGATCGCCTGCTCGTCGATGCCCATGAAGCGCACGGACAGGCTCGGCTCGATCTCGTCCGGGAGGCCGGTCTGGTGGAGGCCGATCACTCCCTGGTCGGCCTCGCCGGTACGCATGCAGATGATCGAGGTGGTGCGGGCGTCCGAGACGGGGATCTTGTTGCACGGGAAGATGGGCACACCCCGCCAGGCGGGAATCCGGTTGCCGTTGAAGTCGATGGACTCGGGCACCAGTCCGCGCTTGTTGCACTCGCGCCCGAAGGCGGCGATGGCCCGCGGGTGGGCGAGGAACATCTTGGAGCCGCGGCGCCGCGAGAGCAGCTCGTCCATGTCGTCCGGGCTGGGCACCCCGTCGTGAGGCTGCAGCCGCTGCCCGTAGTCACAGTTCGCCAGGAGGCCGAACTCGCGGTTGTTGACCAGCTCGTGTTCCTGGCGCTCGCGCAGCGCCTCGACCGTGAGGCGCAACTGCTGCTCGGTCTGGTTCATCGGCTGGTTGTACAGGTCGGCGACCCTGCTGTGGACCTTCAGCACGGTCTGGGCGACGGAGAGCTCGTACTCGCGCGGCGCGGCGTCGTAGTCGACGTAGGTGTGCGGGACGACCGCCTCGCCGACGTGTCCGGCCGAGAGGTCGATCTCCGCCTCGCCGTACTTGTTGGTGCGCTGGTGGGGCAGCGCGGCCACGCTCTCGAGGTGCGCGGCGAGGGAGCCGGCCCGCTCGGCGAGGTTGCGCACGTCGTCGCGGGTGAGTTCGAGGACGGTGCAGGCGGTGGCCGCCCGGCTGGTCCACGCCCACGTGGCGTCCGCGCAGGTGAGCGCGTCGTCGCCGAAGTACGCCCCGTCGGCGAGCACGCCGATGACCGCCTCGTCGCCGTACGGGCCCTCGCCGAGCTGCTCGACCTTGCCATGGGCCAGGAGATAGACCCGGTCGGCCGGCTCGCCCGCCGTGGCGATCACCTCGCCCGGCGCGAACTCGCGCTGCCGGCAGCGCTGCGCCAGCTCCGTGAGCGCGTGCTCGTCCTCGTATCCGCGCAGGGCGGGAAGTTCGCCGAGTTCGGCGGGGATCACCGTGACTCGCTCACCGGTCTGGACGAAGGTGACACGGCCGTCACCCACGCTGTAGCTGAGCCTCCGGTTCACCCGGTAGGTACCGCCCTGGACCTGCACCCACGGCAGCATCCGCAGCAGCCACCGTGAGGTGATCTCCTGCATCTGCGGCGCCGACTTGGTGGTGGTCGCCAGGTTCCGGGCGGCGGCGGTACCGAGACTCTGCTGCGGACCTGCCTGTTCCGCGCGGACCTCGTCGCCAACCGAACCAACGGACATGGAACTCCCTCTCGATATGACTGGACTGCGAGAGGAAGCCTTTCAGCACGGAGAGTGCGTCCGCCATTACACAAATGAGTGGGAGTAGATCGCCCGCGCCTGGGCATGTCGCTCGATCTCCACTCGAACAGCCCACACCCCTCGGCTATCCGGCGCCATGGCCTGATCGGCTCGCACAAGCCCCGAACAGCGGTCCGGGCATCGGGACACTCCTCTTCCCGAGCGGTTTCCGTCTCTCTTCCGTTCCGCCTATTCGAAGGAGTCGGTCGTGTCCTCACCCATGTCCGCGAGCAGGTTCCTCGGCGCATTGCGCGGCGAGGGCCTTTCGGTCGTACAGGTCGGCAACTGGCCTGTGCACAACCGCAATCACAAGGGCCCGTGGGGGCCCGTCCACGGTGTGATGATCCATCACACCGTCACCAAGGGCACCGCGAGCACCGTCCGTATCTGCCGCGACGGCTACGCCTCCCTGCCCGGCCCGCTCTGCCACGGCGTGATCGCCAAGGACGGCCGGGTCCATCTGGTCGGCTACGGCCGCGCCAACCACGCGGGGCGGGGCGACGACGACGTCCTGCGGGCGGTCATCGCCGAGCACCGCCTCCCGCCAGACGACGAGGCGACCACGGACGGCAACCGGCACTTCTACGGATTCGAGTGCGAGAACCTCGGCGACGGCAGGGACCCGTGGCCGAAGGCGCAGCTGGACGCCATCGCGAAGGCCGCGGCGGCGGTGTGCCGGGTGCACGGCTGGACGCACCGTTCGGTGATCGGCCATCTGGAGTGGCAGCCGGGGAAGATCGACCCGCGCGGCTTCACCATGGCCTCGATGCGGGGCCGGATCGCCGAGCAGCTACGCGGCCGGCCCTGAGGTCCCCGGACCGGCGGACCGCACTCGCGACGGCCACCGGGCCGGTGCCGCGCGGCGGGCCCGTGCGCGCGCCTCGGCCGGGCGCGGCACCACGATCCCGTCGCGCGGCACCACGATCCCGTCGCGGGCCCCGCCGGACGGGCGCGAGGGCGGGCCCCCTCCGCCCCCGGGGTCCGCGGCGGACTCCGGACGCCGTCGGGCGTCCGGACACCGTCCGGGGCCTCGTCGAGCGGTACGGCGGGCCCCGGACGGCGCTCCCCGGCATGCCTCTCCCGGGCGCGCAGGTCCCCGCCCCGTGCGCGTCGCGTGGCCGGTCGTCCGAACCCACCCCCGTGCGCCGGGCTACGGCCGCCCCCGACAATGGGCGAGTGAACGCGTTCGACCTCGCCCGCCTGCGGCCCCGGCTCCCGTCCCCCCTGGAGACGGTCGAGGACGAGCGCATGACCCGGCGGGGTCTGCGGCTGCTGCTCAAGCGCGACGACCTGATCCATCCGGAGCTGCCGGGCAACAAGTGGCGCAAGCTCGCCCTCAACCTGCGGGCGGCGGACGGTCGCCCGATGCTGACCTTCGGCGGCGCGTACTCCCACCACCTGCGGGCCACCGCCGCCGCGGGCCGACTGCTCGGCTTCGAGACGATCGGGGTCGTCCGTGGCGACGAACTCGCGCACCGGCCTCTGAACCCCTCGTTGCGCCGGTGCGCGCAGGACGGCATGCGGCTGGTGTTCGTCGACCGCGCGGCGTACCGCGCGAAGGGTGACCCGGAGGTCCTGGCGGGACTGCTCGGCTCCTGCCCGCCCGGGACGTACGTGGTCCCCGAGGGCGGCAGCAACGCGCTCGCGGTCCGGGGATGCGTGGATCTGGGCCGTGAACTGTCCGGCGCGGCGGACGTCGTCGCCGTCGCCTGCGGCACGGGCGGCACCCTCGCGGGCCTGGCGGCCGGCCTCGGGGGCGGCGGGCGGGCGCTGGGAGTGCCGGTCCTCAAGGGCGGCTTCCTGGGCGCGGAGGTCCGGACGCTGCAGTCGGCGGCCTTCGGCGGCCCGCGGGGCGACTGGAGCCTCGACGAGCGGTTCCACGGCGGGGGCTACGCCCGTTCGACCGCCGCCCTGGACGCGTTCGCACGGGACTTCGAAGCGCGGCATGAACTCGCCATCGAGCGGTTGTATGTAGCCAAAATGCTCTTCGGGCTGTTCACCCTCGCGCAGGAGGGCGCGTTCGCCCCCGGGACCACGCTCGCGGCGGTGATCACGGGCGGGCCGACTGACCCGCCCGGTCAGAGGCGTCCGGCAGGCTCTCAGCCCGCGTCCTCGCGGTAGGCCGCGGCCTCCTCCAGGTCCAGCCGCCGCAGCAGGGTGCGCAGCATCTCGTCGTCGATCCGGCGTTCGTCGCGGAGCCGGACGAAGACCTCGCGCTCGGCGTCGATCATCTCGCCCGCCAGCCGGCGATAGGTGTCGTCGGCCGTCTCGCCGGTGACCTCGTCGACCGCGCCGAGCCGCTCCCACACCGCGTTGCGGCGCCGCTCCAGGACGGTGCGCAGCCGGTCCGCCAGCGGCGGCGGCAGGGTGTTGCGCTCGTCGTCCAGGAGGTCCCGCAGGCGCTCCTCCGCCGCCCGGGACGCCTCGCTCTGCGCCTGCGCCTCGGCGAGGGTCTCGGCGTACCTGTCGCGTCCGGGCAGTTTCAGCAGGCGGATCAGCGGCGGGAGCGTCAGGCCCTGCACCACCAGGGTGCCGATCACGGTGGTGAAGGTGAGGAAGAGCACCAGGTTGCGCGCCGGGAACTCCACGCCGTCCGTGACCACCGGGATCGAGAAGGCGATGGCGAGGGAGACCACGCCCCGCATGCCGGCCCAGCCCACGATCAGCGGTGCCCGCCAGTCGACGCCGGGCTCCCGCCGCCGGACGCGGCCCGACAGGCGGCGCGGGACGAAGGTCGCGGGGTAGACCCAGACGAAGCGGACCACCACCACGGCCACGAAGACCCCCACCGCGTACCAGACGGCCTCGGCCATCGCGTACTGCCCGAGGCCCTGGACGACGTACGGGAGCTGGAGTCCGATCAGCGCGAACACGGACGACTCCAGGATGAAGGCCACCATCTTCCACACCGCCTCCTCCTGGAGCCGGGTCGCGAAGTCGACCTGCCAGTTCCGGTGCCCGAGGAAGAGGCCGACGACGACCACGGCGAGCACCCCGGAGGCGCCGACCGCCTCGGCGGCCGCGTAGGCGGCGAAGGGGATCAGCAGGGAGAGGGTGTTCTGGAGCAGGGCCTCGCCCAGGTGACGGCGGAGCCAGTGGATGGGGACCATGAGCACCACGCCGACGCCGATCCCGCCGGCCGCGGCGAGCGTGAACTCCCCGATCCCGCCGGCCCAGCTCACCCCCTCCCCGACCGCGGCGGCGAGCGCGACCTTGTACGCGGTGATGGCGGTGGCGTCGTTCACCAGGGATTCCCCCTGGAGGATCGTGGTGATCCGGTGCGGCAGGCCGAGTCTGCGGGCGATCGCCGTGGCCGCGACGGCGTCCGGCGGGGCGACCACCGCGCCGAGCACCAGGGCCGCGGTCAGCGGCAGGTCGGGGACGAGCAGGTGGGCGAGCCAGCCGACCGCGACCGTCGCGAAGAGGACGTAGCCGACCGAGAGCAGCGCGACGGGCCGGATGTTGGCCCGCAGGTCCAGGTAGGAGGACTCCACGGCGGCCGTGTAGAGGAGCGGCGGCAGGATCAGCGGCAGCACGATGTGCGGGTCGAGGGTGTAGTCGGGGACACCGGGGACGTACGAGGCCGCCAGCCCGGCCGCGACGAGGAGCAGCGGCGCCGGCACCGGTGTCCTGCGGGCCGCGCCCGCCACCGCGGCGCTCGCCGCGACCAGTCCCACCAGTTGCAGCGCGTCCATGACAGGTCCCCGTCTCGTTCCACCACGTAGCCTGGCCATCATGACCGAGTGCCCGCACCTCGCAGCAACGCCACGGCCCGAACCCGCGCCGCTCACCGAGACCTGCCCGGACTGTCTGGCCGGAGGGACGCATCCGGTACAGCTACGGCTCTGCCTCACCTGCGGGCACGTGGGCTGTTGCGACTCCTCGGCGGGGCGGCACGCCACCGGCCACTTCTCGGCCACCGGCCACCCGGTGATGCGGACCTTCGAGCCGAACGAGCGCTGGCGCTGGTGCTTCGTGGACGGTTCGATCGTCTGACAGTTGGGTACGTCAACCCTCCGCGGCCAATCGACCGCCCGTCGCTCTTCATTGGGCCCCACAGCCCCCTAGCCACTGCGTGCGCTCATGGCCTTACCATGAGTGACAGGCGCGGGAAGGGGCGCCGCCGGGGCCCGCGGCGACATGGCGGCGTGGATCGCGGTAGCGTCACGGCGGACTGCGCAACCGACTGCGCACCGCCCGGTTCGGGGGCCTTCTCCCCCGGGCCCCGAACGAGCTTGTGCCACCTTGGAGGTGAGGGTGTCCCAGATCGCAGGCGAGCCCGGGACCCAGGACTTCGTGGAAGTCCGGCTGCCCGCTGCGGGTGCCTACCTGTCCGTGCTGCGTACGGCCACGGCCGGCCTCGCGGCGCGCTTGGACTTCACCCTCGACGAGATCGAGGACTTGCGGATCGCGGTCGACGAGGCCTGCGCGATCCTGCTCCAGCAGGCCGTACCGGGGTCCGTCCTCAGTTGCGTGTTCCGCTTGATCGACGATTCGCTCGACGTGACCGTCTCCGCCCCGACCACGGACGGGCGGGCACCGGAGCGGGACACCTTCGCGTGGACGGTGCTGTCCGCGCTGGCCGGGAAGGTCGAGTCGTCCGTGGCGGAGGACCGCACGGTCTCCATCAGCCTGTACAAACAGCGCGGCGCGGGGCCAGGCCCGGCGTGAGGAGCGGGGACGCGACGGCCGGCATCCCTGAACAGCAGGCGAGGCCGCATCCGGAGGTCGGGGTAGAGGTCGCTACGGAGCAGGCGGTCCACATGAGCGAGTACGAGCAGCACAACGCGGTTCCCGGTGTGGCCGATGCCACCGGGGAGGTGCCGGGCGCCGAGGGACCGGGGGCGGTGGCCGCCGGCGAGACCCCGGAGGTCCACGAGACGGCCGCCGACGAGGCCGAGCCGCGCGAGGCGCCGGATCCGCACGACCGGAGCGGGGCGCGCGCCCTCTTCGTCAAGCTGCGCGAGCTGCCGGAGGGCTCCCCCGAGAAGGCGGAGCTGCGCAACCGTCTGGTCCGGATGCACCTGCCGCTCGTGGAGCACCTGGCCCGGCGTTTCCGCAACCGCGGCGAGCCGCTCGACGACCTGACGCAGGTCGCCACGATCGGCCTGATCAAGTCGGTGGACCGCTTCGACCCTGAGCGCGGGGTGGAGTTCTCCACATACGCGACCCCGACGGTCGTGGGCGAGATCAAGCGCCATTTCCGTGACAAGGGCTGGGCGGTGCGGGTGCCGCGCCGCCTCCAGGAGCTGCGGCTCTCGCTGACGACGGCGACGGCGGAGCTGTCCCAGCAGCACGGCCGTTCACCGACCGTGCACGAGCTCGCGGAGCGGCTCGGGATCTCCGAGGAGGAGGTCCTGGAGGGGCTGGAGTCGGCGAACGCCTACTCGACCCTCTCCCTGGACGTCCCCGACACGGACGACGAGTCCCCCGCGGTGGCGGACACGCTGGGCGCGGAGGACGAGGCGCTGGAGGGCGTGGAGTACCGCGAGTCCCTGAAGCCGCTCCTGGAGGACCTCCCGCCGCGGGAGAAGCGGATCCTGCTGCTGCGCTTCTTCGGGAACATGACCCAGTCGCAGATCGCGCAGGAGGTCGGCATCTCGCAGATGCACGTCTCACGGCTGCTGGCCCGCACGCTGGCCCAGCTGCGGGAGAAGCTGCTCGTCGAGGAGTAGGGGTACGCAAGGGCCGCCCCGTCCCGGGGTGGCCGTCCGCGCCGGGGCTACGCGTCGCCCGGCCGCCGGATGCCGAGGGCCTGTGTCGTCTCCGGGTTCACCAGGAGCACCAGGCCCGTCACGGCGAGCACCGCGAGGGCGACACCGGCCGGGATCATCACGCTGTCCGCCTGGAGCAGCTGCCAGGCGACCGGCAGCGCCAGGATCTGGGTGATGATCGCCGGACCGCGGCTCCAGGCCCGGCGCCGCAGCAGTCCGCGTGCCGCCGCCCCGGGGATCAGGCCGAGCACGATCAGCGTGGCCCCGCCCATCACCGCCTGGGTCAGGTCGTCGGGGCTGCCCGTGAGCCCGGTCACGAGCACGTACAGGCCCCCGGCCATCAGGCCAAGCGCCTCGATCCCGGCCACCGTCGCCGCGGCGGTCAGCCGTCCGGGGCGGGCGGTCTGCTCAGCGGTCTGCTCCGTGCTGCTCATATCCGGCAGGGTAGCCGGGGCGGGCCCCGGCACTGTCCGCCAGGTGGCCGGGACTGCGCCCGGTACCGCCGGGTAGGTACCCTGGCGGCCATGCGCGCACTTCTCGTGGTCAATCCGGCAGCAACCACCACCAGTGCCCGCACCCGTGACGTGCTCATCCACGCCCTCGCCAGTGAGATGAAGCTGGAGGCCGTCACCACCGAGTACCGCGGTCACGCCCGTGACCTGGCCAGACGGGCCGCCCAGTCCGAGGACGTCGAGCTGGTCGTCGCCCTCGGCGGCGACGGCACCGTCAACGAGGTCGTCAACGGGCTGCTCCACGACGGCCCCGATCCGGACCGGCTGCCGGGCCTGGCGGTGGTCCCCGGTGGTTCGACGAACGTCTTCGCGCGCGCCCTCGGGCTGCCGAACGACGCGGTGGAGGCGACGGGCGCGCTCCTCGACGCGCTGCGTGAACACCGCGCACGCACAGTGAGCCTCGGGCGGGCGTCCGGCGCCCCCGGCACCGAGGACGAGTCGGTGCCGGCCCGCTGGTTCACCTTCTGCGCGGGCTTCGGCTTCGACGCGGGAGTCATCGGCCGGGTCGAACAGCAGCGGGAGCGGGGCAGGCGTTCGACGCACGCGCTCTATCTGCGCCAGGTGTTCCGTCAGTTCCTCGGGGAGCCGCACCGCCGGCATGGCGTGATCACCCTGGAGCGGCCCGGCGAGGCCCCGGTGCCGGACCTGGTGCTGTCGATAATCTGCAACACCTCCCCCTGGACCTACCTGGGCAATCGCCCGGTGTACGCGTCTCCGGAGGCATCCTTCGACACCGCGCTGGACGTCCTCGGCCTGAGCCGTCTCTCCACGTCGGCGGTGGCCCGGTACGCCACCCAGCTGCTCACGTCGACGCCCGAACGCGGCCCGCGCGGCAAGCACGCGCTGACCCTGCACGACCTGACCGACTTCACCTTGCATTCGAAGGTTCCGCTGCCCCTACAGATGGACGGCGACCACCTCGGACTGCGTACGAGCGTGGCGTTCACAGGCGTACGCCGTGCACTGCGTGTGATTGTGTGAGTGGAAGGGCCTAAAGTCCTTTCACTCGAACGTTTAGGCTGCCATCCACCCCTTAGAAGTACGGCTGTGACCTAGCCGACACCGAGGAATCAAAAAAAACTTTCCTGAAGGGGTTGTATCCGCCGCCGAGGTTTGCGAATCTCTTCATGGCGATCGGGACGGCCCGCAAGACCGGCCTCCACTGAAAGCCAGAACCCCTCCTCAGTCCAAGGACCACGCCAGTTCATCTGGCTGTCGGCCCTTCCCTTGCGGGGGGATTCGTGAAAGCGTTCACATTCACAAGCACCCGCATGTAACACCAAGAGAGGTAGCAGCCATGGACTGGCGTCACAACGCCGTTTGTCGTGAGGAAGACCCCGAGCTGTTCTTCCCCATCGGCAACACCGGTCCTGCCCTGCTGCAGATCGAGGAAGCCAAGGCCGTCTGCCGCCGCTGCCCCGTCATGGAGCAGTGCCTGCAGTGGGCGCTCGAGTCCGGCCAGGACTCCGGCGTCTGGGGTGGCCTCAGCGAGGACGAGCGTCGCGCGATGAAGCGCCGTGCCGCTCGCAACCGGGCGCGCAACGCCAGCGCCTGACGCCACCCGCGACGAGCCTCAGGCAAGCGGCGCGTACATCGCGTACGCACTCACCGCCCCCGAGCCGCAGCGCGCAGCAGTAACCCACAGCATTCGAGCCCCGGACCGATTCCCTTCGGTCCGGGGCTCGCTGCTGTACCGCGCCGCCGCGCCGGGTTACTTCTGCGGCCGGACAGGGACGTCGAGGACGACCTTCGTGCCGCGCCCGGCGCCGGGCCGCATGTCGAACGTGCCCCCCAACTCCCCCTCCACCAAGGTCCGTACGATCTGCAGACCGAGGTTTCCGGCCCGCTGCGGGTCGAACCCCTCGGGCAGCCCGCGGCCGTCGTCCTGAACCGTGATCAGAAGCCGTGCGTCCGCGCGGGGTTCGCCGCACACGGCCGCGACCTCGACCGTGCCCTGCTCGCCCGGGGCGAAGGCGTGCTCCAGTGCGTTCTGGAGCACCTCGGTGAGGACCATGGAGAGCGGGGTGGCGACCTCGGCGTCGAGGATGCCGAAGCGGCCGACGCGCCGGCAGGTGACCCTGCCCGGGGAGATCTCGGCGACCATCGCGATCACCCGGTCGGCGATCTCGTCGAACTCGACACGCTCGTCCAGATTCTGGGACAGCGTCTCATGGACGATGGCGATCGAACCGACCCGCCGCACCGCCTCGTTGAGCGCCTCACGGCCGCGGTCGGAGTCCATCCGCCGGGCCTGCAGCCGCAACAGCGCCGCCACGGTCTGGAGGTTGTTCTTCACCCGGTGGTGGATCTCCCGGATAGTGGCGTCCTTGGTGATCAACTCACGCTCACGGCGACGCAGTTCGGTGACGTCACGGAGCAGGACGAGCGACCCGATACGGGGGCCCTTGGGCTTGAGCGGGATCGCCCGCAACTGGATGACGCCGCCGTTGCCCTCGACCTCGGCCTCACGCGGGGCGTAGCCGGAGGCGAGTTTGACCAGGGCCTCGTCGACGGGACCGCGGGAGGGGGCGAGTTCGGCGGTGATCTGGCCGAGGTGCTGGCCGACCAGGTCGGCGGCGAGCCCGAGCCGGTGGTAGGCGGAGAGGGCGTTGGGCGAGGCGTACTGGACGATGCCGTCGGCGTCGAGACGGATCAGGCCGTCGCCGGCGCGCGGCGAGGAGTCCATGTCGACCACCTCGCCGGCGAAGGGGAAGGCCCCCGCGGCGATCATCTGGGCCAGGTCGGAGGCGGACTGGAGGTAGGTGAGCTCCAGCCTGCTGGGGGTCCGCACCGTCAGCAGGTTGGTGTTGCGGGCGATGACTCCGAGCACCCTGCCCTCGCGCCGCACCGGGATGGACTCCACACGTACGGGCACCTCCTCGCGCCACTCGGGGTCGCCCTCGCGGACGATGCGTCCCTCGTCGAGGGCCGCGTCGAGCAGGGGCCGCCGGCCGCGTGGGACGAGGTGGCCGACCATGTCGTCCTGGTAGGAGGTGGGGCCGGTGTTGGGCCGCATCTGGGCGACGGAGACGTACCGGGTGCCGTCCAGGGTGGGCACCCAGAGCACCAGGTCGGCGAAGGAGAGGTCGGAGAGCAGCTGCCACTCCGAGACCAGCAGATGGAGCCACTCGAGGTCGGACTCACTCAGAGCGGTGTGCTGGCGTACGAGGTCGTTCATGGAGGGCACAGGTGCGAGCGTACCCGTGGATTTCGGGGGTGATGAACCTGGATCTCGGGGCGTTCGTGTTGGAGGATGGGCCCGGAAACACCCTGCCGATATGGATGGACAGACCAGAATGGTCTAGTCCACAATGGCAGGGCAGCATCATCAAGCCTCCACTCTCCCCGCACAGGAGGGTGGAACGAGGTACCCGGCGCTCTCTGCCCTGACTGCGCCGAGACCTCCCCACGGCCGAGGGACCGCACACCCCCGGCCGAGCGACTCCGGGCTGCGGTGCCGGACGGGTTGAGGGTCCCGTCAGGCGCCGCGGCCCGCGGGTTTTCCCGGACTGTCGAGTCATACGGACGCGAGGGCGGTCCCGCTCAACGCGCGGCCGGCGTTTCCTCCCCGGACCGCGTTCCGCACCCCCGGCCCGCCCCCTCCCCACCCGCGCCGGCCACGCCCGCCCTCACCCGCACCGACGGGACGGCGCGCGGTTCCCGCCGGGTGGCCCGGCCGTCGGCGGCGACCGACCATGAGAGAGAGTCCGCCCCGCGGACGAGGCCGAGGCCGAGGCTCCCGCTCTGCTAGATTGGACCCGATTGGTCTATACCACCGGCCCTCTCTCCAGATCGGCAGGCACAGCGTGGAAGTTGTCATCGTCCCGGACGCCAAGGCAGGCGGCGAGCTCATCGCCGACTCCATCGCGGAGCTCCTGCGCCGCAAGCCCGACGCGTTGCTCGGCGTGGCCACCGGCTCGACCCCGCTGCCCATCTACGAGGCCCTCCTCACCCGGGTCTCGGCCGGTTCCGTGGACGCCTCGCGTGCCCGGATCGCGCAGCTGGACGAGTACGTCGGACTCCCGGCGGGCCACCCCGAGTCGTACCGCTCCACCGTGCTCCGGCAGGTCGTCGAGCCGCTCGGACTGCCCGCGGACGCCTTCCTGGGCCCCGACGGCTCCGCCGAGGACGTCCAGGCCGCCTGCCACGCCTACGACCAGGCGCTGGCCGACGCCGGCGGTGTGGACCTCCAGATCCTGGGCATCGGCACGGACGGGCACATCGGCTTCAACGAGCCCTGCTCCTCGCTGGCCTCCCGCACCCGGATCAAGACGCTCACCCAGCAGACCCGGGTGGACAACGCGCGCTTCTTCGACGACGACATCGAGCAGGTGCCGCACCACGTCATCACCCAGGGCATCGGCACCATCCTGGAGGCCCGCCACCTGGTGCTGCTGGCCACCGGCGAGGGCAAGGCTGACGCCGTGGCGCAGACCGTCGAGGGTCCGGTCGCCGCGGTCGTGCCGGCCTCGGCGCTCCAGCTGCACGCGCACGCCACCGTCGTCGTCGACGAGGCCGCCGCGTCCAAGCTGAAGCTCGCGGACTACTTCCGCCACACCTTCGCCGAGAAGCCCTCCTGGCAGGGCATCTGATCCTGTCCCGGCGCCCGTGCGGGAACCGGAGAAGCGTTTCGTGGGACCGGACCGGAGGGTCCGGTCCCACGGCCGTTCCGGGACCGGACCCGGGCGCGCGGGACCCGGACGGCACGACGCACGGGAGGGCCGGCACCCCGGGTTCGGGATGCCGGCCCTCCCGTACGATCCGGGCGCCCGAGCGCTCACACGCCGGCGATGACCTCCGCCGCCGCCCGGCCGCAGACGCGTGCCGCGCCGTGCGTCGCGATGTGGAGGGCCCCCAGGGGCTTCGCCTGGTTCAGCCCCATCTCCACCACGACGGTGTCCGGACGGGCCGCGAGAAGGGCTTCCAGAGCCTCGGTCATCCAGGGGTGCCGATGGGCGTCGCGCACGACGGCGACGATCCCCCGCTCCCCCGCCGCGGCGAGGAGCGCGTCCACGGACGGCTCCGCGTACGAACCCGTCCCGGTGCCCGGCAGCAGCCGCTCCAGCTCGGCCGCGACCCCCCAGGGCGTCTCGTCGCCGACCGCGAAGTTGGCGGCCGACGCGAAGGAGGCGACATAGGGAGCACGCGTCATCGGCGTGTACGCCCGCTCCCCCGTCGTCACCACCAGGGCCCGGCGGGCCGCGACGAGTCCGATGTCGGTGCCGGGCGCGGTCCCCTCCTGCACTTCCGCGCCCGGCCCCGAAACAGCCCCCCTGACCCGATGCGCCCGCGTCCAGGACGCCAGGGCGCGTACCCGCGCCGCGGCGTCGGCCAGCCGCTCCTCGGGCAGTTCGCCGGTCCGTACCGCACCGACCAGGGCGTCGCGCAGCGCGAGGACGGTGTCCTCGTCGGCCAGCCCGCCGCCGACACAGATGGCGTCGGCGCCCGCGGCGATCGCGAGGACGGAGCCGCGCTCGATGCCGTACGTCGACGCGATGGCCTGCATCTCCACGCCGTCGGTGACGATCAGCCCGTCGAAGCCCAGCTCCCGGCGCAGCAGACCGGTCAGGATCTGCGGGCTCAGGGTCGCCGGACGGTGCGGGTCGAGCGCGGGAAGCAGAATATGCGCGCTCATGACCGCTTTGGAACCCGCCGCGATCGCGGCGCGGAAAGGTACCAGGTCACGGGCGTGCAGTGTGGCGAGGTCCACATCGATCCGGGGCAGCGCGTGGTGGGAGTCCACGTTGGTGTCGCCGTGACCGGGGAAGTGCTTGGTGCAGGCGGCGACGCCGGCGGCCTGGAGACCCTCGATGTAGGCCACGGTGTGACGCGCCACCAGGCCCGGGTCGGACCCGAAGGCCCGGACTCCGATGACCGGGTTGTCGGCGTTGGCGTTCACGTCCGCGGAGGGGGCCCAGTTGAGGTCCACCCCGCACGCGGCGAGCCTGCGGCCGAGCTCCTGGGCGACGGCCCGGGTCAGGTCCACGTCGTCGACGGAGCCGAGGGCGTAGCTGCCGGGAAAGGAGGAGCCCTGGCGGACCTCGAGGCGGGTGACGTCCCCGCCCTCCTCGTCGATGGCGACCAGGACGTCGTCCCGCTCGGCGCGCAGCTGGGCCGTGAGGGCGGCGAGCTGCTCGGGTGTCTCGATGTTCCGGCCGAACAGGCCGACCGAGGAGAGTCCCTCCCCGATACGGCGCAGCAGCCAGTCGGGTGCGGTGGTGCCGACGAAGCCCGGCTGGAGCACGGTGAGTGCGTCGCGGGTCAGGGTGTCGGCGCCGCGTACAAGTGTCGTCATGGGGCGGCTTATCCCTTCACGGCGCCGGCCGTCAGACCCGCGGCCATCTTGCGCTGGACAAGGAGGAAGAGGATCACGATGGGAACGGCCATCATGGTGGAGCCCGCCATCATCGGGGCGTACTCGGTGCCGTTCTTCGTGATGAAGTTGCCGAGCCAGACGGTGGCCGTCTGGTTCTGCTGGCTCATCAGCATCAGCGCGTAGAGGTACTCGTTCCACGCCTGGATGAAGCCGTAGACGGAGGTGGCGACCATGCCCGGGGCGAGCAGCGGGAAGACCACCCGGACGAAGGCGCCGGTGCGGGTGCAGCCGTCGACCTGCGCCGCCTCCTCCAGCTCCTTGGGGATGTTGACGATGAAGCCGCGCAGGGTCCACACCGTGAACGGGAGGATGAAGGTCAGGTACGTGATGATCAGACCGCTGAGCCGGTCGTACTGCCCGAGGTCGTTGAGCATCAGGAAGACCGGAATGATCATGGCGACGAGCGGGACCATCTGGACGGCGAGGATGCCGACGATCACGATCTTGCGGCCACGGAAGGCGAAGCGTGAGATCGCGAGCGCCGCCAGCATGCCGACCGTGATGCCGATCACGACGACGACCATCGACACCACGAGGCTGCGGCCGACCGGTCCCCAGAAGTCCGCGATGTCCAGGGCTCGCCGGAAGTTCTCCAGCGTGAAGGTGGAGGGGAAGAAGTGCGGGTCGGGGTCGATGGCGTCCTTGGCCGGCTTGAAGGCCGTGTTCACCATCCAGTAGACCGGGAAGCCGGCCGTGACGAAGACGAGCAGCCCGAGCAGGTTCCAGCCGAACTTGGACGTGCGGGGCCGCCTGCGGACGGGGGCCGCGGCGGGCTTGGACACGCCTGCCTCTGCGGTGGCGGAGCTCACTCCACTTCTCCGATCTTCAGCATCTGGCGCATGTACACGGCGACCACGCCGAGCAGCAGGACGACGGTGACGAGCGCGATCGCCGATCCGGTGCCGTAGTCGTTGACGACGAATGCCTTGTCGAACGAGTACGTGGTGAGGACCTGGAACTCGGCCTCGGGGTGGCCGTTGCGCATGACGTAGACCTGCGGGAAGACACCCATGTCCCAGATCACCGAGAGCGTCGTGAGCATGACGATGATCGGCTTGAGGATCGGCAGGGTGACGAAGCGGAAGACTCCCCAGGCCCCCGCGCCGTCGAGCCGGGCCGCCTCCTCGAGCTCCTTGGGCACCTGCGTGAGGCCGGCGCTGAGCGTGATCACGACGAAGGGAACGGCGCCCCAGACGACGAGGAGCACGATCACGGCGAGGCCCTGCGGGCCGCTGGCGAACCAGTTGTGGCCGATCATGTCGACGCCGGGCAGCTTGTCGATCAGCCAGTTCAGCACGCCGTAGTCGGCGTCGAAGAGCCACTTGAAGATGGCGGTAGCGACGATGATGGGCATGCCCCAGCTCGCCACCAGGACGATGTTGATGAGGAACTTGACCCAGCCGGAGACCCTCTGGAGCAGCAGCGCGATCAGCATGCCGAGGACCATGGTGAGCACCACGGCGCCGACCATGAAGACCACGGTGCGCAGGACGACGGTCCAGAACTCGCTGTCACCGAGGATCTTCGTGAAGTTGGCGAAGCCTGCCGACTCCGCCTCCTCGAAGCCCCAGAGCTGTGCCTGGCCGAATTTCTGGAAGGAGAGGGTGACCAGGCGTACGAGCGGGTACCCCAGCACGAGCAGCAGGACGAGCAGGCATGGCGCGAGCAGGAGCCACGGCACTCCCGCCCCGGTCGAGGTCCCCTTCTTCCCCGGTTTCCCGGGCGTACCGGCTGTGGAGCCGGATGGTGGCGATTGCCGCACCGGCGGCACCTTCGCGGTGGTTGTCTCTGCGGCACTCATCCCGTGCTCCTCAGCGATCCCTCTCCTGCGTACGGGCGGCAGGGCCCCGTCGACCAAGGTGACGGGGCCCTGCCCTCAGGTCACTTGGTGTTGATGACCTTGTCGATGGCCGCGTCCGCTTCCTGAGCGGCCAGCTCCACCGACTTCTTGCCGTTGGCGATGTCGACGAGCATCGTCTTGAGGATCTGCGCCTTCTCGACCTGACCCCAGCCCGGGGCGGTCGGGACGAACCAGCTGGACTCGGCCGCGGTGGCGGCGACCGTGGTGGCCGGGTCGCTCTTCAGCGGGGCGAGGTCCGCCTTGTTGTTGGGCAGGTTGCCCTTGGCGATGAGGCCCTTCTGGCCCTCGGCGCCGGTGAAGGCGGCGATCCACTCGGCGGCGACGCCCTGCGCCTTGGACTTGACCGGGATGGCCAGGTCCGAGCCGCCGAGGAAGACCGGGAGGTTCTTGCCGGACGGGCCGGGCATGACGAAGTTCTCGAGCTTGTCGGCGAGGCCGCCGACCTTGTCGTTCTCCGGGCCCGCCGCGACGGAGCCCTCCCAGCCGGCGGCGAAGATCGCCGCGGACTTGCCCTGACCGAAGACGACGGGACGGTCGGACTCGTCCTTCGTCTTGTCACCGTGCATGTACTTGTCGACGATGTTCTTGTACTCGGTGAGGCCCTTGACGGACTCCGGCGAGGACAGGTTCGCCTTCCAGGTCTCGCCCTCCTGCTTGGCGATCGAGCCGCCCTGCTCGTAGACGAAGGACATGGCCGCGTACCAGTCCGGCGAGGGCTGGTACCAGGCGCTGAACTTGTCGCCCTTCTTCTTCTGGATGGCGTCCAGGGCGGCGGTCAGCTCGGCCCAGGTCTTCGGGGCCTCCTTCACGCCCGCCTCGGCGGCGATGTCCTTGCGCCAGGTGCCCACCCGGCCACCGGCGTAGTAGGGGACGCCGTAGGTCTTGCCGTTGTAGGTGACCGAGTCCTTGAGCGCGTCGAGCCACTTGTCGGAGTTCTCGAACTTCGACGGGTCGACCGTGGCGAAGGCACCCTTGGCCATGTAGCTGATCATCTCGGAGTTGCCCATTTCGACAACGTCCGGGGCCTTGTCCGTGGCGAGCACCGCGTCGAGCTTGGTGTTCTTGTCCGGCCAGCCGTAGTACTCGTGCTTGATCTTGATGCCGGGGTGCTTCTCGGCCACCGCGTCATCGGCGGCCTTGACCAGATCCGGCCAGTTGTTCTGGGCGTCGACCGTCAGCCAGACGGTGAGCTCCTTGACCTCGCTGCCGGCCTTGTCTCCGCCCTTGTCGTCGGAGCCACCACACGCGGCAATGCTGACCATCATGCCCGCGACGCCGATCGCCGCGATGAGCTTGCGCTTCACGCCACCCTCCTCAGGGATGCCTGCAACCCCTGCCCACCGCGCGAAGACATACGTCGGGTAGTGCTCGTGGGGCTGGGACCTGGTCTTTAATGGTTTAGACCAGTACCCGGAGCTTGGCCTAGACCTTTAGGGGTGTCAAGGGTGTATAAGAAGGGCAGTCGGGTCCGTTATCGGACCGACACCTGAGGGAGGGCGACGACCCGTGACCGGTCCGTGCCACCATGTGAGCCGCTATAGACGGAGGAGCCGGTGACGGCAGCAACACAGGAGTCGGGAAGGCAGGCCATGGCCACGGACGCGGGCAGTACGGAGACAGAGGGCGGCGCCGCCACCCGCACCGCGCGCGTGCCCAAGTACTACCGACTGAAGCGACACTTGCTCGACATGACGGAGACCTTGCCACCCGGAACCCCGGTTCCGCCAGAGCGCACCCTCGCCGCCGAGTTCGACACCTCGCGTACGACCGTACGCCAGGCCCTTCAGGAACTGGTAGTCGAGGGCCGCCTGGAGCGGATCCAGGGCAAGGGCACCTTCGTGGCCAAGCCCAAGGTCTCGCAGGCACTCCAGCTCACCTCGTACACCGAGGACATGCGGGCACAGGGCCTGGAACCCACCTCGCAACTGCTCGACATCGGGTACGTGACGGCCGACGACACGCTGGCCGGCCTACTCGACATCACCACGGGCGGGCGCGTACTGCGGATCGAGCGCCTGCGCCTGGCCAGCGGGGAGCCGATGGCGATCGAGACCACCCATCTTTCGGCCAAGCGTTTCCCCGCGCTGCGCCGGTCGCTGGTGAAGTACACCTCGCTCTACACCGCGCTCGCCGAGGTCTACGACGTCCATCTGGCCGAGGCCGAGGAGACCATCGAGACCTCGCTCGCCAGCCCGCGGGAGGCCGGTCTGCTCGGCACGGACGTCGGACTGCCGATGCTCATGCTCTCGCGCCACTCGCTGGACGCCCAGGGCGAGCCGGTCGAATGGGTGCGCTCGGTGTACCGCGGCGACCGGTACAAGTTCGTCGCGAGACTCAAGCGTCCGAACGGCTGATTCCGGCCACGTCCCCCCGCCGCCGGCCCGGCCCGCCGCACTGCCGGTCACCGACCGGGCCGACCGGCGGCGGGCGGCGGGGAATCCGCCACATCGGCGTGAACCAGTGCCCCGGCACATCCGTGAGGAGTGTCGGGGCACTGCCGCACCTCCGCGTCGCGCCACCCCGCCGCATCCGGCGGTTTCCGCCCGTCATCCGGGCAGGGGTTTCGCGGAGCGAGACGGTCCCCTAGATTGCACGCGCGATTACCCAGGTGATCAATGGTGTTCAGCGAGGGGACGGAGTCGCCAGATGTCGGAAGTGACGCAGGACAAACCACCGGTCGTGACACCCCTACGGGTGGTCGTGGCCCTCTGTCTGCTCGCGCCCTTCGTGGCGATGCTCTGGGTGAGCTCGTACGCGAGGATCGAGCCGACCTTCGCCGGCATCCCGTTCTTCTACTGGTACCAGATGTCCTGGGTGGTCGTCTCCACCGTGCTGACGGTCATCGCGTACAAGCTGTGGCAGCGTGACCAGCGCGCCCGCAAGGGGGGTTCCCGATGAAGGACGGCGTGAACGGTGTCGCCCTCGGCGTCTTCGTCTTCTTCTTCGTGGCCGTCACGGTCATGGGCTTCCTCGCCGCGCGCTGGCGCAAGGCCGAGAACGAGCACAGCCTCGACGAGTGGGGCCTGGGCGGCCGTTCGTTCGGCACCTGGGTGACCTGGTTCCTGCTGGGCGGCGACCTCTACACCGCGTACACCTTCGTCGCCGTCCCGGCCGCCATCTACGCGGCGGGCGCGGCCGGCTTCTTCGCCGTGCCGTACACGATCCTCGTCTACCCGCTGATCTTCACCTTCCTGCCCCGCCTGTGGTCGGTGTCCCACAAGCACGGCTACGTCACCACATCGGACTTCGTCCGCGGCCGGTTCGGCTCCAAGGGCCTGTCGCTGGCGGTCGCCCTCACCGGCATCCTCGCCACCATGCCCTACATCGCGCTCCAGCTGGTCGGCATCCAGGCCGTCCTGGACGTGATGGGCGTGGGCGGCGAGACCACGCACTGGTTCGTCAAGGACCTTCCGCTGCTCATCGCCTTCGGTGTCCTCGCGGCGTACACCTACTCCTCGGGCCTGCGCGCCCCAGCGTTGATCGCCTTCGTCAAGGACACGCTGATCTACATCGTCATCGCGGTGGCGATCATCTACATCCCGATCAAGCTGGGCGGCTTCGGCGAGATCTTCGCCAGGGCCGGCGAGACGTACGCCACGGTCAACCCCGTCACGGGCAAACCGCGCGGCGCGCTGGTACCGGGCGAGATGGGCCAGTGGGGCTACGCGACGCTGGCGCTCGGCTCGGCGCTGGCGCTCTTCATGTACCCGCACTCGATCACGGCGACGCTCTCCTCGCGCAGCCGTGACGTCATCCGCCGCAACACCACGATCCTGCCGCTCTACTCGCTGATGCTGGGGCTGCTCGCGCTGCTCGGCTTCATGGCGATCGCGGCGGGCGTCAAGGTCGGCAACGCCCAGCTGGCCATCCCGCAGCTCTTCGAGAACATGTTCCCCGACTGGTTCGCGGGCGTCGCCTTCGCCGCCATCGGCATCGGCGCGCTGGTGCCGGCGGCGATCATGTCGATCGCCGCGGCCAATCTCTTCACCCGCAACATCTACAAGGACTTCCTGAAACCGGACGCCACGCCACAGCAGCAGACCAAGGTGTCCAAGCTGGTGTCGCTGCTGGTCAAGGTCGGCGCGCTGGTCTTCGTCCTGACCATGGACAAGACCGTGGCGATCAACTTCCAGCTGCTCGGCGGCATCTGGATCCTCCAGACCCTGCCGGCACTGGTCGGCGGCCTGTTCACCCGCTGGTTCCACCGCTGGGCCCTGCTGGCGGGCTGGGCGGTCGGCATGGTGTACGGCACGGCGGCGGCCTACGGCGTGGCGAGTCCGACACAGAAGCACTTCGGCGGCTCCTCCGCCGAGATCCCCGGCATCGGCGAGATCGGCTACATCGGCCTCACCGCCTTCGTGCTCAACGTGGTGGTGACCGTCGTCCTGACCTTCGTCCTCAAGGCGGTCAAGGCTCCCGAGGGCGTGGACGAGACCTCTCCCTCGGACTACACCGCGGACGCCGGCGAGCCGGGCGTGCGGGCCGAACTGGCGAAGGCCGGCCCCGGCCGCTGACCCGCGCCGTCGCCCGCGAGGCGCCGGAGGCCGCCGCGATCCCCCACGGAATCACGCGGCGGCCTTCGTCACGCACAGACATACGCACAGGCACGCGCATACGCATACGCATACGCATACGCAAGGATGTTCGCATGAGAACCGTCCCGCGCCTCGCCCACCTCGCCGTGGCACCCCTCGCGCTCGCCCTCACCGGCTGTGGTACGGAGCGCCTCGGCGCCTCGCCCCCCGACCACGCTGAACTCGTGGCACGCGCCTCGGCGGCCCAGACCCGTGTCGAGCACGTGTACGTCACCGAGGCGGAGGGATTCACCCTCGCACGGCAGTCGGCGGGAGTCATCGGCGACGACGGCTTCCGGCTCACGTACGTCGCGAAGGACGGAGCGCGGCTCACCCTGTCCGCGGAGCGGCAGCCGTTCACCGACAAGGACTGCTCCGCTCCGTCCCAGGGCGAGACCTGCGCGCGGGAGGACGGGAGCTGGTACCGCCACTCCGCGTACGGACACACCTACGTGCGCAACGAGGGCGCGCTTCGCATCACGCTCGGCGCGCCGCTCTCGGTGTCCAGGGAGACACTGCGTGAGACCGCCGCGCGGGCCCACCGCGCCGACGACGCCGAACTGGACGCCGTGCTGCCCGAGGAGACCGGCCCCCGGATACCCGTCGAACGCGGAGACCTGCCGCCCGAGGGCGACGGGGCGCCGGACAACTCGGTGGGCGTGGGCGGGTGACGGACATCGGACCACACCGATGGGACATCAGGATCCGAGTGGCACGGCCCGAGGAGTACGAGGCTCTGGGCGAGCTCACCGCGCGGGCCTGTCTCGACGACGGGCACCTCGACTTCGGTGTGCACGACGCGTACCTCGATGTGCTGAGGGACGTGCCCCGGCGGGCCGCCGAGGCCGAGGTGCTGGTCGCACTGGACGGCGCGGGCCGGCCGGCCGGGGGCGTGACCTTCGTCTCGGGCCCCACCAGTCCGTGGGCCGACATCGCCCGGGAGGGCGAGGCGGAGTTCCGGATGCTCGCCGTCTCCGCGGACGCCCGTGGCCGGGGCGTCGGAGAGTCGCTCGTTCGGGCCTGTGTGGAGCGGGCGCGGGCGACACCGGGATGCCGACGCGTGGTGCTCTCCACCCAGCCGGGCATGACCTCCGCGCACCGCGTGTACGAGCGGCTGGGCTTCGTCCGCACCCCCGGACGGGACTGGGAGCCGATCCCGGGACTGGTGGAACTGCGCACTTACGCCCTGGAGCTGTGAACAGGTAGCGACACAACATGTGGGGGGTGTCCTGCGGGGCGCCCCCCACATGTATGCTCATGCTCGCTGTCGCCGCAGGGGAATCCGGTGGAAGTCCGGAACTGTCCCGCAACGGTGTGCTTTTGGCGCTTTCGTCCGCCAGGTGAGTCCGAAGACCTGCCGACAGCGCACCCGGTCCGTCCGTTCCGGGTGCCACAGACGTCCGGGCCTCGCGGAGTGGGCCGGCGGCGGCACACCCCTGCCCGTGGGTGCCCGTCTGCCCGCCTTCCCCCCGTCGGCCCCGAGCCGAGCGAGGGAGAGCCCCCACGTGACCATCGCGCCCGCCGATCCGGCCACAGCGATCGAGAGCGACGGACCCGGGACCGTGCTGCTGCGGACCCTGACCGACCTCACCGCCGATCTCCCCGACGCCGACCCCGGCAGAATCGCCGCCGCGGCGCTGCGCGGCCGGAACGCCGGTTCGGACGAGGCGGAACTGCGCGAGCTGGCCACCGAGGCGGCCGCCGGCCTGATCGCCGAGGACCCCTCCTACTCCCGGCTCGCCGCCCGGCTCCTGACGATCACCATCGCCGACGAGGCGGCCGGCCAGGGGGCGGTGTGCTTCTCCGCGTCCGTCGCCGTCGGCCACCGCGAGGGCCTGATCGCCGACCGCACGGCCGCGTTCGTCCGGTCGCACGCCGGGCGGCTCGACGCGGCCCTGGACCGCTCCGCCGACGACCGCTTCGGCTACTTCGGCCTGCGGACCCTCTACTCGCGCTACCTGCTGCGCCACCCGATCACCCGCAAGGTCATCGAGACCCCGCAGCACTTCATGCTGCGGGTGGCCGCCGGACTGGCCGAGGACGGCTCGGAGCGGGCGCTGGACGAGGTCACGTCGCTCTACGGGCTGATGAGCCGGCTCGACTACCTGCCCTCCTCGCCCACGCTGTTCAACTCCGGCACCCGTCACCCGCAGATGTCGTCCTGCTACCTGCTCGACTCGCCGCAGGACGAGCTGGACTCGATCTACGACCGCTACCACCAGGTGGCGCGCCTGTCGAAGCACGCCGGCGGCATCGGTCTGTCGTACTCGCGCGTCCGCGCCCGCGGTTCGCTGATCCGCGGCACCAACGGGCACTCGAACGGCATCGTGCCGTTCCTGAAGACCCTGGACGCCTCCGTCGCGGCCGTGAACCAGGGCGGCCGGCGCAAGGGCGCCGCCGCCGTCTACCTGGAGACCTGGCACGCGGACATCGAGGAGTTCCTGGAGCTGCGCGACAACACCGGTGAGGACGCCCGGCGTACGCACAACCTGAACCTGGCGCACTGGATCCCGGACGAGTTCATGCGGCGCGTCGACGCCGACGCCGAGTGGTCGCTGTTCTCCCCGGCCGACGTGCCCGAACTGGTCGACCTGTGGGGCGAGGAGTTCGACGCCGCGTACCGCCGCGCGGAGGCCGCGGGCCTGGCTCGCAAGACCATGCCGGCCCGTGACCTGTACGGCCGGATGATGCGGACCCTGGCCCAGACCGGCAACGGCTGGATGACCTTCAAGGACGCGTCGAACCGCACCGCCAACCAGACGGCGGAGCCGGGCCACACGGTCCACTCCTCCAACCTCTGCACGGAGATCCTGGAGGTCACGGACGACGGCGAGACGGCGGTCTGCAACCTGGGCTCGGTCAACCTCGGCGCCTTCGTGGACCTGAGGTCAGGCGACATCGACTGGGAGCGGCTCGACGAGACCGTCCGTACCGCCGTCACCTTCCTCGACCGCGTGGTGGACATCAACTTCTACCCGACCGAGCAGGCCGGCCGGTCCAACGCCCGCTGGCGGCCCGTCGGGCTGGGCGCGATGGGCCTCCAGGACGTCTTCTTCAAGCTGCGGCTGCCCTTCGACTCCACCGAGGCCCGTGCGCTGTCGACGAGGATCGCCGAGCGCATCATGCTCGCCGCCTACGAGGCCTCAGCCGACCTCGCCGAGCGCAACGGCCCCCTGCCCGCCTGGGACAAGACCCGGGCCGCCCGGGGGGTGCTGCACCCGGACCACTACGACGTGCGGCCGAACTGGCCGGAGCGCTGGACCGCGCTGCGCGAGCGCGTCGCCGCGGTCGGGATGCGCAACTCGCTGCTGCTGGCCATCGCGCCGACGGCGACCATCGCCTCGATCGCGGGCGTGTACGAGTGCATCGAGCCGCAGGTCTCCAACCTGTTCAAGCGCGAGACGCTGTCCGGCGAGTTCCTCCAGGTCAACTCCTACCTGGTCGACGAGCTGAAGCGGCTCGGCGTGTGGGACGCGCAGACCCGTGAGGCGCTGCGCGAGTCCAACGGGTCGGTGGCCGGCTTCGGCTGGGTCCCGGACGAGGTGCGCGAGCTGTACCGGACGGCCTGGGAGATCCCGCAGCGCGGTCTGATCGACATGGCGGCGGCCCGGACCCCGTTCCTCGACCAGTCGCAGTCGCTGAACCTGTTCCTGGAGACGCCGACGATCGGCAAGCTGTCGTCGATGTACGCGTACGCCTGGAAGCAGGGTCTGAAGACCACCTACTACCTGCGGTCCCGTCCGGCGACCCGCATCGCCCGCGCCGCCCAGGCGTCGGCGGCCGCGTCCGCCCCCATCCCCGTCCAGCAGGCCGCCGACCCCGACGCGGTCGCCTGCTCCCTGGAAAACCCCGAGTCCTGCGAGGCCTGCCAGTGATGTCTTCCCAGAAGAACCTTCTCGACCCGGGCTTCGAGCTGACGCTGCGGCCCATGCGGTACCCGGACTTCTACGAGCGCTACCGGGACGCGATCAAGAACACGTGGACGGTGGAGGAGGTCGACCTCCACTCCGACGTCGCCGATCTCGCCAAGCTCACGCCGGGCGAGCAGCACATGATCGGCCGGCTGGTGGCGTTCTTCGCGACCGGCGACTCGATCGTCGCGAACAACCTGGTGCTGACGCTGTACAAGCACATCAACTCCCCCGAGGCGCGGCTGTACCTGTCGCGGCAGCTCTTCGAGGAGGCCGTGCACGTCCAGTTCTACCTGACGCTGCTCGACACCTACCTGCCCGACCCGGAGGACCGTTCCGCCGCGTTCGACGCCGTCGAGAACATCCCGTCCATCCGCGAGAAGGCGCAGTTCTGCTTCAAGTGGATGGACTCGGTCGAGACGATCGACCGCCTGGAGACGCGTGCCGACCGCCGGCGCTTCCTGCTCAACCTGATCTGTTTCGCCGCCTGCATCGAGGGCCTGTTCTTCTACGGCGCCTTCGCCTACGTGTACTGGTTCCGGTCCCGCGGTCTGCTGCACGGCCTGGCCACCGGCACCAACTGGGTGTTCCGCGACGAGACGATGCACATGAACTTCGCCTTCGAGGTCGTGGACACCGTCCGCAAGGAGGAGCCGGAGCTGTTCGACGACGAACTGCGTCAGCAGGTCACCGACATGCTGAAGGAGGCCGTCGAGGCCGAGCTCCAGTTCGGCCGGGACCTGTGCGGTGAGGGCCTGCCGGGCATGAACACCGAGTCCATGCGCGCGTACCTCCAGTGCGTCGCCGACCAGCGTCTGACACGCCTCGGCTTCGCCCCGGTGTACGGCTCGGAGAACCCCTTCGGGTTCATGGAGCTCCAGGGTGTCCAGGAGCTGACGAACTTCTTCGAGCGCCGGCCGTCGGCGTACCAGGTCGCGGTCGAGGGCTCGGTGGACCTCGACGAGGACTTCTGAGTGGTCCGCACGAGGGTGGCGGCCGGCACGGCCGCCCTGCTCACCGTCGCCGCCGGCCTGGGCATCAGGTCGGCGGCGACGGGCGTCGTCGCCAAGTACGCCGGGGACGCGCTCTACACCGTGCTGGTCATGACGCTGGTGGTGCTGATCACGCCCCGCGTCCGACCGGCGGTGGCGGCGAGCCTCGCACTGGCGTTCAGCGTGGCGGTCGAGCTCTTCCAGCTGACGGGGGTACCGGCGGCGGCGTCCGCCCGCTCCGCGCTCGCCCGGCTGGTGCTCGGCACCTCCTTCAACGCGCCCGATCTGCTCTGGTACGCGATCGGCGCGGCGGCCGGCTGGGCCGTCCACCGCGCCGTGCGCTCGCGTGCCGCCGCGGATCAGTCGTTGGGGACGACCGGGTAGCGCGGGGTGCCCTCGTCCATCTGCCGCAGAGCGTCCTTGCGGTCGCGCTTGGAGAGCCGGTCGATGTACAGGTAGCCGTACAGGTGGTCCGTCTCGTGCTGGAGGCAGCGCGCGAAGTAGCCGGTGCCGCGGACCTTGATCGGGTTGCCCTGGGCGTCCTGGCCGCTGACCACCGCGTAGTCGGGGCGGGCGAGTTCGGCGTAGGCGGTGGGGACGGACAGGCAGCCCTCGTTGGACTCGTCAAGGACGCGCAGTTCGGCCGGGAGCTCCTCCAGGACCGGGTTGCAGACGACCCCGACGTGACGGCGGCCCTCGTCGTCCATGCAGTCGTAGACGAAGACCTTGAGGTCCACGCCGATCTGGTTGGCGGCCAGTCCGACGCCCTCGGCGGCGCGCTGGCTGGCGAACATGTCGTCGATCAGTGCCGCGAGCGAGTCGTCGAACGCGGTGACGTCCTTGCACTCCTTGTGGAGCACGGGGTTGCCCACGACCGTGATCGGACGCGACGTCCCCCGCTCGCGGTGAGCGAGCTCACGGGCCTCGCAGTCCTCGGTGTCGACGACGAACCCGTCGTTGATCTGCTCGTCAGTCTCCTGCTGCGCCATTCCGCCGCACGCCTTCCTCAGAACCCCAGTCGATGGTCGCGTACAGCCTAAGGGCAGTGGTCAGCAGACTTCTTCGAGATCCCGCCACTCACGGCTGCCGGGGCTGTCGGCGACCCAGCCGTCGAGGAGGCCGCGGACCAGCCCGGCGGGCGCCGCGATGCCGCACTCGCGCTCGGGGACCCACAGTTCGCCCGGCGAGCGGTGGCCGAGGGGCCCGGGGTGCCCGGGTTCGCTGTGGTCGTGGGGGTCGAGGTGTTCGCCCTCGCCCTCCGCGCTGGGCATGGACGACTCGGAGCAGGCGCGGCACAGCAGCCGCACCGACGAGGACCAGTCCTCGGCGGCGAAGCCGGCGTCGGCGGCGAGCCGCTCCAGGGCGTCCCGGTCGTCCTCGGTGGCGGCTTCCAGGAGGACCACCCAGGTGGGGACGGGTGAGGGGGCCCACAGCTCGATCTCGTCGAAGACCGGATAGGCGGGCCCTGCGCTGGTGGTCCGCTCACCGTTGGGGACACCGTCGTGCAGGACGACCTCGCCCCAGCGCCGGCCGGAGGACGGCAAGGGGACGGACAGGACCTCGATGCGGGCCGGATCGAGCCGGCGGCCCCACACGACCTCGGCCTCGCCCTCGGGCGAGAGGCGTACGGCCGCGCTGCCCAGGTCCATCCCGGTGGGCTCGCCTGTGCCGGCGGAGGCCCCGGGCACCTTCAGTCCGTACGCCTGCCAGGCGCGGCGCGCGAGCGGCCAGTCCTGGAGGGCCGTGGCGGCGATGCCGACGTTCCACCAGTCGGGAGCGCCGGCCTCCTTGTCCAGCAGCGCGACGGCCCGCAGCCCGGCGGCGCGGGCCTGCTCCCAGTCGTGCCGGAACTTGTGCAGCAGCGCGAGGTTGAACCAGGACTCGGAGAGCCACGGCTCCAGATCCGCCGCGCGTGTCAGCAGCGCGCCCGCGTCCTCGTACCGGCCGTCGCCGATCAGCGTGAACGCGCGGTCGGTGGCCTGCCGCCACGAGGCGGAGGGCCGATGCCGTACCTTCCCGAAGATCCTCACGATTCCCGCCTGCCGGTCGCTTCACCCTCTTGTTCGCATCCAACCATGCCCGGTTGCACGCGCGCTCATTACCCATGGGTTACCCAGGAGGAGCAGGGGTGACGCCGCCGCGTGCGAGGACTCTGGCGAGGGACTCGACGACCTCGGGGTGGTGATCGCGGGTGCTGCCCAGGCGGAGGCGTTCGAGGGCTCCGAGAGCACCGAGCGGGCCCGACCCGGCGAGGTCGTCGTAGGCGTTGACGGTGCGGACGATGCGGGCGGGCAGCGGCTGGTCCCGGTAGGGGTCGGCCTGGCGCTCGACGACGACGGCCACGGCGTCCGGGACGCCGGTGCGGCGGACGACGGCGCCGCCGAGAAGCGCGATGCGGCGCTGCTCCTCCGGCGGCAGGCGGGTGGTGGCGCCGTCCGGGACGGGGTCGACGAGGGAGAGCTGTCCGATGTCGTGCATCAGTGCGGCGTACTCCAGAACGGTCAGCTCGGCGTCGGACAGGCCCAGCTCCCGCCCGACGGCTCCGCTCAACGTCGCGACGCGCCGGGCATGCCCCGGTGGGGTGTATCCGGCGATCTCGGTGGAGCGGGCGAGGGAGGCGATCGTCTGCCGGTTGGCGGCCCGCACGGCGGCGTACCGGCGGAAGGACAGCTGGGTGAGGAGCAGGGGCACGCAGAGGACGGGCAGTGCCCAGAGCCCGGCCACGGCCACGCCGAGGGCGATCACGGCGCCGGTGGCGCACACCGCTGAGCCGATGCCGAGCAGGGCGCGCAGCTCCTCGCGGAGCAGGGGGCCGAACGGGACGGGGGTGGCGGCCGGGCACGGGGCGCCGCGCGGGACCGTGCGGGCGCGGAGCAGCAGTGTGGCCAGCACGGCGTCGCACAGGGCGGTGAGGCCGAGCAGGAGCAGCAGGAACAGGGCGTGGAGCGGGCCCTCGCCGAGCCGGCGGGTGACCTCGCCGGCGTGGTGGAGGGGCTGGAAGCAGACCGCGGCGAATCCGACGGTGAGGACGCGCCGGGCCAGGTGGTCGAGATCGGGCCGGCATCCGGCTGCCAGGTGCGGCGCGAGCCCGGCGAGCCCGCCGGCCACGACGACGGCGACGACCTGGAGGACACCGTGGGTCGTGGGGTGTCCGGCGTCCGCCCCGAGCAGGGCGTAGGCGAGGGCCCCGGCGGCGGCGAGCGGTGCCGGTTCCCTGTCCTGGCGTTCCCCTGGTGCCGACGAGGTCCCGGCGGCCGTCCCGGTGCTCCGGCGGGCGAGCGCGCCGAGCGCGACGAGGCCGCCGAAGACGAGGGCGTGGACGGGTTCGTCGACCCCGTTCCGGAGGGTGGCGGCGATCCCGGCGACGGCGAGCAGGGCCGCCGCCCCGCGTACCGCCGCGACGGTGACGGCGCCGGGCCTCATCCGCCGCCCCGCCGCCGGGCGAGCGCCCCGGAGTCACCGGCCGCTCGCCGAGCGACTCCGGGGGGATCGGTGGTGCCGGGGGGATCGGTGGTGCCGGGGGGATCGGTGGTGCCGGGGGAATCGGTGGTGCCGGGGGAATCGGTGGTGCCGGGGGAATCGGTGGTGCCGGGGGAATCGGTGGCTCCGGCGGGATCGGTGGCTCCGGCGGGTCTGGGCCGGGGCACGCTCTCGACGGACGGTGTCGCCTCGTCCGCGGGGACCACGGTCTGCCAGCCGTGCCGGTCCAGCGCCCGGGTCAGCGCCCGGACCATCCGCGGATCGAACTGCGAGCCCGAGCAGCGCCGCAGTTCCGCGAGCGCGCTCCGCACCGGCCGCGCCCGGCTGTAGGACCGCGTCGAGGTCATCGCGTCGAACGCGTCCGCGACCGCCACCACACGGGCGAACTCGGGAATCTGGCGGCCCCGGAGTCCGTACGGGTAGCCGCTTCCGTCCATCCGTTCGTGGTGGTGCAGGATCGCCGACCGCGCCTCCCTGAGGAAGCCGATGCCCCGGACCATCTCGTGGCCGTACTCCGGATGCAGTTCGATGACCCGGCGCTCCTCCGGGGTCAGCGGTCCCTCCTTGCGTAGCACCCGGGTCGGCACGCCCAGCTTTCCCACGTCGTGCAGGATGCCCGCGAACCGCACGATCTTCAGCCGCTCCTCCCCCATGCCCAGCTCACGGGCGATCAGCACGGAGGCCCGGCCCACTCGTTCGCTGTGCCCCCGGGTGTAGCGGTCCTTGAGGTCGACGGCCTGGACGAGGGCCCGGACGGTCGCCTGGTGCGCGGCGCGTTCGCGGTGGTACTGGGCGAAGACCCAGCAGGAGAGGTACATCGGCACCAGCACGAAGAGCGCGGCGACCGGCCCGTAGGTACTGCGCCAGAACACCGCCGTCATCAGTCCGGCGAGGCCGTGGACCGTGTGCGGGGCCAGCGTCCGGCCGAGCAGGCCCCGCCAGGCGGTGCGGGGCGCCCCGTCGCCCTTGAACGTGACCGCTGGCACGCCCGTCGCGGCGGCCCGGATGCCGCCGTCGAGGGCGCTCGTCACCAGGCAGAAGGTAAGCGCCGAGGCGCAGGCGGGGAGCAGGACGGAGGGGAAGTCGGGAGCGTGCCCGCCCCGCCCGAGCGCGGAGTCGGCGCCCAGCACCCGCGCCACCAGACCGGCGGCTCCGACGGCGATCACCAGCCGGGCCGCTCGCCAGGCCCGGTGCGGTCCGGCGGGGCGCTGCTCCACCCGGGCGAGCAGGGCGCCGGGGAGCGCGGTGAGCGCGGCGGCGGAGGCCGGCAACAGCAGGGCCGCGGCCAGCAGCACGGGGAGGAAGCAGCCGGTACTCCGCGGGAGGGAGTCGCCGAGCGCGCGGCCGAGCAGGCGGCACCGGGTGGGCAGTTCGCACCCGGTGTACAGAGCGGCGAGCATCGCGACGGTGTTCCAGGGTGTCCGTGCGCCGGGCAGCAGCGCCGGCAGGAGACAGGCGGCGGCGACGGGCACGGCGCAGCCGACGTACACGCGGGCCGCTCGCGGAGTCACCGTCACGCCCGTCACGCTAGCGAGTCGGGTGGGGTGCACGGGCCCACGCCCGATGATTCGCACGAACGGGTGATACCAGCGGATTTAAGGACAAGGTCGGCGCCGGCCCGCCATGCCCGCCGTGGTCCTCAGCTTCCCGCTCCCGGGGAAGCTATTCCTGGGCGCCGGCCGTCACGTCGTGCTCGGGAACCGCCTGGCCCGAGCGGATCAGGTCGATCCGGCCCATCACCTTGGCCCGCAGGTCGGTAGGCACGTCGTCACTGCCGCAGCAGCGCTTGACGAGCTTCTTCACCGCCTGTTCCAGGCCGTACTTCTCCAGGCACGGGGAGCACTCCTCGAAGTGCACCTGGAACTTCGTGCAGTCACTGTCGGGCATCTCGTGGTCGAGGAACTCGTAGAGATGATCCAGGACCTCTGAGCAGTCCGTCTCGTGCGGCTCTCCGCAGCTCATGAGCCCGAGCCTTTCAGATCGTTCGACGACTCTCCGGCGCCCGCGGGTACCAGTCCGCGATCGCGGGCGTAGTCCTCGAGCATGCCGCGCAACTGGCGGCGACCCCGGTGCAGTCGGGACATCACCGTACCGATGGGTGTACCCATGATGTCCGCGATCTCCTTGTACGCAAAGCCCTCTACATCGGCGAGATAGACGGCGATGCGGAACTCCTCGGGGATCGCCTGCAGCGCCGCCTTCACGTCGGAGTCCGGGAGGTGGTCGAGAGCCTGCGACTCGGCGGACCGCAGACCGGTCGACATGTGCGACTCGGCGCGGGCGAGCTGCCAGTCCTCGATCTCCTCGGCGGCGCTGCGCTGGGGCTCCCGCTGCTTCTTGCGGTACGAGTTGATGAAGGTGTTGGTCAGGATGCGGTACAGCCATGCCTTCAGGTTCGTACCCTCGCGGAACTGGTGGAACGATCCGTACGCCTTGGCGTAGGTCTCCTGCACCAGGTCTTCGGCGTCCGCGGGATTGCGCGTCATGCGGAGGGCGGCGGAGTACATCTGGTCGAGGAATCCGAGGGCGTCCCGCTCGAAGCGCGCGTTGCGCTCCTCGGTCGTCTCCTCGGGGCCGTCGTCGGTCCCTGTGTCGGTCCCAGTGACCGGACCCACCTCCTCCAGCGCTGCGGCGAACCCGAATGCGGACCCGCTCGTTTCGGAGGATAGACGAGGAACCCCTCCGCCCGCCGCCCGAATTGCGGCGCCCTTGGGCGCGGGCAGCACTGTCCAGTCGAGGTCAGCGGCCTGCGCACGCTCGGGGCAGATGGTCGAACCCATGCGACGGACTCCCTCTTCCTTGCTCTCACACCGACGTCCGTCACAACCACCGTCGAGGGTGCGTCATTCCCGAAGTGACGTGAGCCACGCGGAGACTTCACGGGCGAGGAGTGTGAGGGCCTCGCCCTGGCCTAGCGGCGCGCGCTTGGGCACCGCGAAGCCGTGGTCGGCGTAGGGGACCTCGGCCATGGTGTACGGCCCGGCGGGGAACTCGCCCGGCCCGCCGAAGGGGTCGTTGCCACCCTGGACGACGAGGGTGGGCAGTCCGGTCGCGAGGAGTTCGGCGGCCCGGGACTTCTCGGGGCGGCCGGGCGGGTGGAGCGGGAAGCCGAGGGCGAGCACGGCGGAGGCTCCGAGTTCCCGGCCGGTCCGGCAGGCGACCCGCGCCCCGGCGCTGCGGCCCCCGGCGATCACCGGGTGTCCGGGGGCGGCGAGGGCGGGCCAGATCCCGCGCCATCCGGCGTCCAGGGTCTTCGGCGCGGGCGCCAGCTTCTTCCCGGCCACCCGCCAGGGCTGCTCGACGAGCGCCACGGTCACTCCGCGGGCGGGCAGCACGTCGGCCAGTTCCCGCAGGTCGCGCGCCTCGATCCCGCCACCGGCGCCGTGTCCGAGGGCCAGCACGGTCCACGGTTTCGTCCCGGGGTGCCAGGTGATCCGCGCCTCGCCCGCTCCGGTCTCCACGGTCTCGCTCTTCGTCACCCCTCCATCCTGCCGCGTGTCGGGCCCCGGGCCGCGGAACCGGGGCCGGACACGAGGCACCGGCACCGGGACCGACGGCGGGGGTCGGGTCAGAACAGGGTGGCGATCTCGGGTGCCGCCAGTTCCTCCGCCAGCTCCGGGCCGTTGTTGCGGACGTTGCTCACCGAAGTCGCCACCGGGTAGGCCCGCATCAGGCCCTCCGGCGGAGCGGCCAGCAGGCTCTTCAACTCCTCCGGCTCGGTCCGGGCCGGGTCCAGCCAGGCGTCCCACCGGTCGGGGGTCAGCATCAGCGGCATCCTCGGGTGGATGTCCGCCAGCGAACGGGGGCCTTCCGCGGGTGCCACTCCGAGGGGCCCGGTCTCGGCCTCGGCCGTGATGACGGAGCACGTCACCCACCACGCCGACGGATGGTCGTCGGGCAGGGTCCGGTCACGCCAGAACTCGTACAGCCCCGCCATGGCGAAGACCGACCCGTCCGCGGGGGTGACGAAGTACGGCTGCTTCCGCGGCCTCTTCTTCTTGCCCTCGACCTCCAGGTCCCGCTCGGCCGTGCCGGTCACCCACTCGTAATAGCCGTCCGCCGGCAGGATGCAGCGCCGGGCCGCGAACGCGCGCCGGAACGAAGGCTTCTCGTGGACCGTCTCGGCCCTGGCGTTGATCATCCGGGCCGCGCCCTCGGGGGATTTCGCCCAGGCCGGCACCAGGCCCCACCGGAGCGCCCGCATCTGGCGAACCGAGTGGCGTGATTCCGCGTCTTTGGAAGGACGCTCCAGAATCGCGTACACCTCCTTCGTCGGGGCGACGTTCCAGTCCGGGGCCAGGGTCTCCTCGGGTTCCCACTTCTCGACCTCGAAGATCCCCACCAGGTCCTCGGGCCGACGACTCGCTGCATACCGTCCGCACATACGTGCCACACTGCCACGATCCATCCCCCATCCGAGGAGTCGGAGCCGAAAATGACCGAAGTCCTCGGCCCCCAGAGCGCCCCCGACCAGTGGCTGGTGATCGCGACCGCGATAGCCGCCCTGGCCGTCGTCGTCCCCCGCCCGCTCTGGCGGCTCTCCCGCAACGCGATCACCATCGCCCACGAGGGCGGCCACGGTCTGATCGCGCTCCTCACCGGCCGCCGGCTCCAGTCCATCCGGCTGCACTCCGACACCAGTGGCCTCACCGTCTCCCGCGGCCGGCCCACCGGCCTGGGCATGATCCTGACGGCCGCCGCCGGCTACACCGCCGCCCCGCTGCTGGGCCTGGGCGGCGCCTGGCTGCTCACGGCGGACCGGATCACGCTGCTGTTGTGGATCGCCACCGCACTGCTCCTCGTCATGCTGGTGATGGTGCGCAACGCCTACGGGATCTTCACCGTGCTCCTCACGGGCGCCGTCTTCCTCCTGATCTCCTGGCTCACCGGACCCGACGTCCAGGCGGCGTTCGCCTACTCCGTCGTCTGGTTCCTGCTCCTCGGCGGCGTCCGCCCGGTCTTCGAACTGCAGGGCAAGCGGCGCCACGGCGGCGCGCCGGACTCCGACGCCGACCAGCTCGCCCGGCTCACCCATGTGCCTCCGGTGCTCTGGCTGTTCCTCTTCCACGCCGTGTCGGTCTGCTCCCTGATCGGCGGCGGACGCTGGCTGCTGGGCCTCTGACCGGTCCGACCCGACCCGCGCGGGAGGACCGGGGCACCGCGTGCCCCACTAAAGTGAGGGGCATGACCGAAAGCTCCGCGCGCTCCGAGCACACCGTCCCGACCTCCGGCCTCTGGCCCGCTCCGTACGCGGACGGAGCCGTCGACGCGACCGTCACCGTGCCCGGATCCAAGTCGGTCACCAATCGAGGTCTCGTCCTCGCCGCGCTCGCCGCCGAACCGGGCTGGCTCCGCCGCCCGCTGCGCTCGCGCGACACCCTCCTGATGGCCGAGGCACTGCGCACCCTGGGCGTGAAGATCGATGAGGGAGTGGGCCCGGACGGCACGGGCGAGGCATGGCGGATCATCCCCGCCGGGCTCCGCGGCCCGGCGTCCGTCGAGGTGGGCAACGCCGGCACCGTCATGCGCTTCCTGCCCCCGGTCGCCACCCTCGCCCACGGCCCGGTCCACTTCGACGGCGACCCCCGCTCCCACGAACGCCCGCTGCACGGCGTCATCGACGCGCTGCGTGCCCTCGGCGCCCGCGTCGACGACGACGGACGCGGCGCGCTGCCGATGACCGTGCACGGCGGCGGCGGCCTGGAGGGCGGGACGGTGGAGATCGACGCTTCCTCGTCCTCCCAGTTCGTCAGCGCCCTGCTGCTGTCGGCGCCCCGGTTCAACCAGGGCGTGGAGGTGCGACACGTCGGCGCGAAGCTGCCGTCGCTGCCGCACATCCGGATGACCGTCGACATGCTGCGGGTGGTGGGCGCACAGGTCGACGAACCGGAGACCGGCGGCGAGCCGAACGTCTGGCGGGTGGCCCCCTCCGCCCTGCTCGGCCGGGACCTGACCGTGGAGCCGGACCTGTCCAACGCCCAGCCGTTCCTGGCCGCCGCGCTGATCACCGGTGGGCGGGTCACCGTCCCGGACTGGCCGGCCCGCACCACCCAGCCCGGCGACGCGCTCCGCGAGATCTTCACCGAGATGGGTGGTTCCTGCGAGCTGACGGAGGCCGGTCTCACGTTCACCGGCACCGGCCGGATCCACGGCATCGACGTCGACCTGAGCGAGGTCGGAGAACTGACCCCGGGCATCGCCGCGGTCGCCGCACTCGCCGACTCGCCGTCCACACTGCGCGGCGTGGCGCATCTGCGGCTGCACGAGACGGACCGCCTGGCGGCCCTCACCCGGGAGATCAACGGGCTCGGCGGCGACGTGACCGAGACCGAGGACGGGCTGGTCATCCGGCCGCGCCCGCTGCGCGGCGGCGTCTTCCACACGTACCACGACCACCGGATGGCGACGGCCGGGGCGGTCATCGGCCTCGCGGTGGAAGGCGTGCGGATCGAGAACGTCGCGACGACGGCCAAGACCCTTCCGGACTTCCCGCTGATGTGGACCGAAATGCTCGGAGCCTGAGTCATGCGGCGTTACGGGAAGAACACCGACGAGGACGACATCCGCCAGCGTCCCCACCGCAAGGGCAACCGCCCCCGGACGAACATCCGGCCCAAGCACGAGGACGCGGTCGAGGGCATGGTCCTCACCGTGGACCGGGGCCGACTCACCTGTCTCGTGGACGACCGGGTGATCATCGCGATGAAGGCGCGGGAGCTGGGCCGTAAGGCCGCCGTCGTCGGCGACCGCGTCTCGATCGTCGGCGACCTGTCCGGAGAGAAGGACACGCTGGCCCGGATCGTCCGGATCGGTGAGCGCAGTTCGGTGCTCCGGCGCACGGCCGACGACGACGATCCCTTCGAACGGGTGGTGGTCGCCAACGCCGACCAGTTGGCGATCGTCACCGCGCTGGCCGATCCCGAGCCGCGCCCCCGGCTGATCGACCGCTGCCTGGTCGCGGCCTACGACGGCGGGCTCTCCCCACTGCTCGTACTGACCAAGTCGGACCTGGCGTCGCCGGATCAGCTGCTGGAGATGTACGGGGCGCTGGGCGTCCCCCACGTGGTGACCACGCGCGACGAGTTCGTGGACGGCGCCGCCGCCGAGCGGGTCCACGAGCACCTCACGGGACGGACCACCGCCTTCGTCGGGCACTCCGGTGTCGGCAAGACGACCCTGGTCAACGCCCTGGTCCCGGAGGACCGCCGGCGGACCACGGGGCACGTCAACGCGGTGACCGGACGCGGCCGGCACACCACCACCTCCGCGCTCGCCCTCCCGCTGGACGCGAAGGAGGGCGGCTGGGTCATCGACACTCCCGGTGTACGTTCCTTCGGCCTGCACCACGTCGATCCGTCCCGGGTGATCCTCGCCTTCCCCGATCTCGTCCCCGGCACGGAGAACTGCCCCCGGGCGTGCGGCCACGACGAGCCGGACTGCGCGCTGGACGCCTGGGTGTCCGACGGGCACGCCGATCCGGCCCGGCTGTACTCGCTGCGCCGGCTGCTGGCCACCCGCGAGCGGCGCGAGGGCGACTGAGCCGCGCACGTTTGCCGTCGGCCGCCACCGGCAAGGGCATAATCGCACCGAGTGAGACGAAGCGGTCGCACGAGCAGTCACCGACGGCGTGGGAGGCACTGACGATGGCGTGGCTGCTGGTGGTGGTCGCCGGGATCCTGGAGACGGGGTTCGCGGTCTGCCTGAAGCTGTCTCACGGTTTCACCCGGCTGTGGCCGACCGTCGCCTTCGCGGCCTTCGCCCTGGGAAGCTTCGGTCTGCTGACGCTCGCCCTGCGCAAACTGGACGTCGGCCCCGCGTACGCGGTGTGGACCGGGATCGGGGCGGCGGGGACGGCCATCTACGGAATGGTCTTCCTCGGCGACGTCGTGTCGACGCTGAAGATCGTCTCGATCACGTTGGTGATCGCGGGGGTCATCGGCCTCCAGCTGTCGGGTTCGGCGCACTGAGCCTCCCGCCCAGCGCCCCGCGCACCAGGCCGCCGACGCCCCGCGGGTCGGCGGCGAGCAGGTGCGAGAGGGCCAGTCGCACGGTGAGTTCGCAGGTGCCGGCCCATCGCACGTCCACGCATACGAGGGTCGCCGCGATCAGTTCGCCGGGCGTCGGCGGCCCGGCGTCGGCGCGCCGCTGGGCGGGCACACCGGAGCCCTGCGTGCCGGTCCGCGCGGGGCGCGGCGCGGGGAGGCGGCCGCCCCAGCAGCCGGTGAGGAGCGCGCGCAGGAGAGGGCGGTCGCGGGCCTCCGCGACGATCCACTCGGCGGTGCCGGCCAGCCGGTCGGGCATGGCGGCGGGGCCGGCGAGACGCCGGGCCACGCCCGCGAGATAGGCGTCGGCCTCGCGTCGCAGGAGGGCGCGGGCCAGGCCGTCCTTGCTGCCGAACTCGTTGTAGAGGGTCTGCCGGGACACTCGTGCGTCGGCGGCGACGTCGACCATCCGGACGGCGGACCAGGGCAGCCTCGCCACGGCCGCGAGCGCGGCGTCGAGGAGGGCCTCACGGGCAGCGGGCATCGTCGCCTCCCGGCCAGACGGCGGTACATCGCACAGAGTCGTCGAGCGGGCACCCTCTGTCAAGAAACTCGCACGGGAGGCCGATACCCGGGGGATAGAGTTCCGACCATGGCCGATTACCACGATGACCTCCATCTCGCCCATGTCCTCGCGGATGCCGCGGACGCGGCCACCATGGAGCGCTTCCGGGCGCTCGACCTGAAGGTCGAGACGAAGCCGGACATGACACCGGTGAGCGAGGCGGACAAGGCCGCGGAGGAGCTCATCCGCGGCGGGCTCCAGCGGGCCCGACCCCGGGACGCGATCCTCGGCGAGGAGTACGGCCTGGAGGGCAGCGGTGCGCGCCGCTGGGTGGTGGACCCGATCGACGGGACGAAGAACTACGTGCGCGGAGTGCCCGTCTGGGCGACCCTGATCGCACTCATGGAGGCAGGCGACACCGGCTTCCAGCCGGTGGTGGGCGTGGTCTCGGCCCCCGCGCTCGGGCGCCGGTGGTGGGCGGCGAAGGGTTCGGGCGCGTTCACCGGCCGGAGCCTGACCTCGGCCACCCGGATCGGGGTCTCGAAGGTGTCGGAGCTGTCCGACGCCTCCTTCGCGTACTCCTCGCTCGACGGCTGGGAACAGCAGGGACGTCTCGACGGATTCCTCGACCTGACGCGCGCCTGCTGGCGCACCAGGGCGTACGGCGACTTCTGGCCGTACATGATGGTCGCCGAGGGTTCGGTGGACCTCTGCGCGGAGCCGGAGCTGTCCCTGTGGGACATGGCGGCGGTGGCGGTCGTCGTCCAGGAGGCGGGCGGCACGTTCACGGACCTGGCCGGGCAGCACGGCCCGCACGGCGGCAACGCGGCGGCTTCCAACGGCCTGCTCCACGGCGAGCTGCTGAGCTATCTGAACCAGCGGAGCTGACGCCCGCGCGCGGTGCCGGACCCGTCGCCCGCGCGGGGCCGGGTCCGGCACCGCGCGCGAGGGTGGCGGGACCACTCCCGGTCGTACCTCGCGCGCCCCCTTGTCGCACCCGGGCCCGGATGCGAATCTAGGAATCCCCCCACTTGTGAACTTGTGAATGCCTTCTCGTTGAAGGCGGGACGGTATTCCCCAAGGAGGTGGCTCCATCCATGCTCGTCCGTGACGCCATGAGCACGCTTGCCCTCACCATCGGACCCGCCCACACCCTCCGGCAGGCCGCCGGACTGATGTCGGCGCGCCACGTCGGCGCGGCCGTCGTCCTGGACGCCGACCACAGCGGCCTCGGCATCATCACCGAACGCGACATCCTCAACTCGATCGGCGCGGGCCAGAACCCGGACCACGAGACCGCCGGCGCCCACACCACCACGCACGTCGTCTTCGCCGCACCCACCTGGACCCTGGAGGAGGCCGCGGAGGCCATGACACACGGCGGCTTCCGCCATCTCGTCGTCCTCGACGGCGCGGGTCCGATCGGCATCGTCTCCGTACGCGACATCATCCGCTGCTGGACCCCGGCCCACCGCCGCTCGGCGGCCCCGGCCGGGCACTGAGCCCCGACCGGGTCACGCGCGCACGCCGAAGTCCGGCCGCCCCCACGGCGGCCGGGCCTCCTCCCGGAGGCCCGGCCGCAGGTCGCCCGACAGGCCCTCAGCCGCGCAGGGCCCGGACGGCGGCGTCGAGCCGCTTGCCGAAGTCGCCGTCCGCCTGACGGAAGTTGCCGATGGCCCGCTCGGCGATGTCATCGCGCGAGACCTTGGCGATGAAGCCCGCCAGGTTCTCGACGAGGCGGCTCCTCTCGTCCTCGGACATCAGGCGGTAGAGGTCGCCCGCCTGGACGAAGTCGTCGTCCTCGGCGTGCACCGGGGCGGCATGGTCGCCGGTGCCGCCGGTGACCGGGGTGGACTGCCACAGCGGCCGGCCGGTCTGGGCCGGACCGCCGAAGGAGTTCGGCTCGTAGTTCTTCGCGCCCCGGTGACGGCCGTCGTAGAGGAAGCCGTCACGCGCGTGGGTGCGCGCCTCGGTGGCGTGCGGCCGGTTCACCGGCAGGTGGTCGGCGTTGACGCCGACGCGGTACCGGTGGGCGTCTCCGTAGGCGAAGAGACGACCCTGGAGCATCTTGTCCGGGGACGGGCCGATACCGGGCACGAAGTGGGCCGGACTGAAGACGGACTGTTCGACCTCCGCGAAGACGTTCTCCGGGTTCCGGTTGAGTTCCAGCGTGCCGATCTCGATCGGCGGGTAGTCCTCGTGCGGCCACACCTTGGTGAGGTCGAAGGGGTTGAAGCGGTAGGTCGCCGCGTCGGCCGCCGGCATGATCTGGACCTGCACGGTCCAGGTGGGGAAGTCCCCGCGCTCGATGGCCTGGCGCAGGTCGCGCTGATGACTGTCCGGGTCCTCGCCGGCGAGCCGGTTGGCCTCGTCCTGGGTGAGGTTCCGGATGCCCTGGTCGGTCTTGAAGTGGTACTTGACCCAGAAGACCTCGCCGGCCTCGTTGTTCCACTGGAAGGTGTGCGAGCCGTAGCCGTTCATGTGGCGATACGAGGCGGGTATGCCCCGGTCGCCGAAGAGCCAGGTGACCTGGTGCGTCGACTCGGGCGACAGGCCCCAGAAGTCCCAGACGTTGTCGGCTTCCTGTGAGCCGGTGTACGGGTCGCGCTTCTGGGTGTGGATGAAGTCGGGGAACTTGATGGCGTCCCTGACGAAGAACACGGGGGTGTTGTTTCCGACAAGGTCGTAGTTGCCCTCCTCGGTGTAGAACTTCAGCGCCCAGCCACGCGGATCGCGGACGGCGTCGGCCGCGCCGAGGTTGCCCGCGACGGTGGAGAAGCGCAGGAACGTCTCGGTCCGCTTGCCGACCTCGGAGAGGAACGCGGCGCGCGTCCACCGCGAGACGTCGTGGGTCACCGTGAAGGTGCCGTAGGCGCCCGCGCCCCGCGCGTGGACCACGCGCTCCGGGATGCGTTCCCGGTTGAAGTGGGCGAGCTTCTCCAGGAGGAGCTGGTCCTGGACGAGGACGGGACCGCCGACGCCCGCCGTCTCGCTGTTCTGGTTGTCGGCGACCGGCGCGCCGGCCTCCGTGGTGAGCGGTCCCTGCGTCACGTACGCCTCCTGCGTCATTTCCTGCGTGTCCTGTCCTGTGGGCCGCGGCCTGTCCGGGCGTCGACCTACGCCTGAATCGATCCTACGATAGACAATGTCTAAGTCAAGTAAGGATCTAAAGTCACACCCGTTCGGGACACCGAGTCCCCACTGTTAGGCTGACCCTCATGAGCGACCTGTTGGAACGACTGCGCGGCCGTGGCTGGCGGATGACCGCGCAGCGGCGTGTCGTGGCCGAGGTCCTCGACGGGGACCACGTCCACCTGACGGCCGACGAGGTCCACGCCGCCGCCGTGGAGCGGCTCCCCGAGATCTCCCGGGCGACCGTCTACAACACGCTCGGCGAGATGGTCACACTCGGCGAGGTCATGGAGGTCGCGACGGACGGCCGCGCCAAGCGGTACGACCCGAACGCGCACCGCCCGCACCAGCACCTCGTCTGCGGTCGCTGCGGCGCCATCCGCGACGTCCACCCGGCGGGCGACCCGATGGCGGACCTCCCGGACGCCGAGCGCTACGGCTTCACCATCTCCGACGTCGAGGTCACCTATCGCGGCCTCTGCCCGTCCTGCGCGTCGACCGCCTGATCCGCACCCCGGACCCTTCTGCCCCGCGCGAGGCCCCCGCTCCTGGTCACCCAGGCCGGGGGCCTCGCGCGTACCCCCGGCCCGCAGGCACCGGAAACACGACGAAGGCCCGGATCCTGAGGGATCCGGGCCTTCGTTCGCTACTGAGTAGCGGGGACAGGATTTGAACCTGCGACCTCTGGGTTATGAGCCCAGCGAGCTACCGAGCTGCTCCACCCCGCGTCGGTGAACCCAACCTTACGGGACCCCCTCCACCAGCGCAAATCCCGTCCTCCCGGTCCACTCCGGCCCCGGGTCGCCGCCTCTCCCCACCGCCCGGCGGGACACGACCAGGCGCTGGGTCCGGCGTGTGCGATCGCACGCGGGGGCCGGAACCGCCGCCGGCCGGGAGGCCCCGCGACGGGACACCCCCGGACCGTGACGGACCGCGCCCGGCCCGGCGGGCACTACGCGGTGAGCTCCTGGTGCAGTGCCTCGCTCAGCCGCGCGGCCCGCTCGGCCACCTCCGCCGGGCCCAGTTCCACGGCGCGCGCGCACCAGCGCCGCCCCTCGGCCAGCTCGCCCCGGCGGGCCGCGAGCAGCGCCAGCCGGAGCGCCGCCCGGCCGTGTCCGGCGTGGGCGGCTCGGGTCCACCACAGGGCCGCCTCACGCTCACTGCCCTCACGGGCGAGCAGCAGCCCGAGGTTGAAGGCGCCGTTGCGGCTGCCCGCCTCGGCGGCCTCCCGGTACCAGCGGGCGGCGTCGGCGGTGTCACCGCGGGCGGCGGCGAGCATGCCGACCCGCACCTGCGCCCGGCGGTGCCCCTGCTCGGCGGCGCGCTCGTACCACTCCTCACACTCGCTCTTCTCCTCCCGCGGGGCCCCGAGGGCGGGCGGGGCGGGCTCCGGCCGGCGCGCGTCAAGGACGGTGGCGAGGCGGAACGCCGCCTCGGCGCTGCCGCCGCCCGCGGCGCACCGCAGATGCCGCTCCGCGGCCTGCTCGTCCCCGTCGCGCAGGGCGGCGATCCCGACCTGCAGGGCGGCCTCGGTGTGCCCGGCCGCCGCGGCGCGCTCGTACCAGCCGAGCGCCGCGCGGTCGTCGTCCCGGCCGGCGTAGAGGATGCCGAGGTTGAACGCGGCGTCGACGCTGCCGGCTTCCGCGGCCTTGGAGAACCAGGGCTCGGCGCCGTTGGCGTCGCCGGCCTGCAGGAGCAGGACGGCGAGCGCGTTGGCGGCCTCCCGGTGACCGGCGTAGGCGGCGCGGCGGTACCACTGTTCGGCCTGCGGGGTGCGGTCCTGGGCGGCACAGAGCAGGCCCAGGTTGTACGCCCCGTTGACGTCGCCCGCGTCCATGGCGGCGCGGTACCAGCGCTCGGCGGTCTGCTGCTCGCCGCGGGCCGCGTGCAGGGCGCCGAGCGCGTTGGCCGCGTTGCCGTCCCCGTCCTGGGCGGCGCGCAGCCACCACACGGCGGCGCTCTCCTCGTCGCCGGCGTCACGCAGCAGGAAACCGAGCGCGCAGGCGGCCTTGGCCTCGCCCTCCTTGGCCGAACTGAGGTACCAGCGGCCGGCCTCCTTCAGCTCGCCCCGCTGTTCCAGGATCGCGCCGAGGTACAGGGCGGCCCGCCGGTGTCCGCGCGCGGCGGCCTGCCGGTACCACTGCTCGGCCTCGCCCGGCTCCCCGGTGGGCGTCGTCGCCGTCCCGGTGACGAGCGCGGGGCCGGCCCCGCCGACGGCTCCCGTGACATCCGCCGGCGCCTCGTGGAGGGAGCGCGACCGGGTGCCGGCGTCGTGGAACGAGGCAGGACCGCGCTCCGACTCGGCGGCCCGCTTCGCCAGGGCCCGGGCGAGCCGGTAGGCGGCCTCGCGGTGCCCCTGCTCCGCGGCGGCGCGCAGCCAGCGCTCGGCACCGACGTCGCTGCGGTGTTCCAGCAGGTCGGCCAGGGCGTAGGCCCCGAGGGCGTGGCCCTGCTCGGCGGACTGGCGCAGCCAGTACTCGGCGGCGGGCTCGTCCCCTCGCTCACGATGGTGGCGGCCGAGCGCGTGGGCGGCCGGCGCGGAGCCCGCGACGGCGGCGACCCGCCACCAGCCCGCGGCCTCGTCGGCGTAGCCGCGCTGGTGCAGCAGCACGCCCAGGTTGTTGGCCGCGGCGCGGTCCCCCTCCGCCGCGGCGGCGCGCAGGTGCGACTCGGCTCCGGTCAGGTCGCCGCGGCGCAGCAGCAGGGCGCCCAGCATGCTCATCGACGCGGCCTCGCCGCGCTCGGCGGCGCGCCGGTGGCGCGCCTCGGTCTCGGTCTCGCTCTCGGCAGTGGTGTCGACGGTCGCATCGACGGCCACCACGGCCTCGATGATGTCATCTGCGGCATTTTTGGCATGCCGCTGCACAAACCGCCCTGTCTCCAACAGAGTTGCCCTGTCCCCCATATATTCCATCGTCGCACCACCCGCAACGCGCGTACACCTGGTATACCGCAGCCAGTGAGGTCACTTCAGCGTTTTGTCGACATGCCCACAGAGAGATAAGTCAAACACGTCCGGGCCCAACTCACCGCCCTCGAAGCGTTCTTCGGGTGCGGCCACACGGCCCGTGACACACGTCAAGGGCCCGGATCCTGATGGATCCGGGCCCTTGACTTCAGTAGCGGGGACAGGATTTGAACCTGCGACCTCTGGGTTATGAGCCCAGCGAGCTACCGAGCTGCTCCACCCCGCGTCGTTGTGATGTAACCGTACCACGACGCGGGGTGGGTTCCGTCAGCCGCTCGGCGGGCTCGCGCTGGTGGACGGGGTCGTCCCCGGCTTGGGCGTGTTTCCGGCCGGCTTCTCGTCCGCCGGCTTCTGGTCGGCCTGCAGCTTGGCCCCGGCCTCCGCGGCCCGCTGGAGCGCGTCCTGCAGGGCCTCCTGGGCCTTGCCGTAGGCGGTCCAGTCGCCCTTCTGCAGCGCGGCCTGACCGTCGTCGTACGCCTTCTGGGCGTCGGCGATGGCCGCCTTCAGGGTGGCGTCGTTGGTGCTCGGTGTCGTCGGCGGCGTCGTGCCCGGCTGCTCCGGCCGCGGCGGCGTCGCTGCGTCCACACCGAAGACCGCGTTGAGCGCCTCGGTGAGGTTGTTCTTGAACACCGTGACGTCCTTGGTGGTGTCACCGTCCGGCTGGTCCGCGTCCACGTACGAGACGGCGACCTTCTTCAGCAGCGGGTAGAGCGCGTTACGGCCCTGGGCGTAGACCGGCTCGACGTAGAGGAAGCCGCCGTCCAGCGGCACCGTGAGCAGGTTTCCGTACTGGATGTCGGAGTCCGCGCCCTTCATGTCCCGGACGAACTGGGCGACGTCCGGGAGACCGTTCAGCTTGCTCTGCACCTGCGCGGGACCGGGCACGTCGGAGGTCACGCGCAGCAGGTCTATCCGGCCGTAGTCCTTGCTGGTCGCGTCCGCGTCGACCGCCATGAAGCCGCCCAGGTTCGGGCGCCCGTTCGGCGTGAACGTCGTCGTGAGCGAGAACCGCTGCTGGGTGTCCCCGGGCATCTTCATGCTCAGGTAGTACGGCGGAACCGCGTTGCCGTCCTTGTTCGTCGGGTCGTCCGGCACCTGCCAGGCGTCGGAACCGCTGTAGAACTGGGCCGGGTTCGTGACGTGGTAGCGGGTCAGGAGCTCACGCTGGACCTTGAACATGTCCTGCGGGTAGCGCAGGTGCTGCAGGAGGCCCGGCTTGATGGCCTCACGCGGCTGCACGGTGTCCGGGAACGCCTTCATCCACGTCTTGAGGACCGGGTCCTCCTTGTCCCACTGGTACAGGGTCACCGAGCCGTCGTAGGCGTCGACGGTGGCCTTGACCGAGTTGCGGATGTAGTTGACCTGGTTCTGCTGGGCGACCACCGCGCGCTGCTGGTTGCCCACGGTCAGGGAGTCGGCCGTGGTGTCGCCGAGCGTGGTGCGCGAGGCGTACGGGTAGCCGTTCGTGGTCGTGTACGCGTCGACGATCCACTGGATCTTGCCGTCGATGACGGCCGGGTAGGCGTCGCCGTCGATGGTCAGCCAGGGCGCGACGGCCTCGACACGCTCCTTGGGGGTGCGGTTGTAGAGGATCCGCGAGCCCTCGCCGATGGCTCCCGAGTAGAGGATCTGCGGCTCGCTGAACGTGACCGCGTAGGCGGCGCGGTTGAAGGCGCTGGAGAGGTTGACCCCGCTCCTGCCCTCGAAGCTGGTGATCTTCTCGCCGTTGTCCTCGTAGTCCAGCTCCTTCTGCGGGCCGCCGACGATCGAGTACTGATCGGTCTTCTCGCCGTAGTAGATCCGCTGCTGGTACGGGCCGAGCATGCCGGTGGTCGGCAGGCCCGCCTCGCTGAAGACGGGGGACCCGTTGGCGTCCGTCTGCGTCCCCTTGGCCATGATCGCGCCGTAGCCGTGGGTGTAGGTGAAGTGGTCGTTGATCCAGTTCCGCTTCGGGATGCCCTTGATGTTGAGCTCACGCAGGCCCACGACGGTGTCCTGGCCGGCGTAGCGGTCCACGTCGAGCGTCGTCGGGAACTGGTAGTACTTCCGCTTCTGCTCCAGCTGCTGGAACGTCGGCGAGACGATGTTCGGGTCGAGCAGACGGTAGCTGGCCGCCGTGTCGGCGTTGGTCCGCAGCTGCTCCTTGTTCTTGACCGTCGACTTGCCGGAGTAGTTCTCCGGCTTGGTGCCGTCGATCGCGTACGCCTGGCGGGTCGCGTCGATGTTCTTCTGGATGTACGGCGCTTCCTTGGCCTGCTCGTTCGGCTGAACCTGGAACTTCTGCACGATGGCCGGGTACAGGCCGCCGATCAGGATGGCCGAGAGGACCATCAGGCCGAAACCGATCACCGGCAGCTGCCAGGTGCGGCGCCACAGGGTCGCGAAGAACAGCACCGCGCAGATCGCGGCGATGCAGAAGAGGATCGTCTTCGCGGGCAGGTAGGCGTTGGCGTCGACGTACCGCAGACCCGTCCAGTTGCCGGCCGCCTTGAAATCGCTGGACTTCACGGCCAGGCCGTACCGGTCGAGCCAGTAGGCCACGGCCTTCAACGAGACGAAGACGCCCAGCAGCACCGACAGGTGACCGGTCGCCGCGGCGGTGGCGCGGGCACCCGGGCTGGTGACACGCAGCCCGCCGTACAGGTAGTGGGTCAGCGCGGCGGCGATCAGCGAGAGCACCGTGGCGGCGAAGCCGAAGCCCAGCAGGAAGCGGTACCACGGCAGGTCGAAGGCGTAGAAGGACACGTCCAGCTGGAACTGCGGGTCCTTCTGTCCGAACGGGACACCGTTGACCCACATCAGCCAGGTGCGCCACTGGCCGGAGGCCGAGGCACCGGCGATCAGGCCCACCAGGGCGGTGATCGCGAGCAGCACCCACTTCTTGTACGGCGCCAGGCCCATCCGGTAGCGGTCGAGGCTCTGCTGCTCCAGCGACATCGCGCTCAGCGGCGGCCTCAGCCGGTGCGCCAGCCAGACGTTCAGGCCGACGGCGACAGCCATGAGCAGACCGAAGACGAGGAACAGCCCGATCTTGGTCCACAGGGTGGTGGTGAACACGGACGAGTACTTGACCGAGCGGTACCAGAGCCAGTCGGTCCAGAACCCGGCGAACATGACGAACACCATGGCAAGGACGGCCAGCACGCCCAGGGTCATGAGCAGCGTGCGGGCCCGCCGGGACGGCCGGCCGACTCTGATCCTTGGCCCGGTCGGGCCCCCGCCGCCTCCGCGGTCCGGCATCTGGAAAGCCAACGTTCGCCCCTCGAGGTTGATGCGTCGTAAAGCAGGCCCCGCGATCGTAGAGCCCACTGGTGCAACTTACTGAGGCTTTACCTAGTTCCCGCCTCCGGGGGATGAGGGGGCAGGATGTTGTCCATGTCCAACGTTTCCCCCTCCGGTCCCCCGATGGCCGCGAACCCCCTCACCCGCGCGGTGCTCGAGATCGACGAGTACGCCTCCGGCCTCGGCTGGGACCGTCCGGCCCGGCTCTTCGCCCTGGTCGACACCGCCCGTCTGCGCGCCCAGGAACCGGGGCTCGTGTCCCAGCTGGGCCTGGAAGACGGCGAGGAAGCCGCCTTCACCCCTATCGAGCAGGAGGAGCTGCCCGCCGGCAAACCCCTCGACGAGTTCCTCGGCAGGATCGCCTGGCCCGACGCGGTCGCCGGCTGCGCGCTGACGGTGGAGCGGCTGATGCTGCCGCCGTCGGCCGAGTCGTCCGTGCCGGAAGGGCTGGACGAGGCCGGCCTGGCCGGGTGGGTGGCCCGCCACCCGGACCGCCAGGAGGTCCGGATGACCGTGGCCGTGCTGCGCGACGGCGCCCGCGAGGCGGCCATCAGGCTCCGCGCCAAGGACTCTCCGAACGAGGTGCTGACCGGCGCCGACCTGGTGCCCGGGCTCGCGGAGGCCCTGGCGGCGACCTTCGCCGCCTGACCCACGCGTAGGAGGGGCCGCCCCGGCCGGGGCGGCCCCTCCTACGCTTCGGTGCGTCTGCTCACCCAGAGACTCTCAGCCCTTGGCGCAGGCGGGCAGCGAAGCCGTGTCGCCCCCGCGGAGCTTCGCCAGCGCCTTCGTCGCGTCGTCGATGGTGTCCACCTTGATCAGAGTGAGTCCGGCGGGGGTGTCGGCGGCGGCGGCCTCGCAGTTGTCCGCCGGCGTGAGGAAGTACCGGGCTCCGGCGTCGCGGGCTCCGACCAGCTTCATCTCGATGCCCCCGATCGGGCCGACCTCGCCCTTCTCGTCGATGGTGCCCGTCCCGGCGATGAACTTGCCGTCGGTGAGGCTCTCCGGTGTCAGCTTGTCGACGATGCCGAGCGCGAACATCAGGCCGGCGCTGGGGCCGCCGACGTCGTCGAGCTTGATGTCGATGGTGAACGGGAAGACGTGGTCCGTGCCGGCCTGGATGCCGACGACGGCCCGGTCGCCCTCCGGGGACTTCACGGTGGTGATGTCGACCGTACGGGTGGTCGTGGGTTCCTTGCCGGCCTTCTCGGCCGCCGCGGCCTCCTCGGCCGGGACGATCGTGAACGCGACCTTCTCCCCCGGCTCGCGTTTGGTCACCCGCTCGGCGACGTCGCCGGGCTCCACGACGGGCACGCCGTCGACGGCCTTGATGACGTCCCCGGCGTGCAGGGTTCCCTCGGCGGGGCTGTCCTTCACGACGGAGGCGACGACCACCCGGGTGGTCACCGGGATGCCCAGCTCACCCAGCGCGGCGACCTTGGCCGCCTCCTGGGACTGGCTGAACTCCTCGGCGTTCTCCTGGGTCGACTCCTCCTCGGTCTTGCCGTCCGGGTAGATCGTCTCCCTCGGCACCACCAGGCTGTCGTGGGTCAGCCAGCCGTAGACGGCCTCGACGGCGTTCATGCGGTAGTCCGCGCCGGTGACGCGGACCGTCGTCATGTTGAGGTGCCCGGAGGTGGGGTACGTCCGGTGACCGGAGACCTGGAGCACGGGCTCACCACGGGCCTCACCGAGGGTGTTGAAGGTGGGGCCGGGGCCCATCCGCGCGTACGGCACCGGGAGGAGGACGCCCACACAGAGCAGAGTGATCAGGACCAGGGTGGAGGCGAGCATCGTCACAGTGCGGCGTGGCATGGAACGACAGTACGGGACGAGGCTGTGAGCGCACCCGCGGGGCGGGTCCGTACGAGGCGGTCGGCGGGCGGGGCTCAGCCGGAGACTTGGCTACTGCGTACGGCCGAGGACGGCGCCGTGGGCGCCATCTCGCGCTCGGCTCCGTCGGTAGTGGAGTGGGATCGCTCCATCGCGTCGCGGAAACGGGCGTAGCCGGCCAGTTCGGCGACATCGCCGATGGTCTTGTTCCTCGAAGCCCAGCTTCCCCATATCGCCGCGCCGACGACTGCGAAAAGCGGAATCAGCAACCAGGCGAGCACTGCCATCCCGACCTCCCATCCCCAATGAGCGACCGCAACCGACCGGATCCGGCCGATCAGCAGACTAACGATCTGCAGCAACAACGCTGCTGCCAGGGTCGCGGTTACGCAAATCGGGGCGTTCGACTACAGGACGTCGGCGCGTCGCTGGACACGAGCGGTTCAGCAGGATCCCACCCACTCCTCGGTACCGTCCGAGAAGGTCTGGTGCTTCCAGATGGGGACCTCGTGCTTGAGGTCGTCGATGAGGCGGCGGCAGGCGTCGAACGCCTCGCCGCGGTGCGGGCAGGAGACGGCCACGACGACCGCGATGTCCCCCACGCGCAGATCGCCCACCCGGTGGACGGCGGCCAGGGCGCGGACCGGATGGTCGGCGACGACCTTCTCGGCCACCCGCCGCAGCTCCGCCTCGGCGGAGGGATGGCAGGAGTAGCCGAGCGCGTCCACGTCGGCGCCGCCGTCGTGGTTGCGCACGGTGCCGACGAAGAGGGTGGTGCCCCCGGAGGCGTCGTCGCCGACGGCCCGGAAGACCTCGTCGACGGAGAGCGGGGTGTCGCGGATGGCCAGCAGCTTGATCGGGTCGGCTGCGGCCCGCTCGCCGGGATGGTCGTGGGTGGATGCCATGGTGCCCATGGTGCCGTACACCACCGGCATCCCGGAATAGCGGTTTCGACCGGCCGTACGCGGCCCTTCTCGGAGAGTCGTACGAGCCCGCCCGTCGCGCCTAGAGGCCGCGCCGCTTCCGCATCTGCCGCACCAGAGCGGCGGTGCCCAGCAGCGCCACCGTCGCGCCGGCCGCACCCGCCGCGGTCGCGTCCTTGCGGCCCAGGCGACGGCCCGCGACCGTGTGGCGGCCCTCCACCTCCTCCAGGAGCGATGCGAGCACCTCCTCGTTCGTCCACCGGGGCCGCCAGCCCGCGTCGTGCAGCCGCCCGACGCTGACGACCCACGGGTGCATGGTGTACGCGAGATCGCCCGCCGGGGACGGCGTGAGCCCGATGCGGTGCAACCGGGCCGCCGCGCCCAGGGCGACCGCGGAGGGCAGCTCCATGCGCCGGATCCCGGAGAGCTCCTCGACCTCCTCCTGTTCCAGCCAGCCGTCGCAGCCCACCGCGAACTCCCCGTCGACCTTGCCGAGGGCGGCGTACTCCAGCGCGCTGACCAGGTCCTCCACGTGGCAGAACTGCCAGGTCGGCCGTGATCCGGCGACCACCAGCAGCCGCGGGGACTCGAAGTACCGGGTCAGTGCCGTGTCCGTCCCGCCGACCAGTACGGCGGGACGCACCACGGTCACGTGCAGGCCCGGATGGGCGCGCGGGGCACGGCGGCCCAGCCGCTCGATCTCCAGCATGTCGCCGACGCCCGTGGCCTCGGCGGTCGCCCGCAGCTCCGCGTCCTCGGACAGCGGGATGTCGTTGTCGGGCAGGGCTCCGTAGACCATGGCGGAGGTGCAGAGCACCACCCGGTGCACGCCGGCCGCGGCGGCGGCCGTCAGGACGGTCTGGGTGCCGCGCACGTTGTAGGCCGTCCGGGCGGCGGCGTCCGACTCCAGGTCCAGGTCGACGGCGAGGTGCACGACCACGTCGACGCCCCGCAGTTTCTCCGCGATCGCGGGATCGCGGACGTCCAGGATGTGCCACTGCGCCTCGGAGGTCTCGCCGCGGCGCTCGTCGATCGCGATGACCTGCTTGATCTCATCCGAGGCGGCGAGGCGCCTGGCCAGCAGGTCGCCGACGCCGGACGCGGCACCGGTGACCGCGACCACGGGGCCGCGCCCGGCGGACCGGGACGATGGGTTTCGCGCTGCGCGAACCTGAGGATCTGGGGAACTCACCGGGCGTCTCCAGCGGTTGTCTTCAGTACGTGCACGAATGACGCGTACGTACCAGGTGGCGTCCATCCTGCCGCAGGGCACGGCCCGGCGGAGCACCGAGCCCATATCCGGCCCGGATGTCTACGCTGGTGGTGTGCAGCGGGCAGCCGCCGTCGGCAGGAAGCCGGCGGCCCTACGAGCCGAGGAAACCTGTGAGTGACACCCCATTCGGATTCGGCCTTCCGCCGGAGGAGCCGGAGAACGGCGACGAGGGCAAGAAGAAGGACCCCGCAGGAGGTGGCCAGGGGGCCGGTGACCAGGGCGGCGGCAATCCGTTCGGTGCCAATCCGTTCGGATTCGGAGGTCTGCCCGGTGGCCCCGGCGGTGCGGACAACCCCTTCGCCGCGATGTTCGGTTCGCTGAACCCCAACGACCTGGGCGCCGCCTTCCAACAGCTCGGCCAGATGCTCTCCTACGAGGGTGGGCCGGTGAACTGGGACATGGCCAAGCAGATCGCGCGCCAGGTCGTCGCGCAGGGCACGGCCGACGGGACCAAGGACTCCAGCGTGGGCCCGGCCGAGCGGACCGCGGTCGAGGAGGCCATGCGCCTGGCCGACCTGTGGCTGGACGGCGTGACCTCGCTGCCCTCGGGCGCGAACACGGCCGTGGCGTGGAGCCGCGCCGAGTGGGTCGAGGCGACTCTGCCCGCGTGGCAGCAGCTGGTCGACCCGGTCGCGGAGCGGGTCGGGACGGCGATGGGCGATGTGCTGCCCGAGGAGATGCAGGCCATGGCGGGCCCGCTGATCGGCATGATGCGGTCCATGGGCGGCGCGATGTTCGGCCAGCAGATCGGCCAGGCCGTGGGCGCGCTCGCGGGCGAGGTCGTCGGCTCGACGGACGTCGGTCTCCCGCTCGGTCCGGCCGGACGGGCCGCGCTGCTGCCGTTGAACATCGAGAACTTCGGCAAGGACCTGGGCGTCCCGAGGGACGAGGTGCGGCTCTACCTGGCCCTGCGCGAGGCCGCCCACCAGCGGCTGTTCGCCCATGTGCCGTGGCTGCGTTCGCACCTGTTCGGCGCGGTCGAGGGGTACGCCCGCGGGATCAAGGTCGACACGTCCAAGCTGGAGGAAGCCGTCGGCCGGCTCGACCCCACGCATCCGGAGCAGCTGCAGGAAGCGTTGCAGCAGGGCATGTTCCAGCCCGAGGACACGCCGGAGCAGAAGGCGGCCCTGGCACGGCTGGAGACGGCGCTCGCGCTGGTCGAGGGCTGGGTCGACGCGGTCGTACACGAGGCCGCCAAGCCTCGCCTGACCTCGGCGGACGCGCTGCGCGAGACGCTGCGGCGGCGCCGGGCCAGCGGCGGGCCCGCGGAGCAGACCTTCGCCACCCTGATCGGTCTCGAACTGCGTCCGCGACGCCTGCGCGACGCCTCCCGGCTGTGGGCCTCGCTCACCGACGCGCGCGGCGTCGACGGCCGGGACCACCTGTGGGAGCACCCCGACATGCTGCCGACGGCGTCCGACCTGGACGACCCGGACGGCTTCGTCCACCGAGAGCAGCTCGACTTCTCCGAGCTGGACAAGATGCTGGGCGAGGCGGCCGACGGCCGGGAGCGTCCCGCCGGGTCCGGCGAGGGCGACGAGACCGGCAAGGACGACGACGCCACATGAGTCTGCGGGACGACGCCGTTCTCGTACTGAAGGCGTACGTGGCGGAGACAGAGGCCCAGGAAGAGCTGCGCCGGACGTATCTGGACCACCTCGCGGCGCATCGGGACGCCATGTGGAAGGCGTGCGGAGCCGGACATCTGACGGCCAGCGCCCTGCTCGTCGATCCGAAGCGCGACCGTGTGCTGCTGACACTGCACCGGAAGCTCGGTATGTGGCTCCAGATGGGCGGTCACTGTGAGCCGGGCGACGCGACGCTGGCCGCGGCGGCACTGCGGGAGGCGACCGAGGAGTCCGGCATCCCGGGTCTGGCGCTGCTTCCGGGCGGACCGGTGCGCCTGGACCGGCATCCGATCCCGGCGCCCTGTCACCGGCACCTGGACGTGCAGTACGCGGCACTGGCCCCGAGCGGTGCCGTGGAGGCGATCAGCGGCGAGTCCCTGGACCTTCGCTGGTACGCGTTCGACGAGGTGGCGGAGGTCGCCGACGCCTCGGTGGTGCGGCTGGTCGAGAGCACGCGCGAGCGCCTGGAGCGGGTCGCGCCGTAGGCCGGGACGGGCGCCGAGGCCGCCGGAGCGGGTGAGGGGCCCGACGCCTGGTGTCGGTCCCCTCACCCGCTCCGGCGGCGGTTCCGGGTGACGGTGGTCTCCCGGACCGTGCTCAGCTCCAGGCGTTGTGCTGGTTCTGCGCGTGCGAGCCGTGCTGGCCGGCGCCGAACTGGGCGGCGAGGCCCGGCCCGATGGCGGCGTTCTGCGGGGGCATGACCTCGCTGGGCTGGACCAGGGCGAAGCCCTGTCCGAGAAAGCTCAGCTCCCAGCCCTCACCGGTGTTCCCGCGGCGGCGACCGACGCCGGAGCTGTGGGTCTGTGCCTGCATCTGCACGCGCAGCCCGGTCGACCAGGCGACGATGGCGTCCGCGTCGGCACTCACGTACTTCTCGGGCGTGACCTGCATCATCAGCGGCTGGCCCGAGGTCATGAGGGCGACCTTGCCGCGGCCGGAGATGTTGAGCTGGTACTTGCCGGTGCCGGAGACGCCGTACTGGCTGTCCACGGCGATGACCTCGGTGTGCAGGGTCGAGTCCAGCGCCAGCACGTAGGAGCTGTCGACGGTCACGCCCTCCTGCTCGACGTCCAGGACATGGACGTGCTGGGCGAGGTTGGCGAAGTAGACCGTGCCCTGCCCGGAGCAGCGCATCAGGTCGAGGCCCTCGCCGGTCCGGCGGCGGGCCTGCCGCTGGCCGGCGGTCTGGTACTCGCCGTCGAAATCGACGAGTCCCTGGTAGGCCACCATCGCGCCCTTGCGGGCGAGTACGTCGTCCTGGCCGGTGAGCGCCACCCGCAGCAGCTGCGGGTTCTGGACGGCGTACCGTTCCTGGCTCTGCTGCTCGGCGTAGTTGAAAAGCGGGCTCTGCATGATGTTCTCGCTCCCCTCAGCCCCGGGCCCGCAGGCGGTCGGTGCTGTCCTCGCTCGGCTGTACGACGACGATGCCCTGGCCGGAGAAGGCCATCTGGTATGCCTCACCGCTGCCCCTTCCGATCAGGGCGCCGGCCTTGAAGCTGCGCTTGCCCTTGACCTTGAGCGTCGGCGACCAGGCGACGAGCGCGTCCGGGTCGACGTAGGTCTCGTCCTCGCCGCTGCCGGAGTCGACGACGATCGGCCTGCCCCGCGAGGTCAGGGCGACCCAGCCGGTGCCGGAGACCTGGACGTTGAACAGGCCCTGTCCGGCGAACTTGGCGAGGCCCTTGACCCGTTCGACGCCCCACTGGAGCTGTGCGTCGAAGGCGAGGAGGTTGGTGCCGTTGACGGACAGCGCTTCGTTCTCGAGCCGGATGACGACCACGTCCGCGCCGTAGTCGGCGAGGTAGAGCAGCCCGTCCCCGGAGCACTTCATGACGGGCGCGCCCTCGCCGGTGAGCCATGCCTGCGCGACCTGACGGACGGCGGGCGGGTTGGGCTCGTAGGTGATGAAGCCCTCGTAGGCGACCATCGAGCCCGTCCGTGCGTACAGGTCCTGGCCGGCGGCCATGGCGACCTTCAGCATGGAGGGACCGTGGTTCTCCATCCGGGCCGCCATCGGAGTCGGGGCGTAGCCCGCGAGTTGCTGGTTCATGGTTCGGGCTCCCTCAGACCTCGTACGGCTGGACGACGATGAAGTTCCCGGGGGCTCCCCGGAACTGGAGGTTCACCGTCTCCCCGCTGTGTCCGGGGTACGCGTTGCGGCGCAGCCGGACCTGGCTGGAGAGGATCACCTGGGACGCTGCCGACCAGGCGACGACGGCGTTGGAGTCGGCGAAGGTGGTGGGCGTGACGGGCAGGACCACCGGGACGCCGTGCGTCTTGACGACGACTGTGCCCGTGCCCTGGAAGAGCATGGTGAAGAGGGCTCCACCGGGGATGCCGTGGCCCTCGATGCGGCGGACCTCGTACTGCAGCGACTCGTCGAAGGCGAGCACATTCTCGGCGGATACGCAGATGCCGTCGCCCTGCAGCTCGATCGGATGCAGGTGGGTGCCCGACTCGGCGAGGAAGACCTGGCCGCGTCCGGTGCAGCGCATCAGCTGCATCTCCTGGCCGGTGGCGTTGCCGACGATCCGGCCGGCGAACCCCGCGCCCTTGTAGCCGAACTCGACCTTGCCCTGGTACATCACCATGCTGCCCTGGCGGGCGAGCACGGGGCTGCCGCCCATGGCCAGGTCGACCCGCATGAGCTGCTGGTTCTGCGGGGTCCAGCGGGCCCCGGTGGCGGTCTCCTTGTACGGCTGGAGCGCGGCGGCGAGTCCGGCGCCGGTGGGCGGTGCGCCCTGCGGGACGCCCATCGCGCCCGGCATGCCGGGGGGTGTGCCGAAGTGCGGCTGCCCGTAGGGGGCGGGCGCGGGGGTGCCGTAGGGCGGGGGCGTCGCGCCGCCGGGAGCCTGCGCCGGTCCGGGAACCTGCCCGTACTGAGGCGGCTGCGGCGGCTGCGGTGCCTGCGGCGGCAGGCCGTAGGGCGCGGCGGGCGGGGCCAGGGGCGCGGCCATCGTGGGAGCCGAGTGCATCGGGTGGACCGGCGCCGGCGGGGTCGGCGGGCCGGGCGGGGTGCCGAACGCCGGGGCGGGCTGGGGGGCTTGGGGCGCGGCGGGCGGCGCGGCGAAGGCAGGTGGCTCGGCCGCCCGCGGGGGCGGCGCGAAACCGGGCACCGCCTGGGTGGGCGGGGCCTGCGCCTCGGGCTCTTCCTCGGCGACCTCGCCGCCGAAGTTCTTCAGCAGGGCCTCGAGGCCGCCGTCGAATCCCTGGCCGACGGCGGCGAAGCGCCATACGTCCTTGAGGTAGAAGTCGCCGAGCATCACCGCCCGCTCGGTGGAGAACTCCGAGCCGGTGAAGGCGTACCGGACGACTTCCTCGCCGCCCGCGACGATCCGGATGTAGCCGGGTCCGATCTGCGACATGCGGCCGGCGCCGTCGATGGTCGCGGTGAAGGACAGTTTGTGGATGTCCGCCGGGACGCGGTCGAGCGTGACACGGAAGGACTCCGTGTCGCCGGACTGCGCGCCGAGCAACTGGACGGACTCCTCCGGCGTCTTCGGCTGGTTGAAGAAGACGAAGTACCGGTCGTCCGAGAGCTGCTCGTTCGCGTCGAGGCCGAAACAGCTGATGTCGAAGGTCAGCCCGGGGGCCGCGATCTGCACACCGACGTACAGATCCGTTCCCGGTGTCAGATCACTGATCTTGGCCTTGTGGCCGCGTTGGAATTCCCTGGCCATGCGTACCGACCGTCCCCCATCCCGAATGTGAATGCGTCGCGCCAGGCTAACGGCTGGTTCCGGCGACGCGGCAAGCAGGTACGCGTTCGGTACAAGGCTGAAAAGATCGGGACGCGCGCTCATGCCTCGCGGGCGGCCGGCAGGTGGGGCAGCCGGTCCGCGGCGACCACGCCCTCCAGGTATCCACGGGCCCTTTCGGTCCGCGGATAGGCGTCCAGGAGCCGCCAGAACCGGGGGCCGTGCCCCGGCACCAGCAAATGCGCCAGTTCGTGGACGAGGACGTAGTCCACGACGTACTCGGGCATGCCCTGGAGCCGGTGGGAGAGCCGGATGCTGCCTTCGGAGGGGGTGCAGGAGCCCCAGCGGGTGTTCTGGTTCGTCACCCAGCGCACCGACGCGGGCCGGGCCCGGCCGCCGAGGTACTGGGCGGACAGGCGCTCGGCGCGCGCGTTCAGCTCGGTGTCGCCGAGGACGCGCCGGTTCTCCTGAGCGGCGAGCTTGTCCAGCATGACGGTCACCCAGCGTTGCTCCTCCGCCTCGGACATCCGGGCCGGGATGAGCACGATGGTGCGGTCGCCCTCGCGGTAGGCGGAGACGGTTCTGCGGCGCCGGGCGCTCCTGCGGACCTCGACCGCACTCGTCCCCGAGCCGCGGGGCGGCTTCCTCGTCACGCTGCGCTGTGGATCGGCGGGCACGCGCCCGACGTTACCCGCTGCCGGTGGGGGAAGTCCCGCCTCCAGGGGCGGTTCCCGCGTGATCCCTCCACCGCACCGCATTCGAATGATCAGCACACCGCCGTTGTGGACAACTTTTCGCGGCGGACTCGGCATCGGGGCAATCTGACAAGGGTTCAGGAAGGAGATCCCGGACCGAAGTAGATCGAATACGGGATTCACGGATCGACGGGGGACGGAAATGCATCCGATGGTGAAACCGGCGCTGCGGCGTGCCTGGCGGAATCTGCAGCTCGTTCAGTTCGGGGCCACACCGGCCCACGCGGTGGTCCTGGGGCCGGTCGACACGGCCACCGGGAGCCTGCTCGGGCTGCTGGACGGCACCCGCGGCGTGGAGTTGCTGCGCGCCGAGGCACGGGCGCTGGGGCTGCCCGAGGGCAGGCTGGAGAAGCTGCTCGGGCGACTCGCCGAGGCGGGGCTGCTGGCGGACGCCTCGGCGCTCCGGCCCGGGAAGGCGGGGGCGTCGGGACGGACGGATCCGGCGCTGGACCCGCTCCGCGCAGACCTGTCCTCACTCTCCGTGGCGTGTCCGGAGCCCGACGGCGCCTCGCGGCGGCTGGACGCCCGGCGCGTCCTGCGCGTCCAGGTGCGCGGCGCCGGCCGGGTCGGCGCGACGGTGGCGTCGCTGCTCTCGGCCGCCGGAGTGGGAGGTGTCGAGGTGTTGGACTCCGGCACGGTCGAGCCGTGGGAGACCTCGCCGGGCGGACTGCCGGCCGAGGCCGTCGGGCAGCGCAGGGCGGTGGCGGCGCGCCGGGCGGTGGGCCGCGCGGCGCCCGGCGGGCGAGTGCCGCGCGAGGCGCGCGCCGGTCCGGGTGACGGCGGGAGCGAGCCCGGTGTCTCACTCGTCGTGATGACTCCGAGGGACGGCCTCGGCGCCTACATCCCCGACCCCTTGCCGGCCCACCGCTGGATCGAGACCGGCGTCCCACATCTGTACGCGGGCGTCCTGGAGGCCACGGGCGTGGTCGGGCCACTGGTCCTGCCCGGCGGGACGGCCTGCGCGGGCTGTCTGCAGGAGGAGCGGACGGACCGGGAGCCGTACTGGCCGCGGATGCTCGCGCAGTGGCGTTCCGGCCCGCCGCCCGCCGTGCCGGCCTGTGACGTGGCCCTCGCCACGGCGGTGGCCGGGCTGGCGGCCGCGCACGCGCTGGCCTTCCTGGACGGGGAACTGCCGGCGAGCACCGAGGCCCGGTGGGAGACCTCGCTCCCGCTGCTGGAGTGGCGGACGGAACGCCTGCGAGCGCATCCGGCGTGCCCGTGTGGTGCGGTCGGCCGGGAAGAGGGGGAGCATGCCTCGGGGGTCACCGCCCCGCAGGACACAATGGCGGGGTAACGGCCCTGCGCGGCACGGCAGTCTGGGAACTGGAGGGGCTCATGTCTGATCTTCCCCGGAAGGCGGTCACTCGGACCGCCAAGTTGGCCGCGTTGCCGTTGGGCTTCGCGGGCCGGGCCACCTGGGGCCTGGGCAGACGGATCGGCGGGAAGTCCGCCGAGATCGTCGCCCGCGAGCTGCAACAGCGGACCGCGGAACAGCTGTTCAAGGTTCTCGGTGAGCTGAAGGGCGGGGCGATGAAGTTCGGGCAGGCCCTGTCCGTCTTCGAGTCCGCGCTGCCGGAGGAGGTGGCGGGCCCGTATCGCGCGGCGCTCACCAGACTCCAGGAGGCCGCTCCGCCGATGCCGACGAGCACGGTCCACACGGTCCTGGCGGAGCGGCTCGGAGCCGGATGGCGGGAACTCTTCCTCGAGTTCGAGGACAAGCCGGCCGCGGCGGCGTCGATCGGGCAGGTGCACCGGGCCGTGTGGCATGACGGGCGCGAGGTCGCCGTGAAGGTCCAGTACCCGGGCGCGGGTGAGGCGCTGCTGTCCGATCTGACTCAGCTGAGCCGTTTCGCGCGGCTGCTCGGCCCGCTCGTCCCGGGCATGGACGTCAAGCCACTGATCTCCGAAATGCGCGAGCGGGTCGCCGAGGAACTCGACTACGCGCTGGAGGCGCGCGCCCAGCGGGAGCACGCGCGGGAGTTCGCGGACGACCTTCATGTGGTGGTGCCCGCGGTGGTGCACCAGTCGGAGCAGGTGCTGGTGACGGAGTGGATCGATGGCGTCCCGCTGTCGGAGGTGATCGCGGACGGCACCGAGGAGCAACGCGACCGGGCCGGTCAGCTCCTGGCCCGCTTCCTGTTCTCCGGTCCGGCCCGCACGGGACTGCTGCACGCCGATCCGCATCCGGGGAACTTCCGGCTGCTGCCGGGGCCGGATGCCTCGCGCGGGCCGGAGGACTGGCGGCTCGGAGTGCTCGACTTCGGCACGGTGGACCGGCTGCCGAGCGGGCTGCCCGAGACCATCGGTACCTGTCTGCGCATGACCCTGGAGGGCGATGCCGAGGGGGTCTACGGGCTGCTGTGCGAGGAGGGCTTCGTCAAGGACTCGATCGATCTGGACCCCGACGCGGTCCTCGCGTACCTGCTGCCGATCATCGAACCCGCGGAGGCGGACTCCTTCGACTTCAGTCGCGGGTGGATCCGGACCCAAGCCGCCCGCATCGCGGACCCGCGATCCCCTGCCCACCAGCTCGGCAAGCAGCTCAATCTGCCGCCCTCGTACCTGCTGATCCATCGTGTGACGCTGAGCACGATCGGCGTGTTGTGCCAGCTGAACGCGACGGTTCGGCTGCGCGACGAGCTGGAGGAGTGGCTGCCGGGGTTCGTCGCGGCCGACTGACCGAGCCGTCACCACCAGGTGGAGTCGAGACGCCCTTCGATGGAACGGATGTTCTCGCGGGCGCAGACGTCGCAGACGTAGTACCGGCTGCCGTTCTCCACGGAGCAGGTCCAGGTCACCGGAAGTTCCTCGGCGGTCTTGCCGCAGCGCGCGCACACGACGGGCTCTTCGGGTCGGGCGTCATTCACTCTGGTGACGATAGTCCGGCGGGGGGCCGTCCGCAGGACAACGCACCGCGGGGGCCGGTCCGTTCGGACCGGCCCCCGCGAGGGTTCACCGGGAGGAACCCGTGCCCTGGGGCACTCAGTGCATGACGGCCATGGCGAGGGCGCGGCGGGCGCGCAGGGACACTCGCTCGGCACGCCGCTGCATCCGTCGGGCGGCGACCAGGCGCAGGGCCTGGCGTTCCGCGTCGGCTTCACGCAGACGCTCGTGCATATGGGCACGAGCCATGGCTTCTGGGATGAGTTGCATTTCGCGGGTCCTGTTCTGACGCGAGGCGTGCGCACCGGTGGTGTGCATGTCCGGGGTCGCGGAGCCGGAGGGCTCCCGGGTGGAAGAGGTCATCGGGGCCAGCTTCTGGGGATCGTGCGTGAGGGGTCGGTCGATGGTTCCGGTGATGTTCATGCCGAGACCGGGTTCTTGCGCGGGCGGCCACGGGGCCGCTTGCGGGCGACGACGACGCCCTGGACGAACAGCTCGCCACCCCAGACGCCCCACGGCTCACGCCGCTCCTGGGCGCCGGCGAGGCAGGCCGCCACCAGCGGGCAGCTTCGGCAGAGCGACTTGGCGTACTCGACGTCCGCCGGGGACTCGGCGAAGAAGACCTCCGGGTCGTACGAACGGCAGGGGACGGCTACACCGAGGTTGTCGATCGCTTCGTCGAGCGCGGTGAGCGTCGTGAGGGGGGTCAAGGGGGTGTCCTCCGTGAGGCCGGGCGGGGGGATCGTTTCGGAAGGCGGTACGGACGGGGCGTGCGCTTCGAGTTGCACGGTGGTCGTTCCTCGTCTGGTTGTTCCGGCCTGTTGGCCGGGGTTTCGGCTGGTACCGGGTTCTTGCTTGTCCCGAGGCTCCTTCGTTCCGTCCTCCCCGTTCGGGGACAAACAGAAGGGCCGCGGATCCCGGGTGGGGTTCCGCGGCCCTGAAGGCGCCGGCCTGATCGAAGATCAGACTGGATCGCTCCAGGGTTCGAGCCCACGGATGGCCCACATCGTGTAGTGCTTCGTCGTCTGCTGCTCGGTTTCGGCACCGGTCGCCGCAATGGCATGGGCCGAGGCCTTGCATGCCGCTACTCCTGCTTCCAGTGCCTCGGTCGGTCGCTCATCGCGCTCCATGACGGGCTGACCCGTCAGGACGGCCGCCGGCCGCAGGGAAGCGAAACCGGGCATGCTGGTACCCGGGGTACCGGCGCCGAAGAGACCGTTGCCCGCGAACGCCGAGCCGGAGAGGCCGAGCGAGCAGGTGGAGACGACCGAGCGACCGGTCATTTTGTCCATGCCGACGAAGCGGATGCTGCTGTTGCTGTCGGTGTAGCTGATCACTGGAATCGCCTCCTCTCGGCGTCTCGGAGGGCTCGGCGTGAACCGGACCCTCAGGTATGCGGACAAGTACAGCACGGGGACAGGGCTTCGAAGAAGCCGCCGTTTCCGTGGTTAAGAACCTATGGGGCTTGACGGGGAAGGCGCAAACTATTTTTCCGACGAGTTTTCCTCAGGGGGTCTCGTCGGCTCCGCCAGGCTCCTCGCCTGCGCAGATGGCCAGGACATCGGCCCCGAACCGGTCCAGCTTGCGGGCCCCGACACCGGAGATCCCGGCGAGCTCGCCGTCGCTGGAGGGCACGCACTCCGCGATCGCCATGAGCGTCTTGTCGGTGAAGACGCAGTAGGCCGGCTGCCCGAGTTCCCTGGCCTGTTCGGAGCGCCACTCCCGCAGCCGCTCGTACAGCGCCTCGTCCATGTCCGACGGGCAGTCCTCGCAGCGCATCAGCTTCATCTCGCCGGCCTCCGTGAGCGTGGAACCGCACACCCGGCAGAGCACCGGGCCGCGGCGCTTGCGCCGGCCGCCGCCCCGCTCGACGGAGCCGCCTCCCCCGGCCCCCGCGGCGCCCAGGGAGCCGGAGCCGGGTCGCAGCCCCTTGAGGAAGCGGGTCGGCCGCCGGGAGGCACGACCTCCCGGCGAGCGGGAGAGCGCCCAGGACAGGGAGAGGTGGAACCGGGCCCGGGTGACCCCGACGTAGAGCAGCCGACGCTCCTCTTCGACCTGCTCGTCGGTCTTGGCGTAGGTGATCGGCATCATGCCCTCGGTGAGCCCGACCAGGAAGACGGCGTCCCACTCCAGCCCCTTGGCGGCGTGCAGGGAGGCGAGCGTGACGCCCTGGACCGTCGGCGCGTGCTGGGCTGCCGCCCGCTCGTCGAGCTCGGCGACGAGGTCGGACAGAGTGGCCCCGGGCTTGGCACGGGCGAAGTCCTCGGCGAGGCGGACCAGGGCGGCGAGGGACTCCCAGCGGTCTCGGACGGCGCCGGAGCCGGCGGGCGGCTCGGTCGTCCAGCCCTTGGTGGAAAGCACCGCGCGGACCTGCGCCGGGAGGTCCTCGGCGTCGTCGAGCAGGGAGTCGTTGCCTCCGGCGCGCGCGGCGCCGCGCAGGGCGACTCCGGCCTCGCGCACCTCCTGGCGTTCGAAGAAGCGCTCGGCGCCGCGGAGCTGGTAGGGCACTCCGGCGTCGGCGAGGGCTTGCTCGTAGACCTCGGACTGGGCGTTCACGCGGTACAGCACGGCGATCTCGCCGGCCGGGACCCCGGAGGCGATCAGGTCGCGGATGCGGCGGGCGGTGCCTTCCGCCTCGGCGGGCTCGTCGGCGTACTCGGTGTAGGCGGGGTCGGGGCCGGGGTCACGCTGGGACACCAGCTCGAGACGGTGCTCGGCGGCCCGGCCGCGGGCCTGGCTGAGCAGCCCGTTCGCGAGGTGGACGACCTGAGGCGTGGAGCGGTAGTCGCGCACCAGCTTCACCACCGTGGCGTTCGGGTGCCGGGTGCGGAAGTTCAGCAGGTGGTCGGGGGTGGCACCGGTGAAGGAGTAGATCGTCTGGCTGGCGTCCCCGACGACGCACAGACTGTCCCGGTCGCCGAGCCACAGGTCGAGCAGACGCTGCTGGAGCGGGGAGACGTCCTGGTACTCGTCCACGACGAAGTGCTGGTACTGCCCGCGGATCTGGTCGGCGATGTCGTGACGGTCCTGGAGGATGCCGACCGCGAGCAGCAGCACGTCCTCGAAGTCGATCACCGAGCGATCCCGCTTGAGCTGCTCGTACATCGCGTAGATCTGGCCGATCTCGGCCGGGTCGCGCGGTGCGTCGCGGACCGACTTGGCCACGGCCGCCGGGTAGTCGGCGGGGACGGTCTGGGTGACCTTCGCCCACTCGATCTCGCTGGTGACGTCGCGCAGCTCGTTCCGGTCGAGGCGGACGCGGCAGCGTGCGGCGGCCTCGGCGACGAGCTGGATCTTGCGCTCCAGGAGCCGGGGAAGCTCACCACCGACGACTTTCGGCCAGAAATACTGGAGCTGGCGCAGGGCCGCGGAGTGGAAGGTGCGGGCCTGGACTCCGCCCGCGCCGAGCTCGCGGAGCCGTCCGCGCATCTCGCCGGCCGCCCGGTTCGTGAAGGTGACGGCCAGCACACTGGCCGGCTGGAGTATCCCCGCCCGCACCCCGTAGGCGATGCGGTGCGTGATGGCCCGGGTCTTGCCCGTGCCGGCTCCCGCCAGCACGCACACCGGGCCGTGCAGGGCGAGGGCCACCTCGCGCTGCTCGGGGTCGAGCCCGTCGAGCACCGCGTCGGCCGACTCGGGTACCCGCGGGAAAAGAGAGGAGTGCGTTGCTGCTGTCACCCCGCCATGCTGCCAGGTTCACGGGGGTGGATGCGGCGGCTTGTCCACAGGCCCCGGTCACCGGTCGTACGAACACGGGAATGGTGGGGGCGGGTCCCGCGTTCTTCCCTCGGCAGCCACCAGCGAACGAAGGAGCTCCAGGCCATGCAGGGCACTGTGACGATGTACAGCACCACGTGGTGCGGCTACTGCCGTCGGCTGAAGAGCCAGATGGACCGCGAGGGCATCGCGTACACGGAGATCAACATCGAGCAGGACCCGGACTCGGCCGCGTTCGTCGAGAAGGCCAACGGAGGCAACCAGACGGTTCCGACGGTGTTGGCAATTTCCCCCTCTGGCGCCGAGTCGGTCATGACGAACCCGAGCCTGGCGCAGGTCAAGCAGGCCCTCGCCGTCTGACCCTCCCGATCCCCCGTAGATACGACAGGGCCCCTGCTTCGGCAGGGGCCCTGCTCACGTCCCAGAGATCACTGAGGGGCGCGGGAGTACTGCTCCAAGATCGCTTTCGATGTGGACCTATCCACAGGTCGTAGCTCCCACGGTCCCGTGTTCACGTCAAAGTCCTCGCCGAACCCGACCCACTTCCCGGCCATCCTCCGGCCAGTCGGCTCGAACAGGAGCTGAACGGCTCCGTGGTATCGGGCACCGTTGTAGTAGCCATCGGCGGCCGTCTGCTCGACCCACGAACCGGTGACGACGTTCCGATCTACGGTGAGGTCGAGGGTCGGCGGACTGTCCGGGTTGCTCGACGCCCCCCGGGAGGCTCTGAGCGGTCAGCCGGTTCCCGTGCTGCACGATCACCACGTAGTGCTTGCCCTCGTACGCGTCGCCCCGACTGGACGAGGAGAACTCGTACCTGCTCAGCCACACCCCCGAATACTCCCCATCGGCCTGTGCTGCCGTGTGGGCGCTGACGGCGGCGGAGGTGACCCCGCCCTGTCCTGCGTCCATGTCATGCCCTCCTGTCCCGTCTGCATGAACCCTGGCCATCGGTACCGGCAGGGTGAACCCCAGAGCCTCCACGGGACGCCCCGTAACCCTCTCCAGGGCACGCGCGTACACACCCCGGGGGGCTTGCTCGTCCCCGGCTCCCAGCGCTGCACCAACCGCTTGGAAGCCTCGTTCGGCTCTCCCACATCCCGCCCCGGGACTACGAGCCGGACGAGTGGGAGGCGCGGTTGAAGGAAGTCGGGTTCGTGGACGTACAGGCCCGGATCATCGCCCCGCCGATGGGGCGCCGAACGGGCACGCTCCTGGTGACCGGAGACAAGCCACAGCCGCAAGACCGTGCCGACGGTGCAGATCCTGCCCGCCGCCGGTGGCTCCGAGGTCGTCCTGACCAACCCGAGCCTCGCCCAGGTCAAGCAGGCGCCCGGTGGGGGCCCTCCCCTGTCCCGGCGCCGTGGTCACACGACGTCGCCCGGCTTCGGCAGCGGTCTGCCGTACCAGCGCTCGATCAGCCGGGAGGCGATCGAGATGCCGTACGGCGGCAGCACCTCGCCCGACTCGAAGGCCGCGGTCAGGTCCTCCCGGGAGAACCAGCGGGCCTCGTGGATCTCCTCGCCGTCCACGTTGATCTCCGAGGAGGTGGCGCGGGCCATGAAACCGAGCATGAGGCTGGAGGGGAAGGGCCAGGGCTGGCTGGCCACGTAGGTCACCTCGCCGACCGTGACACCCGCCTCCTCGAAGACCTCACGGACCACGGACTGCTCCACCGACTCACCGGGCTCGACGAAGCCCGCGAGAGTGGAGAAGCGGCCCTCCGGCCAGTGCACCTGCCGGCCGAGGAGGGCACGGTCCAGCTCGTCCGTGACCAGCATGATCACGGCGGGGTCGGTGCGCGGGTAGTGCTCGGCACCGCACGCCTGGCAGCGGCGGATGTGACCGGCCGCGGCGATGACGGAGCGCTCGCCGCAGCGGGAGCAGAAGCGGTGGAGCCGCTGCCAGTTCTCCAGGGCGACGGCGTGTGCCATGAGGCCCGCGTCCCTCGGCGACAGCAGCAGTCCGGCCTCGCGCAGTCCGGCCGGACGGGCGGACTGGTCCATGCGGCCGGGCAGCGCGTCCTTCTGGAGGGCGAAGTAGGAGACGCCCTCGGCGTCGGTGCCCAGGAAGTAGCGGTGGGTCTCGGTGACCGGGGCCTCGAAGGTCGGGGTCATGACGAGCTCGGTCCGGCCGTCGGGAGTGTCGTCGATCAGCGCCTGGCCGCCGGAGACCACGAAGACGAGGGTGCTGGGGTGGCTCCAGGCCGCCGCCAGCCATGCCTCGTCCAGACGGTGGTGGGCCGCGCGGTCGATGCCGCTCGGGGCGGTGAGCCCGATCGGTCGTTCCGCGGTCTCGTTGCTCTTGGTGCTCACAGGTGCTTCCAACTCCCCCGGATCGGTGATGGGTGCGGCGTTCAGCGCTGCGGGGCGGCTGCCGGAAGGGCGGCGGACAGCTCGCCCCACAGATGGGCGGTGGTCTCGACGCCCTTCATGAGCAGGCCGAGCTCGACCTTCTCGTTCGGGGCGTGCCAGCCGTCGGACGGTACCGAGATGCCGAGGAAGAGGACGGGGGCGTCCAGGACGTCCTGGAGGTCGGCGGCCGGGCCCGATCCGCCTTCGCGGGTGAAGCGGACCGGGGCGCCGTCGAAGGCGGTGCTCATGGCACGGGCGACGGACCGCAGCGCCGGGTGGTCGAGCGGGGTCAGGCAGGGCCGGGTCGGGGCGCCGAAGGTGATCTCGTACCGGATGCCCGGCGGGACCTGGGCCGCGAGCCAGTCCCGGACCGCGAGTTCGATCTTGGCCGGGTCCTGGCCCGCGACCAGGCGGAAGGAGAGCTTGAGCTGCGCGGAGGCCGGGACGATCGTCTTGCCGCCGGGGCCCTGGTAGCCGCCGCCGATGCCGTTGACCTCGGCGGTGGGGCGGGCCCAGACCCGCTCCAGGGTGGAGAAGCCGGCCTCGCCGAGAGTGCCGTGGGACTTGGCGGTGCGCAGCCACGCGGACTCGTCGAAGGGCAGCTCGGCGATGAGCGCGCGCTCGGCGTCGCCGAGTTCGGTGACGCCCTCGTAGAAGCCGGGCACGGCGACGTGCTCGTCCTCGTCGTGCAGGGCGGCGACGATCCGCCCGGCGACGGTGACCGGGTTGGGGACCGCGCCGCCGAACGAGCCGGAGTGGATGTCCTGGTCGGGGCCGTACAGCTCGATCTGGCAGTCGGCGACACCGCGCATGCCGGTGCACACGGTCGGGGTGTCCTCGGACCACATGCCGGTGTCGGAGACGACGACGGCGTCGGCGGCGAGCCGGTCGGCGTGGGCCTCGACCAGGGCGCGGAAGTGCGGGGAACCGGACTCCTCCTCGCCCTCGACGAGCAGCTTGAGGTTGACCGCCGGCGCGGTGCGGCCGGTGGCGGCGAGGTGGGCCCGCACACCGAGGGTGTGGAAGAAGACCTGGCCCTTGTCGTCGGCGGCGCCGCGGGCGTACATCCGCCCGTCGGCGACGTGCGGCTCGAAGGGGTCGGTGTGCCAGCCGTCCTCGCGGGCGGCGGGCTGCACGTCGTGGTGGCCGTAGACCAGCACGGTAGGGGCGTCGGCGTCACCGGACGGCCATTCGGCGAAGACGGCGGGGAGGCCGTCGGTCTCCCAGACCTCGACCGTCTCGAAGCCCGTCTCGGTGAGTTTGGCGGCGAGCCACTCGGCGCTGCGCCGCACGTCCGCGGCCCGGTCGGGCTGCGCCGAGACGGACGGGATGCGCAGCCAGTCCGCGAGGTCGTCGAGGAAGGCGGCGCGGTGCTGCTCGATGTACGTGCGCACCGCCCGCGTACGTGCGGTCTGGACGGCGCTGTCCGGTGTGTCGCTCATGGTCCCGAGCCTATCCGGCGCCCGGTGCGGGTCTGTCCGGGGCCGGTGCGCTCGCGGGCGCGTGGCCGGGCGCCGCGCCCAGCAGGATCTCCTCGAGTCCGGCGCGGCCGGGCAGGCCGGCGGGGCGGACCACGTCACCGGTCCGCACGTAGACGAAGCAGGCCGCGACGTCCTCCGCGGCGAGGCCGTGCCGCTCGGCCCAGGCGAGACGGTAGAGGGCGAGCTGGAGGGGGTCGGCGGTGCGCAGGTGGCTGGTCTTCCAGTCGACGATCTCGAACGCCCCGGTCTCCGCGTCCCGGTAGACGGCGTCGATCCGGCCGCGGACCACGCGTCCGGCCAGGGTGAGGTGCACGGGGACCTCGACGCGGTACGGGGTGCGGTGGGCGTACGGGGTGAGGGCGAAGGCGTCCTTGAGCGCGTCCAGGTCGCGTTCGTCGGCGATCTCGGGTTCGCCGGCGAAGTCCTCACCGCCGGGGAGTTCGTCGGGCCCGAGCAGGGGGAGCGGGAGTTCCTCAAAGCGGGACTCGACCCAGGCGTGGAAGCGGGTGCCGCGCCGCGCGGCGGGCTGCGGCGGGCGGGGCATCGGGCGGGCCAGGTCCCGGGCGAAGCCGTCGGGGTCAGCGGCGAGCCGGAGCACCTGGGAGGCGGAGAGGTACGCGGGCAGGACGACGTCACGGGTGGTGGCGCGGGCGCGGCGGAGTTCGGTGGTGAGGGAGGTGAGGTCACGGTCCCAGGAGGCGAGGGTCCGGGCCTCCTCGGGGGTGAGCTCCGGAGCGTGGTCGCGGGCCTCCTCGAGGGTCGCGCCGTGCGCGGGGCGCTCGGGGTCCCGGGGGGTGGGGACACGGCCGCCCGGCCGGTCCTGGGGGCCGGGGGCGGCCGGCGCGGACTCGTGCGCCGGTCCGCGGCGGGGAGCCTCGGCGGTCGGCGGACCGGACGCGCCGTCCTGCCACGGTTCGTCGGACCACGGCTCCTCGTCCGGCCAGGGCTCGTCCTCCGGCCAGGGCGGTTCCTCCTCGGGCCACGGCGCCTCGGCGGCGACGTCCGCGGCGACTTCGTCCGGCGCTCCGGCGGGGAAGGGGCCGGGCCCGTCGGTGTCCGGGGCGTCCCCGGTGGACCCGCCGGCGCGCAGGGCCGCCCTGACCTGTTCCGCCGCCCTGCGGCGACGGCCGAGACCGACCGGGTCCAATGGGAGCGGCCAGGACTCGTCCGGACGGCGCTCGCTGAGCGAGGGGTTCTCGGCGTCCTTCTCCGGTTCGGCGGCCCACGCCTCGATCTCGCCGAAGCCCGCGGCGCAGTGGTCGTGGAGTCGCAGGAGGAACGCGGACGGCCCCCGGGGCTTCTTCTGCGCGGGGCCCCACCAGTGGGCGGAGCCGAGCAGCAGGGAGCGGGGCCGGGTGAAGGTCACGTAGCCGAGACGGAGCTCCTCGGTGTGCTGGTGCTCCCGCATGGCGTCCTTGAACGACGTGAGGGACCTGGCGTCCCAGCCGTCGATCGCCGGGAGGGTGGCGGCGTCGCCGCGCAGGGCGTGCGGCAACACCTGGGGCTGTGACGTCCACGCCTCGCGGGCGCGGGTGCTGGGGAACTGGGAGGTGACGAGACCGGGCACCGCGACCACGTCCCACTCCAGCCCCTTGGACTTGTGGGCGGTGAGGACCTTGACGGTGTTCTCGCCGCCCGGCAGGGCGTTGTCGAGGCCCTTCTCGTACTGGGCGGCGGTGCGCAGGAAGCCGAGGAAGGCCAGCAGGGTCGCCTCGCCGTCCAGGGAGGCGAAGCCGGCCGCGATGTCCAGGAAGTGGGAGAGCGTCTCACGGCGGCGGGCGGCCAGGGCGTGCGGCGAGGCGGACAGCTCGACCTCCAGGCCGGTGGCGGCCAGTACCCGGTGCAGCACGTCCATCAGAGGGTCCGCGAGGGAGGAACGCAGGGACCGCAGCTCGGTGGCGAGGCGCGCGAAGCGGACCCGGGCGGCGGCGGAGAACGGCAGCCCGTCGTCCTCTCCGCCGGACTCCAGGAAGGTGTCGAGCGCGTCTGCGAGCGAGACGACCTCGGCCGGGTCGACGCCCTCGACCGCCGCCGCGAGCCGTTCGTCGGCGTCGCCGCCGTCGGCGTCCCCCCCGCGGTGCACCAGGAGCCGGGCGCGGCGCCCGAGGAGGGCCAGGTCGCGGGGGCCGATGCGCCAGCGGGGGCCGGTGAGGAGGCGGACGAGCGAGGCGTTGGCGCCCGGGTCCTGGAGGACTTCGCAGACGGCCACGAGGTCGGCGATCTCCGGCAGGTGCAGCAGCCCGGACAGGCCGACGACCTCCACAGGCACGTCCCGCGCGACGAGCGCGGCCTGGATGGCGGGGAAGTCGGTGGCCGTACGGCACAGGACGGCGATCTCGCCCGGTTCCCTGCCGGTGCGGACGAGGTGGGCCAGGGAGTCCGCGAGCCAGTCGATCTCCTCGGCATGGGTGGGGAGCAGGGCGATCCGGACCGCGCCGTCCCGTTCCGCGCCGGGTGCCGGACGCAGCGCCTCCACGCCCTCGTGCATGGCGCGCAGGGGTGCGGCGAGTCCGTTGGCGAGGTCGAGCAGGCGACCGCCGCTGCGCCGGTTCTCGGAGAGTGCGAAGCGGGTGGCGGGGCGGCCGTCCCGGAAGGGGAAGTGGGCCGGGAAGTCGTCGAGGTTGGCGACGGAGGCACCGCGCCAGCCGTAGATCGCCTGGCAGGGGTCGCCGACGGCGGTCACGGCGTGCCCCGTGCCCTGGCCGAAGAGACCGGAGAGCAGCAGTCGCTGGGCGACGGAGGTGTCCTGGTACTCGTCGAGGAGGACGACCCGGAACTCGTCCCGCAGGAGGGCGCCGACTTCGGGCCGGGTGGTGGCGAGCTCGGCGGAGAGGGCGATCTGGTCGCCGAAGTCGAGGAGGTCGCGGGAGCGCTTGGCCGCGCGGTAGCGGACCACGAGGTCGAGCAGTTCGCGGCGGGCCGCGACGGTGTCGGGGACCTTGCGCAGGTCGGCGTTGGTGAGCTTGGCGCCGGCCAGCGTGGCGAGGAGGCCGCTGTCGTACGCCGCCAGCTCGGCGGGGCGCACGAGGTGCTCGGCGAGCTCGGCGTCGAGGGCGAGCAGGTCGCCGACCAGGTTCGGGAAGGACCGGGTCAGCGCGGGGTACGGGCCGGGCGCCTCGCGCAGGACGCGGGCGGCCAGCTGGTAGCGGGTGGCGTCGGCGAGCAGGCGGGAGGTCGGCTCCAGCCCGATGCGCAGGCCGTGGTCGGTGAGCAGCTGTCCGGCGAAGGCGTGGTAGGTGGAGATGCGCGGCTCGCCCGGCGGGTCGTCGGGGCCGGTCGTGTCCGGGTCGGTGACCCCGGCCCGGACGAGCGCGGTGCGGACCCGTTCGGCGAGTTCGCCGGCGGCCTTGTTGGTGAAGGTCAGCCCGAGGACCTGATCGGGAGCGACCTGGCCCGTGCCGACCAGCCACACCACCCGGGCGGCCATCACCGTCGTCTTGCCGGAGCCGGCTCCGGCCACGATGACCTGCGGGGTGGGCGGCGCGATGATGCAGGCCGTCTGCTCCGGGGTGAACGGGATGCCGAGGAGCTCCTTGAGCTGCTCGGGGTCGGTGAGGTGGGAGGTCACCCCAGAGAGGCTAACGGTGACGGCCGACAGCTCCGTCCGCGGTGCGCGGTGTCGGGGCGGGCGGGGCCGCCGGGGCACCCTCCCCGGGGAGGGCAGGTACGGCGGGGCCCCGCCGTCACTCCACGATGTGCCGGCCCTCCGGCTGGGCTCCGCAGGAGGCCCGGAAAGTGCACCGGGCGCAGTGCTGGCCGGTGCTGGGAGTGAAGCGTTCGTCGAGGACCCGGCCCGCCGCCGTGGCCAGCAGGTCGCCGACCCACTCTCCCGCGAGCGGCTCCTGCGCCTGGACCTTCGGGTACGCGTCCCCGCCCTCGCGGACCGCGGCGGGGCGGCGCAGCTGGACGAGTTCGGCGCCGCCTGGTTCGGGGCGGTGTCCGTCGAAGACCTCGTCGAGCGCTCCCTCGCGCACGGCGAGCTGGTAGACGGCGAGCTGCGGGTGGTGGGCGACCTCGTCGCGGGTCGGGGCGTTCTTGCCGGTCTTGAAGTCGACGACGTAGGCGCGGCCGTGCTCGTCGGCCTCGACACGGTCCATGGACCCGCGGACGCGAACCTCGTACCCGCCGGCTTCGAGGGTCACGTCGAAGTCGTGCTCGGTGGCCTTCGGGGTCCGGCCGCCGCGGTCCGTGACGTGCCAGTGGAGGAAGCGTTCCAGCGCGACGCGCGCGTGTTCCTTCTCCTGGGCGGACTTCCACGGGGCGTCGAAGGCGAGGGCGTCCCAGACGGAGTCCAGGCGGGCCATGAGCACGTCGAGGTCGGCCGGGGTACGGCCGGAGGCGACCTCGTCCGCGAGCACGTGGACGACGTTACCGAAGCCCTGGGCGGCGGTGGCGGGGGTGTCGGCCTTGACCTCGCGGCCCAGGAACCACTGGAGGGCGCAGGTGTTGGCCAGTTGGTCGAGGGCGGAGCCGGAGAGCGCGACGGGGTGGTCCCGGTCGCGGAGGGGAACGGCGCTGCGGGTGGGCTCGTACAGACCCCACCAGCGGTCCGGGTGGGCGGCGGGGACGAGCGGCTGTCCCTCGTCGTCGGTGAGCGCGGCGAGCCGGGCGAGGCGCTGGGCGGCTGCCTCGCGGAGCGCCTCGGACGCCTCGGGGTCGACGGTGGTGGCGCGCAGTTCGGCGACGAGCGCGGCGACGGCGAGGGGGCGGCGGGGGCGGCCGGTGACGTCCTCGGGCGCCGGGCCGAGTTCGGCGAGGAAACGGGAGGGCTGGTCGCCGTCGTCGGCGGGGGCCTTGACGGCGGTGACGACGAGGCGGTCGCGGGCCCGGGTGGCGGCGACGTAGAAGAGGCGGCGTTCCTCGGTGAGGAGGGCGCCGGGGGTGAGCGGTTCGGCGAGTCCGTCGCGGCCGATGCGGTCCGCCTCGAGGAGGGAGCCCCGGCGGCGGAGGTCGGGCCACAGGCCCTCCTGGACGCCGCAGAGCACGACCAGGCTCCATTCGAGGCCCTTGGACCGGTGGGCGGTCATGAGGCGGACGGCGTCGGGGGCGGCCTGACGCTTGGAGAGGGTGTCGGCGGCGATGTCCTGCGCGTCGAGCTCTTCGAGGAAGTTGCGGACACCCCGGCCGCCGACTCGGTCCTCGGCGCGCGCGGCGCTCTCGAAGAGGGCGCAGAGCGCGTCGAGGTCGCGGTCGGCGTTGCGGCCGGCGGCGCCCCCGCGCAGGGCGGCGCGTTCCAGGCGGCCGGGCCAGGGGGTGCCGTTCCACAGCAGCCAGAGGGCCTCCTCGGCCGTTCCGCCGGCGGCGAGGCGGGCCCGGGTCTGCCGGAGCAGCTCACCGAGCCGCCGGGCGCCGCGGGCGTACGACCGGTCGTGCGCGACGAGCCGTTCGGGTTCGGCCAGGGCCCGGGTGAGCAGGACGTCCGAGGGGGGCGGCACCTTGTTCCCGCCGGCTCGTTCCTCGTCCCGCAGGGCCCGGCCGAGCCGTCGCAGGTCGGCGGGGTCCATGCCGGCGAGAGGCGAGGCGAGCAGCGCGAGGGCGGTCCCGGTGTCGAGCCAGGCCGGCTCCGGCGCGTCGACGGTCCGCGAGGCGTCCGGCGGTCGGGGCGTCCGCGCCGGTCGGGACCGCTCCGGCGCGCCGGGGTCGCCGGGCCCGATCGTGGGTGCGGTGTCCGCGCCGTCGTCCGGTGCGGCGGGCGCGGGCGGCTCGTCCTCCGTCGTCTCGCCGGTCTGGGTCGCGGCCGCCCGCAGCGCCAGCAGGAGGGGGGCCACCGCAGGTTCGTGGCGCAGCGGAGTGTCGGCGGTGTCCGTCTCGAGCGGGACGCCGGCGGAGGTGAGCGCACGGCGCAGGACCGGTATCGGTGTGCCGGAGCGGACCAGGACGGCCATGGCGTGCCAGGGGACGCCGTCCTCCAGGTGGGCGCGGCGCAGGAGGTCGGCGATGTTGTCGAGTTCCGTGGAGGCCGTCGGGTAGGTGTACGTCTCCACCCGGCCGCCGCCGCGGACCGCCGCGAGCTCGCGGTGGGCGCGCACCTTGTCGGCCGGCAGCCGGTTCAGCGGCATCCGCTGGGTGAGGCGCCGAGTGGCTTCCAGGAGGCGGGCGCCGGAACGGCGGGAGGCCGTCAGGACCCGGACGTCGGCCGGCCCGCCGTCGGCCTGCCGGAACGCGTCGGGGAAGTCGAGGATGCCGTTGACGTCGGCACCGCGGAACGCGTAGATCGACTGGTCGGGGTCGCCGAACGCGACCAGGGCGCGGCCCCCGCCCGCCAGCGCCTTCAGCAGTCGGACCTGCGCGGGGTCGGTGTCCTGGTACTCGTCCACGAAGACCGCGTCGTACGCGGGGAGGGTCACGCTCTCGGCGAGCAGCACCGCGCGGTGTACGAGCTCGGTGTAGTCGAGGACGCCCTGGAGATCGAGGACGTCCAGGTACTCGGCGAGGAACCCGGCCGCGGCCTTCCAGTCCGGGCGGCCGACCCGCTGGGCGAAGTCGGCGAGTGCCCGGGGTCCCAGGCCGAGCTCCCGGGAGCGGGCCAGCACGGCGCGGACCTCGTCGGCGAAGCCACGCGTGGTGAGACAGGCGCGCAGTTCGTCGGGCCAGCGGACCGAGCCGAGTCCGGACCGCTCCAGGTCGATCTGGCCGGCGAGCAGCTCGCGTACGGCCAGGTCCTGCTCGGGTCCGGACAGCAGCCGCAGGGGCTCGGCGAAGAGTTCCGCGTCCTGGTGGGCGCGGATCAGGGCGTAGCAGTAGGAGTGGAAGGTCGTCGCCTGGGGCGGGCGCACCCCGCCGAGGCGCGTCGCCATCCGGTCGCGCAGTTCCACCGCGGCCTTGCGGCTGAAGGTCAGCACGAGGAGCCGCTCGGGGTCGGCGCCCTTCTCGATCCGGGCCGCGACCGCCTCGACGAGGGTCGTCGTCTTCCCGGTGCCCGGTCCGGCCAGTACGAGCAGCGGTCCGCCGGTGTGCTCAACCACCTCCCGCTGTGCTGCGTCCAGCACAGGGGGATCCACCGGAACCGGCGCGGTACGCACCAGTCGGTACGCGCCGGTGGTCCGTCGCGCCGTTCTGGTGGTGGAGGAGGTACTCACGTGGATCGCCGGTCCTGGTGGAGGGTGTGCTGGTGCGGGGGCCGGGGCGCGCCGCTCCGGACGGACGTCGACGTTACGGGAAGCGGGCGGTGCCCGGGACGTACTCCGTACGGTCGTCGTGCCGCTCCCCCGGTCCTGCCATGGCCGAAGCTGTCAGGTGTGAGTTCCGCCATCCCACCGTGCCCTGCGCATGTCGATCCTCGGCACGTGCCCCTGGGCGGTGCGTCCCGCCTCGCGCAGCGGGGTGCCCTCGTCGCGGTAGTGACCGAGGGCACGCGGTTCGTGTCCCGGCAGCGGACAGCCGTCGGCACGCACCACACGCCACCACGGCACGGCACCGCCGTACAGGGCCATCACCCGGCCGACCTGACGCGGCCCGCCCTCGCCCAGCCATTCGGCCACGTCCCCGTAGGTCATCACGTGGCCTGGGGGAATCAGCTCGGCGACCTCCAGCACCCGCTCCGCGTACGCGGGAAGCTCCTCCACGCTCATCCGGCCCATCCTGCCTCACCCCACCGACAACCCTCTGATGCCTCCGCGAGGCGCCGCTTCGTGCCACCATCGTGCGGGCGGTGACTGGTGATACGAGATCAAGAGCGACAAGAACATCACGACGGACGAGACAGACTAGACGGACGAGCGGTACCAGTGGCACAGGCAGAGACGGACATGGTGATGGGGCCCGACGCTCAGCCTCCCGGGGCGGGGGCCGGCCCAGGCGTGCCCGGCGCGCCGGAGCCCGAGCGGGTCTCCGGCGACGAGCCGCTGCTCGCCGCCCGCGTCCACCGGCCCTCGGACCTGATGCGGCTCCTGGTCGGCCTCCTCGCGATCGCCGTCGTCATCGCCATCGCCGCCTTCGCGCACGGCACCACCTCCGGCCTGGAGCAGGACATCAACAAGGGCGCCGGCGGTGCCCCGGACGTCTTCGTCAAGATCGCCGGCCTGGTCTCCAGCATCGCCGTGCTGCTCGTCCCGGTCGCCTTCGCCATCGAACGCCTGATCAAACGGGACGGTCTGCGGATCGCCGACGGCGTCCTCGCCGCCGTCCTCGCCCACGGCGTCACCCTCGCCACCGACCTGTGGGTCGCCAAGGCCGCGCCCGGCACCATCCAGGACGCGCTGACGCAGCCGCAGTCCGGAGGCGGACTCACCGACCCGGTGCACAACTACCTCGCGCCGGTCATCGCGTACATGACCGCCGTGGGCATGGCACGCAGACCCCGCTGGCGGGTGGTCCTGTGGGTGGTGCTGCTGCTCGACGCGTTCACCATGCTGGTGGCGGGCTACACCACCGCGTTCTCGATCATCCTGACCGTGCTGATCGGCTGGACCGTCGCCTACGGGACGCTCTACGCGGTCGGCTCCCCCAACGTCCGTCCCACCGGCCAGACCCTCCTCGCCGGTCTACGCAAGGTGGGATTCCGCCCGGTCACCGCGCTGCGCGCCGAGGGCGTGCCCGACTCCGCCGACAGCGGCGACCGCGGCCGCCGGTACCTGGTGACGCTGGAGGACGGGCCGCCTCTGGACGTCACGGTCGTCGACCGCGAACAGCAGGCCCACGGGTTCTTCTACCGCGCGTGGCGCCGCATCACCCTGCGCGCCATCACCACCCGCCGCTCCATCGTCTCCCTGCGCCAGGCCCTGGAGCAGGAGGCGCTGCTCGCGTACGCGGCGATCGCCGCCGGCGCGAACGCCCCGAAACTGATCGCCACCTCCGACCTCGGCCCGGACGCCGTGATGCTGGTCTACGAGCACCTGGGGGGCCGGACCCTGGACTCGCTGGGCGACGACGAGGTCACCGACGACGTGGTGCGCGGCGCCTGGCGTCAGGTGCGGGCGCTCCAGTCGCGCCGCATCGCGCACCGCAGACTCGCCGGCGACGCGATCCTGGTGGATCGTTCCGGCAAAGTGATCCTCACCGATCTGCGGGGCGGCGAGATCGCCGCCGGTGATCTGGTGCTGCGGATGGACATCGCGCAGCTGCTGACCGAGCTCGGACTGCGGGTGGGCGCCGAGCGGGCGGTCTCCGTCGCCGTCGAGGTCCTCGGCCCGGACGCGATCGCCGACTGTCTCCCCCTCCTGCAGCCGATCGCGCTCAGCCGCTCCACCCGGGCGACCCTGCGACGGCAGGCCCGGGAGCGTTCGAAGCGGGAGCGCGAGGCCGTGCTGGAAGCCTCGGAGGCCGGCAAGCGCGCCCGCGCCGAGGACGCCGTCCCCACCCCGGACGGCAAGGCGGACCGCAAGTCCGACCGCAGGATCGAGAAGGCGGAGAAGCAGGCCGAGAAGCGGGCCCTGGACGAGGCCCTGGACGAGGCGCGCGAAGAGGACCTGCTGGCCCAGATCCGCCGCCAGGTCCTGCTGATCCGACCGCAGGCACCCGTCGAACCGGTCCGCCTGGAGCGGATCAAGCCGCGCACGCTCGTCAGCCTGATCGCGGGCGCCGTCGCCGCGTACTTCCTGCTCTCCCAGGTCGCGAGCACCCCGCTGTCCACGATCAGCGAGGCCGACTGGCGGTGGGTCGCCGCGGCGGTGCTGTTCTCCGCGCTGAGCTACGTGGCCGCCGCGATGAGCCTGCTCGGCTTCGTCCCGGAGCGGGTCGGCTTCGGGCGGACGGTGATCGCCCAGGTCGCCGGGTCCTTCGTGAAGATCGTCGCTCCGGCGGCGGTCGGCGGTGTCGCGCTGAACACCCGCTTCCTCCAGCGCTCGGGCGTCCGACCCGGTCTCGCGGTGGCCAGCGTCGGCGCCTCTCAGCTCTTCGGCCTCGGCGCCCACATCGTGCTGCTGCTGTCCTTCGGCTATCTGACGGGTACCGAGAAGTCGCAGTCCCTCACCCCGTCCAGGACGGTCATCGCGGGACTGCTGACGGTGGCCGTGCTGGTCCTCGTGGTGACCGCGATCCCCTTCATGCGGAAGTTCGTCTCCACCCGGCTGCGCTCGCTGTTCGCGGGCGTGGTGCCGCGCATGCTGGACGTGCTCCAGCGGCCGGTGAAACTGCTCACCGGCATCAGCGGCATGCTGCTGCTGACCGTCGTGTTCGTGCTCTGCCTGGACGCGTCGATCCGTGCGTTCGGCCACGGCCACCAGGGGATCAGCTACGCGAGTGTGGCCGTGGTCTTCCTCGCGGGCAACGCGCTCGGCTCGGCGGCGCCGACCCCCGGCGGTGTCGGGGCGGTCGAGGGCGCGCTGACCTTCGGCCTGGTGGCGGTCGGACTCCCGCTGGAAGTGGCGACCCCGGCGGTGCTGCTCTACCGCCTGCTGACGCTGTGGCTGCCGGTGCTGCCCGGCTGGCTCTGCTTCAACTGGCTGACCCGGCGCGGCGCGCTCTGAGCGCCTCCCGGCCGGGAGGGAAGGACCGGCCCCGGGCGCGCCCGCGCCCCCGCACGGAAACGGCGGGCACCGTGCCACCCGCATGGCCCACCCGCCCGCGCGGGGGTGCGCCGGACGGACCACCATGGCGCTATGCCGATCTCCGCCACGCAGCGCGCCGCCCTGCTCACCGCGACCACCGTGCTGCTCGTCGCCGGGTGTTCGGACGGTGACGACCCGGCGTCCGGGCCGGCGACGCCGACGGGGTCCGGGCTCGCCGGACTCGCCTCGCAGCGGCTGGAATGGGCCCCCTGCCCTCCGCCGTCCGCGGCCGAGGGGGGCGGCCCCGCGCCCTCGCCGCTGCCCGGCGGGACACCGTGGGAGTGCACGTTCATGGAGGCCCCCCTCGACTACGCCGACCCCGACGGCGAGACCGTCGAACTCGCCCTCATCCGCGCGCCCGCACGCGACCGGGACCGCCGGATCGGTTCCCTCATCTACAACTTCGGCGGCCCCGGAGGCTCCGGCGTCACCGGGCTGCCCGCCTTCGCCGCCGACTACGAGTCGCTCCGCTCCCGCTACGACCTGGTCTCCTTCGACCCCCGGGGCGTCGGCCGCAGCGAGGGCGTCGTCTGCGCGACGGACAAGGAGCTGGACGCCTACTACGCACTCGACTTCACCCCCGACGACGCGGAGGAGGAGCGGGCGCTGTCCGAGGCGCAGAAGGCGTACGCGAGGGGCTGCGAGACCGAGTCGGGAACGGTCCTCCCCCACGTCGGCACCGAGAACGCCGCGCGCGACCTGGACCTGATGCGCCAGGTCCTCGGCGACGACAAGCTCCACTACTTCGGCATCTCCTACGGCACCGAACTGGGCGGCGTGTACGCCCACCTGTTCCCGGAGAACGTCGGCCGCGCCGTGCTCGACGCCGTCGTCGACCCCGGCGCGGGCACCGAGGCCGGGGCGCTGGGCCAGGCCCGCGGCTTCCAGCTCGCGCTCGACAACTTCGCCGCCGACTGCGTGGCCCGCGGCGACGAGTGCGCGCTGCCCGGCTCGACGGTCGCCGAGATCGAGGACTTCATCCTCGGGCTGCTCGCCGGCCTCGACGAGAAGCCGATCCCCGGCATCGGCGACCGCGAGCTCACCCAGACACAGGCCATCGGCGGCATCGCGCAGACGCTGTACTCCAAGGAGTACTGGCAGTACCTGGAGCAGGGCCTGGACGCGGCCGACGGCGGCGACGGCGGCCTGCTGCTCGCCCTGTCCGACTCGCTGAACGGTCGCGACGAGAACGGCGGCTACAGCAACATCCAGGCGGCGAACGCGGCCATCAACTGCGTCGACTTCAAGGAGCGCTACACGCTGGGGCAGGCCAAGGAGCGGCTCCCGGAGTTCCGTGAGGCGTCCGCCGTTTTCGGCGACTACCTGGGCTGGGCCCTGGCGAGCTGCGCCGACTGGCCGGTCCCCGGCACCTGGGACCACCCGGACGTCTCCGCGCCCGGCTCCGCCCCGATCCTGGTGGTCGGCACCACCGGCGATCCCGCGACCCCGTACGAGGGTGCCAAGGCGATGGCCGACGCGCTCGGCGAGGGCGTCGGCGTGGAGGTGACGTACGAGGGCGAGGGGCACGGCGCCTACAACGGCGGCAGCGCCTGCGTGAAGAAGACGGTCGACGCCTATCTCCTGGAGGGGAAGGTGCCGGTCTCCGGGACCGTCTGCACGTGACGCCGGCCACGCGTCGACGATCCCGCGGCACATGACGCCCCGATGCGGGGTGAGTTGCCGCGTCAGGCGACCACCAGTGCCGGATCAGGTAATGCTCGCCCGTCGAGGAGCGGCGTCCGGTGCGGTGGATCGCGGGCGCCGGATCGACCTGGTGGGGAGCCTGCTCGGTCGATGCGGCAACACCCGAGTCGCCGTGCCGGGCGCCGCGACCGGGCGAAGGCCGCCTGACGCGGCACTAGCATGACGGTTTCCGGCCGGATCACGGGGAGTCACGTCACAGATGTCGCTACGCATACGGGCCGCGGCCCTGGCCGTCACCACCCTGCTGCTCGCCGGGTGTTCGCACCCGGCGGCCCCGGACGGCCCGCCCCGCACGAGGGCGCCGCAGGACGACACCAAGGCGCCGGACGCGTCCGGACTGCCGCGGGCGCTGCTCTCCCAGCGGCCCGACTGGACGACCTGTCCGGCACCGCGGGGCGGCGAGAAGCCGGGCCACGCGTGGCGGTGCGCGACCGTCGACGTGCCCCTCGACTACAGCAGGCCGTACGAGGAGACGATCCCGGTCGCGCTGATCCGCAAGGAAGCGCGCGACAAGGAGAAGCGGATCGGCTCGCTGCTCTTCGACTTCGGCGGACCCGGCGCCTCCGGCGTGGACATCCTGCCTCGCGCCGCCACCGCTTACGCCACCCTCGGCGACCGTTACGACCTGGTCGGTTTCGACCCGCGCGGGGTCCAGCGCAGCGCCGGCGTGCGCTGCCGGGAGGACGCGGAACTGGCCGCCTCCGAGGCCCGTACGGACCTGACGCCGGACACCCCTGCCGAGGAGGCCGCCTACCTGGAGGACAGCGCCGCGTTCGGCGCGGGCTGCGCCCGCCACTCGGGCGGTGTCATCCCGCACACCACGACCACCAACACGGCGCGCGATCTGGACCTGATCCGCCACGTCCTGGGCGACGCGAAGCTCCACTACTTCGGAATCTCCTACGGGACCCAGCTCGGCGGCACCTACGCCCATCTGTTCCCGGGGAACGTCGGCCGTACGGTGCTCGACGCCGTCGTGGACCCGACCGCCGACTCCGTCGGACACGCCCGCAACCAGGCGATCGGCTTCCAGCGCGCCCTGGACAACTACCTGAAGAGCACCGGCACCACCCCGGAGGCCGGCACCGAGCGCATCGTCCGGCTGCTGGCGAAGCTGGACCGCGAGCCGCTGCGGGTGGGCGGACGTCGGCTGACCGAGAGTCTGGCGCTGACCGGCATGGCGATCACCCTGTACGCACGGACCACCTGGCCGATGCTCACCTCCGCGCTCCGGCAGGCCGAGAAGGGTGACGGCTCGGAGCTGCTGCGTCTCGCCGACTGGTACAACGACCGCGACGAGAGCGGGCACTACAGCACCCAGGCGCAGTCGCAGCGGGCCATCTCCTGTGCCGACTCCTCTGCCCGGCCGACGGCCGCGGAGGCGAAGGCGCTGCTGCCGGAGTTCCGGTCGCTCTCCCCGGTTTTCGGCGCCTTCCTGGCCTGGGACACGGCCGGCTGGTGCGCGGACTGGCCGGTGAAGGGCGAGTCGGCGAGGTTCGCGGCCAGCGCTCCGGGCGCGGGTCCCGTCCTGGTGATCGGCACCACCGGCGACCCGGCGACCCCCTACGAGGGCGCCGAGCGGATGGCCCGGACGCTGGGCCAGGGCGTCGGCGTCCTGATCACCAACAAGGGCGAGGGCCACGGCGCGTACGGCGAGTCGTCCTGCGTGACGCGGACCGTCGACGCGTACCTGCTGGACGGCAAGGTCCCGGCCTACGGGACCAGCTGCGGCTGAAGGGCCGTCCTCCGCAGGCCCGCCCCGTACGCGCGGGCGAGGGCCCGGACCCCGGCTCGTGCTCCCGGGTCCGGGCCCTCGCCCGTGCGTCGTCGCCTGAGAGCCTGGCTAGTAGACCGGCTTCTCTGGCTCGATCTGGTTGACCCAGCCGATCACGCCGCCGCCGACGTGCACCGCGTCCGCGAAGCCCGCGGACTTGAGTACGGCGAGGACTTCCGCACTACGGACACCCGTCTTGCAGTGCAAGACGATGCGCCGGTCCTGCGGCAGGTCCTGGAGGGCGCCGCCCATCAGGAACTCGTTCTTCGGGATCAGCTTGGCGCCCGGGATCGAGACGATCTCGTACTCGTTCTGCTCACGGACGTCGATGATCTCGATCTTCTCGTCCGCGTCGATCCACTCCTTGAGCTGCAGGGGAGTGATCGTGGAGCCGAGAGCCGCCTCCTGCGCCTCCTCGGACACGACGCCGCAGAATGCCTCGTAGTCGATGAGCTCGGTGACGGTGGGGTTCTCGCCGCAGACCGCGCAGCCGGGGTCCTTGCGGACCTTGACCTGGCGGTACTGCATCTCCAGGGCGTCGTAGATCATCAGTCGGCCGACCAGCGGGTCACCCACACCGGCCAGGACCTTGATCGCCTCGGTGACCTGGATGGAGCCGATGGACGCGCAGAGCACGCCGAGGACGCCGCCTTCGGCGCAGGAGGGGACCATGCCCGGCGGCGGGGGCTCCGGGTAGAGGCAGCGGTAGCAGGGACCGTACTCGGACCAGAAGACGGACGCCTGACCGTCGAAGCGGTAGATCGAGCCCCATACGTACGGCTTGTTCAGCAGCACACAGGCGTCGTTGACGAGGTAGCGCGTGGCGAAGTTGTCCGTGCCGTCGACGATCAGGTCGTACTGGCTGAAGATGTCCATCACGTTCTCGGCCTCGAGCCGCTCTTCGTGGAGGATCACGTTCACGTACGGGTTGATGCCGAGGACCGAGTCCTTGGCGGACTCGGCCTTCGAGCGGCCGATGTCCGACTGGCTGTGGATGATCTGGCGCTGCAGGTTCGACTCGTCGACCTCGTCGAACTCCACGATGCCGAGCGTGCCCACACCGGCCGCGGCCAGGTACATCAGGGCCGGCGAGCCGAGGCCGCCGGCGCCCACGCACAGCACCTTCGCGTTCTTCAGCCGCTTCTGTCCGTCCATCCCGACATCCGGGATGATCAGGTGGCGGGAGTACCTGCGGACCTCGTCTACGGTGAGCTCGGCAGCCGGCTCGACCAGGGGTGGCAGCGACACGGGGGCTCCGTTGGTCGGTATGTCAGTACGGTTGTTCTCCCCGTAACACTGCCACGCCCCTTCTCATTCCGAGACACCCGGTCCAATGCGCGAGACGATTTCGTCCCAGTAGCCGGGCAGTGTGTGGAATGGATCGTTTTGCCCCGAGCGGCCCCCGCGGTCCGTGAAGAAGATCGTCCCCGCACCCTGCCAGCGGGCGATCCGCATGGCCTCCTCCAGGTGGTTGCGCGGCACTCCGTGGACCAGGTGGACGAACTTCCGGGGCGGGTGGTCCGCGGTCCACTCCGCCACCTGGGACCAGCGGTAGTCGGTCCAGGGACCGGAGAAGGTGACCAGCTGGTCGGCCGTGTCGGCGTACCCCTGGTACGGGTGGGTGCCGTGGCCGAGGACGAGGTGGGCCTCGCCGTCCAGCATCGCTTCCAGGGTCGCCGTGACCCGTCGCACCGCGGACAGGCCGGCGCGGTCCGCGGGGCAGCGGTCGAGGTAGAAGCCGCCGACCCGGTACCAGTCCAGGAAGCGGTCGGCCTCCGCGACGATCTCTCCGAAGCCGCGCGAACCGTGGCACAGGTCCAGATGCCCGAGGACCCTGACACCGGCGTCCCGCAGGCGGCCGGACGCCTCCATGCAGTGCGGGTCGGGCCGGGTCCCCGGCCCGTCGGCGACGTTGAGCACCGCCCAGTGCAGCGGGGTGCCGGGACGGGTCAGCTCGGCCCACTCGACCGGGGCGAGCAGCGGGTGGGCGTAACCGGGAACGCCGAAGCCCATCTCCCGGACGGCTCCACCGGTGCCGGTGGCCGCGGTCAGATGCGACATGCCGCCTCCATCCAGATGTCGGCGAGGGACTCCTCGAGGTTGATCCGGGGACGCCAGCCGAGCCGGTCGCGAGCGGTGCGGACGTCGGCCTGCTGCCAGCCGCCGCAGCCGTCGGGGTACGGGTAGGGCGCGGCGGCCATCTGCTCGGCGACGGTCTCGCCGCGCGGGGCCCCGATGACCGGCCGCTGCGGCGGGCCGTCGATCTCGTTCAGGGAGCCGGCGTATCCGGCGACCCGGGTGAGTACGGCGGCGGCGTCGCGGAGCCTCACGGCGCGGCCGGTGCCGATGTTGACCACGCCCTGGGCGGCGGAGAGCGAAGCGGCGTGCACGGCACGGGCCACGTCCCGTACGTCGACGAAGTCGCGCTGGACGCCGAGTCCGGCGAGTTTGAGCTCTCCGTCACCGGACTGGATGGCCCGGCGCATGGCCTCGGCGAGACGGCCCAGCGGTGACCCGGCGGGGGTGCCGGGGCCCACCGGGGAGAACACCCGCAGGACCACCGCGTCCAGCCCGGAGCCGAGGACGAGTTCGGTCGCGGCGAGCTTGGAGACGCCGTACGGGCCGCCGGGGCGGGGCACGGCGTCCTCGGCTGTGGAGGAGCCGGGCTGGGAAGGCCCGTACTCGGACGCGCAGCCGACCTGGACCAGCCGGGCGCCACAACCGCTGCGGCGCAGGGCCTCGCAGACGGTGGCGACGGCGACGGTGTTGTGGCGGGTCAGCTCGCGGGCGCCGCCGCGGGTGGCGCCCGCGCAGTTCACGACGACGCCCGGGTGGACGGCGTCCAGGAAGCGGGTCAGCGCGCCGGGGCTGCCGCCCGCGAGGTCGAACCGCACGTCGGCGTCGTCGCCCCGGCCGAGGGCGGTGAGATGCACGGCCGGGTCGGCGAGCAGCCGGTCGGCGACGAAGCGGCCGATGAATCCGTTGGCTCCGAGCAGCAGCACCCTCATCGTGCGGCCCCTGCGTGCCGACCGGCCGGTGCTGTGGAGGGGGAGGTCATGTCTCTTTCGTCTCCTTGGGATGGTGTTCTGCGGGTGGACACGCCCGAGGCGTCGGCTCCGCGGGTGTGCCCGGGGTGGCTTCAGGTGGTGGTGTGGGCCGAGGCCCGGGAGAGGGCGGCGGTGGCGTGGGCCAGCAGGCCCAGCGCCCCGGCACCGCAGACGAAGGTGGTGACGGCCCCGGGGCCCCAACTGTCGGCCAGGGCGCGGACGGGGTACGCGAGGAGGTCGCACCCGGGAAGCCGGGCGGCGAGGACGGTGGCGAGGGCGAGGACCTGGGCCGCGCAGACACCCGCGAGGGTGTCGGAGGCGGTCTCGGCGAAGCCGTGGGCGGTCAGCAGACGGGCCGTCAGCAGCAGGACGCCGAGGGCGAGGGCACCCGGGGCGAAGCCGGTCAGGGCGAGCAGTCCGGCGAGGACGGCGGTGTGCGCCGCGACGGTTACCAGGAGCAGGGGCCGGGTCCCCGTGGCGAAGTCCCGCAGGCTCCGGCTCGCGGCGAGCCGGCGGCGGGCGTGCCGGGAGAACAGTCGGGCGCACCAGGCGGCGGGGGCGACGGCGAGCGCGAGCGCGAGGAGGGGGCCGGGGGTGAGCGGCCACGCCCCGTCGGGTCCCCCGGCCAGCAGCCCCGCGAGCAGACCGTCCCCGCCGAGCGCGTACGCGAGGAGCCAGAGGGTCCAGAGGCGGGCGGCGGGGACGGGACGGCCGGCGGCGCGCAGGGGCCCGCGCCGGACGGCGAGCGGGAGCGCGAGGGCCAGTCCGAGCACTCCGGCCACGCCGACGGCGAGGCGCGGGGACCCCTCCGTGAGGGTGAGTCCGGCGGCGGTGAGCGCGGCGACGGCCCCGGGTGCCAGGGCGGACAGCGTCCACCCCGCCCATCCGGTGTGCCTCGGGTCGCCGCCGACGGGGCGCGCGGCCGTCCAGGTGCCGTGCGGCACGCGGGCGTACAGCTCCTCGGCGAGCGAGAAGACGTCCCGGTGCCGGAACCGCGCGGCTGTCCTGTCGGTGACACCGTGGGCCTCGAGTCCGGCCGCGATCTCCAGCGCGTCGACGGCTCGTTCGCACAGTTCCCGGTGCCGGTGCATCAGTGCCTTGACCGGGTCGGCGGGACCGCGTCGAACCGACCGGACCACGGGGGCGGCCGGGGTGCAGGCGTCGGCGTCGGCCGGTGGGGCGGGGTGGCCGGATTCCGGCGCGGCCACGGTGTCCGTACCGGTCGGGACCGGGCCCGCCGTGCGGGCGTCGGTCTCCAGGAGCGCCTCGGAGCGGGTGTTCCAGGGGCCGGGGCTGGTCGGGGCGGCGGGGCCGCGCATGGGGGTGCCTCCTTCAGGCATCGGGGCCTCCCGTTCCACCGACGGCGCTCACCGGCCGGCCGGCCCAGCTGCCGGGGACGTGGGACTCCGCCGGGTGGCCGAAGGGCACGCCGTCGGCGGCGCGGCGGCGGACCGGGGAGCGGGAGAGGAGTTCGAGGTAGATGCCGCGGAACGCGGCGATGTTCTGTTCGGCCGTGAAGAGTTCGAGCGCGCGGGCGCGGGCGGCGGCGCCCAGTCGGTGCCGGCGGTCGGGGTCGCGCAGCAGTGCCAGGCAGGCGTCGGCGAGTGCCCTCGGATTACGCGGGGGGACGACGAGGCCGGTGCCGCCGATGACCTCGACCACCGCGCCGACGTCCGTGGAGACGGTCGCCCGCGCGCAGAACATGGACTCGACGAGGCTGATCGGGAAGCCCTCGACGACGCTGGAGAGGACGACGACGGCGCCGGCCGCGTACGCCTCCGCGAGGGTCGGGGCCTCGGGCCCGCCCAGCGCCTCGAAGGAGACCGGGTTCTCGCCGATGTCGTGCGCTCCGGCGGCCTCGTCGGGGAAGAGCTGGGCCGCGAGAGACCGGCAGTGCGCGAGGTACGCCTCGGCGCCTGGTTCGCGCACCGGAGCGGTGATGATCCGCAGCCGCACGTCGGGCTGCGCCTTGCGGACCTCGGCGAAGGCGTGCAGCAGGGCGATCAGGTCCTTGGCCGGATCGACCCGGCCGACCCAGACCAGCGTGGCGGGGTCGCCGCTCTCCTCGTCCTCGCCGGTCTCGGCGAACCGGGCGGACTCCATGCCCGGATAGACCGTGCGGATCCTGGACCGCTCCGCTCCGCACCGCTCCTGCCAGCGGCGGGTGTGGGTGTTGCCGGGGGTGAGGAGCTCGGCCTGCCGGTAGACCTCGGCGGCCAGCCGGCCGTGGAAGGCGGCGAGCAGGGCGCGTACGGGGGCGGAGAGAGTCGCCTCGGCGGCGGAGAGGTAGTGGGCGCGCAGGCCCACGCCGTACTCGGTGACCAGCAGCGGCGTGCCGAAGAAGCGTTTGGCCAGTAGTCCGGGCAGGGCCGTGCATCCGCCAGAGGTGGCGTGGCAGAGGTCGGCGGCGCCGAGGGTGTCGTCCCCGTACCAGTCGAGCGACAGGGGGCGCAGCGCCTGTTCCAGCCGGTCGGCGAAGACGAGGTAGTCGGGGACGCCGGTGGCGGCCACGCCCCGCCGTGCGCCGGGGGCGCGGCAGGCGGATTCGAGTGCGCGAAGGGCGGGTTCGGACCGGAGTGCGGCGTGCGGTCCGCCGCGTTCGCGGGCGAGTTCGGCCAGTCCGTAGAGTCCCTCGGCGAAGGACTCGCGGCCGGTCGCGTCCGATGCGGCGCAGATGCCGTGCGCCAGGGTCCGGACGTGGTCGGCGAAGCGGTGCCGGTCGCGTCGCCCGTAGGCGCGGCCGTCGTCCTCGGGACCCCGGAGCGGGGCGGTCCGGACGCCTCGGACGTGCGACGGCGGGGCGGCCCGGCCGCCGCCGTCCTCCCGGGTGGTCGGGCTGAGGGCGTAGACGTCGAACTCGTGCGGGGCGAGCCCGCGCACGAGCCGGTCGCACCAGAGCCCGGACTCACCCGTGGCGTACGGGTAGCCACCCTCCGTTACCAGTCCGATCCGCACGAGCACACCCCCCGATCTCCCTTGACGGCAGCCGGCGTCCGTCCGGCTCTTCGCAGCGGGAAAAACGTAAGCGGACATGGCGGTGGCACGACGGACGGTTGTCCGTCGCGCCACCGGAAGGGGTGAATGCTCGTAACTTTCCCAGCCCGGTCGCGTTCCGTCGCGGTACGAGCTGTTTCGCACACGGAGGGTCAGAGCCTGTCGGGCGGCTCGCCGACCGGAGGCGGGGGCGGTCCGGTGCGTGCGACGCCCCGGCACCGGGGCGTCCCCGGAACGGAGCTACCGGGGCGGTCCGGCACCAGCGGAAGCGTGCGTGCCGGGGCGCGACCGCCCGGCCGACTGCGGCCGGTCCGCGTGCCGGGTGGCCCGCGGGCGGGCACTCCTCGCGCCCGGGGTGCTCAATTGCCGGGATACACCCAGGGGTTGGGGCGGCACTCGATGCCGTCGATCTTCAGGGTCTTCGTCTGCTGCTGCATCACCGGCGCGGGCGCGCCGGGCGTTCGGCAGTTGCTGTGACTGTGCCCGAGGCGGTGCCCGATCTCGTGGTTGATGAGCATCTGGCGGTAGGCGAGCATCGCCTTGGGGCCGAAGGTCTCCGCCCCCTGCGCCCAGCGGAAGGCGTTGATCATCACCCGGGGCGTGTTGGCGGAGTCGCAGGACACGTTCTGGACGGTGACGTCCAGCCTGGACTTCGCGCACCAGACGCCGGTGGTCCCGGGGCTGGCCAGCGTGATCACGAACTGCGGCTCTCCGCTGGAGATCCGCTCGAAGGTCATGTCCCCCTTGCCCGCCCAGCTCCGCCTGTCGTTGAGGGTCTCCTGCACGGCCCGCGTGAAGAGCTTCGCGTCGAGCGGGAGGCCCTTCTCCACGTCCACCCGGTAGCGGATCTTCCGCCCCTTGCCCGGCGCCTTGTCGAGACCGGGCACGGCCTCGAACTCGCCCGAACCCTTCAGTCCGGGGTCGATGGGGAACTGCCGGGTCATCAGCTGCTCGTACGTGGGCGGCGCCGGGGCCTGGGTGGGTGCCGCCGGTGCGGTGCGCTCGTCGGAACGCGAGGGCGAACCGTCGTCCCCGGTCCGCGCGGCGGACTCGTCGACGGCCCGCGCGAGGGGGCCGTCGGACTCCCCCTCGGTGACCTGACCGGCCACGACGACGGCGAGAACGGTGGTGACGGCCGCCGCGGCGATGCCGGTGAAGGTACGCCCCATGCCGACCTTGGCGGCGGCCGGCGTCGGCGTGTCCGTCGGCGCGGACTCCGTCCCGGCCGGCGTGGCGAGCGGGTCGGGGGCCCCGGTGTCCGGGGCGGTCTCCCGCCTCGGACCGGGGATGAAGGGAGTCTGCGGGGCCGCCCGGGAGGTGTCGTCCCGCCGGTCGCCGTGGGCCACGGGCCAGGACCCCGTATCGAAGGGGTCGGGGTGACCGCCGCGCACGGACGTGTCGAAGGGTTCGGGGAAGACCGGCGTGCCGTGCATCGGCGTGTCCCACACCGGCCGGCCGGACCCGCCCTGCCGCGGCCCCTGGCCCGCGGCAGGCCCCGGGTACCGGTCCCGTTCGTCCGGGGACCGTCGGTACGGGTCCGGCCCGGGGGCGACACCGCCCCGCGGGCCCCCTGACCGGGGTGCCTCGCGGTACGGCCCCTCACCGTAGGAGGTCTCGCGGAACGGCTCCCCGCCGTGCCCGCCCTGCTCCGGGGCCCGCCTGCGGCGCCCGCTCCCCGCCCCGGTGTCCCGGGGCCGTCCCGTACCGCCCGCGGGTGCGGGCGCGGGCCCCTTGCGGCTATGTCGTCCCACGCCCCGGATCAGCTCCCGCCGCCGTCGTCTGCCGTGCTTTCGGTGTCCGCGCCGCGCGCGGCCTGCTCACTGTCCCCGATCAGCTCCCGCACGGCCTGGGCGACCGTGTCCGGGTACTCCATCATGGCCACGTGTCCGGCGTCCGGAAGCGTCAGCAGCCGTGCGCCGCGGAAGGCGGCGGCTGCCTTGCGCGCCATCCGGTAGGAGACGAGGCGGTCCCGGCCACCGTAGACGAGGAGCGTGGGCGCGAGGACCCGTTCGGCCTGCCTCCACAACCCGTGCTGGCCGCCGAGGGTGTACGCGTCGACGATGCCGCGCGAGGAGCGGGCCATGGCGTCCCAGAAGTAGGGGAGTTCCAGGCGCCGCTCCATCTCCTCCACGGCGTGCCGAAGACCCTCGTCGGTGACCCGGCCGGGATCTCCGTAACAGAGGGAGAGGACGCCGCGGACCCGCTGCTCCGGCGTCCACTCCCTGGTGAGCCGGGAGAAGAGGGGGGCGACACCCGGCAGCGCGAGGAGCGCGGTGGGCCACGCGGTGCGCTGGGCACGCAGTTCGGGCAGGGCCGGGGAGACCAGTGTGAGGGTGCGCACCAGGTCGGGCCGGACGGCGGCGACCCGGGTGGAGACCGCGCCGCCGAGCGAGTTGCCGATCAGGTGGACCGGGCCTCGTCCGGCCGCGTCCAGCAGTCGGATGACGGCGCGGGCGTGTCCGGTGACCGAGTAGTCGCCGTCGTCCGGGGGCGGGGAGTCGCCGAAGCCGGGCAGATCGAGCGCCTCGCCGTCGACAAGGCCCGCGAGCAGCGGCATGAGGGCCGACCAGTTCTGGGAGGAGCCGCCCAGTCCGTGGACGTAGAGCGCCGGCGCGAGGCCGGGCGTGTCGCCGGGCCGGGCACGGACGGTGAGTGTGAGTCCGGGCAGCGCCACGGAGCGCAACTCCTCGCCGTCGGCGACCCGTACGGCACGGGTACGCGGCGCGGCGGGGGGCGCGGCGGTCCTGGTTTCCGGGAGTTCGGTCGAGGACATGGCCGCAATATTACGAGACGATCACGCGGCGGGACGTGTGTGGGGCGTCACAGGCTCGGGTGCGCCGCGTGAGGTGTGCTCCTACGCTCGTAGGGAGGGCCATCGGAGAGGACCCGCATGCCGGAAGGAACCGCATGACTGTCGATCCGACCGAGCCGGACACATTCACCGAGGAAGAGGACGTCGTGCTCGACCAGGAAACCCCGGAGGCCGACGCGGCCGAGCAGCACACCGAACTCCAGGAGCGGGAGGACGCCCCGCGCACCCACGTCGAACAGGACTCGGCGAACGAGGCGGACTCCTCCGAACAGGCCCGGGTGGTCACTCTGGACGAAGACGACTACCGCTGATTTGTTCGCTTTAATCTTGAAACGTCTATCGCCAGGCGCGTCCGGTCCGTGAAATTCTGCGTCCGCACCGCGCACAGCCGGGTTACCCAAAAGTACGATGGCGGCGCGGCGCCACAGCGCGCGCATGGATCGATTCTTGGGAGGCGGCGTGACAGCCATCGAGCAGACAGAGGCAGCACGCCCTCGGGGCACGCGCCTGCCGCGCCGAGCCCGACGGAACCAGCTCCTGGGCGCGGCCCAGGAGGTGTTCGTCGCACAGGGTTACCACTCCGCCGCGATGGACGACATCGCCGAGCGGGCGGGCGTCAGCAAGCCGGTGCTCTACCAGCACTTCCCGGGGAAACTGGAGCTCTACCTGGCGCTTCTCGACCAGCACTGCGAGGCGCTGCTCCAGGCCGTGCGCACCGCTCTGGCCTCGACCTCGGACAACAAACTCCGCGTCGCGGCGACCATGGACGCCTATTTCGCGTACGTGGAGGACGAGGGCGGCGCCTTCCGCCTCGTCTTCGAGTCCGACCTCACCAACGAACCGGCCGTGCGCGAACGCGTGGACCGGGTCAGCCTGCAGTGCGCCGAGGCGATCTCCGACGTGATCGCGGAGGACACCGACCTGTCCAAGGAGGAGTCGATGCTGCTGGCCGTCGGCCTCGGCGGAGTCTCCCAGGTCGTCGCCCGCTACTGGCTCTCCAGCGAGTCGGCCATCCCCCGCGACACGGCCGTGGCCCTGCTGACCTCGCTGGCCTGGCGCGGCATCGCCGGCTTCCCCCTGCACCCGGCGGACGGACAGCCCGGCGCCGAGAGCCACTGAGAGCCTGTCGGGTGGCCTCCCGCCCGGACCGAGGCCGCCGCCGGGGTTCCGGGGCCTGTTCGCTCCTGGCGTTCCGCCACAGCGCCGTGCGCGTCCCCTCACCGGGCTAATGTGTGCAGCGTACGGCGCGGTGAACGCGCAACGCTGACCGTTCGGAGGGACATAGCCGTGGAGGTCAAGATCGGCGTGCAGCACGCACCCCGGGAGATCGTTCTGGAGAGCGGGCAGTCCGCCGAGGAGGTCGAGAGCGCCGTGGCCGACGCGCTGGCCGGCAAGGCGCAGCTGCTCAGCCTCACGGACGAGAAGGGCCGCAAGGTCCTGGTTCCGGCCGATAAGATCGCGTACGTCGAGCTCGGTGAGCCGGCCGTGCGCCGGGTGGGCTTCGGCGCACTCTGATACCCACGTCCTCGTGACGACGAAAGGCCCGGTTCGCCGGGCCTTTCGTGCGTCCCGGGGCCGGGCCCCGGTCCACGGGTGGGCGCAGGGTCAGGGTTGCTTTCGGGACGGCACGGGTAGGACCGCCTCAGACCGATTTGCCCGCCCCGCCCCCGCACGCGAGGTGATTCGCCGTGTTCCTGGAAGCCCTCGGCTCCGCCCTGCTCGGACTCGCCCTGGCCTGGGCCGCCGTGCACCGGTTTCCCGACCGCCTTCCCGCGCGCGGGGGCGTCCTCGTCACGGGGGCGCTCGGTGCCGTCTTCGGCGCCCTGGTGACGCGCGGGGCTCTCGGCCCCGGCCACGTCCTGGCCACCCTGATCGGCGCGGTGGCCGTCGCGACGGTCCTGCTCTCGTTGCTGATCCGCCCGGCCCGGCGCCGGCTCCGCCGATCAGCGGCGGCGTGACGCCACGAGGCGGCGTCGCTGTCCGTGGACGACCGGACGGTCGCGGGGCTCCGCCTCGTGCGCACGGCTCCCGAGGCTCGGCCCCCCGCGCGCCCCGGCCGCCACGACGGCTCCAGTCCGGGTCCGGGACAAGGGTCCGGCGGGCCGGGTGATCAGGCCGCCAGTCCCAGCGCGGCCATCCGCTTGGTGTGAGCCTCGGTGATCCGCGAGAACATCCGGCCGACCTCGGCCAGGTCGAATCCCGCGGCCATGCCGTCGACCCCGCCGACCAGCATCGTCGACAGCGCGTCCCGCTCGGCCACCACGCGCTGGGCCTGGGAGAGCGCCTCGCCCATCAGCCGGCGTGCCCACAGTGCGAGCCGCCCGCCGACCCGCGGGTCGGCGTCGATCGCGGCGCGGACCTTCTCCACCGCGAAGTTCCCGTGGCCGGTGTCGTCGAGCACCGACAGGACGAGACGGCGCGTGTCCGTGTCCAGTCGGGCCGCGACCTCCCGGTAGAAGTCACTCGCGATCGAGTCGCCGACGTACGCCTTGACCAGGCCCTCCAGCCAGTCCGACGGGGCGGTCTGGCGGTGGAAGTCGTCGAGCGCCTTGGCGAAGGGCTCCATCGCGCTGGTGGGCTCGGCGTCCACCGCGGCGAGGCGGTCCCTGAGCTGCTCGAAGTGGTGGAACTCGGCGGAGGCCATCTTCGCCAGTTCGGCCTTGTCCCCGAGGCTCGGGGCGAGCTTGGCGTCCTCGGCGAGGCGCTCGAAGGCGGCCAGTTCGCCGTAGGCCAGCGCGCCGAGCAGATCGACGACCGCGGCGCGGTACTGCGGCACGGCGGACGCCGTGGCCCAGTCCTGGGCGGCGATCCCGGTGGGTTCCGCGGCGGTGTTCTCGGTGCCGTTCACGGCGTCCGTGGCGTTGTCAGGCGTCTCCATGAAGCGCACAATAGCCCGCCCTCCGGACCGCGTAAGGCCCTGGTCAGTCAGTGTGACCGTGCACTCATCGCGTTTTTCCCCAACACACATGCGCGATTCCGGGGTACAGTGGTAATGCGCCTGCCGAGTATGCGGACATGCTTTCGTACGTTCGGACGTACCCGGTGGGCCATCTCATGAATGAGGATGCCCGGTCGGTGGCCCGATCGGCTCCGACCTGACAGCCCTCCCCGCGCACCCGCGGGAGGGTCCCTCAGCGGCATGACGCTCGAGCGACGGCAGTGGTCCCGCGCCACCCGGCTGTGATCGTTGCGATCCGGGATCTCCACGGTCCGGGATCTCGATCCGGCCGGAAGTGACCCGGCCCGGTACGACCCCCTTCGTTCGCCTCGTGCCGCGTCTCACAGAAGAGGCAGCACCCTGACTACGACTTTCCGAGAGCTCGGAATTCTTCCCGAGACGGCCGAGGCGCTCGAAGCCGTCGGCATCGTGAACCCCTTTCCCATCCAGGAGATGACCCTGCCGGTCGCCCTCTCGGGCACCGACGTCATCGGCCAGGCGAAGACCGGCACCGGCAAGACGCTCGGTTTCGGGCTGCCGCTCCTGGAGCGCGTCATCGTCCCCGCGGACGTCGAGGCAGGCCGGGCCAGGCCCGAGCAGGTCACGAACACGCCGCAGGCGCTGGTCGTCGTCCCCACCCGTGAGCTGTGCACCCAGGTCACCAATGACCTGCTGACCGCCGGCAAGGTGCGCAACGTCCGCGTGCTCGCCATCTACGGCGGCCGCGCGTACGAGCCCCAGGTCGAGGCACTGAGGAAGGGCGTCGACGTCGTCGTCGGCACCCCGGGCCGCCTGCTCGACCTGGCCGGTCAGCGGAAGCTCGACCTCTCCCACGTCAAGGCCCTGGTGCTCGACGAGGCGGACGAGATGCTCGACCTGGGCTTCCTGCCCGACGTCGAGAAGATCATCAACATGCTTCCGGCGAAGCGACAGACGATGCTGTTCTCGGCGACCATGCCGGGCGCCGTCATCGGTCTGGCCCGCCGCTACATGTCGCAGCCCACGCACATCCGCGCCACCTCGCCGGACGACGAGGGCGCGACCGTCGCCAACATCACGCAGCGCGTCTACCGCGCCCACTCCATGGACAAGCCGGAGCTGGTCTCGCGAATCCTCCAGGCCAACGGCCGCGGGCTGGCGATGATCTTCTGCCGGACCAAGCGCACGGCGGCCGACATCGCCGAGCAGCTGGAGCGCCGCGGCTTCGCGTCCGGCGCCGTCCACGGCGACCTGGGCCAGGGCGCCCGGGAACAGGCACTGCGCGCCTTCCGTAACGGCAAGGTGGACGTCCTCGTCTGCACCGACGTCGCCGCGCGCGGCATCGACGTCGAGGGTGTCACGCACGTCATCAACTACCAGTCGCCGGAGGACGAGAAGACCTTCCTCCACCGTGTGGGCCGCACCGGCCGCGCGGGCGCGAAGGGCATCGCGGTCACGCTGGTCGACTGGGACGACATCCCGCGTTGGCAGCTGATCAACAAGGCGCTCGGCCTGGACTTCCACGACCCGGTCGAGACCTACTCCACGTCCTCGCACCTCTTCGAGGAACTGGACATCCCGTCCGGTACCAAGGGTGTCCTGCCGCGAGCCGAGCGGACCCGCGCGGGTCTGGGCGCGGAGGACCTGGAGGACCTGGGCGAGCCCGGCGGGCGTCGCGGCAGGAAGACGGCCGCCCCGGCCGTCGAGGAGCCGGCCCGGACACGTACCCCGCGCCAGCGGCGGCGCACACGGGGCGGGAGCACGGTCGACGAGACCGCGGCCACGGGCGCCCCCGCTGCCGCGCCGGCGGCTCAGGAGCAGCCGGTGGAGACGCGCACGCCGCGTCGCCGTCGCCGTACCCGCTCGGGCGCTTCCCCCTCCGCACCGGTGTCCGTACCCGCCGCCACGCAGTCGGCGCCCGCGCCGGTCGCGCAGACCGCGCCGGTGGAGACGGTCGCGGACGAGGACGCCCCGCGGGCTCCGCGTCGCCGCCGTCCCCGTATCGTCCGCCCGGAGGCGGAGATGGTGACCTTCCAGACCCCGGAGACCGCGGCTGCTGCCGCGGCGGCGTCCTCGGTGACCGTCGAAGCGCCGGTGGCCGTCGAGGACGCACCCAAGGTCCCGCGCCGCCGCACGGCCAGGAAGACCGTCACCGCCGAAACCCCGGCCACCACCGACACGGCCGAGACCGTCGAAGCGCCGGTGGCCGTCGAAGACGCACCCAAGGTCCCGCGCCGCCGCACGGCCAGGAAGACCGTCACCGCCGAAACCCCGGCCACCACCGACACGGCCGAGACCGTCGAAGCGCCGGTGGCCGTCGAAGACGCACCCAAGGCCCCGCGCCGCCGCACGGCCAGGAAGACCGTCACCGCCGAAACCCCGGCCACCACCGACACGGCCGAGACCGTCGAAGCGCCGGTGACCGTCGAAGACGCACCCAAGGCCCCGCGCCGCCGCACGGCCAGGAAGACCGTCACCGAGGCGCCCGACGCCTCGGAGCCGAAGGCCGCCCCGCGTCGTCGGGCGGCCAAGAAGACCGTCGCGGCGGACACCGTCGCGACGGCCGAGCCGGCCGAGGCCCCCAAGGCCCCGCGCCGCCGCACGACGAAGAAGGCCGCGGCGGCGCAGCCGGAGAGCTGACGCCCGCGGTACCGCGTAGGCAAGCGGCCCGTTCCCGTTCCGGGAGCGGGCCGCTTCGTCGTCGTGGCCACCGGCCGGCACCGCTCCGGCCTGCGGCTACGCTCGCCCCATGAGCAAGCCCCGGTCCCTGGTCCTGCCACCCCGCACCCGTGCCTATCGGCTGCGCACCGCGCGCGGTGAGTTCGCCGTCCTGGACACCGTCCCGGAGGGGACGGTGCGCGGCACCGCGCTGTTGCTGCCGGGCTTCACCGGCAGCAAGGAGGACTTCCTGGCGCTCCTCGGGCCGTTGAGCGGCGCCGGGTACCGGGCGGTGGCGATCGACGGACGCGGGCAGCACGAGAGCCACGGGCCACGGCACCGGGCCGCGTACACCCGGCGGGCGCTGGCGCTCGACGCCGTCGCGCAGGCGGTGGCGCTGGAGGACGGTCCGGTCCATCTGCTCGGGCACTCCTTCGGCGGTCTGGTGGCACGCGCCGCCGCCTGGCTGGCGCCGGAGGCGTTCCGTTCGCTGACCTTGCTGTCGTCGGGGCCCGGCCGGGTGGCCCGGTCGCAGCGCGTCCGGGTACGGGCGTTGCGGGCGGCGCTGGCGCTGCTGCCCAAGGAGCGGGTCTGGCGGGCGACGCGCCGGCTGGACAGTCGTGGCGAGGAGCCGGGCGCGGGCGATCCTCCGGAGATCGTGAGCTTCCTACGGCGGCGCTGGATGCGTACGAAGGTCGCCCAGCTCTCGTCGACCGGGCGGCTGCTGAACCGCGACCCCGACGGGACGCCCCAACTCGCGCGTCTCGCGGTGCCGTTGCACATCGCCTACGGCGACGAGGAGACGGTCTGGCCGGTGGCCGAGCTCGCCTCCGCGGCGCGGCGTACGGGCGCCCACCACACGGTGGTGCGGGGCGCGGGCCACTCCCCCAACGTCTCGCACCCACAGGAGCTGGCGGCCCGCCTGACGTCCTTCTGGGATCGCTGTCCCGCCGTGCCCGGGGAGGGGCCGTAGCGCGCCGCGGGCGTGGGGTCGGCCCCCGGCGCGGCGGCCGACGGCATCCCGGGCCGCGGATCAGTACTGGGCCTGGAGGTGCTGCCAGAAGCCGTCGCGCAGTGCCCGGCGCAGTGACGCGTGCCCGCGCAGGGAGCGGCTCAGCAGTTTCTCCGCCTCGATGAGCAGGTCCTGGTCGACCGGGCCCGGCAGGTACGGCTGTCCCGGCAGCAGCTCGGCGAGCGAGTCCCGGCCCCGTTCGGCGAGCCAGGTGGCGGCGATCTGCGCACCGACGAAGCGGACCTCGTCGCGTGACGGGGGCGGCTCACCCTCGTTCTCGTAGGTGGTGACGGGCCGCCGGGTGACGTAGGGGCGCCAGAAGTCGAGGTCGAAGGTGCGCTGGCTGTCGACCTCCCACAGCAGGGGTTCGGCCTGGTTGCGTCCCTCGGCGGCCTCGATGCCCCAGAGGTGGACGCGGGCGCCGTAGCCCTGGGCCGCCTCGACGGCGGAGACCAGGTCCTCGTCGCCTCCGACGAGGGCGGCGTCGCTGATGGCGCGGTGGCGGGCGAGCGACTCCAGGTCGGAGCGGATGAGGGAGTCGACGCCCTTCTGCTGGTTGTTGGCGTTGAGGTTGCCGAGCCGCACCTTGACGTCCGGCAGCTCGGCGATGGACTGCTGTTCCGGGGTGTGGATGCGGCGTCGGGCACCGTCGTACCAGTACACGCGGAGCAGGCGGCTGTCCGCGAAGATCGTGCGGGCCTTGTCGATGAACGCCTCGATCAGGCCCTCGGCGTCGAGGTCGAAGGAGCGCCGGTCCTCGGTGCCCGCCACCAGCAACCCGGCCGCAGCATAGACGTAACCCGCGTCGACGAAGATGGCATGGGTGGAAGGGGTCTTGGCCACTTCGGCCAGCATCCGCTGCAGGAGTTCATTGGTGCGCTCCAGGCGGGCTGAGAGTGCGCGGACCGGGTCGCCGGACGGCGTGTGAGGGTTCTCTGCGTCGTTCATACGGGCCTCATTCTCCGCTGGTCCCGTCCCTCCCGCCAACGTCCCGTACCAGCCAGTAGTTAGGCATTCGAAAAATTTCCTTAGCGTAGGGAATGTTTGCAGGGTGCATCTCGTTGGACCCCTTGTAACGCAGTTCTCCACCAGGAGGATCAACTCAGACGAAGGGAGAAGCCCGTGCGCTTCGAAATCCTGCGACTTGACGACATCGACGGCACGCCCGTCGACCGCACCGTCGTGGACGCCGCCTCCGTCAACCGGATCGTGCAGCAGGCCGCTTCGATCGGCCAGCGCATCTGGATCCGCCCGGCCGACACCACGGCGTCGTGACGCCGTAGGTCCGTGAGGCCGCTGGGCACTCACCCACGCACCGCGCCCCCGCATGGACTCCGTCGAGACGGAATCCATACGGGGGCGCAGTGGCGTCCGGGCGGCTCGGCGACGTCCGGGCGGGGCCGAGCAGAGGCGGGGCGGGGGCTCAGGACCCCTGGATCACCTGGGTGACGCCGTTGATGATCTGCTGGACGGCGATGGCCGAGAGCATCATGCCCGCGAGGCGGGTCACCAGGACGACGCCACCGTCCTTGATGACGCGGATGATCAGCAGCGAGTACCGCATCGTCAGCCAGAGCACGACGTGCATGGCGGCGATGGCGGCCCAGACGGAGACCTGTGCGCCGACACCGTCGGCGTGCTGCACGGCGAGGATCACGGAGACGATGGCGCCGGGCCCGGCGAGCAGCGGCATGCCGAGCGGGACGAGCGCGACGTTGACGTCCTTGGTCTGCTGGGGTTCGTCGGTCTTGCCGGTGAGCAGGTCGAGCGCGATCAGGAGCAGCAGCAGGCCACCCGCGATCATCAGTGCGGGAACGGACACGTGGAGATAGGCGAGGATCTGCTGCCCGAGGATGCCGAAGACGGTGATCACGCCGAAGGCGACGGCGACGGCCTGCCAGGCCATGCGGCGCTGGACCTTGGCGGGACGGCCGGAGGTGAGGGCGAGGAAGATCGGGGTGATCCCGGGGGGATCCATGATCACAAAAAGGGTCAGAAAGAGCGAGCCGAAGACGGCGACGTCGAACACGGTGAGCCTTGCGAGTCGGGAGGTACGAGGGGTGTGGGGGTGACAGCGGACGCGGGGCGGCACGGCGCGGCGGAGCCCTCGCGCGGACGGGCGGGCGTGAGCTGACGCCGGCAGGAGAACCGGACGGGCGGGCCCGGAGTGGGCCGACCCGTCGATGCGCCCCTACAGGGGGTGGCGGATCAGGCGCGTCCCCCGGCGCCCGGAACCGGGAAGGCCCCGGCCGCGCGGCGGGTGATCTCGCCGTAGATCTCGGGGTCGGTGGTGTACTCGCCGAGCCGGCAGGTCTTGCGGCTGCCGTGATAGTCGCTGGAGCCGGTGGCCAGCAGCCCCAGCTCCCGGGCGAGACCTCGCAGACGGGCGCGCGTGGCGTCGTCGTGGTCCATGTGGTCGACCTCGATCCCGTCGAGGCCGGCCGCGGCGAGCCGGGCGATGGCGGCCTCGGGCAGGACCTCGCCGCGCTTGACGGCGAGCGGGTGCGCGAAGACCGTGACGCCGCCGGCCGCCTTGACCAGGCGGATCGCGTCGAACGGGTCCAGTTCGTGCTTCTCCACGTACGCGCGACCGCCGTCGGCGAGCCACTGCGGTGTGAAGGCGCCGGACACGTCCGGGACGACGCCGAGTTCGACGAGGGCCTCGGCGATGTGCGGGCGGCCGACCGAGCCGTCCCCGGCGATGCGGGCGACCTGCTCCCAGGTGACGGGCACGCCCAGTTCCCGGAGCTTGCCGACCATCGCCTGCGCCCGGGGCACCCGGTCGTCCCGGACCAGCTCACGCTCGGCGGCGAGCCCGGGCTCCTCGGGGTCGAAGAGGTACGCCAGCATGTGCAGACCGACCCCGTCGATCCGGCAGGAGAGTTCGGCCCCGGTGACCAGGGTCAGCCCCTCGGGCAGTGCGGCGACCGCCTCGGCGTACCCACGGGTGGTGTCGTGGTCGGTCAGCGCGACCACGTCGAGCCCGGCCGCGGCGGCGTTGCGGACCAGCTCGGCGGGGGTGTCCGTACCGTCCGACGCCGTGGAGTGGGTGTGCAGATCGATGCGCACGACGCGGTACTCCAAGGGCTCGGGGCGGACAGAGGGGCCGCTCCAGCATAACGGGCGCATCGAACACCGGGTCCCGGTCACGCACACCGGCGGACCGGAGCGCCGGGCCCTCGCGCGGCCAGGCGGCGCCGGGCGCCCGAACGGGCGGGAAAGCCCTAGGCGAGCAGACGTGGCGTCAGCGCCCCGCAGGGCAGCAGTTCCACCTCCGAGCCGGCGTCGCGGAGGTCGGTCAGGACCAGTTCGTCGTACATCAGCAGGCCGGACTGCTCCGGCCAGACGATCGCCCAGAGCCACAGCCCGCGCGCCTCGCCCGCGAAGACTGCGCGGTCGTGCGGCGTGCCGTTGACATGCCAGAGCGGGGCGGGCCGGCCGGCGGCGAGGACCTTGGTCTGCGCCGGTTTGTCGATGGCCATGCCGGCTCCGGGGTCGGGCCCGTCGATCCCGGCGTACCGCGCGCCGAGGCCGACCCCGAGCTCCTCGGCGATCAGCAGCAGTTCACCGATGCCGCCGAGTGGTCCGGGCCCCGAACAGGCGACGGCCGTGGCACGCCCGCCGCTGCGGTCGTCTCCGGCGTAGGCGACTCCGGTGAACAGCCAGCCCACGGGCAGCGGCCACGGCATCCACACCGGCACCTGGGAGCGGTGCACGACGACACCGAGGGCTTCGACACTGGGCGGGATCACGGGTTGCAGCGGGTGCACCGAGCCGTGCACATCGCACTGCCAGGAGTCGGCAAAGAGTCCGGGCGCCCTGACCCGGCCACCACACTTCGGGCAACTGGGTTCGCCCCTCATAGTGCCCAACGGTCCTACCCCCGCGGGCTCGCGTCAAGGACGATCACCCGTCCGGCCCGGCCGATTCACCCGGAACGTTAGATGCATCTTGAATTCATTAGTCCGCCTAACTTACTCTGTGTATCGCGCAATCACCCTGTCGGACACCGCGACGCGACGCGGACTCGGAGAGAGGGACATCCGTGGAAAGAGACGACCCCTTCGACACGGGCACGAGCCACGTCGGCGGCCTCCTGCGCCAGCCCCCGGCGGTCTGGGCCACGGCCGGCGCCTCCGTGGTCGCCTTCATGGGCATCGGCCTGGTCGACCCGATCCTGCCGTCCATCGCCCAGGGGCTGCGGGCCACCCCCAGCCAGGTCTCCCTGCTCTTCACCTCCTACTTCCTGATCACGGCCGTCGCGATGCTGGTCACCGGCTTCGTCTCCAGCCGCATCGGCGGGCGCCGGACGCTGCTCGCCGGCCTCGCCCTCGTCGTGGTCTTCGCCGGACTCGCCGGCACCTCCGGCTCCGTCGCCCGGCTGGTCGGCTTCCGCGCGGGCTGGGGGCTGGGCAACGCGCTCTTCGTCTCGACGTCCCTGGCCGTGATCGTCGGCGCGGCGGCCGGCGGCAGCGCGGCGGCGATCCTGCTCTACGAGTCCGCGCTCGGACTCGGCATGGCGTGCGGGCCGCTGCTCGGCGCGGTCCTCGGCGACGCGAACTGGCGCTACCCCTTCTTCGGCACGGCCGCGCTGATGGCGATCGGCTTCCTGTGCATCGCGGTCTTCCTGAGGGAACAGCCGAAACCCGCGCGCAGGACCTCGCTGCTCGATCCGGTCAGGGCGCTGGGGCACGGCGGGCTCGCCTCCGCCGCGGCCGCCGCGTTCTTCTACAACTACGCGTTCTTCACGGTGCTCGCGTTCACGCCGTTCGCGCTGAACATGACCCCGTACGGGTCCGGCGCGGTCTTCTTCGCCTGGGGCGTGCTGCTCGCCGTCTTCTCCGTCCTGGTCGCCCCGCGGCTCCAGCGCCGCTTCGGCTCGCTGAGGGTACTGGGCGGCTCACTGGTCCTGCTCGCGGCCGACGTCGTCGTACTCGGCTACGGCGACCACGCCACGGCGACCGTCTGCACGGTTCTGTCGGGCGCGTTCATCGGCGTCAGCAACACGGTCTTCACGGAACTGGCGCTCGGCGTCTCCGACGCTCCCCGCCCGGTGGCGAGCGCGGGCTACAACTTCGTCCGCTGGTTCGCCGCGGCGGCGGCCCCGTTCCTCGCGCCGAGGATCGAGGAGTGGAGCGACGTCCACATGCCGTTCGTGGTCGCCGGCGGCGCGGCCGTCCTCGGCGCGGCCGTCGTCTGGACACGACGGGCCTCGCTCACCCACGAGGCGGCGGTGTCGGCACCGCGGCACGCCACGGAGGACGAGTTCTCGGCCTTCGCGAGCTGAGACCGGCGAAGCGCCGAGCGTCGGCGCTCGGCGCCTGTCAGGTGACCTCAGGCCAGCGGAACGGACCCTCGCCGGGGATCGCGCAGGTCCGTGCCCGCGGCCAGCCAGCGCTCCTCCAGCGCCTGGGCGCCGTGCACCCGCTTCCAGGCCGCCTCGTTGGGCGTCATCGGCAGCAGCGGCAGGAAGCGGACCGGGTCCATCGGCGCGTCCAGTTCCAGGTCCTCCACCAGCCCGCCCGGCTCCGCGACCAGCACCGAGGTGAACGGGGCTCCGGGCCACAGGGGTTCACCGACGTCCAGCGAGGCACCGGCCGCCACCACGACACCCTCGACCTGCGGCGTCGAGGCGAGCACCGCGAGCGGGCGCAGTACCTTGTCGGTGTCGGCGAGCCCACCGCGCACCGACAGCACGAGTTCCGCGCGCGGGCCCTTCACGGGGTCCGCGAGCGCGGCCGTCGGGTCGGCCATCGGCAGCGCCGCCATGCCGAGCGTGGCGTAGCGGACCACATCCCCGTCGACGAAGCGGAGGACCTCGATCCGATCCGTACCGAGAAAGGTCACCGCCGCGCGCGCGTCCGGTTCACCGAGCGCCGTACGCAAGCGGGCTTCGACCAGAGCAAGAACTTCTCCCATGCAGTGAGCATAAAGCGCGTATGGAACGGGCAAAGTAAGGGATTGACCCTCAGTCGGCTGATAGTCTTGGCCGCTGGTCGGGCTTCCCGATCACTCGTCATCCCCCACGGGGGACCGGCTGGAGGAGGTGGGGCTGCGTGGATCGAAGTCGGTCGGGCAGTACCAACCGCTCTTCCGCCCCGCGCCCCGGCCCGGCGCGCTTTCTCCGGTGACCTGAGGAACCCTCCCGTCCCCGTCACCCGGCAGCTCGCACGACGGAAGAGCATCTCGCCTTTGCCTGTCTGTAGCGAACGCCGTCACCGCGATCCCGCGGTGCCGCCCGCTTTGCGGACGTAGGACGTCAGGTCCGTCACGTCCCCATTCCGGGCTGTGCCACGTCTCGCCGACGGCTCTCCGTGAAGGAGCATGCCGAATGTCGATGATCCGTGACCTGCGCGCCGCGGTCCGCCCCACCCTGCGCTCCGGTCTGCGCAAGACCGCCACCGTCTACACCGCGTACGACCCCACCCGTGACCCCTCCGCGTCCAGCGCCGTCGTCGACTGCGCCGTGTACCGCGACGGCGGCCGGGTGGACGACCGCCACTGCCTGACCCCGCGCGGCGCCATGCAGGAGGTACGCCGGAACGGCGGCTTCGCCTGGATCGGGCTGCACGAGCCGACCGAGGCCGAATTCGCCGGTATCGCGGCCGAGTTCGGGCTCCACCCGCTGGCCGTCGAGGATGCCGTCCACGCCCACCAGCGGCCCAAGCTGGAGCGCTACGACGACACCCTGTTCACCGTCTTCAAGACGATCCACTACGGCGAGCACGCCGAACTCACCGCGACCAGCGAGGTCGTGGAGACCGGCGAGGTGATGTGCTTCACCGGGCCGGACTTCGTGATCACCGTCCGGCACGGCGGTCAGGGCTCGCTACGCAACCTCCGCCACCGCCTCCAGGGCGAGCCGGAGCTGCTGGGCAAGGGCCCCTCGTCGGTCCTGCACGCCATCGCCGACCACGTCGTCGACGGGTACATCGCGGTCGCCGACGCCGTCGAACTCGACATCGACCAGATCGAGATCGACGTCTTCTCCCCGCCCGCCAAAGGGTCGACGCGGGGCGCCGACACCGGCCGGATCTACCAGCTCAAGCGCGAGGTCCTGGAGTTCAAGCGGGCGGTCACCCCCCTGCTGCGCCCGATGCAGCTGCTGAGCGAGCGCCCGATGCGGCTGGTCGACCCGGACATCCAGAAGTACTTCCGTGACGTCGCCGACCACCTGGCACGCGTACAGGAGCAGGTCGTCGGCTTCGACGAGCTGCTCAACTCCATCCTCCAGGCCAACCTCGCGCAGGCGACGGTCGCGCAGAACGAGGACATGCGCAAGATCACCTCCTGGGCGGCGATCGTGGCCGTCCCCACGGCGGTCTGCGGGGTCTACGGCATGAACTTCGAGCACATGCCGGAACTGCACTGGAGGTACGGCTACCCGATGGTGCTGGCCGGCATCACCGCGATCTGTTTCACCATCCACCGCACGCTGAAGCGCAACGGCTGGCTTTGACGTCCTCGCCCCCCTGCGGGAGGCGCGGTTCCCGTCGGCCCCGCGACGGCGCCGCCCGGCGTGGTGTGTCCGCGCCGCGTCGGACTCGCGGACCAAGCGGTCCAGAGAGGCCGCGAACGTCAGGCGTGTCGGTCACGGCGGGAGAGCTCGCGGCGCTCATCGGCCACCCGTTCATGAGCGCGGGTGAGACGAAGCAATAGGCTGCGCCCATGACGGAATCGCAGCTCGACCCCGCTCTCGTCGAGGAGGCCACCAAGAAGTCCGGCCTCGTCTGGGTCCGGGGTGACGCCCCGGCCGCGCGGGCCCTGTGGCACGTCTGGCACGACGGCGCCGCGCTCCTGGTGGGCGACGGCCCCGGCGAGCAGCCGCTGCCCGGTCTGGCGGACGGCGGCACGGCCGAGGTGACCGTCCGCAGCAAGGACAAGGGCGGCAGGATCCTGTCCTGGACGGCCGCCGTGCGCGAACTGGCCGCCGGTTCACCGGGGTGGGAGGCGGCGGTCGCCGAACTGAAGGGCAAGCGCCTGAACGCGCCGGACGGCGAGGCCGTGCCCGAGCGGTGGGCGCGGGAGTGCCGGGTACTGCGCCTGGAGCCGGTCGACTCGACGACACGGCTGCCGGAAGGGTCCCTGGCCGCCGTGCCGCGGCCCTCGGACGCGATCACCCGGCGTCCGGTCCCGGCCGCGCTGCCCCGGCTGCTGCTCAAGCGGCGCAAGCGCTGACGGTCCGGGCGGCCCCGGCCCCCCGGCGTCAGGTGCGGGGCAGCTGTTTGCCGTAGTCCAGGATCTGCCCCTTGGCGGGAGCGTCCAGCGGGAAGTCCTTGTCCCACTCCGAGAGCACCACCACGCCTCCGCCGCCGCCCCGGGCGAAGCGGAGCGGGAAGGGAGTGCCCTCGAGGGAGACGTCCAGGGTGCCTCCCTCGCCGTCCTCGCCGCCCTTGACCTTGACCGTGCGCAGGCCGCCGATCTTGTCCCGGTCCCCCTTGACGAGCCGGCCGTGCAGCCCGGTCAGCCCGTCGAGGAGCACACCCATCTCGGTGAAGCCGCGCAGCTGCTTGTACGAGGGGTCGTCCTGCGGAACCTTCACGTACATGTCGTCGAGGGTGTCGGCGGCAGCGGTGTCGGCATCCGCCTCGCCCTGCTTCCCGGAACCCTCGTCCTCGTGCGACCAGAAACCCGCGTCGGCCTTGAGATAGAGCGTGTCGTCGATCCGGAGCAGCTCGAAGGTGCTGTTCTTCGTCACGACCGAGCCGCTCGCGCCGTTCTCCTTGAGCCGCATGTTCAGCTTGTACGTGCCGTCCTTGCTGACGAGCGTGCCCGCCAGCCGGACCGCCTGGGCCGCGTCCGCCGCCGACCGGGCCTCCTCCTCGATGGCGGTGGCAGACAGCTTGCCGACCCCGTTCGTCCCCTCGTCCGGGTCCGAGGCACAGCCGGTGAGCCCGGCCGCGAGCCCGGCGCAGAGTGCCACGGGCAGGACGACCCTGCGGATACGCGATGCCGGAGAAGGAACGGTCACCTGCGCTGCCTCTCGTGTACTTCGGGCCGGTGGGGGCGGCCTCGTCGGTGGGGGGACGGCAGCTCGCAGCGTACCCGGGGCGGCCGTGGCCCCCGACAGGCAGCCGTACGGGCGCTCTGTCGAAGCGGCACGCAAGGGCACGGGCTAGCCTGAACCCGGCATACCTCAGCAATGACCCGTATCGAGCGGCACCGAGGAGGCGCGTGGCATGGCGGCAGGCGCCTCCCGGATCTTCGTCTCGCATCTCGCCGGAGTCCCCGTCTTCGACCCCAACGGCGACCAGGTCGGCCGGGTCGGCGATCTCGTCGCCATGCTCCGGGTGGGAGGCCGTCCGCCGCGGCTGCTCGGGATGGTCGTCGAGATCATGCTCAGCCGCCGCCGGATCTTCCTGCCGATGACGCGGGTCACCGGGGTCGAGTCCGGACAGGTCATCACCACGGGCGTGGTCAACATGCGCCGCTTCGAGCAGCGGCCCACCGAGCGGCTGGTCCTCGGCGAACTCCTCGACCGCCGGGTGCGGCTGGTGGGGCAGGACGGGCAGAGCGAGGAGGTCACCGTCCTCGACGTGGCGATCCAGCAGCTGCCGGCCCGCCGCGACTGGGAGATCGACAAGGTCTTCGTGCGGCGCGGCAAGGGAGGCGCGCTGCGCCGCAAGGGCGAGGCGCTGACCGTCGAGTGGTCCGCGGTGACGGGGTTCTCCCTGGAGGAGCACGGGCAGGGCGCCGAGAGTCTGGTCGCCACCTTCGAACGGCTGCGCCCGGCCGACCTGGCGAACGTGCTGCACCACCTCTCCCCCAAGCGGCGGTCGGAGGTCGCCGCCGCCCTCGACGACGACCGGCTCGCGGACGTCCTGGAGGAGCTGCCGGAGGACGACCGGATCGAGATCCTCGGAAAGCTGAAGGAGGAGCGGGCGGCCGACGTCCTGGAGGCGATGGACCCGGACGACGCCGCCGACCTGCTCTCGGAGCTGCCCGAGGAGGACAAGGAGCGCCTCCTCACCCTGATGCAGCCCGACGACGCCGCCGACGTCCGGCGGCTGATGTCGTACGAGGAGCGGACCGCGGGCGGTCTGATGACCACCGAGCCGATCGTGCTGCGGCCCGACGCCACGGTCGCGGACGCGCTGGCCCGGGTCCGCCAGCAGGACCTCTCCCCCGCGCTGGCGGCGCAGGTGTACGTGTGCCGCCCTCCGGACGAGACGCCGACCGGCAAGTACCTGGGCACGGTGCACTTCCAACGGCTGCTGCGCGACCCGCCGTTCACCCTGGTCAGCTCGCTGGTGGACAGCGATCTGCCGCCGCTCGCGCCGGACACCCCCCTGCCGGCCGTCACCAGCTACCTCGCCGCGTACAACATGGTCGCCGCTCCCGTGGTCGACGAGAGCGGCTCGCTGCTCGGCGCGGTGACCGTGGACGACGTGCTGGACCACCTGCTGCCGGAGGACTGGCGCGAGACCGAGTTCCACGTGGAGGGGGCGCCGGATGCCGGCTGAGCGCGCGCAGGAGCGCGAGCGGTCCGCCGCCCGCATCCGGCTCGACGTCCCGCGTGAACGGCGAGCCAGGCTCCTCCCCGAGTACGACCCTGAGGCATTCGGCAGACTGTCGGAGCGGATCGCCCGCTTCCTGGGAACCGGTCGTTTCCTCGTCTGGATGACGCTGACGATCATCGTCTGGGTGCTGTGGAACGTCTTCGCGCCGCCCGCGCTGCGCTTCGACGAGTACCCGTTCATCTTCCTGACCCTCGTGCTCTCGCTCCAGGCCTCGTACGCGGCGCCGCTGATCCTCCTCGCCCAGAACCGGCAGGACGACCGGGACCGCGTCAACCTCGAACAGGACCGGAAGCAGAACGAGCGGTCGATCGCGGACACCGAGTACCTGACCCGTGAGGTCGCCGCGCTGCGGATGGGGCTCGGTGAGGTGGCGACCCGCGACTGGATCCGCTCCGAGCTGCAGGACCTCACGAAGGAGCTGGAGGAGCGCCTGGACGGGCACCGGGGCCCGCTTCCCGCGGGCGGCGAACGCAGAAGTGACGTACCCGACCGCTGACAGGGCTTTCCGGGGCCGGTGGTCGGCGCCGTACCATCATCGGTATGGCTACGGAAGACGCGGTGCGCGAAGCACTGGCGACGGTGAACGACCCCGAGATCAACAAACCGATCACTGAGCTCGGCATGGTCAAGTCGGTGGAGATCGAGTCCGACGGCAGGGTGGCCGTCACGGTCTATCTCACCGTCTCCGGCTGTCCCATGCGCGACACGATCACCCAGCGCGTCACCGAGGCCGTCTCGCGGGTCGACGGCGTGACGGGGGTCGACGTCACGCTCGACGTGATGAGCGACGAACAGCGCAAGGAACTGGCCACCGCGCTGCGCGGCACCACCGCCGAGCGCGAGGTGCCCTTCGCCAAGCCCGGTTCGCTGACCCGTGTGTACGCGGTCGCCTCCGGCAAGGGCGGTGTCGGCAAGTCCTCCGTCACCGTCAACCTGGCCGCCGCGATGGCCGCCGACGGGCTGAAGGTCGGCGTCGTCGACGCCGACATCTACGGCCACAGCGTGCCGCGCATGCTGGGTGCCGACGGGCGTCCGACCCAGGTCGAGAACATGATCATGCCGCCGTCGGCGAACGGCGTGAAGGTCATCTCGATCGGCATGTTCACCCCGGGCAACGCCCCGGTCGTGTGGCGCGGCCCGATGCTGCACCGCGCGCTCCAGCAGTTCCTCGCCGACGTGTACTGGGGCGACCTGGACGTCCTGCTCCTCGACCTGCCGCCGGGCACCGGCGACATCGCGATCTCAGTGGCCCAGCTGGTGCCGAACGCCGAGATCCTGGTCGTCACCACCCCGCAGCAGGCTGCGGCCGAGGTCGCCGAGCGGGCCGGCTCGATCGCCGTGCAGACCCACCAGAAGATCGTCGGCGTCGTCGAGAACATGTCGGGGCTGCCGTGTCCGCACTGCGACGAGATGGTCGACGTGTTCGGCACGGGCGGCGGCCAGAGGGTCGCCGACGGTCTGACGAAGACCACGGGCGCCGCCGTCCCGGTCCTCGGCTCGATCCCGATCGACGTCCGCCTGCGCGAGGGCGGCGACGAGGGCAGGCCGGTCGTCCTGACCGACCCCGACTCCCCGGCGGGCGCCGCGCTGCGGTCCATCGCAGGCAAGCTCGGCGGCCGGGCCAGGGGCCTGTCCGGCATGAGTCTGGGGATCACCCCGCGCAACAAGTTCTGAGACTGAGAGCCCGTACGTGACGGAGGGCGCCCCCGCGCGGGGGCGCCCTCCGTCGTTCGCGCCGTGGCCGGGATGTCGGCCGGGCCGCCGGGAACGGGCCGCTACGCGTACACCTCGAGGTCCTGGACCGCGCGGAACGCGAGGCCGTAGGCGCTCATGCCCCGGCCGTAGGCGCCGAGGTGCACGCCGGCCGCCGTGGCTCCGGCGAGCACCCAGCCGAACTCGGACTCCCGGTAGTGGAACGGCATCGGCACACCGTCGACCGGCAACGACAGCGTCGACCACGCGGGCCCGGCCAGGTCGTCGGCCAGCTCGAACGCGGTCTCCGTCTGCTGGTCCAGCCATTCGTTGCGCAGCGCGTGGTCCAGCTGCGCCGGCCACGTGTACGCGAGCAGACCCGACCCGGCGAGCCAGGCGGCGGAGGAGACCGTGGTGGCGTCGAGCACCCCGGTGCCGTCGCCCGTGCGCCGTACCGGGCTCGCCGCGACCGTCACCACGACGGCGAAGCGCTCCTTCTCGGCGCCGCTCGCGTCGGACTTTATGGACGGCTCGTCGCCGTGTCCCATCGATCCGTGCTGGACGGTCCCGTCCGCGGCCGTGCCGACCTGCATCAGCCAGCGCGGCCCGGTGAACGCCTCGTCAAGGCCGTACCAGGCGAAGGACGCCGCCCGGTATCCCTCAACGGTGCGCCGGGCCACGGGAACCCCGTCCGCCCGACTCGTCGTCTCCATCTCGGCCGCCTCCTCGATCCGTCATGCCCGCGTCGGCGGACAACAGATGGAGGATAGCCACCGGTTCGTGCCCGGTGTGGTCAGGTCGCGTCGGAGTCGTACGGGACGCGCTCGGCGCGGGCCGGCGCCTCCCGCTTCTTCAGCAGGTCGGGCGTGCCTCCGCCACTCTCGGCCCCGGCGGTGCCGCCGACGGCCGCCGGAACGGACGACGCGGCGGTCTCGTGCGCCGGCGCGGAGGGCACCGTCTCGCGGCCGTGGACCGCGTCGGCGACCTCGTTCATCTCCTTCTTGAGGTCGAAGCTGCTGCGCAGCTCCTTGAGCTCCTTGAAGTCCTCGTTGCCTTCGAGCTGCTTGCGCAGGAAGGTCTTCGGGTTGAGGTCCTCGAACTCGAAGTCCTTGAACTCCGGTCCCAGCTCCGTGCGGATGTCCTGCTTCGCGCCCTCGGAGAACTCACGGATCCTGCGGATGAAGCGCGAGACGTCCTGGATGACCTTCGGCAGCTTGTCCGGGCCGAAGATGAGGACGGCGAGGACCACGAGCGTCACGAGCTCGAGTATGCCGACGTCGTTGAACACCTTGCTGCTCCTCACACCGGGTCCGGGGCCCGCTCCACGGTACCCGCCGAAACCGCCGGGCGGGTACCTCGCGGTGTCCCCACTGTGGCGCTCAGGCGCCCTCCGAGGAACCGAGCGTCAAGGTCTTGGCCTGCTCTTTGCCCGCGCGCGTCACGGTCAGCTCCAGCCGGTCGCCCGGCCGGTGGGCGCGGATCTTCACGATCAGCTCCTCGCCGTTGTGGACCCGTTGGCCGTCGACCTTGGTGATCACGTCGCCGGGACGGATGCCCGCCTTGGCGGCCGGTCCGCCGGGGGTGACCGAGGCGGAGCCGTCCCTGCCCTTGTCACCGACGCGGGCGCCGTCGCCGCTGAACTGCATGTCGAGGCTCACCCCGATGACGGGGTGGGTCGCCTTGCCGGTGTTGATGAGTTCCTCGGCGACGCGCTTGCCCTGGTTGATCGGGATGGCGAAACCGAGACCGATGGAGCCGGGCTGGCCGCCGCCCGACCCGGCCGAACCGCTGTCGGCAGCGCGGATGGCGCTGTTGATGCCGATGACCCGGGCCTGGGAGTCGACCAGCGGTCCGCCCGAGTTGCCGGGGTTTATCGGGGCGTCCGTCTGGAGGGCGTCGACGTAGCTGACGTCGCTGCCGTCGCCCTTCTCACCGCCGGCCGTGATGGGTCGCTCCTTGGCGCTGATGATGCCGGAGGTGACGGTGTTCTGGAGGTCGAAGGGGGCTCCGATGGCGACCACCGGGTCCCCGACCCGCACGTCGTCGGAGTTCCCGAGCGGCAGCGGCTTGAGGCGCGAGACGCCGGTGACCTGGACGACGGCGAGGTCGTATCCGGTGTCCCGGCCGATGAGCTTCGCGGCGGCGGTCTCGCCGCCGCTGAAGGTGACCGTGATGTCCCCGGAGGAGGCGGCCGAGTCGACCACGTGGTTGTTCGTCAGGATGTGGCCCCGGGTGTCCAGGACGAAGCCGGTGCCGGTGCCGGAGGAACCGCCGCCGCTGACGTGGATCGTGACGACGCTGGGCAGGGCGCTGGCGGCGATCCCGGCGACGCTGTCGGGGGCGCGGCCGGTGTTCCCGGCGTCGGCCTGCGGCAGCTCGATCGTGGTGAGGCCGCCGTTGCGCTCGACGTAGGCGCCGACCGCGCCACCGAGGACACCGGTGACGAGGGCGAAGGCCAGGGCGCCGGCGAGCGCCAGCCCGCGCCGGGACCCGCGCGGGGTCCGGGAGCGCTCGGCGGCGCGGCCGGCCGGGGCGGCGGCGTGCACGGTCCACGGGTCGTACTGCGTCCAGGGGGCCGGCGGCGTGTACGGCCCGGTGTCCGGTACGGGGCCGTGCGGCGGGGCCGGGGGCTGCTGCCGGGTGTCCTGGAGTACGGACGGCGGACCGGGGGTGCCGGGCGCGGCGGGGTGCTGTACCGGCGGGGCGGGCGCCCAGGGGCCGGGGCCGCCGTAGGGCGGGGTCCGGTACTCGTCGGGTTCGTGCAGGGACCGCGCCGGGCCCGGGTACGCGTCGGGCGGGGGCGGTGAGGTGCCCGGTCCCGGCGGGGTGACGGGCAGCTCGGCCGTCTCCGCGGCGTCGGTGGCCGGGGCCGCCCCATGGGGCACGGCGTCCCTGGTGGCCGCGGGTGCGGTGGCCGACTCCGTCGGCGGGGTGCTCACCGCCGCGGGCGCGGCGAGGGTGAAGTCCCCCTCGCCGTCGGCCGGGCCGGGGGACGCGTCCGGTGCGGCCGGCCCGGCCGCCCCCGGGGGGCTCGCAGGCCGGCTCCACCACATGGGCTTCCGGCCGGTGGACTTCCCGTCGTTCATGCTCTCCCCGCCACAGCTGACCTGTCCGCGCCCCTGGGTCGGGCGCCCCTTCCCAGGATTCAACCAGGTCCGGGGTCAGCGGTGTGCGGCGAGCGGGGTCGCCGGCGGGCTCGGGGGCGCGAGCGTGGTCGGGGCGGGGGTGGACGGCGTCCCGCTCGACTGTCCGGTTCCGGGCCCGAAGGACAGCCGGAGCGTCGTCCCCGTGGGCCGTATGAACGGGGAGAGTTCCGTCAGCGACTGGGTGGCCGGAACGGGACGCTGGGGGGACACGGCGGGCGGTCCGGACGGGAGCGCCAGGGCTCCCGGGACCAGCGGACCCGTGACGACGGTGCCGGGCGTCGTGGTCACCACGCCCGCCGTCGCGAGCGTCGAGGGGCCGGAGCGCTCGCCGGAGCGCTCACCCCACCGCGCGCCGCGCCCGGTGGGCGTTCCCACGTTCGTCGCGGTGCCGGTGCCGGCGGGCGTGCCGGTGCCGCCGGTGGCCGCGGAGCGGAGCGGGGTCACGTTGTTTCCCGTGCCGTCGCCGCGCGCGCCCGCGTTCACGGCCGCCTCCAGCGGGAGGGCTCCGCCGAGGGCGATGGCGGCGAAGGAGACCGCGCTGGCCGCGGCGAAGGCGAAGCGCCGCCCCCGCCAGGGAGACCGGTCGTGTTCGGGCCGCCCGCCCACCGGGTGGATGCGGAATCCGGACTGCGGGGAGACGGGCGAGGCCGTGGCGAAGCCGTCGGACTTCACCGCGCCGATGCCGCCGCCGAGGTCGAAGAGGCCGTCGAAGGGGCCCCCACGGCCGCCGCCGTCACCCCCTGGGTCGCCAGGGCCCCCGGGCAGCCCCTGGAGCCGGGCCAGGAGCCCCTCCGAGGGAGGAGGGGGCGCGGTGGAGGCGAAGACGTTCTTCAGGGTGCGCTGGGCGTCGGCCTCCGCCTTGCACCTGGCGCAGGTCGCGAGGTGGGCGAGGACCCGTTCGCGGGCGTCGTGACCCAGCTCGCCGTCCACCAGGGCGGCGAGGCGGTCCCCGAGGTGGTGTTCCGCGGGGGTCGGGCCGGCGGGACTGGTGCCGCTCACGCCGTACCTCCCTCCCATCCGACGGCCGCCAGCGCGCGCTCCGCCCGCGCCTCGGGCGAACGGTGCTTCAGCGCCTTGCGCAGGTGCGAACGTCCTCGGTGGATGCGGCTGCGGACGGTGCCGAGCTTCACGCCGAGCGTCGCGGCGATTTCCTCGTACGAGAGTCCCTCGATGTCACAGAGCACGACGGCGGCCCGGAACTCGGGCGCGAGGGTGTCGAGGGCCTGCTGGACGTCGGCGTCGAAGTGGGTGTCGTTGAACACCTGCTGCGGCGAGGGCTCGCGGCTGGGCAGCCGCTCGGCCGCGTCGTCGCCGAGCGCGTCGAACCGGATCCGCTGCTTGCGGCGGACCATGTCCAGGAAGAGGTTGGTGGTGATGCGGTGCAGCCAGCCCTCGAAGGTGCCGGGTGTGTAGGTCGACAGCGAGCGGAAGACGCGGACGAAGACCTCCTGGGTGAGGTCCTCGGCGTCGTGCTGGTTGCCGGTCAGCCGGTAGGCGAGGCGGTACACCCGGGCGCTGTGCGTGCTGACGATCTCCTCCCAGGTGGGCGGAGTCCACGCCTGCGATTCCGCATCCGATGCGAAGGTCGCCGTGGCGGGTGCGGTGTCGGTGGTGTGGAAACGGTCAGCGGTGTCGGTCACGGATTTCGGCTCACCCGCCGACCTGAGAAGACGCCGAAGCACTCCTCCCCGATCCACAGGCGCAGCCGCACCTCCCCTGTCGGCTCTGGTGGTGTCCAGTGGAGCCCCTACCATAGCCACCTCGCCCGTTAGCTCCGGATAAGAATCTTTACGCGAATTTGGGGCCGGCCCACCCGTCGTCGCGTGTCGCCCCGCACCCCTTCTGAACGCCCGGTCCCATCTGCGGGTTCCCGTGCGCAGCGGATACAGTCACCGTTGCGCCAACTATGGGGACAGGAGAGGGCCATTACCGCCAACCGGCAGACGAGCTGGGCGTTCGCCGACGCCTTTGTCGCCGAGGACGAAGCGCTGCGCTGGGCCAGGGACCGGGCCCGGGACGCGGGGTTGCCCTCGGTGGCACCGGGCACCGGCGCCGCACTGCGCCTGTTGGCCGCCACGGCGGACGCGAAGGCGGTGGCGGAGATCGGTACCGGCACCGGCGTGTCCGGCATCTATCTGCTGTACGGGATGCGGCCGGACGGGGTCCTGACCACCGTGGACCTGGAACCGGAGCGCCAGCAGTTCGCGAAGACGGCCTTCCGCGCCGCGGGTTTCGCCGGGAACCGGGCGCGTTTCATCCCCGGCCGGGCCTTGGACGTCCTGCCGCGGCTCGCGGACGGCGGATACGACCTCGTCTTCTGCGACGGTGATCCGCTGGAGTCCCTGGACTACCTCGCTGAATCGTTGCGTCTGCTGCGACCGGGAGGGCTGGTCTGCTTCGAGGGCGTCTTCGCGGACGGCCGCACGGTCGACTCGGCGGCACAGCCCTCGGAGGTGCTGCGGACACGCGAGCTGCTGCGGACGGTACGGGAGAGCCAGGAGCTGCTTCCGTCACTGCTGCCGGTGGGCGACGGCCTGCTGTGCGCGGTGCGCCGGGGCTGACGGCGCCCGCCCTTGCCCGCGCGGGACCCCGCCGGGGCCGAGGACACCTCTGCCCCGGCACGGAGTGCACCGTGCCGGGGCAGAGGCGGAAAACCGGATGGTCGTGTCAGCCGACTACCTGCTTCAGGGCGTCGCCGAGGGCTTGGGCCTCGTCCGGGGTCAGCTCGACGACAAGCCGACCGCCGCCTTCGAGCGGAACGCGCATGACAATGCCCCGCCCCTCCTTGGTCACCTCGAGCGGGCCGTCGCCCGTCCGCGGCTTCATGGCCGCCATGCTCGTTCCCCTTCCTGAAACCAGCTCATCGTCAGCCGACGGCCCCTGATGAGGAGCACACGTCACCGGCATCGAACACATTGCTTCCAGGTCATTATCCCGCATCACAGGACCCGATGACCAACATCGGACTGCATCGCTTCCGCAACGCGCATTCGCAAAACACCCCATTTCGGCGATCGGCCTGCGATACTCCGCCGCCACTCTTTGATGCAGGTCACATGTGCGCAGGGGGTGATCTCCGCCATGCTGAGCGGGTCAACGACGCAAAGACGCGAAGGGAAGCCGTGATGGCCGACACCGTGCTGTACGAGGTGAGCGACGGACTCGCCACGATCACGCTCAACCGGCCCGAGGCCATGAACGCGATGAACGTCGAGGCGAAGGTCGCTCTGCGGGACGCGGCGGAGGCGGCAGCGGCGGACCCCGCCGTCCGTGCGGTGCTGTTGACGGCGGCCGGCGACCGGGCGTTCTGCGTGGGCCAGGACCTCAAGGAGCACGTGGGCCTGCTGATGTCGGACAAGGAGTCCGGCACCCAGGCGACGATGAACACCGTCCGCGACCACTACAACCCGATCGTCCGGGCCCTGACGGGCATGCGGAAGCCGGTCGTGGCGGCGGTCAACGGTGTCGCGGCGGGAGCCGGTTTCGGCTTCGCGTTGGCGGCGGACTACCGGGTGGCCGCCGACACGGCCGCCTTCAACACCTCGTTCGCCGGGGTCGCGCTGACCTCGGACTCGGGCATGTCCTGGACGCTGCCGCGGCTGATCGGGGCGAGCCGGGCGTCCGATCTGCTGCTGTTCCCGCGGTCCGTCGGCGCGCGGGAGGCGTACGAGCTGGGCATCGTGAATCGACTGGTCCCGGCGGCCGACCTCGCAAAGGAGGCCACCAAGGTGGCCCGCGCGCTCGCCGAGGGTCCGACGGTGGCGTACGCGGCGCTGAAGGAGTCCCTGGCCTACGGGGCGGCTCACTCGCTCGGCGAGGCCCTGGAGAAGGAGGACGAACTCCAGACGAAGGCGGGCGCCTCGGAGGACCACACGATCGCGGTCCGGGCGTTCCTCGCGAAGGAGCGGCCGAAGTACGTCGGCCGCTGAGAGCCTGTCGGGCGGCCTCGGGCCGGTCGGGACCGGGCCCCGAGTACGGTCCCCCACCGGGCCGGTGACGGCCCGGTGGGGGACCGGGGCGCTCCGGCCGAGGGTGCGCCCCCGCGGGGCGGTGCCCCGCGCCCGGCGGGGCCCGTCCGGACGTCGCCGGGGCGCCGCGGGGCGGGCCGGTTCAGGCGCCGCGGGCCACGCAGCCCTGGACGTGGTCGTCGACCAGGCCGCACGCCTGCATCAGGGCGTACGCGGTGGTCGGGCCGATGAAGCGCAGGCCCCGCTTCTTCAGCGTCTTGGACAGCGCCGTGGACTCGTCCGTGACGGCCGGGACGTCCGCCGTGGTCCGCGGAGCCGGGCGGGACGCCGGGTCGGGCGCGAAGGACCAGATCAAGGCGTCCAGTTCGCCCGGCTCCCACGCCGCGAGGACCTTCGCGTTGGCCATCGTCGCGTCGACCTTCGCGCGATTGCGGATGATCCCCTCGTCGGCGAGCAGCCGCTCCCGGTCCGCCTCCGCGAACCGGGCCACCTCGGCGATCTCGAACCCCGCGAACGCCGCCCGGAATCCCTCGCGGCGGCGCAGGATGGTGATCCAGGACAGCCCGGACTGGAACGCCTCCAGGCTCAGCCGCTCGAAGAGCGCGTCGTCGCCGTGGACCGGCCGCCCCCACTCCTCGTCGTGATAGGCGACGTAGTCCTCCGTCGACAGGCCCCACGGGCAGCGTGGCCGGCCGTCCGGCCCCGGGATCGCCCCGCCGCTCATCGGTCCTCGTCCTTCCGCGGGGAAGGCCCGGTGGGACCACCGGTGGGCCCGTCTGCTCCGGTGTCGGCTCCGGTGGGACCGAAAGCGCGCGTGGCCCCGGTGCTCCCGGCGCGTTCCTCGGTCATGACGGCGAGCTGGGCGTGCAGCCGTGCGATCCGCTCGTCGCGCTCCGCGAGCTCCGCGCCCAGCCTTCCCAGGACGTCGTCCACGTCGGACATGCGGTAGCCCCGCACCGTGACCGGCAGCCGGAGCGCCTCGACATCGGCCTGCCCGACCCGGCGGGTCGTCGGCAGGGGGTCGGTCGGCTGCTCGGGTGCCACCTCCGGCAGCACCTCACTGTCACCACCGCCGACCACCGCCAGGGTGACCGCCGCGACGACCACGACCATCGCGATCAGCAAAAACCAGAACACCAGCGCGCCTCTTCCAGGAGTGGGAAACGTCCCGTGCCGATCGTGCCACGTGCCGCCGACGGTTAGGGTCGCAGGCGACCGCACGCGAGGGAGGACATCAGGGATGCTGCGCTTGGGACGGCGTGAATTCGGGCGGCACGAACCGGTGATCATGGCGATCGTCAACCGAACCCCGGACTCCTTCTACGACCAGGGCGCCACCTTTCGTGACGAACCCGCGCTCGCCCGCGTCGAGCAGGCGGTGTCCGAGGGCGCCGAGATCATCGACATCGGCGGCGTCAAGGCCGGTCCCGGCGAGGAGGTGACGGCCGAGGAGGAGGCGCGCCGCACGGTCGGCTTCGTGGCGGAGGTACGGCGCCGCCATCCGGACGTCGTCATCAGTGTCGACACCTGGCGCGCCGACGTGGGCGAGGCGGTCTGCGAGGCCGGCGCGGACGTGCTGAACGACGCGTGGGGCGGTGTGGACCCGCGGCTCGCGGAGGTCGCCGCCCGCTACGGAGCCGGGCTGGTGTGCACCCACGCGGGCGGCGCGGAGCCGCGGACGAGGCCGCACCGGGTGGCGTACGAGGACGTGATGGCGGACATCCTGCGGGTGACCGTGGGGCTGGCCGAGCGCGCGGTGTCGCTGGGTGTGCGCCGCGACGGGATCATGATCGACCCCGGACACGACTTCGGCAAGAACACCCGGCACAGCCTGGAGGCGACCCGTCGGCTCGGGGAGATGACGGAGACGGGCTGGCCGGTGCTGGTGTCCCTGTCCAACAAGGACTTCGTCGGGGAGACGCTGGACCGGCCGGTCAAGGAACGGGTGCTCGGGACGCTGGCGACGACCGCGGTCTCGGCCTGGCTCGGGGCGCGGGTGTACCGGGTGCACGAGGTGGCGGAGACCCGCCAGGTGCTCGACATGGTGGCCTCCATCGCCGGTCACCGGCCACCGGCGGTGGCCCGCCGCGGACTGGCGTAGGGCCTTGCCCGGTGCGGGGAGGCCGGGCGCCGACGGCGCACAGGATCGACGAGTGCGCCGCGGGCGCGGGACGCGGGGCGCCCCGCGCCGGCACCCGTGCCCTAGCGGCCGACCTCCTTGGTGACCAGCGCCACCGCCTCGTCCACGTCGTCCGTCACGTGGAACAGCAGCAGGTCCTGCTCCGCCGCCTTGCCGCCCGCCACCACCGAGTCGCGGAGCCAGTCGACCAGCCCCCGCCAGTACTCCGTGCCGAACAGCACGATCGGGAAGCGGGTCACCTTGCGCGTCTGGACCAGGGTCAGTGCCTCGAACAGCTCGTCCAGCGTGCCGAGGCCGCCCGGCAGGACCACGAAGCCCTGCGCGTACTTCACGAACATCGTCTTGCGGACGAAGAAGTAGCGGAAGTTCACGCCGATGTCGACGTGCGGATTGAGTCCCTGCTCGAAGGGGAGCTCGATTCCCAGACCCACGGAGACGCCGTCGGCCTCCCGCGCGCCCTTGTTGGCCGCCTCCATGGCGCCGGGCCCGCCGCCCGTGATCACCGCGAAGCCCGCTTCGACCAGCGCCCGGCCGAGCCGCACCCCCGCCTCGTACTCCGGCGAGTCGGGCTTGGTGCGGGCCGAGCCGAAGACGCTGATCGCGCTCGGCAGTTCGGCCAGCGCGCCGAAGCCCTCGACGAACTCGGACTGGATGCGCATGACCCGCCAGGGGTCGGTGTGTACCCACTCCGAATCGCCCTCGGAGTCCAGCAGACGCTGATCCGTGGTGCCCGGCTGGACCTGGTCCCGCCTCCTGAGCACCGGGCCGAGCCGCTGCTCCTCCGGCTTCGCCACTCCCTCGGGGATACCCATGGTCTGCTCCCTCCACCGACGGTCATCGATCCGACGATCGATCTTCCAGTCCGGTCAGGGTAGGTCCCCGCGGGTGACAACAAGCGAAATTACGGCTGTCCGTCAGTGAGCCAGTCCCGCAGACGTGCCTCGCAGCGGCGGATGCGCTCGACGACCACGTGCTCGTCGCGCTTGTGCGCGTACAGCGGGTCACCCGGGCCGTAGTTGACGGCGGGCACGCCCAGCGCGCTGAAGCGGGCGACGTCGGTCCAGCCGAACTTCGGCCGGGCGAGGCCGCCGACCGCCTTCATGAAGGCCGCGGCGGCCGGGTGGGAGAGGCCCGGCAGCGCGCCGGGCGAGTGGTCGTCGACGACGAACCGGGAGACCCCGCAGTCGGCGAAGACCTCACGCACGTGCGCCTCGGCCTCCTCGGCGGTGCGGTCGGGGGCGTAGCGGAAGTTGACCACGACGGTGCAGGCGTCGGGGATGACGTTGTTCGCGACGCCGCCCTCGATCCGCACGGCGTTGAGGCCCTCGTGGTACTCCAGGCCGTCGATCACCGGCTTGCGCGGCTGGTAGGCGGCGAGCCTGGCGAGGATCGGCGCGGCGGCGTGGACGGCGTTGGCACCCATCCAGGAGCGCGCGGAGTGGGAGCGCTCGCCCTCCGTGTGCAACAGGACCCGCAGGGTTCCCTGGCAGCCGCCCTCGACCTCGGCGTTGGAGCCTTCGAGCAGGATGGCGAAGTCGCCCTCCAGCCACTCGGGGTGGGCTTCGGCCACCTTGCCGAGACCGTTCAGGTGCGCGGCGACCTCCTCGTTGTCGTAGAAGACGAAGGTGAGGTCGCGGTTGGGCGCGGGGACGGTGGCCGCGATGCGCAGCTGGACGGCGACGCCGGACTTCATGTCGGAGGTTCCACAGCCCCACAGGACGCCGTCGTCGTCGAGGCGTGAGGGGACGTTGTCGGCGATCGGCACGGTGTCGATATGGCCGGCGAGGACGACCCGCTCGGAGTGGCCCAGGTGCGTGCGGGCGACGATGTTGTTCCCGTACCGGTCGACCGTGAGGTGCGGCAGGAGCCGCAGCGCCTGCTCGATCGCGTCGGCGAGCGGCTTCTCGCTCCCGCTGACGGAGGGGAAGTCGACGAGCGCGGCGGTGAGCGCGGGCCCGTCCATCGTGAGGTCCAGGGGAGCGTGGTCAGCCATGTGCCGACCCTAACCCGGCCTCCAGTACGGTGGGCCCCGTGTCCGAGTCCGCCTCTTCTCCCGGTCGAGACCGCCGCCGACGACGGCGTGGTCGTCCCTCCCGCTTCGCGGCTGGTTTCGCCGCGCTGCTCGGGCTGGCCGCCTACGTCGCCGTGCACCACGCGACGGGCAGTCGTGGCACGCCCGTGTGCAGTGTGGGCAGTGGGGAGACGGTCTACACGTTCACACCGGAGCAGTTGTCGAACGCGGCCACCATCGCCGCCGTGGGCACCACCCGGGGCATGCCGGAACGCGCCGTCACCATCGCGCTCGCGACGGCCCTCCAGGAGTCGGCGCTGCGCAACATCAAGCACGGCGACCGCGACTCCCTTGGCCTCTTCCAGCAGCGCCCCTCGCAGGGCTGGGGCAGTCCGGAGGAGATCCTCGACCCGCTGCACTCCTCGCGGAAGTTCTACGAGGGGCTGGCGGAGGTGCCGGGGTACTCGCGGCTGCCGCTGACGGTGGCGGCGCAGAAGGTGCAGCGCAGCGGCTTCCCGCAGGCGTACGCGAAGCACGAGCCGGACGCGGCGGCGCTGGCGGCCGCCCTCACCGGCCGCGCGCCCGCCTCCCTCTCGTGCGCGGCGAACCCGGTGAGCGGGGCGGACGGGGACGGGTCCGGCGATCCGGCCGAGGTCCGGGCGGAGCTGGTCCGGGCCTTCGGCCCCGGGGTCGCCCCGGAGGCGGTCACGGGCGGCAGCGCCGGGGCGCGGGCCGGCGGCGCGCCGTCGCTGGTCGTGCCGGTCCGGGCGACCACCGGGACGGACGCGCAGCGCGGCTGGGAGCTCGCGCACTGGGCGGTGGCACGGTCCCAGGGCCTGCGGATCGAGGAGGTCTCGTTCGCGGACCAGGTCTGGCGGGCGGACGGCACCGGAGGCTGGCGGACGGCGCGGACACCGGCGGACGAGAGCAGTGTCCGTATCCGGCTCGCACGCCACTGACGGTACCGGCCGATGCCGGAGGCCCTCGGCGCCGGGGCCGTCGTCCCGCCGGTTCGCGGGGCCTTTCTCACCCCCTCGGCACTGCCCCCGCTCCGCGTCGTGCGCACGGCCGGCCGCACGGGCGCCGCGGGCCGGGCATCCGTGCGGGAGGTCACTCGGCCGGGGCGTGTGCCGGGGAGCGCGGGCGGGCGGCCCCGGCAGCGCTCGGCCGGTCGATCACCGGGGCGTTCCACTCGCGATTCCCTTGCGGAACAGGTGAAGTGACGGTTCGCCTCATACCTCCCGGAGGGCCTGTCCGCCCGATTTTCTCCCCACCCGACAATACGACGCGTGACCAACTCTTTACCTGGGGTCGCCGCAACCTCTCCCGCCCCCCGGCCGGTTGTCACTGCGTCCGGACAACGGACACCGCCCCACGTCCTCTCCGCCGAAGGAGCACCATGTCCCTCCCTCTGACCCGCCGGATCGCCCGCGCCGCTCTGCTCGTCGCGGCCGGCGCAGCCCCCGTGGTCGGCGCGGCCGGCTCCGCGAGCGCCATGGACCACGGCCTGGTCCCGACCGGCACGCTCCCCGGCCTGTCCACCCTCGACGGAGCCGGTCTCGGCGACGCCGTCGACAGTGCCTCGCAGACCGCCACGGGCGTCGCGGGCGACACCGGCGGCAAGGCCGTCGGCAAGGCGGTCCCGGCCGCGGGCAAGACCGTCGGCAAGGCCGGCAAGACCGCGGCACCGGCCGCCGAGAAGGCCACGGGCGGCGCGGGCGAGGTGCTCGGCAAGGCCGCGGGCGCGGCCACCGAGAGCGCCGAGGGCCCGGCCGCCGGCATGCTCGGCGGGCTGCCGCTCGCGGGTGGCCTGCCGCTCGGCGGCTGAGGGCCTGTCGGGTGGCCTTCGACCGACAGGCGGGCGCGGTCCCGCACGTGCGATTCCCAGGCGCCGGGATGCCGCTGTAGCGGAGCTACCGGGACATGTCGGCAACGCCGGCAGCGTGCGTGCCAGGGCGTGACCGCCCGTTCAGAGGTCACCCGACAGGCTCTGCGATCCTGCCGGGTGACCTCTGACCGCCGAGGAGTACGCGGGAGGGCCCGGGAGCGGGGCGACGGCCGGTGGTCGTCGCGGGTGCTCCCGGGCCCTTTCGCGTGCGGGGTGTCAGCCGAGCCGCTTGACCGCCGCCTCGACCCTCTCGTCGGTGGCGGTGAACGCCACGCGCACGAAGCTCTCACCCGCCGTCCCGTAGAAGTCTCCGGGCGCCACCAGGACCCCCAGCTGCGCCAGGTACGCGACCGTGTCCCAGCACGGCTCGTCCCGGGTCGCCCACAGGTAGAGGCTCGCCTCGCTGTGCTCGATGCGGAAGCCGTGGGCCTCCAGCGCCGTCCGCAGGGCCGCGCGCCGGGCGGCGTAGCGCTCCCGCTGCGCGGCCACGTGCGTGTCGTCTCCGAGTGCGGCGACCGTGGCGGCCTGCACCGGCGCGGGCGTCATCATGCCGCCGTGCTTGCGGATCAGCAGCAGCTCCCCGAGGACGGCCTCGTCGCCCGCGACGAAGGCGGCCCGGTAGCCGGCCAGGTTGGAACGCTTGGAGAGCGAGTGGACGGCGACGAGGCCCTCGGGGGAGCCGCCACAGACGTCCGGGTGGAGCACGGACACCGGCTCGGCCTCCCAGCCCAGCTCCAGGTAGCACTCGTCGGAGAGGACGAGGACGTCGTGCTCGCGCGCCCAGGCCACGATCCGGGTCAGTTCGTCCTTGCCGAGGACCCTGCCGGTCGGGTTGGACGGGGAGTTCAGCCAGAGCAGCCGCAGCCCCGCCGGGTCCAGCTCGGTCGGGTCGTCGTAGACGACGGGCTCGGCCCCACAGAGCCGGGCGCCGACCTCGTACGTCGGGTAGGCGAGCCGCGGGTAGGCGACACGGTCCCCGGCGCCGAGCCCCAGCTGGGTCGGCAGCCAGGCCACGAGCTCCTTGGAGCCGACGACCGGAAGGACGTTGCGGTGGGTGAGGCCGACCGCGCCCAGGCGCCGCTCGCACCAGCCCGTGAGCGCGTCACGCAGCTCGGTGGTGCCCCACACCGTGGGGTAGCCCGGCGAGTCGGCCGCCGCGACCAGCGCCCGCTGGACCAGCTCCGGCACCGGGTCGACCGGTGTGCCCACGGACAGGTCCACGATGCCGTCCGGGTGGGCGGCGGCCGTCCGCTTGAACGGCTCCAGGCGGTCCCAGGGGAAGACGGGCAGGCGCGAAGAGACTGCGCTCACGAGTTGGCTCACTTCCTCGTACGTACGGGGCGGCACGTCGGGCGAACGCGCCGTGCGAACGCGTCGGTCCCGCACGGCGCCGAGGCCGTACGGGACCGAGAGCGGTTCGATCAGCCGTTCTGCGGCGGCAGAGCGGCGATGAAGGGGTGGTCACGCTCGATCAGGCCGAGCTTGGAGGCGCCACCGGGCGAACCGAGCTCGTCGAAGAACTCGACGTTCGCCTTGTAGTAGTCCTTCCACTCCTCCGGGGTGTCGTCCTCGTAGAAGATGGCCTCGACCGGGCAGACCGGCTCACAAGCACCACAGTCGACGCATTCGTCCGGGTGGATGTACAAGGACCGGGAGCCCTCGTAGATGCAGTCGACGGGGCACTCCTCGATGCATGCCTTGTCCTTGACGTCGACACAAGGCTGCGCGATGACGTAGGTCACGCTGTCGTTCCTCCTCGGTAGGGCTGGTCTGCGCGGGAGCGCGGCGTCGTCGATGCCCGCCCCTAGTATCTCCGTTCTTGGGGACGATCCGAACAGGAGGGGCGCAGAAGCTGTGGAATTCACCGCCGGAGGGCGCCTTGAGGTCCGAATCACCCGCGCTGACGTGGGAAAACGTGTATCGGTTCGATACCTGACGGGATCCGACAGAGCAAGCGAGAAGTTCACCGACGCGGTCGGCGTTCTCACATCATGGGATTCGGGTGTGGTGTTGATCACAACGAGAACGGGTCAGAGCGTCCGGATCGCGGAATCCGCACTGGTCGCGGGCAAGCCCGTCCCCGCGGCGCCGGCCCGCCGACGCGGCCCGGCCGCCTCCTTCGACGAGCTGACGCGCGTCGCCTCACGGGCCTGGGAGCCGGTGGAGAGCGAGCCGCTCGGCGAGTGGACGCTGCGCGCGGCGGCGGGCTTCACCCGGCGGGCCAACTCGGTGCTGCCGCTCGGCGATCCGGGCCTCCCGCTCGACGAGGCGCTGGCGCGGGTGCGGCAGTGGTACACGGCGCGCGGCCTCCCTGCGTACGTCCAGGCGGCGACCGGCGCCGAGGGCGCGCAGGAGCTCCTGTGCGCGGACCTGGAACGGCGCGGATGGCGCCGCGAGGTCTCGGCGGAGGTGCGGACCGCGGGCCTGGCGCCGCTCGCGGACCTGGACGCGGACGTCGAGCCGGTCCTGCTGACGGGTTCGGCGGACGAGGCGTGGTTGCGGCGCTACCAGCGGTCGGGCGCGCCCTCTCCGGACGTGCTCGCGGTGCTGGGCAGCGGCCCCCGTGTGTGGTTCGCCTCGATAGCGGGCACGGGAGACGTACCGGCGGCGATCGGCCGTTGCGTGGTCGACGGCCGCTGGGCCGGGTTCATGGCGGTGGAGGTCGATCCCGCGCACCGGCGCCGGGGCATGGCCACGGCCGTCATGACGGCGCTGGCACGGCGGGCGCTCGACGAGGGCGCCTCGGCGGCCTGGCTCCAGGTGGAGACGGACAACGACGCCGCACGGGCCCTGTACGAGGCGATGGGCTTCGCGGTCCACCACCACTACCACCACTACCGGCACCACGGATCGGCGGAGGCGTGACCGACTGGCGGCAGGAGTTCGCGGAGGAGGCCCGGACACCACGACCGGACCTCGCCCGGCTCTGTCTGCTGATCGGCGCGGAGGCGGACCCGGCGGTGACGCAGCACGATCTGGACGCGGCGGAGATCGAGCTGGACCGACTGGCCGGGCTCCTGCCGTACGGCATCCAGGGTGCCGGTGCCTGGCGGGCGGCGCTCGGGGAGCTGCTGGGCCGCCGGGAGGGCTTCCAGGGTGTCCCGGCCGACTACCAGCGGTTGGAGTCCTCGCTGCTGCACGAGGTCCTGCGGCGTCGGCGCGGCCTGCCGATCCTGTTGTCGGTCGTCTGGATGGAGGTGGCCCGCCGGGCCGGGGCACCGGTCTACGGCCTGGGACTGCCGGGCCACTTCGTGATCGGCTTCGGCGACCCCACGGAGCAGGTCTTCGCCGATCCCTTCGCCGGCGGCCGGCCGATGACGAGCGCGGACGCGGACCTGGTGGTGGTCGGCGCGACGGGAGAACACCTCGACCCCTCGATGCTGCGCCCCACGAGCCCGCCGGAGATCGTGCTGCGGGTCCTGAACAACATCCGGGCGTGGGCGACGCCCCGGCCGGAGCGCTCGGCGGTGGCCCTGTGGGCGGTCGAACTGTCCCTGCTCCTGCCCTCACACCCCGCCCGACTACGCTACGAGCACGCGGAACTACTGGTCCAGCGCGGCGAGTTCCTGACGGGGGCGGCCGAGATGGAGGCGTACGCCTCCGTGGTGGCGGCGGTGGAACCGAGCGCCGCGGCGACCATCCGCCACCGCGCTCAGGCGGCCCGGTCCCTGCTGAACTGACGGCCCGGTCCCTGGCGAACCGACGGGACGGCGCACCGTCCGCTCCGCGCCCGCCTCCCGGCCGTCGGCATCACCCCCGCAGGACGGTGGCGGCCCGGCGACGGCGGCACGCACGACAAACCCCTCGGCCACACCGGGCGGGATACGGGACGGCCCGCGACCGCCGGCGTGACCCGCTCCCCCGCACGCCGGCCCGGTGCCGGTCACGCCTGGCCCCCACGAGCCCCTACCGGGCGTAACGTGACCCACGCCACTGTGTGACTGCTTCCCCGCACAGAGCGAAAGGCGCGCCATGGAGTCCCCGTACCGCCCTGGCGGTTTCCTCGCCCCCACGGGCACCGACATCCGCGGCCGTGGCAGGGACGGCGCGCTCCGGCGGGTACGCCCCGCGCGCCGCGTCGCCGCGATCCGCTTCGGCGGCCCGCGGGCCGCCCCACCCGGCCGGACCCGGGAGATCCGGGACCGGCCGCGCGCGAACCGGCGGTACGGAGGCGCGCGGTGATGACGCTGCGTGTGTCGCGCGACGGCGGGCGGACCTGGACCCCGCCGCTGACCTACCGGCCCGGTCGCGGGACGGCGCCGAGCCGGTCCGCGCTGCGTTATCCGCCCTGCGCCTGCGCCCGGTGCGCGCCCCCGCCGGTCGGGACCGTCACCTGACGTCACCGCGGGAACCACGCGACGGCGGTGCGGTGGACGAGGAACGGCTTCCGGGACACGGCCGGTGGGCCGGGGGTCATGAGGAGAGACGGTCCAGGAGCCAGGCGGTGACGGCACGGGCGATACCGGAGGCGGCACCGCCCAGCGTGGCGCGGGCGAGGGCCGGCCGGCCGCGGGCGGCGTCGCGTCCGCCGTTCGCGTGGCGGGAGCGGGCGGGGCGGGTGGTGCGGCGTGCGCGTGACATGGGACCTCCGCGGACGAGGGTGGTGGACGAGTGGCCGGCCGGACCGCCGTCCACATTCCGCCCCTCGCGGAGATCGACTCCGAGTTGCGACGGCCTGGCGGCTCCCGCTCGCGTCCCTCCGGTTCGGGCCCCTTCCGGGTGGCGTGGGGAGGAGGATGGTGCGACGAGTCGCGACGGGGAGGGCCGTACGGGATGCCGCGAGTGGTGGAGCGGGCGCGGGTGGGCTGGCCCCGCGCGCTGCGCGAGCTGAAGGACCTGCTCTACGAGGCGTACCTGGCGGCGGGCGCCCCGAGTCTGGACACGATCGCGCGGGACGTCGCCCGCGCCGACGCCGAGGACCGCGCGATCACGGGGACGCCGAGCAGGGACACCGTCCGTCGCTGTCTCGGCGACCCCGCCCTCCCGCCCGACCGGGCCGACGCGGTCTCCATCGCCGTCGTGCTGGCCCGCCGCGCCGCGTGGGACGAGGGAGACCTGGCGGCGCGCGTGGGACGGCTGTGGGTCGAGGCCCTGCGGGCCGAAGGAGCGGGGCGGCGGATCGCCGACTACGACGACCGGCTCGTCCTGGCCGATCTGGAGGTCCACCCGGCGGTCGACGCCGGTGGCGCGCGTGAGACGCTCGGCGCTCTGCCCGCCTATCTCTCGCGGGAGTTCGACACACGCCTGGGCGAGGTCGTCGCCGCGGCGACGTCCGGACGGAGCGGTGTAGCCGTCCTGGTCGGCGGGTCCTCCACGGGCAAGACCCGCGCGCTGTGGGAGGCGGTCCGGACGCTGCCGGACGGCTGGCGACTGTGGCATCCCCTCAGCCCCACTCGCCCCGACGCGACCCTGGCCCACCTGGCCGACATCGCACCGCGGACCGTGGTGTGGCTGAACGAGGCACAGCACTATCTGGCGCCCGCCCCCCTCGGGGAGCGGCTCGCCGCGAGCCTGCGCAGTCTGCTGTGCGATCCGGCGCGCGGCCCGGTGCTGGTGCTGGCCACCCTGTGGCCGGAGCACTGGGAGACGCTCACCGCAGCCCCCGGGGACCGGCACGCCCACGCCCGCCTGCTGTTGAGCGGGCAGGAGATCGACGTGCCGGACGCCTTCACGCCCGCCGACCTGGCGGGCCTGGCGGACAGGGCCTCCGCCGATCCACGGCTGGCCGAGGCCGCCGAGCACGCGAAGGACCACCGTGTCACGCAGTACCTGGCGGGGGTGCCCGTCCTCCTCAGCCGCTACCGCACGGCCCGGGGTGCCACCTTGGCGCTGATCCACGCCGCCATGGACGCCCGCCGACTCGGCGCCGGCCCGCACATCCCGCTCACGTGGCTGGCCGAGGCCGCCCCCGGCTACCTCACCGACACCGAGTGGGACCAGAGCGACGACGACTGGCTCGAGCGGGCCCTCGCCTACGTCATGGCACCCTGCAACGGCATCCCGGGCATCCTCACCCCGGTCAGGACCGGTACTCCCCGCAACCGGCGCACCCGCGGCGCGGGCACCGGCACGGGCGTCGGCGCACGGAACGGCACGCGGGCGCCGCGGGGTCCGTCGTACCGGCTGGCCGACTACCTCGACCAGCACGGACGCCGCCACCGCGCCGAGGTGATCCCGCCCGTGGACTTCTGGACCTCGGCCGCCGTCCATGCCTCCTCCTCCGACCTGGCCACGCTCGGCAACGCCGCCTGGGACCGTGGCCTGTGCCAGGACGCCGCCCGGCTGCTCCGGCGCGCTGTCGTCCACGGCAGCCCGCATGCCGCGACGGCCCTCGTCACCCACCTGCACGGTCTCCATCCCAACGACCACCGCGCCGCCCGGTGGGCCGCCGCCCACATCACCCTCGACGATCCGGGTGCCGTGGGGCGGCTGTTGAAGGAGCTGCGGCGGGCCGGGGCGGAGGAACAGGCCGCCGCGCTGCTGGCCCGCGACCCCGCCGCCCACGTCGCCCTCACCAACGCCGGCACCGTGGCCGCGCTGTCGAGGGTGCTGCGGTCGGCCGGGGCGGAGGAACAGGCCGCCGCTCTCTCGGCCCGCGATCCCGCCCACACCAGCCTCGACGACCCCTGGGCCGTCGCCGCGCTGCTCAACCGGCTACGGAAGGCGGGAGCGTCCGAGCAGGCCGCCGCCCTGGCCTCGCGGGCCGCCGCCCACGCCGCCGTCTGCCCCTGGGGCGTCGCCGCGCTCCTGGAAGCGCTCCGCAAGGCGGGAGCGTGCGAGCAGGTCGCCGCCCTGGCCTCGCGGGCCGCCGCCCACGTCGCCCTCGACGACGCGCGAGCCGTGGCCACGCTCCTGGAAGCACTCCGCGAGGCCGAAGCGTCCGAGCAGGCCGCCGCCCTCCTGGCCCGCGACCCCGCCGCCCACGTCGCCCTCACCGACGCCGACGCCGTGGCCGCCCTGCTGAACGAACTACTGGAGGCCGAAGCGTCCGAGCAGGCCGCCGCCCTCCTGGCCCGCGACCCTGCCGCCCACGTCCCTCTTGTCGGCGCGCACGGCGTCGCTCCGTTCCTGGAGGCGCTGCGCGCGGCAGGGTCGCGCGAACAGGCCGCCGTGCTGTGCGCACGGCTGCCCGCCGCCGGTCACTTCGGTCTGTTCGCCGAGATCGGTGATCATCGGGAGCGCTTCCGGTTCGGGCGCGAGCCCGACGGGAGCGCCGCCCTTCCGTGGGCATGGGACGACCTGGACTGACCCGCCGGGGCACTCGGGTGCGCAACCGGGCGGGGCCCGAGCGAGCCGGCGGGATCAGCCCTCGCCGTCGAGGGCGATCTCCTGGGTGCGCTCGGCCGGGGTCTTGCCGAGCAGGGCGTCGCGCATCGCGAAGGCCACGTCGTCGGCGGAGACCTGGTGCTTCGTGCCGTCCCCCTTGGTGATCATGATCCCGTCGAAGACGCCGTCGAGGAGCTCCTCGATCGCCTTCTTGTCGTAGACCTCCACCAGGCGGCCGTCGACCGCCTTCATGGAGAGGATCTTCGGCAGGGAGCGCGCCGGACCGAAGTCGATCTGCTTCGGTCCGGCCTTGATCGTGATCAGGCCGGACATCGCGGGCTCGGCGAACTCCCTCATCGCCCGGTCCAGCTCGGCCTTGGTGATCCTGGGCTCGCGAGTGACGACCGGCAGCTCGACGACGGACGCCTTGCCCGTCTGCACCTGGGCACGGTAGGCGTCCCGGACGAAGATCATCGAGCGGGCGACGTCCAGGCCCTTGCCCGGTTCGCCCTCCACCGCGGTGACCTTGCCCGGCGCGAACACGATGGTGCCCTCGGTCACCGAGCCGGAGGTGCCGGCCACGTCGGCGAGGGCGGCGGCCAGCTTCTCCTCGTCGATCGGGAGCCTCGGTTCCGCGACCCGCTCGCCGCCGAACAGGGAACCGATCACGGAGACGGGGTTGTAGTCGCTGCCCGCCGCACCGCGCACGGTCTCCTGGCTGTCGAGGGAGAGGCCCGCCTTGTCCGGGGCCAGCTCGACCTCCTTGCCGTCGACACTGAGCTTGAGAGGGGCGTGGGCGCGCTTGCCGAGGGTGGCTTCCAGCGCGCTGACAGCCTCTTCCTTCGTGCCGCCGCCGATGTCGACACCGAGCACCGTGGTGCCCTTGGGAACCTCGGAGTGGTTGAGGAGCAGGCCGGCACCGTAGGCGACGCCGACGAGGCAGAAGACGCCGACGCCCGCGAGGACGAGCTTGGAGCGGCCCTTCTTCGCCGGAGCGGTGGGCGCGGGCCGCGGGGCGGGGCCCCGGTCGGGGGCGGTCCGCTCCGGGGACCTGGGCGTGAGGCCCGGACCCGGGGGCACGACGGGGATGCCGCTGGTGAGGGTGTCCCCCGAGACGTGCGCACCGTCCCCCGCGGCGGGGACGGGCGCGGGGGTCTGCGGCGTCAGGATCGCGGTGTCGTCGGACATGCGGGGGGCGGGGGCGCCGCCGAACGGGTCACCGCCGGGGGGCGGCCCCCCGAAGGGATCGCCGGCCAGTGGGTTCCCCGCCAGCGGGTTCCCGGCCACCGGGCCGCCGCCCATCGGGCCGGGTACTTCGGGACCGTTGGCGGGAGCGCCGCCGACCGGGCTGTTGCCCGTGACGGGGCCGCCGGTCGGGCCGGCGGGCTGCTTGGGTCCGCGCGGCGAGAACGGGTCCCCGTCGGGGCCGTAGGCGTCCTCGTCCTGCGGCGTGCTGAGGAACATCGGCGTACCGCCCGCGGGGGTCGCCGAGATCGAGGGTCCGGCGACCGTCGGGATCGAGCCGGTCGCGGGACCGGCGAAACCGGAGCCCCGGGCCGGGGACGACGGGCGCGCGGCGGACGGAGCCTGGGGCCCGCCCGCGGCGGGCGCTCCCGCGGGACCCGAAGGCGAGGGAGCGGAAGGTGCGGAAGCCGCCGCCTTGCGCGGGGCGAACCAGTCGCTGGTCCGCTCCTCCGCGCGCGGAGGCTCCGGCGCGGCGACCGGCTCGGGTTCCGGGGCCGGCTGGGGCTCCGCCTGCTGGTCGGGGGCGGAGGCGGCGGTCGCGGGCGTCGCGGACTCCCCCACCGGCTTGCGGACCACGACCGGCGGGATCGGCCGCGAACCCGGAATGTTGATCCGGATCCGGGTCGTCAGCGTGGTCTCGGTCTTGGGCTCCTCCGGCAGCGGCGGCTGCTGCGCGGCGGGCACGGCACCCTCCGGCGCGTCCTGCGTGGGGTGGAGCGACGGATACTGGCGGGATCCGTACGGCGGTGTACCCGAGGGGTACGCGGCTCCACCGCGCCCCTGGGCGCCGGAGGACGAACTGTCAGTCTCTCGACCAGTTTCACGACTCAAAGCAGGTTCTCCCGGTTGGCTCCACCGCCCGCTCTTGCTGGTGCTCGTGTACCGGGCGGCTCGGCGGCGCGCACCACCATACTGGCCGTCGCCCGCTCATACCCGATCGCCGGTGGCATCGTGATGGGCATTCCGGCCGAAGTCCGGTCAGCGCTCCGCCCCAGTGGGCCTGTTCACGGGGCCGGAGGCAGCAGTCGGGACAGCGTGGCACAGATCACAGCGAGCGCCATGCCTCCGAGCAGGTAGACCATCTCCGCGAATCCGCCCCCGAACGCGACGTCTCCTTCCGGTCGTCCGAAGCTGAGGAACACGATCGCGCCGAGCCAGCCCGCCCCGGCGGCGACGACGCCGAACTGCGTGCCGGTCGCGCGCAGACCGCCGTAGAACACCCCCGCGGAGGCCAGCAGCGCGAGGACCAACCCGCCGGGCACCCAGGTGCTTTGGGCGAGTGAGCCGGCCGCCCCGACCAGTGCCCCGAGGACGAGAAGGAGTACGTACCAGAAGGTGCCGGCGTTCAGCGGACCGCCACCGGAAGCGGGGGCCTCGCCGCCCGCGGAGCCGGCCGCCCCGCCACTGACGGAACGGGAGGTCCGGCCGGCTCCGGAACGGCTGTCGGGACGCTGGTTCACGCGGTCACCACCCCTGCGAACAGGTCGTCCTCGCGCTCGCCCCGGGGTGCGCCGGAGGAGCCCGCGGCCAACTGGTAGTACTCCGTGGTGAGGATCGGCTGGCCGAGACCGTTCGAGAGGGCGAAGTAGGGTCCGGCGACGGCGACCTGTGTGGCGTGCGCCCTCATGGCGGCGGTCTTGCGCGCCGCCCAGACCGTCCCGCCGTCGATCGCGGCGGTGATCAGGGACGCGTCGACCACGCCCGGCACGTCACCGATGTCCGCGATGCCCGGGAAGTCGGCCCCCTCGGCGCGCAGTCGGGCGAAGCCGGACTCCGCGACCGGCCGCGGGACGCGGTTCCAGTAGATCTTGTCGATGTGGTGCGCGGGGCCCAGTTCGGGCCGGTAGTCCGCGTCGGCGGCCAGCCCCGCGGCGCGCATGGCGACGCGATGGGCCTGGATGTGGTCGGGGTGGCCGTAGCCGCCGTCCGGATCGTAGGTGACGAGGACCTGCGGGCGGATCTCCCGGATCACCGCGACGAGGTGGGGCGCGGCGTCGTCGACGTCGGTGCTCCAGAAGGCACCCGCGCGCCGGTTCTGCTCCGCGCCCATCATCCCGGAGTCGCGGAAGCGTCCCGGACCGCCGAGGAAGCGGTGGTCGGTGACGCCGAGCTCCTTCATCGCGTCCGCGAGCTCACCGACGCGATGGCCCCCGAGCCGGTCCTCCCGGTCGGGTGCGAGATGGGCGAGTTCGGGCGGAATGACCTCACCCTCCTCGCCGAGGGTGCAGGTCACCAGGGTGACCTGGGCGCCCTCCGCCGCGTACCGGGCCATGGTGGCGCCGTTGTTGATCGACTCGTCGTCGGGGTGCGCGTGCACCAGCAGCAGACGACGGGCGGGGCGGTCCGTCGCGGGGAGATCGGTCATGGCCCCACCCTACGAGGCGGGGCCCTGGTCGGATCGGGAGGTCAGAACTTGAGTCCGCCGATCATGCCCGCCACGTTCGTGGTGAGCGTGCTGATCGACGGGGCGATGGACGAGCTCGCCAGGTAGAACCCCAGGAGCGCGCAGACCGCCGCATGTCCAGCCTTCAGCCCGGATTTCCGGATCAGCAGGAAGACGACGATCGCCAGCAGCACCACCGCCGAAATCGAGAGTGCCACGGCGGTTCACCTCCATACTTCTCGGTTGGATATTCGGACGGTCAGTTCGACGAGCATGTGCAGGTGTCCCTTACCCACCTAGCGCTACGGATCATAACTATGTGTGGCTCCGCATCGATGGTGTACGGGGGCACAGGGGGGCGCACAGCGCTAGGTTCGCTTGCATGACCTCCAGGCAACAGCGGTCGCTGCCGCTCTCGTTTCCTCGTCAGTACGCCCGGACGCAGCGCTTCACCCTGGGTGTTCCGCGCGCCTTCACGGTCTCCCCGGACGGCGGGCGGGTGGTGTTCCTGCGCTCCGCCTCCGGCACGGAACTGTCGCACGCGCTGTGGGTGCTGGACCTGGACATGCCCGCCGGGGAGGCGCGCGAGCGTCTGGCGGCCGATCCCGGGACGCTTCTGGCGGGCGCCGCGGAGGAGTTGTCGGCCGAGGAGCGGGCGCGGCGGGAGCGCAGCCGCGAGGGATCGGGCGGAATCGTGGGCTACGCGGTGGACGGGGCCGTGGAGTTGGCGGCGTTCGCGCTGTCGGGGCGGCTGTTCGCCGCGGAGCTGCGGGCCGGGACCGCTCGGGAACTCCCGGTGCCGGGGCCGGTGATCGACCCCCGGCCGTCGCCGGACGGCCGTCGCATCGCCTACGTGGCGCGTGGAGCGCTGCGGGTCACCGGGGCGGGCGGGGAGGGCGACCGGGCGCTCGCGGAGCCGGAGGACGGGCACACGACGTACGGGCTGGCGGAGTTCGTGGCGGCGGAGGAGATGGGGCGCAGCCGCGGTTTCTGGTGGTCGCCGGAGTCGGACCGGCTGCTGGTGGCTCGTGCGGACGACCGGCCGGTGCGGCGGTGGTGGATCTCCGATCCGGCGCATCCGGACCGGGAGCCCCGGCCGGTGGCGTATCCGGCGGCGGGAACGCCGAACGCGGACGTCCGGCTGTACGTGGTGGATCTGGACGGCCGGCGGACGGAGGTCGGCTGGGACCGGGAGCGCTTTCCGTATCTGGCCCGGGTGCACTGGTCGGCGGGCGGGGCTCCGCTGCTGCTCGTCCAGGCCCGCGATCAGCGGACCCAGCTGCATCTGGCGGTGGATCCGGGGACGGGGGCGACCCGTACGGTGCACACGGATGAGGACCCGGTGTGGCTGGAGTTGCTTCCCGGGGTTCCGGCGTGGGCGCCGGACGGCCGGCTGGTGCGGATCGCGGACGTGGACGGGGGCGGGGACGGGGCGTCCGGGGGCGTCGGGGCGCGCGTGCTGATGGCCGGGGAAAGGGCGCTGACAGGGGCGCGGCTGCAAGTCAGGGCCGTGCTGGACGTCGGGGACGGCGACGTCCTGGTGTCGGCGTCCGCGGGCGAGGCGGCGGAGTTCCCGGAGACCGGTGAGATCCATGTGTACCGGGTCGGCGAGCATGGGGTGGAGCGAGTCTCGGAGGGCACCGGAATTCACTCGGCCGTGCGTTGCGGCGCGGTGACGGTGCTGTCCTCGGCCCGCCCGGAGGCGCCGGGGAACGTGACGCGGGTGCTGCGGGCGGGCCGGCAAGTCGCGGTGATCGCCTCGCACGCGCAGACGCCGGTGCTGTCCGCGCGGGTGCGTCTGAGAGAGGGGGGCGCACGGCGTGTTCCGTGCGCCGTGCTGCTCCCGTCGGGCTACGAGGAAGGTGACGGACTTCTCCCGGTGCTCATGGATCCGTACGGCGGCCCGCACGGGCAGCGGGTGGTCGCCGCGCACAACCCGCATCTGACGTCCCAGTGGTTCGCCGACCAGGGCTTCGCGGTGATCGTGGCCGACGGCCGGGGGACGCCGGGCCGGTCGCCCGCCTGGGAGAAGGCGATCGCAGGCGATCTGACGCCGACGCTGGACGACCAGGTCGAGGCGTTGCACGCGCTGGCCGGGGAGTTCCCGCTGGACCTGGGGCGGGTGGCGATCCGGGGCTGGTCGTACGGCGGGTATCTGGCCGCGCTCGGGGTCCTGCGGCGCCCCGATGTCTTCCACGCGGCGGTGGCGGGGGCTCCGGTGACGGACTTCCGGCTGTACGACACCCACTACACGGAGCGGTATCTGGGGACGCCGCAGGACGACCCCGAGGTGTACGCGGCGAACTCGCTCGTCACGGACGACGGGCTGTCGGCGGCACGGGGCCCGGCCCGGCCGCTGATGATCGTTCACGGGCTGGCCGACGACAACGTGGTGATGGCGCACACCTTGCGGTTGTCTTCGGCACTGCTCGCCGCGGGCCGGCCGCATGAGGTGCTGCCGCTGACGGGCGTGACCCACATGACGCCGCAGGAGCGTGTGGCGGAGAACCTGCTGTTGCTCCAGGTCGACTTCCTGCGGCGTGCGCTGGGCGTCGCAGAGGTGTCACCAGCCGCGGGGCCGCGGTGACGGCGGCGCGGGAGGACGGGAGGGGAGGGGGACCGTTCCGGCGGGGTGGGGTTCGCCCCGACCGGCGAGTGCGACGAGCACGGCGACTCCGCCTGCCAGGTCGAACAGTGCCGACGCGAGAGTGAGCGGCTCGGCGGCCTCGGGTCCGGCGAGCGCGCCGAGCGTGTCGTGACGGAGGACTGTCGCCAGAACGGTCAGGCCCCAGCCCGCCATCAGCGCGCCGGCGGCCACGCCAAGGGGCCGGGAGCCGGGGGGCCGGGCGATCGCTCCGGCCGCCGCGGTCAGCAGGAGCAGGACGAGGGCGGCGACCAGCCAGCCGGGCGGGGGTGCGAGCAGCGGTGCGGGGGCGAACCGGCCTCCGGTGTAGCGGCCCACGACGAGCTCGGTGGGGAAGTCACGCACCAGGCGGATCTCCTGCGCGACCCGCAGGAGGGCGGCGAGGGCCAGCAGGACGGCGGCGATGACGGCGGGCCGGGTGCGGGGGCGGGCCGGGGCGGGTTCGTGGGCGGAGCGGACGGGCCGGCGGCCCGCGGCGGCGGTGAGCAGGAGCGCGCCGCCGAGCGCGAGGAGGAGCAGGGTGGTGACCAGTGCGATTCCGCCCGAGGCCGTCCAGAGTCCCGGGAGGCGCACGCCGACCGTGACGGCCCCGGCGGTGGCGAGCGCGGACAGGGCGGCCGGTGAGCGCAGGGCGGCCACGGCGGTGCCGGTGTAGAGCAGGAACAGGACGGGGTCGAGTGCGAAGGTGGCGACCCGGTCCCGGAGCGCGGGGCGGCGGTCGCCGGTCCAGTGACCGAGGAGGTCGGCGAGTGATCCGTCGGCCAGGGCCAGGTCCCTCAGCATCCAGCCGACGGTGACGAGCGCGAGGGCGCCGGCGAGGGCGGCCCCGGTGAGTCGTGCGGCGCGCGTGGCTGTCACGGAGCCGATACTCACGGTCGCGACCAAGCGAAACAAGCGATTCCGCCCTAGTTTCCCGAGAGTTCGGCAAGTCCGTCCCCACTCGTCCTCCGAGCGGCCCGAACACGTCACGGCGTGATCGAACCGAAGCCCTACGGACACCCGCCCCCACCCGGGCGAGCGAGCCGAAGGCACGCGAAGGCACGCGCCGGGGGAACCGACCCGAACCGAGCCACAAGAAGAAGGCCGTGTGCCGGAGGCGAACCGAGCCACGAAAGAAAAGGACAGAAGGAAAAGGCCGGCCGGGACGACATGACGCGTCCCGGCCGGCCTACGGCACCCGCACGGCCGTACGTCGTCGAGTCTGTCGTGTGGGTATATCGGAGCGGAGTCGGGCGAGTTGCTTGCGCGTTAACATGGTTGGTGATGATTTGTCCGTGCGTCAGGGGGCTCTCATCCCGGCTCTTGGCCGGTGGTGTCGTCGGTGGTGTCGGTGTCGTCCTCGCCGGGGACGACGTGTTTCTCCTCGGCGAAGTGGCAGGCCGAGTCGTGTGCGGCCGGGGTGTCCGTCAGTCGGAAGACGGCGGGTACGGCGAGTTCGGGGACTTCCAGGGTGCAGCGTTCCTGGGCTTTCCAGCAGCGGGTGCGGAAGCGGCAGCCGGAGGGGATGTTGGCCGGGGAGGGGACGTCTCCGGTGAGGATGATGCGTTCGCGGTGGGCGCGCGCCTGGGGGTCGGGGACGGGGACTGCGGAGAGCAGGGCCTGGGTGTAGGGGTGGGTCGGGTGGTCGTAGATCTGTGCGTCGGTGCCGATCTCCACGATCCGGCCGAGGTACATGACGCCGACGCGGTCGGAGATGTGCCGGACGATGGACAGGTCGTGGGCGATGAAGACGTAGGAGAGGGAGAATTCCGCCTGGAGCCGGTCGAGGAGGTTGACGACCTGGGCCTGTACGGAGACATCGAGGGCGGAGACGGGTTCGTCGGCGACGATGATCTCGGGCTGGAGGGCGAGGCCGCGGGCGATGCCGATGCGCTGGCGCTGGCCGCCGGAGAACTGGTGCGGGTAGCGGTTGATGTATTCCGGGTTGAGGCCGACGACGTCGAGAAGGTCCTGGACCTTCCGGCGCCGATCGCCCTTCGGGGCCACCTCGGGGTGGATCTCGTAGGGTTCGCCGATGATGTCGCCGACGGTCATCCGCGGGTTGAGTGAGGTGTACGGGTCCTGGAAGACCATCTGGATGTTGCGGCGGACGGTGCGCAGGCCCTTGGCGGACATCTTGGTGATGTCCTCGCCCTTGTAGGCGATGGAGCCGGCGGTGGGGCGTTCCAGGTTGACGAGCATCTTCGCGACGGTGGACTTGCCGCAGCCGGATTCGCCGACGATGCCGAGGGTCTCTCCGGCGGCGAGGTCGAAGGAGACGCCGTCGACGGCCTTGACGGCGCCCACCTGCTTCTTGATCAGGATGCCTTGGGTCAGGGGGTAGTGCTTGACCAGGTCCCGGACTTCGAGAATCGCCTCAGGCATGCAGGCACTCCTTCCAGAAGTGGCAGGCGCTGGTTCGTGGTACCGGTGACTCGGTCACGTCGTAGAGGGGTGGTACGTCGGTGCGGCACACGTCCTGGGCCATCGGGCAGCGCGGGTTGAAGGCGCAGCCGGGCGGGATGGCGAGGAGGTTGGGCGGCAGGCCCTTGATCGCGTACAGCTCCTGGCCCTTCTGGTCGAGGCGCGGGATGGAGTCGAGCAGTCCCCGGGTGTAGGGGTGGGCGGGTGCTTTGTAGATCTCGTGGACGGGGGCGGCTTCGACGATCCGGCCGGCGTACATGACGGCGATCTTGTCGGCGACGTCGGCGACGACGCCGAGGTCGTGGGTGATGAGGATGAGCCCCATGTGGAGTTCTCGCTGGAGTTCGGCGAGGAGATCCATGACCTGGGCCTGGACGGTGACGTCGAGGGCGGTGGTGGGTTCGTCGGCGATGATCAGCTCGGGTTCGAGGGCGAGCGCCATCGCGATCATGATGCGTTGGCGCATGCCGCCGGAGAACTGGTGCGGATACTGGCCGACGCGTTCCCTGGCGGCCGGGATGCGGACCCGGTCCATGAGTTCGACGGCTTTGGTCCGGGCGTCCTTCCTGGACATGCCCTGGTGGACCTGGAACATCTCGCCGAGCTGGTCGCCGACGCTGATGACCGGGTTGAGGGAGGACAGCGCGTCCTGGAAGATCATGGCCATCTTGGCGCCGCGGATCCTGCGCCGCTCCTCCTCCTTCAGTTTCAGCAGGTCCTGGCCCTGGAAGAGGATCTCGCCGCCGGCGATCCTGCCGGGGGGTGTGTCGAGGATGCCCATGACGGCCTGGGCGGTGACGGATTTGCCGGAGCCGGATTCGCCGAGCACGGCGAGGGTCTCGCCGGCGTCCACCGCGTAGTTGACCCCGTTGACCGCCTTGGCCACGCCTTCCCTGGTGTGGAACTCCACGTGCAGATCGCGCACTTCGAGCAGCATGGGCGGCTACCTCAGCTTCGGGTCGAGGGCGTCGCGCACCGCGTCGCCGAGCATGATGAACGCGAGGACGGTGATGGCGAGGGCTCCGGCCGGCCAGAGCAGCATGTGGGGGGCGTTGCGGATGTACTGGGAGGCCGAGGAGATGTCGATGCCCCAGGACACGGTGGGGGGCTTCAGTCCGACGCCGAGGTAGGACAGGGTCGCTTCCAGGGAGATGTACGTGCCGAGTGCGATGGTCGCGACGACGATGACCGGGGCGACGGCGTTCGGCGTGATGTGACGGAGCAGCATCCGGGAGTTGGAGGCGCCGAGGGCGCGGGCGGCCTGGACGTAGTCGTTCTGTTTGGCGGTGATGACGGAGCCTCGGGCGATGCGGGAGATCTGTGGCCAGCCGAGGAGCACCATGAAGCCGATGACCGGCCAGACGGTGTTGCTGGTGACGACGGAGAGCAGGACGAGGCCGCCGAGGATGACGGGGATGGCGAAGAAGACGTCGGTGACCCGGGAGAGGACCGCGTCCGAGCCGCCCCCGAAGAATCCGGCGAGGCCGCCGAGGACGGAGCCGAGGAAGGCGACGCCGAGGGTGGCGAGGACGCCGACGGCGACCGAGGTCCTGGCGCCGTAGACGGTGCGGGTGTAGACGTCGCAGCCCTGGCCGTTGAAGCCGAAGGGGTGGCCGGGCTGGGAGCCTTCCTGGGCCTTGGAGAGGTCGCAGTCGAGGGGGTCTCCGGTGGCGATCAGCTGGGGCCAGATGGAGATGACGACGAGGAAGAGGATCACCAGCGCGGAGATGATGAAGACGGGGTTGCGGCGGAGGTCGCGCCACGCGTCGGACCACAGGGAGCGGGGTTTGCCCTGGGGTCCCGTGCCGAGGGGGCCACCGGGGGTCTTCTCCAGCGTCTCGCCCTCGTCCATGGCGAGGTCCGTTCCGCCGCCCGCGCCGGTGTGGTTGATGGCGCGACCGTCGTCGTACGGCTCGTGCGGCTCAGGCTGCTGCTCAGGCATAGCGGATCCTCGGGTCAAGGACGGCGTACAGGAGGTCGACGAGCAGGTTGGCGAAGAGGAAGACCAGGACGAGGACGGTCACGAAGCCGACGACCGTCTGGGTGTTCTGGCGGAGGATGCCCTGGTAGAGCTGATAGCCGACGCCGTGGATGTTGAAGATCCGTTCGGTGACGATGGCACCGCCCATGAGGGCGCCGATGTCGGTGCCGATGAAGGTGACCACCGGGATGAGCGAGTTGCGCAGCAGGTGGCGGGTGATGACCCGGCGGCGGGGCAGGCCCTTGGCGACGGCGGTGCGGACGTAGTCGGCGCGTTTGTTCTCGGCGATCGAGGTCCGGGTGAGCCGGGTGACGTAGGCCAGGGACACGGAGGCGAGGACGAGGCCGGGGACGATCAGTTCGCCGAAGGGGGCCTCGGGTGAGACGGCGGGTTTGATCCAGCCCCATTCGACGCCGAGGAGGAGCTGGAGGAGCAGGCCGGTGACGAAGGTGGGGACGGAGATCACGACGAGGGTCAGCAGCAGCACGCTGGTGTCGACGGGCCGGCCGCGGCGCAGGCCGGTGACGACGCCGAGGGTGATGCCGATGACGATCTCGAAGAGGATGGCGACGATGGTGAGCCGGATCGTGACGGGGAAGGCGCTGGCCATCAGCTCGGTGACCGGCTGACCGTTGAACGCCGTGCCGAAGTCTCCGGTGAAGACGTTGCCCATGTAGGTCAGGTATTGCTGCCAGACGGGCTTGTCGAGGCCGAACTCCTTCTCCAGCTGGGCGGCGGTCGCCGGGTCGCAGGCGCGGTCGCCGCACAGGCCGGCGATGGGGTCGCCCATCACGTTCACCATCAGGAAGATCAGCAGGGTGGCGCCGAAGAAGACGGGGATCATCTGCAGCAGACGCCGGATCACATAACGGCCCATGGGGTGCTCCGGGGGTGTGGGGGAAGGCGTACGACCCGGCGCCGGGAGGGACGCCGGGCCGTACGTCGCCGGCCTGCGTCAGTTGACCTTGATCTCGTTGTAGACGGGGACGCTGAACGGGTTGAGCGACACGTTGGAGATGCGCGCGGAGTATCCGGCGCTGCCGTTCTGGTACCAGAGCGGGATGGCGCCCATGTCGTCCCGCAGGACTTCCTCGGCCTGCTGGAAGGTGCCGACGGCCTTCGCGGTGTCCGTCTCGGCGTTGGCCTCGTTGACGAGCTTGTCGAAATCGGGGTTGGTCCACTTGCCGTCGTTGGACGAGGCGTTGGTGAAGTACAGCGGCTGGAGGAAGTTCTGGATGAGCGGGTAGTCCATCTGCCAGCCGGCGCGGAAGGGGCCGGTCATCTTCTGGGTGGTGATCTGGTTGCGGTAGTCGGCGAAGGTGCCGATCGGGTTACCGACGCAGGCCGTGTTGTTGCCCAGCGCGTTGTTGATGGAGTTGCACACGGCGTCCACCCACTCCTTGTGGGAGCCGGTGTCGGCGTTGTACGAGATCTTCATCGTGCCGCCGGGGATGCCGCCGCCCTCGGCGACCAGTTTCTTCGCCTCTTCCGCGTTGTAGGTGCAGAAGTCGCCGCAGATGTCCTTGAAACCGCCGTCCTCACCGAGGACCGGGGAGGTCCAGTCGACGGCGGGGGTGCGGGTCTTCTGGAAGATGGTGTCGGTGATCTGCTCGCGGTTGATGGCCATCGAGAGGCCCTGCCGGAGCTTCTCCTGGCCCGGCTTGTTCCAGGCCGGGTCGTAGAACGGGAAGGACAGGGTCTGGATGATGCCGGCGGGGGTGTTGATGTACCGGCCGTCGAGGTCCGCCGAGACGTTCTTGAGCTGGGAGGCGGGCACGTCGTCGACGAGGTCGAGGTTTCCGGCCGTCAGGTCGGTGTAGGCGGTGTTGTTGTCGGTGTAGACCTTGAGGGTGACGCCGCCGTTCTGGGCCTTGTCGTCGCCGGGGTAGTCGTCCCACCGCTTCAGGGCCATCTGGGAGCCCTTGCTGTAGGAGTCGATGGTGTAGGGCCCGTTGCCGACGGGCTTGGAGAGCCAGGCGTCGTGGTCGCTGAAGAAGGACTGGGGCAGCGGGACGTAGGCGGAGTAGCCGAGGGTGTCGGGGAAGGTGGAGAACTTCTGGGTCAGTTTGACCGTGAAGGTCATGTCGTCGACGACCTTGAGGCCGGACATGGTCGTGGCGGTGGGGTCGCCCGACTCGGGATGGACCTGGTCGTAGCCCTCGATGTAGCCGAAGAAGTAGGCGTTCTTCTGGTTGTTCTTGAGGTCGGCGCCGTAGTTCCAGGCGTCCACGAAGGACTTGGCGGTGACCTGCTCGCCGTTGGAGAAGGTCCAGCCGTCCTTGACGGTGATCGTGAAGTTGACCGAGTCGCTCGTCTCGATCTTCTCGGCGAGCATGTCGGTGGCCGCGCCGGTCTTCGGGTCGTACTTCTTGAGGCCGCGGAAGATCATGTCGAGGACCTTGCCGCCCTGGACCTCGTTGGTGTTCGCGGGCTCGAGCGGGTTCTGCGGATCGCCCCAGGAAGAGGTCACGATGCCGTCGGCGCCACCGCCTCCGCTGTCGTCTCCGCCGCCGCAGGCGGTCGCCGCGAGGGCGACGGCCGCGGCCAGTGCGGTCCACTTGGCGTGCGTGGCTCCGCGCATGAGGTGCCTCCCGAATATCCCGATTCTCTAGTTAGCCCCCAATATCACCTCACATATCCTCATATGCACGTTCTTGGCGTCCGTACGGAGGGGCTGGTGTCGCCCCGGCGGCACCACGGACTCCCTCCGACGCACGAAGCCCCCGGTCGCCCTCGCGGGCGCCCGGGGGCACGTCGTCACTCGTTCAGCGGATCAGCCGACGAGAACCGACCGCTCCTCGGCGAAGTGGCACGCCGACTCGTGCGCGGCCGGGGTGTCCTGACCGGAGAACACCTCGGGGACCGCGAGCAGCGGCGTCTCGGTGGAGCACCTGTCCTGCGCCTTCCAGCACCGGGTGCGGAAGCGGCAGCCCGACGGCGGGTTGGCCGGCGAGGGGACGTCACCGGTGAGGATGATCCGCTCGCGGGCCTCGCGGACCTCCGGGTCCGGAACCGGGACCGCCGACAGCAGCGCCTGGGTGTAGGGGTGCGTCGGGTGGTCGTAGATCTGCGTGTCCGTACCGATCTCGGCCATCTTGCCGAGGTACATCACGCCGACCCGGTCGGAGATGTGCCGGACGATCGACAGGTCATGGGCGATGAAGAGATAGGAGAGCTCGAACTCCTCCTGCAGCTTCGCCATCAGGTTGATGACCTGCGCCTGGACGGACACGTCCAGGGCCGAGACCGGCTCGTCGCAGATGATGATCTCCGGGTTGAGCGCCAGGCCGCGGGCGATGCCGATGCGCTGGCGCTGGCCGCCGGAGAACTGGTGCGGGTAGCGGTTGATGTACTCGGGGTTCAGACCGACCACATCGAGCAGCTCCTGCACCTTGCGGCGCCGGTCGCCCTTCGGGGCCACCTCGGGGTGGATGTCGAAGGGCTCGCCGATGATGTCGCCCACGGTCATCCGCGGGTTGAGGGAGGTGTACGGGTCCTGGAACACCATCTGGATGTTCCGGCGGACGGCCTTCAGCGCGCGCCCGGACAGCTTGGTGATGTCGTGGCCCTTGTAGAAGACCTCGCCCGCGGTGGCGCGCTCCAGGTTCATCAGGAGCTTGGCGACCGTGGACTTGCCACAGCCGGACTCGCCGACGATGCCGAGGGTCTCGCCACGGTAGAGGTCGAAGGAGACCCCGTCCACGGCCTTGACCGCACCGACCTGCTTCTTGAACAGGATGCCCTGGGTCAGCGGGAAGTGCTTGACCAGGTTGCGCACCTGGAGGATCGGCTCCCCGCGGTCGACGGGCGCCTCGACGGCGGCCACGGCCGCCGCCTCGCTCGCCGCGTCGGTCGCGTTCGGAGTCGCGTCCGCGGCGTCGTCCTTCTTGCTGAGCTCAGCCATGGATCGTCTCCTTCCAGAAGTGGCACGCGCTGCCCCGACCGGGCAGCTCGGTGCCGTCCTGCTCGGTGACCGGCGCGAGCGCCGGGATCTCCGTACGGCAGATGTCGTCGGCCTTCGGGCAGCGCGGGTTGAAGGCGCAACCGGTGGGGACCCTGAGCAGGTTGGGCGGCAGGCCCTTGATCGCGTACAGCTCCTGGCCCTTCTGGTCCAGGCGCGGGATCGAGTCGAGCAGACCCCGGGTGTACGGGTGCGCGGGGCGCTTGTACAGCTCGTGCACCGGCGCCGTCTCGACGATCCGGCCCGCGTACATGACCGCGATCTTGTCCGCGACGTCGGCGACGACGCCGAGGTCGTGGGTGATCAGGATCAGACCCATGTTGTATTCGCGCTGGAGCTCCGCGAGGAGGTCCATGACCTGGGCCTGCACCGTCACGTCGAGCGCGGTGGTGGGCTCGTCCGCGATGATCAGGTCCGGCTCCAGGGCCAGCGCCATGGCGATCATGATGCGCTGGCGCATACCGCCGGAGAACTGGTGGGGGTAGTCGGAGACCCGCGCCTTGGCGGCGGGGATCTTGACCCGGTCCATCAGCTCGACGGCCTTGGCCGTGGCCTCCTTCTTGGAGAGGCCGTGGTGCACGCGGAACATCTCGCCGAGCTGGTAGCCGACGGTGAGGACCGGGTTCAGGGAGGACAGCGCGTCCTGGAAGATCATCGCGATCTTCCGGCCGCGGATCTTCCGGCGCTCCTCGTAGGACATCTTGAGCATGTCCTCGCCGCGGAAGAGGATCTCGCCCCGCGGGATCTTGCCGGGCGGCATGTCGAGGATGCCCATGATGGCCTGGGCGGTGACGGACTTGCCCGAGCCGGACTCGCCGAGCACGGCGAGGGTCTCGCCGGCGTCCACCGAGTAGTTGACGCCGTTGACCGCCTGGGCCACACCTTCACGGGTGTGGAACTCGACGTGCAGGTCACGGACTTCGAGCAGCGGGCCGGTGTGGTCGCCACCGTCGCGCGGCGCGGGGACGGCCGCGGTCTTGCCGGTGTTGTCGATGGTCGTCATTACGCCCTCCTCAGCGCAGCTTCGGGTCGAGGGCGTTGCGTACGGCTTCGCCGAGCATGATGAACGCCAGAACGGTGATGCTCAGCATGATCGAGGGCCACAGCAGGATGTGCTGCGCGACCCGGATCTGCTGGACACCGGCGGAGACGTCGACACCCCAGGAGACGATGGGGGACGACAGACCCAGGCCCAGGTAGGACAGGGTCGCCTCGGCCGAGATGTAGCCGCCGAGCGCGATGGTCGCGACGACGATCACCGGGGCCATGGCGTTCGGCAGGATGTGCCGGAACAGGATGCGGACCGTGCCGGCCCCCAGCGCCTTGGCGGCGTGGACGTAGTCCGCCTGCTTGACCGTGATCACGGCACCGCGCATGACACGGGTGATCTGGGTCCAGCCCAGGAACGCCAGGGCGAAGACGACCACCCAGATGGTGCGGTCGGTGAAGGACTGCAGGACGACCATGGCGCCGAGCAGGAACGGGATGCCGAAGAAGACGTCCGTGACCCGGGAGAGGATCGCGTCCGTGATGCCGCCGAAGTAGCCGGCGATCATGCCCATGACGCCGCCGACGACGGTGACGATCGCGGTGACGGCGATGCCGACGACGACCGAGGCGCGGGTTCCGTGGATCACGCGGGCGTACACGGAACGGCCCTGGCCGTCGTAGCCCAGCCAGCCCTCGGAACCGATGTCACCGAGCTGCGGCTTGCCCAGGTAGTGGTGCACCAGGTCACCGCGGACGGGCGAGGCGCCGGTGAACAGGGTCGGGAAGGCGGCGATCAGCAGCAGGAAGAAGATCAGCACCGAGGAGACGAGGAAGTACGGGTTGCGGCGCAGGTCCCGCCAGGCGTCGCCCCACAGGCTGCGCGCCTTCTCCGGCTTGCCCTCCGGGGCCGGTGCCGTCACCGGGGGGGTGGCGACGGCGTCCGCGGCGGCTGCGGTCTCTGCGGTCTTGGTCACGTCAGGCATAACGGATCCTCGGGTCCAGGACCGCGTACAGCAGGTCGATGAGCAGGCTGGTGACGAGGTAGACGAGCACCAGGATGGTGACGAGGCCGACGATCGTCGTACCCTCACGCCGGGTGATCGACTCGTAGATGAGCCCACCGACACCCTTGACGTTGAAGATGCCTTCGGTCACGACCGCACCGCCCATGAGGGCGCCGATGTCAGTGCCGAGGAAGGTGACGACGGGGATCATCGAGTTGCGCATCAGGTGGACGCCGATGACACGGCGCTTCGGCAGGCCCTTGGCGACGGCCGTGCGCATGTAGTCGGCGCGCAGGTTCTCCGCCATGGACGTACGCGTGAGCCGCGCGACGTACGCGAGCGAGAGTCCGCCGAGCACGATGGCCGGAGCGATCAGCTCGGACAGCCGCTGCTCGGTGCTGACGTTGGGCGCGATCCAGTCCAGCTGGAAGGCGAAGACCATCTTGATGATGAAGCCGAGCACGAAGACCGGGATCGAGATGATCAGCAGGGTGAAGATCAGGATGACGTTGTCGGCCAGGCGACCGGCCTTCAGGCCGGCGATGACACCGAGAGCGATGCCGAAGAAGAGCTCGAACGCGAAGGCGAGTGCCGCGAGTTGGAGCGTGACAGGGAACGCGTCGCCCAGCACGTCGGTGACCGGGCGACCATTGCGGATCTGGTTGCCGAAGTCGAAGTGCAGGATGATGCCGGTCATGTAGTCGTAGTACTGCTTGAGCAGCGGCTGGTCGAGTCCGAGCTCGTGCTTGATCTTCGCCAGGGTCGCCGGGTCCACGCCCTTGTCACCGAACAGCCCCGCCACGGGGTCGCCGGGCAGGGTGTAGACCATGAAGAAGATCAGCAGGGTTGTCCCGATGAAGACCGGGATCATCTGGAGCAGTCGTCGTGCGACATAGCGCCCCATCATGCCTCCGTGAGATGTGACAGCCGCAGCCGGACGGGCCCTTCCTCGGCATCCGCGTCCCAGTGGGCACGCGGATGTCACGGAAGGGCCCCCCGGCCGCTGCGTAAGGCACCGGGTGGGGCTGACGCTCCGTCAGCCCCACGCCGGCGTGCGGACTACGCTTGGGTGGTTACTTCTTGACCTCGACGCCGGTCAGGATCGGGTCGCCGTCCTGACCGTACTGAACGCCGGAGACCTTCTCCGAGTAGCCCGCGTTGACCTTGTAGTACCAGAGCGGGATGGACGGCATGTAGTTGACCAGGTCCTTCTCGATGGCCTGGAACTGCTTCACCGACTCGTCCAGCGTCGGCGCGGAGTCGGCGGCCGCGATCTTCGCGTCCAGCTCCTTGTTGCCGAAGCCACCCTGGTTGCCCGCAGCGGTGGTGCGGAACAGGTCACTGATGAAGTTGGCGTTGACGGGGTAGTCGAGCACCCAGCCGGACCGGTAGATGGCCTTGACCTGCTTGTTCTTACGAGCAGTCAGGTCGGCCTGGAAGTCCGGCTTGCTGTCGCCGACACACTTGACGCCGGTCGCGTTCGTGATGCTGTTGCAGACCGCGTCGACCCACTCCTTGTGACCGCCATCCGCGTTGAACTGGATGGAGATCTCATTGTTGGGAACGCCGCCGCCGGCCTGGATGAGCTCCTTGGCCTTGGCGGGGTCGAACTTGGTGACGTCGCCGGCCGCGTTCTCCTGGTAGCCCTGGACGCCCTTGGCGACCCAGCCCGTGGCGGGCTCGCGGGTACCCTGCAGCACCGTCTTGGTGATGGTGGCACGGTCGATGGCCATGGACAGGCCCTGGAGGACCTTCGGGTCGATCGCCTTCGGCTTCGACCACTTGTCCGCGTAGAACGCGATGGCCAGCGTCTGGATCGCCGAGTACGGCTGGTCCACGGCGCGGTCACCGAGGTCGGCGCGGTAGACCGGGAGGTCCTTCGGGCCGATCTGACGCAGGACGTCGACGTTGCCGGACTTCAGGTCCTCGTAGGCGGCCTCGAGGGTGGTGTAGTTCTTGAAGACCACACCGCCGTTCTTCGCCTTGTTGGGGCCCTGGTAGTCGTCGTAGCGGACGATCTTGATCTGCTTCTTGTGGTCCCAGGACTCGAACTTGTAGGGACCGTTGCCGACCGGCTTCTGACCCGCGGCCTTGGTGTCCTTGTAGAAGGAGTCCGGCAGCGGCGCGAAGACGATGTACGCCAGCTTGTGACCGAAGTACGGGACGACGTTCTTCAGCTCGATGGTGAAGGTGCTGTCGTCGACGACCTTCAGGCCCTCCATCGTTTCGGCGGTGGGCTTGGCGCCCTCCTCCTCCGGGTGGACGGCGTCGTAGCCCTTGATGTCCGCGAACCAGGACGCCAGGCCCTGCGCGTTGTCGATGTTGGCGTTCCAGTTCCACGCGTCCACGTAGGACTTCGCGGTCACCGGGGTGCCGTCGTGGAACTTCCAGCCCTGCTTGAGCTTGACGGTCCACGTCTTGGAGTCGGTCGTGGTGACCGACTCGGCGTTGATCATCTCCAGCGAGCCGTCGGCCTTGTAGTCGACCAGGGTCGAAAACAGGCCGGCCATGACCGCGGAGCCGTTGGACTCCATCGTGTCACCGGTGTACAGGGGCTTCTCCGGCTCACCGAGCTCGATCGAGAAGATCCCGTTCGGGTCAACAGCGCCCTTGGCGTCGCTGCCACCGTCGCTCTTACCCCCGCCACAGGCGGTTGCTGCCAGGGCGACGATGGTCGCGCCCACTACCCACTTGGCGCTCTTGGCACCGCGCATGGGTTCCTCCTCATGAGTCCACTTGTCACTACAAGAGGGGTACTTCGAGTTCTGCCGACACCCCTGACGGCGTTGGACCCAAGTACCCCGAGTGTGCTCGTGAGTCGGCACTCCCCACAGTGCGTGACCCATTGACCCGAGCTCAATGGAGCCAACTATTAAGTACGTGAGGGCTGTAAACCACACTTAAGCGGTCTCGTTTTGACAACATCACCGCGACCTCGGAGACCGAAATCCGGACAAACTGATCACAGACAGACACCCCCGAAACGGACCGTTAACACACGTTCCGGAGAGCGACGGCCGATATCCGGACAGGGGGTCCGGCAAATGAGCTTGACGAAAGGCCCGGACCCCCACGGTGTCCGTGGGGGTCCGGGCCCTGTCTCCGAAGCCGTTTCAGGCCGCCGCCGCGCGGATCACGGGCAGGCCCTCGACGGGACGGTCGTGAACAGGACGGCCTCAGCCGTTCTTGGCGCGCGAGGCGGAACGCCCGCGCTCCTTCTGGTCGAGGACGACCTTGCGGATGCGCACGGCCTCCGGGGTCACCTCGACGCACTCGTCGTCGCGGCAGAACTCCAGGGACTGCTCCAGGGAGAGCTTGCGCGGCGGCACGATCGCCTCGAAGGAGTCGGCCGAGGAGGAGCGCATGTTGGTGAGCTTCTTCTCCTTGGTGATGTTCACGTCCATGTCGTCGGAGCGCGAGTTCTCGCCGACGATCATGCCCTCGTACACCTCGGTACCCGGGTCGACGAAGAGCACACCGCGCTCCTGGAGGTTGGTCATCGCGAATCCGGTGACCGCGCCGGCGCGGTCGGCGACCAGCGAACCGTTGTTGCGGGTCGACAGCGCGCCGAACCACGGCTCGTGGCCCTCGTGGATCGAGTGGGCGATGCCCGTGCCGCGGGTGTTGGTCAGGAACTCCGTGCGGAATCCGATCAGGCCACGGGACGGAACGACGAACTCCATGCGGACCCAGCCGGAGCCGTGGTTCGACATGTTGTCCATGCGGCCCTTGCGGATACCCATGAGCTGCGTGACCGCGCCCATGTGCTCCTCCGGCACGTCGACCGTCAGACGCTCGACCGGCTCGTGCACCTTGCCGTCGACGTCCTTGGTCACGACCTGCGGCTTGCCGATGGTGAGCTCGAAGCCCTCGCGGCGCATCTGCTCGACCAGGATGGCGAGCGCGAGCTCACCACGGCCCTGGACCTCCCAGGCGTCCGGGCGCTCGGTGTCGAGGACGCGGAGCGAGACGTTGCCGATCAGTTCCCGGTCCAGGCGGTCCTTCACCTGGCGGGCGGTGACCTTGCGGTCCTTGACCGCGGCCTTGGCGTCCGCGCCCTTGCCGGTGCCACCGCGGCCGACGAGCGGCGAGGTGTTCGTACCGATGGTCATGGAGATCGCGGGCTGGTCGACCGTGATCAGCGGCAGCGCGATCGGGTTCTCCGGGTCGGCCAGCGTCTCGCCGATCATGATGTCGGGGATACCGGCGACGGCGCAGATGTCACCGGGGCCGGCGACCTCGGCCGGCTTGCGGGTGAGCGCCTCGGTCATCATCAGCTCGGTGATGCGGACGTTGGAGATCGTGCCGTCACGCTTGATCCACGCGACCGTCTGGCCCTTGCGCAGCTCGCCCTGCTCGACGCGGAGCAGCGCGATGCGTCCGAGGAAGTTGTCGGCGTCGAGGTTGGTGACGTGGGCCTGGAGCGGCGCCTCCTCCTCGTACGTCGGGGCCGGCACGTGCGCCAGGATCGTGGAGAAGAACGGCTCCAGGCTGTCGCTGTCGGCCGGGACGGTGCCGTCCTCCGGCTTGGTCAGCGAGGCGACGCCGTCACGGCCGCAGGCGTAGACGATCGGGAACTCGATCTGGTCCTCGTCCGCGTCCAGGTCGAGGAAGAGGTCGTAGGTCTCGTTGACGACCTCGTCGATCCGGGAGTCCGGGCGGTCCGTCTTGTTGATGCAGAGGATGACGGGCATCCGGGCCTGCAGGGCCTTGCGGAGCACGAAACGAGTCTGCGGAAGCGGGCCCTCGGAGGCGTCGACGAGCAGGACGACCGCGTCCACCATCGACAGACCGCGCTCGACCTCGCCACCGAAGTCGGCGTGGCCGGGGGTGTCGATGATGTTGATCGTGATCGGGGCCCCGCCGTCCTTGGGGTGGTACTTCACCGCCGTGTTCTTGGCGAGGATCGTGATGCCCTTCTCACGCTCCAGGTCGTTCGAGTCCATCATGCGGTCGTCGAGGTGCTGGTGGGCGGCGAAGGCACCGGCCTGCTTGAGCATGGCGTCGACGATGGTCGTCTTGCCATGGTCGACGTGGGCGACGATGGCGACGTTACGGATGTCGTGGCGCGTGGGCATGGGTGCTTGCGCTTCTCTCGGATCGTGGGATGCGGCGTCAGTTCCTCTTACGCCCGCCGGGCGGACGCGCCACGGCTATCTCCCATGGTACGGGGCTGCCGCGCAAGGGGCTTCCCCGCCCGGATTCGAGAGGGTTTACTCAGAGGTTTCGAGACTGCCTCTGCGGGGACAGGGGCACTCGGGTGGTACGGATGCTGCGGGATTGCGCTGGGGTGCGGAGCAGGGCCGGGTCAAGGGGGCCGGGGGTGATCCTGCCCGCCGGGATCACCGACGGGCAAGGAACTTGAGCGTGATCTGAGGTTGCGGATCGCCCTTTCGGCTATTTCTTGGTGTTGCGCTCCGCGCCCTTGGAGGTTCCGGGCTTCTTCCACCCGATGTCCTGGTAGCGCGGGGCCTCGAAGCCCCAGGCGCCGGCGTTCAGCAGGGTGGACCTGGCGGCCACCAGTTGGGGGCGCTGATAGAGAGGAATCGATCCGGCAGCGGCCCAGATCCGTGCGTCGGCCTGACGCACCAGGGCCCGGGCCTCCTCCTCGTCGAGGGTGGCCACCGCCTGATCGAACAACTGATCGATACGGTCGGTGCCGACCCTGGCGTAGTTCTGTTCGACGAGCAGGGAACCGTCGGACGCGGGCTCGGGCTTGGCGAAGATCGGCCGGGCGTCGGTCGCGGGGAAGGCGGAGGCGGGCCAGGAGTAGAGGGCCAGGTCGTATTCGCCGGAGGCGATGTGGTCCTTGAAGAAGCTGTCGTCCGCGACCTTGGTGACGGTGGTCCGGATTCCCACCGCGTCGAGCATCCGGACGATCTTCTCGCCGACCGCCCGCAGCGACTCCGAGCCGGGGCCCGAGGGCAGTACGAAGCGGAGGTCGAGCGCCTTGCCGTCCTTGCCGAGGGCCTGCGGGGCGGCGGCGGGTCCGGGCGGGGCGGCGGTGCCGATCGGGGCGTAGGCGCCGGCGACCCCCTTGCCGGGCTTGGCGGCGGTGCGCCCCTTGTCCTCCGCGGCGGAGTCCGCGGCGGCCTCCAGGGCCTCCGCCTGACGCAACAGCGCCACGCCGTGGAGAGCCGCGGCGGGCGCCGGAGCGAGAACGGTGCCGTTCTCCTGGCCGCCGGGCTTGTCGTCGCCGACGATGTAGAGCCCCTCGTCCGAGGCCACATCGGCCTGCGGCCCCGAGGACCCCGCCTTCGCGGCCTCGTCCTTCTTCTCCTCGTCCTTCTTCTCCTCGTCCTTCTTCTCCGCGTCGTCCTTCTTCTCCGCGTCCTTCTTCTCCGCGTCCTTCTTCTCCGCGTCCTTCTTCTCCGCGTCCTCCCCCGGCTCGCTGCCGGCCTTCGTCCCGGCCGGCTTCTTGTTCGCGCCTCCCGGCACCCATCCGGCGTCCGCGAGCAACGCCCGCGCCTCCTTGGCGTCCTGGTCGCCGAGCGCGTCACTGCTGTCCGCGTACGCCGCCTGGCCGGCCAGCGCGAGGTGGCTGCCCGGGGGCTTCGCGGGCAGTCCCAGCGGCTTGAGCACGGTTTCGGCCAGCTCCTGCCGGTCCAGGGCGCGGGCCACGGCACGCCGCACGCGCTCGTCGGCGAGCGGCCCGGACTCGCCGTTGAGCGACAGCTGGGTGTAGGCGGGCTCCAGGGACTTGCGGACGACGAACTTCCCGAGCGCGTTCTGCTCGGCCGCGTACCGCGCGATGGCCTGCTGGTTCTTCTCCCGCGCCGCCTGGACGACCTCGGCCTGCTCCTCGTCGGAGCCGTGTGCCAGAGCCCAGGACTTGAGGGCCGCGGCGGGCGTGATACCCGCGCCCGGACCGTGGGTGAGCGGCTGACCGCCCTGCCCGGAACGGGCGTCACGCACCGCGAGCGCGATGCGGTCGGCCACCGACCGGTCGATCTCGGCCAGATCGAGCTTGCCTGCGGACAGTGCCGTGATCCGCTCGGTCCGGGGAACCGCCTTCAGGATCAGCGAGTCGAGCTTGGCGGACCGCCCCCACCAGCGGGCGCTGCGCACCAGGGTGATCTCGCCCGCTTTGCCGTCGATCTTCTTGAGCTCGAACGGCCCCGCGGTCGCCTTCAGGGTGGTGCGCGCGCCGTCGTTGAAGCTGTTCGGGGAGCCCATCACCTGCTTGGGGTAGAGCGGGGTGAAGAGGGCCTTCCAGTCGGCGTAGGGCTTGGCGAAGGTGACCCGCACCTCCAGGTCGTTCTTGCCGCGCTCGATCCGCTCGATCCGCTCGTAGCCGGCGTTGCGGGCGGTCCAGTACGCGGTGTCCCGGCCACTCAGGGCACGCCATTGCGCGACGAAGTCGGGGGCGCCGATCTCCCGGCCGTCGCTCCACACCGCCTGCTGGTTGAGCTTGTAGAGCACGACCTGCTTCGGTTCCGTCTCCACCACCTTCGCCGACTCCAGGTAGTCCGGGTTGAGACGCGGCCGGCCGCGTGCGTCGAGGGTGTAGAGGGAGGGCAGCAACGCTCCGGCGAGACGGGAGGTGGCTCCGTCGGCGTCGGCCTGGAAGGCGTTGAGCGTCGTGGGCATCGCGTCCACCGCCCAGCGCAGGGTGCCGCCGTCGGCGACCTTGTCGCGCGCCGCGGGGGCGTTGTCCTGTGCGGCGGCCGGGGCCTGCTCGGCCTCCTCGTCGGAACTACAGCCGGCCAGGACGGACACCGCGAGGACCGCGCTGCTGAGGGTGGCGACGGAGCGGAGCGTGCGGGAGCGGGGGCTCCTGGAGCATGTCCCGCGAGGGGCGCCGACTTGGGACATGACTTGTACCCCTTCGTCCAGGTTTATTCCATTTGGAGATGATCACATCTATGACGCATCCACTGAAGGGGACGGACCGGACCCGGCCACGGCAACACGGCGACAGCGGGGCCGAACCCCACTCGTGCGGCCCAATGACCGATCCGCCCACCGGGCCGGCCTCCGCCCGCCGGGCGGCCCCGCCGGGCCGCCGTCGCGGCGAGCGGATCGGTGCACACGCCTTCCCAACGCGGGATGTGGCGCGCGACACTCTCAGGGCCTCTCAGGCGCGTGTACCCGCTATCGCGGAAGTGAGGGCTCCATGTCCCTGCACGACGATCTGGCGGCCGTGAAGCGCTGCCTCGACGACCTGGTCCGCACGGTCGGACATCTGGAACGCCGCCTCACGGCGGAACGGGGCGGTGCCCCCGGAACCACCGCCTTACGCACCGAGCCCCTCGTCCCCGTGCCGGACACCCCGTACCGCAGCGAGCTGTGGACGGACGTGGACGACGAGGGCCTGGGCGCCCGCGGCCGGCACGCGCCGTAGGAAGGGGACCACGTGGTCACCGGAACCGAACCCCCCTCCCCTGACACGGGGGCGCCCGCCACCGGCGTGCACTCCCCCACCCGCGCGGCCGTCGGCGTCCGCCACCTGCGTACCGACCGGTGGTGGGCGGCGCCCGCCGTCACCGCTGCCGGACTGCTCGCCTTCGTCGTCTACTCGACCTGGCGGGCCTTCGCCGGCAGCGACTACTACGCGGCCCCCTACGTCTCGCCGTTCTACTCGCCCTGCCTGGCGCAGAACTGCGTGCCCATGAGGGGCGGGCCGAACTGGGACCTCCTCGGCAGCTGGTGGGTCCTGTCCCCGGCGCTGGTCATCCTGGTCTTCCCGCTCGGCTTCCGGCTGACCTGCTACTACTACCGCAAGGCGTACTACCGGGCCTTCTGGGCCTCGCCACCCGCCTGCGCGGTGGCCGAACCGCACCGTGCCTACACGGGGGAGACCCGCTTCCCGCTCCTCCTGCAGAACGCCCACCGGTACTTCTTCTACGCGGCCCTGCCGGTCGCCGCGATCCTCACGTACGACACCGTGCTGACCTTCCGGGACGCCTCCTACGCCTGGGGCCACGCGGGACTCGGGACGCTCGTCTTCCTCGTCAACACCGTGCTGATCTGGGCCTACACGCTGTCCTGTCACTCCTGCCGGCACATCGTCGGCGGCCGGCTGCGGCACTTCTCCGCCCATCCGGTGCGCTATCGCCTGTGGACCTGGGCAGGACGTCTCAACGCCCGTCACATGCTGCTCGCCTGGGCCTCCCTGATCAGCGTCGCCCTCTGCGACCTGTACGTGTACCTGCTGGCCACCGGCACCTTCGACGACCCGAGGATCTTCTGACATGACACAGGTCGCACGGCAGGAGTGGGATGTGGTCGTGGTCGGCGCGGGCGGCGCCGGTCTGCGCGCCGCGATCGAGGCCCGCGAACGCGGCGCCCGTACCGTCGTGGTCTGCAAATCCCTCTTCGGCAAGGCCCACACGGTCATGGCGGAAGGCGGCATCGCCGCCTCCATGGCCAACGTCAACGCCCACGACAACTGGCAGGTCCACTTCCGCGACACCATGCGGGGCGGCAAGTTCCTCAACCAGTGGCGGATGGCGGAGCTGCACGCCCGCGAGGCCCCCGAGCGGGTGTGGGAGCTGGAGACCTGGGGGGCGCTCTTCGACCGCACCGCGGACGGCCGGATCTCGCAGCGCAACTTCGGCGGTCACGAGTACCCGCGCCTCGCACACGTCGGAGACCGGACGGGACTGGAGCTGATCCGCACACTGCAGCAGAAGGTGGTGGCGCTCCAGCAGCAGGACCACAAGGAGACGGGCGACTACGAGGCCCGGCTGCGGATCCTCCAGGAGTGCACCGTCACCCGGGTCCTCAAGGACGGCTCCGGGCAGGTGGCGGGGACCTTCTGCTACGAACGGGAGACCGGCCGCTTCTTCGTCCTGGAGGCGCCGTCGGTGGTGCTGGCCACCGGCGGGATCGGCAAGTCCTTCAAGGTGACGTCGAACTCCTGGGAGTACACCGGTGACGGGCACGCGCTGGCACTGATGGCGGGCGCGCCGCTGGTGAACATGGAGTTCGTGCAGTTCCATCCGACCGGGATGGTCTGGCCCCCGTCGGTGAAGGGCATCCTGGTCACCGAGTCGGTGCGCGGCGACGGGGGCGTGCTGCGCGACTCCGCGGGCCGGCGGTTCATGTTCGACTACGTCCCCGAGGTCTTCAAGGAGAAGTACGCGCGGACGGAGGAGGAGGCCGACCGCTGGTACGAGAACCCCGAGGACAACCGGCGCCCGCCGGAACTGCTGCCGCGCGACGAGGTGGCGCGGGCCATCAACGCCGAGGTGAAGGCGGGACGCGGCTCCCCGCACGGCGGCGTCTTCCTCGACGTGTCCACCCGGATGCCGGCGGAGGTGATCCGGCGACGGCTCCCGTCGATGTACCACCAGTTCAAGGAGCTGGCGGACGTGGACATCACGGCCGAGGCCATGGAGGTCGGGCCGACCTGCCACTACGTCATGGGCGGCGTCGCCGTCGACTCGGACTCGGCGGCGGCGCTCGGCGTGCCGGGGCTCTTCGCCGCCGGTGAGGTCGCCGGCGGCATGCACGGCTCCAACCGGCTGGGCGGCAACTCGCTCTCGGACCTGCTGGTGTTCGGCCGGCGGGCCGGGCTGCACGCCGCCGCGTACGCCGCCGCGTACACGGCCCGGACCGGGAGGGTGTCCGCCCCGGAGAGCGAGGTCGCCTCGGCCGCCTCGGCGGCGCTCGCCCCGTTCGGTGCCGCGGACGGGGTGCCGGAGGCGGACGGGGGGCGGGGCGGGCCCGCGGAGAACCCGTACACCCTCCATCAGGAACTCCAGCAGACGATGAACGACCTGGTCGGCATCATCCGGCGGGAGGCCGAGAGGGCCGAGGCCCTGAAGCGGATCGCCGGACTGCGGGCGCGGGCCCGGCGGGCCGGGGTCGAAGGGCACCGGCAGTTCAACCCCGGCTGGCACCTGGCCCTGGACCTGCGGAACATGCTGCTGGTCAGCGAGTGCGTGGCCCGGTCGGCGCTGGAACGGACCGAGAGCCGGGGCGGACACACCCGGGAGGACCGGCCGTCGATGGAACGACGGTGGCGACCGGTGAACCTGCTGTGCCGCGCGGTGGCCGACGACGGCCCCGGAGAGGCGGCGGTCACTCTGGAACGGACGCGTACCGAACCCATCCGTCCGGACCTGCTCGCCCTCTTCGAGAAGGATGAGCTGGTCAAGTACCTCGCCGAGGAGGAGCTCGACACATGAGCGGCTATGACGCCCGGTTCCGGGTGTGGCGGGGCGACGCCCGCGGCGGAGAGCTGACCGACTTCACGGTGGAGGCGCACGAGGGAGAGGTCGTGCTGGACATCATCCACCGGCTCCAGGCGACCCAGGCACCGGACCTCGCCGTGCGCTGGAACTGCAAGGCGGGCAAGTGCGGCTCCTGCTCGGCCGAGGTCAACGGCCGGCCGAGGCTGATGTGCATGACCCGGATGTCGCTCTTCGACCGTTCGGAGACCCTCACCGTGACCCCGCTGCGGGCCTTCCCCATCGTGCGCGACCTGGTGACGGACGTGTCCTTCAACTACGCGAAGGCGCGCGAGGTCCCGGCCTTCATGCCGCCCGCGGACGTCGCTCCGGGCGCCTACCGGATGCGGCAGCAGGACGTGGAGCGCTCCCAGGAGTTCCGCAAGTGCATCGAGTGCTTCCTGTGCCAGGACACCTGCCATGTGGTCCGTGACCACGAGGAGAACAAGGCGGCGTTCGCGGGCCCCCGCTTCCTGATGCGGGTGGCGGAACTGGACATGCATCCGCTGGACGCGGCGCGGGAGGAGGGCCTGGACCGTCGGCGCGCCGCGCAGGAGGAACACGGGCTGGGCTACTGCAACATCACGAAGTGCTGCACGGAGGTGTGCCCGGAGGGCATCCGGATCACCGACAACGCGCTGATCCCGCTGAAGGAGCGGGTCGTGGACCGCACGTACGACCCCCTGGTGTGGCTGGGCGCGCGGATCGGGCGACGGAAGTCCTGAGACGGCGCGGCGGCGGGGTGGGGGCCGGTGAACGGCTGGTCCGGGTGCGACGCCCCGGACCAGGACATAGCCTCCCCCTGTGACGCGAACCGCCGCCCGAGTCCTTCTCGCGATGCTGGTGGCGACGTGGTGGCCGGCGGTGCCCGCCGCGCACGGCGCCCGGGCCGACGACCGCGCAGCGGTGTCCCGCGAGGGAGGGATCACCGACCGGGTGGGGGCGCTGGAGGACCGCCGCGCCCCGGTCGGCCATGCCCCGGACCGGCTCTACGACGGCCCGGGGGCGGCTGCCGACGGAGGCGCATCGGCCACGGATCTGGTACTGCCGGTGGTCCTGATCGGCGGGGCGGGGACGGTGGCGGCCTACGCGTACGCCCGGCGGCGCCGCTCCGGCACCCGGAGGGTTCCCCCGACGGGCGGCCGGGCCTGGGGCCCGCCGAAGACACCCGAAGCGAAGCCGCCGGCCGAGCTGGACGGCCTGGCCCGCGGGGCGCTGGTCGCCACCGACGACGCCGTCCACACCAGCCAGGAGGAACTGGGCTTCGCTGAGGCACGGTTCGGCGGGGAAGCGGTGGAACGGTTCACCAAGGCGGTGGCCTTCGCCGAGTCGGAGCTGACGGCGGCGTTCCGGCTTCGCCGGCGACTCGACGACGGCTTCCCCGGAGACGACGCGACCCGCCGTTCCCTGCTCGCCGAGATCGTCACGCGCTGCGGACAGGCCAACGCCCGGCTGGACGCGGAGTCGGCGGACTTCGACCGGCTGCGGGCCCTGGAAGCCGAGGCCGGGGAGGCGCTGGAAGCGGCCACGGCGGCCTGCCGGGAGGAGACCGGCCGGGCCGCCACGGCCGAGGCGACGCTGGCGGCGATGCGGGAGCGGTACGCCGAGTCGGCGGTCTCCGCCGTCGCCGCCGACGTCGAGCAGGCCAAGGACCGGCTGGCGTTCGCGGGGACCCGCCTCGACCTGGCCCGGCAGGCCGTGGGGTCCGGCGACAACGGCGCCGCGGCCGTGCACATCCGGGCCGCCGAGGGTGGCATCGACCAGGCGGCCCGGCTCGGCCGGGCCGTGGACCGGCGGGCGCGGGAACTCGCCGAGGCCGTGGGCAGCCTGCCGCACGCCCTGACCGGGACCGAGGCCGATCTCGCCGAGGCCCGCGGGCTGCTCCGGGGCGCGGGCGGGGGCATGGTCGCCGCCGGGCTTCAGGGGCGGGCCGCCCGGGCGGAGTCCGTCCTCGCGGAGGTGCGCCGGACCGTGGAAGCGGGCCGGTACGACCCTCTCGACGCACTGCGCCGGATCGAGGAGGCCGGCACGGGGCTCGACGAGGTGCTGGAGGGGGCCCGCGATCGTGTGTCGCTGACGCATCGGGCCCGGATGCTGCTCGACCGGTCGATGCTGACGGCCCGTTCGGCGACCGGTGCGGCCGTCGACTACGTGACCACGCATCGCGGCGCGGTGGGCAGCGAGGCCCGTACCCGGTTGGCGGAGGCCCGGCGTCGCCTGGAGGAGGCCCGGCTGCTCGCCGACGGGGACCCCCGGGGCGCGCTGGACGAGGCGCGGCAGGCGGACACGCTGGCGCGGCAGGCGCAGAACCTCGCCGAACAGGACGTCCGCGCCTACGGGAACCCGTACCGCCCGGCCGGTTCGGCGGGGGCCGGCGGCGGGAACGGCGGAGCGGTGCTCGGCGGCATCATCCTCGGCGGGGGCGCCCGCGGCACCGGCGGGGGCTCGGGGGACTTCGGGGGCGGCGCCGGAAGCGGGCCGGGCAGCTTCGGCGGCGGGGACACCCGGGGCCGGCTGGGCGGCGGACGGCGCCCCTGATCCGTACGGCGGCCCCAGGCCGCGGCCCGGTTCGCCGCGCCCGGGGGACAGCTCCGCTCCCGCGGACCGGGCGGGCCCTCCCTACGGGAGGCGTGGCCCCGGGCCGGACGGGGAGTGCCGTGCGGCCCGGGGGGTGCCGCGGATCAGAACATGCTCAGCAGTTGCTCCACGGTCGGCTCGGCGACGCCCTCGGCGTCCGGCAGGGGCAGTTCGAACCAGACGGTCTTCCCGCGCGGGGTGCGCCGCGAGCCCCAGGTCTCGCTGAGCAGCCCGACCAGTTGCAGCCCGCGCCCGCCCTCGTCGGTGTCGCGGGCGCGGCGGCGCCGGGGCTGGACCAGGCCGGCGTCCCAGACCTCGCAGACCAGGGTGCGATCCCTCAGCAGTCGCAGCCGGATCTCGCCTTCGCCGTAGCGCAGGGCATTGGTGACCAGCTCGCTGACGAGCAGCTCGACGGTGTCCACCAGCGCTTCCAGGTCCCAGGCCGTCAGCTGGGCCCGCGCCAGTTCGCGGGCCCTGCCGACCGAGCGCGGTTCCCGTGGCAGCCGCCAGTCCCCCACCGCGTCGCTCGGCAGCCCCTGGATCCGGGCCATCAGCAGGGCGATGTCGTCCTCGCCGTGCCGGGTGTCGAGGGTGGTCAGGACGTGGTCGCACACGTCCTCCAGCGAATGCGAGGGCGGTGTGGTCGCGACGGCGGGTGACGGCGTGGCGGGCTCGGCGAGCGCGTCGCGGAAGGCGTGGAGCCCCTCGTCGAGCGGGTGGTCGCGGGATTCGACGAGCCCGTCGGTGTAGAGGGCGAGGAGCGCGCCCTCGGGCAGTTCGACCTCGACCTCCTCGAAGGGCTCACCGCCGACGCCGAGCGGCATCCCCGGGGGAACGTCGAGCAGTCTGGCCTCCTCGCCGGGGACGACCAGGACCGGCGGCAGGTGGCCCGCGTTGGCGAAGGCACAGCGCCGGGTGACGGGGTCGTAGACCGCGTAGACGCAGGTGGCGAGGTAGACCTCGGAGAGTTCGGGTCCGCGTGCCTTGTGGGCGCGGGCGCTCTGCTGGGCGCCGGCGGGGGCGCCGAGACCGCGGGCGATCTCGTCGAGGTGGGAGAGCACTTCGGCCGGCTCCAGGTCGAGCTGGGCCAGGGTGCGTACCGCGGTGCGCAGTTCGCCCATGGCCACGGCGGCGCGCAGCCCGCGGCCCATGACGTCGCCGATGACCAGGGCGGTGCGGTGGCCGGGGAGTTCGATGACGTCGAACCAGTCGCCGCCGACCTCGGTGGCGGTGGTGCCGGGGAGGTAGCGGCAGGCGATGTCGAGTCCGGCGGCCTCGGGGTCGCCGGGCGGGAGCAGGCTGCGCTGGAGGATGAGGGCGCGCTCGTGCTCCCGCCGGTAGAGGCGGGCGTTGTCGATGCAGACCGCGGCGCGGGCGGCGAGTTCGACGGCGAGTGCCCGGTCCCGCTCGCCGAAGGGCTCGCTGCCCTTGGTGCGGGAGAACTGCACGAGTCCGACGAGCACGTCGTGGGCGACCATCGGGACCACGAGGGTGGACTGGACGAGGCTGCCGTCGCCGCCGGCCATGGTGCGCGCCCTGCCGGTGCGCAGGGCTCCGGCGCAGGGCGAGTTGAAGGGGTAGCGGTGGACGGAGCCGACCTCGACGGGGCCCGCGCCGCCGTCGCCGGTCTCCTGGCCGGTGCGCAGCGGGGTGTCGGAGACGGCGCTGGCGAAGGCGACCCGGCGCAGTTCGGCGCTGCCCGCTCCGTAGCCCACGTCGTGGGAGCTGCCCCAGCGTCCCGGCGGGGCCTCGTCGCCGGTGAGGAGGCCCTGGTAGAGGTCGACGGAGGCGAGGTCGCAGAAGCCGGGGACGGCGACGTCGAGGAGCTCGCGGGCGGTCGTCTCCAGGTCGAGCGAGTTCCCGATGCGGGCACCGGCCTCGTTGAGGAGGGCGAGGTTGCGTCGGGCGTTGGCCGCCTCGCGGGCCGCGTTGTGGCGGCGGGTCACGTCGATGCCGAGTCCCGCGACGCCGATGGGCAGGCCGGAGCCGCTGTGCACGCGGTACAGGTTGACCGACCAGTGACGCCGGTCGGTGGTGCCCGGGACGGCGCCGACGATCTGGAGTTCGGTGACGGACTCGCCGGTGTCCAGGACGCGACGGAGCGCTTCCGTCATCCGGTCGGCTTCGGGGCGGGAGAGGTAGTCGTGCACGGTCCGGCCCCGGTGGTCCTCGGCCGAGCCGCCGAAGACGGTGGCGAAGCGCTGGTTGGCCCGCGTCACCGTGAGGTCGGTACCGAAGAGCAGAAACCCGAAGGGAGATTGGCCGAAAATGGCCTGCGCGGCGGCGAGGTCGGTCTCGATGTGCCGCAAGGCCCGGACATCGACGACGAGGCACAGCGCGGCCCGCTCCCCGGTGGGGGTCTCACTGGGCATGACGTACATCTCGGCGATGCCCTGGCGGCGGTTCTGCCCGGGCACGCGGAAGGGGACCAGACCGGTCCACTCCTTGCCGTCGAGGATCTCCGCCACTCGCTGGTAGCCACGTTCACGCACTTCGGAGGGCATGAACGCCTCGACGGGGTCCTTGCCCATCGCTTCCTCGGCGGGCACCCCGAAGAGATCGGCCGCCCGGCGGCTCCACTGGTCGACGAGCCCGTCGGGCCCGATCGAGAAGGAGGCGACCCGGATGTAGTCATAGATCGAGCCGGGCGGGCTGCTCTGCCACACGACGCCGCTCGCCGTCTCGGATATCTCGCTCACGCGACCGTCCCCTCCAGCTCACCGCACCGGACCGGCCATGCCCGCAGTATTCAGCACTACGGCCCCCGGCGGCACGACGTTCACGATCACAGGGTGGTCTCGTTCGTTTCGAGCCGGACCCCCCGGTGATCGCCCCTACTCCTTCTTACTCACCAGGCAGAGCCAGCTCGAACCACACGGTCTTGCCCGTCCTTCCCTTACGGGTGCCCCAGCGACGAGCAGAACAGGCCACGAGTTGGAGTCCGCGCCCGCCTTCGTCGTCGGGGCCGGCGGGGCGTTCGGTGGGCGGGTCCGGAAGCGGATCGGAGACCTCGACGAGGAGGGCGGTGTGGCGTGAGGGCGCGACGCCGTCGCCGAGGAGCCGGACCAGGCGGACCCCGATGGGGCCCGAGGCGTGGCGCAGCGAGTTCGTGACCAGTTCGCTCACCAGGAGGACGGTGACGTCACCGACCCCCGTGTCGATGTCCCAGGTCCGCAGGGCGTCGCGGACGACATGACGTGCGGTGCGCACGGCATCGGCCTCCGCCGGAAAGCTCCATTCGACGCAGTCACCTTCGGTGTCGATCACGCCCGATCACTTCCCCAGCCATCACCAGAAGGAAGGCCCACGTCCTTTTGGGGGTCAATCTGGGACATACCCGATATTCGGGGCGTGATAGCGCGGTGAACGCGGGAGGGGGTACGCGATAGTGCGAACGGCGTAGGACCGCGGAGACCGTGGGGCCGTCCGGCCGGAGGTCACCCGGCGGACTCCCGTTCGTTCCCGCCCGCCGGAGAGGCGGGCAGCCGCCGCCCGGCCTCCGCGACGGCCGGCCGGTCCTGGTCGAGCCAGTCGACGGCGTCCAGCTCGTGGCGCGCCAGCCAGCGGAGTTCGTCGTGGTCCTCCAACGGGCGGGGTTCACCGGCCAGCAGCCGGGCGGTCCACACCCGGAGGACGTAGCCGGGCTTCAGCGGCCACTCGCCCGGGATGCGCTCGCCGGGCTCCGCCTCGACTCCCAGCTCCTCACGCAGCTCCCTGACCAGGGCCTCCTCGGGAGTCTCCCCCGGCTCCAGCTTCCCGCCGGGCAGTTCCCAGCGGCCCGCGAGCTCGGCCGGGGCGCTGCGCCGGGCGGCCAGCAGGCACCCCCGGTGATACAAGGCGGCCGCGACCACGAGCACACGTCCGCCACTGCGATCCGTCATGGCCGGGAGTCTAAGGTCTCGCGGCAGGTCGTGGTCAGGGGTCGCGACGGGGGCGGGGTCAGACGGCCGGCTGGCCGACGCGCTCCACCCAGTAGAGCTGCTTGTGGCCACGGTCGTCGAGACTGTCGGCGATCTTCTGCGCCTCGTCCCGGGTCGCGTAGCGTCCGACGCGATAGCGGTTGCCGTTGTCGTCCTGCCGTATGACCAGCCAGGGAAGGACAGGGCCACTGTCGGTCATCGGGCATCCCCCTCCATCGGGCGGGCCGTCTCTGACGATCTCCGGGAAACCGCAATCAGCATATGCCTGAGCTTACGCCTGACCTTCACACAGCGGATACGGGTTTTCACAAGGAGACACGAATCCGGCCGGGAACCGACGGAGGGAGGCCGAACGTCACACCCCGGGGCCCGACTTGGGGACGGACGGCACGGGCATCAGGACCGGACCGGCCGCCCGGTGCCGGCCACTGTCGACGGCGACCAGCGCCGCCGCAAGGAGTGCGGGGCGCGCAGCGCGGCGAGCAGCCCTCGCGTCCGCGGCCATCCTGACGCAGCCGCGACGGGGCAGAGGGGCGGGGGTGGTGTCGCGCGGGACCCTGTCCGCCATGAGGGTTCCAGTCGTCCGGCGGCCGGGGTGGCGGACACGGACGGGGAAGGCAGGCACCGGGCATGACGGTTCGTCACGGCGGGCGACCGTCTGGCGGTTACGGAACGCGGGGCGCCGTCGACTCGTGGTCACGGCGCTCGGACGGTGCCGTCCGCCCAGTGGACACCCGGTGCCGGCGCGGGCCGTCGGACGGGACCGCCGCGATCCGGAACGCGCCCCGGCCGGGCCGCCACCGGGCGACCGGTCACCGCACGCCCGTCACCGCACGGGCAGGTGGTAGGCGATGCGGTAACGGTCGGCCGGGACCACCACGTCGGCGGTCTCCACCGCCCGCCCCGAGGCGTAGTACGTCCGCTCGACGACCATCACCACATGACCGGGTACGCCGCCGAGCGCCAGCAGCTCCTCGGCGAGCCCCGGGCGCGCACCGACCTCTTCGACCACGTTGTCCACGACCACGTCGATGGCCGCCATCCGCTCGACGACCCCACAGCCGCCCAGCGGCCCCTCCTCGGGCAGCATCACGGGAGTCCGGCCGGTGACCGCCAGCGGCTCCCAGGACGTGGAGAGCATCATCGGCTCGCCTCCTTCGCGGAAGACGTACCCCGTGCGCATCACCCGCTCTCCGGGCTCGATGCCGAGCCGCCCGGCCACGACGACGCTCGCCGGAACCTGTGCGCTGCCGGACTCCCAGGTGCCGCGCGCGCCGTCGAGCGCCTGCTCCTGCCGGAAGGGGCTGGCCCCGGACGGCGGCCGGTACCCCGAGCGGGCGATCCGTCGCGGAACGGGCCTCTCGCGCACGTACGTCCCCGAGCCCGAACGGCCCTCGACGAGGCCCTCGGCCATCAGCACCTTGCGGGCCTCCAGTGCCACGGTGTCCGAGACCCCGTACTCCTCGCGGATGCGTGCCTGCGAGGGAAGCCGGGTACGCGGCGGAAGCGAGCCGTTGGCGATCTTCTCCCGGAGATCGCTCGCCACCCGCAGATAGGCGGGCTGCTCACCGAATGTCACTGGACACTCCCCTCAGGTTGACGGACAGCTACAGACTGACAACCCTCGGTGTCCAGCCGCAAGCATGGGCCAGAGTTTCACTCGAAGTGATGATTCGCCTTTACGTCTGCGTTTACCGCGGGTATGGGCGCCGAACCCTTGACCTCAATGGTCCAGACCAATACCTTCCTGTCTGCACCGCTCCCTTCCGGCACTCGCACAGGAACGAGCCTCATGCGTCGACGAACCCTCTCCCGGCTGACGATCGCCGCCGCCTCCCTCGCGCTGCTCGCCGCACTCTCCCCCGCGGCGGGCGCGAGCACCCCCGCCCACCACCCCGTACCGGACGAGTCCGCGTACAAGCGGGTCGGCTACTTCACCCAATGGGGCGTCTACGGAAGGGACTTCCAGGTCAAGGACCTCGACACCAGCGGCACCGCGGCCAAGCTGACGCACATCAACTACGCCTTCGGGAACGTGAACGCGGACGGCGAGTGCTTCACCGGCAACGTGCCCGGAGAGGCCGACGCCTGGGCCGACTACGTCCGCCCGCTGGACGCGGCCGGGTCGGTGGACGGCGTCGCCGACACCGCGGACCAGCCGCTGGCAGGGAACTTCAACCAGCTGCGCGAGCTCAAGGCGAAGCACCCGGGACTCAAGGTCATGATCTCGCTGGGTGGTTGGGGCTGGTCCACGCACTTCTCGGACGCGGCCCGCACCCCGGCCTCCCGCAAGGCCCTCGTCGCCTCCTGCCTCGATCTCTACATCAAGGGCAATCTGCCCGCCGACGGCGCCCGTGGCGGTGCGGGAGCCGCGGCCGGACTCTTCGACGGCATCGACATCGACTGGGAGTGGCCGGGGTCGGCGGGTGACACCGACACCGTCTACCGCCCGGAGGACAAGCGGAACTTCACCGCGCTGGTCCGGGAGTTCCGCACCCAGCTCGACGCCTACGCCAAGACGCGGAAGGACCGGCGGAAGCACTACGAGCTGACGGCGTTCGTCCCCACCGCGCCTGCCAAGATCGACGCGGGCTTCGAGGTCCGCAAGATCATGCGTGACCTGGACTTCGTCAACCTCCAGGGCTACGACTTCCACGGCTCCTGGGAGACCACCACCGCCCAGCAGTCCGCCCTCTTCGCCCGGAACGACTTCAGCGTCGACCAGACCGTCCGCGACTGGCTGCGGCGCGGCGCCCCGGCCCGCAAGCTGGTGGTCGGCATGCCCTTCTACGGCCAGGGCTGGACGGGGGTCACCGGGGGCGGCGACGGCCTCGGCCGGCCGGCGACCGGTCCGGCACCGGCCACCTGGGCGAACGGCTCCGAGGACTACGAGGCCCTCAAGAAGCTGGCGGACTCCGGGCGGTTCACCGTGCACCGGGACCGGCTCAACGGCCACGCCTGGCTCTTCGACGGGACGACCCTGTGGACCTACGACGACCCGCGGGTCCTGTGGACCAAGTCGGTGTACGTACGGGCCAAGGGACTCGGCGGAGCGATGTTCTGGTCACTGGACGGGGACACCCCGGACGGTGAACTGATCACCGCCGTCGACCGGGGCCTCGGCCACCGGTGACGCACCTACGCCGAGGGCCCCGGCCCCCGGTGTAGGTTCCGCGAGGACACCGTCCTGCGCGGCGCGGCACTCCCTCGTCGTGCCGCCGCGGAACCGCGGGCCGACCCGCCATCGACGGTGTGGTCCGCAACGGCGGTCGGTCACGGGCCGTCGCCACCGGTGCGCCGTCACCGGCCCGCGGACGACGGGGCCGGACCTCTCCGGAGGTCCGGCCCCGTCCGTTCCCCGACGGCCGCCCTCAGCTCAGGCGGGAGCCGTCCGTGCCCGTCTCCGGCTCCGGGGCGGCCAGTCCCAGTTCCTCCCGCGCGGCGGACTCCGCCTTCCAGGCGGTCAGCGCGTACGCCGCGTCGTAGTGCGCCCAGTAGGCGCCCGCGTCGGCGGCCCCGGCCAGTCGCCGCCACTCCTTCGCCGCCACGTCGAGCTCCTCGACCAGCGCGGCGACCGGCTTCTTCCGGGCGCCGGCCCAGGAGTGGGCCGTCAGCTCGCGGCTCGCCCCGGTGAGGGCTGCGTGGACCCGCGACGCCCATGCCCTGTTGGCCGCGAGGTCCTCGTCCGCGTCGTCCTCCGGCTCGGAGTTCAGGGCGTCGACGACCGGGTTCATGTGCGTGAGGAAGACGACCTGGCCGGCGTCGAGCGTGGTCTCGTCCCTCCGCAGCGAACCCTTCAACGGCTCACCGCCGTCGACTATGAAGGTGCAGGTCACGTTGCGGTCACCGGTCCGCCAACTGGCCCTGCTGGGGTAGTAGTAGAACGACCAGACCCGGTCCGGGACGGCCCAGTAGTCCAGCGTGTACGTGTAGCTGATCTCCTCGCAGCGGTCGGTCGCGATCCGGTCGATCGCGTCGTCGCCCGGCCACTTCGCCAGTCCGGAGAGCGGGAAGTTGCCGGTGACCTCACCCTCGTGAGCGCGCGCGCAGTCGACGACCTCGATGTCCGAGGTGACCGCCTCCGGGTCGCCGTCGACGTCGTAACACTGGCCCGTGCGCAGCGCGAAGGCGGTCTGCGAGCGGCCGGCCTCGTCCACGGCCTTCCTGAAGCCGTCCCACACGTCGCCGAAGGAGCCGCTCACCAGGCCCGAGACGACCAGCAGGCAACTCACCGCGGAGAGGACGATGCCCGAGACCGCCAGTCCCTTGCCCGACTGGCCCTTCTTCTTGATCTGCGCCAGCGCGACCAGGCCGAGCACCAGCCCGAGCGGCGGCAGGCAGCAGACGACACCGGCGACGAGCGAAGCCACGGCCGGGCCGTTGGTGGAGCGCTGCGGCGTTCCGTAGGGGCCGGGAAGGACGGCGCCGGGACCGCCGGGGCCCGCCGGGCCGTAGGGACCGTACGGGCCGGGGCTGTACGGGCCGGGGCTGTACGGGCCGGGCGTGCCGTAGGGCGTCCCGGACGCGGGAGACGCACCGCCCGGTGGCTCCGACGGCACCGACGGCGGCTCGGACCGCTCGGGCTCCGGCTCGGACCGCTCCGGCGCCGGTTCGGACGGCGCCGGTGGCCGTGCCGGCTCCGGTCGGTCCGACGACTCCGGGACCGGTCGCCCCCGCTGGGGCGGCTGACGGTCCTGCGGCTGCTGGGAGGGCTGCTCCACGAGTTCGGTGCTCCTGAGGGCGGACGATGCGAACAGACGATCGGCCGCGCATCGTACGCGGTGCCGGGGCGGGGACCGCACGCGGGGAGGGGGCGGTCGCCCGCCGGCGACCGCCCCCTCGTTCATGTCCTCCCGCACCTCAGGACGGCAGGTTCAGGACCGCCACGCCCTGGAGCCTCAGAACTGGAGGGCCCAGGAGTCGATCTTCCCGGTGTCCCAGTAGGCGTTGTCGCTGACCCGGAGCTTCCACGTGCCGTTCGCGACCTCCGAGGAGGCGTCCACGGTGTAGGTGGTGTTGATGTTGTCCGAGCTGCCACCGGTGCCGTACCCCTTGAGCGTGTAGACCGTGCCGTCGGGGGCGACGAGCTGGATCCTGAGGTCACCGATGTAGGTGTGGACGATGTTCACCGGGACCTGGAGCGCGGAGGGGGCGTTGCCCGCGATACCGCTCACGGTGACCGGGGACTCCACGGTCGAGTTGTCGTTGATCGCGTAGTCGGTGGTGTTCTCGAACCTGTCGCCGGTGGGCGGCGGCGGGGTGGTGCCGCCACCGACGTAGAGCAGACGGTTCGGGGAGCCGCTGCCCGGGTTGCCGACGACGTTCGGGGTCGCGGCGGTCGTCAGCGCCGTCGAGACCTGAGAAGGCGTCGCCGTCGGGTGGTCACCCAGGTAGACCGCGGCGGCGCCGGCCACGTGCGGGGCCGCCATCGAGGTGCCGGAGATGGTGTTGGTGGCGCTGTCGCTGGAGTTCCAGGACGAGGTGATGGACGAGCCGGGGGCGAAGACGTCCAGCACGCTGCCGTAGTTGGAGAAGCTGGAGCGGGCGTCGCTGCTGGTCGTCGAGCCGACGGTGATGGCCTCGGAGACACGTGCCGGCGAGTAGTTGGAGGCGTTGGAGCTGTCGTTGCCCGCGGCCACCGCGTAGGTGACGCCCGAGGCGATGGAGTTGCGCACCGCCGCGTCGAGGGCGGTGTCGACGCCTCCGCCGAGGCTCATGTTGGCGACGGCCGGCTTCACGGCGTTCTGCGTCACCCAGTCGATGCCGGCGACGACCTGCGCCGTGGTGCCGGAACCCTGGTTGTTGAGGACGCGGACGCCGACGATCTTGGCCTTCTTGGCCACGCCGTAGGAGGAACCCGCGACGGTCCCGGCGACGTGCGTGCCGTGGCCGTGGCCGTCCTGCGCGGTGTTGTCGTTGTCCACGGCGTCGTAGCCGTAGGAGGCACGGCCGCCGAAGTCGTTGTGGGTGATACGGACGCCGGTGTCGATGATGTACGCCGTCACGCCCTGCCCCGCGCTGTCCGGGTAGGTGTAACTCTGGTTCAGCGGAAGGGCCTTCTGGTCGATCCGGTCCAGGCCCCAGGACGGCGGGGAGGGCTGGGTGCCATTGACCTTGAAGACACGATTCTGCACGACGGAGGTGACCGCCGGGTCGGCGGCGAGCTTCTTCGCCTGCGCCTCGGAAAGCTCGACGGAGTAGCCGTTGAGCGCCGAGGTGTACGTCTTCTTGATCTTCGCGCCGTAATGGGCCGCGACCGCCCGGCCTCTCGCCGTCTCCGCCTGCGCGGACTCGTCGAGGGTGACGATGTAGCTGTTCGCGACCGTACCGGGGGCGCCGGCGTTCTGGATCACGCCTTCCGGCGCCGGGGCCGCGACGGCCGGCAGGGCGGAGACGGTGCCGAGCGCCAGGGCCGCGACGGCCATGGCACCGACGGCGGCGAGTCCGCGCCGTGAATCACGCATCACTGACATGTGAGGGGTCCTCCTCATAGGTGGTGCGTCGCTGTGGGGGTATGGCAGGGACATGTCAAGTCGTCAACCAAAGGACACCGCGCAGTGCCCGCGGACCCGGCACATCCGTCCACCGAGCGAAAGGTTGACGGATCCATAGGAATCCCACAAGGGTCCCGGACGCCGGGAAACACGGCTGCCATGCTGGCGTTCATGACGACCTACGTGTGTCCCCGCTGCCAGGCGCACGCCCCGGCTGACGCTCTCACCTGGTGTTGTCCGAAGTGCCGCGGCCCCTGGGACCTGGAATTCTCCAGTGCCCCTGTGCCCCTCTCGTCACTTGCGTCACGTGTGAATTCCCTCTGGCGCTATGCGGAGACCTTGCCGCTGGCAACCGAGATCCCTCATGTGACGCTCGGCGAGGGGCGCACCCCGCTCGTCCCGCTGACCGAAGCGGGCACGGTGCCGGACACGGAACCGGGCACGGTGCCGGACAGACCGTCCGCCGACCGCGTCGCCGGCCCGGTCATGGCCAAGCTCGACTTCCTCATGCCGACGTTGTCGTTCAAGGACCGCGGCGCGGTGATGCTGGTCGAACTCGCCCGCCGGCTCACCCGCAACGGCGACGTGCGGCGGGTGCTCGCCGACAGCAGCGGCAACGCCGGGACGGCCGTCGCCGCCTACTGCGCGCGGGCCGGGCTCGACTGCGTCGTGTACGTACCGGAGGGCACGTCACCCAAGAAGCTGGAGCAGATCAGGGCCCACGGAGCCCGTCTCACCGTCGTCCCCGGTGACCGCGCCTCGACGGCGCGGGCCGCACGCGCGGCAGCCGACGCGCCCGGCACCTTCTACGCCTCGCACGCCTACAACCCGCACTTCCTGCACGGGACGAAGACCTACGTGTACGAGATCTGGGAGGAACTCGGCGGCAGGCTGCCCGACACGCTCGTCGTGCCGGTCGGCAACGGCACCCTGCTGCTGGGCGCCGCGCTGGCGGTGGCGGAGCTGTACGGACACGGCCTCGTCGACACCCGTCCGGCCCTGGTCGCCGTCCAGGCCGAGGCGGTCGCCCCGCTGGCCACGGCCTTCCACGCGGGCGCGGAGGATCTCTCCGCCCCGGCCGCGCCACGCCCCACCCTGGCGGAGGGCATCGCCGTCCCGGATCCGCCCCGGGCCCGCGCGATCCTGCGGGCCGTACGCGAGACGGGCGGCACCTTCCTGACGGTGACGGACGGTCAGATCCGTTCCGCCCAGATCGACCTGGCCCGGCGCGGACTCTTCGTGGAGCCGACGGGGGTCGCGTGCTGGGCGGCCGTGCGCGCGGCCCCGCGACCGGGCCTGTCCGTCGTCCCGCTGTGCGGCGCCGGCGCGAAGACGGGTCTCGCGGACGGTGCGGCACCTCGTCCGGCACCCTCCCCCGGCCCCTGACGCTTCCCCTCCCCGTCCCCCCGGCAGCCTCGCCGTACTCGCCGCCCGCCCCGCCCCCGGCGTCGTCCCCCGACCTCGCCGGGCGGTCCGGCATGGCGGGCGGTCCGGTGGGAAAATGGGAGGACGAATGGGTTCAGCCCCCCGGATACGCACCCAGGAGGTCGATCATGGGAGAGGCACGCGCGGTGATGGACCGTTTCACCGAGGCGGTCACCACGAACCCGGACCTCAAGGTCGTCGCCGACCTCTTCGCCGTGAACGCGGTCGCGCTCACCCCGGACGCCGGCGAGCTCCACGGCAGAGAGGCGATCGTCGCCTACTGGCGCACGATGACGGAGGCCGTTCCGGGCGCCCGGTTCACGTCCTCGGAGTCGTACGAGATCGGTGACACGGCGATCGACGAGGGCGTCTACACCGGCCGGAACACCGGGCCGATCCGGCTCCCGGACGGTGAGACCATTCCGGCCACCGGCAAGGAGGTGGAAATCCGCGGGGTCGACATCGCCCAGGTCGCCGACGGGCGGATCGTCAGCTACCGGCTCTACTTCGACCAGCTGGAATTCCTGAGCGGGCTGGGTCTGCTCCCCGAGGAGGGGCAGCCCGCGAAGCCCTGACCACGACGGAGCGACGCCCCGGCGGGAACGGCCGGGGCGTCGAGGACCGGCGGGAAGCCCGTCCGGCGTGGCCGGGGGAGCCCGGCGGGCCACGCCCGACGGCTCCAGGTGCCTCCCCCGCGCGTTACCGGTCCGGGCCTTCCCGGGTCGAGACCGTGACGTGGTCGACCCGCATCGGATGCCCCGGTTCGGTGGCCGGGCCCGCGGTCGCCCCGTCGGCGAGCGGCAGGTTGCCGCCGACGGCCACGTTGAGGATCAGGAACCAGCCGTGGTCCACCGTCCGCTTCCAGGTCGCGGGGTCCATCCGGTCCGCTGTCACCCGGTGGTACACGCGGCCGTCCAGGTACCAGCGCACCTCCTCCGCGCCGGGGGTGCGGTCGACCTCGACCGCGTAGGTGTGGAAAGCCGTGCGGCAGCCAGAGCACGGCTGCGGGCCGGATGTCAGACCCACGGGTTCGAGGCACGGGCCGCCGTCGAGGACACCGCAGTGCAGGGTGCCGAAGACCGTGTCCCGCCCGTTGACGGACTCCATGACGTCCAGCTCCCCCACGCCCGGCCATCCGGTGTAGCCGTCGCGCAGTCCTTCTCCGAGGGCCCAGAACGCCGGCCAGTATCCCGCCGCTTTCGTCCCCGTCACGTCCGGCAGCGCGATCGACGCCTCGATCCGCAGGACCCCGCCGGGCGGTGGCGCGAAGTCGGCGCGCCTGGTCTCGATGCGCCCCGAGTTCCACGTGCCGTCCTTCCGGGTGGGCACGATCTCCAGCGCGCCCTTCCCGTCGAGTCGGACGTTGTCGGTCGAGTCGGTCATGGTCTCGATCTCACCGGTTCCCCACCGCGGCGCGGGACAGCCGGGATAGCAGGTGCCGATGTCGTGGATCCAGTGGGTGGCGGAGGGAGGGCTCCCGGCCGGTCCGTCGAAGTCGTCGCGCAGCAGGCGGGTCCACCCGTCCGCCCGAGGGGTCCCGGCGGCCGTCGTGGCGGGCAGCGCGCCGGACGAGGCGAGCAGTCGTTCGAGCCGTGGCGTGAGGACGACGGCCGCCGCGTTGGTCAGGTGGGCGTCGTCCCGGTAGAGCAGGATCCGGTCCAGCACGGCCGGGCAGGTCGGGCCGGTGCCGGGGCACAGCACCTCGTTCACGCTGACGCTCGAGACACCGGGCAGCGCACCGGAGGCGATCAGCCGCGCCAGCGGATCGGGGTGCCGGGCGTCCTCGCGGCTGAACGCGCAGGCCGCGAGGGAGTCCTGGTTGCCGGACACGCACGCCGGGATGTCGATGCCGGGTACGGGTGTGTCCTCGATGTAGACGATCGGGGCGCCGAGTGCCCGCAGCGGCTCCAGCGTCCTCCGCCACGCTTCGCCGAGGAGCTCGACGTCGGCGGTGTACCGGTTGAGGGAGGCGATCACGATCAGGCGGGGCTTGGGCTGCTGCCGGAGCCGCTCCAGGCTGTCCGCCCGCCAGGTGTCGCATTCCCGGTAGCCACGGCCGAGCTGGGGATTGTCCACGGCCAGCTCGGGCAGCGGGCAGCCCTGCTTGACCAACTCCTGCAGGGCCCAGCCGCGTTGGGAGGCGAGTGCCAGCATCGGGGAGAACCACTGTCCGGCGTGCGAGTCGCCGAGGAGCACGATCCGGTCCGGGCTGTCCACCGCTCCGAACAGGCAGTCCGGGCTGCGGGTCTCCGAGGGGGCGACCTCGCAGGGGCCGTCCGGCGGGAAGTCCGCGCGGGCCTGGGCCGGCCCCGGTACCACCGGCCCGTCCGGGAGCGGCATGCCGGGCGTCCGCGCGAGCAGGTGCGGCCCGGATGCCGCGCCCGGAGGCAGCCCCTGCGGGTCGACCGGTGTGGCCGGGCCCAGCAGGTTCAGTGCCGTGGTCCCCACCAGCAGCGCGAGGACGACCGGGAAGACGATGGAGGAGACGCCGACCGACAGGCCGCGCCGAGGGTGTTCGCTGACGGTACGGCTCCGGCGCAGCGGTCGCTCGACCCAGCGCATCGTGGCGAGGGCGGGGAGGACGGCCGCCAGTGTGAGCGCGGCCTTCACGGGCCAGTCGAGCGTGCCGAAGCGGGCCTCGGCCAGGACGATCACCGGCCAGTGCCACAGGTACAGGTTGTAGGAGAGCCTCCCGATCGCCCGGGGAGCCCGTCCCGCCAGCAGCCGTCCCACCCCGTAGGTGCCTTCGACGTACCGCTCGCCCCGGCCTGGTATCGCGGCGAGGATGACGGCGGCGGTGGCCAGTGTCGGCAGGAGTGCCGCGTAGCCGGGGTAGGGCGTCGAGGCGTCGTACGACACGACGCACCAGACGATGGCCGCGGCCCCGGCCCAGCCGCACAGCAGGCGCAGCACCCGCGGGCCGCGCATCAGGTGCCAGGGCAGCAGGGCCAGCAGCGCGCCGATGCCGAACTGCCAGACCCGGGAGGGCGATCCGAGGTAGGCGAGGGATGCGGAGTGGTCCGTCCAGCGCAGGGAAAGGGCGAACGAGCCGAGTGTCAGCAGGGCGGTGAGCAGCGCGACGACGGAGCGCACGGCCCGGCCGCGGCGCGCCGCGCGGGCCACGCACAGCGCGGTCACCGCGAGGAGCGGGGCCCAGACGAGGTAGAACTGCTCCTCGACGGCCAGCGACCAGAAGTGCAGCAGGGGACTCTGGTCGTGGCCGGCGGCGAGGTAGTCGGTCTGCTGTGCGATGAAGCGCCAGTTCGCGACGGACAGCGCCGCCGCGACGACGTCGTACTCCAGGTCGGTGCGGCTCAGCGGGACGGTGAGCCAGGCGCCGGCCACCGCGACCGCGCCGAGCACCACGGCGGCGGAGGGCAGCAGACGCCGGGCCCGGCGGGAGAAGAAGTCGCCGAGTCCGATGCGGCCGGTGGTGATGGCCTCCCGCACCAGGAGGCCGGTGATCAGATAGCCGGAGATGACGAAGAAGACGTCCACGCCGACGAATCCGCCCGCCGTGAACGGTATTCCGGCGTGGAAGGCGAGGACCGCGAGGACGGCGACCGCGCGCAGCCCCTCGATGTCGGGGCGGAAGGCGGACCGGTGGGGGCTGGGGCCGGACTCGCCGCCGGAGCGGGGGCCGCCGGCGGGGGGTTCGGGCGGCTCGGTGGTGGGCTTGCGACGGGAGCGCAGGCCGGGCGCCATGAGGAACTGCATGGTGATGGTCTCTTTCAACTCAGCCAGGGAAGCATCGGGTTGACCCACCCGGACGCCAGCAGGCCGATGAGCAGAAGGGCCGCGGAGGCGGCGAGGGTCTCGGGCCAGCGGCGGGGCAGCATGCCGGTGTGGGGCACGAGGAGCCGCGGACGGATACCCGCCGGCCGGGGCGTGTCCGCGACGGGCTCGGTCCCGGGGTCCGCGGCGGTGACGGCGCGCCGGGCCGCGGACGCCGGGCGGATCTCGGCCAGCAGGTCACGGATGAGCGGGACGTTGATCTGACACTGCACCAGGAGATACAGCAGAAGGCCCCAGTTGGGCTCCCAGCCGTTGCGTGCCACGGCCAGCGCGAGGCCCACGGCGGCGGCTCCGTTGGAGAGGACGAGCCAGACCAGCGACACCCCCACCACGCGCCGCGCCATCTCGCCCTTGGCCGGCGCGCTCCTCGCGCCGGTGGGCACCCAGGCGGCGCTGCGGCCCCGGATCGTGTGCAGGAAGGCGGTCGCGGCGGCGACGCTCGTCAGGACGTTCGCCCGGATGACCTCGACCCGCCAGCGGGTCCGGCTGATCCTGGGAAGCAGCACATGCCAGAGCCAGAGCGGGGCCAGCAGCGGCAGCACGTGCCAGGGCCGGATGTGGTCCGGATACCAGAACATCATGACCAGGGGCGGCAGTGGTGCCGCGAAGGTGTTCACGGCCGTGGTCAGGTATCCGACGATGCCCTCGTAGAAGCACAGGCGCATCCGCCAGGGCGCGCCCATCCGCTTCAGCACGGGGGTGCCGATCAGGTGGAGGTTGCCCATCGCCCACCGGTACTGCTGGTTGACGAAGGCGGTCACGTGGTCGGGCGAGGTGCCCTTCGCGACGAGCACGGGGACGTACTGGGTGCGGAACCCCTGCTCGTGCAGGGCGAGTCCGGTGTACAGGTCCTCGCTGTGGTCGAGCCGGGCGAAGCCGCGGGCGAGGTCGATCGCGCTGCGCCGGTAGACGGCGTTGCTTCCGCAGCAGATGGCGGCGTCGCTCGCGTCCCGGGACGGCTGGATCCAGCGGAAGAACCACTCCTGGGCCGCGCCCGCGGCGCGTTGGACCCAGCTCATCGTCTCGTCGGTGTCGAAGCACTGGGGGCTCTGCACGATGCCCACGGCGGGGTCGGCCAGGTACGGGACGAGGTGGCGCAGGAAGTCCGGCCGGGGCGCGAAGTCGGCGTCCAGGATCGCGATGAACTCGGCTTCGCTCAGGGTGAGCGCGTGGTTGAGGTTGCCGGCCTTCTTCAGGTGCCCGCGGTCGGGGCGGACGACGTACTCGTAGCCGTACGAGGCGGCCATGGCGGCGACGTCGGGCCGGTCCGCGTCGTCCAGGACCCAGACGGTCAGCGCGTCGGGCCAGTCGACGGCCGCGACCGCGCGGTAGGCGTTGGCCAGTACGGGGAGCGGTTCGCCGCAGGTCGGAAGGTAGAGGTCGACGGTCGGCAGTTCGGGGGGCCGCCACGCGTGGACGAGCACCTCGTGCGACTGCCGGGTCAGCCGGCGCTGGCGCAGGCTGTTGACGGAGGAGAGGACGAGGGCCACGACATTGAGGCCGAGGACGGCGAGGAAGGCCCACAGGGCCGGAGTCCGCAGGGCGAAGGTGAGCATGGTCGCCGCCGTGAACACGAAGGCGATCGAGGTACTGACGAGGACCCAGCGCCGTTGCGGACCGAAGTACCAGTACAGCTCTTCGTCGGACGGTGGTTGCGGAAGATGATGAACAGTCATAAAGCCCCCCACAGCTGTGTTTCTGCCCTTTTCAGGTGGCCCAGCCTAACGGCAAAGGTATAGACCATTCGCCATTCGGGCCCCGAGAGGCCCGAATGAGACACGTGATTGGCGCGACATCAGTGGTCCAGACCTCTACCCCTACAGCATCCGACTGCGGATGCCCGCCCAGCCCGGGAAGGCGCAGGCCACGCGCAGGTGAACAGTCCCGAAAGCCTTGCCGGGCACGACCGGGCGGCCGGTCGGAGAGGGCGCGCGAGGCGCATCGCGGGCGGCGGGCGGCGGGGATCAGGTGCCACGAGCCAGGCTGCCGTGGACAGGCGGCCCCGGTCGGTGACTCACTCGGGCTCGCAACCGATGCCGTCACCGTCGCGGTCGAGGCGATGCGGGTCGGAGGGGCCGACGACGACGGGGCCGGGAAGATCCGAGCAGTCGACGTCGGGCACGCCCGGCGGCGGCCCCGGCGGATAGGACTCGCGGGCGTCCCCCTGCCTCGTCGGCACGACGCCTTCGGGCGTCTCGGGCGTGGGCTCCACCGACCGCACGTCAGCGCCGACGATGACCCCGCCCCTGACCGTGTACGTGCCGGCGAAGGAGCGTACGGTCCCGTCCGCCTGCAGGGCGTCGAGCACGACCGTAACCTTGCCGTCACGGACGTCGACGAGCCGGACGGTGTCCCGGACGGTGTCGGCGAAGCCCGCCCGGAAGGACTCGTAGGAGCCGCCGAGGTTCCTGCCCCCGAGCTCCCACGCCCGCCGGTAGTCACGGGCGTTGATCGCCGCGAAGTACGCCTCGACCGTGGAGGCCGCGTCAGCGGGGCGGGGCGCGGACGGCCTGGACGGGTTGCTCTCGGGCGGCGTGGGCTTCGACGACGGGGACGGCGGCAGGGAGGACGGGGTGGTCCGGGACGGGGTCGGCACGGTCGGCGGCTCCGCCGTGACGGTCCGGGTGGCGGTGACGATCGCCCCGGTCTCCCCCGCGCCGTCCGCACCGGAGGAACCGCAGCCGCTCACCCCCGCGGCCACCGACCCCAGAGCCAGGACGAGGGCACAACCGCTACGGAGCACACGACTCATCGGCACCACCTGAGGGAGTGGATCGCACCACCCCAGTGTGCGCCGCCCGGCACGACACCGCAGCAGCCCGCGCAGGCGCCCGGCCCGCGGCAGAGCACCCCCCAGCGGCCTGAACAGGCGATTCTCCGGTGGAGAGTGGGGATTTCGACGGGTCACTCACGGCCGTGCCGCGGAGTGTCCGCGACACGCGCCGCAGGGCCACCGGCCACCCCGCCTCGGCATCCGGTCCGGTGGCGACGGCTGATTCGCGCCCACGGCGCATCGGTCAACGGCACGCGCGGACCCGCGAGCGGCCGGTCCCGACGAAGCCGCTCAGGAGTCCGACGAGTCCCCTGAGCTCAGTCCGGCGCCCGTGTCCGACGACTCGCCGGGGCAATCACTCGGCAACAGGGCGAGCCCCCAGAGGCCACCGGCCAACCAGCTGACCGTCATCCACGCTCCCCAGCCCAAGCCCGACGTCACGACGAAGGCGACGACCGATGCCGTGAGCCCGGCCACGGCGGCACGCCGCAGGCCGGCACCGGCCGCCCACTCACGGCGCAGCACGCCGGAACGCCGCCAGATTATCCAGAGGACGACGCCGACGACCATCGCCTGCACCACGAGCAACCAGGCGGGCATCGGAGGCAGACCGTCCGGCCCCGCCTCGCCGTGCCACAGGTCCACGAGCCCGCCGACCAGGACGGCCGGACCGACCAGAGCGAACATCCCGGCCAGCAAGCGGAAGAAGCCGACACCCACGACCGGCACGCCGCCGCCGAACGGCGTGACAGCGTGGGACAAGGCGTGGAATCGATGGGCGGCTCCCCGGAAGTCCGTCGCGACGACCCAGCCCCAGGCCGTCGCCAACACCCCCCAGGCCACCATGAACATCCCGCCTCTCCCCTCCCTTCGCATCCCGCCCCGGCCGACACCGGCGCCTCCTCGCCCGTCACGGTATGCCTGCGTCGTGCGCACTCGGCATGCCGGAGTCCGGCAGGGTACGTGCGCGCCGGGTGCCGGATGTCCGACGTCACCGGCGGGTCCGCACGACCGCCGCCGACTCACTTGTCAGTGGCGGCTGCTTCGATGGCGCCATGAGTACCGCGCACGAGACCGCCGCCCTCCTCCCCGACCCCGTCCGGCTCCGTGCGCATCTGCGCGCACTGGCCGTCCTGGACCAGGCGATCGGCGACGATCCGCGGTTCTGCGAGTACACCTTCGATGCCACCTGGGGGCCCGGCGTGGAGGCAGCCCTGATGGAGAACGGCTCGGGAGACGACTTCTCCGTCCTCTTCGCTCCTGCGGGTGTGCTCATACGCGGCTTCGACCACGAATCCGAGATGACCCCGTACGGGACGGACGACGAGCAGGTCTGGCCCGGCGTCATCGACGACGTGCCCGCCGTGCTGCGTCCGCTCCTGGACGTGCCCGCCTTCCGCGACGAGGGCGTCGACGCCCTTCGGGTCACCGTCTGCCTGTGGCGGGAGACAGACGACACCGCCTGGCGCACCGGCTCGACCATCGCCTTCCCCGCCGGCAGCGAGGACCCGGACGGCTCCGGTTTCCTCTTCGACCTCCTCACGAACCGCTCCCCCGAGGCCGTCCAGGCCCACTTCGAGGACTACTACGAACGCCCCGTCCCGCTCGGCGCCGTCCGCCACGTCCTCGCCGGACACCCCCTCACCCCCGCGGTCGCCCGGACCCTCGCCCCGGCCGTCCTCCGACGTGCGGTGGAATCACAGTCAACGACCTGACCAGGTTTCCCCGTTGGCATGTGTCGGGCTCCGACTGTCGCCTACGCGTCTCCGCGGACTCTTCGCGGACCGCTCCCAGCCGCCCCGCCCCCATCCTTCCCGTGCCCGGCCGAAGCGACCGGTGCACGCCGGAACGCCTCCATGGATGAGCCGTACCGCGCCTCCCCATGGCCCAAGGGCCCACCTCCGAGGAGACGGACCCTTCCTGCCCGCAGGCTTGCCCAGCGAGCGACGTGGTGCCGATCCACACGACCACCCTCTGACAACAGCGCAGATCCGCGCTCCGGCACAGGTCACCCCTATCTTGAGAAACGATTCCTCCCGGGCGTGAACGTGGCCCGGAGTTCCTCGCTTAGATACCACTGAAAGGCACCGGATCGTAATGAATGAGACAGTCCAAGCATGGAGCCGCATCGTGGGGTGGCTTGAGGAACACGCCCCGGTCAACCACCGCGCTCTCAACGGGCCGGCGAGCGAGGAGGAGATCACCGCAGCCGAGGAGCAGCTCGGCGTGCGGCTCCCCGATCAGCTGCGCGCGTACCTGAAGGTCAACAACGGGACCGTGACCCAGCTGGATGACTCGAATGGGCTGACGGGGTCATGCCCGGAGGGTGGGTTTCTCTCCAACTGCTGGGCGCTGCTGCCGCTGTCGACGATCGTGCGGCTCCATCACCAGATGATGCCGGGTCCGAACGAGGACGCCGCCTACTGGGAGCGGGAGTGGATTCCCTTCGCTGCCGAGCCCTATGAGTGCGGCGAGATGTACGGGTATTTCGTCGACGCGATTACCGGTTCTGTCGGGAGTTGGGGGGACTACGGCGAGAGAGACGCCCGCGCCTGTCCTTCTCTCCGGGATCTATTCGATGACGAATTCCGGCACATAGGTAGGCTCGTGCATGAGGGAGACCACTACGAGGTCAAGCCCATCAGCGAGCGTACCCCGGACGACCCGCCAGGCCGTGTCCTAAACGGTTCCATAGAATGGGATTAGAGAAAAGCGAACGCCCCCGTGGACGCCATGGGACCCCGCGAGGTCCCTACGTGGCGCTCTCGTCGGTGAAGGCCAATGAACGCGCCTGCCGCGCGCCTGCCGACTTCGGCAAGCCCCAGCTTGAGGGCGGCCTACCACGCGTCCCCTTCACACCCCCGCACCCCCTATCAACAACCGGACCGGCCAAGCGGTGACCACGCTCCCACCACTCTACGATCTTGACCTTGGAATCCGGCGTGAACAGACGGCGGCAGCGAGGCTGGTTCTTCCCCACGCCCTTCCATGACAAGCCCCCTGGGACGAGTCCCGGGATAGCCGAAGAGGCCGGAACGAAGCATCCCGGCCTCGCTCGGCTACGTGTACTTTCGTGTCGAAATCCACCACATCAGCGACGTGGTGGTTTGTCAGCCGTTACACGTTGAAGCGGAACTCCACCACGTCGCCGTCCTGCATCACGTATTCCTTGCCCTCCATGCGCGCCTTGCCGGCCGCGCGGGCCTCGGCGACCGAGCCCGTCTCGATCAGGTCGGCGAAGGAGATGACCTCGGCCTTGATGAAGCCCTTCTGGAAGTCGGTGTGGATGACACCGGCCGCCTCCGGTGCCGTCGCGCCCTTCTTGATCGTCCAGGCGCGGGCCTCCTTCGGGCCTGCCGTGAGGTAGGTCTGGAGGCCCAGGGTGTCGAAGCCGACGCGGGCCAGGGTGGCGAGGCCCGGCTCCTCGGCGCCGACGGACTGGAGGAGCTCCATGGCGTCCTCCTCGTCCAGCTCGGCGAGGTCCGCCTCCAGCTTGGCGTTCAGGAAGATCGCCTCGGCGGGGGCGACCAGCGCGCGCTGCTCGTCCTTGAAGGTCTCGTCGGTCAGCTCGTCCTCGTCCACGTTGAAGACGTAGAGGAAGGGCTTCGTGGTCAGCAGGTGCAGGTCGTGCAGGGGCTCGGCCTTCTCGGAGCCCTGGAGGATGCCCTGCGAAGAGAGGGTGTCACCGCGCTCGAGGATCTCCTTCGCCGCTTCGACGGCCGCGACCTTCGGAGCCACGTCCTTCTTGATCCGAGCCTCCTTGGCCAGGCGCGGCAGGACCTTCTCGATGGTCTGGAGGTCGGCCAGGATCAGCTCGGTGTTGATCGTCTCGATGTCGTCCTTCGGCGAGACCTTGCCGTCGACGTGCACGACGTTCTCGTCCTTGAAGGCACGGATGACCTGGCAGATGGCGTCCGACTCACGGATGTTCGCGAGGAACTTGTTACCCAGGCCCTCGCCCTCGCTCGCGCCGCGGACGATGCCGGCGATGTCGACGAAGTCGACCGTGGCCGGCAGCTGCCGCTGGGAGGAGAAGACCTCGGCCAGCTTGCCGAGGCGCGGGTCGGGGACACCGACGACGCCGACGTTGGGCTCGATCGTGGCGAACGGGTAGTTGGCCGCCAGCACGTCGTTCTTGGTCAGGGCGTTGAACAGGGTCGACTTGCCGACATTCGGCAGACCGACGATTCCGATCGTGAGCGACACGTTGGCGACTTCCCTAGCGGTGTGGAGGCGGTGTGGGGCGTACGGATGATGGGCCGATCCCCCAGTTTACGGGCGTGCGGAACCGGCCCGCGACGACGGCCTTCGGCCGAACACGGCGGCAAGGTCACCCGAAGGGCGTGTCCTGCGACGGTGACCCGGCCCCTCGCGACCTACGTTGGTGCAGTGGAGCAGCACAGGACAAGTCAGCCGCGTGACCGTCGACGGCCGCAGACGCCCGTCCCCCCGCCCGGTGCGCTGGTGGAAGGGGCGGCCGTCTACCGGGTCACCCCTCCTACCGGGGAGCGTGCGGGGCGGCCGCGGGTCGAACGGGACGCGCCGACGGTGCGACGGCCCGCGCCGCCGGTCGTCGTCGCCCTGCGACGCTTCCCCCGTCCCCGGCTGACCGGCCTGGGCGCCGGGCTGTTCGCGTCGGCCGCGATGCTGGTGATCGGTTTCCTCGACTGGCTGCTGTTCGACGGAGCGCCGGCCGTGTTCGGTCTGCTGTTCCTGCCGGTCAGCGCCCTGACCGCGTTGTGGGTCCGGAGAGCCGACCTCGTCACCGCGCCGATCAGTGTGCCCATCGCCTTCGCCGTCGGCGTCGTCCCCATCGCCGGTGGCTCCGGCGGGTTCGGCGGGCAGGCGATGGCGCTGGTCACCGCGCTGGCGGTGCACGCAGGGTGGCTGTACGGCGGGACGCTCGTCGCGGGGCTGATCACCAGCATCCGGAAGGTACGGGACATGGGCCGCCGCCAGCGGGCCGCGGCGGTCGCACGGTCGGCCGTCGCCCCGGGAACGGGCGCGGGACCCGGGCCCGGGGCGACGCAGGCCGCGAAGGCGGGAGCGAGGCCGGGCGCGGGCACGGGCCCCCGGCGCCCCGCACCGTAGGCACCCGCACCGTAGGCACCCGCGCCGCGACACCCCGGACCGGACCCCGAACCCGGCATCCGACGGCCGGTCAGCGGCCTGCCGCCGCCATCGCCGCGCCGACGATGCCCGCGTTGTTCTCCAACTCCGCGGGGACGATCTCCGCCGTGATGCCGTCGAGCAGCGGCAGGAACTTGTCCGCCTTGCGGCTCACGCCGCCGCCGATGATGAACAGTTCCGGTGAGAACAGCATCTCCACGTGGGCGAGGTACTTCTGGAGGCGCTTGGTGGCCCAGTGCTCCCAGCTGAGGTCCTCGTCCTCCTTGGCCTTGGTCGAGGCGCGCTTCTCCGCGTCGTGGCCCTTCAGCTCCAGGTGGCCCAGCTCCGTGTTCGGTACCAGGCGGCCGTCGACGAAGAGGGCCGAGCCGATGCCGGTGCCCAGCGTCAGCAGGATCACGGTGCCCTTGTGGCCGCGCCCCGCGCCGAAGGTCATCTCGGCGACGCCGGCCGCGTCCGCGTCGTTCAGGACCGTGACCGGCACACCCCCGAGGCGGTCGCCGAGCAGTTCGCCCGCGTCCACGCCCACCCACGCCTTGTCGACATTGGCGGCCGTACGGATCGTGGAGCCCGTGACGACGCCCGGGAAGGTCACGCCGACCGGTCCCGTCCAGCCGAAGTTCGCCACGACCTCCGCGACGCACCCCGCCACGTGGTCGGGTGTGGCGGGGTGCGGGGTCAGTACCTTGTGGCGCGGCTCGGCCGGCTCGCCACGCTCCAGATCGACGGGAGCGCCCTTGATGCCCGAGCCGCCGATGTCCACTCCGAAGACGTTCATGAACCCAACGTTAGGGGCAGCGGCCGGAATTGTGGCCGCCCGACGCCCGTTCCGGTGACCCGGTGCCGGTCACGGCCGGGTCACTCCTGGCAGGCGCGCTCCTGGAGGAGGGCTTCCGCCTCGGCCCGCAGGTCCTTGTTGCGGAGCTCCTTCGGCAGCGAGAAGGTCAGCGACTCGTCGGCCGTCTTGACGATCTCGACGTCCGCGTAGCCACGCTCGGAGAGCCAGACCAGGACCTCCTCGACGAGGACGTCCGGTACCGAGGCGCCCGAGGAGAGGCCGACGGTGGAGACGCCCTCCAGCCACGCCTCGTCGATCTCGCGGGCGAAGTCGACCAGGTACGCGGCGGGGACACCCGCCTGCTTGGCGACCTCGACCATCCGAATCGAGTTCGAGGAGTTCTTCGAGCCGACGACGATCACCAGCTCGGCCTGGCCGGCCAGTTCCTTGATCGCGGTCTGGCGGTTCTGCGTCGCATAGCAGATGTCGCTCGACGGCGGGGAGATCAGCTGGGGGAACTTCGCCTGGAGGGCGTCCACGGTCTCCATGGTCTCGTCGACCGAGAGCGTGGTCTGGGACAGCCAGACGACCTTGGAGGGGTCGCGGACCTCGACCTCGGCCACGTCCTCCGGGCCGTCGACCAGCTGGATGTGCTCGGGGGCCTCGCCGGAGGTGCCGATGACCTCCTCGTGGCCCTCGTGGCCGATGAGCAGGATGTCGAAGTCCGCCTCGGCGTAGCGGACGGCCTCCTTGTGCACCTTGGTGACCAGCGGGCAGGTGGCGTCGATGGTGGCGAGCCGGCCCTGCCGGGCCTCCTCGTGGACGCTCGGGGCCACCCCGTGCGCGGAGAACATCACGATGTTGCCCGGCGGGACCTCCGTCGCCTGGTCGACGAAGATGGCGCCCTTCCGCTCCAGGGTCTGCACGACGTACTTGTTGTGCACGATCTCGTGGCGGACGTAGATCGGCGACCCGTACTGCTCCAGGGCCTTCTCGACGGCGATCACGGCACGGTCGACGCCCGCGCAGTAGCCACGGGGAGCGGCGAGCAGGACGCGCTTGGGGCGGTGGGTCGCGGGCGTAGCAGTCATGCCCCCCATCGTAAGGCCGCCCGGAATGCGGGCCGCCTCGCAGGACCGGCTCCGGCCGCGTCGCCGGGGCCTGGCCGGCGGGGTGCCCGAGACTGGGCGCATGGCCGAGGAAGCACGGGTGGCAGCGCACACCGGACTGCGTCGGAATCTCGGGTTCCGCGACCTTGTCGTCTACGGGCTGCTGTTCATCGCGCCGATGGCCCCCGTCGGTGTCTTCGGCACACTCGACGCGAAGTCGAACGGCGCGGTGGCGCTGGTGTACCTGGTGGCGACGGTCGCGATGGCGTTCACCGCGTTCAGCTACGCGCAGATGGTGCGAGTGGCCCCGCAGGCCGGTTCGGTCTTCGCGTACGCCCGCAAGGGACTCGGCGAGGGGCCGGGCTTCGTCGCGGGCTGGATGGCGCTCCTCGACTACCTGCTGATCCCGGCCGTGGCCTATCTCTTCGCGGGTATCGCGATGGAGGCGCTGGTGCCGGCGGTGGACCGGTGGGTGTGGACCGGCGTCGCGGTGGTGATCACGACCCTGCTCAACCTGTGGGGGGTCCGGGCGGCGGCACGGGCCGGCTTCGCGGTGCTCACCCTGGAGGTGGTGGTGCTGCTGGTCTTCGTGGTGGCCGCGGTGACCGCTCTGGTGCGGGACGGGGCGCGACGCGACTGGTGGTCGCCGCTGACCGGGGACGCGGGTTTCTCGCTCACCGCGGTGTTCGGGGCGGTGTCGGTGGCGGTGCTGTCGTACCTGGGATTCGACGCGATCGCCTCGTTCGCCGAGGAGGTGACCGGCGGGTCGGAGAAGGTGGCGCGGGCGGTGCTGTTCTGTCTGGTGCTCGCGGGCGCCCTGTTCGTCGTCCAGACGTACCTGGTGGCGCTGCTCGAACCGCTGTCCTCGGCGGAGCTGGCGGCCGAGCCGGCGAAGCAGGGGTCGGCGTTCTACGACGCGGTGGACGCGTCCGTCGGGACCTGGCTGCACGATCTGGTGGCGGTGAGCAAGGCGATCGGCGCGGCCTTCGCGGCACTGGCGGGCCAGGCGGCGGCCGGGCGGCTGCTGTTCGCGATGGCCCGGGAGCGGCGGCTGCCGCGTCCGCTGGCCCGGACGGACTCCGGCGTACCGCGGGTGGCCCTGCTGCTCTCGGCGGCGGTGACGATGGTGGCGGCGGTGGGGGCGGCCCGGCTGGACGACGGGCTCGACCATCTGGTGTCGGTGGTGGACGTCGGGGCGCTCACGGCGTTCGTGCTGCTGCACGCGAGTGTGGTGGGCTGGTTCGCGGTGCGGCGGATGGCGGGGCCGCCGCGGTGGTGGCGGCACGTGGTGGCACCGGTGGCGGGTGCGGGAATCCTGACGGCGGTGCTCGTGGAGGCCTCGGTGTCGGCCCAGTTGGTGGGTGTGGTGTGGCTGGGTGTCGGGATGGTGGTCCTCGCGGTCCAGGGTGGGGCCCACCGGAAGTAGGAAGGACCTCGCCTGAGCCGAGGTCAAAGAACAAGCCGAGAGCCTCTCGGGTGCCGCGTCAGCCGGCACTAGTCTCGGCGCATGGCTCTGAACACGTCCGCGGAAGCGCCGCTGCCCGTAGGTGAGGTGTCCCGCCTCATCGGGGGATGGATCGACCGGCTGGGGGCGGTGTGGGTGGAGGGGCAGATCACGCAGCTCTCCCGGCGCCCGGGCGCCGGGGTGGTGTTCCTGACGTTGCGGGACCCCTCGTACGACATCTCCATCGGTGTCACCTGCTACCGGCAGGTGTTCGACGCCGTCGCGGACGTCGTCTCGGAGGGCGCCCGGGTCGTCGTGCACGCGAAGCCCGAGTGGTACGCGCCGCGCGGGCAGCTCTCGTTGCGGGCCGTGGAGATCAAGCCGGTCGGTATCGGCGAGCTGCTGGCCCGGCTGGAGCAGCTGAAGAGGAGCCTGGGCGCCGAGGGGCTCTTCGCCCTCGACCGCAAGAAGCCGCTGCCGTTCCTCCCCCAGCTGATCGGTCTCGTCTGCGGACGGGCGTCCGCGGCCGAGCGGGACGTCCTGGAGAACGCGCGGCGCCGCTGGCCCGCCGTGCGGTTCGAGGTGCGCAACGTCGCCGTGCAGGGCGTGAAGGCCGTGCCGCAGGTCATCCAGGCCGTGCGGGAGCTGGACGCGCACGAGGGGGTGGACGTGATCGTCGTGGCCCGGGGCGGCGGCAGCGTGGAGGACCTGTTGCCGTTCTCCGACGAGCAGCTCGTGCGGGCCGTCGCGGGCTGCCGGACGCCGGTGGTCTCCGCGATCGGCCACGAACCGGACTCGCCGCTGCTCGACCTGGTCGCCGATCTGCGGGCCTCCACGCCCACCGACGCCGCGAAGAAGGTCGTCCCGGACGTCGGCGAGGAACTGGAGCGGGTGCGGGGGCTGCGCGACCGGGCCCTGCGGAGCGTGCGGGGCCTGCTGGAGCGCGAGGAGCGTGGGCTCGCGCACGCCCTGGCGCGCCCGGTCATGGAGCATCCGCGGCGGATGGTGGAGGTACGCGAGGACGAGCTGGACGCGGTGCTCGCGCGCGGCCGGCGGACGCTGCGGCATCTGCTGGACCGCGCCGACTCCGAGCTGTCGCACACCCGCGCGCGGGTCCGGGCGCTCTCCCCGGCGGCCACGCTGGAGCGGGGGTACGCGGTGCTCCAGCGCGCGGACGGCGCGGTCGTCCGCGACCCGTCGGAGGCGACGGTCGGGGAGGAACTGAGGGCTCGGGTCGCCGCCGGCGAGTTCCCGGTACGCCGCGTCGACGGGACATGATCTCGTGTCGGATCGCACGCATAGGGTGGTAGCCATGGCAGGCACGACGGAAGAGGCCGCGCTCGGATACGAGCAGGCGCGGGACGAGCTGATCGAGGTCGTACGGCGTCTCGAGGCGGGTGGGACGACGCTGGAGGAGTCCCTCGCGCTCTGGGAACGCGGGGAGGAGCTGGCGAAGGTGTGCCGCCGCTGGCTGGAGGGAGCGCGGGCGCGGCTCGACGCCTCCCTCGCGGCGGAGGAGGAGCCGGGGGTGAGCCAGAAGGAGTAGCGCGGGGTGTGTCGGGCGCGGCCGTGACCAGCGGAAACCTGTGAAGCGGATCACTATCCGCATTGTTTAGTTGAAAATTAACCAATCGCGGGCGTACCGTCGTGGACATCACCTCAACCCCCCTTTGCTCGCCCGGAAGGTACGCACCATGTCTCTCGTTCTCGACCGCGCCGCCCAGGACCTCCTCTTCCGCGAGGCCCGCACCGCCAACACGTTCTCCGAGGAGCCGGTGACCGACGAGCAGGTCCAGGCGATCTACGACCTGGTGAAGTTCGGCCCGACGGCGTTCAACCAGACCCCGCTGCGCGTCACGCTGGTCCGCTCCCCCGAGGCCCGCGAGCGCCTCGTCGCGCACATGGCCGAGGGCAACCGGCCGAAGACCGCCGCCGCCCCGCTGGTCGCCATCCTCTCCGCCGACAACGAGTTCCACGAGGAGCTCCCGGCGCTGCTCCCGCACTTCCCGCAGGCCAAGGACATGTTCTTCGCCGAGCGTCCGGCCCGTGAGGGGTCCGCCCTGCTGAACGCGGCCCTGCAGGCCGCGTACTTCATCATCGGCGTGCGCGCCGCGGGCCTGGCCGCCGGCCCGATGACCGGTCTCGACTTCGCGGGCGTCCAGAAGGAGTTCCTGGACGACGACCACACCCCGCTGATGGTGGTCAACATCGGCAAGCCGGGCGAGGACGCCTGGTTCCCGCGCTCCCCGCGCCTGGACTACGACGCGGTCGTCACCACGGTCTGACCCTCCCTGACGGGTCCGGACCGGACCCGCCCGGACACGCGGAACGGGGCCCCCGCACGGTGCGGGGGCCCCGTTCCGCGTGTCCGGGGCGCTGCCGTCCGGAGCCGGGCCGGCCTCCGGGGTCCCTACCGTCGCGGGCGGCGAACCGGTGCGGGCGCGGCGGCGCCGGGCCGTCCGCTCACGCCGCGTCCGACCGGAGCGCGCCGGCCATCTCCGCGAGGCGGTCGAAGGAAGCGGTGCCCGTGACCACGGTCGTCGAATCGCCGTCCGTGCGCACCAGGGCGTCGTACTTCGGCCCCTCCCAGCGCTGCCAGACCTGGCCGGCCACGGTCTGCGTCCTGCCGGAGTCCTCGGCCCGCTGCGTCACCTCGGGGACGAAGTCCTCGGGGGCGGCCGTCGACTGGTGGAGGGACACGTACTGGGTGTCCGGGTCGAGGAAACCCAGGTGCCAGGCATTGTCCTGGTCGCGCTTGTACGAGACGACCGTCGCCTTCCAGTCCTCGCCGAGACCCTGCGGAGCGAGCACCGGATAGGGTGCCGCCCGCTGGGCCGTCAGCAGCTCGACCCGGTAGTCCTTGGTCTTGACCGGGGACTTCGTCTCGTCGTGCGGGATGAAGAGATACATCACGCCCGCGGCGGCCATGATCACCGCCAGGGACTGGAACATCCCGCGTACCGTCTGCCTGCCTCGCATACCTGCCACGCCCCCCATGGTCGCATCATGGTGTTGTGCTCATACGTGGGCCCCTCTGCTCAATTTGTCGACGTACCGATAGAGTCGCAGCACCCTCTTTACTTCCGGCCGTCGCCGTACAGAAAGGTGCGCTCCGATGACCGAGCATCATCTGCCGTCCGAGCTCGAGGTCTCCCCCGAGGCCCCCGACCGCAACCTCGCCCTGGAGTTGGTGCGGGTCACCGAGGCCGCCGCCATGGCCGCCGGCCGCTGGGTCGGCCGGGGCGACAAGATCGGTGCCGACGGCGCGGCGGTCAACGCCATGCGGACCCTCGTCTCCACCGTCTCGATGAACGGCGTCGTCGTCATCGGCGAGGGCGAGAAGGACGAAGCCCCCATGCTCTACAACGGGGAGCGCATCGGCGACGGCACCGGCGCCGAGGTCGACATCGCGGTCGACCCGATCGACGGCACCACCCTGAACGCCAAGGGCATGCCGAACGCGATCGCCGTCCTCGCCGCCGCCGACCGCGGCACGATGTTCGACCCGTCCGCCGTGTTCTACATGGACAAGCTGGTCACCGGCCCGGAGGCGTCCGACTTCGTCGACATCAACGCCCCGGTCTCGGTCAACATTCGCCGGGTCGCCAAGGCCAAGTCCATGGCCCCCGAAGACGTCACGGTCGTCATCCTGGACCGCCCCCGCCACGAGGGCATCGTCAAGGAGATCCGCGAGACCGGCGCCCGGATCAAGTTCATCTCGGACGGCGACGTCGCCGGCTCGATCATGGCCGTGCGCGAGGGCACCGGCGTCGACCTGTTGCTGGGCATCGGTGGTACGCCCGAGGGCATCATCTCGGCGTGCGCCATCAAGTGCCTGGGCGGTGTCATCCAGGGCAAGCTGTGGCCCAAGGACGAGGCCGAACGTCAGAAGGCGGTCGACGCGGGCCACGACCTGGACCGCGTGCTCTCCACGAACGACCTGGTCAGCGGCGACAACGTGTTCTTCGTCGCCACCGGCATCACGGACGGGGAGCTGCTGCGCGGTGTCCGCTACCGCTCCGAGACCGCGACCACGTCCTCGCTGGTGATGCGCTCGAAGTCCGGCACGATCCGCCAGATCGACTCCACGCACCGGCTGTCGAAGCTGCGCGCCTACAGCAAGATCGACTTCGACCGCGCCAAGTAGCGGCACCCGGCGGTCACGGACCCCTGCGGCCCGCGGGCCGACCGGCGCGAGGATGAGGGGCGCCCCCCATGTGCGGTGGGGGCGCCCCTTCGCGTGCGGAGGAACCCCGGAGGGACCGGCCGTCGACCTTCGCCTCAGCCCGCCGCGGCGATCCGCTCCGGCGCCGCCTTCGTGAGCTCCACCTCGCGCCGCCGACGCCGGGCGAGCACCACCCGGCGCTCGGCCGCGGTCAGCCCGCCCCACACGCCGTACGGTTCCGGCTGGAGCAGCGCGTGCTCCCGGCACTCGACCATCACCGGGCACCGGGCACAGACCCGTTTGGCGGCCTCCTCCCGCGAGAGCCGGGAAGCGGTCGGTTCCTTCGACGGGGCGAAGAACAGTCCCGCTTCGTCCCGGCGGCACACCGCCTCCGCGTGCCAGGGGCCGTCCTCGTCCTCCCGCGCGGGGACGCGTGGAAGAGGAACGGCGGCGACCTGGAGGGGCTGATGCGGCGGATGCGGCACGGTCTACTCCTGACGACGGCTTCGCGAGCGAGAGACGATGCAGCAGCCCTACCCGCTGTACGCGTGCCTATGCACTGCGTGCCGTCAACTTCCGGAGTGCGGAACCTCAGGGGCGGATTCCGGTCAACCCCGCCCCCGAGACCGGCCGCCGCCCGGGGTTCCCGCACGCCCCGGGACGCCCGCGGGGGCGCTCACGGTCACCCGGCGTGCTCTCAGTCGTCGAGGTGCTTGCGCATCCGCTTCTGCACGTGGTTCTGGAGGTCGGTGATCCACTTTCCCCGCTTGGGCTTGGCCTCGACGTTGCCGAAGACCGAGTACCCGTTGACGACGACCACCGGCGCCTGCGGGTCGGCACCCTCCAGGGTCGCGACGTCGAAGTTGCCGAAGAACCCGGAGCCGCTTCCCCGCAGGCTGATGTTCTCGGGGACCCGCACCTCGACGTTGCCGAAGATCGAGGTGGCGGTGACGGTCGTCAGCCGCTGTGCGAAGAGCGCCTCGGTGAGGTCGATCTCGATGTTGCCGAAGAGCGCGAACGCGTTGGTGCGGCGGCCCACCCGCCAGCGGCCCTTGCGGGTGGTGCTGGAGAAGATCGCGACGAGGTTGTCCGCGGGGCCCGAGGTCTCGTCGGGGCCGTAGCCGTAGTCGCGCTCGGGCTCCCGGCGCGGCCGGGCACCGGCGGGCAGGTCCCGGACGATCGGCTCCAGCTCGCCCAGCGTCTTGGCGCGGTAGACGGCGTCGATCCGCTCCGAATGCTCCTCGGCGTCGAGCCGCCCCTCGGCGAGGGCGTCACGGAGGATGTCCGCGATCCGGTCCCGGTCCGCGTCCGAGGCCCTCAACGCGTCCTCGGGCGCGACGGGGGGCGGCTCGGCAGGGGCGACCGGCTTCTGGGGCTGCTTTTCGAGGTCCACGGACCCAGGTTAGCGAAACGCGATAGATCGCGACTAGGGGGCGCGGCGCCGTGACCGCCTCCGGCCCGGTCCGACCGCGCCCGGAATCGCCCGCCCGCCGGCCGGTTTCGCGCGCCGCCTCGCGCCCCGGCAGCCGCGCCCGCCGGGGTGCGAGGCCCGGGCACCCTCACCCCGGCGTGACACTTCATGGACACTTGCCCATGTATCCTGGACAGGTGTCCATTATTGCGAACGTCCTCGTCGGCCTCGTCGCCGCCCTGCACGCCTACATCCTGGTCCTGGAGATGTTCCTCTGGGAGCGCCCGCCCGGCCGCGACCTCTCCGGCTTCGACGCCACGATGGCCCGCGCGACGGCACCTCTCGCCGCCAACCAGGGGCTCTACAACGGCTTCCTCGCGGCCGGCCTGGTCTGGGGCCTGATCGCCGACGACCCGACCGGCCATCAGGTACGCGTCTTCTTCCTCTCCTGCGTGGTGATCGCCGGGATCTACGGCGGCCTCACCGCCAACCGCCGCATCCTGCTCGCCCAGGCCGCGCCCGGGGCCCTCGCACTGCTCGCCGTACTGTGGGCCGGGTGACGAGCACGACCGAGGACCCCCGTACCGCCCGGACCCGCGCCAGGCTGCGCGCCGCCCTCCTGGAGGAGTGCGCCACGCGTCCCCTCGACGAGGTCGGCGTCGCCGCGCTGGCCCGCCGGGCCGGGGTCGGCCGGGCCACCTTCTACCTGCACTACCCCGATCTGCGGGCACTCGCCGTCGACGCCTGCGCCGATGTCGTGCGCGAGGCGGTCGACGCCCTGCACGCCTGGCGCGGCACGCCCGACCCGGCCGCCCCGCCGCCCGCGCTGCCCGCCTTCTTCACCGGGCTCGCCCCGCACGCCCCGCTCTACCGGGGTCTGCTGCGGCCAGGGGGCGGCGGTCCCCTCGGCGATCTGCTCCACCGCGAACTGCGGGCCTACAGCCGGCGCGAACGCGAGCTGGCCGGGGCCCCGGAACCGGACCTGGTCGCCTCCGCGGTCTCGGCGGCCTTCGCGGGGCTGCTCGCGGACTGGCTCCACGGCCTGATCGACGCCTCCCCCACCCAGATCGCGGGCCGCACCTGGCGCCTGCTCATCGCCCTGCACCGCACGCCCCTGCCCTGATACCCACCCGACCCGCGCACCGCCCGCTTCCCGAGGCCGCCGCCCGCCCCGGACCGGCCGCGCACGGCAAGTGAGCCTTACCTCACAGGATCGGGGCCTCCGACGCGCTCTACGCTGGATGACGCGCCGCCAAGGGAGGCGGTGCGCTGTCTTGCCGAGTGAGGAATGGCCGCCATGCCAGAGTTTGCGTACTCCGATCTGCTCCCCCTGGGAGAGGACACCACGCCCTACCGCCTGGTGACCTCCGAAGGTGTCTCCACCTTCGAGGCCGACGGCCGTACGTTCCTCAAGGTCGATCCGGCGGCGCTGCGCACCCTCGCCGCCGAGGCGATCCACGACATCCAGCACTACCTGCGCCCGGCCCACCTGGCCCAGCTGCGGCGGATCATCGACGACCCGGAGGCGTCGGGCAACGACAAGTTCGTCGCCCTGGACCTGCTGAAGAACGCGAACATCGCCGCCGCGGGCGTCCTCCCCATGTGCCAGGACACCGGCACGGCGATCGTCATGGGCAAGCGCGGCCAGAACGTCCTCACCGAGGGCGGCGACGAGGAAGCGCTGAGCCGCGGCGTCTACGACGCGTACACCAAGCTCAACCTGCGGTACTCGCAGATGGCCCCGCTGACCATGTGGGAGGAGAAGAACACCGGTTCGAACCTGCCCGCGCAGATCGAGCTGTACGCGACCGACGGCGGCGCCTACAAGTTCCTCTTCATGGCCAAGGGCGGCGGCTCCGCCAACAAGTCCTTCCTCTACCAGGAGACGAAGGCCGTCCTCAATGAGGCGAGCATGATGCGCTTCCTGGAGGAGAAGATCCGCTCGCTCGGTACGGCCGCCTGCCCGCCGTACCACCTGGCGATCGTCGTCGGCGGCACCTCCGCCGAGTTCGCCCTCAAGACCGCCAAGTACGCGTCCGCGCACTACCTGGACGAGCTGCCCGCCGAGGGGTCGGAGCTCGGCCACGGCTTCCGCGACAAGGAGCTGGAGGACAAGGTCTTCGAGCTGACCCAGAGGATCGGCATCGGCGCGCAGTTCGGCGGCAAGTACTTCTGCCACGACGTCCGCGTGGTGCGGCTCCCGCGCCACGGCGCCTCGCTGCCCGTCGCGATCGCCGTCTCCTGCTCCGCCGACCGCCAGGCCGTCGCGAAGATCACCGCCGAGGGTGTCTTCCTGGAGCAGCTGGAGACCGACCCGGCCCGCTTCCTGCCGGAGACCACCGACGAGCACCTCGACGAGTCCTCCGACGTCGTCCGCGTCGACCTGAACCAGCCGATGGACGAGATCCTCGCCGAGCTGACCAAGTACCCGGTCAAGACCCGGCTCTCGCTGACCGGCCCGCTGGTCGTGGCGCGCGACATCGCACACGCCAAGATCAAGGAGCGGCTGGACGCGGGCGAGGAGATGCCGCGGTACCTGAGGGACCACCCGGTGTACTACGCCGGTCCGGCCAAGACCCCCGAGGGGTACGCCTCCGGCTCCTTCGGCCCGACGACGGCCGGCCGGATGGACTCCTACGTCGAGCAGTTCCAGGCGGCGGGCGGCTCCAGGATCATGCTCGCCAAGGGCAACCGGAGCAAGCAGGTCACGGACGCCTGCGGCAGCCACGGCGGCTTCTACCTGGGCTCGATCGGGGGCCCGGCGGCCCGGCTGGCGCAGGACTGCATCAAGAAGGTGGAGGTCGTCGAGTACGAGGAGCTCGGCATGGAGGCGGTCTGGAAGATCGAGGTCGAGGACTTCCCCGCGTTCATCGTGGTGGACGACAAGGGCAACGACTTCTTCACCTCGCAGGAGCCCGCCCAGCCGACCTTCACCTCCATCCCGGTCCGCGGCCCGGGTCTCGGCTGATCCGAGTCCCCGCACACGGGAGGGGCAGGTGTCACGGGCCGGAGGCCGGACTCGCCGGGGCGGCGCGACGGGGCGGGGTGGCGCGACGGCCGGGGCGGACGTCGGAGATCATGGGCGCGTACCGGAGCGGACACCACGAGAAGAACAGAACGGGACGGACACACGTGAGACGAGAGATACGGGTGCGAGCCCTGGGCCGCGCGCTCGCCGTGACGGTGGCGGCGGGGCTGACCCTGACCGCCTGCGGCGCCGCCGTGACCGAGCCTCAGCAGGTGCGCGAGGCCGACGTGCCGCGGCCGGTGAAGTCCCCTGAGCCGGTGGCCGCCGCGGCGAAGGGCTCGCTCGGCGGGCCGGGAACGGCGTGCGCACTGCCCGTCTCCTTCGGGCTGGCCGCGGCGTGGAAGCCGGAGGCCGTCGAGGTGGGCGACGACGAACTCTCCGCCGCGCTCGGCCGGCAGGGGCCGGCGACCATGGTCTGTGAGATCGACGCGAAGCCCGCCGGGAACATCGGCTTCCTGCGTGTCTGGAGCGCCGGGAAGGGGAAGCCCCGGACCGTGCTCGAGGGCTTCGTGAGGGCCGAGGAGAACGCCTCCGGAGCCGCCTACAAGGAGACCCGGGCGGGGGAGCTGGCCGCCGTCGAGGTGACGTACACCGTGCGCGGCGAGCTGATGGACGAGTCCAAGGAGGAGCGTGCCTTCGCCGTCTCCACGCCGAAGGGGACCGTGATCGTCCACCTGGGCGGGATGGACACCGAGGAACACCGGGAGATGCTCCCGGCGTACGAACTGGCCCGCACCAGCCTCAAGGCCCTGTGAACGCTCCCGGCCCCGCCGTGCGGACGAGGCCCCGGCGCCCGCCGCGCCGGGCGGGTGCCGGGGCCTCGCCGTCCGCCGGAGACCGCGGGCCCGGGAGCGTCCTCGCCGGGGGCGTGCCCTGGGCGGGCCGGCCCTCGCGGCCCCGGGACGGTGGGGCGGTGTCCCGGCCGCAGGTGGGCCTGAGAGCCTGTCGGCCGAAGGCCACCCGGCAGGTTCTCAGGCCACCCGGAACCGCTGGTTCGCCGAGCCGTCGCAGTTCTGGAGCCGCAACGGCTGCCTCGTGGCGGCCTGGGTCAGGCACAGACCGGTCGCCGAGGCCGGACGGACGGTGTCGCCGTCACGGACGAACCTCTGGTTGGCCGCGCCGGAGCAGTTCCAGATGATGAGCGCGGCCCCGGCCTGGTAGCGGGCGCCCGGCACGTCGAGGCAGCGGTCCTGGGTGAGCTCCGTGTGGAAGGTCCGCCGGGCGGAGTCGTACCACCAGCCCTGGTTGCGTCCGCCGTGGCAGTCCCAGCCGAGCACGGGTGTCTCGTTGGCGCTGGACGAGCCGCTGACGTCGACGCAGTCGCCGGTCGCCGCGTTCTCGACCGGTCGGTAGGCGTCGTCCCAGGCGAGCGGGAAGAGCGTCGGGGTGCCGGCGGAGCCGATGTCGGCGCAGCTCGCCTCGCGCAGGCCCGAGCCGTAGAGCTGCGTGAGACAGGACGCGAAGGCGGCGTGGCCGCGGGCGTTGGGGTGGAAGGACTGCCGGACCGAGTTCTCGTCCGGGGTGCCGGGCTTGGACAGGTCGATGTAGAGGCCCCGGGCCCAGGCGTCCTCCGAGCAGACCTCGTGGCCGTGGAAGAGCCGGGAGTTGTCGAGGAAGGTGGCCCCGGTGTTCGCGGCGGCGCGTCGCACGCCCCGTTCGAAGGCGGGGACGGCGGTGTTGCGGCCCCAGACGGTGTCCGAGTCGTATCCCAGGCCGCCGCAGATCAGCTTGCCGGGGAACTTCGGGTTGTCGCGGAAGTCGGGCCCGATGGGGCTGGGGTAGCCCATGACGACGAGCTCGTAGTCGCCGTCGGCGTATCCGGCGTCGCGCATCACCGTCCTGAGGTCGCGCACGGTCTGCTCGACCTTGGGGACGAGTCCGTCGACGCGGGCCTGCCAGCCGGGGGCGTACTTGGGCTCGCAGGCGCCCTGCAGGGTCACGTACCGGACGACGCAGTCCGTCATCACCGGGCCGAACTGCAGGTCGTCGTTGGCGCCCGCCACCAGGAGCACCATCTTGATGCGGGTGTTGCGCGCCTTGATGGCGAGGTTGTCGCTCTGGACGAGTTCGTCGGCGTACTGCTTGGAGCCGCCGATCCGGATGTTGCCGCTGTAGGCGCCGGAGCAGGCCACGTTGAAGGTGAGGTCCGCGGGGATTCCGGTGCGGTGGATCGCGGCGTCGGGAGAGCGGTGGCACCAGTTGTCGGGGCCGTTGGTGGGCGGCTCGTAGGTGCCCACACCCTCGCCCGAGATCTCGCTGTCGCCGAGCGAGATCAGTCCGGTCCTGCGCTCGGCGAGCGGGCGCTCCGCCGGGTCTCCGTAGATCCTGGTGGCCTCGGCGGCGCGGAGGGCCTCCAGCTCGGGCGGAAGCGGGACGGAGGCGACGCGGACAGTGCCGTCGCTCGTGTCGGCCGCGCCGGCGGAGGTCGCGGCTGCCATGGTGCCGAAGGCCGCCGCGAAGGCGGCCGTGGCGGCGATCGTCCAGCGGAATCTGTGCCTGGTGCGCGTCATTGCGCCTCCTGGAAGTGGGGTTACCCACGGTTTCTACTGGCCGGTACGCGCCTTGGGAATAGCCGGAACAAGACAACTGCTCAACTTTTACAGGAGGTTGAGGAACATGACCGAGTACGACGAACACCGGATCGAGCACGACTCGATGGGTGAGGTGCGCGTCCCCGCCCACGCCAAGTGGCGCGCCCAGACCCAGCGCGCGGTGGAGAACTTCCCCGTGTCCGGCCGACGCCTGGAACGCGCCCACATCGAGGCGCTCGCCCGGATCAAGGCCGCCGCGGCCCGGGTCAACGCCGATCTCGGCGTCGTCGACGCGGACCTGGCACTGGCGATCGAGGAGGCCGCGGGCGAGGTGGCCGACGGCCGCTGGGACGACCATTTCCCCGTCGACGTCTTCCAGACCGGCTCGGGCACCTCGTCCAACATGAACACCAACGAGGTCATCGCCACCCTTGCCGACGAGCGGCTCCCCACCGGGCGGACGGTCCACCCCAACGACCACGTCAACGCGTCCCAGTCGTCCAACGACGTCTTCCCCTCCTCCATCCACATCGCCGCCACCGCCGCCGTCACCCATGACCTGATCCCCGCCCTCGAACACCTGGCCGACTCGCTGGGGCGGAAATCAGCCGAATTCGCGGACGTGGTGAAGTCCGGCCGCACCCACCTGATGGACGCCACCCCGGTCACCCTGGGCCAGGAGTTCGGCGGCTACGCCTCCCAGGTCCGGTACGGCGTCGAACGCCTGCGCTCGGCCCTCCCCCGGCTCGCCGAACTCCCCCTGGGCGGAACGGCGGTGGGTACCGGCATCAACACACCGCCCGGCTTCTCCGCCGCCGTGATCGCCGAGGTCGCGCGGACCACCGGCCTGCCCCTGACCGAGGCCCGTGACCACTTCGAGGCCCAGGGCGCCCGCGACGCACTGGTCGAGACCTCCGGCCAGCTCAGGACCATCGCCGTCTCCCTCACGAAGATCTGCAACGACCTGCGCTGGATGGCCTCGGGCCCGCGCACCGGGCTCGGCGAGATCAACCTCCCGGACCTCCAGCCCGGGTCCTCGATCATGCCCGGCAAGGTGAACCCGGTGGTGCCCGAGGCCGTACTGATGGTCGCCGCACAGGTGACCGGAAACGACACCACCGTGGCGGTGGCGGGCGCGGCGGGGAACTTCGAACTGAACGTCATGCTTCCGGTGATCGCCAGGAACCTCCTCGAATCCATCCGCCTGCTGGCCAACGCCTCCCGGCTGCTCGCCGACCGCACCGTCGACGGCGTCACCGCCAACGCCGAGCGCGCCCGGGAGTACGCCGAGTCCTCGCCGTCCGTCGTCACCCCGCTGAACCGGTACCTCGGCTACGAGGAGGCCGCGAAGGTCGCCAAGAAGGCGCTGACCGAGCGGAAGACGATCCGCGAGGTGGTGCTGGAGTCCGGCTACGTCGAACGCGGCGCGCTCACGGCCGGCCAGCTCGACGAGGCACTGGACGTGCTGCGCATGACCCGCCCCTGAAAGCCTGTCGGCCGAAGGCCACCCGACAGTCGCCGAGGATCGTCCCGCGCCCCCGGTGGATCAGCGCGCGGCGTCGGGCGCGGCGCGTCGCACGGCGGGGGGCGCCCCCATACGGGGGCATTCGGGCGACATACGAGGGTATTCGGGCGTCATGGCGACACGGCGAGGGGCAACGGCCGTCGCCGCGCGCCCGCCGGGGACGGTGGGACAGCCCTCGGCCGGCGCGACGCGCCGACGGCTGACTCATCCGTGACCCGTGTCGCGGCGATGACGGGGACACCCCCCTAGGATCTGCGCATGACAGGATCGGGCGGCCCTCAGCACTGGGCACCGGGGGAGCACATCCTCTGGCGCTACCGCGGCAACGGCTCCGGCACCGTGCACATCTGCCGGCCGGTGACCGTCGTCGAGGACACCCCCGACATGCTCGCCGTCTGGATGGCGCCCGGTACCGAGTGCGTACGCCCGGTGCTCGCCGACGGCACGCCCGTGCACGAGGAACCGCTCGCCACCCGCTACACCGCGCCACGTACCACCGCCCGCGGCCCCTGGTTCGGCACGGGCGTGCTGAAACTCGCCCGGCCCGGAGAGCCCTGGTCGGTCTGGCTGTTCTGGGAGCGCGGCTGGAGCTTCCGCAGCTGGTACGTGAACCTGGAGGAGCCCCGCACCCGCTGGTCCGGCGGGGTCGACTCGGAGGACCACTTCCTCGACATCTCGGTCTACCCGGACCAGAGCTGGCTGTGGCGGGACGAGGACGAGTTCGCCCAGGCACAGCGTTCCGGCCTGATGGACGCGGCGCAGGCCGCGCGGGTGCGTGACGCGGGCCGCGCGGCCGTCGGAGTGATCCGGTCGTGGGGCGCGCCGTTCTGCGACGGCTGGGAGGACTGGCGGCCCGATCCGGCCTGGAGCGTGCCCGAGCTGCCGAGAGACTGGGATCGCACTCCGGCCCACACGGCACCGTGAGACCCTTGATGTGCCCCCGGGGTGCAAACGTAGGATCGTCCTCCGCAAGTCCGTGATCCAACGAACGTCGCGTCAACCACTCGGCACAGTGCAGGACCTGACCGCAAGTCATCCATGAGGGGGAGAACAGTGCCGGACCTGCGCCCGGGTGTTTCCACCCCCGCCGTAGCCGCTGCTCGCGGGGCATTCACATCCATCGCGTGCCGGGGGTTTATCCCCGCCGAAGGCGCGGCATCGGCGAGAAGAGCGAGTGCATCGCACCACCGGCCCGGACGGACGGAACCCCACGCGTGACGGAGCATCCCACCTCCCACGAAGGCCGGCAGCCGCTGACTGCCCGGCCGCAGGAGCGCACCCGCCCCCGCCAGGAGGCGGTCCCGGCGAGCGCGGCCGCCCCGGGACCGGCCCCGGACGGCGGTCCGCCCTCGCAGCGGAACGGCCCGGGCGGGCCCGCCGGCGAGGAGCGACGACGGCCCGCGCCCGACGCCGAGCACACCGCCTCCACGGCGGCGGGCGGGCCCGTGCCCGCCCAGGCCGGACCGCCCGCGGCGGCGGTCGCCGTGACACCGTCGGCCGGCGGAACCATCCAGGACGTCGCCACCTCGCGCCGTGAGGGCGACCGGCTGCGCTTCGTGGGGGCGGCGACCCGGCGGATCGCGCGCGGCATCGACCTCGACGAGATCGTGCTCGGCCTGTGCCGGGCCACGGTGCCCACGTTCTCCGACGCCATCCTGGTCTATCTCCGCGACCCGCTGCCGGTCGGCGACGAGCGGCCGGTCTCGCCGTTCGTGTTGCGGCTGCGCCGCACGGACCGGCTGCGGTTAACGGACCTGGAGGGCGAGGAGCTGCTTCTCGTCCCCGACCCGGACCCCACGCCGGCCGCCGAGCTGTGCGAGGTCCGCTCCGGCGGTGCGCTCTCCGAGGTGCTGCGCGGGGTGCGCCCGGTCTTCGGCGACTCCACCGCCGCCCGGGCCGCGCTGCCCGAGCTGCTCGGTCCCGACCATCCGGTGCCCGGCGGCCACCGGGCGATACTGGCCCCGCTGCGCGGGCGGCGCCGGGTCATCGGCGCCGCCGTCTTCCTCCGTCGCCCCGAACGCCCCGGCTTCGTGCCCGACGACCTGCTGGTCGCGGCGCAGCTGGCGACCCACACCGCGCTCGGCATCGACAAGGCCGTGCTCTACGGCCGCGAGGCGTACATCGCCGACGAGCTGCAGCGCACCATGCTGCCGGACTCGCTGCCGCAGCCGACCGGCGTCCGGCTGGCCTCGCGCTACCTGCCGGCCGCCGAGACCGCCCGGGTGGGCGGGGACTGGTACGACGCGATCCCGCTGCCGGGCAGCCGCGTGGCGCTGGTCGTCGGCGACGTGATGGGCCACTCCATGACGTCCGCGGCGATCATGGGGCAGCTGCGCACCACCGCGCAGACCCTGGCGGGCCTCGACCTGCCCCCGCAGGAGGTCCTGCACCACCTGGACGAGCAGGCCCAGCGGCTCGGCCAGGACCGGATGGCGACCTGCATGTACGCGGTCTACGACCCGGTCTCGCACCGGATCACCATCGCCAACGCGGGGCACCCGCCGCCGATACTGCTGCACCTGGGCGGCCGGGCGGAGGTCCTGCGGGTGCCACCGGGCGCCCCCATCGGCGTCGGCGGGGTGGATTTCGAGGCGGTCGAGCTGGACGCCCCGGCCGGAGCGACGCTGCTGCTGTACACGGACGGTCTGGTGGAGTCCCGGCTGCGGGACGTGTGGACCGGCATCGAGCAGCTGCGCGAACGTCTCGCCGCGACGGCCCAGCTGACCGGGCCCGACCACTCGCCGCCGCTGGAGGCGCTGTGTGACGACGTCCTCGACATGCTCGGTCCGGGTGACCGGGACGACGACATCGCGCTGCTCGCGGCCCGCTTCGACGGCATCGCGCCAAGTGACGTGGCGTACTGGTTCCTCGAACCGGAGGACGCGGCCCCGGGGCGGGCGCGCCGGCTCGCCCGGCGGGCGCTGGCCCGCTGGGACCTGGAGGAGCTGTCGGACTCGGTCGAGCTGCTGATCAGCGAGGTCGTGACCAACGCCGTGCGGTACGCGGAGCGACCGGTGACCCTGCGGCTGCTGAAGACCGACGTGCTGCGCTGCGAGGTCGGCGACGACTCCCCGCAGCTGCCCCGGCAGCGGCGGGCGCGGGACACCGACGAGGGCGGGCGCGGCCTGTTCCTGGTGAACCGGCTGGCCCGACGGTGGGGGGCGACCCGGCTGTCGGGCGGCAAGGTGGTCTGGTTCGAACTGGCGACCCGCGTGTAAGAGCCTGTCGGGTGGCCCGGAGTGCCGGCCGGGGCGGATCGCGGTCACCGGCGGGCGGCCGGACCGGGTCGAGATGTTGCCGACCTCCCGTCGGCGGAGTTGACTTTCGTGGTGGACGAGGCGACCCGACCCTGTTCCCCCACCGACGGGAGGACGCTCGTGTCCGAGGCAGCACGCAACACGCCCCCCACCACCGACAACGCCGGAATCCCGGTCGAGAGCGACGAACACTCGCTGACGGTCGGACCCGACGGCCCGATCCTGCTCCAGGACCACTATCTGATCGAGAAGATGGCCCAGTTCAACCGGGAACGGGTCCCCGAGCGGGTGGTGCACGCCAAGGGGTCGGGCGCCTACGGCTTCTTCGAGGTCACCAACGACGTCAGCGCGTTCACCCGGGCCGACGTCTTCCAGCCGGGCCGGCGCACGGACATGCTGGCCCGTTTCTCCACCGTCGCGGGCGAGCAGGGCTCTCCCGACACCTGGCGGGACCCGCGTGGCTTCGCGCTGAAGTTCTACACCGGGCACGGCAACTACGACCTGGTCGGCAACAACACGCCGGTCTTCTTCGTCCGGGACACGATCAAGTTCCAGGACTTCATCCGCTCGCAGAAGCGCCATCCGGTGACCGGGCTGCGCGACCACGACATGCAGTGGGACTTCTGGACCCTTTCCCCCGAGTCGGCCCACCAGGTCACGTGGCTGATGGGCGACCGGGGCATCCCGAGGTCGTACCGGCACATGAACGGCTACGGTTCCCACACGTTCATGTGGATCAACGCGGGTGGCGAGCGGTTCTGGGTGAAGTACCACTTCACGACGGACCAGGGCATCGAGTTCCTCACCCAGGCGGAGGCCGACGAACTTGCCGGTTCCGACCCGGACCTGCACCGCCGCGACCTGCACGAGTCCATCGCGCGGGGGAACGCGCCCTCGTGGTCCCTGAAGGTGCAGATCATGCCCTTCGAGGACGCGGCGGACTACCGATTCAACCCGTTCGACCTGACCAAGGTCTGGCCGCACGGCGACTACCCGCTGACCGAGGTCGGCCGGATGACCCTGAACAGGAATCCGGAGGACTTCTTCGTCCACGTCGAGCAGGCCGCCTTCGAGCCGTCGAGCATGGTGCCGGGCATCGGCCCGTCGCCGGACAAGATGCTGCTCGGCCGGCTGTTCTCCTACCCGGACACCCACCGGTACCGGATCGGCCCGAACTACGCGCAGCTGCCGCCGAACCGGCCGCAAGCCCCGGTCCACAGCTACGCCAAGGACGGGCCGATGCGGTACGAGGCGTCGAGCGCCGCCAGGCCGTACGCGCCGAACTCCTACGGCGGACCGGCGGCCGACCCCCGGCGGTTCGGTGATCCCGCCGGCTGGGCGGCGGCGGGCGAGCTGGTCCGCGAGGCGTACCGGCCGCACCGGGAGGACGACGACTGGGGCCAGCCGGGGACGCTGGTCCGCGAGGTCATGGACGACGCGGCCCGCGACCGGCTGGTGTCGAACGTGGCCGGGCACCTGCGGGCGGGTGTCAGCGCGCCCGTCGTCGAGCGGGCGCTCGCGTACTGGCGGAAGATCGACCAGGAGGTGGGCGACCGGGTCGCCAGGCAGCTGGCCGGGGGCTGAGAGCCTGTCGGGTGCCGCGCCACCCGGCCGCGACAGGCGGACGGCACGAGGACGGCCGGGCCCCTTCCGGGCCCGGCCGTCCTCGTGTCCACATGCGGCTCGTCAGCGCTCCGGAGCCACGCCCTGGGGGCGGTTGGCGTTGCCGCCGTCGCCGTCCACGGGCGGTTCGATCGTCGGGTCCGTCGTCTTGCTCGGAATCGGCGGCGTCGGGATCGTGGGGGTGTCCGTCGGCTGCGGCGGCGTCGTCGCGGTCGAGGTGGGCGGCGGCGTCGACTCGGGGGAATCGGTCGGCGTCGGCGCGCTGGGGACCGGGGACTCGGTGGTCTCCGAAGGCGTCGGCGAGGGTTCGACGATGACGCTCTCGTCGGCCTCCAGGTCGAACCGCTCGTCCGAGCCGCCGCCCAGCGCCCGGGTCGTGTAGGCGCCCCAGATCTCGGCCGGGGTGCCGCCGCCGTTGGCGCGGCCCGCGTTGATCGTGTTGGTCAGGGTGACCTGGTTGCCCTTGGGGTCCTCGCCGAAGAGGCCGACGGCGGTGACCAGTTCGGGGGTGTAGCCGACGAACCAGGCGGAGCGGTTGTTCTCCGAGGTACCCGTCTTGCCGGCTGCCGCGTAGTCGCCCGCCGCCCGTCGGCCGGAGCCGTTGCGCACGACACCGGTCATCGCCTTGGTGACGGTGTCGGCGGCCTCGCGGGTGACGACCTGTTCGCCGATGGACCGCACGGGGTCGATCTCGCGCACCTTGTGCTCGGCGGACTTCACGATGGTCGCGGTGACCTTCTTGCCGTGGTTGTCCAGCGTCGCGTAGGCAGCGGCCATGTCCCACGTGGAGGCGCCCATCGTGCCGAGCGACATCGCGGGCCGCTCGCCGAAGTCGGCGCCGTCCCTGAGGCCGAGGTCGAGGGCGGTCTTCTTCACCTTGCCGGGTCCGACGTCCACGATCATCTGGGCGTAGACCGAGTTGATCGAGCTGTTGGTGGCCTTCTGGACGGTGACCGGGCCGTAGTCCCGGTCGTCCTCGTTCTCCGGGCTGAAGGGCACGTCGCTGCCGACCACGGGCCGCTTGCTGGTGCCGTCGTAGATCGTACCGAGGCCGATCGGCCTGCCGTCCTGGGTCTTGGAGCCGTTCTCCAGGGCGGAGGCCAGCACGATGGGCTTGAAGGTCGAGGCGGGCTGGTAGTCGCGGCGGGTGGCGTTGGACAGCCAGTGCTCGGTGGCCCCGATGCCGCCGTACATCGCGAGGACCCGGCCGGTCTTCGGGTCGACCGAGGTGGCGCCGGCCTGGACGGTGGCGTCCTTCGCGTCCTTGTCCCGGTCGAGCTTGGCCTCCAGCTGCTCCTCGACCGACCTGACGAGCGACTTCTGCTTCTTCTCGTCGATGTTGAGAGTGATCGTCCAGCCGCCGGCCTTGATGTCCTCCTCGCTGATGCCCTGGCGCGTCAGCTCCTGGTTGGCGGCCTCGACCAGATAGCCGGTCTGCCCTCCCATGCCGGGGGCCGCCTTGGGCTTCTGCGGGACGGGGAAGGTGAGGCCGGTGCGCTTGCCCGCGTCGAGCCAGCCCTCCTCCACCATGTTGTCCAGGGTGTAGTTCCAGCGCGCCTCGACCAGCTTGCGGCCGGTCGGGGTGGCCGAGGTCCAGTCGTACTGGCTGGGGGCCTGGAGCAGCGAGGCGAGGTAGGCGCCCTGGGCGACGTCCAGCCTGGAGGCGTCGACACCGTAGTAGGCCTGCGCGGCGGCCTGGATGCCGTAGGCGCTGCGGCCGTAGTAGCTGGTGTTGATGTAGCCGGCCAGGATCTCGCTCTTCTTCGACTGCCGGTCGACCTTGAGCGCGATCACCATCTCCTTGAGCTTGCGGGTGACCGTCTGGTCCTGGTCCAGGTAGTAGTTCTTGACGTACTGCTGGGTGATGGTCGAGCCACCCTGCTTGCCCTTGCCGGTGACGGTGTTCAGCGCGCCGCGGAGGGTGCCCTTGATGTCGACGCCGTTGTCCTTGTAGAAGGTCTTGTTCTCGGCGGCGACGAAGGCGTTCTGCACCTCCCTGGGGATCTCCTCCAGGCCGACGATCTCACGGTTGATCTCGCCGGTGCGGGCGAGGATCTTGCCGTTGGAGTACTTGTAGACGTTGCTCTCCATGGTCGCCTGAGCGTTGGCGACGGGCACCGGGACCATGAGGTAGACGACGTAGAACGCGCCCATGACGAGCAGGCAGCCGACGAGGAACGTACCCAGGAGTTTCTTCCAGGTGAAGAGGCGGCGTATGCGCCCGCCGCCCTTCGCCCGGCGCGTATCCGCTCGGCTCATCGCTTCGTCGCTCCGCTCGTCGTCGTGGTGACCGGGTGCCGGCCCGCTGCCCGCGCCGGATCAGCTCAGCAAGCTAACACCGACGATGCAGACAAAGGGCCTGGATACCGGCCTTTCCGGGCGTGACAATCAGCACCCGTCTCCCTGGGAACCGACGCTCCAGAGACCGGGATGGTTGTGCGGCACCGGTCACATTCGGCCCCGACCTCGGCTATACACCTTGCGTATACACACGGTGTAGAGTGGCGGCATGTCAATCGGTCACACCCTCCTCGGGCTCCTGGAGTCCGGACCCCGCCACGGCTACGACCTCAAGCGCGCCTTCGACGAGAAGTTCGGCCACGACCGGCCGCTGCACTACGGGCAGGTCTACTCGACCATGTCCCGGCTGTTGAAGAACGGCCTGATCGAGGTGGACGGCGTCGAGGCCGGCGGAGGCCCCGAACGCAAGCGGTACGCGATCACCGAAGCCGGCGTCACCGACGTCGAGAGTTGGCTGGCCCGGCCCGAGAAGCCGGAGCCGTACCTGCAGTCCACGCTCTACACCAAGGTCGTGCTCGCCCTGCTGACCGGACGCCCGGCGGCCGAGCTGCTCGACCTGCAGCGCGCGGCGCATCTGCGGCTGATGCGGGAACTGACCCGGCGCAAGAAGGACGGCGACCTCGCCGACCAGCTGATCTGCGACCACGCGCTCTTCCACCTCGAGGCCGATCTCCGGTGGCTGGAGCTCACCGCCGCACGGCTCGACCGGCTCGCCGAGGAGATCCGCCGATGACCACCCCCGCCCTGCTCCGGGCCGACGGCGTCACCAAGGCGGACGGGACGACCCCCGCGCTCTCGGCGCGGACTTCGCCATCCGGGCGGGCGAGGTCATCGCCGTGATGGGCCCCTCCGCTCCGGCAAGTCCACCCTGCTGCACTGCCTGGCCGGGATCGTCCGGCCCGACGCCGGCACCGTCACCTACGACGGGCGCACGCTCACCTCGCTGTCCGACGGCGAGCGCAGCGCCCTGCGCCGTTCCGACTTCGGCCTCGTCTTCCAGTTCGGCCGGCTCCTTCCCGAACTGACCTGCGTCGAGAACGTCGCCCCGCCGCTGCGGCTGAACGGCGAGCGGCGCAGGAACACCGGTCCGGAATCCTGGCCACCCCCGCCGCCTTCGACGCGCCGCGGCTGGACGCGCCGGACGCCAACGCTCTGGTGCGGATCGACCCCGACGTGCCCGGCGCCGCGGAGCACGTCCGGAACACGGCCGCCGGATTCGGCCCGCTGACCTGGGTCCGCACGCTCCAGGAGGTCGAGGTCGACCGGCAGTTCGGCAGCGTCCGCACCGGCATCCCCGTCGGCGCGGCCCTGACCGTGCTGCTGGTGGCGGCCTCACTGCCGGTCACCACCGTGGAACAGCCGCGGGAGCGCAGGCGGCCGCTTTCCACGCTGGTCGCCTTCGGCACCCGGCGCACCGCCCTGGGCCTGTCCGTGCCGTGGCAGACGGCCGTCCCGATCACGCTCGCGCTCGCGGTGGCGGCCGGGCTGGGGCTCGGCATGGCGCTGCTGCGGATGATCGGCAAGCGGGTCGTGAACTGGTGGGTCTTCCTGCCGATGGTCGGCGTGGGTGCCGGGCTGATCGCGGTCGTGACCCTGCTGAGTCTGCCGCCGCTGTGGCGGCTGATGCGGGCCGACGGCCTGCGGACCGAATAGCCGCCTGAAGAGCGGCCCGAAAGCGGCCCGCGACCGCGTCCGCAGGGGGACGCGGTCGCGGGCGCGGGGGCGGTTCGAGTACCGGGGCCGGTTCAGGTACCGGCGCCCACCACGCGTACCGGAAGGCGTCGCAGGGCTCCGCGCAGCGCCTCGGCCAGCTCCTCGAACTCGCCGTGCCGGGCCGCTCCCGTCCGCATCGCCAGCGCGACTCGCCGGGAGGGCGCCGGATCCAGGAAACTCCCGGTGAACAAGGCGGCGTTGCGGGCCGTCTCCACCCTGACCGCGGTACGCGGGAGCAGGGTCACGCCGAGCCCTCCCGCCACCAGCTGGACCAGGGTGGACAAGCCGGCCGCGGTCGTGGTGACCGGCGCGCCCTCCGTGCGTCCCGCCTCCCGGCAGATGTCCAGGGCCTGGTCACGCAGGCAGTGGCCCTCGTCCAGGAGCAGCAGCCTGAGTTCCTTCAGGGCCGTGCGCGGGAGGTCGTCGCGGCCGGCCAGCGGATGCCCCTCCGGGGTGACGAGCACGAAGTCCTCGTCGAAGAGGGGGAGCTCGGTGACTCCGGGGACACCGAGCGGGACGGCGAGCAGCAGCAGGTCGAGCCGCCCCGCGGCCAGCCCCTCCAGCAGGGAGGAGGTCTGCTCCTCGTGCACCTGGAGGTCGAGTTCCGGATACCGCCGGTGGACGAGGCGCAGCACCGTCGGCAGCAGATAGGGGGCGACCGTCGGGATCACGCCGAGCCGGAGCACGCCGGTGAACGGTGCCTGCGCCGCCTCCGCCTCCTCCATCAGCTCCGCGACCGCGTCCAGGACGGCCCGGGCGCGGACCGCGAGCCGCTCGCCGGCGGGCGAGAGCAGCACCCTGCGCGTCGTACGCTCGAGGAGCTGGACACCGAGTGCCTCTTCGAGAGCCGAAACCGCGCCCGAGAGCGCCGGCTGGCTCATGCCGATCGCCGCCGCCGCGTCCCGGAAGTGCAGATGGTCCGCGACCGCGGCGAATGCTCTGAGCTGCGAAAGGCTCGGCTGCTTGCCACGGGACGAGCCGTACGGGGATGCCACTGATAACCACCTTCGATCAACACGACCCAGTCTAGCTATTTCACTGATCAATGCACCCCGTGCCATGCTGAGGCGACGTCCAACCCCCCTCACGGAAGCCCCCACGAAGGGCTTCCGTCATTGCAAGGAGAGCGCGTGCTCACTGTCGGTGACCAGTTCCCCACCTACGACCTGACCGCCTGCGTGTCGCTGGAGAGCGGCAAGGAGTTCGAGCAGATCGACCACAAGACCTACGAGGGCAAGTGGCGCGTGGTGTTCTTCTGGCCGAAGGACTTCACCTTCGTCTGCCCCACAGAGATCGCCGCCTTCGGCAAGCTGAACGACGAGTTCGCGGACCGCGACGCGCAGATCCTCGGCGTCTCCGGCGACTCCGAGTTCGTGCACCACGCCTGGCGCAAGGACCACGCCGACCTGCGTGACCTGCCCTTCCCGATGCTCGCCGACTCCAAGCACGAGCTCATGCGCGACTGCGGCGTCGAGGGCGAGGACGGCTTCGCCCAGCGTGCCGTGTTCATCGTGGACCCGAACAACGAGATCCAGTTCACCATGGTGACCGCCGGCTCCGTGGGCCGTAACCCCAAGGAGGTCCTGCGGGTCCTGGACGCCCTGCAGACCGACGAGCTGTGCCCGTGCAACTGGAACAAGGGCGAGACCACCCTCGACGCGGCCACGCTTCTGTCGGGCGAGTGATCTGACGTGGCTCTCGACGAACTCAAGTCCGCCCTGCCGGACTTCGCCAAGGACCTGAAGCTGAACCTCGGTTCGGTGATCGGCAACAGCGAGCTCCCGCAGCAGCAGCTCTGGGGAACGGTCCTGGCCTGCGCGATCGCCTCACGCTCGCCGAAGGTCCTCGCCGAGCTGGAGCCGGAGGCCAGGTCCAACCTCAAGCCCGAGGCGTACACGGCGGCCAAGTCCGCCGCCGCGATCATGGCGATGAACAACGTCTTCTACCGGACCCGGCACCTGCTGTCGGACCCCGAGTACGGGACGATGCGTGCCGGGCTCCGGATGAACGTCATCGGCAACCCGGGCGTGGAGAAGGTCGACTTCGAGCTGTGGTCGCTCGCCGTCTCGGCGATCAACGGCTGCGGCCAGTGCCTGGACTCGCACGAGCAGGTGCTGCGCAAGGCCGGCGTGGACCGCGAGACGATCCAGGAGGCGGTCAAGATCGCCTCGGTGATCCAGGCGGTCGGCGTGACGCTGGACGCGGAAGCGCTGCTCGTCGAGTAGCACCGCAGGACGGACGGGCCCCGGGGTGCTTGGTTTCCAGGGGTCGTCGCAACACCACTTGGTTCTGGGTGGTGAGCAGATCACGCAGACGCTCGGCCGGGGTATCCCGGCCGAGCGTCTCGCGTGGACGGCCGCCGGAGGTGCCCGGGGGCTTTCACGGCTTCTTCAGCTCGGCCATCAGGGTCCGCAGGTCCTGGGCGAGCAGGGCGTCGACACCCGAGAGGTCGACCTTCCGGGTCCGCGGCACGGCCTCGTTCGTCTCCCTGTCCCAGACCTGCCGGAGCTGGAGGGATATCTCGGCCTCCGCGTACCCGTCGAGCACTCGCATCCAGGCGCCGGACTGCTCCTCCTCCAGCTGGAAGAACGCCTGCTCGCCGAGGCCCTGGACCGGCTCGGCCTCGAAGTCCGGGTCTCCGAAGAGGGCGGCGAACTCGGGTCCGGGGTCGGTCACCCTGTGCAGGTCGAAGGAGACGTTGACGCCGTATCCGGTGTCCGGGGACCCCAGCGTGCCCGAGCAGGTGTACCGGTCCAGGGCGGGGTTCTCCCGCCCGGACCCCGTGTGGTCCACCGCGAGCGGGCCGAGCTCGGCCGCGAGCGCCTTCAGCCGCACCTTGGCACAGAGGTCCTCGACACGGTGGTACCCGCCGAGGTCGGGGCCGCGGCCCGCCTCGTGTCGCTGGTACGCGTAGAGACCGGCGGCCCAGACCGCCGAGGCCACGACGGCACCACCGAGCGCCCACAGCCAGGGGCGCCCGGGCGCCGGGCGTTCCGGTGGTCCGGGCGGTCCGAGGTCGAGGAGTGTCGTGGGCGGCCCGGCCCCGGGGAATCCGGCCCCGCCCGTCAGCTCCGGTTCGGAGATCACAGCCGGCTCCGGTCGGGCGACCCCGGCGCCTGGGTCGGGGCGATCTCGTACGCGGTCGCCCCGCGCGGCTCGGGCGTCGACAACAGCGCCTGTTCGTGGCTGTAGGCGCGGAGGTAGCCGACCACCGTGTTGGTGACCGCGACCAGCGGCACCGCCACCACCGCGCCGCCGATGCCCGCGGTCAGTCCGCCGGCCGCGACCGCGAGCACCACGGCCAGCGGGTGGACCCGTACCGCCCGGCCCAGGATGAACGGCTGGAGCACATGGCCCTCGATCTGCTGCACGGCCAGCACCACGACGAGCACCATCAGCGCGGTGAACACCCCGTTGGTGACGAGGGCGACGACGACCGCGAGCGCGCCGGAGATGACGGCGCCGACCAGCGGGATGAACGCGAACAGGAAGATGAAGACGGCGAGCGGGACGGCCATCGGCACGTCCAGGAAGTACAGGCCGAGACCGATGAAGACGGCGTCGATCAGGGCGACGAGCACCGTGCCGCGCACATAGGCGGTCAGCGTCCGCCAGGCGCGGGGTCCCGCCCCGGCGACGCCCGGCCGCGCCTGCGCGGGCACCAGACTCAGCGTCCAGTTCCACACCCTCTTCCCGTCGTACAGCAGGAAGAGGGTGGAGAACATCGCGAGGAGGATGCCGGTCATCGCCTCGACGACCACGGTCACGCCCTGGAGTCCGGCCGAGGTGATCTGCTCGGTGTTCGCGCCGATGGTGTCGCTGAGGTTCTCGGCGATGTCGTTGATCTGCTGTTCGGTCACGTGGAACGGGCTGTCGAGGAGCCAGCGTTTGAGCTCTTCGATGCCGTCCCGGACCCGGTCGGAGAGGTTGTCGATGTTGTCCATGACCTGCCAGACCACGAACCAGCCGACCAGCCCCATGATCACGAAGCCGGAGACGGCCGTGACCGCGGTGGCGAGCCCGCGGGGCAGTCCGCTCTTCCGCAGCCGGGCCACGGTGGGCTGGAGCAACGCGGTGATGAGCAGAGCCGCGACGAAGGCGAGCACGACCAGCTGTACCGAGCTGATCACCTTCATCAGCACCCAGACGGTGCCGGCCAGGACGAGCAGCCGCCAGCCCGCCTCGGCCGCGACCCGCATGCCCCAGGGAATGGCGTCGATCGGCTCGGGCCGGGCGGCGACGGCCGGGGCGTAGTCGGGCGGGGCGGGCACGGCGGTCCGGTCGACGGTGCCCGGGGCGCGTCGGCCGGGCCAGCGGCCGGCGGCCTCCTCGTCGGACCGGGGCGCGCCCGCGTCGAGGGGGCTCCCGGCGTCCGGCGTGTCCCCGGAGCCCGGAGCACCGGGGGCACTCTCGACGCCCGGCGGCCCGGCCGGTGCGGTCGCACCGCGGCGGGGGTCTGCGAGAAGGGCTCCGGACGTCGCGTCGGCGCCCGTGCCGGGCGGGTCGTACAGGGCGCCGGGCCCGGGCTCCGGAAGGTCGGGGGGCGTGCCGAAACCGTCGCGCGCCTCGGCCTCGGCGCGACGCTCCTCCAGGCGTTCGCCCATGTGGCTCAGCCCGGCACCGATCCGGTTCAGCCATCCTGGCAGTCTCGACATCCTCTTCCCTCTCCCCCGCTGTCACTCCCCGAGCGCCGGTGGGCGTCCTGAACCTACACGCGTGGAGCCTCCCACCGTAGGACGGTGGGAGGCTCCACGAAGTTGAGCGTGCCGGGGGTCGCCACGCGGCGAGCGCCGCAGGGCGCGGGACGAGGCCGAGGACTCGCCCGGTCCGGCGGGCCGGTCCCGCCGGGCGGCGCCGCTTCAGCGGCGCCCTCTCCACGGGGCGGGCCTCGGCCGGGGCGGTACCCGTGCCTCGTCGGGCACGGGTACCGCGGCAAGCCCTAGTACCAGCGGTTGGCCGTCCAGAAGGACCAGGCACCACAGGGGCTGCCGTAGCGGCTGTTCATGTAGTTCAGCCCCCACTTGATCTGGGTGGCCGGGTTGGTCTGCCAGTCGGCGCCGGCCGACGACATCTTCGTACCCGGCAGGGCCTGGACGAGACCGTAGGCGCCCGAGGAGGCGTTGACCGCGCGGTAGTTCCAGCCGGACTCGTGGTCCACGATGTTGCTGAAGCACTGGAACTGCGCGGCGGGGACCATCTGGCGGGCGATCGCCTTCACCTCGGCGATGCTGTAGGAGCCCTGGGCGGAGAAGCTCGACGCGTCGCGCACAGCGGAGCGGTTGGCGCGCTCGGCGGCCTCCTTGCGCTCCTCCTCGGCCTTGTCGGCCGCCTTCTTCCTCGCCTGGGCGTCCTTGGCTGCCTGGAGGCGGGCGGCTTCCTCGGCGGACTTCTTCGCGGCGGTGTCCGCGGCGGCGGCCTGCACGTCCGCCTGCTCGGCGAGCGAGGAGACCTGCACCTGGGCCTGCCGGCCGGCGGGAATGTCCGCGAGCAGCGTGGTGTCGGCCGCGGTGGCCTCGAAGTTGTCGTCCACGGGCTGGGTGTTGCCCGAGGCAACACCGACGACGGCGCCGACAGTGGTGACCGCAGTGGCCGAAGCCACCGCGAATCCCCGGACCGAGATCCGGCTCACACGGTTTCCTTCCAGCATCGCCCACACCGGTGACCAAGCGGGCGAAATCGTGCCCCTTGCGCTGGTCTCCGATACTGCTGGGTCACAGAAGACACGGGCCCGTGATGCTGTGGGCGGCATACGGCGAACAGTTGTTGAGTTGTGTGGTGCCACACCCCGGAGGGTGCACGTGTGCCGTATGCGGGGCCTGACGGAAGCAAGACTCTGCCGGACGGCGACGCCGCAAGGCAATTCCACGTTGCGTGTGAAAGCTCACACCCCTCCGGTCCCCCGACATTTGGCCGATAGGGCGGACAGCGCGGCGCCGCCCGGCTAAGCTCCTCCGCTTCGCCGGGCGGCGCCAACTCACGTACGGCTACGAGAGTGTACGAATCCGTCTCTTCGGTTCAGATCTGCCCGTCCTCCAGCATTTCGGTCACGAGTGCCGCGATCTGCGAACGCTCGGAGCGGGTGAGCGTGACGTGGGCGAAGAGCGGATGCCCCTTCAACTTCTCCACCACGGCGACGACTCCGTCGTACCGGCCGACCCGGAGGTTGTCGCGCTGGGCCACGTCATGGGTCAGCACCACGCGCGAATTCGACCCGATCCGGGACAGAACGGTCAGCAGGACGTTCCGTTCCAGTGACTGCGCCTCGTCGACGATGACGAAGGCGTCGTGCAGGGAGCGGCCCCGGATGTGGGTGAGCGGCAGGACCTCCAGCATCCCGCGGCCCAGGACCTCCTCGATGACCTCCCGGCCCGCCACCGAGGAGAGGGTGTCGAAGACCGCCTGGGCCCACGGGCTCATCTTCTCGGCCTCGCTGCCCGGGAGGTACCCGAGCTCCTGGCCGCCGACCGCGTACAGCGGACGGAACACCATCACCTTCTGGTGCTGCCGGCGCTCCAGGACCGCTTCCAGGCCCGCGCAGAGCGCCAACGCCGACTTGCCGGTACCGGCCCGGCCGCCCATCGAGACGATCCCGACGTCCGGATCGAGCAGCAGGTCGAGCGCGATCCGCTGCTCGGCGCTGCGCCCGCGGATCCCGAACACCTCCCGGTCGCCGCGCACCAGCCGGATGTTGCCGTCGGGGGTGACCCGGCCGAGCGCCTTGCCCCGCTCGGACTGGAGGACCAGCCCGGTGTGTACCGGAAGGTCCGCGGCCTCCGGGACGTACAGCCTCTCCTGGTCGTAGAGGATGTCCACCTGATCGGCGGAGAGCCCCAGCTCCGACATGCCGGTCCAGCCCGAGTCGGTGATGGCGAGCTCGGCGCGGTACTCCTCCGCGAGGAGGCCCACCGAGGACGCCTTGATCCGCAGCGGCAGGTCCTTGGAGACGACCGTGACGTCGAAACCCTCGGCCTGCAGGTTGCGGGCGACCGCCAGGATCCGTGAGTCGTTGTCCCCCAGCCGGTAGCCGGCCGGGAGGACACCGGGGTCCGAATGGTTCAGCTCGACCCGCAGCGTGCCGCCCAGCTCCCCGATGGGGAGCGGGGCGTCCAGCCGCCCGTACCGGACCCGGAAGTCGTCCAGGAGGCGCAGCGCCGCCCGGGCGAAGTAGCCGAGCTCGGGGTGGTGCCGTTTGGCCTCCAACTCGGTGACCACGACGATCGGGAGCACGACCTCGTGCTCCTCGAAGCGGGACACGGCATTGGGGTCGGCCAGCAGCACGCTGGTGTCGAGAACATAGGTGCGCCTGTCGGACAAGCGGCGCTTCGTACTGGTCACCACGGAAGGACAGACCCCCTTTGACGACCCCTGTGAGGTCGGGGCGCGACAGAACCGGCGTCGCTGCGGGATGGGACCGGGCTCTGGCCACGACGCGCGGGCCGAGCTCCGGCCCTCCGCGTCGTCCGTACACGTCCTGCACGGTCGTCCTGGTGCAACGGGCCTCCCGGGTGGCGGTCTCCGTGCCGCTCACTCTGGAAGGGGTATTCCCTCGAACGCCCGCCGCCATGCGCAGGCATATGACGACGCGTTCATGAACGCCCGGTGACCCGCCCCGGTCCGCCGCCGGGTGATCCGGTGACGCGGCCGTCAGGAGCCGTAGCGCCGGTGGCGGGCCGCGTAGTCGCGCAGGGCCCGCAGGAAGTCGACCTTGCGGAAGGCGGGCCAGTGCACTTCACAGAAGTAGTACTCGGAATGGGCGCTCTGCCACAGCATGAAACCGGACAGTCGCTGCTCGCCGCTGGTGCGGATCACCAGATCCGGGTCGGGCTGACCGCGCGTGTAGAGGTGCTCGGAGATGTGCTCGACGTCCACGGTCTCGGCGAGCTCCTCGAAGCTCGTCCCCTTCTCCGCGTGCTCCAGGAGCAGCGAGCGGACCGCGTCGGCGATCTCCTGCCGGCCGCCGTAGCCCACCGCGACGTTGACGAGTATCCCCGTGTTGTCGTGGGTGGCCTGCTCGGCCTCCTTCAGGACCGACTGGGTCCTGGCCGGCAGCAGGTCGAGCGTGCCGACGTGGTGCACCCGCCAGCGGCCGTCGGACGCCAGCGAGCGGACGGCGTTCTCGATGATGCCGAGCAGCGGGACCAGCTGCTCCTCGGGCCGGTTCAGGTTGTCCGTGGAGAGCATCCAGAGTGTGACGACCTCGACGTCGGTCTCGGCACACCAGCCGAGCAACTCCCGGATCTTGTCCGCACCCGCCTTGTGGCCCTGCTCGGGGGTCCCGCCGGACGCCTTGGCCCAGCGCCTGTTGCCGTCGAGGATGACACCGATGTGCTTGGGCACCTGGGCGTGATCGAGGCGGCCCTCCACCCGGCGTGCGTAGAGCCCGTACACCAGGTCGCGCAGGTTCACTGTTCTTAACCCCTCCATGCCGCAGTGGTCCCCGAAGCCGCCACATTACTGCGCACGGGTCAATCGCTCCCAGCCCGGGACTGTCACAAGTCCGTGATAAGCAGAGATACGTGACTGATTCCTCCCCGTACCGCGCCTCCGCGGACCGCTACGACTCCATGGAGTATCGGCGTGCCGGCCGCAGCGGGCTCAAACTCCCCGCCGTCTCGCTCGGCCTGTGGCACAACTTCGGCGACGACCGCACGCTCGACTCGCAGCGCGCGATCCTGCGCCGCGCCTTCGACCTGGGCGTGACCCACTTCGACCTGGCGAACAACTACGGGCCGCCGCCCGGCTCCGCCGAGCTGAACTTCGGCAAGGTCTTCGCCCAGGACTTCGCGCCCTACCGGGACGAGCTGGTCGTCTCGACGAAGGCCGGCTATCTGATGCACCCCGGGCCCTACGGCGAGTGGGGCTCCCGCAAGTACCTGATGTCCTCGCTCGACGCCTCCCTGAAGCGTATGGGGCTCGACCACGTCGACATCTTCTACTCGCAGTGCGGCTAGAAGCCGCACAATCAAGGGCCTGCCCGGAAGGAGATAAGGGCAGGCCGGTCCTGTGACCAACGGACCGTCCCCCGCTCGGCATGCATCAGGAGTAATCCTTTTGCGTGAAGCCCGAGTACGCGATCAAAGGCTGACGCGTCCACTGCGTCGGTACGGGTCCGGGGGAAGTTCGGACGGGTGAACGAAAGTGAATCGTCGCCGAGGTCTCGTGAAGAACGAACCGCCCTAGTGGGAAGTAATCGGGCGGAAAAGGAGCAGAGGGTGAGACTCCCTCACACGATCCGCCAAGCCGGCTGTGAAGGCGCGGATAGGTCACCGTGGCTCCCGGGATAGAGACGGCACCCACCCCGAGCGCGACTTGATTGTGTGGAACTAGACAACCCCGTAGAGGTCCCCCGACCGGGGGTAGGCCGGAGGCAACGAAGGCACAGACCCTCTGCGGGCGCAGGATGGTCCGAGAAGCAAATGCCACTGGGGCGAAAGCCCGGGGGAAAGGCTGGATAAAGGGGCTCCACCCTCCAGCTATAACCCGGTGGATACCGGCCGTATGGCCGGACCCGAAAGGGGGCCCACGCGGACCAGGTTCGTCCTTGAAGTACCAATAAACCAACGCCGACTTAACGACGGTGCACGTTAGACAGGGAGGACTGATGGACGAGAACACGGGACGGAAGTCCTTCTGGAACGAAACCGGCGACGACGCCGAAGCCTGGCACAGCATTGACTGGAGCCGGGTGGACGCGGAGGTACGAAGGCTGAGGCAGAGGATCTTCAAGGCTGCTCAGGAATACGACATGCCGAAGGTCAGAAACCTCCAGAAACTCATGCTGCGATCAACAGCGAACACTCTGCTGAGCGTTCGCCGAGTAACGCAGGTGAGCCGGGGAAGGAAGACGGCCGGCGTGGACGGTGACACGGCACTTACTCCTCAGGAAAGGGGCCTCCTGGCGAGGCACCTCATCGCGGAGAAGAATGTGAAGCCATCACCGGTAAAGCGTGTATACATTCCGAAGGCCAATGGCAAGACCAGGCCGCTGGGCATCCCGGTCATTCGTGACCGGGTACAGCAGGCCAGGGTGAAGAACGCCCTGGAGCCCGAGTGGGAGGCCCGGTTCGAGGCGCGAAGCTACGGCTTCCGCCCTGGACGGGGCTGCCACGACGCGATGGCGGCGATCCACCAGATCGTCGGCAAGAAGCAGGCTCACAGGGTGTGGGTGCTGGACGCCGACCTCTCGGCGGCGTTCGACCGCATCAGCCACGAGCACCTGATGGCATCCATCGGAAAGTTCCCCGGCAGGGAAATGATCCAGGGATGGCTGAAGGCGGGGGTGATGGAGAAGGGAAGATTCGCGCCCACCACGGAGGGAACTCCGCAGGGTGGCGTGCTCAGTCCTCTTCTCCTGAATATCGCCCTCCATGGGATGGAGAAGGCAGCAGGAGTGGTCTACCGGAAGAAGGGCGCCCACAGGGCCGTCAAGGAGGACTCGCCTGCACTGGTGAGATACGCGGACGACTTCGTGGTCATGTGCCACACGGAGGAGCAGGCGTATGAGTCCAAGCGTCGGCTGGCGGAATGGTTCAAACCGAGGGGGGTGGCCTTCGACGAGGAGAATACGCGAGTCGTACACCTCACCGATGGCTTTGACTTCCTGGGGGGCAACGTCCGCCGGTACAGCAACGGGACCACTCTCATCAGGCCGAGCAAGGATGCCATGAAGAGAGCCGCGGAACGTATCAGGGAAATCGTCCGGGAAAACCGAGGGAGCGAGACCAAGCGTCTGATTGGTCACGTGAACTCGTTCATCCGGGGATGGACCGCGTACTACCGTCCGTGGAGCTCGAAGGATGCCTTCAACCACCTCGACTGGATTCTGTTCAACCAGCTTTGGCAGTGGGCGAACAGAAACCATCGCAGGAAGGGAAGGCTCTGGATCGCCAACCACTACTGGAAGCAGCGGATTCCGGGAAGCCGGAACCGCTGGGTCTTCGGGGACGACACGGGGTTCATCATCCCGGCCGCCCGCACGAAGATCGTCCGTCACGTCCCGGTCATGGACTCATATTCGAAGGACGACCCGGCACTGACGCAGTACTGGACGGACAGGGCCAGCAAGCGGAGCAAGTTGGAGACGGAGAGAAAGTTCCTCCAGTCCCTGGCGGCAAAGCAGAAGGGTCTCTGCCCGGAATGCGGTCTGGATCTTGTAGAAGGTGCGGAATTCGAACCGGACAACGTCCATGACTGGATTGCCTGGTTCGATGCCCGCCGCAAGACCCTGAACGTGCATCACAAGATCTACCGGGTGCACGGCGGGACGAACGACTACAAGAATCCGGTGCTCTTGCACACGCACTGCCATCACCAGCGCCACGCCCAGGAGGGCACGGCGCAGAGCAGCCCACAGGACGTGCTTGAGCCGGGTGCGGTGAAAGCCGCACGCCCGGTTCTGAGGGGGCCGGGGGTTCAGCAATGATCCCCGGCTACCCGACCCGCTTCGACCCCCACACCCCGCTGGAGGAGACGATGGGGGCGCTGGCCTCCGCCGTCCACCAGGGCAAGGCGCTGTACGTCGGTGTCTCCTCTTACACCAGTGAGCAGACCGCCGCGGCCGCCGGCATCCTCAGGGAGATGGGCGTCCCCGCCCTCATCCACCAGCCCTCGTACTCGATGATCAACCGCTGGACGGAGGAGGACGGCCTCCTCGACACGCTGGAGACGGCCGGCATGGGCTGCATCTCCTTCGTGCCGCTCGCCCAGGGGCTGCTGACCAACAAGTACCTCAAGGGCATCCCGGAGGGTTCGCGGGCCACGCAGGGCAAGTCCCTCGACCCGGAGCTGCTCTCCGAGGAGGTGCTGCGCCGACTGCGCGGCCTCGCGGCCATCGCCGAGCGACGCGGTCAGTCGCTGGCGCAACTGGCGCTGTCGTGGGTGCTGCGCGACGAGCGGATGACCTCCGCGCTGATCGGCGCGTCCAGCGTGACGCAGCTGGAGGAGAACGTGGCCGCGCCGGCCACGGCGCCGCTGACCGCGGAGGAGCTGGAGGAGATCGACTCCTTCGCGGTGGACACCGAGGGCACCAACATTTGGGCCGGACGGAACTGAGCCGCCGGACACGGCGGTGGGGCGATCGGGCGCGACGGGCGGCAGGGCACTCGGGGGCACGACCTCCGAGTGCCCGGCTCGGGCCACGCAGGTGCCCGCGGCACGGGCTTGGAGACGTGGCCGCGGGCCGGGGATGACGCCACGCGGGGGACACCCCCGGAACCGGGGTGTCGGGCGGCTGGGGGCGGGGACGTGGTGCGCCGGCGCGTCGGCGGCGCGTGTCCCGGCGCGTGTGGTGCCGAACAAAGAAAACGGGCCGGTCCGTGGGGGGGATACGGACCGGCCCGAGGGGGGGTTTCCACCATAACCCTTCATTAGTGCCGACGCGCGCCACGTGCGCCGACCGGTGTGATGCGGAATCCCCGGATCCCAGTAGGGACAAGGGCTCTGGGGTCCGATGGCGGGTTTGCGCCTCGGCGTGGCGGCGGGTTTCGTCCCTCCCAGGAGGGACCCCCGGTGACGGCCCTCCGGTTGACGCCGGGCTCCGGGGCGGCGCCCTCAGGGGGTCGTGGAGAGTCCTCCGAGGAGCAGCCCCAGGAGGGCGCCGCCGAGCATGAAGGGCCCGAAGGGGATGGCGGACTCTCGGCCGGCGCGCCGGGTGAGGACCAGCCCGAGCCCGTACACCGCGCCGGACAGGAACCCGGCGAAGGTCCCGGCGAAGAGGACGCCCCAGCCGTACCAGCCGAGCGCCGCGCCCACCGAGAGGGCGAGCTTCACGTCGCCGAAGCCCATGCCGCCCGGATGGATCAGGAACAGCGCGAGGTATCCGCAGCCCAGGGCGAGACCGCCGAGCAGCGCGTGGAGCCAGGAGCCGGCACTGTGCGGAAGGAGCCCGGCGCCGCCCAAGAGCAGCGGAACCGCCCCGGCGAGCGGCAGGGTGAGCCGGTCGGGCAACCGGTGGACGCGGGCGTCGACACTGGCGAGCAGCATCCCGAACGGCGTGACGAGCAGCCAGACGGCGAGTTCGGGACGAGGGCCGGTGGCCGCGGCGAGCACCGCACAGGCGAACGCGGTGAGAAGGGGCGCCGCGAACCGGTGCCGGAACACGGCGGCGGCCGGCAGGACCCGGGCGGGGACCGGCCCGGCGGTGGCTTCCGGTGGACCCGGCGACACCGGCACCCGTACCGGCTCCGCGGCGCAGGCGCGGCAGCCGGGCGGACCGAGCCACCCGCCCGCCGGCCCGACGAAGACATGCCCCGCGGGGCAGCCGGTCCGCCGGTCCTCCCCGGGTGCGACGGAGAGCCGGTACGCGGCGCGTGGCACGAGCAGTCCGGTGGCGGCTCCCCACAGGGCGGCGGCGACGATCGGCAGGACGTCCACGCGCGGCACCCTACCCATCCGCGCCACTACCGTCTCCCCCATGCGGAGACAGCCGAAATGGCGTGACGGCACCGGAACACTGACCGCTCCCGGGGCGACGGTCGGACTGGAGATCGCGGCCTCCTACCGGGCCCGGCGGCGGGGCCTGCTCGGCCGGGACGGGGTCCGGGGCGCGCTGCTCCTCACCCCCGCCAACAGCATCCACACCTTCCGTATGCGGTTCGCCATCGACGTCGCCTATCTGGACCGTTCCCTGCGTGTCCTGGACGTCGTGACCATGCGGCCGGGACGCCTGGGCATGATCAGGCTCCGCGCCCGGCATGTACTGGAGGCGGAGGCCGGTGCGATGGCCGCGTGGGGACTGTGCCGAGGGGTCCGGGTCACGGCGGTCCCGGACCGAGCAGGGTGAACGCGCCGTAGACCGCGGAGGCGAGCGCCGGCACGGCCAGCACGAGGACCCGTCCGCGTAGCCGGAGCCGTACGAGCGCCACCGCGGCGGGAAGGAGAAGGCCGAACGCGGGCATCATCAGACGCGGCCGGGAGCCGAAGTACGCGGCGCCGACGAGGGACACCACGACCACGCCGATCGTGTAGACGAGCAGCGGCAGTGGCTGCCGTTGCCGGACGCACAGCGCCACCAGCCCACCGAGCAGTGCGAGCGCCGCGCACAGACCGAGCGCGGCGGGCAGCGGAAGACCGGCGATGAACCGGGCGAGGGCGACCCCGCCGTCGACGGAGTTGCCCCAGGCGGCCTGGACGTCGAAGTAGGCCGTGGCACTGCCCTGCCGCACGGCGACGTAGACGATGTACCCGAGCCAGCCGAGCGGCGCCAGGCATACCCCCGCCGCCATGCGTACCGGCAGCCGGCGCTCGCGGACGACCGTCACCAGCGCGGTGATCCCGATCGCGGCGATGAGGGCGACGGCGGTCGGCCGGGTCAGCCCGGCGCACAGGCACAGCACGCCCGCCAGGACCCAGCGCCCGCGCAGCACGGCGAGGACCGACCAGGCGGCGAAGGCGGTGAAGAGGGTCTCGGTGTACGCCATCGACTGGACGAAGGCCGTCGGGTACACGCCCCACAGCACGGCGAGGCAGACTCCCGCCGGATGCCCCGCGACCTGGGCACCGCACCGGTAGACACCCCAGGCGGCGGCGAGCGAGGCGGTCCAGGCGACCACGAGTCCGGCGGTGGCCGCGTCGACGGACAGGATGGCCGCGAGGGCTCGTTCCAGCGCCGGGAACAGGGGAAAGAAGGCGAGGTCGGAGTGGACGCCGCCGTCGGGCAGGGCGACCTCGTAGCCGTACCCGTGTTCGGCGATACGGACGTACCAGACCGAGTCCCACCGGCCGCTCAGCCGGTGCAGCCCGTCTTTGCCGGTGACGGCGGAGCCGACAGCGAGCGCCACCAGTCCGAGGACACGGGTGACGGCGTACCCGCCGAGCGCCTGCCAGGGCACGGCCGCGAGGACGGACCGGAAGACGGACCGCCGGACAGCGACGGGCTGAGCTGTGGACATGCGCTCGATTATGTCCGGCACTCGAACGCCCCGGTCACGGCAGGTCGGGCCGGGTGCGCGGGATCACAGCGGCGGCAGGGGCCGTCCGGAACAGGGACCGGGACAGTGACCGGGACTGCGGAGCAACGGCGACGGACGCCCGGGGCGCCGAGTACGGGGACCCGGCCATGCGCGGGCCGATGCCGCCGGGGTGTCAGCCGCCGGGACGAATCCTGCCGAACTTCGCCGCCATCACCGGGCCCAGCTGCTCGACGATGCCGTGTCCCGGCTCGTGCGGGTACGGCAGGTCGTTGAGGAACGAGGTGACGATGACCTCGTCCACGCCGAGGACGCCCCGGGTGCTCTGCTCCTCCAGGAAGTCGAGGGTCCGGCGCCAGTCCGCCGCCTGCGGGTCCTCGCCCAGGAAGGACCGGACGGTGCCCTGGACGACGTCCCAGAAGAAGACATGCGGCAGCACGCCACCCTCACTGAGCACGTGCGTGTCGTACACCTCCTGGAACGCCGGTACACGGGCGACGAGTTCGCCGACCAACCGCACGCCCTCCTGCCTGACCGTCATCATCCGACCAGGATGCGGCATGAGGCCGAGCCTATCCACTGATATGCGCAAGCGATGCGAAAAGTCCCTCATACGAGGATCGTTCGAGCGTCGGGGTCCGGCGGAAGCCCGTGCCGCCGGAGCGGTTTACTGTTCCGCCGTGGCCAGCCCCGGAAGAGCATCCGCAGGCCGGGGGACGAGAGCCCCGTTCCCCCCCCTTCTCTCGCCTCCTGCCCGATTGGCCGGGACACGCTCCTCAAGGTGAGGGCCACAGGTCCCGGTCGCTAGGGTCGCGAGCGAATAAGCCGACCCGCCCGGCCGTGCCCGGACGCGGGAGACTTCGGACGCGGAAGAGCTCGGACGCGGAAGAGCTCGGGGCGAGACAGACGAACCGTCGCTACGGGGGAGAACATGTCGTTCGACGACGAGTGGAGCGAACTCAAGAGGGAAGTGTCCCGCGAGTCGCCTCACACGCGGCTCCATCAGGTCGCGTCGGGAGGCTCCGGCCTCGGCGGCGACGCGAACCTCGCGAACCTCAGTGTCAATCAAGACAAACTCGGAGCGATCGGCAACGCGGCCTACGCGCTGCGCGGTCGCCTCGTGAAGGACGGGATCCACGCGCGGACGACCACCGAGGAAGCGGCAACCTCGATGTCCGGCCACGGATTCCGCACCGGAGCAGCGATGACGACGGTCCAGGAGACGTGGGGCTCCCAGCTGAGCACGCTACTGGACGCGTGCGCGCACGTCTCCAATCACCTGGACTACAGCGCGGCCCGGCACGCACAGGACGAGGAAGACATCAGGACCGCTCTCACCACCGGCGCGATCAGCGGCCACTTCACATAGGTCGGGAGTGAATCGTGCTGACTTTCGACGATGTGTACCGGGCCCCGCTCGGGAAGATGAAGGCCGCGGCCGACGACTGGTCGGAGATGAAGGGGAAGCTGGACAAGCTGGCCGACGACGCCCGAACGACGATGGCCGCCAAGGCCAAGGACGACTACTGGCGGGGAGTGAACGCCGAGGTCACCAAACCGTTCGTGGACAAGACCGCGAAGGAGTTCGACGACGCGGCCAAGGCCGCCGACGGGATCCACCGGATCCTTCAGGACGGCTACGACAGCTTCAAGAAGGCCCAGGACGACCTCAAGAAGATCGTCGAGACCGAGGCGCCCGCACAGGGGCTGGTCGTGACGTCGAACGGGACGGTAGAGGCGCGGAACCCGGTCACGCTGATCAAGGACCCGGGGGTTCGGCACGACCCCGACTATCCCGACCTGGTGCGCCGGGAGCGGGCGGCGATCAACGCGATGAAGCAGCGGATCGACGCCGTCGTCGAGACCTGCGACGACGCCGACCTGGCCTGCTCCAACGCGCTCAAGGCCGACATCACGAGCGACAAACACGACTTCAGCGGGCCGAGGTACGGCAGCCTGGACGCCGAAGAGGCACAGCGCGCTCTCGATCTGGCCGAGAAGGGCCGGGACATCTCCCATGCGGACCTCGAGCGGCTGAACGAACTCCTCAAGAAGAACAGCGGCTCGAAGGAGTTCTCACGGACCTTCTACGAGGGTCTCGGGCCGAAGGGCGCGCTGGAGTTCTTCGGACGGCTCTCCACCGACACGTACGGCAACTCGGGCCCCGAACCGGACAAGCAGCGACTGGAAGACGTCCAGGCCCTGCAGCGGAACCTTGGCCTCACCCTCGCCACGGCCACTCGCGGCGGCGACACCTGGACCGAGAACTGGTCCACCGAGATGCGGAAACTGGGCACCGAACGTGTTCCGCTCACCAGTCATCACTACAACCCGCCGTTCGGGTACCAGCTACTCGGCGGCATCATGCGCTACGGCCACTACGACCCCAAGTTCCTGGTTCCCATCGCCGAGCATGTGACACAGCTGCACGCCAAGGACCCTTACCTGTTCGGCGGCAGCAAGAGCCTCGACAGCGGCTGGCTGAAGAACGCGTACAACCCGTCCGGCGTCAACGGCGCAGGCTTCGACCCGATGATCCCGGTGCTGGAGGCACTCGGCCACAGCCCCGAGGCCGCGAAGCAGTTCTTCTCCGCCACACCGACGCCCTACAACGAGGACGGCACCATCGGCGGGACGGTCGACCTGGACCCGAAGACGAAGGACACTCAGGAGACCAGTTACCTGGACTTCTTCGCCAACGAGAAATACGAGTTCTTCCCCGACGTCGAGGGCCACGCCCCGGACGCCCGCACGAAGACCATGGACTTCATGCCCGACGCGCTCGGCCACGCACTGGAGGCCGCGACCCTCGGTCACGCGTGGGACGATCCGCAGCCGCAACTCGTCCGGGACGAGAAGACGGCCGACATCATGCACGAGGTCGTCGAGAAGTACGGAGGAGACGCCGAGTTCCTCAAGAAGTACCAGTCCGGCCTCGCGGACAGCCTCGGCAACATGGGCGCCGGCTACATCGACGATCTCAACTGGGCTCTGAACAAGAACGACTGGGAGAGCCCGTACGCACCTACGGACAACAGCACGAAATCTGCTCACCCGGAGTTCGGACGGGAACAGACAATCAGGTTCTTGAGCACTCTGGGCCAGCATCCGGACGCGTACGCCACGGTCTCCACGGCGGAGCGCATCTACACCACCAGCGTGCTGGAGGCGCAGGTCGGACCGGACGGCGAGATCAACGTAGGGCGGGCCCGTGGTGCGGTGTACACCGGGGCAAATCTTCAGGGGCTACTGGACGAGTCACGCGCCGCTCAGGTCGAGGCGGAAGGCATGAAGGTGCATGAGGACTACGAGAAGGCACAGGCCAAGAAAGCCGCATGGGTGGAGTTCGGCACCACGGCCGCCATCGCGGCCGGTGTCGCCTTCCTGCCCGCTACCGCCGCCGCCGCGGGAGCCGCAGCCATCCTCGTACCACTCGCGGTCGAGACGGGTAGCGGAGCCATGGGGCAGCTGGCTGGACAGGTGATCGGCGACTGGTCCGACAAGACCCTCGATGACCACAAGGAAACCACCGAGGGGAAGATTCACGAGGACAAGGCCGTCCTCTACATGGCGGGAAGGTACAGCGCCGAGTCGCCCATGGAGCGATTCGTCATGATGCACCGCGCCGAGGTGAGCGACGAGGTCAAGCAGGACCTCATCCAGGCGGTCGACGGCGGCTATCTGTTGGGCAATGCCCACGCGAGGCAGACCGGCAACGCACCGGAGACTGGCTGATCAACCAATGGTTACGAGGATCGTCATGAGAAGAACGATCGGGCCCATCACCTTCGGACTGGTCGCCTGTACCCTCCTGTCCGCCTGTGGAAGGGGCGAGGAGAAGAGTCGCGAACTACGCGTCACCGCCGCACAGCAGTGCGAAGGCACGCTCTCACCTGTGGCTGCCAAGGCTCTGACCACGGCCTTGAGAGCGGAGAGATTCAAGAACAGGGAGGCGGGCGGCCTTGAGCGCACTGTGCGGCAGTTGGCATCAGACTACGAGAAGGGGGAACGCTGGTCGTTTCATCCCGACATGTGCGAAGTCAAGGCGCAGACGGGTACCACCGGTCTCGATGTCCACTTCGGCCTCTACGACCCGAGCGATCTCATCGGCGACGGACGCGTGATCAACATGCACCCCTATCAAATGGGGCGTGAGGCGCACACGGGGTTCAAGAGGGCCTACCTGTTCCTGGAATGCACCAGCCCCCGGCTCGAAGGCTCCGCGAAGGCACCGGCCCGCATCCAGGGGACACTCGACCTCGACAAACCCTATCCGCCCGACACCGTCCCCATCCGCGAGGCCAACCTCACCATCCTCCACTCCGTGGCCTTGGCCGTGGTCAAGGAGCTGGGCTGCAAGAACAACGCGGGTCTCACCGAAAAGCCGATACTCGAAGCAAAGTGAGCGATCCGCCCTCCTCGGGGCCCTGTCGACAACCTGTCGCGACTGCACCGAAGGCAAAGGGGTGGTCGGCTACGCCGCAGGACCGGTCCCCGGGCCGGACACGGGGCGGGTCGACATCCCGCGTCGGCTCGCGGCCGACCAGGCCACCAGGCCGAGGACCAGTGCCGTACCCAGGCCGATCCCGCCGATCCCCACGGCCAGCATCGAGCGGCGGTGGTCCGTGCCGTGGGTGGCGAGGCCGAACACGGTGGCGTCTGCTTCTCCCGCGTACTCCGGGCCCGGCTGGGGTGCTCCCCGGACCGAGACGTCCAGCTCCAGCGGGACGGCTTCGGGGACGCGGCGGTCGAGGGTGAGCTGAAGGTAGTACGCACCCTGGAAGCGCATCGCCCGTACGGCGCCGGAGGAGCCCTGGGTCCGGTTCGCGTACGCGGCGGGCGCGGTGAGGAGGGAGACGGTCGTGGGCCGGCCGGTGTAGAGGGCCTTGCGTTCCTCGACGGCGCCGCGGGCCGGGTTGTAGAGCGCGACCCGCAGTCCGTCCGCTGTGACGGTGCCTTCCGGCGATGCCGAGTTGGCGAACCGGGCGGTGACGCCGAGCTGTTGCCCCCAGGCGAGGGGGACCCGGTAGAAACGGCTCTCCCCGGGCCGAAGGGTGTCGCGCCAGCCGCCGTCACCGAGAAGGGGTGCGTCGTTGAACCCCGTTCCCCCGCCTACCTGTCGCGCGGGGCCGCTCACGAGCGGGGGTGCCGTGGTGCTCCACCCGGTCGGCGCGGGTGGTGGTGTCGCGTCGTTCCTGAGCCCGGGTTCGACGACGTACTTCAGCTCGACCGGCATCCTGGTCGCTGTGACGCTGTCCTGCTCGCGGCCCACGCCTTCGACGGCGAACAGGTAGTCGCCGGGTTGTTGGCAGTCGCGCCCGGCTTCGATGCGGCGGCTGACGTAGTCGGCGATCGGGCGGGCGGACTCGCCGTAGAAGCGAAGGTCGTTCAGTCCGCCGCAGGCGATGCCGGAGGCCGTCGTCAGGGACAGTGTGATGCCGTCGACCACGCCGACGGTGCCGCCCGGCGGCGGGGCGAGTACGGCGGAGAGGAAGACGTTGGAGACACCGTCGAGATGGACCCGGTAGAACTTCTTCTCGCCCTTCGCGATCACATCGGTATAGGTACCCGGCCCTGGAAGCAGCGGCCCCCGGTCGCCGGCTGCCGCACCCGCGACGGGCTTCGCGGCCCGGTCCGTTCGGTAGGGGGGCAGCGGCGCGACCGGCGCCGTGTCGCCAGGGGACGGCGCCGGCGGGGCGAGCACGAGGGCGAGAGCGGCTGACACCGCGGCGCCTCCCAACATCTATCCGCCCGTCGTCCGGGGGAAGGACACCTCGACGCGACGGTTCTTCTTCCGGCCTTCCTCGGTGCGGTTGTCTGCGATGGGATAGTCCTCGCTGTAACCGCGGATGTCGAAGGTCTTCCCAGGGCCGAGACTCCTGGCCAGCTCCTGCTGAACGGCGTCGGCGCGCTGCTTGGAGAGCGTGAGGCCGTGTTCGTACGAGCCGAGGTTGTCGGTGAACCCGAAGACCCGGACCCTGCCGGAGTTCTGTTTGTTGATCTCTGCGGCGATGGCGGCGATCCGGGCAGTGGCGGAGCTGCTCAGCTTGGCACTGTCCTTGCCGAAGAGCACCTCGGCCTGGAGCGCGAAGGTGATGTCGACGTTGGTGTCCTCGCGGCGCTGCTCACCACCCTCCTCCTCGACAACCTGCTTGATGTCGAGGATCTTGGCGGGCGCGAGGGTCGCCCCGTCGGGAAGCATGAGTTCCGGCGCGTTCGTGTCGATCTCGGGTGGTGGCGACGCGGACGCGGCAGACCCGGGGGGATCGTCGGCACGCGCGGGGCCGACGGTGAGGGTGCACGCCGCGAGGAGCGTGGCGGTGGCGAGAACCGCGAAGCGGTGGGGGGTGGTGGTCATGGCGGCAGCCCTCAGGAGAGTTTGATGGTGCCGGGGTCGAAGGTGGGAAGCTGAAGCATTACCTCGGTGGTGCCGGCGGGAGGGGCGGGAAACTGCATGAAGACGGCAGCGGATTCCCCGGCGCCGATCAGGCTCAGACCAGTTGTCGTCAGCGGACGTCCATCTGTGTCACGCAGGACGTAGTAGCGCTTCTTCTCGCGGGAGTCCACGAGGCTCGCTCCACCAAAGGAGCTTCCGTGCTTCAGCACTTCCGTCTCGTTTCCCTGAACCCCCACGGGGACGGCGCGCCCCTTGCCCGAAGCGTTCTTCAGCAAGCCCTTGACTGTGACAAAACCACCCGCGTCACGGCGCGCCGAGTTGATGACCAACTCGAAACCTTCCGGCCCTTTGAGGATGGCCAGCACTTCGGCAGGCTCTTCGGTCTGTGCTCCCTTGCCGCCTGCAGTGGGCTTAGGGTCGGCTGTGCTCGCGGATGCCTTGCCTCTGGGGGCTTCGTCCTCGCTGCCGCAGCCGGCCACGCTGAGGACGAGAGCCGCTAGGACGACGGCGATCGTCCCCTTGCGGATCTGCGTTGCGTACCGAGCGCTCATGGGTCGCGGTTCCTTCGTTTGTCAGTCGGCCAGTCGAACGGTGAAGAGATCGGCTGCGCTCGGCAGTCTGGGGGCCTCAGGATCGATCTCCCAAACGATTCCGTGACAGGTGAGGCCGAGAATGGGGCTGGGCTCCGTCAGGGTAGGCGTAGGTATCGGGCCCGGACTGGACGGGTCCGGCGAAGGCTCTTCGGAGTCTGGCGCGGGCTCGGTCGCCTCGAAGATGCAGCGGGGTTCGATGACCGCAGAAGCCGTTGCCGCGGCGTGTTGCTTCTCCGTGCCGGGTACAACGGACGCGCCCACGGCGTTCAGGGTGCGCACCTCCACCATGAAGCCTTCCTGCCCGGAAAGCGGCACACAGCCGTCTCCAGAGAGTGTCGCCTGATTCTTGGCTGCGAAGGAGGCCGCACTGAGGCAGGCGGCCCCTTCGTCGTAGGCTCTGCCGTCGACGAAGTCATCCCACCGAGAAGGATCGAGAATGACATCTAGCCAGCCATCTCTGAGCTGGTCGCGCGCGTCCTGAGCTGCCGCGAGCGCGGCGGCATCAGCAGCTGTCTGGGCTCCGTTGCGCGTGGACGCTGCCTGGCCTACGACGAAATAGGCGAACGCGAGGAAGAGCAGACCCGCCACCACCACGATGTAGATGGGGAACGCCTGCCCTGAGTCTCCTCGTGCACCGTGGAGCGCTAGTTGCCGGTGAGCTCCGCGATCTTGTTGGTGATCGCGCCCTTGATCGTCTGCCCGATGTCCGTCCCCGTGATCGCCACCACGATCGCCACCACGACCACGATGATCCCCAGGTACTCGACCGCCGTCTGCCCCCGGTCCCCGCGAAGTCGCCGGTTCCGGTCCCGGGACGTTTCGCGTGCCCAGCTCGACAGGTGAACCTTGGCCTTGGTCACGGCCCTCAGTAGCGCGTCGTTCATCCTGACCCCCTCTGGGTTCCTGCTCCTTCGCGCCGATGTCGGCACCGGCACGGTATGCCCGGGGTCCGGGGAGGGAACAGGGTCCAGGGACCCAAAGGCGGCCGTGCCCGTGGTGGTCGGTCGGGGTGGTCATGATGCCGTCCTCGTGCCCAGCCAGGCCGCTATCGCTTCGCTTCGCGTGCGGCTGTGGAGCTTCGCGAAGATGCGGTTGATGTGGTTCTTGACCGTTTTCTCGCTGATGAAGCAGGTGTCGGCGATCTGACGGTTGCTCATGCCCGACGCGATCAGGTCCATCACCTCCGCCTCCCTCACACTCAGTCCAAACTGTGCCACATTCCGTTGCGCTTGCGAAGACATAAGACCAAACTTCAATGAACTCAAGAGGCTTGGCGCCGAATATTCATGTGCAGTCGCACCTCTCACTACGCCAAGGAGTGCGTTCGCCGCCGTCGGGGTGAAGTGGGCGCGGCCCGCTCGGACGTCGCGTACGGCGGTGACCAGCTCCTCGGCCGTGAACTCACCGTGGACCAGGTAGCCGCCCGCTCCCAGGCGCAGTGCCTCGCGGACCACGGTGCTCTCGCCGGTGTAGGTCAGCATCATCACCGGGGCCAGCCGGACCAGGCTCGGCAGGGCCGCCAGGCCGTCGAGTTCGGGCATGCGGACGTCGAGGAGGATCACGTCCGGGCGCAGCCGTTCCGCGCCCTCGAGCGCTGTACGGCCGTTGGTCGCCTCCGCCACCACCTCGATGTCGGGGTGTCCGCCGAGCAGGGCCGACAGACCCGCTCGTACGACCGGGTTGTCGTCCGCGACCAGCACCCTGAGTGTCATACGCCGACCGTCCTCCCCACGGGAAGCTCCAGGCGGACCTCCGTGCCCGTCGCGCCCGCGCCCTTTCCGATCCGGATGCGCGCACCGACGCCCGCGGCCCGTTCCACCATTCCCACCAGGCCGAAGTGGCCGGTCCCGCGCAGGCCGTCCAGCGTCGTGTCCGGGGGCAGTCCGCGGCCGTCGTCGCGGACCGTGATGCGCAGCAGACCCGCGAAGACTCCGGCGGAGACGTCGACCCGGGTCGGGTGGGCGTGGCGGCCGGCGTTCTCCATGGCTTCGGTGGCGATGGTCAGCAGGTGGCGTGCCACGGAGTAGGGGACAGGGGGTACGGCTTCGTCCCCGACCCGCCGGTAGGCGGCGGTGATGCCGGAGCGGTGGCCGAAGTCGGCTACTCGTAGAGCCAGTTCCGCTGGTACGTCGACGTCGGCCGTTCCGTCGCCGCCGTACGCCCGGCGGCGCAGGTCAGCGAGGAGTTCGCGTGATTCGGCCGCCGCCCGGCGGGCGGAGCGGGCCACGAGCGCGGCCTGGTCGCGGACGGTCGGGGGGCCGTCGGTGGCGGCGAGTCCGTCGGCCGCGAGGGCGAGGCCATGCAGGGTGGTGGCGACCGAGTCATGCATCTCGCGGGCGAGGCGGGCGCGTTCCTCCTCCACGGCCTGGGCGGCGGCGAGGCGGGCGCGGGTGTCGGTGAGGGCCTGGCTGGCCGCGCCGAAGCGGAGCAGCAGGCCGCCGAGGGTGACGCCGAGGGCACCGGTGACGACGCAGAGGCCGGGCAGTTGGGTGGCTTCGCCGAGTCCCATGCGCGGGTGGCGCGGGTCGGCGGCGTGGACGGCGAGCAGGATCAGCGACTGGAGACTCGCGAAGAACGCGGCACCGCGCCAGCCGTAGCCGAGGCCGGCGAGGAGAGGGGTGCAGACACTGACGTAGCCGAGGGTGCTCTGGGGGCCGGCGGTGACGAGGAGCAGCGAGCCGAAGAGGGTGTCGGCGGCGAGGAGGGCGGGGTGTCGCAGGAGGAGCGGCCCGAAGCGTTCCCAGTCCCTGAACAGGACGTACGAGCCCATGAAGGTGACGAGGACGGCGGCGCCGACGAGTTTCCGGGGGAGGCCGGGGGCGGCGTTGAGGAGAGCGGCGGGGGTGGCGAGGGCGATCATGGCGAGGCGGAAGCCGAAGACCTGGCGGCACAGCGCCTGGAGGGCGTTGACCTGCAGGGTCGTGGTGGATGCCGCTCTCATGGCTGTCACTCGCCGGTGATCGAGCCGAAGTTCGTGCCCGTTCCGAGGAACAGGCCCGCACCGAGCAGGATCATGGTCGCCGGGACCATCAGGGTCGTGATCACCATGGTGGCCTTCGGGACGGCCTTCGCGGCCTTCCTCCGGGCGTTCTGCGCGTCGGTGCGCCGCATGTCGTTGGCGATCTGGATGAGGGTGTCCACGATCGGGGCGCCGAGTTCCTCGCCTTGCTGGAGGGCGGTGACGAACTGGGCGACCTGTTCGCTGTCGTTGCGGCGGCGCAGTTCGTCGAATGCCTGGCGGCGGCTGACGCCCATGTCCATCTGACGGAGGGTGATGCGGAGTTCGTCGGCCCAGGGGCCTTCGTACTTGTCGGCGACGCGGTCGAGCGCCTGCCGGAAGCCGAGCCCGGCGGAGACGACGACGGCGAGGACGTCGAGGAAGTCGGGCAGGGTGCGTTCGATCTGGTCCTTCCGGATGCGGACGGCGGACCAGATGCCGACCTCGGTCCAGAACGCGGCGAAGGCGAACAGCAGCAGGGCGACGAGTACGTCTCCGTTGAAAAGCATGATCAGGCCGCCGAGACCGCCGAGGAAGCCGTAGACGGCGCGCCGTGCCCCGTAGCGGTCGATGGTCAGGCCGCCGGGGTTTCCCGCGAGGTCGATCCGGCGGCGGACGGCGTTGACCCGCTTGGGGCCCATGAGCCGCAGCACGGTGGCCGAGTAGCGCATGCCGAGGCGGTCGACGAGGGAGTCGACGGCGCCGGTGCGGGTGGCGCCGACCTCCAGGGCCAGCCGGAGGTCGTCGGGGAGTCTCGCGTCGGCACGGTAGAGGCGGATGCCGTAGAAGGCTCCGGCGACGGCCAGGCCGGCGAGGAAGGCGAGCAGCAGGTCCACGAGGTCCTCCCCTCAGACGTCGATCTTCGAGAAGCGGCGGATGACGGCGAAGCCGACGACGTACAGGGCGAAGGCGGCCACGACGGCGGCCTGGCCGAGTCCGGAGCCGGTCATCCGGTCCAAGGCGCCGGGCTGCATGTTGTCGATGAGCAGGAGGGAGCCGATGCCGATGACGGGGACGGCGTAGGCGGTCATGCTGACCTGGGACAACTGGGTGCGGACCTCGCGCCGTGTCTCCTTGCGTTCCTCCAGCGTCTCGGTCAGGTTGCGCAGGGAGGAGACGACGGTGCCGCCGGCCTTGTTGGCGAGGACGAGCGTGGTGACGAGGACGACGAGTTCGCGGGACGGCAGGCGTTCGGCGAGCTCGCCGAGGGCGTCGTCGAGGGAGGTGCCGACGGCGAGCTGCTGGGCGACCTTCTCCAGTTCGTCGCCGGCCGGTGCCTCCAGCTCGTCGGCGGCCATGCTGAGGGCCATGCGCAGGGCGAGTCCGGCCTGGGTGGCGTTGGCGAGGATGCGGGAGAGTTCGGGGAGCTGGTTGATGAACTTCTCGATGCGTTTCTGGCGCTGCCAGCCGAGGAAGCCCAGAGCGATCCACAGGCCGAGGAATCCGCAGAGGGGACCGAAGAACGGGGAGAGCAGGGCCTGTCCGATCATCCACAGGGCGGCGACGGTCGCGGCCATCGCGACGAGGAACTCGCCGGGCGTCAGGTCGAGGCCGGTGGCGGAGATCCGGAGTTCGAGCCGGCGGCCGAAGCGGGTGCGGCGGACGCGCCGGTCGATGCCGCGGAAGCGGCGGCGGCGCCGGCCGGTGGCCTCGGGCGGGCCGGTGTCGGTGAGCCGGGCGACGAGGGCCGCGCGCTGGGCGGCTCCGCTCGCGTACATCCGTACGCCGATCACGCCGAGGAGGCAGGCGAGCAGCGTGACGCCGATCGTCAGCGGGGTCGGGTCGTTCATCGTCGCTTCCTACTTCGCTTCTCGGGTGGCGAGCTGGTCGTCCGACGTGGCGACGCCGAACGCCTGCGGGATGGGCTGGCCCGCCATGTAGAGCCGTTCGGCGACGCGGCGCGGGAGCGGGTGGTAAGCGAACTCGCCGTGGACGCGGCCGTCGGCGGCGATCGGCCGGGCCCGGAATCGGCAGACGGTGGCGAGGGTGAACCGTTCGCGTCCGTGGGAGGCGAGGAGGGCGATCTCGGTGATCCGGCGGGTGCCGTCGGGGTGCCGGGTGAGTTGGACGAGGACGTCGACGGCGCTGTTGATCTGGTCGCGGAGGGCCTCGAAGGGGACGCGGACCTCGGACATGGACGCGAGGGTCTGCAGCCGAGTCAGGGCGTCCTCAGCGGAGTTGGCGTGCACGGTGGCGAGGGAGCCGTCGTGGCCGGTGGACATGGCCTGGAGCATGTCGAGGGTCTCGCCGCCGCGGACCTCGCCGACGATGATGCGGTCGGGGCGCATGCGCAGGGAGTTGCGGACGAGGTCCCGGATGCTGACCTGGCCGCGCCCCTCGATGTTCGGGGGCCGGCTTTCGAGGCGGATGACGTGGGACTGCTGGAGCTGGAGTTCGGCGGAGTCCTCGATGGTGATGACCCGTTCGCCCTCGGGGATGAGTCCGGAGAGGGCGTTGAGGAGGGTGGTCTTCCCGGTGCCGGTGGCGCCGGAGACGATGATGTTGAACTTGGCCTGGACGAGTCCGGAGAGCAGGAACAGCATCTGGTCGTCGAGCGAGCCGAGGGCGGTCATCTCGTGGAGGGTGTAGGCGCGGGGGAAGCGGCGGATCGTGAGTGTCGCCCCGGTCAGTGACAGGGGCGGGATGACGACGTTGACGCGTTCGCCCGTGGGCAGCCGGGCGTCGACCATCGGGTTCGACTCGTCCACGCGGCGGTTGACGGTGGAGACGATCCGCTCGATGGTCTGCATGAGCTGCTCGTGGGAGGCGAAGCGCAGCGGGAGCAGTTCGACGCGGCCGGCCCGTTCGATGAAGATCTGGTCGGGGCCGTTGACCATGATCTCGGTGATGGAGGCGTCTTCGAGGAGAGGTTCGAGGACGCCGAGGCCGAGTGCCTCGTCGACGACGCGGCGGATGAGTTGGGCCCGTTCCACGGTGGAGAGGACGGGGCCTTCGCGGCTGATGATGTGCCCGAGGACGCGTTCGAGGCGGGTCCGGCGTTCCGCCGCGGCGAGCGCGGACATCTCGGTGAGGTCGATCTCTTCGAGGAGTTTGGCGCGGAAGGTGGCGACGAGGTGGCCGTCTTCCCTGCCGCCGGGCCCGTTCTCCTCGGGGGCGCTGATGCGGGACCGCAGGCTCACGGAGCGTCCTCCTGGGGCAGTGGCATGGTCGCGGACTTGCTCACGTCGCCGAAGTCCCAGAAGGGGACGACGGACGGGACACCCACGGTGACGGTGGCGACGGCCTCGTTTCCGCTCTCGACGACGGCGACGTCGCTGCGCTCGGCGATCCAGTCGCTCATCGCGGACCGGCCGGCCGTGCGGGGGTCGAGGGGGAAGTCGTGCCGGGTGGCGGCGCGTGCCGCGGCGCGGGCGCCGGTCCCGGCCTGCTGGGCCGCGTAGGAGGCGAGTCCGAGCTGGATGCCGGCGAGCGCGACGAGCAGCAGCACCGGCAGGAAGCCCAGGTACTCGACGGCCACCTGTCCGCGGTCACGGGCGGGGCGGGTGCGTGGGCCGCCGGGAGCGGTGCCACGGGGCGAGGGCCGGGCTTCGCGATGCGCTGCGGGGCGGATGCCCGTACGGCCGGGAGAGCCGCCACGGGGCGGGGTGGGCGTGGTGCCGTCGCCGTGGCGGTCCCGGGCGGCGCGGTCCCGGGCGCGGCCCCGGGCGGCGGTGTCGCGGTCCCGGTCGTGCCGGCCGGCGTCGGGGGGCGGGGTGGGTGTGCCGCGGGGCGGGCGTCGTGTGGTGTGCCGGGTCACGGTCGCCTCCGGTCTTCCCGTACGGCTCCGGCCTCGGCGTCGACCGTGAAGGGAAAGCTGATCGCGCCCGGGAAGAGGACCGGGACCCGGAGGGACACCGTCGCGTGCACCATCTCCCCGTCGCCGCTGCAGGCCACCGCGCCGGACGACCAGGCCCCGTCCAGGTTCCGTCTTCCCGCCGCCACGCAGTCGTCGCCGACCGCCGCCGCCCGTGCCGCCTCGTCCGCTGCGTTCCCGGCGAGCGTGAAGGTGTAGCCGACCAGGACGCACTGCCACAGCAGCACCAGGGTCAGCAGGATGAGCGGCACCATGCCGAGGAACTCGATCGCCACCTGCCCCTGGTCGTCCCGGAACCGTCCGGCCACGGTCATCGCCCTCCGCCCCGTCGGCGCAGCCCCAGCGCGCCGCGGTCGCTTCCCCGGGCGACCCGGGCGAGCTGCTTGCCCGGGTGGGCTCCCGTGTCGCCGGGCGCGTGCACCAGGCCGAGTTCTCCGGCCAGTGACCACAGGGCCTGTTTCACGGTGGAGCGGGCGTCGAGGTCGTGCATCCGGCCGGAGTCGACGACCGCCTGGAGTTCCTTGAAGCCGGCGGGGACGGCGATGCCCGCCAGGCGCGCTCCGGTGATCTTCTGGATGAGGGCGGGCTGGATCTCGGTGGAGCGGTGGTAGCGGTTGACCAGGCAGATGCTCTCCTCGGCCTTGCGGATCCGGAGTCGCTCCCACATCCGTACCGTGCGCTTCGCGGCCCGCACCGCGACCACGTCGGGGGTGGTGACCAGCAGGGCGGTGTCGGCCATCTCGACGGCGACGGCACCGGCTCCGGTCAGGTACGTCCCGCAGTCGACGACCACGACCTCGTGGCGGGAGCGGAGGGCCCCGAGGATCTGCCGGGCGGCGCGGTCGGTGACCTCCTCGCCGCGCTCGCCGTCGCCGGGGGCGAGGAGCAGGGCGAGTCCGGTCTCGTGGTCGTAGACGGCGTCCTGGAGGACGCGCGGCGAGATGTCGTCGACGGCCGCGAGGTCGGCGAGGGAGCGGCGGAACTGTACGTCGAGGTAGGAGGCGATGTCGCCGCCCTGGAGGTCCATGTCGACGAGGGCGACGCTGCGGCCGGAGGCGCGGGCGGCGAGGGCGAGCTGGACGGCGGTGACGGTGGTGCCCACCCCGCCCTTGGCGCCGCTGACGGTGACGACGGTGCCGCCGGGACCGTCGTGGACCTCGGCCACGCCGCCGAGGTGGCGGCGGACGCCGGCGGACCACTGGGCGGCGGCCTGGACGCGGCTGGCGAGTTCCTCGTGGCCGAGGGGCAGGGTGACCAGGCCGCGGGCGCCGGAGTCCATGGCGGCCGAGAAGAGGACGGGGCTCGCGTCGGCGGTGATGAGGACGACTCCGACGACGGGGAAGCGGAGGGCGACCTCGCGGACGAGGTCCAGTGCCGGTAGGGGGCCGATCCGTTCGTGGACCAGGACCACCTCGGGCAGCCGGTCCACGGATTCGGCGGCGAGCCGGGCGAGGGTGTCGACGAGGCGGGTGGAGTCGCCGACCGGTGGGGCCGCTTCGGTGTCGGGGAGTCGGCCGAGCAGGGCGGTGACCGACCGGGCGTCGTCGGCGTCGCCCACGGCCGGCAGGATCCTGGTGGTCATACCGGCCTCACTTGTCCTTGTCGAGCGTGTAGGTGCGGTCGCCGGGGGTGACCGTGTTCTCGCCGCCGGGTGCCACGAGTGCGAGCCGCACGTGCTCGGCGAAGGACTCGGCGTAGGCGACGCGTTGGGTGTCGAGGGTGGAGAGGGCGAAGGTGATCGGTACGGCCTCGGTGGCCTGGCTGCCGCGCTCGTCGCGGCCGGCGGTGATCGGGGTGAGGGTGCCCACGTCGAGGACGCGGGCGTTGCTGACGATGACCTTGGACTGGGCGGGGGCGCCGCCCCGCTCGCCGGCGAAGGTGGCGTAGATGTTGACGGTCGCGCCGGGGGTGATCTTGCCGGCCACTCCGGTGGCGGCGTCGATCATGATGGCGATCTCCTGCTGGCCGGGCCGGAGCGCCGGGCGGCGGACGATCATGTCGCTCTGGAGGAGGGAGCCCTTCCGGAGCGTGGTGACGGCGATCTTGCCGCGGATCTGGGCGAGGTCGGTGACGGCGGTGGCCGAGAGCCACCGTTCGGGCATCGAGACCTTCTCGAACTGGGCCGCCTCCAGCGCGGTGTAGGGCGCCACGTCCTTCCTGATCCGGTACGCGGTCACTTCGGGGCCGACCTTGGCGTTCGCGTCGCTGATCACGGAGAGGACGCCGGCGAAGGCGCCGAGGGCGCACAGGACGGACAGCAGGAGCAGGAGGACGCCGCGACGCTGGCGGGAGTTCATGGCCGGACTACCTCGATCGTGGACGTGTGACGCGGCGGACGGGGGCGCGGTGCGGGAGCGCCGGGGGCGTGGGACGGGCGCGGTGCGGTCGGCAGGCGTGGCGGGAGGGACGCGGGGTCACGGGACGCGGGCCGCCGGGCCGCGGTGGCGGGGCGCGGGGGCCGTGGCCGGGGCGACGGTGCGCGCGGGCGACGCCGTGCGAAGGGGGGCGGAGCAGAAGCCGCAGCGGTCGCCGATGAGTTCCATCCGGCACCAGTGACAGGTCTCCCGCCTTACGGAGGAGACGAGTTGGTGCAGGACGGCGATGTCGGGCAGGTAGGCGGCGAACTCGACGAGGCGGCCGGTTCCCCACCAGCGGGGCGACTCGGTCGGCAGCGGGGCCTCCTGCACTCCCTGGACCTGCCATCGGGGGACGAGGGTGGTGGCGGGCCAGTCGGTGTGGAGCTGGCCGCGGGCCAGCAGCAGCTGGGTGGCGAACTCGGGGCCGGTCGGCGGCGGGGTGTCGGCGGTGATCCTGGCGAGCTGGGGAACGGGTCCGGCGAGGACGGCGAACTGGGACCCCGGCAGCCAGCCTTTGACGTGGGACTTGAGCGTGACCGGCACCCGGTCGAGCCGGGCGACGGAGCCCAGGACGGCGCCCGCGTAGATGTAGTGGGCGAGCAGCCGGGCGGCGGTGGCCACCACCCCGGGGGTGAAGTCGCAGGCGGACAACTGCCGTAGCTGCCTTGCCAGGACGGCGACGCCGAGCGGCGGGAGATCGGACTTGACCAGGGCGATCCGGTCGCTCTCCAGCAGGGAGCGCACGGCGTGCAGGCGCTGTGTGCTCGCGGCGGGCGCCGAGGAGGGGCAGACGACGATCACGTGTCCGTACCGGTCGAGCAGGAGCTGGAAGTCGGCGACGGAGGAGGCGAGCGGCTGGGTTTCCGGGGCGGGCAGGACCGCGGCCTCGGGGGTCCGCTGGTCGGTCGGCGGCAGCACCAGGCCGGCGCTGGTGACCGCGATCGCTGTCGGCACGTCAGACCCCCTGTCGTCACTCTGCGTTCACCGCGTCATCGCGCAGCGCGGTTGCCTCTGCACTGTATCCACGAGGCGCGGGGTGGTGAACACACAATCCGCTAAGCGGGGGTGAGTTTCTTGGGTCCAGATGGGTCCGCGGTGGGTCCGGGCCGGACCCACTCCGGGCCCGGCCCCGCGTCCCGGCCTGGGCCCTTCCCTGGGCCCCCGGCTGGGCCCGGGGGCCCATGCGCCAACACCGTTTCCCGCCAGAGGTCTTGACAACTCAATTGGTCTGGACCAACTTGTTCCTCCAGCGGTGGCCACCGTTCCGTACACCCTCCCCCGCATGACGTACGGCCCTCCATCCCCGACTCCCCCACCGGAGGCTCCCAGTGGACCGCACCACCACACGCTCCCGCGCCCGACGGCGCCAAGGGGTCGGCGGCGTCCTCGCGCTCGCCGTCGGCTCCGGGCTCGTACTCGTCGGCGGCGCCGGCACCGCCCAGGCCGCGGACGTCAACGTGGCCAAGAACGCGGGATTCGAGGCCGGACTCACCAACTGGTCCTGTTCCGCGGGCAGCGGGGCGGCCGTCTCCTCGCCGGTACGGACCGGGGCGGGCGCCCTGCGGGCCACCCCGGCCGGTCTCGACAACGCCAAGTGCACGCAGACCGTGGCCGTGAAACCCGGCTCCACGTACACGCTGAGCGCCTGGGTCCAGGGGGGCTACGCCTACCTCGGGGCGAGCGGAACCGGGACCACCGACGTCTCCACCTGGACGCCCGACAGCGGCTCCTGGAAGCACCTCAGCACCACCTTCACCACCGGCTCGAACACCACGTCCGTGCAGATCTACACCCACGGCTGGTACGGCACCGCCGCCTACTCGGTCGACGACGTGAGCGTCTTCGGCCCCGACGGGGGCGGCGGCCAGGACCCCGACCCGGTCGTCCCGGGCACCCCGGCCGGCCTCGCCGCGGGCACGGTCACCTCGTCCTCCGTCGCCCTGAACTGGGGCGCGGTCTCCGGCGCCACCGGTTACAACGTCTACCGCGACGGCTCCAAGGTGCTCTCCGTGAACGGGGCGTCGGCCACGGTCACCGGGCTTGCCGCGAACACCACCTACCAGTTCCGGGTGTCCGCGACGAACTCCGCGGGCGAGTCCGCCAAGTCGGCCACCGTCTCCGCGAAGACGAGCGAGGTCACCGACCCGGGTCCCGGCCCGGCCGTGCCCAAGCACGCGCTGACCGGCTACTGGCAGAACTTCGACAACGGCGCGACCGTCCAGAAGCTGCGGGACGTGCAGGCACAGTACGACATCATCGCCGTCTCCTTCGCCGAGTCGACGACCACGCCGGGGCGGATCACCTTCGCCCTCGACCCGGCCGTCGGCTACGCCTCGGTCACCGACTTCAAGGCGGACGTCGCGGCCAAGAAGGCGGCCGGCAAGTCCGTGATCCTCTCGGTCGGCGGCGAGAAGGGGAACGTCACCATCAACAGTGACGCCTCCGCGACCGCCTTCGCCGACAGCGCCTACGCCCTGATGCAGGAGTACGGCTTCAACGGCGTCGACATCGACCTCGAGCACGGCATCAACTCCACCTACCTGACCAAGGCGCTGCGTCAGCTGTCGGCCAAGGCCGGCTCCTCCATGGTCCTGACAATGGCCCCGCAGACCATCGACATGCAGTCGACCGGCACCGAGTACTTCAAGACGGCGCTGGCCGTGAAGGACATCCTCACGGTCGTCAACATGCAGTACTACAACAGCGGTTCGATGCTCGGCTGTGACGGCAAGGTCTACAGCCAGGGCTCGGTGGACTTCCTCACCGCGCTCGCCTGCATCCAGCTCCAGGGTGGTCTCGACGCCTCGCAGATCGGCCTGGGCGTACCCGCCTCGACCCGCGGCGCCGGCAGTGGCTACGTCTCCCCGACGGTGGTCAGGAACGCGCTGGACTGCCTGTCCCGCGGAACCGGCTGCGGCACCTTCAAGCCCACGCGGACCTGGCCGGACCTGCGCGGCGCGATGACCTGGTCGACCAACTGGGACGCGACGGCGGGCAACGCCTGGTCCGACGCGGTCGGCCCGCACGTCCACAACCTCCCCTGAGGATCGGCCGGGTGACCTTCACCCGGCCGGACCACCTGGCGGGCTCCCCGCCGGGACGTACCACCGCGCAGCGCCGCCGCTCCCCCGGCGGCGCTGTTCGCGTGCGCCCGCGAGCGCCCGCCCGGACGGCCCCGGGAGCCCCGCCGCTCTCTCGCGTCCCCCGCCTCCCCGCCTCCCCGGCGCCCCCGCGCGATGCCGTATGGCCGAAGTCCATGCTTGACCGGTGCATGCCATAGCTTCACCATGTGCCCGGAGACCCGCAACCGGATCCGTCGCACACCCCCACACTCCCCACCCAGGAGACAGCATGCGACTTCGACTTCGCGGACGAAGGCCCGTCACCCTCGCGGCCCTGCTGGCGCTCGCCCTCGCGGCGCCGCTCTCCGTCAACGCGACTCCCGCCGGGGCCGACCCGGCGCCGACCGCCGCCGCCACCGAAGAAGTCATCCGTCAGTACGAGATCGCCGGCCCCTCCACCCCCGCCGCCCGCACCGCGCTGGCGGCCACCGGCGTCTCCGTCGACGAGGTCGACGCCCGCTCGGTCGTGGTCAGCGCCGACGCCGGGCAACTGCGCCGGCTCAAGGCGCTGGGCTACGACCCCGAGGCGCTCCCCGGCCCGCCGGCGCGCACCGTCGAGGGCCTCGCCGCCGGCCCGTACGACTTCCCCTCGGCCGACTCGCGCTACCACAACTACGCGGAGATGAACGCGGAGATCGACCAGCGCGTCGCCCAGTACCCGGGCATCATGAACAAGCGGGTCATCGGCCGGACGTACCAGGGCCGGGACATCGTCGCCGTCAAGATCAGCGACAACGTGGGCACGGACGAGGACGAGCCCGAGGTCCTCTTCACCCACCACCAGCACGCCCGCGAGCACCTCACCGTCGAGATGGCCCTCTACCTGCTGCGCGAGCTGGGCGCCGGCTACGGCACCGACCCGCGGGTCACCGCGGCGGTCGACGGCCGCGAGATCTGGATCGTGCCGGACCTCAACCCGGACGGCGGCGAGTACGACATCGCCACCGGCTCCTACCGCGGCTGGCGGAAGAACCGTCAGCCCAACTCCGGCTCCCGCTACGTCGGCACCGACCTGAACCGCAACTGGGACTACAAGTGGGGCTGCTGCGGGGGCTCCTCGGGCTCCAGGAGCTCCGAGACGTACCGGGGCACCGCCCCCGAGTCCGCCCCCGAGGTGAAGGTCGTCGCCGACTTCGTCCGTTCCCGGGTGATCGGCGGTGAGCAGCAGATCAAGGCCGGCATCGACTTCCACACCTACAGCGAGCTGGTGCTCTGGCCGTTCGGCTGGACCGGGGCGGACACCGCCCCGGGCATGACCCGGGACGACCGCGACGCCTTCGCCGCCGTCGGCAGGGCGATGGCCGCGAGCAACGGCTACACCGCCGAGCAGTCCAGCGACCTGTACATCACCGACGGCTCGATCGACGACTACCTGTGGGGCGCGCAGCGGATCTTCGGGTACACCTTCGAGATGTACCCGACCTCCTCCTGGAACGGCGGCTTCTACCCGCCCGACGAGGTGATCGAGCGGGAGACGAGCCGCAACCGGGACGCGGTGCTCCGGCTGCTGGAGAACGCCGACTGCATGTACCGCTCCATCGGCAAGCAGGACCAGTACTGCGCGAGCTGACCTCGCCGGCACGGCGCGGCGGGCCCGCGACGGCCGCGGACCCGCCGCGCACCGCCCCGCGCACGGTCAGCCGAGGACGGCCAGGGCGTCGATCTCGATGAGGAGCCCCGGGGGCAGGCCGACGTAGACGGTGGTCCGGGCCGCGGGCGGGGCCTTGAGGTCCTGCTCCTCGAAGTACGCGTCGTAGATCTCGTTCATCTCGGCGAAGTGGCCGACGTCGGTGAGGTAGACGCGCATCATCATCACGTCGTCCCAGCTCGCTCCGCCCTCCTCCAGGACCGCCCGGACGTTCGCGAAGGTCTGGAGGGTCTGCTCGCGCAGGGTGGGGCCGGCCGGGGCCGGGGCGCGGCCCGGGACCGCGGGCGGGAAGCCGACCTGGCCGGCGACCTGGAGGAGGCCGCCCTTCCGCACGCCGTGCGAGAACCTCGCCGGCGGGGCGGTGTGGGTGGCGGGGGTGATCGCGGTCTTCTCGGTCATCGGAGGCTTCCTCAGGAGGGATGGGGCCGGCCGGAGTAGTCCCGGCTGACGGCGTCCGCGGCGCCGCGGACCAGGGGGAGCAGGGCGAGGAGTTCCTCTGCGGTCACGATCACGTTGGGTGCCGAGACCGACATGGCGGCGACGACCCGCCCGTCCGCGCCGCGGACGGGTGCCCCGACGCAGTTGATGGACTCCTCGTGGCCGCCGAGGTCGGTGGCCCAGCCCTGTTCGCGCACGGTCGCCAGCTCCTTGAGGAAGGCGGTGGCGTTCGGGGTCGAACGGGGCGTGTACATGGGGTAGTCGAGCTTGGCGGCGAAGGCGCGGCGCTCGGTTTCGGGGAGGTCGGCGAGCAGCAGCTTGGCGACGGCGGCGACGGTGATCGCGACGGGCTTGCCGATGCGCGAGTACATCCGGACCGGGTAGCGGCTCTCGACCTTGTCGATGTAGAGGACCTCGCCCTCCTCCATGACCGCGAGGTGGACGGTGTGGCCGATCCGCTCGCCGAGCGCGACGAGATGGGGGTGGGCGATCTCGCGGACGTCGAGGTTCTCGACGGCTTCCTGGGCGAGGGCGATGAGACGGGCGCCGAGGCGGTAGCGCTGGTCCTGCTGTCGGTGGACGAGTCCGTGCTCGTGCAGGGTGCGCAGCAGACGCAGGGCCGTGGACTTGTGCACCCCGAGCCGGTCGGCGACCTGCCCGAGGTCGGCGGGCCCCTGGGCGAGCAGCGGCAGGATGCTCAGCGCGCGGTCGACGGTCTGGCTCATGGACGTACCTCCTGGTCCTCCCCGGTCCAGCCGGGGCCGAGGTGCAGTGTCTCCCAGGCCGCGTCGTCGAGGGCGACGAGCCGGTCGGCGTGGGTACGGCGGGGTGGCGCGGCGAGGTCTCCGGGGACGGTGAGCGCGGCGGCGGCCATCAGGTGTCCGTAGCGGACGCGTTCGCGTGGGCCGAGCCCACGGAGGGTCGCGGAGAGGAATCCGGCGGCGAAGCCGTCTCCGGCGCCGACGGGGGCGACGACCTCGACGACGGGCGCGGGGACGGCGGTGACGGTGTCCTGCGCCGGGACCGACCCGGGGCCACCGGCGGGCGCCGGGGAGGCGGCTGCCACGGACGGGAGAGCCGCGGACGAGGGGGACGAGGCGGTGTCCCCGGCGGGGGCGGGCACGGCCGCGGCCCCGGCGTGCCGGGGGCCGGGGGCGCGTGCGAAGACGACCGCACCCGCCGCACCGCGCTTCACGACCAGGACCGCCGGTTCCGGCAGGGCCGCGCGGATGGCGGTCGGTCCGCTCAGGCCCCAGACCTGCCGCGCCTCGTCCTCACCGACGAAGACCAGGTCCGCGCCGCGGGCGAGTTCCAGGAGCACCCCGGCACCCGGCACCCCGCGCCAGAGCGCCGGCCGGTGGTTGACGTCGAAGGAGACCAGCGGACGGGCCGGACGGGGCGCCGTGAGAGTACGCATCAGCGCGAGGCAGTCCGCCGAGAGGGCGGCGGTGATGCCGGACAGGTGCAGGATCCGGCCCCCGGCGACGGAGTCGTACGGCACGGTCAGCGGCGACATCGCCGAGGCCGCGGAGCCCGCCCGGTAGTAGGCGACCTCGTGCGTGTCGTTCGCCCGGTCCGTCGCCGTGCGGAAGTAGATCCCGGTCGGGCGCGCCGCGTCCCGCCGCACCGCCGACACGTCCACGCCGTAGGCGGCGATCGCGTCGACCAGGTGGTCCCCGAAACCGTCCCGGCCGACCCGGCCGACCCACCTGGCCCGGTGGCCGGCGGCGGCCAGGACGCAGGCCACGTTGGACTCGGCACCGCCGATGGCGCGGGCGAAGGCCGGAACGTCGGCGAGGCGGCCCGGCCGCGAGGGCAGGAAGGTGACCATGGACTCGCCGAGGCACACCACGTCCACGGGCGCCTCCGCGAGCGGGGTTCCGGTCACACGCGGCTCCTCGTCGGGTCGCGCGGGTCCATTGACCCGCCACTGGCCCGGATGTTAGACAGCACCAAGCGATATACGCAACGATCGTTGCGCATGACGCAACAGCTACCTGTCATCGACGGAGGAGGCCCCGTGCCCGCCGAGCAGACGGCCGACCAGACCGCCCACCAGGCCGCCGGACCGGCCGGGGCCGGAGGCGAAGCCAGGGACGAGAGCCGGGACGAGAGCCGCGGCGCGGGCGTGGGCCCGGCAGCCGCGCCGGAGCCGCCGGCGCAGGGCCGGCCGGCCGGCGATCCGGCCGTCACGCGGGCCGTCGCGCGGGCCGTCCGTGCCGCGAAGTCGCTGTCGGAGGAGCGGGTCGACCACCGCTTCAAGTCGCTGCCCCCCGATGCCGAGGGCCTGACGGTCGGCGCCCTGGCCGCCCAGCGCCGCAACCTCTTCACCGGCGGTTTCACCACCCCCGTCCTCGCACTGTCCGCCGAGTCCCTGGAGCACAACCTGAGACTCCTGGAGACCTACGCCGAGCGCCACGGCCTCGCGTTCGCGCCGCACGGCAAGACCTCGATGGCTCCCGAGCTCTTCGCCCGGCAGCTGGAGCACGGCGCCTGGGGCATCACCGCCGCCGTCCCGCACCAGGCGCATGTCTACCGCGCGTACGGCATCTCCCGGATCTTCCTCGCCAACGAACTGGTGGACGCCGTCGCCCTGCGCCGGCTCGCGGCCGACCTCGACGCCGACCCCGACTTCCGCTTCCTCTGCTACGTCGACTCCGTGCGAGGCGTCGAACTGATGGACGCGGCCCTCACCGAGGCCGGCGCCCGCCGCCCCGTCGACGTGGTCGTCGAGCTCGGAGCCGGCGAAGGCGCCCGGACCGGAGCCCGGACCGAGGACGACTGCGCCGCCGTCGCCGACGCGGTGGCCGCCACCCGCACCCTGCGCCTGGCGGGTGTCGCCGGCTACGAGGGAGAGGTCCCGCGCGCCGACGCCGCACGGGTGCGGGAGTGGCTGGACCGCCTCGTCGCCCTCGCCGTGGCCTTCGACGAGACCGGCCGCTTCGCCCCGGAGCTCGAGGAGATCGTGGTCAGCGCGGGCGGCAGCGCGTGGTTCGACACCGTGGCCGACGCCTTCGCCGGCATCCCCGCGCTCTCCCGGCCCGTACTGAAGCTGCTGCGCTCGGGCGCGTACGTCTCGCACGACGACGGCCACTACCGCCGCCTCACCCCTTTCAACCGGATCCCCGGGGACGGCGCGCTGGAACCCGCCTTCCGGCTCTGGTCGCAGGTCGTCTCCCGCCCCGCCCCGGATCAGGCATTCACCAACGCGGGCAAGCGCGACGCCGCCTACGACCTCGGCCTGCCCGAGGCCCAGGTGGTCCGCTCGGCGCGCGACGGCTCCGTGCGCCCGGCCGACGGCATCACCGTCACCGGACTGTCCGACCAGCACAGCTGGCTCAGGACGGAACCGGAGGCCGAACTGGAGGTCGGCGACTGGGTCGGCATGGGCCTGTCCCATCCGTGCACGTCCTTCGACAAGTGGCAGCTGATCCCACTGGTCGAGGCCGACGGCACCGTCGTCGACTACCTCCGCACCTTCTTCTAGGCCCGGGGAGCCCCAGATGGACCTCGTCTTCCGCGACGCGCGGGTCGTCGACGGCGGCGGCGGCCCGTCCTTCCGTGCCGACGTGGCCGTCGACGGCGGCCGGATCGTCGCCGTCGTCGAGGAGGGCACGGGCACCCGGCGCCCGACCGCACGGCGCGTCGTGGACGCCGGGGGCCTCGCCCTGTCCCCCGGCTTCATCGACATGCACGCCCACAGCGACCTCGCGCTGCTCCGCGATCCGGACCACAGCGCCAAGGCCGCGCAGGGCGTGACCCTGGAAGTCCTCGGCCAGGACGGCCTGTCCTACGCGCCGGTCGACGACCGCACGCTCGCCGAGGTCCGCCGGACGGTCGCGGGCTGGAACGGCGACGGCGACGACATCGACTTCGACTGGCGCACGGTCGGCGAGTACCTGGACCGGCTCGACCGCTCGCACGGCGGACGGGGCATCGCCGTGAACGCGGCCTACCTCGTCCCGCAGGGAACGGTCCGGATGCACGTCGTCGGCTGGGAGAACCGCCCGGCCACCGCCGCCGAACTCGACCGGATGCGCCGGCTCGTCGCGCGGGGCATGGAACAGGGCGCGGTCGGCATGTCCTCCGGTCTCACCTACACCCCGGGCATGTACGCGGCCGACGCCGAGCTGACCGAACTGTGCCGGGTGGTGGCCCGGTACGGCGGCTACTACTGCCCGCACCACCGTTCGTACGGCGCCGGGGCGCTCCGGGCGTACGAGGAGATGCTCGCCCTGACCAGCGCCGCCGGCTGCGCCCTCCACCTGGCCCACGCCACGATGAACTTCGGCGTGAACGAGGGGCGGGCGCCCGAGCTGCTGGCCCTCCTCGACGCGGCCCTCGACGCGGGCGCGGACATCAGCCTGGACTCGTACCCGTACACCGCCGGCTGCACGACGCTCGCCGCGCTGCTGCCCGGCTGGGCGCACGAGGGTGGCCCGGAGGCGGTCCTGGCCCGGCTGCGGGACGACGAGACGGCGGAGCTCATCCGCCGTCACCTGGAGGAGACCGGCTCGGACGGCTGCCACGGCGTGCCCGTGGACTGGGACACGATCGAGGTCTCGGGCGTGGGCGATCCCGCCTTCGCCGACCGTGTGGGCAGGACGGTCCGGCAGTCCGCGGACCCGCGGGGCGAGACCCCGTGGGCGACGGCGCGACGGCTGCTGCTCGGCGACCGGCTCGGGACGACGATCCTCCAGCACGTCGGTCACGAGGAGAACGTGCGGACGATCATGCGCCACCGGGTGCACACGGGCGGTTCCGACGGCATCCTCCACGGCGTCAAACCGCATCCGCGGGCGTACGGCACCTTCCCGAGGTTCCTCGGCCGGTACGTGCGTGAGCTGGGCGTCCTGTCGCTGGAGGAGTGCGTGGCCCGGCTGACCTCCCGTCCGGCGGCCCGGCTACGACTGCCGGACCGCGGTCTCGTGCGCGAGGGCCACCGGGCGGACCTGGTGCTCTTCGACCCCTCGACGGTCGCCGAGGGGTCGACGTACGCGGCCCCGCGCACCCTCCCGGTAGGCATCCCGCACGTACTGATCGACGGCAGGTTCGTCATCGAGGACGGCCGGCGGACGGACGTACTGACCGGCCGCACGGTACGGCGCACGCCCACCTCCTGACCCGCCCCGGCCACCGGAACCGGGGCGGGGCGGGGCGGACAGGGGCGGGCGGACAGGGGCGGGCGGGTCCGGTGTACCCGCCGACCGGACCGCGGGACCATCCCCCGCGTGCGCGGGGAGCAGTCCCGGAGCGCCTGGTCCAGGACCCGCTGTTGGGGACCATCCCCGCGTGCGCGGGGAGCAGATCGCCTTCTGCACCGCGGGCAACCACTTCCGGGGACCATCCCCGCGTGCGCGGGGAGCAGTCATTGCGTTCCCCGTTGTGTCGTTGGGTCTCGGGACCATCCCCGCGTGCGCGGGGAGCAGCCCTTCGCTGTGCGCGGGGGTTAGTGGCGGCGGGGACCATCCCCGCGTGCGCGGGGAGCAGGGCACGTGAGGGATGCTCACCCCGGGGACCCGGGGACCATCCCCGCGTGCGCGGGGAGCAGGTCACCCTCGCCAGAGGGTGACCCCGGGGCCTGGGACCATCCCCGCGTGCGCGGGGAGCAGAGGGCGCCCCAGACCCTGCCTGCGCCGAGCGAGGGACCATCCCCGCGTGCGCGGGGAGCAGGACCGGAGGACCGGCGGCGCCCGTCGCGCCCCCGGACCATCCCCGCGTGCGCGGGGAGCAGAAAACGTTCCGGGCGACCGGCAGAGCAATATGAGGACCATCCCCGCGTGCGCGGGGAGCAGCTTCCGACGATCCGGCGGTTTTCGAAAGCATCGGGACCATCCCCGCGTGCGCGGGGAGCAGACTGCGCGACCTGCGGGTTTACCGAGGCCGGACGCGGTTCTGGAGCACTTTCATTGAATTAGACATATGACACCAAACATCCCATAAGGCGTCCTACGTGCGCCCGAAGCGGCGGCGCTTCGACGCCTTGCTCCAGCCGCGTGGTGGAGCAGCCGCACCGGCAGGCTCGTCGGGTTTGGGGTTCGGTCGGCGGATCAGGGTGACGCCCTCGTGGTCGACGGGGTGCCAGTTGTGGTCGTGAGTGCGGAAGGTGAAGCCTTGTTCGTTGTTCGTCGTGTGGGCGAGTAGCGCGCGGCCCTGGTCGGCGTACTGCTGGACCTCGTTCCACAACACCTCGCGGATACGTGCTGACGGGTTGCCGATGAATACACCGGCGGATATCTCGAGGAGCCAGCGGGTGAGGAATCCGCGGAGGCCGGCTGGACAGTTGGTGAGGACGATGACGGTCACCAGGTCGTCTCCTCGTCCGGGCCGCCGTAGTTGCGTCCGGCGGCGACGTCGTGGCCTCCGTCGCTCTGGAGTGTGACGACGTCCTGCTCGGCTCCCGGTGCGGTGGCGGATGCGGGATCGGCCAGGAGGAGGCGTTTGACGTCGTCGACGCAACGGTCGAGGAGCGACGTCTCGTTGATACGGTCGCGCAGTGCGCGTCGGGTGCGAGGGCCGACATCCTGATCGTCGTCCGCGGCGACGTCGAAGGCCAGCGGGATGCCGATCTCGGTCTTGTAGAGGTCGGCGATGTCGAGGACGAAGGACAGTTCGTGGCCGGAGTGGACGAAGCCGAGTGCCGGGCTGCAGCCAAGTGATGCGACGACCGCGTGTGCGACGCCGTACATGCACTGGGCGGCGGCCGTGACCGCCTGGTTGACCGCGTCACCGCTGGTGAAGTCGCCGGGGGTGTAGTTCCGGCCACGCCAGGTGATGCCGGTGCGTGCGGCCTGGGCCTTGTAGCAGTCCTTGACGCGCCGCCCTTCGCGGCCGAGGAGTTCGTGGCGGCTGAGGCCGGCCGGGTCCTCGTCGGGGAAGCGCAGCCTGTACATGGCGCGGGCGACGGCGAGGCGTCTGCGGGGGTTGGCCCACTGGTGGGCTTGTGCCTCCATGAGGGCTGCGGAGCGGCTCAGGGCGCGACCGCCGGCGTAGTAGCGCACGCCGTGCTCTCCTACCCAGCACACGGCGGCGCCGGTCTCCCCCAGCACGCTCATCGCCTGGTGGGTGATACGGGTGCCGGGGCCGAGCAGGAGGGTGCCGATGGTCGCCGAGGGGATATGGGTGGTGCCTGCGGCGTCCTCGGCGGTGATGGCGTTGGCGTCCCGGTGCACTGTGCACCGCTCCAGGTAGACGAAGGAGAGCCGTTCGCCGGTGCGGGTCAGGTGCCGTGGGGTGAGCGCGCTGCGGCGGGAGATCGTGGTCATCGTCCTACCCGGCCGTGCCGAGGGGGGCCAGGGTGATCAAGCCGCAGCCGTACGCCTTGGCCTTGCCGATCCCTTGCGTGAGGGTGCGGCGCAGGAGTCGGGGGTCGGTGACTTCCAGCCTGCCGTCGAAAGTGGCGATGACGAGGGTGACGGGCGGCTTGCGGCCGATCGGGGCGCCTGCGGTACGGGACTTGTCGAAGGCGAGCGTGCGCTTGTCGTGGACGGCCAGTTCGTACCGGTCGCCGTGGTGGGGTTGCCTGGTGTGGGTGGTACCGCTGGGCAAAAGTCGCTGGGCGTCGGGCTTCTCGAGGACGCGGAAGCCACACGCTTCCTGTCTCTCGAGAAGCCAGCCCATCTGGTGCAGCGGTGTGAGGTGCGCGGTGCGCTTGGTCGGTTCGCCGTCCTTGCGGCGGGCGTGGTGGACCGGGTTGGCGGTGAGACGGAACGCCCACCGGTGACCGGTGGCCAGCCGGTCGAGAAACGGGCTGTAGGGCCTGCTCTGCCATCCGGGTGTCGCGGGGTCGGCGGATGCGGCTGCGGCTGCGGGCCAGCCTGCCTGCTCGACAAGGTGGGTCAGGTCAGGCTGTTGAGGGCTGACCACGTACAGCATGACCTCGGCTCGTGCCGTCTGGTCCAGTCGCCACAGCACGCGCGGCGCGTCGGGGGTGGGGGTGTCGGTGGGCAGCAGTGCGGGGAAGGACGACATGACGGCGGCGTGCATGGCCTGCGGCGAGGAGAGGAGACGGCGGGCCCCGGGGCGCGCGGTGTTCACGCGGAAGCGGGTGAGGAACATCAGGCGCTCTCTTCGTCCAGGGCGTCGAAGGGGTCGTGCCGGGGCAGCTGCCGGGCAGGGGGGCGGGGGATGCGTACCGGGTCGCTGACCCGGGTGCGCAGGGCGTGGCGGCGGTGTTCGGCGGCGAAGCTGAGTGGCTGGTCGCGTTGGACGTCGGCTGTGTGCTGTTCGACTTCGTCGGCCTCGCGCAGCACGGTCAGTTCGATGTGGTCGCGGCCGGGGTACTGCCTGCGGTACCAGGCGGATGCCTGCCACGGCACCTGGCGCAGTATGTCCATGAGGGCGCCTTCGTCGTGGAGTGAGAGCTCGATGGGCAGGGAGGGCGGGCAGGAGCGGCGGCCCAGGAACGGCGTGTACACGGGGGTGCCGAGTGCGGTGTGCAGGGTGGTGAGGAGCGTTCGGTCGCCTTCGAGAGCGGCGACGAAGACGGCGTCGGCGAGGTAGAAGCGTTCGGACAGGGGCATGGACTTGCCGCTGATGCCGTGGTGCGCGGTGTGGAAGTCCCGCAGCCGGGTGCCAGGCTGGTCGATCCGTACGCCGAACTTCAGCGCGGCCAGAGGCGCGAGCCTGTCGTCGTCGCCCCGCTCGATGCCGGCCGCGGCGGCGAGCATGCCGATGACGCCGCTTTTGGTCGGCGCGGACTCGGTGGTACGGCGGGTGAACCGGGCGGATGCCCCCCAGGACTGCAGGGGGCCGGCGAGCCGGAGGGTGAGCACGCTCATGCCGGCTTCTCCAGGCGTTGGGCGACGGCCTGACCGACTGCGGCGACGAGCTCGCCGATGCTCTGCGACTCCGTACCTACCCCGGCGAGCTTCTGTGTGTTCGGGCCGACGCGAAGCACCCAGGTGAGAGTGGAGTCCTCGTCACCGTACGCCCGCTCGATGTCGGGAATGTACTCGGCCAGTCGCTCGGACGCCTCGCGGACGTGGCCGCCCGTCTCTCCACGGACCGGGGCCTCGAACGCGGCGACGAAGCTGACGGGCCGGGTGGTCCGCAGCTTGACGATCACGGCGTCGGGCAGTGTGTGGTGCCCAAAAGTGTTGATCTTCCCCGTGGGAAGTGAGGCGACGAAGCCGTGGACGAATGCCTCGACAGCCCGGCGGACGGGATCGGTACGCGGCTCGTCCTCCCGCAGGCCCTGGCCGAGGGTGGCGGCAAGCTGGTGCACGTTCACCGCGGCGTAGCGGTAGAGGGTTGCGGAGTTGAAATCGACGGTGCCGATCATTCCTGCACCGGTTTCGGCGTCGGTGATCTCGTCGTCGACGGCGGTGAAGTAGTCCGACTCGTTCTCGACCCGGTTCACGCTGATGGCGTGGGCGACCTGGACGGCGGCGTCGACGTTGATATCCGGGGCGTCGGCGACCATCCGGCCGAAGAGCGCGATGTCGACGGAGTGCCGGCTGTCGGCGAGCTCCCTGGCTCTGTCCTTGTTCTTCTTCTCCTTCAGGAAGGCTGTGATGTCGGCCATCCCGTCGACGGCGAGCCGGGCCAGGGCGTCGAGCTGGCGGGCGCTGAGGAACACGAGGTACTTCGCCTCGGGTGCCGGGGCCGGTTCGCCCTCCTTGGCGGCGTCGGCCTTGCGCTTGGGAACCTCGGTCTTCAGTCCGGCGGCGTTCACGGTCGCGTCCGCGATCCGCAACGCGGTCTCCCCGGCGAGGGAGGGGTCGAGGGCGGTGACCCGATCGGCGACCGCCTCCACGATCTTCTTGGTCCGCACCCCCAGTTCGCTGGTGTCCAGCAGCTGCTCGCGCTTGAAGTACGTGCGGGTGGCCCGCTTCCACGCCTGGCTGGAGACACGGGCGCGGGGCACTCCCCCGTAGACCGCCGTCTTCGGTGCGCCGGTGTCGTCGCGGTTGAGGTTGCTGGGCGGGACGGTCTGCAGGGCGTGCACGTCGAGGAAGATGCGGTTCACGAGGCGTCCTTGTCGGTGTCCGTGGAACGGGTGGCGTCGGTGTCTGCGGCCACGCCTGCGCCGGGAGACTCGCTTCCTTGGCGCTTGTCGTGCCAGGCGTGGAAGGAACGGCCCCACTCCCTGCGGACGGTGTCCGCTCCGCCGGGTCGCTGCCAGACGTGGAGCTGCCCGGCCAGCAGGGCGTAGTCGAGCTCGAAACCTTCGCGGCGCAGCAGAACGACGATGTCCCGGAGCCGCTGGGAGAGGGTCGTGAGGTCGGGGGCGGTGCCGGCACGGACCAGGCGTTTACGCAGAGAGTCGTCGATCTCGCCGGGCTTCATCATCCGGCGTACGGCGGCCCCCAGGCCCCGGCGCCGGCCTGGACTGTCGGCCTGGTGCATGCCGGTGGAGCGGGACTGCTGATGCAGGGCATAGAGGGTGAGCGCCACGTGCAGGGCGTCCTCGGCACGGATGAGTTCCTTCTCGCTCATCGGCCGAGCACCGTCCGGGGTGTGGTGCAGAGGACTGGTGTCGACGAGGGTCCACAGGTCGGGCAGTTGTCCGGCGTCCCGCCCGGCGCCGCGCCGGAGCCGGGCCAGGGCCGAGACGGCGGGGGGCCGGTCGGCGAGGTAGCCGCGCTGCAGGGTCTCGATGTGGTCGGAGGCGAGCCGGGCGACCCGTTGGCGCTCGGTGACAGGTGCGGTGACGGTGCTCATGCGGGTGCCTTCGTGGTGGTATCGGAGGCCGGCACCGCGTCCTTGCCCGGAGGCGTGCCGGTGGAGTCGGGACGACCCAGGACCCGGTGCAGAGACGCGCGGAACCACTTGCCGGCGAGGGCGGAGTTGAGCCACTCGGTGCCGTGCTTGAGCTGCGCGGTCCGACCTTGCCAGGCCGCGTCCCCGGCCGCGGCCGTCAGCCGGTCGCCGAGCCGGCCGACGACCTCGTACACCTGCTGCTGCCATGCGGTGCGCTGCGCGTACGGGTCTTCGGTGTCCGCGAGATGGGCGAGCCATGTGCGGTAGGAGGTCTCAAGAAGCCCGTACGCGAGATCGCGAGCGGTGGAGCGGGGCCCCTCGCTCTCGGTGCCGGCCGCGCGGGCCAGGTTCGTGGCCAGGTCGCCCACGGCGTTGACCGCGAAGTCGGCGTCGGCGACGGCTGCGACCGCCTGCTCGGCGTAGCGCCGGTCCTGCCGGTGGAGCAGGACGACAGCCATCGAGACGTGGTCGTCGACGATCTCGTCGATCACGGACTGCTGCGTGCCGTAGCTCGCACCGACGACACGGGCCCGGACGAGGAAGCCGCGGTTCAGCTGCCCTTCGGTCACCAGGCGGGCCACCCACTCCAGGATCACCGGCCGCAGGTAGGCAGCCGCTTCCGGGCCCTGAGCCCTGCCGACCTCGCCTGCGACCAGTGAAGCGATCCCGCGCCACGCGGAGCGCTCGGGAGCATGCTCGCGCGGCAGATAGACCGGACTTCTCTTGAGCTTCCTCTCCTGGGGCTTGCTGCGACGCCAGGCGGTCATCGGCTCCCGGCGCTGGCGGTCGCGCGCGGCGAGCGGGTCGCCGTAGCCGAGAACGACACCATGGACTCCGGTCTCATCGAAGTGGAGGCGCAGGCGCCGCGTCTGCCAGGTGTACAGGTCGCGTACGCCGGTCGGGGCGCGCTCGGCACCGGAGGGGCCACACGGCTCCTTGCGCCAGGTGGGGGCGTCCTGGTCGTCGATCTCCAGGTTGGAGGTGTCGGCGGCAACCAGGTTCAGCAGCAGGGTCTCGCGCAGGGTGGAACCTTCGACGAAGACGCCGCCGAGATTCCCGGCCCAGCCGACGCCGAGCGGATAGACCTTGCCGCCCTTGGCTCGTTCGTCGCCCTCCACACCGGTCTTGATGCCGGAGGTGTCATAGGCGTGCGTGTGGACGGTCCAGCGTGCCGCCTCGGCGAACGTGAGCCGTTCCACGGTGGGCATGCGGGCGGTGAAGAACGGCTCACCGTTGGGAACGTCGGCCACGATCCGGTTGAGGGAGAACACCTCGCCCTTCGCCGTGCGCAGCCCGGCGGACTGAAAGAACGGGACGTCACGGTCAAGCAGGTCGAACCGCCCGCGATGCTTGTCGAGATACGGCCCGACCGGAGCGAAACAATCCTCATCGGCCCACAGTTCCGACCACGCGTCGATGTCCTGCGGACCGTCCAGGGCATCGTGAGCGACAGCGAGGAGCAGACGCACCAGAGCGAACTCCTGGGTCGGCAGGTCACCGACCAGCCGACGAAGGCCGTGCGCCTGCTCGAACACCTCACGCAGTGACAACTCGTCCTGTGTGCCGTCGCGTCTGAGCACGGGGATCCACGGCCGGGTGGTGAGATCGAAGGACAGCGTGCTGTCGGCGCTGCTCTGGTCGGATTCAGGCACGGGTCACCTCGATGCCATCGCTCTTGCTGTAGCGGAGAGTGAAGCCCGCCAGCCGGGTCTGGCCGTTCTCGTCGAGCGGCAGGATCAACTGGCCGGCCAGCCAGTGACTGTTCTTCGCCTGCCAAGCAGGCACGTACATTTCCTCGAGCTCTGTGAGAGCCCGGTCCATGACCTCTCGGTGGCTGAACTGAATCGGTAGCCGCAGCCCGCAACTCGCCGCGGTGCGCGCCGCCAGGCCGGCCGGCACCTGGTCGGTCGGCAGTCCCAGCCCCGCCAGCGCGCGGCCCCTGCGGTCTGGGAGCAGCCACGGCACGGTAGCCAGGGTGCCATCAGCCCGTTGCTGCACGACGACGACCTCGAGGCTCTCGCGGCTGTCACGGACCTGGGCTCTGCCGGCAGGGGTGTCGTCCGCATCGCCGACGCCTGCCGCAAGCCAGCCGAACAGCGGCCTGCCGGGCCTGAAGACCGCGTCGAGCCTGAAGGTCGCGGCCCGCTCGGCGAGGTCCGCGCGGTGTTCCTCGTGCCGTGCGCGAGCGGCTTCGAGCGCCGTGGCCCACGCAGCGGGGCCGTCGGGACCGTCGGCATACGCCCGCTGCACCAGCGGACTGATGTCAGTCGGCAGCCGCACCGGCGGCACCTCGACGCCACGACCGACGTCGAGGTGTCCTCGTAGGGCGGCTGCCGAACGCAGCAACGCGTACGTCCCGTACACGGCAACCGAACCGCGCACCGGTCCGGGAACGTCCTCGCTCCAGTCGACGCCGGTGACCAGGCAGCGCGCGGCGCGGAGATGCTCGGGCCGTTCGACCTGCTTCGCACCACCGCGCAGGTGGCGGTGGAGACGCCCCATACGCTGCAGCATGAGGTCGACCGGGGCGAGGTCGGTGACCAGCAGGTCGAAGTCGACGTCGAGGGACTGTTCGGCGACCTGGCTGGCGACAACGACGTGTGCTCCCTGCGGCCGCCCTTCGGCTTTGCCTGGTGGCCCGAAGCGCCGGAGCAGGTCGGCGTCCTTCGCCGCCCGGTCGATGTCGATGAAACAGGAATGGGCGACGGTCACGTTCGCGTCGCCGAACGTCCGCCGCAGCACGGCGGCCGTTTCGAGGACACGGCGAACGGTGTTACGCACGACGAGGCCGCAGCCGCCTCCTGCGAGTTCGTTCTCAAGCCGGTCGGCCAGGACGCCAAGGTCGTCCTCGATGCGTTCCAGTTCGACGTCGAGGGTGCGGCCGGATGCTGCCGGGCTCCGCATCACAGGCACACCTCCGGGGATCACAGCCGTCAGGAGCGGGTAGTCGTCGGCCTCGGCGACAGCATCAAAACCAGCCACAGCCTCACCGCTCGCCTTGCCCGCATACGCCTCTGCCAGCTCCCGCCGCCGACCTGCGGGCAGCGTCGCGGACAGCACCACCACGGGTACCCGGTAGGCGCCGAGCCACGACAGCACCCGGTCGAGGTAGACACTCATGTACGTGTCGTAGGCATGAGCCTCGTCGATGATGACGACTTTCCCGGCAATGGCCAGGTGACGTAGGGCCAGGTGACGACTCTTGAGCCCGGCGAAGAGCAACTGGTCGATGGTGCCCGCCACGAACGACGACAGCATCGCCTTCTTCCGTCCACGCAGCCACGCGTGGGCGACGAGTTCGGCCGGGGCGGCACGCGTGCTGCACGACGGCCGTGGCAGGTCGGCCTGCGGAGCGTCGATGTCGACGGCGATCACACGGCCGCTGCTGCGCATGAGGTCGGCGAAGTCCTCGTTGAGGGCAGCCTTCGAATGGGCAAGAAGAACGGAATGGCGAGTCCCACGCTCAGCGGGGAGCCGCTCCAGCCAGTCCAGCAGACGGGGGAACATCGCGTTGCCGGTGGCCATCGTCGGCAGCGCGAAGAACACACCGCCCCCACCGGCGCGAGCGGCGAGGATCTCGGCGGCGGCCAGCGCCGCCTCCGTCTTTCCCTCCCCCATCGGCGCCTCGATCACCATCAGCCCCGGTTCGTCCATCGTCCGTGCCAGATCGAAGGCCGCCTCCTGGACCGGGCGGACCTTCGCCCCGGGCGGCAGCTCGAAACGGGACATGAACAGCTCCTGCGCATCCCCGGCCGGCGCCTCTGGACGCCAGGGTCCGGGCAGGTCCAACCCGCGCCAAGCCGCAGCGATGCGCTCCTCCCCCGTGCGGGGCACATCCTGCGGGAAGTACGGGAACAGGTCCGGGTTGCTGGCGATCCAGTCGGAGACGATCACCAGGGCGGTGAGCAACACCTGCACGGGCTGGGGCAGTTTCACGTTCTGCCAGGCACCGAGTCGCTCCCGTACACCGAACTCCTCAGCACACGCCTCGAGCAGCTCCTCCTGCACGCGCTGCCACGCCCGTCGACTCGTACCGGGCGCCCTCAACAGATGAGGATGACTGTCGACCGCGTTGATCTGGCCGTGCTCCGGCGGCACTCCGTGGTGTCCGCCCACCACCACGGCGAACTGACCGGTCTGCTTTGCCGTCCAGCCGTGCCGCTCCTCCAACCACTCCGCCAGCAAACACTGTCCGGCCAGCCCATGCGGCGCGAGTCGCCGGTCCGGCCCCATCGCCGACTGAGACCGCATCTCCAGACCGTGATCCCTCATGACCTGCGCCAACGAGTCGACCTGACAGGCGAAGGCCGGCGTCGCCTTGCCGATGTCATGCACACCGGCAAGCCACACTGCTAACCGCCGAGCGTCCGCTTCCCCTTCAGGCAAGGCATCTGCAACCAGCCTCCGTACGCTTGCAGGCAACCATTCGTCCCACAGTCGCCTTGCCACGGCAGCACTGTCCTCCATATGTCGCCACAGCGGCAACCACCCGTCGGAGTCCCGGTCATGCTTGGCCCACACGGTCAGCACCGGTCCGTCGAGCCTGGCTCGCAGCCCCGTTCGGACGCCCCCGTCGCCTGTCATGTCAGATGAATACAGGCTCGGGACGGCTCATGAGAGCCGCACAGAAAAAACAGGGACGATCCCTTGCCGATCGCGCGACAACCGCCGCACGCGGTCGGCGCAGCACATATGGTGGATTGTTTAGACCGGTAGCGGCGCGTCCACCCAGAAGGGGGAAATCGCAATAGATGCACCCTTTGACGGTTTCCGCGAAAGTGTGTGAAAACACGGCCTCGCAGTGATAAACCAGCAGGTCACGCAGTCTGCTCCCCGCACACGCGGGGATGGTCCCGGCGGGAACATCGACTGGAAAATCACATGGACCTGCTCCCCGCACACGCGGGGATGGTCCCACCGCCCTTACGGTTCATCACGACGTGGACTCCTGCTCCCCGCACACGCGGGGATGGTCCCTCAGCCTGGAGCTGGAGGACCGACGGCACCCGCTGCTCCCCGCACACGCGGGGATGGTCCCCTCAAGGAGAAGGTGGACATCAAGTACCGGGACTGCTCCCCGCACACGCGGGGATGGTCCCGACATCACTGTCTCCCGCCGCGACGGGTCCGACTGCTCCCCGCACACGCGGGGATGGTCCCGCGGCCTGCTGCACGGGCCGGTAGGCGTCGTGCTGCTCCCCGCACACGCGGGGATGGTCCCCCGGCCTGGTACAGCGATGTCGACGCCACACCCTGCTCCCCGCACACGCGGGGATGGTCCCGCGAGGTTGCGGATGTAGGAGCCGACGCGGGTCTGCTCCCCGCACACGCGGGGATGCCTCCATCGGTCCGCCTGCAGCGCACAGCCGGTCTTCGTGATTGCGGCTGAGCGGGTCTACGCGCCCGCCCCGGTCGCCGCGGGGCCGTCGGGTACGGCCCCGCCCGGCATGACGGATTCACCCGGCGCGGACCCGTCCGCCGTCACCGGGGGTGGCGGCCAGGGTTCCCGCCGCATCCACATCAGACCCAGGGCGAGTGCCGCCCCGGCGAGGACGAAGCCGTGGGCGGGGGTGTGTCCCGAGGGCTGGGTCTCGAAGGTGAGTGCCCCCGCGAGCACGGCGAGGAAGCGGCCGAGGCCGGTGTGCCAGGCGACCGGGGCGAGGACCACGACGCCCCACAGCAGGTACCAGGGCTGCACCATGGGCGAGAGGGCGACCAGGGCCAGCAGGGCGAGCCCGAGGCCGAGGACCGGGTCGGTCCGCCCCCGCAGGACCCGGACGGCCAGGGCCGCGATGACGGCCAGGGCGAGGAGCAGTCCCAGGTTCCGCACGACGCCCTGCACCGGTTCCGGATCGTCCGCGAGGAGCAGCCCGAGGCCGAGGCCGAGGTCGCTGGTGACCGACAGGGCGGTGTGGATGGTCCCGGCGACGCTCTGGGTGCGCAGCCAGCCGAAGCCGGTTCCCGCGGCGAGCGTCGCCCCGGCGGCCACCGCGGCGGCGACCAGGCCCGGCAGGAGGAGGCCCTTGACCAGGGCGCGGGCGCCGCCGCCCCGGGCCATCGCGACACCGATGAAGAGCAGGGCCACCGCCGCCGGCGACTTGATCATCATGGCGAGTCCGACCAGGACGCTGCCCGGCACCCAGCGACCGCGGGTCGCGAGGACGACGCCGCCGAGCATCAGGCCGATCATGAGGCCGTCGTTGTGCAGGCCGCCGACGACATGGATCAGGAGCAGCGGATTGAGCACGGCCAGCCACAGCGCGCCGGCGGTCCGGTCCTCGCCGGCGCGCCGGGCACGGGTTTCCGGACGGTCGGGGGCCCCGGCGCCGGTGTGGGGGCAGGGGGCGTCCTCGGCGCCGGTACCGGCGCGCCCCGCACCGCGCGCCGCGGCCGTCACGGCCCAGGCGATCAGCGCGACCGTGCCGAGCGCGACGAGCCGCAGGGTCAGGACGGCCGGCACGATCTCCCCGCCCGTCAGCGCCACCACGCCCCGGGCGAGGACGAGGAAGGCCGGGCCGTAGGGGGCGGGGGTGTCGGTCCAGTGGCCGCCGACGCTCGCCGCCGCGTCCGCGCCGAGGTCTCCGGGGCCGAGGACGGACGGACCGCCTCCGTAGACGTCGTGACCTTCGAGGACCATCGCGCCCTGGGCGAGGTAGCTGTACACGTCGGCGCTGTACAGCGGCGGGGCGAGCAGCAGGGGCGCGGCCCAGGCGGCCAGCGTCCCGAGGGCCCACCGGGTGCCGGGCGCGGCACCGCGGGCGAGCAGTCGTCCGTACTGCCACCAGGCGCCCAGCAGGAGGGTGAGCCCGAGGAGGGCCAGGACGGTGCCCGCCGTGGTGGGCGCGGCTCCCCGCGGCTCCCACAGGCCCCATCCTCCGCGCACGGGCAGTGTCCCGGCCGTCCAGCCGCCGACGGCGACCGCGAGCGACCCGACGGTGCCGAGCCATCGGGTTCCGGACGCGCTGAAGACCCACATGACGGGCCAACCTATCCTGGCGCCGCCGGCCGGGCCGTAGAGCCTGTCGGGTGGCCTTCGACCGGGCGGTCGAAGGCCGCCCGACAGGCTCTGAGCCGAGGGCCCTCGGGCGTCCGGGACGGGGCCGCGGGCGGGCCGGACGCCTAACGGGGACGCTTCGACGCCCCGGGCGCGGAGCCCGATCTGCCGGGCCGCTCGTCGGAGCGGGAGCCGGTCGAGGTGGGCGCCGGGCGGGAGGCCGGGGTCGGCGGGGCGGAGGTGGCCGGGTGGGCGGCGGACGCCGATGCCGATGTCGGGGGGCTGTCGGATCCGTGCCGACCGGGGGACTCCGTGCCCGCCGGGTCCGTGCCGTCCTCGTCGGCGTCCGACACGTCGGGCTGGATGAGGGACGGCGCGCCGGGGCGGTCGCCGGCCGGGGTGTGGGGCCCGCCCGCCGGCGCGGAGCGGAAGGCTCCCGAGACGACCGCGCCGATCAGCCCGAGACCGAGGACGGCGCCGCCGCCGATCACCCAACGGGCGCCGGGGCCCCTCTGTGCCGACGCGTGACGGCCACGGGGTCTCCGGGCGCCGTCGCCGCGGGTGTCCTTGCTCATGACGGCGGATTCTAGTGCCGGGCGGGGCGCGCCCCGCCCGGCCCGGCAGGAGGGAGCGGGGCCGTCGGGAGCGAGCCGGGACGTGGCCCGGACTCCGCCCCCGCCGTGCGCCCGGATCGCCCGACGTGTCCCAGAACACGAGGCGCCGGGACGCGCGCCGCCGTAAGCTCTCCGCATGCAGGTGATCCAGTCCACGAAGCTCGCCAACGTCTGTTACGAGATCCGGGGCCCGGTGCTCGAAGAGGCGATGCGGCTGGAGGCGGCCGGTCATCGCATCCTCAAGCTGAACACGGGCAACCCGGCCGCCTTCGGCTTCGAGTGCCCTCCCGCGATCCTCGAGGACGTGCTGCGCAACCTCGCCGACGCCCACGGCTACGGCGACGCGAAGGGCCTGCTGTCGGCCCGGCGCGCGGTGATGAGCCACTACGAGACCAAGGGCGTCCCGCTGTCCGTCGAGGACGTCTACCTCGGCAACGGCGTCTCCGAGCTGATCCAGATGTCGATGCAGGCGCTGCTCGACGACGGTGACGAGGTGCTCGTCCCGGCGCCGGACTATCCGCTGTGGACCGCGTCCGTCTCGCTCGCCGGGGGCACGGCCGTGCACTACCGCTGCGACGAGCAGGCGGACTGGATGCCGGATCTCGCCGACATCGAGCGGAAGATCACCGACCGCACCAAGGCGATCGTGATCATCAACCCGAACAACCCCACGGGCGCCGTCTACGACGACGAGATGCTCCGGTCTCTCACCGAGATCGCCCGGCGCCACAACCTGGTGGTCTGTTCCGACGAGATCTACGACAAGATCCTCTACGACGGGGCGACGCACACCCCGACCGCCGCGATCGCCCCGGACCTGCTCGTCCTGACCTTCAACGGCATGAGCAAGAACTACCGGGTGGCGGGCTTCCGCTCCGGCTGGCTCGCGGTCTGCGGCCCCAAGGCCCACGCCTCCTCGTACATCGAGGGCCTGACCATCCTCGCCAACATGCGGCTGTGCGCCAACATGCCGGCGCAGCACGCGGTGGCCGCGGCCCTCCAGGGCAGGCAGTCGATCGAGGATCTGGTGCTGCCCGGGGGGCGGCTGCTGGAGCAGCGCGACACCGCGTACGAACTGCTCACCCGCATCCCGGGCGTGACGTGCGTGAAGCCCAAGGGCGCCCTGTACCTCTTCCCGCGACTGGACCCGAGCGTCTACAAGATCAAGGACGACCGCCAGATGGTGCTCGACCTGCTGCGGACCGAGAAGATCATGGTGGTGCACGGCAGTGGCTTCAACTGGCCCGAGCCGGATCACTTCCGGATCGTCACGCTGCCCGCGGCCACGGACCTGGCGGACGCGGTGACCCGGATCGGCACCTTCCTGGACGGTTACGGACAGCCCTGACCGACCACTCTTCGGACACAGCTCAACTTTAGACGGATTCCAAGCTAGGATGGCTCCAGAGCTACCGCAGGAGGCCGTCGCCATGTACGAACCGATCCGCACCAAGTCGGTCCACCGGACGAACGACTCCGCGCCCGCGTACCCGCACCGTTCCCGCGGGGAGGAGCTGGACATCCAGCTCGCCGGGCACCTCGCCGCGCTGCTCGCCGTCACGGACGAGCTGGGCGACACCGTGGCGGGCGACCTCGTCGCCGCGCAGGTCGCCCGACTGCGCGGAGCGCCGCCGGCCCGCCACGCGAGCCTGAGCGGCTCGTCCGTCGCGGCGCTGCACCGGCGGGCTCACGCCCTCGCGGGCCGCGCCCTGGTGGTCGCCGCCTCCCGGGCCGACACGGCCGCCGCGATCCTCGCCGCCGGACGCATGGACGCGCACACCGCGGCGCTGGTCGGCTCGCCCTGACGGCCCCGGTCCGCGCGCTCCGGAAGCCCGCGGACCGGGTGCCACCCATCCGTCACGGGTGTCGGCAGCTTCCGGCGCCCGCCCCCGAGGGGGTACGGGACCGCCGCCCACCTCTTCCGGCACCCGCCCCCGACGGCGTACGCGTCCGATGACGGCCCCCGCGCCTCGCCCGCGTCCACTGCTCCGCCGGCGCCGGACGAAACCGGCCCCCGAAGCCGTGAGGGGGCTTCGGGGGCCGGTATGCATCGTGGTGAGCCGTTCGTGACCCCACTGGTCAGGGCGGCGTTCGGGGCGACCCACCACGAGTCTTCGGGGGATCAGCCCAGTCGCTCGACCAGCGCGCGATACTCGTCCCACAGCTCCTTCGGCGCGTGGTCGCCGAAGGTGTTCAGGTGCTCGGGGACCAGGGCGGCCTCCTCGCGCCAGACGTCACGGTCGACCTTGAGCAGGAACTCCAGGTCCGCGTCCGCGAGCTCCAGGCCCTCGGTGTCCAGGGACTCCTTCGTCGGCAGGATGCCGATCGGGGTCTCGACACCCTCCGCCTTGCCCTGGAGGCGCTCCACGATCCACTTCAGGACGCGGCTGTTCTCGCCGAAGCCGGGCCAGACGAACGAGCCCGCGTCGTTCTTGCGGAACCAGTTGACGTAGTAGATCTTCGGCAGCTTCGCGGCGTCGGCGGCGGCACCGACCTTGACCCAGTGCGCCATGTAGTCGCCCATGTTGTAGCCGCAGAACGGCAGCATGGCGAACGGGTCGCGGCGCAGCTCGCCGACCTTGCCCTCGGCCGCGGCGGTCTTCTCGGAGGCGACGTTCGCGCCGAGGAAGACGCCGTGGTTCCAGTCGAAGGACTCGGTCACCAGCGGGACGGCGGAGGCGCGGCGCCCGCCGAAGAGGATCGCCGAGATCGGCACGCCCTTCGGGTCCTCCCACTCGGGCGCGGCGATCGGGCACTGCGAGGCGGGGACGGTGAACCGGGCGTTCGGGTGGGCGGCCGGGGTCTCCGAGTCCGGCGTCCAGTCGTTGCCCTTCCAGTCCGTCAGGTGCTTGGGCGCCTCCGCGGTCATGCCCTCCCACCAGACGTCGCCGTCGTCGGTGAGCGCGACGTTGGTGAAGACCGCGTTGCCCCAGAGGGTCTTCATGGCGTTGGCGTTGGTGTGCTCGCCGGTGCCGGGCGCGACGCCGAAGAAGCCGGCCTCGGGGTTGATCGCGTAGAGGCGGCCGTCCTCGCCGAAGCGCATCCAGGCGATGTCGTCACCGATGGTCTCGACCGTCCAGCCGGGAACCGTGGGCTCCAGCATGGCGAGGTTGGTCTTGCCGCACGCGGACGGGAAGGCGGCGGCGACGTACACCGCCTCGCCGCGCGGCGGGGTGAGCTTGAGGATCAGCATGTGCTCGGCCAGCCAGCCCTCGTCGCGCGCCATGACGGAGGCGATGCGCAGGGCGTAGCACTTCTTGCCGAGCAGGGCGTTGCCGCCGTAGCCGGAGCCGTAGGACCAGATCTCGCGGGTCTCGGGGAAGTGCGAGATGTACTTGGTGCTGTTGCAGGGCCACGGCACGTCGGCCTCGCCCTCGGCGAGCGGCGCCCCGAGGGTGTGGACGGCCTTGACGAAGAAGCCGTCGGTGCCGAGCTCGTCCAGCACGGCCTGGCCCATGCGGGTCATGGTCCGCATCGAGACGGCGACGTAGGCGGAGTCGGTGATCTCGACGCCGATCGCGGACAGCGAGGAGCCGAGCGGGCCCATGCAGAAGGGCACGACGTACATCGTGCGGCCCTTCATGGAGCCGTGGAAGATACCCCCGGAGCCTTCGGCCGGGGAGGCGCCCGCGGCGGGCTCACCGGTGAAGATCTCCTTCATCTCGGCCGGGGCCTTCCAGTGGTTGGTCGGGCCCGCGTCCTCCTCCTTCTCGGAGCAGATGAAGGTCCGGTCCTCGACGCGGGCGACGTCGGAGGGGTCGGAGGCGGCGTAGTACGAGTTCGGGCGCTTGACCGGGTCGAGCTTCTTGAAGGTCCCCTTGGCGACGAGCTCCCCGCACAGGCGCTCGTACTCGGCCTCGGACCCGTCGCACCAGACGATGTCGTCCGGCTGCGTGATCGCCGCGATCTCGTTCACCCAGGAGACGAGTTCCTGGTGCTGGGTGGGGACGGTGGTGGGAGCCGCGTTGTCGCGCGCCACGATTGCTCCTTGATGAGGGGTTTTTGAATATATGCCCCTTGGGGGCTGCGACCCGGATGCTTCAGGGGATGACCCTTGTGCCACGCGTCCGCTCATCCGGTGCCGACCGCACTCATTTGATCATCCGACGGATGCGCCCATATGTCCAGAGGGCCGCACACGTGAGCATCGCCACTCTCATCCGGGACCTACGGGGGCGTAGGTACCATGCGTTCTCATGACTGCAGCCACGCCGGAAGCGAACCGGACAGAGCCCGCGGCACCGACGGCGACCCTTCCCCTGAAGCCCCGGCTCAGGGGCTGGCTGCACGCGGGCATGTTCCCCGCCGTGATCGTCGCGGGGCTCGTCCTGGTCGCCCTCGCGGACTCGCCCCGCGCCCGGATCGCCTGCGGCGTCTACGTCCTCACCGCCTGCCTCCTGTTCGGCATCAGCGCGCTCTACCACCGCGGCACCTGGGGTCCGCGCGCCGAGGCCGTCCTGCGCCGGCTGGACCACGCGAACATCTTCCTGATCATCGCGGGTACCTACACCCCGCTCACCCTGCTCCTGCTGCCCGACTCCACCGGGCAGCCCCTCATGTGGGCGGTCTGGGCCGCCGCCGCGGCCGGCATCGCCTTCCGGGTCTTCTGGGTGGGCGCGCCGCGCTGGCTCTACACGCCGTGCTACATCGCGATGGGCTGGGCCGCCGTCTTCTTCCTGCCCGACTTCATGAGGACCGGCGGCATCGCGGTCCTCGTCCTGGTCATCGTCGGCGGCCTGCTCTACAGCGCGGGCGGTGTGATCTACGGCATGAAGCGCCCCGATCCGTCCCCGCGCTGGTTCGGCTTCCACGAGGTCTTCCACTCGCTGACGCTGGCGGCCTTCATCGTCCACTACGTCGGCATCTCGCTGGTGGCCTACCAGCACTCCTGAGCTCGTGCGGGGGAATCACGGTGCCGCTTCCCCGCACGGCCCGGGGAGAGCCGTTGGATCATGGCCGACAATGACGGCCATGACCGCCGATCCGACCCCCGCGCCCCGGCCCGACCTGCGTGCCCGCAAGAAGCAGCGCACCCGCGCGGCGATCCGGAAGGCGACGTGTCGGCTCGCCGCCGAGCAGGGCTGGGGCTCGGTCACGACCGAGCGGATCGCGTCCGCGGCCGAGGTCTCCCCCTCGACGGTCGTCCGCTACTTCCCGGTCCGGGAGGACATCCTCCTCGGCGACGGGAACGACTCCCTGCTGGAAGCCCGGCTGCGGGCCCGCCCCACCGACGAGCAGCCGCTGGAGTCACTGCGGGCCGTCCTCCTCGACGCCGTCCGCACGGCGCAGGCCGACGAACCGGAGGACACCCGGCTGCGGGCCCGTCTCGCGGCGGAGATCCCCTCCGTACGGGCCCGGCTCACCGAGACCACGGCGGAGACCTCCCGGCGGCTCGCGCACGCCCTGGCCGCCCGCACCGGCCGGGACGCCGACGACCTGGAGGTGCGGGTCCTCACCGCGGCGGTGCTGGCCTCGGTACGGGAGGCCACCGCCCTCTGGGCGGAGCGTGGCGGGCGGGACGCCCTGCTCCCGCTGCTCGACCGCGCCGTCGACACCCTCAGGGACGGGCTGTCCCTCTGAGCCGAGAGCCTGCCGGGTGGTCTTCGGCCGACAGGCTCTGAGCGCCGACGGCGGTGCGCACGGCGGCACGCGGCCCCCGGGTGAGCCGGGACCCGGCCCGCCCGGGGCAGGACCGGACCCTCACAGTCCCGCCCGGACCACCTCGGCGGACTCCGGGTTGTCCGGACACTGCCACACCCCGTGCGGGCAGTAGTCCGTGAACGTCTGGTAGGCGGGCCGGTGCCGGGCGAACCAGTCGAACATCCCGCGGACGTACTCCGGGTTGTCGCCGTTGCGGAAGAGCCCCCACTCCGGATACGACACGGGCTTGCCGTGCGCCGCCGCGAACCGCACGTGGTCCGCGAGCCCGAGCTCCTCCGTCACCTGCCCGTCGAAGCCCAGACCCGCCGGCTGGTCGTAGGCGTCCATCCCGATGATGTCGACGTACCCGTCGCCCGGGTAGCAGCGGGGCCACTCCACCGCGTCCCTGCCCCGACTCACGGTGAAGTCGAAGCGGAAGCGCTGCCCGGGCACCGCCCGCAGCACGTCGACGACCCGCCGCCAGTACCGCTGCCAGGTCTCCGGGTCCGGTCCGCAGCGGTGGCTGTAGGTGGTGCCGTTCATCTCCCAGCCCAGGACCAGGATCGCGTCGCCCAGCCGGTGCGCGACGAGCCGCTCCCCCAGGACCCGGAAGTGCCGGTCGAACTCCCCGGCGGCACCGCGGCCCAGTGCGGCCCGCACCTCCTCGTCGGGCAGGGATTCCTCGCTGCGGTCGAGCAGCGGCACGTTCAGCACGAACAGGCGCCCCGGCCGCTCCTCCTTCCACCGCGCCCACGGCTCGAACAGTTCGGCGTGGCCCTCGATGTTGGACCAGCGGTCGCCCGGCAAATAGGTGTGACCGACGGTCAGGGACGCTCCGCCCAGCCAGCGCTGGAGGTCGGCGAGCCGCCCCACCCCCTTCTCGTCGGAGCCGGTGAACACCCCGGACGGGACGTCCACCGGACCGGACACGGCCCGCCCACCGGTGCCGGACGGGCCGGGCTCCCCCCGGTCCCGCAGGACCAGGACGGTGAGGGCCACGACGACGGCCGCGAGCAGCACCAGCGCGGATGCGGCTCGCGGCCGGAGGAGAGGGGGCACGTCAGCTGGTCCAGAAGTCCCACCAGCGGGTCAGGATGAGCATCCCGATGATCCCGGCGTGCAGGACGGGCGGCGCGAAGGCGAAGTCCTCGAAGAACCCCTTCACGGCGGCGGGGGCGGGCAGCACGCCCGCACGGACGTTGTGCGCGGTCACATACCAGAACATGACGAGGGTGGCGGTCCAGGCGAGGCAGCACCACAGGCAGAGCGCGCCGATCTCGTACAGCGACTGGTACATCAGCCAGGTGCAGAACCCGACGCCGAAGAGCATCCCGGCGTTCAGCCCGAGCCAGAACCAGCCGCGGTAGCGGGCACCGGCCAGCAGCCCGGCGCCCACGGCGACGACCACCCCGTACGCCACGAGCCCGAGCATCGGGTTCGGGAAGCCGAACACCGACGCCTGCTCGCTCTTCATGATGTTGCCGCAGGAGACGACCGGGTTGAGGCTGCACCCCGGAGTGAAGTCCGGGTCCTCCAGCAGCTTGAACTTGTCGATCGTGATGACCCAGCCCGCCAGCACTCCAGCCGCGCCGGTGACCATCAGCAGCCAGGCCAGACCGCGCCCCGCGCCGATCGCCCCGCCGCTCTCCGGGGACCCTTCCCGCCGCCGGGTGGACCGTGCCCCGCGTACCTCGACCGTGGCCATCACGCCACCCCCTCTCCGCTCAGCCCTGGAGTCGTCGCACCGGCAGCCGGACGTGCGCCGCGGAGGCCACGACCTCGTCGTCGGTGACGAAGTCCCGCAGCCGCTCCGCCGCGACCGCCTCGCCGGGCGCCGCGTCCGGCCAAGGCCGCACGGGGACGATGAGGTAGGCGCAGCCGTGCTCGTGGGCCGCCGCCTCCCAATCCGCCGGCACCGGGCACTGCGCCTTCATGAAGGGCAGGGTGAGCACGGCCCGCTGGGCCTCCACGAGCAGATGCGCGCCGGTGCCGCGCTCCTCCGCCGCGTCGACCACCCGGTCCCCGAGGGGCAGGCCCATGTCGTCCAGGGCGGCCCGGAGCGCCGCTTCGCCCGCCTCGGGTCCGTCGCTGCCGTCGCCGAGCGAGTACACCATCAGGAAGGGCATGGCGGGCATGTCGTCGGTGGGCCCGGTGGTCCACGGTACGACGGTGAGCGTTCCGAAAGGAGAGGCACTGCGCGCCGGGGAATCGACGTGGGGTGTGGTCATGAACCGGGATGCTAGTGGCCCAACCCCCCTTGCCAGCAGCGCCGTTCACCCGATCGGCCGATGGTGGAGCGCGAGTGAGCCGATGCGCCCCTCCAGAACGTCTGTGCGGCGCGACCAATCGCCGCCCGGCTCGTTGAGCCCACAGGGCCTTCTCCGGCCCGCGCCGATTCAGCCGACCCAAGGGAGTTCACCCGTGATCGCCGACGAGCCGGTCACCCGCCCCGCACGCCGGACCGCACTGCGCGCCCTGTTCACCGTGGCCGTCGCCGCCCTCACCGGCGGCGCGCTCGCACGGATCGCCAGCACACCCGCCGCACCGCGTCGCCCGGTCGGCGGGGCCGAGGAGGCGAGCCGGGCCGGAGGGTTCGCCGAGTCGCTCGCCTTCGACGAGATGTACCGCGGACGCCACATCCAGGCCAGGCGGATCCCGCGGAACGGGCCGGTCGAGGTACTGGTCGACGGCCGGCCGCTCCACCTCATGCGGCGCGCCGACGGCAGCTACCTCAGCGCCGTCGACCACTACGAGTCCTGCACGACGCCGCTGGCGGCCACCCGCACCGCCGTGGACCAGTCGGGCACCGCCCCGCTGTCCCGGTACGCCGCCACCCACGGCACGCACCCGGGCGGGAGGGAGTCCGCGTGACCCACGTGCGCAAGAACCAGCGCGATCTGAGCGGCGCCGAGCGGCGGAGGTTCGTCGCCGCCGTCCTGGAGCTCAAACGTCTCGGCACCTACGACGACTTCGTCCGCACCCACATCGAGTACTACTCGGCCGACGGCGACACCCGCCTCCGTCTGGCGCACATGGCCCCGAGCTTCCTGCCCTGGCACCGCAAGTTCCTGCTGGAGTTCGAGCGGGCGCTGCGCCGGATCGACCCGACGGTGAGCGTGCCGTACTGGGACTGGACCGTGGACGACACCCCGGCCGCCTCCCTCTGGGGCGAGGACTTCATGGGCGGCAACGGCCGGCGCGGCGACCTCCAGGTCACGACCGGGCCGTTCGCCTACTCCGGCGGGCGCTGGACGGTGACCCACGCGATGACCGAGGCACGCTTCCTGACCCGGGACTTCGGCCGTCCGCAGAGCCCGATCACGCTCCCCACCCGGGGGGAGCTGGACGAGGTCATGCGGGAGACGGTGTACGACGCGGCGCCCTGGAACTCCACGAGCCGCTCGGGCTTCCGCAACGCGCTGGAGGGCTGGGGCCCGGGACGGGGCAACGAACGCTTCCGGATCCACAACCGGGTGCACCGCTGGGTCGGCGGCCTGATGCTGGGCGGGGCCTCCGTCAACGACCCGGTGTTCTGGCTCCACCACTCCTTCGTCGATCTGATCTGGTCGCGCTGGCAGAAGCTCCACCCGCGGGCCGGCTATCTCCCCCTGGAGCCGCCGCCCTTGGGCGATCCGCAGTACCGACGGATCGCGGCCCGCGACGAGAAGATGGGCCCCTGGGGCGTCACCCCCGGCTCACTGCTCGACCACAGCGGGCTCTACCGCTACGCATGACGCGAACGTCCCCCCGACCGGTGGCCGGGGGGACGTTCCTTGGAGGCGGGGTGGCTCAGCCGCCGTAGCCACCGTCGTGGTGGTCGATGTTCGCGCAGTGGTTGCCGAACGTCGGGTTGAGCAGCCCGATCACGTTCACGGTGTTGCCGCAGACGTTGACCGGCACGTGGACCGGAAGCTGCAGAACGTTGCCGGAGGCGACACCGGGCGAGTGGGCGGCGGCGGCCTGGGCACCCGAGTCGGCGACGGCCATGCCGGCTCCGCTGAGGGCAACGGCACCCGTGCCGGCGAGGACAGCGGCAGCCTTCGCGATGCGAGACATCAAGAACTCCTTGGAGTGGAAAGCCGGCCGCGAGAATCACGGCCGTCGTTCCCTTCAACGCCACTCGCGCCCCCGGGTCACGGCTGTTACGCCGGATGATGCGGACCGCGCCGAAGGAGGCGGGCGCCCATGGGAAAGCCCGCAGAACCGGCGGTCCACTCCACCGCCGGCTGCGGCGGGGTGAACCTTCGGTGCTGCGGGCATCGGCCATGCGACAAGCCTTCTGCTGTAACGAACAACGACCCTTCGGGTGGCGGGGAAGAATCGTGTCTTCACCCGCCGGGGCATCGGTCGTACAGAGAGCCGGTGTCAGGCCCCGGGCTGCGCCAGGCCCAGCTGGGAGTCCAGCGCCCCGGTGGCCGCGGGTGCCAGCACACCGATCTGGGGCACCGTCAGGTCCGGCAGGCCGAGGTGTTCGCCGCGCGGAGCGAGGACCGGATTACCCACCGTGGCTCCGGGGGTGGCGGCGGCCACCTCGGAGCGCGAGGTGGTGAACAGCGCCTTCCCCGGCTCGCTGCCGTCCAGGACCTCGGGCAGCGGGGCCGCGACGACGGTCTCGGGGAGCGTGCTGCCGAGCGGGACACGCGGCAGGCTGACGTCCGGGAGTCCACCGCCCTTCTGGAAGCCGGTGGGCGCGCCCGGCACCGGCAGCGGGACGCCGGTCGCCAGTGTGGGGGCGTCCATGGGGATCACCGGCTCCAGACCCTGGAGCGGGACGACCACGGGTGCGTCGGCCGCCGCGGCCGGGGAGGCCATGGCGGCGGAGGCGAGAGCGGTCATGAGAATTCCCAAGCCGGCATGAGATCGCAGGTTCATTACTGCGTACGCCCTTCAGAGCAAGTGGAGACAGTGCGGTGATGCGGTGTGTCGGACAAACGAGCCCCACGGAAGGGACGTCGCGAAGTTCGCCTGAATGCAGGAAGGTCAAGCATTACGACGGGTGATTCCCGTGAGGTCCGCTCGACGTCGCCCGGAGCGGGCCCGCCGACGGCGGCAGGTGTTCCGACGGCCGCGCGGTCGGAGCCGTCGGACCGTCAGGCCGTACGACGGGATCGCGTGGCCGACCGCCGCGAGCGGTGTTCCCGTGGTCGGGTGCCACGCCGGGGAGTCGGGAGGGTGGGCACCAGGGCGCGACCGCCCGGTCGGAAGTCTCCCGGCAGGCTCTCAGCCGCCCAGCGGGAGGCCGCCCAGCAGGGGGGCGACCTGGCTGGTCTCGTTCAGCTGGTTCGCGGTGTCCTGAACGGTCTTGACGACGGAACCGTCCGTCGTGCTGCTCAGCGCGTCCGTCTTCAGACCCTGGCTGGTGAGCGCCCCGAGGCCACCGTCGAGGCTGGTGGGCGTCGCCATCGGTTCGGCGGCCATGGCGGGGGCCGCGGCACCCAGCGCCATCACGGAACCGGCGACGACCGCGGCAACCTTGGTGGGCTTCATGAAGAGAGTCCTTCCTGAGTCTTCGTCACAGAGTGAACAAGTCATCTGCCGTGCAGGGCTCTTGGCCGATTCCCGCACGTCGTACCGCTTTCTGTAACGAGAGGTCCGCGTCCCGGAAACTCCGGGAGGGGGGATTTCTCGACACTGCACCCGAATGATGGGAGCCGGTGCGATCTACCGATCGAATGCACGGAACCGTGCCGGTGCGGCGACGACCGGACCGGCACGGCGGAGCCGTGGTGCGGGGTCACCGGAGAGGCGGCGCCGCGACGGCGGGCAACTCCGACGGGGTCACCGAAAGCGGCACGGGCGGCACGGGAACCTGCGGCACCGGCGGGAGGGCGGGCAGGTCCGGCACCGCGACCGGCGGGAGGGCGGGCAGGTCCGGCACGGAGAGTCCGTCCAGGGCATCGGCCACGAGCTGGTCGACCAGGGTCGTCAGCGTCATGGTGACCTGCGGGACGAGTCCGACGGCGCCACCCGAGGCGACCGCCGCCAACAGGTCGGCGACCATCTCCTCGACGGCGGCGAGGGGGGCGGCGGACCGGGCGTCGGCGAGCGGGGCTCGGGCGGCGACGGGGGCCGCGGGGGACATCGGGTACGCGTCGGCGTGGGCGGGCTCCGGTACGCCGAGCGAGACGGCGGCGGATATCGCCAGGGTCACGAGGTGGCGTGATGACAAGGGACGCATATGTGTTCCTTTTCCTTATGCGTCGGACAACTTCGCCCTCAACGTGCCTGCGGTGATGGCGCTCCGCAACTGCGAAGCTACGCAGCGACATCCCTCCATTCGAGTGAATCGGACCTGGTGGCCTGCCCCTGCGAGGGGCGTACGCCGTTGCACCGGACGGCGTACAGGGAGTGCGCCGAACGAGCAGAAGGCCGGCGCGCCGCACCCTGGGAAGGGGCGACGCACCGGCCTCGGAAGGACCGCGATCCGGCGTGCGAGATCAGGCGTTGACGCAGGCGTTGCCGAAGGCCGGGTTCAGGGCGCCGATGACGCTGACGGTGTTGCCGCAGAGGTTGACCGGCACGTGGACCGGGACCTGCACGAGGTTGCCGGACAGGACGCCGGGGGACTTCACGGCCGCGCCCTCGGCGAGGGAGTCGGCGGAGGCGATGCCGGTCGCACCCGCGACGGACGCGGCGACACCGACGGTCAGGACTACAGCCTTCGCGATACGGGACATGGAGAAGCACTCCTCGATTGATTTCAATCCACTTGGACCGGACGGTCGCTGCGGGCGGGTTCACCCGACTCCCTCAACAACGCGATCCCCTTTCAATGGTTGCTCTCCCGAACGGGTGATGCGCGTCCCGCCTTCGGGCCACCGGAGAGTCCTCGGAGCAAGTGGGCGGGAAAAGGCGCAACACGCCCAACGAGGAACCGGCCGCACAGATACGGGAGTTCGCGTTTACGAGCATCTAATGCTTAGTATCGCCCGGCGTTGGGGTTATAACGGTCTCGAACGCCGCTCCCGGCCAGGTAGCGCCGACAACATCGATTTCGCATGGTCCACCCCTCCCTCTTCCCCGGTCATCACGGGTGCCTTGCTTCTCTCATCAAAACGGAGAACCTGTATGCGGAATTCAGCCGTTCACGCTGTGTGCCGCGGCCTGTCGCGCGCTCCGAACCATTTCCCCCCGTCCGGCCCGGCGGCCTCCCTCGCGCTCCCGCGTCGCCCGGCCGGACCGGTCCGCGTGCTCGCACCCGCCGGCGCCCCGGGAACTCCCGGTGATTTCCCGGCGGTGGATCCGGAACGGACGCACAACCCCTCGCGGTCCGAATACGCCCGTTCCCCGGACGACGTGATGAACTCCAGCATCACCGAATTCGGCGGCGGTCGAAGCACGCGACCGACCTCCCGTCAGAACACCCTGGGGTACGACTCCGACGTCTTCGAACCGGGGGGTGCGCCGCACCATGGAGCAGTCCGAGTCCACGTCCGCTCCGGCACCCGGCGGGACACCCTCCGGCGCCGCACGCCCCTGCGCCACCCGGACGTCCGGCGCTGAGGTGCGGCCCCCACGGGACACGTCTCCCCTCTCCTCCACCGTCCTGCACGTGGTCCAGCCCGGCGAGGGCGGGGTGGCCCGGGTCGTGACCGACCTGGTCCGCGGCCAGCTCGACGCGGGGCTCCGGGTCGCCGTCGCCTGCCCGCCCGGTACACCGCTCGCCGCGGCCGTACGGGCCGAGGGCGTGCCGGTGCACCCCTGGCGGGCCGGCCGGGACCCCGGACCGGGCCTGGTACGCGAACTCCGCGAACTCGCCCGGCTGATCCGTGCCGTGCGCCCGGACCTCGTCCACGCGCACAGCGCCAAGGCCGGGCTGTGCGCCCGGCTGACGCTGCGGGGTCGCGTGCCGACGGTGTACCAGCCGCACGCCTGGTCCTTCGAGGCGGCGGACGGGCCGGTCGGGGCCCTGGCGCGGCACTGGGAACGCTGGGCCGCCCGCTGGACGGCCCGCGTCGTCTGCGTGAGCGAGGCCGAGCGCCGGACCGGCGAGCGCGCCGGTGTCCGCGCACCCTGGTCGATCGTTCACAACGGTGTGGACGTCGCCAGGTTCACGGCCGGAGAACCCGGCAGGACCGACGTGCCCGCCACCCGGGAGACCCCCGGGCCCACCGTCGTCTGCGTCGGCCGGCTCTGCCGCCAGAAGGGACAGGACACCCTGCTCGCCGCCTGGCCCGCCATCCTGTCCGAAGCGCCCACCGCGCGGCTGGTGCTGGTCGGTGACGGTCCGGACGCCGCACGGCTGCGGGCCGACGCGCCCCCTTCGGTGCGGTTCGCCGGAGCCGTCGAGGACACCGCGCCGTGGTACCGGGCCGCCGATCTCGTCGTCCTGCCCTCCAGATGGGAGGGCATGGCCCTGGCACCGCTGGAGGCCATGGCGAGCGGCCGGCCGGTCGTGGTCAGCGATGTGGACGGCGCGCGCGAAAGCCTCCCCCCGGGCCACGCCCCCCTGTGCCTGGTCCCGCCCGAGGACCCGGCCGCCCTCGCCGCCGCCGTCGGCCGCCTTCTGGGCCGGCCGGGGCTGCGGCGTTCCCTGGGCCGCGAGGCCCAGGATCACGTACTGACCAGATTCGATGTGCGGCGCACCGGCGCGGCCGTCGCGGACCTGTACCGCGAGCTGGCCGGAGTGCGGTGCACCGAGCACAGAGAGCCGATGTCGCAGTGACCACGGAAAGCACCAGCATCCCGTCCACGCCGGGCCCCTGGACCGCCGCGGGCCAGGGCTCCGCCCCCGGTCTCGCCTCCCTCGCCCCGCCGCGCGGCACACCGGGCCGCACGGCCTCGCCGCCGCGCCGGGCCCCACGGCCGCCCCGCCCCGTCGCTCCGCTCCTCGCGGCCGACGGGCTGGCCGTCCTGCTCGCCGCCTGCCTGGTGCCGGACCCGCACCGCGGGCCCCTGCTGTTCCTGCTGGTCGCCGGCTGCGTGTGCGTGTTCCACGCCCACGCGGGGCTCTACCGGCCGGGCCCGCGGGCCTCCGCCCTGGACGAGCTGCCCGCGCTGGCCGCCCGCGCCGGCTTCGCCTGGTGCCTGGCCGCCGCCGTCTTCGCGGCGTACGGCCCCACCGCGATCGGTCCCGGTCCGCTCGGTGCCGCCTACGCCGCGCACCTCACCGCCGGGTGTCTGCTCCGCGGCCTGGTGCACGCCCACGGGCGGCGGACGCACCGGTCGCGTCCGCGTTCGGCGCTGGTGATCGGCGGGGCCGGCGCGGCGCACCGGTTCGCGTCGGCGGTCGGCCGGCACCCGGAGTACGGCCTGCGGCCGGTGGGGATCGTCGGCCCCCGGGCGGACATCGGATCACCCCAGCCGGGCGCGGAGCCCGGTCTTCCGGTGCTGAGCACGACGGAGGAGATCCACCGGGCCGTCATCCAGAACGCGGTGCGCGACGCGGTGTTCCTGTCGGATGACGCCGCCCTGGTGACGCTCTTCCAGCAGTACGGATGCACGACCTGGCGGGTGGGCGACGGGCGGCACGGCGGTCCTATGAGTGACCATCTGTGGGGCTACGGCTTCCGGCGGCTGGTCCCGCCCGCCGAGCGGCGCGGCCGGACCGCGAAACGGGTGCTGGACCTGGCCGTGGGCGTCCCCGCACTGATGACGGTGCTGCCGCTGCTGCTCGGGTGCGCGCTCGCGGTGCGGCTCTCCGACGGTCCCGGGGTCCTCTTCCGGCAGGAGCGGGTGGGCCAGAACGGACGACTGTTCACCCTGCTGAAGTTCCGCACCCTGCGCCCCAGCGACGAGACGGAGTCGGCGACGCGGTGGAGCGTCGCCGACGACCGGCGGATGAGCCCGGTCGGCAGCTTCCTGCGGCGTTCCTCGCTGGACGAGCTGCCGCAGCTGTGGAACGTGCTGCGCGGGGACATGAGCCTGGTCGGACCCCGCCCCGAACGGCCCTACTTCGTAGCCCGGTTCAGCAGGATCCACCCGGGCTACGCGGCCCGGCACCGGATGCCCGTAGGGCTCACCGGGCTGGCCCAGGTGCACGGGCTGCGCGGCGACACCTCGATCGAGGACCGCTGCCGCTTCGACAACCACTACATCGACCACTGGTCGCTCTGGCAGGACGTCCGCATCCTGCTGCGGACCGCGGCCGGGCTCGTCCGACCGGCGGGGAGCTGAGATGACGACGGCGGTGACGCCCCGGTCCGGGCCCACCGGTCCGGTGACCCGGCCGGCGGCCCGGCACGCGGCGCCTCCGCCCACGGTGCGCGAGGTGGCACGGCGGGCCGGACGGCTGTCCCCGGTCCTCGCCGTGGTCGCGCTGCTGCTCGTCCCGGGCGGTGGTGGCGCGGACGGCGGCACCGGCGGCACCGGCACGCTCGCGGACGCGGCCTCCGGACTGCTCGTCCTGATCTGTCTGGTCCGGGTCGTACGCGACGGCGCCCGGCCGTTGACCTGGACGGCCGCGCTGGTGCTCGGGCTTCCGGTCCTGGGGATCTGTCTGGCCGCGATCACGGCCCACGACCCGGCCGCCGGTCTGCCGGGGGTCCCCCGCTACCTCCAGGTCTTCGTCCTCGTCCCGGCGGCCGTGTTCCTGACGATCCGTGACCGCCGGGACTTCGCCGTCGTCGCCTGGGCACTGGTCGTGCTGGCTCTGCTCCAGGGCGCCGTCGGGGTGGCGCAGTTCCTGACCGGTACCGGCGCCTCGTACCAGGGCGAGGACATCCGCGCGGTGGGCACCTTCGGGCCGACCGACGTGATGGGGATGGCGACCGTCGTCTCGTACGGGCTCGTCGTCGCCACCGGCATCGCGCTCGGCAGCGCGGGCGGGCGGGCGCGGACGGCGGCGCTGGTCTGCGCGGGGCTGCTCTTCGTCCCGCTGATGCTGTCGTTCAGCCGGGGCGCCTGGATCGCGACCGTACTGGCGTGCCTCGTCCAGCTGCTGCTGTCCGGGCTGCGGCGGGCGGGCCGGGTGACGCTCGTGCTGGGCGCGCTGGCCGTGGTGCTCGTCGGCGGGTTCGGGGTCGGCTCGGACATGGTGCGGGAGCGGCTCTCCAGCATCACGCGGGTGACCGCCGCCCCGGACCAGTCGGTGACGGACCGGTACACCATGTGGGCGGCGGCCGGGGAGATGTGGCGCGCGGACCCGGTGACCGGTGTGGGTCTGAAGGGCTTCCCCCAGTACCGCGACGCGAACGCCTCGCTCGCGCTGTCCTCGGGCAGTGACACCGCGGGCGCCGGCGCCGGGTTCCGGCGGCAGCCGCTGCTCTCCCCGCACAACATGTACCTGCTGGTGCTGAGCGAGCAGGGGCTGTTCGGGCTGCTCACCCTGGCGGGCAGCTGGGTGGCGCTGCTGGCCGGCGCGCTGCGCCGACGCGGGCGGGCCGCGGACTGCGCGCTGGTGGCGGTCGGCCTGACGGCCTGGCAGCTCATCGACTTCTTCTACGCGGACATCGGCGGTCCCTCCACGGTCCTGATGTCGGTCGTTCTCGGGCTCGCGGCCTGGTGGTCGCTGGCGGAGGTGACGCGTGCGTGACCCCTGGGGCGGGGAGCCGGAGGCCACGGACGGCGTTCCGGGGCCGTGGCCGACGCGCGCCGGGACGGCGGACGGCGGCCTCTCGGCCGACGCACGCGACCCGTGGGCGGCGCCGGGTCCCGGGCAGGGCGCCGCGGACCCCGTCTGGCCGCCGACGGACGCGGGCCGGGCGCCGTGGCGCTGGGCCGGTACCTCGGCGGCGGCGCCCGGCGACACGCCGTCGGCCCCGGACGGGCCGGGCACCCGCCGGGAGCCGTCGGACGGCGCACCCGCGCCGGGGCCGGTGCCGAGGGCCGTGGCGTGGCCGCCGGCCGCTCCACGGCAGCCGGCCGGTCCCCGGGAACACGCCGGGCCGCCGGCCGATCCGGCGTATGGCTCCCGGGCGGGCCGCCCCGTCGGCGAGCATCGTCCGCAGACCGGTCCGCCCGGGGGCGGCCGGGCCGTCGCCGTGCCGGCGCACGCTCCGTGCGCCGGTTCGGGGGCGGCCGGGTGCGGGCCGGCCGGGTCCTGTGGCGAGCGCTGCCCCGTGCACGGCGGCAGGTCCCGGGGCGGGCCGTTCGACACCACGGGCACCACGGAGACGTCCCGCCCCGGACCGGCACCCGCCCCGGCCGAGCACCGGCGCCGGGCCGGCTCCCGCACCTGCGGGCGCGGCGGTCGCGGGCGCCCGGCCGGGAACGCGGCGCGCGGGGGTCCCGGGCGCCGCCGGCGCCCCGCGCACGCCAGGGTGGCGCGCCCCTCGCCGTCCTCGGGCCGGTTCCTCGCGCGGGCCGCCGCCGTCACCGCGGGCCTGACCGCCGCCGGGGCGCTGCTCGGTCTGGTACGCGACCAGATCCTGGCGCGGTTCTTCGGGGCCGGGGCCGAGACCGACGCGTTCCTGGTCGCCTGGACGGTGCCGGAGTTCGCCTCGACACTCCTGATCGAGGACGCGATGGCCCTGATCCTGGTGCCGGCGTTCAGCCGGGCCCTCGCGCGGCGCGGCGGATCTCTGTCACCCGACCCCGTCAGCGGCCTCGTGCGTGCCACGCTGCCTCGGCTCGCGTTCGTCGTGTGCGCGGTGTCGGTCCTGCTGGTCCTCTCCGCGCCACTGCTCGTCGGCGCGCTCGCGCCCGGGCTGCCCGACCCGTCGCTCGCCGTCGACTGCACCCGGCTGACGGCCACCTGTGTCCTGAGCTTCGCGCTCGCCGGCTACTGCTCCGCCGCGCTGCGCGCCCACGGGTCCTTCCTGCCGCCGGCCGCCATCTACGCCGCGTACAACGTCGGCATCATCGGCACGGTCCTGGTGCTGCACGAACCGCTCGGTGTGCGCTCCGCGGCTGCCGGGGTAGCCGTCGGCGGCGTGTTCATGGTGCTGGTCCAGGCACCCTCGCTGATCCGGGAGCTGCGCCGCCGTCCGCTGCCGCAGGAGCCGGTGACGGCCGTCTCCGGCGACGGACGGCTGCTCGTCGTGGGCCTCATCGCCCCGGTCGTGCTCTTCGCCCTCACCCGCCAGTCCCAGATCCTGGTGGAGCGGTTCCTCGCCTCGCCGCTGCCCGCCGGCGCCATCTCGCATCTGAACTACGCGCAGAAGGTGGCGCAGATGCCGATGATCCTCTCCCTGATGCTGTGCACGGTCAGCTTCCCCGTCGTGGCCCGTGCGATGGCAGCGGGCGACGTCGAGGGGGCGCGGCGCCGTGTCGAGCGGGATCTGCTGCTCGCCGCCGTCGTCGTCCTCGCCGGCTCCTCGGTGGTGGTCGCCGCCGCCCCGCAGATCATCGAGATCCTGTTCCAGCGCGGTGCCTTCGACCACACCGACACCACCGCGACCGCCTCGGTGATGCGGGTGTACGCCCTGGGGCTGCTCGGCCAGACGATGGTCGGCGCGCTGGCCCGCTGCTACTTCTCGGCCGCCCGGCCGCTCTGGTACCCGGCCGCCGCCATGGCCGCGGGCCTGTGCGTCACGGCGCTCGCCGGTGTCCCCGGCGCCCGGCTGTGGGGTGCCGTCGGGATCGCCGCCGCCAACGCCCTGGGCATCACCCTGACCGCCCTGCTGCTGCTGTGCGGCGCGCGCCGCCAGTCCATCCCGGTACGGATCCGGCCGCTCGGCCGGGGACTCCTGCTGCTGGCGGTGGCCGCGGCGGCGGCCACCGGGGCCGGCCGGCTGGCCTCGCTGCCCTTCGAGTCGGCCGTCGTCGCCCTCCTCGTCGCGGGCGTGGTCGCCGCCGCCGTGTTCCTGCTTCTCCTCGCCGGCGTCCCCCAGGCGCCGGACATCCCCCCCCTCACCCGCACCGCATCACGAAGGGTCGCCCATGCCCGCTGCCACGGCACCCCGCACCGCCGCGATTCGTCGTCTGCTGCCGAACCCGCCTCCGTGGGTGGCGATGTACCACTCGATCGCGGACGCCCCGGATGACCCCTACCGGGTCACCGTCTCCCCCGTGCGTTTCGCCCGGCAGCTGCGCTGGCTGGACGACCGGGGGCTTCGCGGTGTCTCGGTGCGCGAGCTGCTCGCCGCGACCGCCGCGGGGCGGGCGAAGGGTCTGGTCGGACTGACCTTCGACGACGGGTACGCCGACTTCGTCGAGTCGGCCGTCCCCCTGCTGCGCCGCCACCGCTTCACCGCGACGGTGTACGTCCTGCCCGGCCGTCTCGGCGGCGAGAACGGCTGGGACGCCGAAGGCCCGCGCAAGCCGCTGCTGACCGAGGACGGCATCCGGCGGGCGGCCGAGGCCGGCATGGAGATCGGCTCGCACGGACTGCGCCATGTATCCCTGACGACCGCCGACGACCGGACCCTCGCCGAGGAGACCCGGCACAGCCGGGAACGCGTCGAGGAGATCACCGGCACCCCGGTGGAGGGGTTCTGCTACCCCTACGGCCGGGTCGACGCCCGCGTGGTGCGCGCCGTACGGGAGGCGGGCTACCGCTACGCCTGCGCGATCGACCCCGGCCCGCTCAGCAGCACCCACGCCCTGCCCCGCGTCCACATCGGCGAACAGGACACGTCCTGGCGGCTGGCCGCGAAGCGCGTGCTGCACCCGCTGCGCCGCCGTGGTCCCGCCGATCCGCCGCGGCCACTGGTCCGGCCGACGGAGGCGGGCGTCCGATGAGGGTCCTGCACGTCATCACCGGTCTGGGGATCGGCGGCGCGGAGCAGCAACTGCGTCTGCTGCTCCGCCATCTGCCGGTGACCAGCGAGGTCGTCACGCTCACCAACCCGGGCGCGGTCGCCCGCGGCATCGAGGCCGACGGCATCCCGGTCACTCCTCTGGGCATGGCAGGGAACCGTGACCTCGGCGCCCTGCCGCGCCTGGTCCGGCTGATGCGCCGGGGCCGCTACGACCTCGTCCACACCCATCTGTACCGGGCCTGCGTGTACGGCAGGTTCGCCGCCCGCCTCGCCGGGGTCCGGGCGGTCGTCGCCACCGAGCACTCGCTCGGCGAGCACCAGATCGAGGGACGTCGCCTGACGGCCGGTACCCGCGCCCTGTATCTCGCCGGGGAACGCCTCGGCACCGCCACGGTCGCCGTCTCGCCCAGCGTCGCCCGCAGACTGGAACGGTGGGGGGTGGCGGCGTCCCGGATCAGGGTCGTGCCCAACGGCATCGAGACGGACCGCTTCCGGTACACCGAGGACGCGCGTCGTCTGACCCGGAAACTGCTCGGTCTGCCCGGGGACGCCTTCGTCGTCGGCGGGGTGGGGCGGCTGACGCCCGGAAAACGCTTCGACCGGCTCGTCCGGGCCGTGGCGGCCGTACCGGAGGCCCGGCTGCTGCTCGTCGGCGAGGGCGGCGAGCGCGAGCGGCTGCTGCGGACGGCGCTCGGGGAGGGGGCGGCCGGCCGCGTCGTCCTGCACGGCGCCTGCGAGGACCCGCCGACCGCGGACTCCGGCGCACCGGACCTGCCCTCGCTCCTGGCCGCGATGGACGTCTTCGTCTCCACCTCTCCGGACGAGACCTTCGGGCTCGCCGCCGTCGAGGCACTGGCCGCGGGACTGCCGGTGCTCCACGTGGCCTGCCCCGCGATCGACGACCTGCCGCCGGAAGCTGCTCCCGGGGCCCGGCGGATCGGCGGCTCCGTACCCGAAGTGATCTCCGCGCTGCGGGACGTCCGGGACGCACCGGCCGCCCGGTTCCCGCAGCCCGAGGCGGCCCGGCGCTACGACATCGCGCACAGCGCCCGGCAGTTGATGTCCCTCTACGAACAGGCCGTCCACGGCACCCCTCTTCCGCACGAAGTGAGACACCCATGAGCCGACTCAGCCCACGCACGCCGTCCGCGCGGCGCCGCCCTCTGCCGGCGGTGCTGCGCACACCCCGCCGCTGGTGGGTGCTGCCCGCCTCCGTCCTTCTCGGGGCGGCCCTCGGCGGCGGTTACGGCGCGTTGAAGACCCCTCAGTACGCGGCCACGAGCTACGTGATCGTGGTCCCGGCCGAGAAGTCCGACCCGGCCGCCGCGGTCGGCTTCGCCCAGGCGTACGGCAGGGTCGCCACGGACATCGCGGTGACCGGCGACGCCCAGGTCTGGGCGGGCGTCTCCGCGGCCACCCTGCGCGCCGGGGTGGAGACCGCGACCTCCCCCGACGCCCCGATGATCTCCATCACGGCCCGTTCGGACCGGTCGGCCAAGGCGGTGTCGATGGCCGACGGTGTCGCCCGCGCGCTGATCCTCAACAGCGCGCAGGTCTCGTCGAGTACCGGTGTGAAGGTCGTACAGTTCTCCCGGGCGACCAAGCCGACCGCCCCCGTGTCCCCTTCCGCCCCGCTGTCCGCGCTGGTCGGCGGCTGCGGGGGCGGGCTGCTGGGGGGACTGGCGCTGCTGGTCCGGCCGCGGCGCGACGGCGCGACGGCGGAGGCGCGCCACTCACGGCAGCCCGCGGCGCCCGTCCCGGGGCCCGCGGCCGGGGCCCACCAGCCGGAACCGGAGTCGGTGTGAGGGCGGGACGCCGGGACGTCCTGTGGAGCGAGACCTGCCGGGACGGCGAGGAGTTCGGCCGTCTCGGCGCCCGCTGGACGTCGCTGTACACGCGCTGCTCGACGGCGACACCGTTCCAGTCCCACTCCTGGTTGCATTCCTGGTGGGTGTCGTACGGCGGGCCCGGCGCCCTGCGCGTGGTGCTCGTACGGCGGGAGGACGGCGAACTCGTCGCGGCGGCGCCCCTGATGCGCGCGCACGGGCCGTTCCCGGTCCTCGCTCCACTCGGCGGCTCGATCACCGACTTCTCCGACGTCCTCCTCGACGACACCTGCCCGGGGGCCGCGCCCGCGCTGGCACGGGCGCTGGCGCGGGCGGCCCGCGGGGCGGTCGTCGATCTGCGCGAGGTGCGCCCGGGGGCGGCGGCCGAACGGCTGTACGCCTGTTGGCGCGGTCCTCGCCGGCGGCTCGCGGACTCGCTGTGTCTGGAGCTGCCGGCCGTGCCGATGGACGCCCTGCTGGAACGGATTCCCTCGGGCAAGGCCCAGCGGGTCCGGGCGAAGCTGCGCAAGCTGGACGCGCTCGGCATCGACGAGCACATCGTGTCCGGCGAGGAGGTACCGGCCGCGCTGGAAAGGCTGCTGAGGCTGCATCAGTTGCAGTGGCAGGGGCGGGGTGTGACCGTCGAGCACACCAGCGCCCGGTTCGCCGAGCACCTCTCCCGGGCCGTGCGGCCGATGGTCGAGCGCGGTGACGCGCGGGTGACGGAGTTCCGGCTCGGCGGGGACGTGGTCGCGGCCGACCTGACCCTGATGTCGCCGCGGCTCGCGGGCGGCTACCTGTACGGCGCCGATCCCGTGCTCCGGGCCCGGAAGGTCGACGTCGCGACGATGCTGCTGCGCCACGGGGCGCGCGAGACGAGCGCGAGCGGGCGGGCCACGCTGAGCATGCTCCGGGGCACCGAGCCGTACAAGCGGCACTGGCGGCCGGAGACCGTGCCCAACCAGCGGCTGATGCTGGCCGGGCCGGGGGCGGCACCCCTGCTGTGGCTGCGGGCGGGCGCGGCGGACGCACGCCGCTGGGCGGCCCGGCAGGCACGGGAGCGGGCTTGGGCGGGGCGGCTGCTCGCCCGGGTGCGGGACCGGACGAACGGCGGCGGAGGATGAGCTCCTCCGCCGCCGGAATGTCGCCGGGCTGATCAGAACGGCCAGACGTCGTTCAGGATGCCCGCCCATCCCCCCTCGTCGCGCTCGCTCTTCGCGAGACCCTTGGGAACGCAGACGGGCCCCCCGATCCAGCTCTCCACCCAGGAACCGAGGTTCACCGTCCAGCACGTCGGCTCGGGCACGGGCTGGGGCGGCACCTCCGGCTTCGGCTCCGGCTTCGGCTCCGGCTTGGGCTCCGGCTTCGGCTTCGGCTCCGGCTTCGGCTGAGGCGGCACCTCCGGGCTGGGCTCCGGCTTCGGCTGAGGCGGCACCTCCGGGCTGGGCTCCGGCTCCGGCTGAGGCGGCACCTCCGGCTTGGGCTCCGGCCTCGGCTCCGGCTGAGGCGGCACCTCCGGCTTGGGCTCCGGCTCCGGCTCCGGCTGAGGCGGCACCTCGGGGATCTCCGGGATCTCCGGGATCTCCGGGATCTCCGGGATCTCCGGGATCTCCGGGATCTCCGGGATCTCCGGATCCGTCGGAACTCCCGGCACCTCCGGCAGTTCGGGCTCCGTCGGCTCCGTCGGCTCCGTCGGCTCCGTCGGCTCCGTCGGCTCCGTCGGCTCCGTCGGCTCCGTCGGCTCCGTCGGCTCCGTCGGCTCCGTCGGCTCCGTCGGCTCCGTCGGCTCCGTCGGCAGCTCGGGGACCTGCGGCTCGGCGCCGTACAGCATCGTCCGGAACACCTGTGACGAGCGCGGGTTGTCGTCACACTGCCAGACGCCGTGCGGGCAGTAGTCGGTGATGGTGTGATACAGCGGTTTGTGCTGTTCGATCCATTCCAGCATGCGCCGCATGTACTCGGCGTTGTCCCCGTTCCGGAAGAGACCCCATTCCGGGTAGGAGATCTCCTTGCCGTGCTCGGCGGCGAAATCCACCTGCTTCTGCAGCCCGTACGGCTCGGTGATGTGCCGGTCGAAAGAGGCTCCCGAAGGCTGGTCGTATGAATCCATTCCGATGATGTCGACGACGTCGTCACCGGGATAGCATTCCGTCCATGGAACGGCGTCTCTCCCGCGGCTCGGGTTGAAGTCGAACCGGAAGTCCTGTCCGGGTACGGAACGCATCGCGGCGACGATCCGGTTCCAGTACTTCTTCCAGGAGTCCGGGTCCGGCGCGCACCGGTGCGTGTAGGTGGTGCCGTTCATCTCCCAGCCGAGGACGATGACGGTGTCGGTCGCCTCCAGGTCGACCAGCCGTTCGGCGAGTCGCCGGAAGTGATGGTCGTAGTTGCCCGCCGCGCCGAGCCGGAGCTGGCGGCGGACCTCGGCGTCGGAGACCCCGGCCTCGTTCCGCTCCAGCATCGGTACGTTCAGGACGAACAGCCGGTCCTCGCGCTCGTTGCGCCAGTCCGCCCAGGCGTCCAGGAATCCAGGGGGGCTCTCGATGTTCGACCAGAGGTCTCCCGGGAGGTAGGTGTGCCCGACGCGCAGTTCCCGTCCGCCGAGCCACCGCTCCAGCTGGGCGATCCGGCCCACTCCGACGGGGCCGGACTCGAGGAAGGCGCCCAGGGCGGTCGCCGCCGCGGTCGCCGGTGCCGACTCCGGTCCCGCCGCGGGCGCCGGGGCCGGTGTCGACGTCGTGGACAGAGCCGGCGCCGGGTCCGGGGTCGTTACGGATTCGGCGGCGTGAGCAGGAGAGGACAGCACGACCGAACCTGAGGCAAGGAGCCCTGCGGTGAACACCCCCAGCCAGGCACTCGATGTCTTCCGATCGCGGTGGGCCATAGCCACTCCTTCACTTCTCGCGCCACTTGATGGTCCGTCAATCTGATACTCCGAAAGTATTCCTAATAAGCCGACCGTGAACGTCGTCGCACTCTGCTCTGTAGTCCATTCGTGTAATTCATCGCCCAGTTGGGGCACCCGAGATGAAGGATTCGCCGTGCCGAGCTTTGACACCCGCGTGCCCGCGCTCCTCGTGCGGCTCGACCGGAACCCCTTCCATCACGGCACGCTCGGTGCCGCCCGCTCGCTGGGACGGGCGGGAATTCCGGTGCACGCGCTGATCGAGTCGCTCGACAGCCCGGTCTCCCGCTCCCGGCACGTCCGCCGCGTCCATCTTCGACCCGCCGACCCGTCCCCCGGAGCGCTGGTCGGCCGGCTGCTCACGCTCTCCGAGGAGTTGCCGACCCCCACCCTGCTCGTCCCGCTGGACGACGTCAGCGCCCTCACCCTCGCGCGCCACCGCACCGAACTGACCGGCCGCTACCTCCTACCGCGGCAGTCGGCCGAAGGTCTGCACCGGGTCGCCGACAAGGCGGCGCTGGCCGAGACCTGTCGCGCCCTGTCACTCCCCCACCCGCGCACCGAGGTCCCCGGGAGTGCCGACGAGGCGGCCTCGGCCGCCTGGTCACTCGGCCTGCCGGTGGTCGCCAAGTGGAGCCGCCCCTGGCTCCTGCCGCCGGGCACCGGACTACGCAGCACGGCGATCCTCCACTCGCTCGCCGAGGTGCGGGAGCTGTTCGCCCGCACACCCCGGGCGGGCAGCAGGCTCCTGCTCCAGGAGTTGCTGCCCGCCGGGCACGGCCTCGACTGGTTCTTCCACGGGTACGTGGACTCCGCGGGCCGCTGCCGGATCGGCGCGACCGGACGCAAGGAACGTTCGTGGCCGGACGGTGCCGGGCTCACGGCGACCGGACGGTGGTCACGGAACCCGGAGGTCGAACGGGCCGCCCGCGAGATCCTGGCCGTGCTCGGCTACCGGGGCGTGTGCGACCTGGACTTCCGGCTCGACCGCTCGACCGGCGCGTACCACCTGCTCGACTTCAATCCGCGTCCGGGTGCCCAGTTCCGGCTCTTCACGGACACCTCGGGCCTCGATGTCGTACGGGCCCTGCACCTGGACCTGACGGGTCGCCCGGTACCGGACCACTCCCCCGCGTACGGCCGGCGGTTCGTGGTCGAGAACTACGCGGCCCTGTCCATGCTCTCCTCCCCGGCCCGCCGTGGTCCGTCGCGTCCCGGGCGCCACCGGACCGAGGCCGCGTGGTTCGCCGTGGACGACCCGGCGCCCGCGGTCGCGATGGCGCGCGCGTGGCTCTCCCATGTGGTGCCCAAGGGACTGTCGGCGCTCGGAGGGCTCCTGCGGGCGGGCCGCACCCGCGGGAGGGCCCCCGGGTCCCCGCCGGCGGCGCGCCGCCCCCTGCCGGCGGCCGGCCCCGCGGTGGCGGCGGAAGCCGCCCCGGACGCCGGGCTGCCGGGCATCGGCCCCACGGGGCCCGCCCGGACCGGCTGACCGACACCGGCCGCCGCCCCGGGACTCCGTCCGTGCGGTGCGAGCTGGCCCGGTGCGGGCCGGGACGAACGAAGGCCGGTCCCGCGGGGCGTACGGGACACCCCACGGGACCGGCTCAGGACGAAGGCGCCCCCTGCGGGACGCGGCCGCGTCAGTAGTTGGCGCAGTAGTTGCCGAACGCCGGGTTCAGGAGACCGATGACGTTGATGCTGTTGCCACAGGCGTTGACCGGAATGTGGATCGGAACCTGGACCACGTTGCCCGACAGCACGCCCGGCGAACCGATGGCCGCACCCTGAGCGTCCGCGTCGGCCATCGCGGGAGATGCGGCGCCCAGGGCCATGACCAGTCCGGCGACGACGACCGCAGCCTTCTTGCACTTCATTTCGTCTGGATCCTTTCTGCGGCGGAAGACTATTCACGGATTTCGTGATGCGCGGGCGCACTTGCCCCGGCCTCCGCTGCACACATCACAACGACCATGCCGCGAAAAGGAAACCGACTGATCGTCTGACCGGCGGTAATCACTCTATTGCGCCTGTCGCGTTCGGCCGGCAGCGCGCATTTCCGTACATGCGGGGGAGGGGCCGCCCTGCTGGGCGGCCCCTCCCCCGCATCCGTCGGCGCACCGGTGAACCGGTGTCGTTCAGCGCGGCCAGATCGGCGTCTTGGTCAGCCGTTCCCACTCCAGGTCCGGGACTCCCGGCACCGTGCGTCCGGCACTGGCCCAGCGCTGGGCCAGTGAGGAATAGAGGGGAATGGGTCCGTGCTCGGCAGGTGTCGGCGGGTCCGCCACATAACGGCTCTTCGGAATGAAGGCCATCCGCTCCCATTTCCCGGGATCGGGTGCCATCTCTTCCCTCCCATCCACTGCGGTTCCCGCATCATTCCACAGTCGGGGCGGCGGCGTGATTGCCTCCGCCCACGTCGCACCCCGTACTGGCGTGCGACATGTGCGAGGTAATTCCGCGGTGCGGCGGGAGGTTTTCGGGTCAGCGGGAGAGTTTCCGGGCCAGTTCCGCGGGGTCCGTCGTCGGGGCCTCGCAGGTGAAGTGCCGGCAGACGTAGGCGGCGGGGGAGCCGTCGACGAGGGGCCGGTCGCGCAGCAGCGGGAACTCGTCGCCGTCGGGGGTGCCGAAGGCGAGGACCGCGCCGGGTGCGCTGCCGAGCAGAGCGGTCCGGCGCAGTGCGCGGGCGGCGTCGTCGTCCGGCGCGCCGACGACCGCTACCTCGCGTGGTCCGTCGAGCAGGGCCTCCGCGGTGGCCAGGCCCCAGCCGATGAAACGGGGCGCGCGGGGACCGAGCGCCGCGACCACCCCCAGCGCGCCCTCGGCGCCGGCGCGGTGGGCGGCGGAGCCGGTCTGGGCGGCGTACGAGAGCAGCGCGCCGGCGGCGGCCGTCCAGCCGGACGGGGTCGCGCTGTCGGTGGGGTCCTGCGGGCGGCGGATCAGCGTCTCCGCGTCGTGGGCGGTGTCGTAGAGTTCGCCGCCCTCTCCGGTGAACTTGTCGAGGACGAGGTCCAGCAGGAAGCCGGCGAACTCCAGCCAGACACCCTCTCCCGTGACACCGGCAAGCGCGAGAAAGCCCTCGGCGACGTCGGCGTAGTCCTCCAGGACCCCGGAGTTGGCACCGGCCCGGCCGTCCCTCGACGTGCGGGTGAGCCGCGCGCCCCCGTCCATGTGCAGGCGTACCAGCAGGTCGGCGGCCTCCGTCGCGCGCTCCACCAGGTCCGGCCGGTCGAAGTAGGCGCCGGTCTCGGCGAGGGCCGCGATCGTGAGCCCGTTCCAGGCGGCGACGACCTTGTCGTCCCGGGCGGGGCGCTCGCGCCGGTCGCGCGCGGCGAGCAGCCGGGTCCGGATCGAGGCGATCCGCCCGGCGTCCGCCACACCGGGGCCCTGCGCGAGCATCAGCACGGAGGAACCCTCCTCGAAGGTGCCCTCCTCCGTCACACCGAAGTGGGCGGCGGCGTGACGGGCGTCCTCCTCGCCGAGGGCCTCGACGAGCTGCCCCGGAGTCCAGACGTAGTACGCCCCCTCGACGTGGCGTCCACCGCCGTCGTCGGAGTCCGCGTCGAGCGCCGAGGCGAAGCCGCCCTCGGACGTGCGCAGTTCGCGGACGATGAAGTCGGCGGTCTCCAGCGCGACCCGGCGGGCCTGGTCGCTGCCGGTCTCCCGCCACAGGTGCGCGTACGCCCGGCACAGCAGGGCGTTGTCGTAGAGCATCTTCTCGAAGTGGGGTACCAGCGTGCCTTCGGGGCGTGGCAGCAGCACGTAGCGGTGGAACCCGCCTCCCACCTGGTCGTACAGGCTCGACCGGGCCATCGCACCGCACAGACCCTCGGCCATCTCGCGGGCGGCCACCGAGCCGGTCCGGGCGTGGTGGCGCAGCAGGAACTCGACCACCATCGACGGCGGGAACTTCGTGTCACCCTTGAACCAGCCGGTGGCGGGGTCGATGTCACGGGTCAGCTGGAGCAGGGCCTGCGCCTGCGTCTCCTCCGTCGGCAGTCCGGCGGCGGAGGGTGTGAGGACCCGCTCGGCGAGATCCCGCGTGATCTTCGCGGCGACCTCGGACACCTCGTCGCGACGGCCCTCCCAGGCGGTCCGCACCCCGTCGAGCACCTCCAAGAAGGAGGGCGTCCCGTGCCGGGGCTCGGGCGGGAAGTAGGTGCCGAAGTAGAACGGCTTCGCGTCCGGCGTCATGAACACCGTCATCGGCCAGCCGCCCTGCCCGGTGGCGGCCTGGACCGCGTCCATGTAGACGGAGTCGACGTCCGGCCGCTCCTCGCGGTCCACCTTGATGCTCACGAAGTGCTCGTTCAGGTACGCGGCGGTCGTGTCGTCCTCGAAGGACTCGTGCGCCATGACGTGGCACCAGTGGCACGCGGAGTATCCGACCGACAGCAGAACGGGTACATCGCGCCGTTTCGCTTCCTCGAACGCCTCGGGTCCCCACGGCCACCAGTCGACCGGGTTGTCAGCGTGCTGAAGCAGATACGGCGAGGTCACGCCAGCCAACCGGTTCATACGGCCCAGCCTCTCACGCCGACACGGTCCTGCCGGTTCGACCCGGAAGCCTCCGCCCTACTTGGCTGATTTGCGCTCATGCGCCATCACGTGGTGTATACGGATCGCCCCTTTTGCACCCAGGTCGCCCTGCGGACGCCGGAGGTTCCGCCCCGACCCGAAGCCGGTGCCCGACTGGAGGCGGGCAGTACGCTGAGTCGAGCAGCACCGCATCCTCGAAGGAGGTACTTCATGACCGCCGAGATGGTGGCGCCCGCGTGGATGCACACGCAGATCAGCGCGGAACAGTACGACTCCTGGTCCGAGGAGCAGTGCGCCGGCATCGAGATCGTGGACGGGATGGTCGTCGTGAGCCCGAGCGCCTCCAAGCGGCACAAGCGGCTGGCTCGGCTCTTGGCCAATGCCCTGGACGCCGCCGCGGGCCCGGACTGGAACGCCGACACGGACTTCGACGTCCGCCTGCAGGACGTGCCGCTCACCAACCGCCGACCGGACGTCACCGTGTACCGGGCGGAGACCATCGACCTCACGCCCACCCGCCCCGAGCACGTACTCCTGGTCGTCGAAGTCGTGTCGCCCGGTTCGGAGACCACCGACCGGATCGTGAAGGTGGACCAGTACGCCAAAGCCTGCATCCCCTTCTACTGGCGCATCGAGCAGTCCGCCACCGGCGTTCCGATCGTCTACACCTACGTCCTCGACCCAGCCACCAGGGCCTACCGGGACGGCGAGGTGTTCACCGGCACCGTGAAGGCCACCGCGCCATTCCCTGTCACGGTCGACCTCGGGGCCCTGTGAGCAACGAGGAATCGCCCGCGCCCTCGGCGCCTCCGACGCCCTGTGGGCTGAGACATGTCCGCAACCGGGGACCTCTGGGCATCGGCCCCCAGCTCGGCCCGGACCCGTCGTAGGCGGTCCGGAGGGAAGCTGGACAGCTTCAACCAGGTGCCGACCTGTGCGTTCTCGCCGGGGACGAGCCGCGTGGGGAGCCACCCCCGCTTCATGCCCGTCACCCTGATGGCGTGGCGTCGTCAGCGGATCACTACGTCGTGGTGATCACTGGCGACGACCTTGCCGTCCTTGACGATCCATACCTCCACGTAATGCCGACCCCGATACCTGGTGCGCTCATGGATCCGTGGTCCGCGCCCTGGCGTGATCTGACCACGTAGGCCGTGGGCATTCTCGGCGTCCGGTCCGTAGTTGCGGACCTTCCACCAGATGTCGTATGGCTGCGGGGCGTCGGTGCTCACCGTGAAGTACATGTCCCGGCCGACGGGGGCGAAGCCGGTACGGCGCAGGTCCGCGGACCCGGTGCCGATGGGGTTCGCGACACGGGCTTCGATCCGGGCCCAGCGTCCACCCGCCCACTGCACACCCATCTCCTCGATGAACCTCTCCGACGGCGCCCGGGTGACCCCTTCCGCCGAGGCCGGCTGCCCGGCCTTGGCGAGGGAGGCCGCTGCCGTCGTGGCGGGTGACCTGAACCCGTCACCGAAGAGTTGCTGCCAGAGCTTGACGCTCTTGTCCTTGTCCTGCTCGTCCAGGGCCGTACGCATCCGGGTCGCATACGACTGAATGTGCTTGGCGAAGTTGGCGTACCGGTCCTGGTCCCAGCGGTGGTTGAAGCTGGTCTGCGGGCAACTCGGGTCGACGGTCACGGGCATTAGTGGGTTGAGGGCCAGCCACGCGGCGAGGTCCTCGATGAGGTGGACCAGAGTGGTGGGCACCCCGCTGTAGCGGTTGCCCGTGTCGTAGACCTGGACCCGTTCGCCGAGCAAGGCTGTCAGGATCACCGAGGGGATGCGGAAGGTGTCCTTGGAGTCCCGCAGGTACTTCACCAGGCGAATCACCTTGCGCAGGTTGCCGCCGGTCAGCGAGTCCTTCTCCTTCATCCACGCGGTGTAGCCCTCGGGGTTGGTCTCCTCGAACTCCTCTACCTCCGAGTTGACGATCACCTGCCGACCGTCGGGCAGGATGAGGTGGGGGACGATGTCGACGTGGCAGTCGCCCGCATAGTTGATCCGCACGCAGCGGTTTTTCTTCACCACCATCGACTTGTAAGTGTTGCTGCGCTTGAGCGCGGCGAACAGAGTGTTCAGGTACTCCGACGGCGTCGTTTCCCATGCCTCAACGACGGTCAGGTTGAGCAGGAAGTCGGCGTCGAACTCGTCGTTCTTGCCGGCCACTGGCTTGATGATGGTGCGATGGGCCCAGGAGCCTTGTCTGGTGGTACCGAGGATCAGTGGGCCGATAACCGAGTCGCTGGCCAGGAAGTTCAAGATGGCCGTCACCCGGGTGTCCAGCTGATCCAGCCTGGTCTGGTTGAGGTTGACCGTCCCCTTGAGCAGGGTGTCGAAGTGCCCGTTCAGTTTCACTTGATCTCCAGCGCAGGGCGGTAGCCGCCGTCGGTGCGGTCGTAGATCGTCAGACTGGGGTGGACCTGGCGGTCGTGGACACGGCCCAGACTCACTGCGGCGGACAGCGGTACAGCGGGCAGGATGTGCAGGCGGCGGATGGCCTTCGCGTTCGCCTCGATGTCGGCGAACAGGGCACGAAGGTTCTCTTGAAAGCGGGCGAGGCTGTCGTGGTGGCGCATGATGTCCGGGGCAGCCGCCGCGTCCGCCGGACTGATCCGGTAGCGCCGCAGCCCGGCCAGCTGAGGGGGCAGTTCCCCGGGCTGGATGGTGCCGGAGATGTTGAGCACCAGGACGGCTTCGTCAGCGGGCGGCACGTCCAAGTCGAGGTGGGTCGCGAAGGCGACGACCGGTCCGTCCTCGCTCCATGTCCAGGTCTCATCGTGGCGGTGGCGCTGGTAGATATCGGTGGGCACCGTGTCATCCAGACGCGATCCCAGGTAGACGAGGAGCGGGATGCGGGCGAATCCGAAAACGCTGAGATGGGCCACCTGGTCGCGGGAGATGCCCTCGTTGAGCTTGTTGTCGACCACGTTGTCGATCACGGCCTTCGCCTGGCTGTAGTACTCGCCGTTGGTCCCGTCCTCCCCGGGGACGTCGCGGAGGTCGATCGTGGCTTCGCCCAGTACATGGCGGAGCTCGATCTCAATTCCATGGCGGGAGTAGGACTCCAGGAAGAGAGGGACGCGGTCGCCCGAGATGAGGACGGCGGACGAGGCTGTCTGTCGGGTCAGTTCGACTTGCTGCCCCCGGACCTGACCGATCATCCGCAGCACAGTGGTCGTACGGTCTGGTGCGATGCCGGTGACGTGCTTGATCCGGTCTTCGTGGGCGTGCTTGAGCGCGAGCAGCTTCTCGACGGTGAAGACGTCGAGGTTCTCCGGCGCGTCGATCTCGTCGTGCTCGTCGGCGCAGACCAGCATCACGTTGTCCGCGGTGTCGCGCTCGACGAGATCGTTTTGCCCCCGGGGAGAGCCCGCTGTGTTCTGCTGGCCGACGATGTGGGCGAGCTCGCCGAGGCGGATGGTCTTGTTGGCCAGAGCCCCATCCAGAAGGTAGCGGTTGCAGATCGCGCATCGGCCCCCGCTGCGGACCCAGACCTCGAACCTGACCGGCTGGGGCAGGGCCTTCCGCTTATAGCCGCTCTTCTTCGTCGCCAACTGAACCTCGCAGGACGCCAAGTCGCTTGCAGGGGCAGGGAATCCTGCGCCGTGAGAGAACGGTACGCCCCTGGTCTGACACTTCGCGCGACCTCGCATGCCGCAACTCCAGGCACACCCGCCTCGTGCTGCTGGGGTCGGGGCTACGTTGTGGACCGGACCAGTAGCGGGCCAGCCGGATGAGACCGCCGAGACGCCGCCGGTGGCCACCAGGCGGTCGGGACGGCCTCTACGGCCAGCTGCGGCTTCCGCAGATCAACACGCGTGGCTCGCCCAAGTCCGCACCCATTCCCTCTGCGTGCGTGGCCAGTTGAAGACGAGTGCGCAGAAGCCGTTGCGGATGCTGGTCAGCAACTCGCAGTCGCGGGTGCAGTAGAGCTTGTTGGTCAGCAAGAGGGCCCAGGTCCCGAGTTTGGGCGGGATGCACATGCCAGTGCGATGAAGCCGCAGTGCACCCAGATACGGTCGGCCGCCCCGGCGCCTGGGTCTACCCCGGCCGCGCCGTAGCTGATCACCCTCGGCGCACCCGCCCTGTAGTCCTCACACTCGACCACGGGCGGCGGGTGCTGACCGCTCCCGTCACCGCCACTCTGACCCCACGGGGCTGCGGCCGGATCGGGAGACCTGTCGCAGCCCCGTGGCGGCCCACCCCCCGCCACTCCGCCACGTAATCCTGACTGTGGCGTGGGCCGCAGACTGCGGCTCCGCGCCCCCTACTCCTCAGCGGCGACAGCGGGTGCGCTGCCCTCCAAGCACTGGCGGATACTGGCGATCTTCTCAGGCCCCCACTCGGGCGAAGCGGCCAGTTCGGCCTCCACCCAGGCGTCGATACTTGCGTTCAGATCCTCATCGTACGTATCCACGCGACTCCCGCCCCTGACACACCCCAGGCCATGACTGCCTGGCCACTCACACGCCCTGCCGCTAGTGACACGCAGAGTATCCAACTGGCGGCAGAACGGGAACATCGTGCCGTTTCGCTTCCTCGAACGCCTCGGGTCCCCACGGCCACCAGTCGACCGGGTTGTCAGCGTGCTGAAGCCGATATGGCGAGGTCGCACCAGCCAACCGGTTCATGCGGGTCAGCCTCCCACAGGGTCTGCCGCGAGCACCGAAACCCGCCCGAGCCCGCCACGCTCGGCCGGGTCGGGGTCCCACTGCCCCGGAACCGCCGGCTGGACCGCCGGCCATTCAGCCACGCCAGGGCCCTTGGGGACGAGTGGTGCGTCGATCGCGCCGTCCGACTTCTTGTGCAAGTGACAGTATCTGAAGTACCTTGCAAAGCATGCCAGATGACGCATGGTCACCACCTTCCGTCCTGCTGACAGTCGATCTCGTGATCCTGACGCTGCGGGAGAGTCGTCTGCACGTGCTCTTGGTGGAACGGGGCGAAGAACCCTTCCAGGGCGCCCTCGCGCTGCCGGGAGGATTTCTGAACCACGATGACGAGGAGATCCTCGACGCCGCCCACCGCGAGCTGAGCGAGGAAACGGCACTGACCTCCGGCTGGGTGCACCTTGAGCAACTGGCCGTGTACGGAAGTCCGGGCCGCGACCCGCGGGGACGAGTCGTCTCCGTAGCTCACCTGGCGATCGCACCGGGGCTGCCCGATCCCGTCGCGGGGACGGATGCCACCGAGGCCGCGTGGATTCCCGCGGACGCCGTCCTGTCCGGCGAGACCGCTCTCGCGTTCGACCACCGTCGCATCGCCGAAGACGGGATCGAACGCGCGCGCGCCAAGATCGAGTTCTCGGCGCTGGCCACCGCTTTCTGCAGGGAGAGCTTCACCATCGCGGAGCTCCAGCAGGTGTACGAGGCCGTCTGGGGCACTCCGCTCGACACCCGCAACTTCTACCGGAAGGTCCAGGCCGCGAAGGGATTCATCGTTCCCACCGGCGCGGACCGCAAGGCCACAGGGGGGCGGCCCGCGCGGCTGTACCGGGCCGGGCCGAACACCGTGCTGTTCCCACCGCTGATCCGACCCCACACGACAGGGGAAGAGGAGTAGATGTCGAAAGACCTGGTGGTGATTCTCACCGCCCTCAATCTTGAGTATCAGTCCGTGCGCGAGAGGCTGGTGGATCTTCGATTACATCTCCACAAGAGTGGTACCCGGTTCGAAGTGGGCGTCGTGAAGGGCACGTCGTGCCGTGTCGCGCTCGGGCTGACGAGCAAGGGAAACCAGTCCTCCGCGGTGATCGCGGAACGCGCGATCCAGGAGTTCTCGCCCGTGGCCGTGCTGTTCGTCGGGGTCGCCGGCGCCCTGTGGGATGCCACGAGGCTGGGTGACGTGGTGGTGGCGTCGCATGTGTACGCCTACCACGGCGGCACCAGCGAGGACGATGGGCTCAAAGCCCGCCCTCGGGTGTGGGAAGCGCCGCACGGCATCAGCCAGCTCGCCTCGCACCTGGCCCGTCTGGACGAGTGGGCGGATCCCCCGCCTGGTCACGAGGACCGACCGCAGGTGCGTTTCGGGGCTGTCGCCGCCGGCGAGATCGTCCAGAACTCGAGGATCTCGGCCGAGGCGAAGTGGATCCGGCAGCACTACAACGATGCGCTCGCCATCGAGATGGAGGCCGCCGGTGTGGCCCAGGCCGGCCATCTCAGCGGAGCTCCCGTGGCCATCGTCCGGGGAATAAGCGACCGGGCGGACGGCACGAAGAACAGTTCGGACGACCGCAACTGGCAGCCTCGGGCCGCGGCGAACGCGGCGGCTTTCGCCGTCCGCCTGGCAGTGGAACTGGTGAACGAGCAGGGGGAGTCCGCCATGCAGTCCGCAATGGCCCAGGACGACAGGGACCGTTCGGTCGAGCGATTAGACCGGGGGGTCATCAACACCGCTCACAACAGCACCGTCGGCATCATGGCCAGCTCGGTCACGGGCAGCAGTGTCCACATGGGCACGGCCCCGAAGGCATCCGGTCCGACGGACCTGGTCACGGAGCTGAACGGGTTCCGCGACCAGCTGAGGTGGCACCGCGCCGAGGGCGTGCTCGACGAGGACAGTTACCAGGCGGCCCTGACCGATCTGGAATCCTCCCTCCGGTCGGCCGGAGAGCGTGCCCCTGGGTCGTCGAAGCAGACCGTCCTTGCGCTCAAGAGGCTGCGTGGGCTGGTCGCGGAATGCCCCGCGCTGGTAGCCGCGTTGGCACCCCTGGTCGATGCGGCCGGTGGCCTGGCATGAGCCGCGACGACAGTGCCGCGTACAGCTCGGATTCGTACAACTCGGCCGCATACTCCACCGTCGGGATTCAGGCCGAGACCGTCCACGACTCCCACGTCTACATCGTCCACCCGGACGCCTCGCCGCAGGAGAAGTACCGGGTCGGCGTGCGACTCCTGGAGGACGGCGTCCCCAGTCGCGCCCGGGAAATGATCACTGATGCGATCGCCCACGGCCACGACGGCACGGAGGTGCGCTTCCATTGGGTGCTGGCCATGCTCAGCGCACGTACCCACCACGACCTGAGCGACGAAGAGGTTCAGCGGCTGCGCTACACCGCCGGGCGCGTGCGGGACTACGCCGAGGACGAGTGGACGGAAGCCCTACGCGTCACCTTCGACCTGTTGGCGGCGCTCAGCACGGCCGGCAGCGAGACCGGACCCGTGCTGAAGCAGTTGCAGGACCTGCCGCACCGCCAGCACGACGCGATCCTCCGCCACCTCGACCTCATGCTCACCGGAGGCCTGAAGGACTACCTGTGGGCGGAAACCCTTGAACGGGCCAAGGCAGAACGCTTCGCCAACGACCGGGGCCAGCGGGTCTGGACCTACTTCGCACCCACCCCCATCGGGGCACGGGCCGTTCCGCCCCGCCCGAGCGCCGCTGCCGCCGCCAAGGCGGCCCTCCCCCTCCGCGCGATCCTGTTCGTCGTCAGCAGTGCGCTCCTCTGGGCCCTGGCACTGATCACGGATCCGGCCCAGGCGATCGTCGAGTTACCGGTGGCACTCGGCGCGGGCCTGACCGCGGCCCGCTTCGGCGTCCGGTGGTGGGGCCGGTGGCCCGGGCCGGGCCTCGCGGCCGGGGCGCGCGTCCCCCACCCACGCGATCCTGCCTCCGACTCCGCACCCGGCCCGGACTCCGGACCCGACTCCGGCCCGGACTCCGCCGAGGGTAGGTTCACCAAGCGCGTCCGCCATTCGTTCGATCACTACTTCAGCAGGCGCAGGCCCCACGGGTTCACCTCGGACGCCTGGCTCGCCCACACGGATCAGATCCGCAGCGGCCTCGCCGCCGAGATCGCGGATCTCTACCGGGAGAGCCGGATCGGTGTGGAGCGGGTCGAATGGCTGATCCGGTACCTCGCCGAGGATGCCCGGAATCGCTACAACAGCGGCACCCTGTTCGATCAGCACCACCAGGACCGGACTCCGGGCAGGACGAAGGCCCTGACCGTGGCAGCCCTCGCCGTTCTCGGCACGGCGGCTCTGGCCGCGTTCGCCACGGCGGTCACCGATGCCGCCCAGCAGCAGGTTCTGTGGGCGTTCCTGGCCGTGCTCGGTGCGGCCTGGTCCGGGCACGCAGCCGCTTCCCGTTGGCTGGAGGTCCGGCGTGAGGAGCACCGACTGGACCGGGAGAGTCGGGAGTACCTGGAACAACTGGCCGCACGGCAGAGCGCCTACCAGCGCTGGCAGTCCTTCCTGGACGACAAGCGGCCCAGCGAACAGGAGATGGAGACTTGGCTCGCCTGCGACAAGACGTCGTTCGTCGACGAGGCGCTCCAACACCACCGGCTCACCTGGCGCGACCTGATCACTCACACCATCCTGGTGGCCCCGGCTCCCTCCTACAAACGGGGCCGGGTCCGCGGCGGCCCATGGCGGTACTCGCACTACGTCTTCCGACTGTTCCTGTTCACCCAGGACGGCATCCGCGAGATCAGCTCCGAGTTCGACTTCTCCGACGCGACGCGCAGGAACGAGCAGCGGAACAACTACCGGTTCGACGCCCTGACCTCCGTGCAGGTGACGGAGAACGCCGACGTCGGCTACGACCTGGAGCTTCTCCTCGCCAACGGACCAGCCAGGAAGATCCGCGTCAAGGACGCCGAAGCCCGTCAGCTGGCGCCGACCGAGAATCCCCAGGAAATCTCCGAGATCAGCCTCAGCGCGGCCGGCTCCACCCACACCTTCCGCCTCCTGGAGGGGATAGCGGCGGACGGGAAGAGCTGGATCGAACGGCACGGCCCCGACAGCCTGGCGCCCTTCCAGATCGCCGGCTGATCCTGAACTCGAGCCGAGGAGCACCTGTGACCTGCACGGACGACGTCACCGAGAGCAAGGTCCTGCTTGCCGAGTACGACCGTCTCAAGGAGGAACAGAAGACCCGCATAGGGTTTCGCGACAACCTGCTCTACTTCACGCTCGCCGCAGCCACCGCGGTCGTGGCGATCACCGCCCAGAGCGGACAGTCCCGGCTGCTGCTCTTCGTTCCGGCGATCTGTCTGATCCTGGGCTGGACCTACCTGGCCAACGACGAGAAGATCTCGGCGATCGGCGACTATGTCCGCGACCGGCTGGGACCCCGCCTGGGGGAGCTCACCTCCGCCGACGGCGCGGTGTTCGGCTGGGAGGTCTACCACCGCGACGTCGCGGGCCACACCGTGCGCAAGCGGCTTCAGAGCGCAGTGGACCTGTTCACGTACCTGGTCCTGCCCATGGTCTGCACGACCGCGTTCTGGTGCTCTCCCGTCGTTCAGCCCCTGCTCCTGCTCGCGTCTCTCGGACAGACGCTCGCCCTGGCCGTACTGGGCTTGCAGTTCCTGCGCCGTACGGAGCGGTAGCACCACAGGCCTCGACAGGAACGCGTACGGCACCCCCGGCCGCGGGGCGCGAGTCGAACTCCGCCGTAGAGTCAGCAGGCGTCCGACTCGGGCTCGCGGACCAGCCGAGCAGTAGGTCCTGGCAAGCGACAACAGCGTCGGGATGGGAAATGAAGCGTTCCCGGGGGATGCCGAGGCTGCCTCGGATCGACCAATAGGACGTGTGTGGGAAACGGGGCACCTTACGCAGACCCGACTCCTTGTATCGCTTCGCTGGCGCGTGCGGCACATGCTCTGCGGCCAGCACCGACGTCAAACGTGCGAGGCGTTTCCGGACTCAAGCCATCTCTACTCGCCGGCAGCGAGAGTGCCTCCCTCCAGGTGCTGGCGGATGCTGACGTACTGCTCGGGCGTCCACTTGGGAGAGGCCGCTAACTGATCTTCGACCCAGCGCCTATGTCTCCATCTAGCCGCTCACCGAACGTGTCCATACCTGCCACTCCTTGGAAACGCCCCAGGTCAGAACTACCTGGTTGTTCACATGCACTGGCACCAGTGGCACGCGGAGTATCCGACCGACAGCAGAACGGGTACATCGCGCCGTTTCGCTTCCTCGAACGCCTCGGGTCCCCACGGCCACCAGTCGACCGGATTGTCGGCGTGCTGAAGCAGATAAGGCGAGGTCATACCAGCCAACCGGTTCATACGACCCAGCCTCTCACGCCGACACGGCCCTGCCGGTTCGGCCCGCAAGCCCCCGCCCTACTTGGCCGATTTACACTCATGCGCCATCACGTGGTCAATGCGGATCACCCCTTTTGCACCCCGGTCGCCCTGCGGACGCTGAAGGTTCTGACCCGACCCAAAGCCGGTGCCCGACTGGAAGCGGGCAGTACGCTGAGTCGAGCAGCACCGCATCCTCGAAGGAGGTACTTCATGACCGCCGAGATGGTGGCGCCCGCGTGGATGCACACGCAGATCAGCGCGGAACAGTACGACTCCTGGTCCGAGGAGCAGTGCGCCGGCATCGAGATCGTGGACGGGATGGTCGTCGTGAGCCCGAGCGCCTCCAAGCGGCACAAGCGGCTGGCTCGGCTCTTGGCCAATGCCCTGGACGCCGCCGCGGGCCCGGACTGGAACGCCGACACGGACTTCGACGTCCGCCTGCAGGACGTGCCGCTCACCAACCGCCGCCCGGACGTCACCGTGTACCGGGCGGAGACCATCGACCTCACACCCACCCGCCCCGAGCACGTGCTCCTGGTCGTCGAGGTCGTGTCCCCAGGGTCAGAAACCACCGACCGGATCGTGAAGGTGGACCAGTACGCCAAGGCCGACATCCCCTTCTACTGGCGCATCGAGCAGGCCGCCACCGGTGTCCCGATCGTCTACACCTACGTCCTCGATCTCGCCACCAGGGCCTACGGGGACGGCGAGATGTTCACCGGCACCGTGAAAACCACCGCGCCCTTCCCTGTCACGGTCGACCTCGGGGTCCTGTAAGGAACGGAGAAGTCGCCCCCTATGCGGCGACGTGCGGGAAGGAGTCGGCGATAGCCACCTTCGTCGGCGCCGCCGACGGGCGCCGAGGAGATCGCCGAACGGGCGACCCTGGCCCCGGGCACCGTAGGCGACTACCTGTCGGCCGTCACGACGAAACTCCGGGTGGAGAACCGCCACGCGGCAGCGCATCTCGCCCGGCAGCGGGGCTGGATCCGACCGGAGCCCGCCTCCTGGAGCACCTCCGACACCACTTCCGGCGCTCCGTCCGGTGTGGGGCCGCCCCCCGGCACAACGGGAAGCGGTCCCGTTCCTCGCGCCGGTTGGGCGAGGAACGGGACCGCTTCCGTGGAACGGGTGGCGTCAGCCGCCGACGTTGCCGTTCTGGGAGAGAACCTCGCCCAGGATGTGCGACAGGGCGTCGTCGCCCTTCTGCTGCACGGAGTTCTGGGTGCAGGTCTGGTTCGACATCGGGTTGCCGAGCACGTCCTGGACGGCGATCGGGACACCGATGAGGGCGCCGACCGGCACCTGCGCCTGGATCTTCTGGATGTCGAAGCAGTGCAGGACGCCACCGTTGACGAGGCCGAAGTTCGGGCTCATGTAGCCACCGGTGTGGTTGCTGCCGATCGACTGGTGCGACGTGTTGCCGATGATGTTGGCGCTGCCGCCGTCGTTGCCGGCCGCCATCGCGGTGGACGCAGACATGCCGGCGACCGAGGCCGCAACTGCCGCCGTAGCAAGAACCTTCTTGATCACGAGTTTTCCTTCTTGAGCTGGTGGGCCCTGGAACGCTCCGTTACCGAAGCATCCTGATCAACTGCGGGGAACAGGATTGGTTCCGGGGGGTCACCCGGACGCGGTATTCAGCAGATGAACGCCATCGGACGCAAGGTCGACGGCCAGCCGTTCGGCCCGCTCCGGACCCCTTGCGGGGCCTGGTGACGCCCGGCCGGCGCCATCGGTCCCTCGCGTCGGCGCACCTCTCGCAGCACACGTGTTCCCGGCGACCGGAAGCTCTCAGGGAGCCTGCCGGGTGGCCTTCGACCGACAGGCGGACGCGAACCGCACGCGGACCGGACCTCCTGCGCCCGCGCGAACGTGGCCTACCCGCTGCCGACCTGGGCCGCTGAGGCCCCTTCCCCCTGTCGGCCGAAGACCGCGCGCGCTGGCCTTCCGGGCGGTCCCGGCCTCACCGCCGGCGACCCGCACCTGTGTCGGACGCGTCATCGGTCGATGTCCTGTGGAAGCGGTCCGGGAGAACGAGTCCCTGTACGCCGGGCGTGGGCGGGGGAGACGCGGGTCCGACCGGTCGTCCGGGTACGGCGACGCGGACCCGCGCCTCCGGGGAGGCGGGGCCCGCGTCGGCCGTCGTCTACTTCCGCGGGGCGGTGGTGTCCCGCTCGGCGGTCGCCGGGGCGGCCGGGGACTCGTCGAAGGAGACCTTGCCCATGTGGCGGTTCATCGACTTCATCAGCATCCAGACGGCGAGGGCCATCACGGCGAAGACGACGAAGCCGAGGACGCCGGGGGTCACCTTGTTCTTGTCCAGCTCTTCGGCGGCGAAGGGGACAAGCTGGGTCAGTGCCAGGTGTGCGCTCATGTCAGGCATTGTCGCGGATGCCCGCGAAGAGGTCGCTCTCGGGGAGGGAGGTGTCCACCAGCGACTTGCTGAGCTCGTACTCCTCCGTCGGCCAGACCTCCTTCTGGATGTCCATCGGGACCCGGAACCAGCCACCGTCCGGATCGATCTGGGTGCGGTGGGCGATGAGCGCCTTGTCGCGGGTCTCGAAGAACTCCGCGCACGGCACGTAGGTGGTCAGGGTCCGCTCGGCCCGCATGAACTCCTTCCAGCGCTCCAGCCACTCGCCGTACGGGGAGTCCATGCCCCGGTCGAGCAACGCCTGGTGCAGGGCGAGCGTGCGGGGACGGTTGAAGCCCTGGTTGTAATAGAGCTTCTGCGGCTGGAAGGCCGGGCCGAACTCGGCCTCCGGGTACCTCTCGGTGTCCGCCGCCGCGTCGAAGGCCACCATCGTGATCTTGTGGGTCATGATGTGGTCGGGGTGCGGGTAGCCGCCGTTCTCGTCGTAGGTCGTGATGACCTGCGGACGGAAGGCGCGGATCTTGCGGACCAGCTCGCCGGCCGCCACGTCCACGTCCTCCAGGGCGAAGCAGCCCTCGGGGAGCGGGGGCAGCGGGTCGCCCTCCGGGAGTCCGGAGTCGACGAAGCCGAGCCACTCCTGGCCGACTCCGAGGATCTCGCGGGCCTCGTCCATCTCCTTGCGGCGCACCTCGTGGATGTTCGCCTCGATGTAGGCGTCGCCCTGGAGCTGGGGATTGAGGATGGAGCCGCGCTCGCCGCCCGTGCAGGTCACCACCAGGACGTCCACCCCCTCGGACACGTACTTGGCCATCGTCGCCGCGCCCTTGCTCGACTCGTCGTCGGGGTGGGCGTGCACGGCCATCAGTCGCAGCTGCTCAGTCAAGACTCGATCCTCAGTGATTGGTCGCGGAGGCAGGTCTCTATAGTGACGGAACCGGGGGGCCGAAAATTCCGGGGACCCCCGGCGTCGAGAGGAACGATGATGAGCGCGGTCCAGGGCCGGCTGCCCGACGGGCGCTACGGACGCCCGGCGGACGAGCGCGCCGACCGCGGGCTCAGGATCGTGGGCGTCGTGCTCGGCGTGCTGTTCCTCGGCCTGCTGGGCTGGTTCGGCTGGTACTACGTCGTCGACAACAAGATCAGCGCAGAGATGATCAAGTTCGACGTCGTCAGCGACACCGAGGTCCAGGTGCATCTGGAGGTCCGCAAGGACGCCGGCGTCCAAGGGGTCTGCACGCTGCGGACGCGCGCCGAGGACGGGGCCGAGGTGGGCCGCAAGGACGTGCGGGTCGACGGGACGGCCGGCCGCGTCGACCGCGTCTGGTCGGTCCGCACGACCGCTCGCGCGACCAGTGCCGAGCTCGTGGGATGTACCGCCCGGTAGCAGCGGGTGGGGAGGGCCCGGCGGGTCGGCCCGCGATTTCCGCGCCGACCTGGGGTGACGTCATCCTTATGGTTTTTGTCCTCCCCCTTCTCGCCACTAATTGTTAGGCTCGTGGTTTCGCCCATCCAGGAAGGACCATCCTTCTGGGTAGGGCGATGCTTTGTATTCCCAGTACCTACGAGGAGCACCTGTGACCCAGACCAGCGACAACGTCACCTGGCTCACCCAGGAGGCGTACAACCAGCTCAAAGCCGAGCTGGAGTACCTGTCTGGTCCCGCGCGAACCGAGATCGCCGCCAAGATCGCCGCGGCGCGCGAGGAGGGCGACCTGCGCGAGAACGGCGGGTACCACGCGGCCAAGGAGGAGCAGGGCAAGCAGGAACTCCGGGTGCGCCAGCTCACCCAGCTCCTGGAGCAGGCCAAGGTCGGCGAGTCTCCCGCGGATGACGGCGTCGTCGAGCCCGGCATGGTCGTCACGATCGCCTTCGACGGCGACGAGGACGACACCATGACCTTCCTGCTGGCCTCGCGCGAGTACGCGAGCGGTGACATCGAGACGTACTCGCCGCAGTCCCCGCTCGGCGTGGGCGTCAGCGGCAAGAAGGCCGGCGACGACGCCGAGTACGAACTGCCGAACGGAAAGAAGGCCACGGTGAAGGTCATCAGCGCCAAGCCGTACACCGGCTGATCCGTCCCGCGCGCCCGCACCGCGCGGAGGGCCGGTCCCCGGGAAGTTCCCCGGAGACCGGCCCTCCGCCATGTCCGGGCCCTCGGCACGCCGTGGGCGCCGGCGTCACCCGGTGGCCGAGCGGTACTTCCTGACCGCGAGCGTCCGGAACACCACGATGATCACCACCGACCAGAGGACCGAGGCCCACACCGGGTGCTGCATCGGCCAGGCGTCGGAGGTCGAGACGCCGGGGTTGCCGAAGAGCACCCGGCACGCCTGGACGGTCGCGCTGAACGGGTTCCACTCCGCGATCGGCTGGAGCCAGGACGCCATCTGGCTGGAGTCCACGAACGCGATCGAGATGAACGTGACCGGGAAGAGCCAGATGAGCCCGCCCGAGGTCGCTGCCTCCGGGGTCCGGACGGACAGCCCGATGAGGGCACCGATCCAGGAGAAGGCGTAGCCGAGCAGGAGCAGCAGGGCGAAGGCCCCCAGCGCCTTGGGGACGCCCTCGTGGATGCGCCAGCCGACCAGGAGGGCGACGACCGCGAGAACGACGACCGTGAGGGCGGTCTGGACGAGATCGGCCAGGGTTCGTCCGGTGAGGACCGCGCCGCGGGCCATCGGCAGTGAGCGGAAGCGGTCGATCAGACCCTTGTGCATGTCGTCGGCGATGCCGGCGCCCGCGCCGGCGGTGGCGAAGGTGACGGTCTGGGCGAAGATGCCGGCCATCAGGAACTCACGGTAGACGGCCGGGGCGTTGGTACCGCCGATGGTCATGGAGCCGCCGAAGACGTAGCTGAACAGCACCACGAACATGATCGGCTGGATGAGCCCGAAGATGACCATCTCGGGAATTCGGTACATTCTTGTCAAATTACGTCGCGCGATGACGAGCGAGTCTCCGGCGGACTGTGCGATCCCGCCCCGCGTACGGGGGGTGATCGGGCGGTCCGCCGCTTCCTGGACAGTGGTCACCCTGCCGTCTCCTTCCTGGTCTGCCCGCGACCCTTCGTCGCGGTGTCCCCGCCGTTCTCCTCGTCCTCGGCCTGCTCGGCCGCGTGGCCGGTCAGCGAGATGAAGACGTCGTCCAGGGTGGGGCGGCGCAGGCCGATGTCGTCGATCTCGACACCCCGGGTGTCCAGCTCCCGGATCACCTCCGCGAGCAGCTTCGCGCCGCCGGAGACGGGGACGGTCAGCCGCCGCATGTGGGGCTCCACGGACACCTCGACGCTCCCCCGGCCGTCCAGTCCGTAGTGGGAGAGGACCTCCCGCGCGCCGGGGATCATCTCCGGCTCGTGGACGACGACCTCGACGCGTTCGCCGCCGGTCTGCGCCTTGAGCTGGTCGGACGTGCCGCGCGCGATCACCTTTCCGTGGTCGATGACGCAGATGTCGTGGGCGAGGTGGTCGGCCTCCTCCAGGTACTGGGTCGTCAGGAGCAGGGTCGTGCCGCCGGCGACGAGTTCCTGGATCACCTCCCAGAGCGCCTGGCGGTTGCGCGGGTCGAGGCCGGTCGTCGGCTCGTCCATGAACATCACGGGCGGAGAGACGACGAGGGCCGCGGCGAGGTCGAGGCGGCGGCGCATGCCCCCGGAGTAGGTCTTGGCCGTGCGGTCGGCCGCGTCGGCGAGGCCGAACCGCTCGAGCAGCTCGTCGGCCCGCGCCTTCGCCTCCCTGCCGCCCATCTGGTAGAGCCGGCCGACCATCTGGAGGTTCTCGCGACCGGTCAGGTACTCGTCGACGGCCGCGAACTGCCCGGAGAGGCCGATCGCGCGGCGGACCCGGTCGGGATGCCTGACCACGTCGATCCCGGCCACGAAGGCCCGGCCGCTGTCCGGCCTGAGCAGCGTCGTCAGCACGCGCACCGCGGTCGTCTTTCCCGCGCCGTTCGGGCCGAGCAGGCCCAGGACCGTGCCCTCGGGGACGTCGAGGTCGACGCCGTCCAGGGCTCGTACGTCGCCGAAGGTCCTCACCAGACCTTCGGCGTGGATCGCGCCTGGCATAGGGGTCTCCCAGGGGATATGGGCGTTTTCCACCCAAGCTTAGGGACGAAGGAGGAGCGACGCCCAGCGAATATGCGACAGGGGCCACAAGGTAACGCGATACATCGCGATAGACAACCATCGGGGCACCGGCACGGAGACGGCGGGCGCCGGGAACCCCACGGTCCCCGGCGCCCGCCGTCCGGAACGCCCGTCGCCCGCCCCGGTCCCCGTCCCGCGCACGGGACGGGGACCGGGAACGACGTCAGCCGAGTACCACGTAGCCCGCCTCCCGCAGCGCCTCCTCCACCTCCGCGCAGTGCTCCGGGCCCTTCGTCTCCAGATGCAGCTCGACCTCCGCCTCCGTCAGCCCCAGCCGCGGATCGGTCCGCACATGCCCCACGTCGAGCACGTTCGCGTCGACCACCGTCAGGACCGCCAGCAGCGTCGCCAGCGCCCCCGGCCGGTCCGTCACACGCAACCGCAGACTCAGGTAGCGGCCCCCGGCCGCCATGCCGTGGCGCAGGATCCGCTGCATCAGCAGCGGATCGACGTTGCCGCCGGACAGCACCGCCACCACCGGCCCCCGGAACGCCGCCGGATCGCCGAGCAGCGCCGCCACCGGACTCGCGCCGGCCGGTTCCACCACGAGCTTCGCCCGCTCCAGGCACAGCAGCAGCGCCGAGGCCAGCGCGTCCTCGGACACCGTGCGGACCTCGTCGACGTACTCCCGGACGAGCGCGAACGGCACATCGCCCGGCCGCCCCACCCGGATTCCGTCCGCCATCGTCGTCGGCGCACCGATCGCCACCGGATGCCCGGCGGCGAGCGACGGCGGATAGGCCGCCGCCCCCTCCGCCTGGACACCGATCACCTTCACGTCCGGGCGCAGCGACTTCACCGCCAGCCCCACCCCGGCCGCCAGCCCCCCACCGCCCACGCCGACCAGGATCGTGCGCACCTCCGGGCACTGCTCCAGGATCTCCAGGCCCACCGTGCCCTGCCCCGCGATGATGTCCGGGTGGTCGAACGGGTGGATGAAGACCGCGCCGGTCTCCGCGGCGTACCGCTCCGCCGCCGCCAGCGTCTCGTCCACGACATGGCCTTCCAGCCGCACGTCCGCCCCGTACTCCCGGGTCGCCGCGACCTTCGGCAGCGGTGCGCCGACCGGCATGAACACCGTGGAACGCACCCCCAGCAACGCGGAGGCCAGCGCGACGCCCTGCGCGTGGTTCCCGGCCGAGGCGGCCACCACACCGGCGGCCCGCTGCTCGGGCCGCAGCCCGGAGATCCGTACGTACGCGCCCCGCAGCTTGAACGAACCCGTCCGCTGCAGGTTCTCGCACTTCAGGTGAACCGGGGACCCCACCAGGGACGACAGGTGGCGGCTCCCCTCCATCGCGGTCATCCGCGCCACACCGGCGAGCATCTTCTGCGCCCCACGCACGTCGTCGAGGATCAGGGAGTGCAAGGGGCGAGTCGTACGGAAGCTCATGACGGCAAGTCTCGCAGCTCACGGGGCACGTGGCCGCCCGGAGCCTCCGCGCTGTACCAGGATTGCGCAGCGCGGGCACGGACCGGCGCCCGTCCGCGTACTCTGTCCCCCACCAACCGACCACCGGACGAGAGAGCCCCACAGCCATGCCCCCTTCTCAGGACATGACGACAGAGCTTGACCCCGGTCTCCTCGATGCCCTCCAGCACCAGGTGGCCGTCTTCGCCCGCCGGGCGGAACAGACCCGCCTCGGCGGCACCGGTCAGCTCCGCAACTCGATGGACCGCGCCGCCTACCTCCTGCTGAACCGCCTGGACCAGGAAGGCCCCATGGGCGTCAAGGCGCTCGCGGCCGGGATGGGCATCGACTCCTCCACCGTCACCCGCCAGGTCGCCCCGCTCGTCGACACCGGCCTGGTCAAACGCACCTCCCACCCGGAGGACGGACGGGCGGTCGTCCTGCAGCTCTCCCCGCGCGGGCTGACCCGCCTCGAAGAGGTCCGCTCCTCCCGCCGCGAGCTGATGGCCGAGGTCACGGACGGCTGGACCGAGGAGGAACGCGTCTCCTTCTGCACCCTGCTCACCCGTTTCAATTCGGCGCTGTCCGCCCGCCAGTCGGGCCTGCCGCCCGCCACCGACACGGAGTCCGGCCCCACCTCTTGACCCAGGGCGTCCTCTGTCCTCATATGAGGACGTGGGAGACCGGCAGCACGTCCACACGGGCGAACGGAGCCGCCGAACCCGGCAGTTCGAGGCGTTCGTCGCGGGGGCAGCCGGGCGGCTGCTGCATGTCGCGACCCTGCTCACCGCCGAGACCCGTGCCCGCAACCCCCACGCCCAGGACCTGCTGACCGCCGCCCTGGCCCACACCTACGCCGAGTGGGACCGGATGCGCGACGAGGACCCGTACGAACGCACGCGTGCCGACCTGGCGGCCCGCTTCGCCCGCGCCGCCTGGCGCCACCGCCACGGCCGGGGCGGCGTCCTGTCGCCGCTCACCCCGCAGGAGCGTCTCGTCGTGGTGCTGCGACTCCACGAGGGCGTGGCCGAGGAACAGGCCGCGGCCCTGCTCGGACTCCCCGAGGAACGCGTCCGGGCCGTCTGCGCCCGTTCCGTCTACGCCCTGCGGCCCCGGACCGGGAGGAACGCGTCATGACCCGGCACGAACGCAAGGAGGACGAGGTCCGGCGCATGCTGGACTCCCCGCATCCGCAGGTCCCCGGCGACCTGGCCACCCGGGCCGTCGAACGCGGCACCCGGCTGCTGCACCGGGACCGGGTGCTCCGCCGGGCCCTGTGGGCCCTGCTGGCGGCGGCCGTCGTCGCGTTCGTGGTGTGGGCCTCGGTCGTACGGCCCTGGGTGGTGCCGCCCGGGACGACACCACCGCTCGAAGGCTGGTGAACCGGCGTCCGGAGAACACCGGCTCACCGGGTGCCCGGCACGGGTCAGCCAGGTCAGCCGAGCGCCTGACGCAGGTCCGCCAGCAGGTCGTCGACGTTCTCGATGCCCACCGAGATCCGGACCAGGTCCGCCGGCACCTCCAGGGCCGAGCCCGCGACGCTGGCGTGGGTCATCCGGCCCGGGTGCTCGATCAGCGACTCGACACCGCCCAGGGACTCACCCAGCGTGAAGAGCTTCGCGCGGTCGCAGACCGCGACGGCGGCCTCCTCGCCGCCCTCGACGCGGAAGGAGACCATGCCGCCGAACGCCTTCATCTGCTTCGCGGCGATCTCGTGGCCCGGGTGCTCGGGCAGGCCAGGGTAGAGGACCTGGGTGACCTTCGGGTGCTGGGACAGCATCTCGACGATCTGCGCGGCGTTCTCACTGTGCCGGTCCATGCGGACGGCGAGCGTCTTGACGCCCCGCAGCACGATCCACGAGTCGAAGGGACCCGCGACCGCGCCCATCGCGTTCTGGTGGTAGGCCAGTTCCTCGCCGAGCGCCTCGTCGGCCGTCACCAGCGCGCCGCCGACGACGTCCGAGTGCCCGCCCATGTACTTGGTCAGCGAGTGCACGACGACGTCCGCGCCCAGCGACAGCGGCTGCTGGAGATAGGGGCTCGCGAAGGTGTTGTCGACGACCAGCTTCGCGCCGGCCGTGCGGGCCACGTCGGCGACCGCCGCGATGTCGGTGATGCCGAGCAGCGGGTTGGACGGGGTCTCGACCCAGATCGCCTTCGTCCGGTCGTTGACCGCGGCCCGCACCGACTCCAGGTCCGAGGTGTCGGCGACGGAGAAGTCCACGCCCCAGCGCCGCACGACCTTCGCGAAGAGGCGGAAGGTGCCGCCGTAGGCGTCGTTGGGGATGACCACGTGGTCGCCCGGGGCCAGCAGCGTGCGCAGCAGGCAGTCCTCGGCGGCGAGGCCGGAGGCGAAGGCGAGTCCGCGCCGGCCGCCCTCCAGGGCCGCGAGGTTCTCCTCCAGCGCGGTACGGGTCGGATTGGCGCTGCGGCTGTACTCGTAGCCGCCGCGGAGCCCACCGACGCCGTCCTGCTTGTAGGTGGACACCTGGTAGATGGGCGGCACGACCGCGCCGGTCAGCGGGTCGGCGGTGTTGCCCGCATGGATGGCGCGGGTCTCGAAGCTCTGATGGGTGTGCTGGTCGCTCATGAGGCAGGAGCGTAGTCCGGAGCACGGCCCGGTGCCGCACGAGTCCCGCGCGGCGTCACCCGGCGAGCGTGCCGTGCGGCGGCTCCCTCCGGCCACGGTGTCCCGCGGGGCGTACGGGACAATGGGCCGCATGGAGATTCTCTGGTTCCTGTTCGCGACGGGCCTGCTGCTCGCGGTCGTCGCCTCGTTCGTGCGACGCCGCCGGGGCGCCGGCATCCAGCAGGTCGCGCCGGGCTCGCCGGACGCCGCGGACCCGGAGGCATACGGCTTCGTGCGTCAGGAGGAACTGGACGTGCGGATGCCCGGCCCGGACCGCGACCTGCTCGACGTCCTCGACGTGGTGCGGGCCACCGGGGACTGGCGGGCCGCCTCGCAGCTGCTCGCCGGCACGGAGAAGGAGGGCGAGATCCGCTGGCAGCGGGTCCAGGCGTTCGCGGGATCGGCCTCCCTGGAACTCCAGCAGCGGCCCGGCGTCGGCGGCGCGTGGCTGCGGGCCTGGCGCGCGGACGCGCCCAAGGACGCGGGCGCGGCGGCCGTGTACGCGGAGTTCCTGGTGCAGCAGGCGTGGCGCTCGTCGGCCGCGGGCAGCGACGAGTTCCGCATCATCCTCGAAGAGGCACGCAAGGTCTGCGGGGAGGCGGCGCTGCTCGCCCCCGGCGATCCCGTGCCGTACATCGTGGAGCTGGCCGTCGCCCGGGGACTCGGCGACAGCCACGATCAGTTCGACCGCGTCTGGGCCCAGGTCATCGACCGGGCGCCGCAGCACATGGGCGCGCACCTGGCCGCGCTGCACTACTGGTGCGAGAAGTGGCACGGCTCCCGCGCGGACGCCGACCGGTTCGCGACCACGGCAGCGGCCCGTGCGCCGCGGGGTTCGCTGCTCGCCGCGCTGCCGCTCTTCGCGGTGTTCGAGCACCTTCCCGAGGTCGCGCTCGTCCAGGACTTCTACCGGACCGCGGTGGTCTCCCGGGCGATGGAGGGCGCGCTGTACGCGGTCCACTCGGCCCGCCCGGACGACCCGATGCTCGCGCACGTCCGCCACCTGCTGATCCACTTCCTGATCGGCGCGCAGCGGTGGACGGAGGCCATGCGGCAGCTGGTGGAGGTCGACGGGCACGTCGGCGCGCTGCCCTGGACGCTCAGCGAGGACCCGGCGGCGCGGTACACCCTGTCCCGGAACCTCGCCGTGGCGGCGTACGAGGCGAACGGCGGGAACCCGGCGACGCTGTCGCGCTGAGAGCCTGTCGGTACCGGGGCGGGCGGCGGGTCCGGGGCGGATGTCGCGGCCGGGTTCGGGAGGCGGTTCGGCGGCCGGGTCTCACGGGACACGGGGTCACGAACCGTCCGGGGGCCGGGGAATCCCTCCCGGCCCCCGGACGTTGTGGGTAGGGCCCCGACCGTCGAGGAGACGCCGCATGTTCCTGTCACGCACCCCCGTCCTCCCCACGCCCGAGCAGGCGCTGAAGGGCCGCACAACGCCCGAGTTCGCCGTCCCGGAGCGCCACACCGTCCTCGGCACCCCGCTGCTCGGCCCGTACCCGGAGGGGTTCGAGGTCGCCGACTTCGGGCTGGGCTGTTTCTGGGGCGCGGAGCGCAAGTTCTGGCAGGTTGAGGGCGTCTGGACGACCCTGGTGGGCTATCAAGGCGGTCTGACCCCGAACCCGGCCTACGAGGAGGTCTGCTCCGGCCTCACCGGCCACACCGAGGCCGTCCGCGTGGTCTTCGACCCGCGGAAGGTGACGTACGCGCGGCTGCTGAAGCTGTTCTGGGAGTCGCACAACCCGACCCAGGGCTTCCGCCAGGGCAACGACGTGGGCACCCAGTACCGATCGGCGATCTACACCCACTCCCCCGCCCAGGCGCAGGTCGCCGACGCGTCGCGCGCGGCGTACCAGCAGGTCCTGACCGGCTCGGGGCACGGCACGATCACCACGGAGATCCTCCCGGCCGAGGGCCGCGCCTTCTACCCCGCCGAGGGATACCACCAGCAGTACCTCGACCGCAACATTAACGGCTACTGCGGCATCGGTGGCACGGGCGTGGCCTGCCCGATCGGCGTCGCCGAGGCTGACTGATTCGCCAGGCGGTTACGGGGTCGGCGGCTGTCGCCGCCGGCCCTTGCGAGCACCCGCCGCACTGCGCGCGCACCTCGTACATGAACGCCTGGCCTGAGCGCCTCGGTCGCACCTTCCCCACGCTGACACCCAGCCAGCATATGATTGACCGTCACCACGACTGTTGGGGGAGTATCTTGGACTTCTGGCTGAGCCTCGGCTTCAAGGGAAACCCCTACGTCGTGAAGCCACTCCCTGGCAGCGAGGACGGACGCGAGCTACTGGTCGGCCGCGATAGGGAACTTCGCGCCCTGCTCCGGCGTGTCCGCGAAAGTGACATGCACGTCGTCCTGGAAGGCCCGAACGGCGTCGGCAAGACGAGCCTGGTTTCTGTCGCCACATGGGTGGCAAGCGAAGACTATAGGCAAGGGCGAAGCCAGCAACTCTACCTGCCCCTACCCGAACCACTACAGATCAAGGAAGACGCGGAGGAGTTCATCAGCTCCTGCTATTTTGCCATTGCCCGCGCCTTTCTGGAACACGAAGACACACTCAAGCGGGCAGGCCGCACCGTACCGCGTACCAAAGATTTGAACCTTTGGCTCAATTCCCCGGTCCTCAGGAGTCGCGCCGGCGGAATAACGAGCCCATTCGGAGGCTTCTCCGCAGCCGTCGGGGCCTCCGCCAACACATCACAAGGATTCACACAGGCGGGATTCAGGGCAGCCTGCAAGAAATGGCTCTCTGAAGCATTTCCAGATGGCTCGGGCGGCTTCATTGGCCTGATCGACAACCTGGAACTAATCGATGTATCAAGTGACGCCCAGCGCGTAATCGAAGAGATCCGAACCCCGTCCTCCAACTTCCAGGAACTCGCTGGGTAATTTGCGGAGCTCGCGGAATCGCACGCTCTGTCGCTGCCACTCCACGCCTTAACGGCGTCCTTTCGGACCCGATCGACATCGCCCCAGTTCCCGACGCTTTCATTCCAGAGCTGATCGAGGCGAGGTTGAAGCACTACAGCACGGGTCCGGAAACCTCAGCCCCTGTTTCCTCTCGCTCCTTCGAGCACATATACGATGTGAGTCACCAGAATCTGCGCGACTCACTAGGTTACGCGCAGGATTTCTCCTTCGACTTCGAGCCTGAATTCTTCAGCGACAGCACTTCGGATCAAATCGACGATGCAGCCAGGAAATGGCTCGCCGAGCTTGCCATGAAATATGAGCGAGACATCCACTTGCAGCCGCGCATGTGGAGACTGCTTGAGGACCTCGCCGGAATTGGTGGCACATGCTCCCCCGGGGATCATCAAACACTCGGGTTTAATGACCGGACCCACATGAGGAAGAATGTTGTGGATCTGGAGCGGTTCAAGCTGGTGACGAGCAGCCGGGATGAAACTGACCAGCGACGCAGATCGATCGAAATGACATCGAAGGGGTGGCTGGTCTATTACTCCCGCTCCCAGGGACTCATCAACCCCACACTACCTGGATTCTCCACCTGAGAGGTGACGTGGAAACAGCTCCTTAGCCACGAGCCGAGGAGCTTCATGCCCGCCAACTCCCCGAGGGGCGACTCTTTCCTGTTCTGGAAAGAACCGGCACTTGACCTTGCCCCAAGCATCTAGGGAGCATCGAACGCGACAGGCGTACGCCGACATGTGGGGGCGAGGATGCTGCGGAAGCTGTCCGGTGACCCGGAGTGCAGGAACGGAACGTGCCCGACGCTGTGGGGTACTGAGGACGCCAAGGACTACGTAGTGCAGGGTTACGTCATCACCGACCCCGAGCGGCTGGCGCAGCTCGACCTGCCTGAGGGCGAGACCGCCGTCGTTGTCCCGGCCGCGGTGCTGGAGGAGTACTTCCGTGCTCAACGGTGAGGAGTTGGGCCGTCTCTTCGAGACGTTCGAGCGGACCGCCTTCCGCTTGGAGACGCTCTCCGTCTACAACGTGGAGGACGAGCGCGAGGAGTTCGAACGCTTCCTGGCCGGCGGGGACATGGGCCCCACCTGGGACGACAACCCATGGGTACGGTCGATGACCGACAAGGGCAAGCAGGTCTCACGCGTCCACATCCTTCGGTCTCCACTGACCGACTACCTGCGGTACGAACTGGCCGCCTATCCGGGCAACATCGCGGCCGGCGAGACCATCGGAATCCTCGACTTGTCAGAGCAGGCCGTGACCGGCCTGCCCGATCACGACTTCTGGTTGTTCGATGACCAGGACGTGTACCGGATGCACTACACGCCCGAAGGTGCGTTCATCGGCGCCGACCTGCTTGCTGCCCACCGCCTTGCCGAGTATCAGGACTACCGAGACCGCGCGTTGGCCGAAGCGGTGCCGTTCTCGGACTACTGGGAGCGGCACCACTGACTGCCGACTCGATCGGGAAAGCCCTGCGGGCGCTGCGCGACGCATCCGGACTCACGGGTGACTCGGTGGCCCGCAGGGCTTCCATGTCTGCCGGGAAGCTCTCGAAGATCGAGACGGGCAAGGTACGACCGACCGTCCAGGACATAGACCTGGTACTCACTGCCATAGGCGTGAGCGAGGACGTCAAGGAAGAGTTCCTGGCAGCCGCCCGCGCTGAAGCTACCGAGGCCACAGCATGGCGCCTGCTGCGCCGCACGGGCCCGTGGAAGCACCAGAAGACCATCCGGGCCATCGAGGCCGGCACGACCACACTCAGGCTCTTTCAGGGGCAGCTCATTCCCGGCCTCCTCCAGACGCCCGAGTACGCCTACGCCGTCTTCTCCCTGCCTCCGTCCCTGCCGGAGGAGACCAGGACCAAGACCGTGGCTGCCCGTCTCGAACGGCAATCCGTCCTGTACGAACCGGGCAGGTCATTCCGCTTCCTGATCTGCGAACACGTACTCCGGTGGCGCATCAGCGAGCCCGTGGTCATGGCGCTCCAGCTCGACCGGCTCGTATCCGTGTCCCGTCTGCCCAACGTCTCGCTGGGTGTCGTCCCGTCCGACCGCCGGATGCCCGACTTCCCCATGACCTGCTTCAGCCTCCACGACGACCGTCTCGTCATCGTGGAGACGTTCCACTCCGAGGTCACCACCCGCGACCCGAAGGACGTCCAGGTCTACCTCGACACCTTCGAACGGTTCGCCGCCGTGGCGGTCTACGGCGATGCCATGAGAGCCCTGGTCGAGGGCATCCGGGACGGATTCTTGCCCCAACAGGAAAGGTCCTAGAAGGAGCTGCTCAGCGGGTGAAGCATCAGCGGTGCCGACATCCGAGGGAGGGAATCCCAGTGAGCAGCCCCAGCACCACGATGGACCCACCGGTTCAACTGTCCCTCCCCCGCACACCGCCTGCGCCTGCGCCGGGTTGCGGTGTTTGCGCTGCCCTTGCGAAGCAACGCACAGCGGCGTACGGCGCCGGGGACCTGTCCGCCGTCTCGGACTGCAACGTCGAGCTGGCCGCACACCCCAAGAAGCACTCTGGGGAGCGGTAGTGGACATGCAGACCTGGAGAGACGGACGTACAGCAGCTCTGAGCGCCTCCGATGCCATGCGCGAGGTGCTCGCCTCCCTGGGCCTGCCGGAGAGCGCCTACGCGGCGATACGCCCACAGGTGACTCCCCGAGGCGAGCCGCTCGTGCACCTGGGCTCGATCCCCGCTGCTCACGTCGAGCAGATCGCAGAGGCGCTGCGAGGCACCGGACACTCCCCGAGCGGGACAGCGGTGCCCTTCCCATCTGAATCAAGGAGGACCAGATGACCGACCTGTACGGACTCGACATCACCGGAGCCCACTTCAGCAAGGCGTGTGGAGGCAACACCCACCCGGACGGCGAGGCGTGCGTGACCCTCGCGAAGATCGGGCCGGACGCGTGGGCGATGGGCGACAGCAAGCGCCCGGACGCCGAGCCGCTGCGCTTCACCACGGCCGAGCTGGACGCGGCGGGCATCGACCCCACCCGCTTCGACCTCTCCGCCTGATCCACAGCACCACCTGAACTGACGGCCCCGCCCTCACGCCGACGGGCGGGGCCGTCGTCATCTCTCGGAACGGAGCAGCGGTGCACCACCACGGTTACGCATGGGTGGGGGAGAAGAAGACGTTCGACAAGGAGAGCATCCGCAGACCGGCCGGACAGTCCCCGACCGCGAGCAGCGAGATGGAGGTACATGACCGGTACCGAGAAGCCGTGGCCGTGTTCCCGAACACCGACGTGCCCCCGATCCAGACGGCGCATTGGCTCATGAAACCGCCCTCGATGATCCGAGGGACATGGGAGGAACCCAAGGAAGCCGGCGAATGGCTGGGCCTTCAGCTCGCAGAGTTCGCTCCCCGGTTCGCCTCCGAGCAGGATCGGGAGGTGACCAGACTGGCCCTCCTGGTGAAGGGTGCAGTCGAGCGGCTGGCGTGGGGAGGAGACGTGGCCCTCGGCCACTACCTCAAGGGCACTGTCTTCCACTCTGTCGCCCTTGTGACGTGCACGCCGAACCGCGCTGCTCCCGACCTGCCCTGTCCCGCCAGGTAGGTCCGCGCATGACAGCGGCCCCCGCGTATGCCGAGGGCCAGTCGCGTCCGTGTGCGCCTGTCTCAGCTCTCTCCGAGGTGGCGGTACAACGTGGCGCGGCCGATTCCCAGGGCCTTGGCGATGGCTGTGACGCTGTCTCCCTTGGCGTGCCGGGCACGGGCCACGGCGAGCTTGTCATCGTCCACGACAGAGGGACGCCCACCGACGTTGCCCTTACGGGCCGCAGCCTCCAACCCCTCCAACGTCTTCTCCCGGATGCCTTCCCGTTCCACCTCTGCACTGACGGCGAGCACGGCGAACACGATGGCACCTGCCCCGTTCGGGTCGTACACCCCCTGAAGCGGACCGGACAGGAGTTCCAGTTGGATGCCGTCCGCTTGCAGGGTGGCGGACAACGTCATGAGTTCCGCCGCACTGCGGGCAAGACGCTTCATCTCGACCACGGTCAGGATGACCGGCTGATTCGGCGCGGCTGCCTTGATCTCCCGCGCCAGCGCGAGCGCCTTCTCAAGCTCCGGCCGCTCCTTCACACGGGTACTGATCCTCTCCGAGAACACGCGGGTGCAGTCGGCACGGGCAAGCATGTCCAACTGGGACTGGAGCTCCTGTCCAACAGTGCTGCACCGGGCGTAGCCCAGTCGGATCGCTGCGCCCGGTATCGCGTCGGACACCTGTGTGACGGGCGTGCCTTCCGTCCACGCCTTGCCGGGGTTGCGGTCGGCCGGAGTCTTCACGGTCAGTTCCGCCTTGAGCGCGGGCACCAGGGCGAAACGGCCCGTGTGGTAGTTCGCTGCAACCTTGCCCGTGGTCGTACGGCAGGGGCTACCGGCGGGGGCATCGCACTTCGGGCAGGCGTGACGCTCGACCTGATCGGCCGGAGTGTTCGTGGTCATGGACGAGACCGTCTCACAAACGTGTCCCGAAAGCCAGCCTCAAGGGAGACGTTTCGGGACGGGTTACGAGACGTCTGGGTGTGGGCGAAACGGACACGCCCCGAGCCTGGTCCGCCCGTCCCGAAAACGAAGGTTTACGAGACGCCCCCTCGTGGACGGTCGTGGTTCTCGTGCTCGCCGCCTCGGATGGCGGGGCGCTGGTGCGCCCGTCTCAGGCTTGCCCTCTGCCCTGACCTTCTGCCCTGTCGAGCGGCTGCGTGCCGTCTGCCAGCCTGCCGCTTCGCTCTCGCCCCTTGTGAGGCTTGCGGCCTGTCGGCCGTGCGCAGAGCCGTACGCCTGGCGACGGCGAAGGAAAAGGCAGGGACTCACGCCTACCCAAGGGCAACGGCGGGGGGTGGGGGCATGACCCCCCGAAGGGTCTTTGCTCGACCGCCATGTCTTGGCCGCGCAGATCCTGCCACGGTTTCAAGGCTCGCCAGCGCCGCGACGCAATAGAACAGCGGCGGAGGAACGCCAGCTCAGGGCGCCACGGCAGCCTCTGACCAGCGGTCGAAGACCGCACAAGAGTGACGCCTCGCGGGCACTGGCCAAGCAGCTTCGCCATGCGGCCGCGTACGCGACCCAGCCCGGTTGGGTTACCTGACTTGGCTCTGCCGGCCCCTGCGGGGCCGCCCCTTCGTCATGGCCTCGGACTGTGGCGGCCGGACGGCCGCCCTTTGCTCCTCACCCTTTCGCCGCTGCCTCAACACCAAGTGGGCGCTGCCGCGCCCCTGCTTTCCTTCGCCGCTGACGTACGCCGCCTCGGACTGTCGGCCCCTCCGGGGCCGCACTTGTGACCACGCAGGATCGGGGCCGAAGGCCCTCATTCCGTGATGGCTATAAGGAGATAAAGAAGCAGCGAAGGTTTCCGCAGCTCAGAGCCTGTGCCGGTAGGCGCTCCACGTGTACGCGGTACTCATTCCACGCCTACCCCCGGTCAGGCTGCTCGGTGGATGCCATGCACCTTGCAGGACAGGGAACCTCTGGCCGTGTCGTACAGGTGGCCAGGGAGCACGAGACACCGCGCATCGGATGAGGGGCTGACCAAGCCGAGATCCTTGGCCGACTTGATCGCGCGACTTACGCCCTGCTTCGGCTGAGGCTGGCCGTCCTTGCGGGTGAGGATCGCCGCGAGTTCCCCGGACGCCAACTCGGCGTGGCCCAACTGGTTGGCCTTCCCAAGGGCGGCGAAGTGAACGCGGAACGCGAGGTCGAAGCGGGTGTCACGGGCCATGCGCCGGTACTCCGGGCGCGAGATGGCGGCCCACTCCTTGAGCTTGATGGGCAAGCGAGAGTCCTCCTTGTGAGGCGCGTGAGCGCCCTCCATCCCCGTCGAGCGGGGGTCATGTGCTCCTCTCTGCACGGGGTGGACGGGTCGACCAGGGGGCACGACCGTCATCACAGGAGTGTGCCCGGCTACGTCGCGCCGGGCCGAACACAGCCTATCGGATGTACCCGTGCCGCTCTTGGGCAGATCCGATGCGAACATCACGGCGGGATTCTGCCTCGGATCAGCGGGGGATCATCTCAGGAACAAGTCAATGACCCCCAAATCCCTTGCAGATTCACGGGATTCCATATTTCAAATACGCGCGCGCGAAGGTAGAATTGAACGTTGCTCTCGCCGCGCAACATATAGCCCAGGGGAAGGACTTCCGTTTGACCAACATCACTGCTCGCGAGTGGGGTCGCCTTCAGGCTGCCAAGGCTCCGGCCTGGAGCGAAGAACGATGGCAGCGCGTTTCCACCATACTCGGCTTGGAGTTCGAGCATCAGAACTCGGCCAAGGCCACGCGCAAGCAGCGGTAGTCCAGACCCGCAACACGAACGAAGGGGCACCAGCCGGATGGCTGTGCCCCTTTCCGTTTTAGCTCGCCGTCAGTCACGCCACTTCGGGACCAGCAGGTCAGGGTTGAAGGGGCGTCGGCCTCCGCCGCCTACCGGCAGGACGATCACCGCATGCAGTGCCTCCCTGATCAGGGCGCGCTTCTGCGCCAGGTCCAGCCTGCCGGAGTTCCAGCGCTCGCGTACGTCGCCGGTAACCTCGGCTGCACGCTGCTGGTTGAGGACATGACGCGTCCGGTCCGCACGTAGTTCCTTGACCCGGGATTCCATCCTCTGGTTCTCAGGGAAGAACAACTCATCCGAGATCTGGTCCTCCTGCCAAGCCTGGAGCAGCTTGCGCTGCTTCCGCGTCAAGCGGTTCAGCTCGTCTTCCCCTGCCCATTTCCCGTCCACATGCGCCGTCCTGGCTGCCCGTTCCTCCAGCTTCGCCAGCACTGCTTCCGTGATGAATTCGTCAATCTTGGCGCCATTGCGGCCCGTGCCACCGCAACCTCCCATTTCCTTGCTGGGACACTGATACAGGTAGCCGCCGGAGAGATCCGGTCGCATGGCCGCGCGGAGGGGCGAGTTGCAGATCCGGCCGTCCGCACCGGGCTTTCCGCATCGGAGGATGCCGGTCAGCAGGTACGAGGGGGTGCGGTAGTCCGTGACCGTTCCGTCAGACTTCACGTTGGGACCGACACGGGCCGAGAAGACGGCGTCGATGGCCATCCACTGCTTCGGGGTGATGATCGGCTCCCAGCGGCCCACCACCGGCACACCGTTGGCATCACGGACCAGTTCTCCGTTGTGCTTCCGCCACCCGCACAGCCGCGGGTTCCACAGCGCGAGCTTGAGGGAGCGGCTCGCCCACTCCTTGTCGTTGATCGTGCGGACGCCGGCCTCCCGCCACTCTCGGAGGATCGAATGCATGGACTTGCCCGCGATCACCTCACGGGCGCCCTTCGCCAGCCACGCCGCTTCCTCAGGCTCCAGCGTGAGCTTGTCGTCCTTCCAACCAAACGGACGCTTGCCGCCCACCGGGATGCCCAGCTCGGCACGGGCACGGTGCGAGCGGCGCGCACGCCGCTGCATCTTGCGCACCTCCATCTTGGAAATGACGACGCCGAAGAGGCCCATGGACTCCACGTCCTCGCTGTAGAGGTTCTTCGACCCCTTGGCGTCGGCGTAGAGCCGCCCTTCCTCGTACGTGAGCGCGTCCACGAACCGCTCGTAGTCTCCGGCTCTGCGTGTGAGCCGGTCGTCCGCAACGGCGATGACGCCTCGCACCAGCTGCCCGTCAGGCAAGTGGCCGGCCTTGAGCGCCTTCACCATGGTCTCGAAGTCCGGGCGCACCACACCCGCCTTCGCCGCCGACAGGTCGTTGTCGGTGTAGCGGTGCACGATCGTCCAGCCGAGACGGGCCGCCGTCTCGCCGTTCACCTTGTGCTGGTCCTCGACGCCGTGGCCGTCCCTGGCCGTGTCGGCGGAGATACGCGCGTACGAGACAACCGGGATCACCGGTGCCGCTTCGTTCACTTCCCACCCCTTTACGAAGAGTCACTAATTCTACGCAAAGAGAAGTGGTACCACCAGCAGTACCTCGACAAGAACCCCGACGGCTACTGCGGCATCGGCGGCACGGGGGTGGCCTGCCCCATCGGCATCGCCGAGGCGCCGGGGGAGTGACCGCCCCGGTCGTCGACCCCGCCCATGTGCGGCTGACCCGGCTCTGGCGGGACCGGACACCTGCTGGGCCGCTGCTTCCGCGTGAGCTGAAGACGGCGTACGCCGAGGGGTGGGTGCGCTTCCACAGCCTGCCGGAGTCGAAGCGCTACGCGGAGAACGAAGCCGAGTACGCGGTTCTCCTCGACCGGTACAACACGGTCCTCGACGAGCTCTTCGCGGGCGGCGAGGTGTACGTGACCACCGACTGGGCCGACCCGTCCGAACCGACGGACTGGTCAGCCCACCGCGCCGCCCTCCACCCGGAGGGCACGCTGTGGACCACCCTGGACGACACCACCGATCCGGACACGGCCGGGCATGCGTGAACCCGGCCTCCGGACGCGCGGGAGGCCGGGTGCGGGCGGCCGGTGTGACGTCAGTGGGTACCGCGGTCGAGGGCGGCGACCTCGCGTACCGACTCGGCGACGGCATCGAAGTCCTTCTTGAGGATCGCGCCGTGGTTGGCGGCGACCTTCGCACCGATGCGGATGTACGGGTTTCGCGCGGTCACCGCGTCCAGGCCGGCACGGACGCTCTCCTGCTCGTCGCCACGGCTCCCGAAGGACGTCCCGGAGGTGACCACGTACCGCCCGGGGACGGTGATGCCGTCTCTTCCCGCTCGGTCGTGTGAGGCTTCGGGTAGGGCGTGCGGGCGGCCACTCGGGGTGGACGACCGACCCCGCAGGGGTGTCCGTCTCAGGGGTGGCGTGCCGTGCGGGTGCCTGCCGTGCGCGGGTCGCGGGGAGGGAATCGGGCGCGGTGAGCGGCCGGGGGTCCCGCGCGTGTTCAGAGACTGCGGGCGGTGATGTCCCCGCGGGAGGTGGTGGCGCGGATGTCGAGTTCGGCGGTGCCGTCGTTCCGGAGAGCGTTGCCGACGCGGCCGTGGTCGCTGCCGGCGTCCAGGGTGGCCGAGACGCCCGCGGCGGCGGCGACCGAGATGTCGCCGGACCGGGTCCGGAGCACGACCGTGCCGCGCTCGGCCTCGGCGATCCGGATGTCGCCTCTCGCCGTACCGATCTCCGCGGAGCCGCCCAGCCGGCCGATCTCGACGTCACCGTCGACCACGACGAGACGGGCGCTCGCGGCCTCGTCGATCTTGACCCGGCGGTAGGCGCCGTCGAAGGCGACATGACCGAGGCGCCCGACGCCGCGGAGTTCGGCGGCGTCGGCCTTGGCCTCGACACGGGAGCCGGCCGGCAGCCGGACCGTGACCTCCAGGGACCCGGAGGAGCCGAGGAGCCGGTTGTCGGGCCGCGGGGCCGTGACCCGCAGGATGCCGTCGGCGTAGGTGACGGTGGTCCGCTCGGCGCTCTTGGTGTCGCGGCTCTTGGAGGGGTCGGCGGGCCGGACCTCGACGATGGTGTCGACGCGGTCCGCGGCGATGATCTGGACCCGTCCGGCGGGGATGTCCAGGACGGCGGAGATTGGGGCGGGGGTGTCGAACTTCTGCATCGCGTTCTCCCTGCGATCGACTTTTCCAACACAGGAAACGCTACGTTGCTTTCCAAAATCCATCAACACCAATATTGCAACCACCTCACGTTTTAGCAGCTAGATGCAGCAAAAGCGTTGCAACAGCCTCAATGGGAATGCAACGAACAAGCATCATTCCGTTGCATTGGGAAGGCGTTAACGCTACGACGCGACAGCGGGGACGCCACGCGCCGGCCGGCCGCGTCCTCCACGCCCCACGCGGGCCGGACGAACAAACCGCCCGCCCGCCCGTGGGGCGGACGGGCGGCGGGGTGAGCGGCGGTGAGCGGTGGGCGGACGGGTAGGCGGGTGGGTAGGCGGGTGGGCGACCGGCGGATCAGATCGTCGACACGTCGATGACGAAGCGGTAGCGGACGTCGCTCGCGAGCACCCGCTGGTACGCCTCGTTGATCCGGCCGGCGGGGATGAGTTCGATCTCTGCGCCCAGACCGTGTGCGGCGCAGAAGTCGAGCATCTCCTGGGTCTCGGCGATGCCTCCGATCATCGAGCCGGCGAGCGTCTTGCGGCCTCCGATGAGGGAGAAGAGGTTGAGCGAGACCGGTTCTTCGGGGGCCCCGACGTTCACCAGTGCACCGTCGGTCTTGACCAGGCCGAGGTAGGCGCCGAAGTCGAGCGGGGCGGAGACCGTGGAGACGATCAGGTCGAAGGTCCCGGCGAGCCGGGCGAAGGTCTCGGGGTCGCTGGTGGCGTAGTAGTGGTCGGCGCCGAGCCGGAGGCCGTCCTCCTGCTTCTTGAGGGACTGGCTGAGCACCGTCACCTCCGCTCCCAGCGCGTGGGCGATCTTGACGCCCATGTGCCCCAGGCCGCCGAGCCCGACGATCGCGACCTTCTTGCCGGGGCCGGCCTTCCAGTGGGTGAGCGGCGAGTAGAGCGTGATGCCGGCGCAGAGCAGCGGGGCGGCCTCGTCGAGGGCCAGCCCGTCCGGGATGCGCAGGGTGAACGCCTCGTCCACCACGATGTGCGTGGAGTAGCCGCCGTAGGTCGGCTCGCCGTTCTTGTCGAGGGCGTTGTAGGTGCCGGTGCCGCCCTTGACGCAGTACTGCTCCAGGCCCTGCGCGCAGTACTCGCACGCGCGGCAGGAGTCGACGAAGCAGCCGACGCCGACGCGGTCGCCGACCCGGTGGCGGGTGACACCGGGGCCGATCTCGGTCACGATTCCGGCGATCTCGTGGCCGGGCACCATGGGGAAGATGCCCTCGCCCCACCCGTCGCGTGCCTGGTGGATGTCGGAGTGGCAGATGCCGGCGTACTTGATCTCGATGAGGACGTCGCGATCGCCGACCGCGCGGCGCGGCACGGTGGTGCGCTCCAGGGGGGCATGGGCGGCGGGGGCGGCGTAGGCGGAAACGTTCGTGGTCATGGTGCCCAAGCGTGCCCCGTGACGCCGGGTTCACCCAGGTCTCTGCCGTGCCTACGCCCAGCGTGCCTACCACTGGCAGGGACAGGCACGCCCGTCCGTCCGGGTCGTCCGGCCTGGGATAATCGGGCTGCATGGACCTCAGTGCCGAACTCAGCGAATTCCTGCGCTCGCGGCGGGCCCGGCTGAAGCCCGAGGACGTGGGCCTGCCGTCGTTCGGTCGTCATCGGCGGGTTCCGGGGCTGCGCCGCGAGGAGCTGGCGCAGTTGGCCGGGGTGTCCGTGGCGTACTACACACGGCTCGAACAGGGCAACGGACGCAATGTGTCCCTGGAGGTGCTGGACTCGATCGCGCGGGCGCTGCGGCTGAGTGACACGGAGCGGGCCCATCTGACGCATCTGGCGAAGCCGACGGCGAAGAAGAAGCAGCGGGCTTCGATCACGCGTCCCCAACAGGTACGGCCGGGGCTGCAGCATCTGCTCGACGCGATGGACGCGGTGCCCGCGGTCGTCCTGGGGCGGCGGCTGGACGTCCTGGCGTGGAACCGGATGGCGCGGGCGCTGCTGGGCGATCTGGCGGCCATGGAGCCGCAGGAGCGGAACATGGCGCGGATGGTCTTCCTCGACCCGAACGCGCGCGATCTCTACCTCGACTGGGAGTGCAAGGCGACCGAGGTGGTGAGCGTGCTGCGGCTGTACGCGGGCTGCTACCCGGACGACGCGCAGCTGCTCGCCCTGGTCGGTGAGCTGTCGGTCAGGTCGGAGGAGTTCCGCTCGCTGTGGGCGGCGCACACGGTGGCCGACAAGGGGCACGGGACGAAGCGGCTGCGGCACCCGCTGGTGGGCGAGTTGACGCTGGGATACGAGGCGTTGAAGGTGTCCGGCGGGGACCCGGACCTGATTCTGACGACGTACCAGGCGGAGCCGGGTACGTCCTCGGCTGACGCGCTGCGGCTGCTCGCCAACTGGGGCGTGGAGGAAGCCGTACGGTGACGCGGAGCACGGCGGCCCCCTCGCTTGGAGGGGGCCGCCGTTCCGGTCTGCGTCGTCAGGGCCGTGCGCCTTCAGGACCGTGGACCGCCGGTGACGCGGGCGGTCAGGGCCGCGGATACGGTGCCGCGCGCGTGCCGTCGGGGTGGCGTCGGGTGGGAAGGATCAGAGGGCCGATCCGGCCTTCCAGGCCGCCCAGTTCAGGTTCCAGCCGTTGAGGCCGTTGTCGGGCGCGATCGTCTTGTCCTTCGAGTTCTTGACGATCACGACGTCGCCGATCAGCGAGTGGTCGTAGAGCCAGGCGGCCATCTGGTTCGGGTCGCCGGCGCCCTTGACGTCGTTCAGACCCACGCAGCCGTGGCTGGTGTTGACGTTGCCGAAGACGGAGTCGGCACCCCAGTAGTTGCCGTGGATGAACGTGCCGGAGGTGGACAGCCGCATGGCGTGCGGGACGTCCTTGATGTCGTACTCGCCCTTGCCGTCGTCGTCCGTGAAGCCGACGGTGGCGCCGTTCATCCGGGTCTCCTTGAACTTCTCGGAGATCACCATCTGACCGTTGTAGGTGGGGTTCTGCGGGGAGCCGGCCGAGATCGGGATGGTCTTGATCGTCTTGCCGTCCTGCTGGACCTTCATCGTCTTGGTGGCGACGTCGACGACGGAGACCTGGTTGCGGCCGATCTTGAAGCTGACGGTCTTCTGCTGCACTCCGAAGACGCCGTCGGCACCCTCGACGCCGTCGAGCTCCAGCTTCAGGGTGACGGTCGAGCCCTCGGTCCAGTACGACTCGGGACGGAAGTCGAGGCGCTGGGAGTTGAACCAGTGGCCCACGACCTCCTGGCCGCTGCTGGAGCTCACCTTGATGCCGCCCTGGACGGCCTTCCGGTCGGTGATCGGCTTGTTGAACTTGATCGAGACGGGCATGCCCACGCCGACGGTCGAGCCGTTCTCGGGGGTGAAGTTGCCGATGAAGCTGTTGGCCGCGGAGACGGTGGTGAAGGAGGAGTTCTCGTGCGCTTCGAGACCGCCGGCGTCCTGCGCCGTCGCGGCGATCTTGTAGACCGTGGCGCGGGCGAGGGGTGCGGTGGGGGCCCAGCTGAGCTTGTCGGCGGACAGTTCGCCCTCGACGCTCTTGCCGTCCTGGGAGGTCATGGTCACTTCGGTCAGGGTGCCGTCGGTGACGGAGACCTTGGTGTCCTTGTTGATGGACGCGTTGGTGGCGCCGTTCTCGGGCGAGATGGATATCTGGGCCTTGGAGGTCTTCTGCGCCGCGGCCTCGTCGACCTGAGCCTGTGACTGGGGCGACTGCGAGCTGTCGGCCGCGCCGTCCTTGTCGCCCCCACCGCAGGCCGAGAGCACCAATACGCCACCGAGCACCGCGGCCGCGGCGGCCAGGCTCTTGCGGCGGCGCTTGCTGTCCGTCATCACACGCTTCTCCATCGTCGCGGATCCCCTGCCAACTTCTCTACAAGAACATCTCGGCCTGTCCACCGGTTCCGTCACCGGCGGCTTTGTGGGCAACACCACTGATCCACACGCATACGCGGACCATCCGGTTCCCCCTCCTGCCCAGCGCCGCGGACGTCATGCCCGCGGCACCCCCCGGGCGTGGAAGAGCCCCGGGCAGGCGCACCTCGTACGACGTCTTCCGGGGCTCCCGGCGGGTGGTCTTCGCCCGCTAGGCCGGTGCCTCGTCGTCGGTGTCGGCCTCATCTTCCTCGTCGAGGTCCCACTCCCACGCATCGGGGTCGTAGTCGACCTCCTCGCTGCTCCAGGAAGCCTGGACGAGTTCGACCCCCGGCACGTCGTGGACGAGGTCGAAGGGCTCGACGAGGGCGGCGAGGGCCTCGGCGCTGTCCTCGTGGGCGACGGAACGGGCATGGACCCGTTCCTCCTCGGGCATGAACTCGTCGGCGTCGATCCGGGCGACGGCCGCCCTGGTCAGTTCCCGCGGGTCGTCGATCTCCAGCACGACCTCGACCCGAAGTCGCACAAAACGTGGTGTTCCGGTAGCGCTCATACGACGGAGCGTAGGCGTCGCGAGGTCTCGGCTTTCCTGCGACCCGCTGTGTTCACTAGCATCGCCCCCACACCCATTCCCGGTTGCCGCGAGGGGGATCGAATTCTGTGTCCGTCGCACGTCGCCCGCTGCTGACCGCCACCGCTGCCGGAACGCTGTTGTGCGCCCTGTGGTTCGTGCCGTCCGCGAAGGCCACCGATGAGCAGGCCCCGGCGGGCGGCCCGCGGACCTCGGTAGCGGAGGAAACCCGCCCCGTGGACGATCCCGCCCGCGGGGACCGGCTGGCGGAGACCGGCGCGGGCCTGGACACCACCCCGTATCTGCTCGGCGCGACGGGCTTCCTCGGTGTCGGTGCCGGATTCGTGGCACTGGCGATGAGACGGGGCGGCAGGGCTTCCTGAGGTCCGCGGCGCGTTCCGCGGCCGGCGGGGTTCCGCCGGACCGGAGCCGCGCCCGAGACGCGACGAACACGCCTGGTCCCACCGGATCGTTCCGTCCCACCCAGTCGTTCCATCCCGCCGCCCTGGGTCTCGGCCCAGGCCGGCGGGGCGGACGGACCGGCGGGTCAGGCGAGCGGGCCGGTGACCGGTTCGACGGCGGCGATCAGCCCGCCGGCGCGGACGAAGGCGTCGGCGGCCTCCAGGTCGGGGGCGAGGAAGCGGTCCGGACCAGGCCCCTCGACGCCGGCCTCGCGCAGGGCGGTGACGGCCGCCTGCGAGGCGGGGGCGGGGGTCAGACCGCGGCGCAGCTCGATGCCCCGGGTGGCGGCGTACAGCTCGACGGCGAGGATCCGGCTCAGGTTGCCGATCGCGGTGCGCAGTTTGCGGGCGGCGGACCAGCCCATCGAGACGTGGTCCTCCTGCATCGCGGAGGACGGGATCGAGTCGGCGGAGGCGGGCACCGCCAGCCGCTTCATCTCGCTGACCAGGGCGGCCTGGGTGTACTGGGCGATCATCAGGCCCGAGTCGACACCGGCGTCGTCGGCCAGGAACGGCGGCAGGCCGTGGGACCGGTTCTTGTCGAGGAGACGGTCGGTGCGGCGCTCGGCGATGGAGCCGAGGTCGGCGGCGGAGATCGCGAGGAAGTCCAGGACGTACGCGACGGGGGCGCCGTGGAAGTTGCCGTTGGAGCGGACCTGGCCGTCGGACAGCACTACCGGGTTGTCGACGGCGGCGGCCAGCTCCCGCTCGGCGACCAGGCGGGCGTGGGCCATGGTGTCGCGGCCGGCGCCGGCGACCTGCGGGGCGCAGCGGACCGAGTAGGCGTCCTGGACGCGCGGGGCCTCCTCCTCCTGGAAGTGGCCGGTGAGGCCGGAGCCCTTGAGTACGGCGAGCATGTTGGCGGCGGAGGCGCCCTGGCCCGGGTGGGGGCGGATGGCGTGCAGCTCCGGTTCCAGGACCTTCTCGGTGCCGAGGAGCGCTTCGAGGGAGAGGGCCGCGGTGATGTCGGCGGTCTTGTACAGGTTGTCGAGGTCGGCGAGGGCCATGATCAGCATGCCGAGCATGCCGTCGGTGCCGTTGAGGAGGGCCAGGCCCTCCTTCTCTCGCAGTTCGACGGGCTGGATACCGGCGGCGGCGAGCAGCTCGCCGGCGGGCTTCACCGTGCCGTCCGCGTCCTCCGCGTCGCCCTCGCCCATCAGGGCGAGAGCGCAGTGGGAGAGCGGGGCGAGGTCTCCGGAGCAGCCGAGGGAGCCGTACTCGTGCACCACGGGGGTGATGCCGGCGTTGAGGACGTCGGCCATCGTCTGGGCGACCTCGGGCCGGACGCCGGTGTGCCCGGAGGCGACGGTCTTCAGTCGCAGGAACATCAGGGCGCGGACGACCTCGCGCTCGACGCGCGGGCCCATGCCGGCGGCGTGCGAGCGGACGATGTTGCGCTGGAGCTGGGCGCGCAGCTCGGGGCTGATGTGGCGGGTGGCGAGGGCGCCGAACCCGGTCGAGACCCCGTAGACGGGCTCGGGCTTCGCGGCGAGGGCGTCGATGACGGCCCGCGCGTCGGCGAGCGCCTGCACGGCCTCGGGCGACAGCTCGACGCGGGCGCCGTGGCGGGCGACGTCGATGACGTCTTGGAAGGTGGTGCCGGACGTGCCCAGCACGACGGAGTGCATATCCATATTCAGCAGCCTACGGACTGAAGACCAACATGTCACTAGTCGTCTGCCGGGCGGGTCCTTACAGGGGTCGCACCCGAGCGCGACCGAGACTCCACGTCCGTCGGCGGACGACACGCGCCTGTTTCCCCTCGGGCAGGTCTCCTCCCTTTCGTCGGCGGTGGGGCATGACGAGTCCGGTGCCCGGGTAGCCGCCGTCGGCGCTCGCGAGTGTTCTCCCAGGCGGGTGTCGGCGTCGATGACGACCTGGCGCTTGGTCGTGAGGCGTGTCGGCCTGGCTCCTGAGACAAGGGGTGCGCTACGCGGGAGCCACGCTAGTAATAGCCCTTCGCGCCGTCGAGCAACTCCCGGACGATGTCCGCGTGCCCCGCGTGCCGCCCCGTCTCCTCGACGAGGTGGATCAGCATCCAGCGGAGGTTGGCGCTGCCGGAGTGGAAGTCGGGGTGCCGGCCGACGTCGTCGAGGGAGGCCGCGGCGACGATCTCGTTGCCGCGGGCGCACTGAGCCTCGTATTCCGCGAGGAGCTCGGTGAGGGGGCGGCCGTCGGTGTGCCAGTCGGCGTCCTCGCTCGACTCGTCGAACGCCGGGTTCTGCTTCTTGTCGCCGCCGAGGAACAGCACCTCCAGCCACATGTGCTCGGTCCAGCGCATATGGGAGATGAGGCCGGCCATCGTCATGGCCGGTGAGGTCGGAATGACCGAGCGGTGCGCGTCCTCGTCGCTCAGTCCCTCACATTTCCAGCGCAGGATCTGCCGCTGCAGTTCCAGCCAGCCGGTGAGCGCGGTGCGTTCGTCCGCTTGGAGCGGGGGGCGTACCAGTTTCGATGTCATGTCGGCGCACGCTACCCGGGGCGGCCTGGAGAGGGACACCTGGATTTGCGGGCTCCTCCGCGATTGACGATCTCCGTCACGGTCGGGGACATCGGGGGTCGTCATGCGAGTTGTCCGAATTGTAATGACTCATCAGGTCCGTGTGGTGATGGCGCATCTCCCGATGACCCGCTGAACCGCCCTCCAGGCGAATGGCGGTGCGGCTGTTGCCGAAGAGCACGGCGGGGGGCGGCTGCCAGGGCGTGACCGCCCGGCCCGAGGCCACCCGACAGGCGCTCAGACCGTGTGGGCGCTCGCGAACGCGGTGAACACGGTCCAGGCGGCGGGGGCGGCCGTCAGCTCGCCCCTGGCGTGGTCCTTGGTGTCGCGGACGTGGACGCGGGGGAGGTTGTCGGCGACTTCGACGCAGGCGTCGTTGTCGGCGCCGCTGTAGGTGCTCTTGTGCCAGTTCGGAGAGGTGTCAGTCATCGTGTTCCTTCGCGATAGCACGCATCAGCCGGAGGGACGCCCGGACGCCCAACGCACCCTGTTGCAGCAGATCATAGACACGCTGAAATCGCATCACCTCGGCCGGTTCCTCGGTGTAGTTGCCGGTGCTGAACCCCTCCGTGTACGCCCCACGAACACCCTGGGGAAGCGTGAGGAGAGCGACCGAACCAGGCACCGGCGTCCCTTTCATGGGGAGTAACTGGATGTTCACGTGCGGGCGTTCGCCCAGGTCCAGCAGGTGCTCGATCTGTGCGCGCATCACCTGACCGCCGCCGATGTCGCGGCGCAGGGCGGCCTCGTCGAGCACGACCACCATCCAGGGCGGGTCGGGCCGGGCGAGCACCGTCTGGCGCTCCATCCGCCTGCGTACGTAGTCGCCGATCTGCGCCGCGTCACCGGGGAGACCGGCCTCCATCACCGCGCGGGCGTAGTCGGCGGTCTGCAGCAGGCCGGGCACGACGAGCGAGAACTCGTGTATGGCGGTGGCCTCGAGCTGCCGGCGCAGGTACGTCTTCGCGTAGTCGCGCACGTTCTGCTCGGTCAGGATCCTCACCAGGCTCACCAGCGTGCCGGGCGGAAGCCGCAGGACGATCTCCAGCTTCTTCGCCAGGTCCCGGTCCGGGGGGTCCTCGCCCCGCTCGATCGCGGAGATCCGGCTTCCGCTGCTGAAGACCTGTGTCGCCAGGTGCGCCTGCGTCCACTCACGGCCGAGCGCCAGGCGTGCCTCGCGCACCACGTTTCCGAGGTACTGCTGGATGCCGTCCCCCGGGTCCAGTTCCTTCGCTCCTGGCATATGCCCCGTTCCTCACCTGCGCCTGGGAACCCAACTCCTGGTGAGCGTAGGGGCGTCCGCGTCATCGTTGAGTCGTCCCGGAGGAGAACCACCAGAAAGTGAGCCCTCCATGCGTACGCCCACGAACGCTCCCCCGTTCCGCCCGGTCTCCGAGTCCGAGGCCGCCCAGGTGTTCCGCGACCTCAAGGCCGCCATGGAGGTGGTCGGCCTCCCCTCCGACGGCCTCTACCGTGATGTCAGACGCGGCGCCGAGGGCGGTGCCGACATCCACGTGTACGGCCTCGGTGTCGTCACCCTGAGCGGTGCCAAGCGCCTCGCCGCCCTCCTCCACGCGGCCCGGCGGGAAGGGTGAGGTACCGGAAGGGCGATGTCGTGACGGACGCGACCCGGGCCCTCACGGGCGAAGTCCGCGAGGTGCGCGGAAACGTACTGACCCTGGTCCGTCCCCGTGGTCACGTATGGGAGGCGACGGCGGAGGAGTGCTGGACGGCGAGCCCTCAGGAGCGCGCGAGCATGACCCCGCGCGGGGCCGTGCGCCTCATCAGTACGTCGCCCATGCCTCCCCCTGCCTGAATCGCGGTCGCCGTGGCCGACCGCGTCTCCGAGGGTCGGACGGCTCGAAGTCCCGCCCGCGTGAGCCCGCCTGAGGGGGCATCACTCGTACGGGCGGTTCTTCACTCCGCGTATCGATACGGGCATATGCCATGCGGTACGTTCGCGCAAAACGGCCCCCGCGATGGTTCGCACCCATCAGCGAGGGCCTCGACCACCAGTGGAAAAGACGTCCACCGTGATCTACCGGCACTTTAGCGCGCCCGAGCGCGCCTTCAGTCAGCTCTCCCACGAGTTGATCCGGCATCCGCGCCTCGACTCCGACGCCGTACGCCTCCTGACCTGGCAGCTCTCCCTGCACCCGAACGCGAAGGAGCCCCTGTCCCGTACCGCCGAACGCGCCCGGATCGGGGCGACCGCCTTCACCCGCGCCAAGCGGCAGCTGAAGAGCGAGGGCTTCGTGCACGAGCGGCGGGTACAGGGGGCCGGTGGGCTCTGGGTGACCCAACAGCTCGTCTCCAGCGTGCCGTTGAGCTCCGGGGAAGCCGCCAAGATCCTCGGCGCGATGCCTCTGCGGACCAGCGCGGAAGGGGTGTCGTCGCAGGTGGCACCGAGTCACGGCCATCCGGCCGTCGGTGCGCCGAGTGCCCGGCGCGCCGACGGTCTTCCAAGGAAACACCGAGAGGAAGACACCTCCAACCCTCCGCCGGAGCCCGAGCCGGAGCCGACGCACGAACCGGAAGCCCAGGCGGAACCGGAACCGGAACCGGAACCCGGGCCCGCGAACGGGCCGGAGACGGAAACCGAAGCCGAAGCCGAGGCCGTGGAGGGGTCCGAGCCCGCCGACGACGTGCCCGACGAGGCCCGAGTGGTCGTCGCCGCCTTCCCGCTGCTCTCCCCCGCTCTGCGCCACATCCCCCCGGGCATGCGGGAGGAGCTGACCGAGCTCACCGCCGGCTGGCTGGCCGCGGGCCACAGCTCCGCCGACATCCACGCCCACGTCCGGCGCGGCCTCCCCGGCGCGGACACCCCCGTCCACCGGCCGGGCGGGCTGCTGCGCTATCTGCTCCGCGAGGTCCCAGCGGTACCGCCCGCACCACCCGCGCCACCCGCCGCGCCGACCCCGGCCCCCGCCGACGGGCCCCGCCTCTCCGCCCGCCTCGCCGGGACACGCGAGTGCGAGGGCGACCACGTCCAGCCGATGCTCTTCCGGCCACTCGGCGACGAGACGCGCTGCGCCGCCTGCGCCCCCACGCCCTCGACGGACATCCAGCCGGCCCTCGGACCAAGGGCGCCCTCCCCCTCCGGCCGCTCCGGCCGGCGGGCCTCGACTCGCCCCGACGCCCACCCCGGTGCGTGACGCCGGGGGCGCGGGCGGCGAAACGCGGGGCACGCGTGGCCGTCGGGCCACCCGTCACCCGCCGCCTACAGCGGCGGCGCGTCGCGGAAGCGGCGGCGGTCCCGGCCGCCGGGGGGCGCGTCCGCGAGGCGGAGGACCGAGCCGTCGCGTCCCGCCACCACCGGCTTCGCCGATTTCGCCGCCTTGGCCTGGTACTGCGCCGCGTCCGCGAGGCGGAAGAGGCGGCGCGCGGACTTCAGCGGGCCGATCGGGTCGCCCGTGGACGCCACCCCGCAGGCGACCCCCTCGCCGAGCTCCAGCTCCCCGGCCCGGACGCACAGCTCGTCGGCGGCGGCCACCACCTCGTCGGCCGTGGGGCCCACCGAGAGCAGGCAGAACTCGTCACCGCCGAGCCGCGCCGAGAGCGCTCCCGGCAGCATGGCGCCGCAGCGGGAGAGCACCGAGCCGAACCGTTCCAGCAACCGGTCGCCGACGGCGTGCCCATGGGTGTCGTTCACCCGCTTCAGACCGTTGAGGTCGCAGACGACCAGGCTCACCACGGAGCCGTCCGTCCGGTAGCGCTCGATGGCCTCGTCGAGCCGTGTGTCCACGGCGCGCCGGTTCGCGAGACCGGTGAGCGGGTCGGTGAAGGCCAGCTTGCGCACCTCTTCCAGGCGCTCCGCCTGGGCGATCCCGGCCGCCACGACGGCCGCGAGCACGGCCGCGAAGTCCGCGTCGTCACGGCCGAACACCCGGACGCCGGCCGGTCGGGCCACGTACAGCTCGCCCCAGGCACGCCCGTGCAGCACGATCGGCGCGACCACGCAACAGCCGCGGTCTCGTCTGCGCAGTCCGGTGACCCGTCCGGTGGAGACGCTGTCGCCCACCGTCTCCACCCAGGCGTCGGGCTCGCCGCCGCCGACCCAGCGTTCGTGCAGGAATTCCGTGATCTCGGGGAACTGGTGCACGGGGTAGGTCTCGGCGTCGGGGAACTCCTCCTCCCCCGCGGCCCGCTGTCCGGCGTTCACCAGTACCTTGAGCCGCCCGCGGTCACGTTCCCAGACCGACAGCGCGGCGAAGGTGCCGTCGAGCCCCCTGCAGGCGCCGAGCGCCGCCGCCCGCCAGAACTCGCGCGGGGTGTGCGCCGCCGCCATCGCCTGCGCCAGCGCCACCACGGCCCGAAGCCGCACGTCCTCTCCCATTCCTCCAGCTTAGGGAGGTTTGCTCCATTTTCACTGGCGGGGCATCACAGAATGTGACAATTAAGGACATATGGATGCATTTGGTAGCGGGCCTTCGCGTCGGAAGCGACCGGGAGTATCCTCCGCGCTCGTTTCGAGGCACGGACGGGGAGGCGCGGACGGGCCGGCGCGCCCTCACTCACCCGGCCACGCCGGCTTGCGCTTCTCGTTGAAGGCCGCCACGCCCTCCGCGCGGTCTCCCGAGAAGGCCACCGCCCGCCACGCCGCGTCCTCGACCTCCAGGCCGGCCCGCAGGTCGAGTCCGTGGCCGAGCCGCATCGCCCGCTTGGCCGCGCGCAGACCGACCGGCGAGTTAGCGGCGATACGCTCCGCGAGCTCCAGGGCCGCCGTGCGGGCGTCCTCCTCCAGCAGGTCCACCAGGCCCAGCGCGCGCGCCTCGGCCGCCTCGACCCGGCGTGCCGTGAAGACCAGCTCCGCCGCCCGCGCGGCGCCGACCCGACGCGGCAGCAGCTGGGTACCGCCGCCGCCGGGGATGACACCCACCGAGACCTCCGGCAGACCGACCACGGCCGTGGCGTCGGCGACGATCAGGTCACAGGCGAGCGCCAGCTCGAATCCGCCGCCCAGCGCGAAGCCGTGGACCGCGGCGATCGTGGGCATCGGCAGCTCCAGGACACCGGTGTAGCCGGCGCGCGAGGTGGGCCGCTGACGGAGCATGTCCGCGTCCGTGAAGGAGTTGCGCTCCTTGAGGTCGGCGCCGACACAGAAGGCCCGGTCGTTCGACGAGGTCAGCACGGTCACCCGGACCGAGGTGTCCTCCGCGAGCGCCGCGCAGGCGGCCGTGATGGAGCGGGCCATCTCCAGGGAGACCGCGTTCATCGCCTTGGGCCGGTCGAGGACGAACTCGGCGACGTGCCCCTGCCTGCGTACCGCGACGAACTCACCAAAGCGCTGTTCGGCCTGCTCGGTCATGACCGCTCCCTCCCGGTTAACGAGTGTTCACCGGGATCCTAGGCCCCCCGTCTGGATCTTGTCTGGCCCCCGCCCACCGGGCGGCACGGGCCGGGCCAGCACAGCACGGGCCAGGACAGCACGGGCCAGGACGGCTCAGGAGGGCCGACGGCCGAGCTGCCAGGGCTCCACGACGCCGAGGCCGCGCACCGGCCGCTGCCACATGGGCTGGAGCGCGAAACGGTAGGCGGGCGGCTCCTCGCCCTCCTTCTCGGCCCTGGCCGCCTCCTCGGCCGCGCGTGCCTCGGAGGCGGGCGCGTCGCCGGTCCGGACGAGTTCCTCGGCGAGCGCGCCGTCGACCAGCACGGCGTCCTTGGGCGCTATCGAGGTGAGCCTGCTCGCCAGGTTCACCGTCGTCCCGAAGACGTCGCCCATCCGGGTCGTCACAGTGCCGAAGGCGATGCCGACGCGCAGGGAGGGCATCGTCTCGTCGTGGCCGAGCGTCTCGATCAGCCGCAGGGCGATCTCGGCCGCCGTGCCCGCGTCGTCGGCGCAGTACAGCACCTCGTCGCCGAGGGTCTTGATCAGCCGTCCGCCGTGCGCGGCGACCAGGTCGGCGCAGGTGGTCTCGAATGCCTCGACGAGTTCGCCGAGCTCCTCCTCCTCCAGCCGGCGGGTCAGCCGGGTGAAGCCGACCAGGTCCGCGAACCCGACGGCGAGCCGCCGGTCGACCATCTCCTCGTCGTCGGCCGCCTGCACGACCCGGCCGGTGGCGGCGGCCAGCTGCCGGCGCCACACGTAGATCAGGAACTCCTCCAGTTCGGGCAGGAGCAACTCGACCAGGGGGTAGGTGACCTCGGTCCGGGTCATGCCGGGCTCGGGGGGCTCGGTCAGGCCCTCCAGGAAGGAGTCGATCTGCCATTCGGCCAGCCGGGCGGTGGTCTGACCGGTGGACCGGGCGACCTGCACGGCCATCGGCTCGCTCAGCAGCCCCGCCTCGACGAGACCGGCCAGCCGCCGCAGGGCGAGCACGTCGGCCTCGGTGAGGGCCTTGGCCTGACCGATGTCGGCGAATCCCATGGCCCGCCAGAAGCGGGAGGCGAGCTCCATCGAGACGCCGGCGGTGCGGGCCGCCTGGAAGGGGGTGTAGCGCCGGTCCGCGCCCAGAATCAGCTGTTCGAGGCGGATCGCCAGGGGGTCGTCGCTCGGCTCGGCCGTGTGGTCGACGACATGGTGAGGTGTGGGGTACGTGGCCGGCTCGGCCTCGCCGCCGTTGCCCGCGTCGTCGACGGTCACCGGCCGCCTCCTGCCCGTTCCCTGCCCACTGCCCTGCCGATCTGTCGCCTGGATCGCGCTCCACGATACGACAGGTGTGTGCTGGCTCACGCCCGAACCGTCCCGGGCCGTCGCGTCTTCGCGTCGGGGACACGTGTTCCCGGGATGGGAGCGCCCGTCCCCGACGGCCCTACGAACGCAGGCTACGACTCCGCGCGGACGTGCACGATGTCACCGGCGGAGACGGCTTCCGTGCCACCGCCCTCCGTGTCCACCACCAGACGGCCGTCGCCGTCGAGCGCGACAGCCACGCCCTCCAGCTTCCGTTCGCCGGGGAGCTCGGCCCGGACGCGGCGGCCCAGGGTCGCGCACCCCGCGGCGTAGGCGTCCTGAAGGCCGGAGGCGGCGGGGTCCCCGTCCGCCCGGACCCAGTCGCCGTACCACTTCTCCATGGACCGCAGGACGGCCCGCAGCAGCGGGTCGCGGTCCGTGGAGACCGCGTTCGCGAGCAGCAGGGAACCAGCCGCGGGCACCGGCAGCTCGTCCTCCCTCAGGGTGACGTTGATGCCGAGCCCGATGACGACACCGGTCTCGTCGGCCCGCTCGGCGAGAATCCCGCCGGCCTTGCGTTCCTCACCGCCGACGGAAACCAGCAGGTCGTTGGGCCATTTGAGGGACATGTCGACACCGGCGGCCTTCGCGAGCCCGGTCGCCGCGGCGACGCCGGCCAGCAGCGGCAGCCAGCCCCAGCGGTGCACCGGCACCGCCGGCCTGAGCAGGACGGAAACGAAGATCCCGGACCGGGCGGGCGCCACCCAGCTGCGGTCGAGCCGGCCACGCCCCGAGGTCTGTTCCTCGGCGACGAGCACCGCGCCCTCGGGCAGGTCACCGGCGCGGGAGGCGAGGTCCGAGTTGGTGGAGCCGGTCGTGGAGACCACCTCCAGCGAGGTCCACAGAGCGTCGGGAGTCACGAGCGCGCGGCGCAGCGCGCCGGCGTTGAGCGGGGGCCTGTCCAGGTCGGACCAGGGCCCTCCTGAGTCATGAGAGGACGTCATGCAAGTCAGCCTAGGTGTGGCAAAGACCGCAGTGCCGAACCGTATCGCCGTCGATACGCTACGGGTCAGTAGGCCAGCAGTAGCCCATTGGTAGTCAACGAACCCCCCGTGACCAGGCAGGGAGCCGCATCCCGATGTCCGAGTCGGTACAGCCACAGGAAATCGACATTCACACGACCGCGGGCAAGATCGCGGATCTTCAGCGCCGTATTGACGAGGCGACCCACGCCGGTTCCCAGCGCGCCGTGGAGAAGCAGCACGCGAAGGGCAAGCTGACCGCGCGCGAGCGGATCGCCCTGCTGCTCGACGAGGACTCGTTCGTCGAGCTGGACGAGCTGGCCCGGCACCGCTCCACCAGCTTCGGCCTGGAGCACAACCGTCCGTACGGCGACGGTGTCGTCACCGGCTACGGCACGGTCGACGGGCGGCCCGTCGCGGTCTTCTCGCAGGACTTCACGGTCTTCGGCGGCGCACTGGGCGAGACCTTCGGCCAGAAGATCATCAAGGTGATGGACTTCGCCCTGAAGACCGGATGCCCGGTCGTCGGCATCAACGACTCCGGCGGCGCCCGCATCCAGGAGGGTGTCAACGCGCTGGGCATGTACGGCGAGATCTTCCGCCGCAACACCCACGCCTCCGGCGTCATCCCGCAGATCTCGCTCGTCGTCGGTCCGTGCGCGGGCGGTGCGGTCTACTCCCCCGCGATCACCGACTTCACGGTGATGGTGGACCAGACCTCGCACATGTTCATCACCGGTCCTGACGTCATCAAGACGGTGACGGGCGAGGACGTCGGCTTCGAGGAGCTCGGCGGCGCGCGGACGCACAACACCACGTCGGGCGTCGCCCACCACATGTCGGGCGACGAGAAGGACGCGATCGAGTACGTCAAATCCCTCCTGTCCTACCTCCCTTCGAACAACCTGTCGGAGCCGCCGGCCTTCCCCGAGGTCGCCGGGACCGAGGTGACGGACGAGGACCGCGAGCTGGACATCCTGATCCCGGACTCCGCGAACCAGCCGTACGACATGCACCGGGTCATCGAGCACGTCGTCGACGACGGCGAGTTCCTGGAGACCCAGGCGCTGTTCGCGCCGAACATCCTGACCGGCTTCGGCCGGGTCGAGGGCTTCCCGGTCGGCGTCGTCGCCAACCAGCCGATGCAGTTCGCGGGGTGTCTGGACATCGACGCGAGCGAGAAGGCGGCCCGCTTCGTCCGTACCTGCGACGCCTTCAACATCCCCGTGCTGACCTTCGTGGACGTCCCCGGCTTCCTGCCGGGTGTCGACCAGGAGTACGGCGGCATCATCCGCCGCGGCGCGAAGCTGATCTACGCCTACGCCGAGGCGACCGTCCCGCTGATCACCGTCATCACGCGCAAGGCGTTCGGCGGCGCGTACGACGTCATGGGCTCCAAGCACCTCGGCGCGGACCTGAACCTGGCCTGGCCCACCGCGCAGATCGCGGTCATGGGCGCGCAGGGCGCGGTCAACATCCTGCACCGCAGGACGATCGAGGCGGTGAAGGACGCGGACGAGGCGGCGGCGGAGCGGGCGCGGCTGATCCAGGAGTACGAGGACACCCTGCTCAACCCGTACACGGCCGCCGAGCGCGGCTACATCGACGGCGTCGTCATGCCGTCGGACACCCGCCCGCAGATCGTGAAGGGACTGCGTCAGCTGCGTTCGAAGCGGGAAAACCTGCCTCCGAAGAAGCACGGCAACATTCCCCTCTAGACCTCAGGAGGGTCGTCATGATCAAGGTCGTACGAGGAAACCCGACACCCGAGGAGCTGGCCGCCGCCCTGGCGGTGGTCCAGGCCCGGGCCGCGGCGACGGCGGCGGCGTCCGCGGCCGGCAGCGGCCCGGAGGTGCCGGAAGGCTGGTCGGACCCGTCGCGGATCGCGCGCGGGGTGCGCCACCGGCCGGGACCGCGCTCATGGGTGCGGTCCTACTGGCCGGTGTAGCCGCGGGCCGGGACGGGCGGGCAGGGCGGGGCCCGGCCCCGAAGACGGACACGGACGACGCGAAGGCCGGGCCTCTTGTGCGGGAGGCCCGGCCTTCGCGTGTGCCGGCCCAGAGCCTGTCGGGTGGCCTTCGATCGACAGGCGGGCGCGGCCTGTTGCGTGCGACTCCCCGGCGCCGGGATGTCGCTGTAGCGGAGCTATCGGGGCATGCCGGCAAGGCCGGAAGCGTGCGTGCCCTGCCGTGACCGCCAGGCCGGAGGTCACTCGGCAGGCTCGGCGCGACGCAGGAGGACTCCGGCCGCCAGTGCGCCGACGAGCACGATCGCCGCGTTGACCCGCGCCGCGAGTGCGATGCCGTCGAGGACGCTCTCCCGCAGGACCGCGGGGGCGAGGCCCTGCGCGACCCGGGCGGCCATCAGCGTCCCGGGCCCGTGGGCGAGACCGCCCACCAGGCAGGAGGCCGAGCACGGCCGTCCCGCCGAGGAACATCCGGCGGCGGCCGACGAGGTCGGCGACGCTCCCGAGGAGGAGGGTGGATCCGGCGGCGGCGAGGGCGAAGGTGGCGATCCGCTGGAGGTCGGCGAGGGAGAAGCCGAGTCCTTCGCCGATGAAGGGCAGGGCGACGTTCAGGATCGAGAAGTCGACGGACCGTAGCAGACCCGGGAGCGCAAATGGAACAGGAGACCCGCTTGAGTGAGAGTCAGCCGGCCGTGCCCGGCACCGTGCGCCCCGGCGGCCGCACCGCGAAGGTACGGCGGGCCGTCCTCGAGGCCACCGAGGACGCCCTGGCCACCGCGGGCTTCCACGCGCTGAACATGGACCACATCGCCGCCGGCGCGGGGGTCGGCAAGACCACCGTCTACCGGCGCTGGGGGTCCCCCGTCGGGCTCGTCGCCGACCTGCTGCGCGACATGGCGGACCGGTCCCTGCCCGCCTCCGACACCGGCAGCCTGGCCGGGGACCTGCGGGCCAACGCCGCCCTGGTGCTCAGGATCCTGACCGACCGGAGGATGGGCGCCGTCCTCCGCGCGGTCATCGCCGCCGCCGCCTGCGACGAGGAGTGCGCCGAGGCGCTGAGCGGCTTCTACCGGGCACGGCTGGAGGAGTGGGCACCGGTCGTCCGGCGGGGCGCCGAGCGCGGTGAGATCGCCCCCGACACGGACGGCGCCGAACTGCTGCGAGCCGTCTCCGCACCGCTCTACTACCGTTTCATCATCACACGCGAGCCGCTGGGCCCGGCGGACGCGGAACGGGCGGTGGCGGCGGCGCTGACGGCGGCCGACGGCGGGGCGTTCACCGTCCGGTGACGGCCCGCGAGACCCGCCGGACGGACCGCGCGCGAGGAGGCCCGGCGACGAAATGGGCCCTTCGGCACGGCGCGCCTGAGTACGGGTACTCAGGCGCGCCCGCCCCCGCGCGCGCAGGATCGGGGGCATGCTCTGGTCCGACCCCGACGACGAGCCGCCGAAGGAACTGCGGGACATGCAGACGATGCTGCGCCGTGCCTCCGTCCTGCTGGCCCTGGCGATGCTGGTGGGCATGCTCGCGGCCGGCCTGCGCTGACGGCGTGCCCGCACCACGGGTCCGCACTGATCTACGCTGCCTCCCATGACTGCTGATCGCCGCCGTGTCGTGCTCGCCTCCGCCTCACCCGCCCGTCTCGGACTGCTGCGCCAGGCCGGACTCGCCCCCGAGGTCATCGTGAGCGGCGTCGACGAGGACAAGGTCCACGCCCCCACCCCGGCCGAGCTGGCCCTCTCCCTCGCCGAGGCGAAGGCCGCCCATGTGGCCGCCCGGCCCGAGGCGTTCGGCGCACTCGTCATCGGCTGCGACTCGGTCCTCGAACTCGACAAGCGGGCCCTCGGCAAGCCCGCGGACGCCGCGGAGGCCACCGCCCGCTGGCACGCGATGCGCGGCCGGGTGGGCATCCTCCAGACGGGTCACTGCGTGTACGACACGGCCGCCAAGCGCTACGAGTCCGCGACCGCCTCGACCGTCGTGCGCTTCGGCGAGCCCACCGACGCCGAGATCGCCGCCTACGTGGCCAGCGGCGAACCTCTGCACGTGGCGGGAGCCTTCACCCTGGACGGCCGCTCCGCGCCCTTCATCGAGGGCATCGACGGCGACCCCGGCAACGTCATCGGCCTGTCCCTGCCGCTGCTGCGCACCCTGCTCGGCAAACTGGGCGTCCCCATCACCGAACTCTGGGCGTGACGGCCCGCTCCGGGACCGCGGGCCCGCCCGGAAGCCCGCGGTCCTCGCCGCGGCCGCCTACGCCGGCGTGGGCGCCGCCCCGTGCTCCGGCCCCGGCTCAGGCGCGAGCTCCGGCCCCGGCTCAGGCGCGAGCTCCGGCCGGGCCCGCGGGGCCCCGGAGTCCTTCCCGTAGGCCACCAGCGTGAGCACGATCAGCCCCAGCACCAGCACCATGAACGCGAACGCGCCCCAGCCGACCAGACCCACCGTCACGGCCCCGAGCACGCCGTGCACGACCGCGCAGCCGACGAGCAGGATCCGGCCCGTGCGGCCGGGGCGCCGGTCCCGGACCCCGGCGAGCAGCGCGACCAGGCCGCACAGGCCGAGCAGGGCACCCGAGACGAGACCCAGCCCCCAGGTCCCGGCGACCATCGCGTCCGGGTCCATCCCGTCCAGCGACATCGACTGGACTTCCAGGAAGCGCGCCATGACCGCGTTGAGGGCGACGATGCCGGGTGCCTCCAGGAGGAGCACCACGCCCGTCACGAGTGCTATCGCTCTGCGGGCCACCTCGGCCACCCCCTGTTGACGGCTGTTACCTGCAGTACGGACGACAACGCGAAGGCTACTGACTGGTAAACGGTGCGACAAGAGTTCGGGCGGCCCTGCGGAGCGGCAAAGAATCATTGGGCCATTCGTAGGGACCCCACAAAGAAACCCGTTCGGCGACTGGCCGCAGGAACAGAGACCTGCGCCACACCTCGGAGCTACTGTGCCGTAAAGGAACCCTGCGTACCGTGGTGCGACAAGGGATTTCACGACCCGAGCAGGCTCGTATCACGCTCCGTGTGGGCAAGCTCACTACTGCGGACGGGTCGAAAGGCCGTGTCGGCAGTCCCTAAACTCAGCTTGTTTCAAGGAGGGAGCCATCGTGCGCAAGGTGCTCATCGCCAACCGTGGCGAAATCGCTGTCCGCGTAGCCCGGGCCTGCCGGGACGCCGGGATCGCCAGCGTAGCCGTCTACGCCGACCCGGACCGGGACGCTCTGCACGTCCGCGCGGCCGACGAGGCGTTCGCTCTGGGCGGTGACACCCCGGCCGCCAGCTATCTGGACATGGCCAAGGTGCTTCAGGCGGCGAAGGACGCCGGGGCGGACGCGATCCACCCCGGATACGGCTTCCTTTCCGAGAACGCCGAGTTCGCCCAGGCCGTGATCGACGCCGGACTGACCTGGATCGGCCCGCCGCCGCAGGCCATCCGTGACCTCGGCGACAAGGTGGCGGCCCGTCACATCGCCCAGCGCGCGGGCGCCCCGCTGGTCGCGGGCACGCCCGACCCGGTCTCCGGCGCGGACGAGGTCGTCGAGTTCGCCCGGGAGAACGGGCTGCCGATCGCGATCAAGGCCGCCTTCGGCGGTGGCGGTCGCGGACTGAAGGTCGCCCGCACCCTCGAAGAGGTGCCGGAGCTCTACGACTCCGCCGTCCGCGAGGCCGTCGCGGCCTTCGGCCGGGGCGAGTGCTTCGTCGAGCGCTACCTCGACAAGCCGCGTCACGTCGAGACACAGTGCCTCGCCGACTCGCACGGCAACGTGGTCGTCGTCTCCACCCGTGACTGCTCGCTCCAGCGCCGTCACCAGAAGCTCGTCGAGGAGGCCCCCGCGCCGTTCCTGACCGACGAGCAGAACGCCCAGCTGTACCGCGCCTCGAAGGCGATCCTGAAGGAGGCCGGCTACGTCGGCGCCGGCACGGTCGAGTTCCTGGTCGGCCTCGACGGCACGATCTCCTTCCTGGAGGTCAACACCCGTCTTCAGGTGGAGCACCCGGTCACCGAGGAAGTCACCGGCATCGACCTCGTCCGGGAGATGTTCCGGATCGCGGACGGCGAGGAGCTCGGCTACGACGACCCGGCCATCCGGGGCCACTCGTTCGAGTTCCGGATCAACGGCGAGGACCCGGGCCGTAACTTCCTGCCCGCCCCCGGCACCGTCACCACCTTCGCGGCACCGGCCGGCCCCGGCGTCCGGCTGGACGCGGGCGTCGAGTCCGGCTCGGTCATCGGCCCCGCCTGGGACTCCCTGCTGGCCAAGCTGATCGTCACCGGCGCCACCCGCGAGCAGGCGCTCCAGCGCGCCTCCCGCGCGCTGGCGGAGTTCACGGTGGAGGGCATGGCCACGGCCATCCCCTTCCACCGGGCCGTCGTCGTCGACCCCGACTTCACCGCGGACCCCTTCCGCGTCCACACCCGGTGGATCGAGACCGAGTTCGTCAACGAGATCAAGCCGTTCTCGCCCGGTGCCGCGGACGCGGAGGAGGACGAGGCGGGTCGCGAGACCATCGTCGTCGAGGTCGGCGGCAAGCGACTCGAGGTCTCGCTGCCGTCCTCGCTCGGCATGACCCTGGCCCGCACGGGTCTGGCCGCCGGTGCCAAGCCGAAGCGTCGGGCCGCGAAGAAGTCCGGCCCGACGGCCTCCGGCGACACTCTCGCCTCCCCGATGCAGGGCACCATCGTGAAGGTGGCCGTCGAGGAGGGCCAGGAGGTCAAGGAGGGCGACCTCATCGTGGTCCTGGAGGCCATGAAGATGGAGCAGCCCCTCAACGCGCACCGCGCCGGCACCGTCAAGGGCCTGACGGCCGAGGTCGGCGCGTCGGTCACCTCCGGCGCCCCGATCTGCGAGATCAAGGACTGATCCACACCCCGGCACCGCCCGGAGGGCCCGCAGGCGCATCCCGCGCCCGCGGGCCCTCCGCCGCTCGGGCCCCGGGAAGGGGTGACGGCCGCGCCGCCTCACGGGAGTCGCCCGTCTCACCCGCCCGGCCGCCACCGCACCGCCCGCCCGCACCGGACGTCCGGCCGGTAAAGGCCCTCCCGCGCCGAACCGAGGAGCCCCATGCGTGCCGACGCGCGCCGCAACCACGAGCGTCTGCTCACCGAGGCCCGCGCCGCCTTCGCGGAGCACGGCACCGACGCCTCCCTGGAGGACGTCGCCCGCCGCGCGGGGGTCGGGATCGGCACGCTCTACCGGCACTTCCCCACCCGGGAGGCGCTGCTCAGCGCCGTGTTCCAGGAGGCCCTCGCGGTCCTGCTCCAGCGCTCGCGGGATCTCGCCGAGGCCGTGGACCCCTGCCGGGCCCTGGCCGAGTGGCTGCGCGCCCTGATCTCCCACGCGGGCGCGTACCGGGGCCTCGCGCACGGCCTGATGTCGGCCTCGGGAAAGGGGAGTTCGGCGCTCTCTCAGTGCAGCGTGCCGTTGCGCGCGGCCGGCGAGAGGCTGCTCGCCCACGCCCAGGAAGCGGGCACCGTGCGGAAGGAGGTGTCGATCGGCGACCTGATGCAGCTGACCAACGCCATCGCGCTGGCCGCCGAACAGTGCCCGGAGGACGCGGAGCTGCCCGACCGACTGCTCGCCCTGACCCTGTGCGGGCTCACACCCTGAGAGCCTGTCGGGTGGCCTGTGACCGGGGCCCGCACCACCTTCGGAGGCGGCGTCCGGGTCCTCGGCGGGCAGCTCATCCCACCTCGACACGGGACCGGCACCTCGGCGGGTGCGGGGGAGCATCGGACCAGGCCCCGGCCCGGCACACGGACGCCGGGATCAGCGCCTGCGCATGTCGGCCACCCGGGCCGCGGCGCGCTCGGGTCCGAGCAGTTCGCTCGTCAGCGCCCCTGCCGTGCTGCGCAGTTGGGCGCCCGCGTGACGGGCCCGCTGGCCGGGCAGCGGAACATCACGTCGGGGCCGGCCGCCCGGGGGGATCGCGTCACCCGCCGCACCCGCGACCACGATCTGGACACCCTGGTCGGCCAGCGCCTGCAGCTCCGTGGCGGCCCGGTCGTCGTGCGCCAAGGGCTCGTCGGTGACCAGCCGCGTGATCACGTCCGTCGGCACCGTCTGGAACATGGTGTCGGTGCCGAGCTTGGTGTGGTCGGCCAGCACCACGACCTCGGCCGCCGCCTGGACCAGCGCACGGTCCACACTCGCCGAGAGCATGTTGGACGTGGAGAGCCCACGCTCGGCGGTCAGACCACTGCCGGAGAGGAAGGCACGGGAGACCCGGAGCCCCTGGAGGGACTGCTCGGCCCCGCTGCCGACGAGCGCGTAGTTCGAGCCACGCAGCGTGCCACCGGTCATGACGACCTCGACCCGGTTGGCATGGGCCAGGGCCTGGGCCACGAGCAGGGAGTTGGTGACGACGGTCAGACCGGGCACGCGGGCGAGCCGGCGGGCCAGCTCCTGCGTGGTCGTCCCGGCTCCCACGACGATGGCCTCGCCCTCCTCGACGAGACTCGCGGCGGTATCGGCGATGGCCGTCTTCTCCGCCGTGGCGAGGTGGGACTTCTGCGGGAAGCCGGAATCCCGGGTGAAACCGCCCGGCAGTACCGCACCGCCGTGCCGGCGGTCGAGGAGTCCTTCTGCCTCCAGCGCCCGCACGTCCCGCCGTACGGTCACTTCTGAGGTCTGGACGACGCGGGCGAGCTCGCGGAGCGACACGGCTCCGTTGGCGCGCACCATTTCAAGGATCAACTGACGACGTTCTGCAGCGAACACGAAACTGACAGTAACCTGAGCGGCCGATACTTTTCAGCACTATGCGCCGATTTACCGAAGATGCGCACCGACGGGACCTCCAACTGATATGAGAGGCCCCGTCGTCGGCCGGGCGGTGTGGTGGACTTGCCCGGGGGTGCCGGGGGTTGTCCCGATCGTTCGGGGAGAGCGGGCGGGCTAGCCCTCTCCGCCGGCCTTTCGGGTGTGCAACTGCCGTGCCACTTCCGCGATCGAGCCCGACAGGGAGGGGTACACGGTGAATGCCTTCGCGATCTGTTCCACTGTCAGATTGTTGTCGACCGCGATCGAGATCGGGTGGATCAGCTCGCTCGCCCGCGGCGCGACGACACAGCCGCCGACCACGATGCCGGTGCCCGGACGGCAGAAGATCTTGACGAAGCCGTCCCGGATGCCCTGCATCTTCGCGCGGGGGTTGCGCAGCAGCGGCAGCTTGACGACCCGGGCGTCGATCCGGCCGGCGTCGACGTCCGCCTGGGTGTAACCGACGGTCGCGATCTCCGGGTCGGTGAAGACGTTCGAGGAGACCGTCTTCAGGTTCAGCGGCGCCACCGCGTCGCCGAGGAAGTGGTACATCGCGATCCGCCCCTGCATGGCGGCGACCGAGGCGAGCGCGAAGACGCCGGTGACGTCGCCGGCCGCGTAGACGCCGGGGGCGGAGGTGCGGGAGACCTTGTCGGTCCAGATATGACCGGAATCCTTCAGCCGGACCCCGGCCTCCTCCAGGCCCATTCCGGCCGAATTCGGGATCGCGCCGACCGCCATCAGGCAGTGGGTGCCGGAGATGACCCGGCCGTCGGCCAACGTGACCTCGACCCGGTCCCCGACCCGTTTGGCGGACTCGGCACGGGAACGGGCCATGACGTTCATACCGCGCCGGCGGAAGACGTCCTCCAGCACGGCGGCGGCGTCCGGGTCCTCGCCGGGCAGCACGCGGTCGCGCGAGGAGACGAGGGTGACCCGGGAGCCCAGCGCCTGGTAGGCGCCGGCGAACTCGGCGCCCGTCACACCGGAACCGACCACGATCAGCTCCTGGGGGAGCTCCTTGAGGTCGTAGACCTGTGTCCAGTTCAGGATGCGCTCGCCGTCGGGCTGCGCGTCGGGCAGCTCGCGCGGGTGGCCGCCGGTGGCGATCAGCACGGCGTCGGCGGTGAGCGACTCCTCGGTGCCGTCCGCGGCGGTCACGACCACCTGGCGCGAGCCGTCCATCGCCTGCCGGCCGGAGAGCCGTCCCCGTCCCCGCAGCACCCGGGCGCCGGCCCGGGTGACGGAGGCGGTGATGTCGTGGGACTGGGCCAGCGCGAGGCGCTTCACCCGTCGGTTGACCTTGCCGAGGTCCACGCCGACCACGCGGGCGGCCTGCTCGACGTGCGGGGTGGGGGCGCCTCCGTCGAAGGCAGGGGGAGCGTCGCCGACGATGATGCCCAGCTCCTCGTACGAGGAGTCGAAGGTGGTCATCACCTCGGCCGTCGCGATGAGGGTCTTCGAGGGGACGCAGTCGGTCAGGACGGACGCGCCGCCGAGGCCGTCGCAGTCGACGACGGTCACCTCCGCGCCGAGTTGGGCGCCCACCAGGGCCGCCTCGTATCCGCCGGGTCCGCCGCCGATGATCACGATCCGGGTCACGTGGGTTACGCCTCGCGCTCTCGTTCTGCCGGGGGGTCCCCCGCTGGGCTGCAGTGCGTACGCCATTGTCCCGCACGCTTCAAGTGCGTACCCCATTGTCCCGCATGCCGCGGGCGTCCTCACGCGCGGGCCTCCATACCGCCCCCACCTCGGACTTCCGCGACCACCCCTCCCCCTCCCGTACCCTCGACCCCATGTCGCTCTACGCCGCGTACGCCGGCAACCTCGACGCGCGGCTCATGACCCGCCGCGCACCGCACTCCCCGCTGCGCGGTACCGGCTGGCTCAACGGCTGGCGGCTGACCTTCGGCGGCGAGCAGATGGGCTGGGAGGGGGCACTCGCCACGATCGTGGAGGCACCGCGTTCCCAGGTCTTCGTCGCGCTCTACGACATCGCCCCGATGGACGAGGACTCGATGGACCGCTGGGAGGGCGTCAGCCTCGACATCTACCGGCGGATGCGGGTGCGGGTACACACGCTGGACGGCGAGGAACCGGCCTGGGTGTACGTCCTCAACGCCTACGAGGGCGGGCTGCCCTCGGCCCGCTACCTGGGCGAGCTCGCGGACGCCGCGGAGTCGGCGGGCGCGCCGCACGACTACGTCATGGAACTGCGCAAACGCCCCTGCTGAGACGTCCGCCCGGGGCGCGGGTACCGGATGTGGCGGTACGTGATGTGGCGAAAGACATCGTGCCGCCCGCCACACTCTTCGTCGGAAACGACAAGACAACGATCGCATGTCCGTCAGCACCGTCATCTACGCGCGTAGGAATTCTCGGGCTACGCTTCTGCGCGTAGGAAATACGTCCGGGGCTCCCCCCTCGGACCCCCCTTCCCGAGGCGAGAGAGTCAGTGAACGCAACTGCCACCCCGTACGAGGCCGCCGAGGCCGCTGCCACGCGTCTTCGCGAGCTGACCGGCACCGAGAGCCACGACGTCGCACTGGTGATGGGCTCCGGCTGGGCCCCCGCCGTCGACGCCCTCGGTGCCCCGGAGGCCGAGTTCCCGGTCACCGAGCTCCCCGGATTCCCGCCGCCGGCCGTCGAGGGCCACGGCGGCAAGGTCCGCTCGTACAAGATCGGCGAGAAGCGGGTCCTGGTCTTCCTGGGCCGAACGCACTTCTACGAGGGCCGGGGCGTCGCCTCCGTCGCCCACGGCGTGCGCACCGCCGTCGCCGCCGGCTGCAAGACCGTCGTCCTGACCAACGGCTGCGGCGGCCTGCGCGAGGGCATGCGCCCCGGCCAGCCGGTGCTGATCAGCGACCACCTCAACCTGACGGGCGCCTCGCCGATCGTCGGCGCCAACTTCGTCGACCTCACGGACCTGTACTCGCCGCGTCTGCGCGCTCTGTGCAAGGAGGTCGACGAGACCCTCGAAGAGGGCGTCTACGTGCAGTTCCCCGGGCCGCACTACGAGACCCCGGCCGAGATCAACATGGTCCGCGTCATGGGTGGCGACCTGGTCGGCATGTCCACCGTCCTGGAGGCCATCGCGGCCCGTGAGGCGGGCGCGGAGGTCCTGGGCATCTCGCTGGTCACCAACCTCGCCGCGGGCCTGTCGGGCGAGCCGCTCAACCACGAGGAGGTCCTCCAGGCCGGCCGCGACTCCGCGGCCCGGATGGGCGAACTCCTCACCCGGGTGCTCGACCGCATCTGATTCTCCGGCGCCCGGCGCCGCGCGGGGCTCCTCCCTGCCCTCCCCTTCCCGTACCGGCCCGGCCGGCGCCCGAGACGCGGGGCACGGGCCGGAGCCCGGTTACGGGAAGGGGAGGGGCGGGAAGGACACTCTCCCGCCCCACCAGCCGCACCCGCCCGTATCCCCGAAAGGCATCCACCGTGACGCAGGACGACCTCATCGCCCGGGCCCAGGCCTGGCTCGCCGAGGACCCCGACAGCGAGACCCGCGACGAGCTCGCCAAGCTCATCGAGTCCGGCGACCGCGCCGGACTCGACGCCCGGTTCGCCGGGACCCTCCAGTTCGGCACGGCCGGTCTCCGCGGCGAGCTGGGCGCGGGCCCCCTGCGGATGAACCGCTCCGTGGTCATCCGGGCCGCCGCCGGGCTCGCCGCGTATCTCCGGGCGAAGGGCCAGGAGGGCGGGCTGGTCGTCATCGGCTACGACGCCCGCTACAAGTCGGCCGACTTCGCCCGCGACACCGCGGCCGTGATGACCGGTGCCGGACTGCGCGCGGCGCTGCTGCCGCGCCCGCTGCCCACGCCCGTCCTCGCCTTCGCCATAAGGCACCTGGGCGCCGTCGCCGGCGTCGAGGTGACCGCGAGCCACAACCCGCCGCGCGACAACGGCTACAAGGTCTACCTCGGCGACGGCTCGCAGATCGTGCCGCCGGCCGACGCGGAGATCGCCGCCGGGATCGCCGCCGTGCGCGCGCTGGCCGACGTGCCCCGTCCCGAGGAGGGCTGGGAGACGCTCGGCGACGAGGTCCTGGAGGCGTACCTGGCCCGGACCGACGCCGTACTGACCCCCGGCTCGCCCCGCACCGCCCGGACCGTCTACACGGCGATGCACGGCGTCGGCAGGGAGGTCCTGACGGCCGCCTTCGACCGGGCGGGTTTCCCTCCCCCGGCGCTCGTGGCCGAGCAGGCCGATCCCGACCCGGCCTTCCCGACGGTGGCGTTCCCCAATCCGGAGGAGCCGGGCGCCATGGACCTCGCCTTCGAGGCGGCCAGGGCCGTGGACCCGGACATCGTGATCGCCAACGACCCCGACGCCGACCGTTGCGCGGTCGCCGTACCCGACGCCTCCGTCGAGGGCGGCTGGCGGATGCTGCGCGGTGACGAGGTGGGCGCGCTGCTCGCCGCGCATCTGGTGCACAAGGGCGCGCGGGGCGTGTTCGCCGAGTCGATCGTCTCGTCCTCGCTGCTCGGCCGGATCGCCGAGGCCGCGGGCGTCGGCTACGAGGAGACCCTGACCGGCTTCAAGTGGATCGCCCGCGTGGAGGGGCTGCGGTACGGCTACGAGGAGGCGCTCGGCTACTGCGTCGACCCCGAGGGCGTCCGCGACAAGGACGGCATCACGGCGGCGCTGCTCATCGCCGAGCTGGCCTCGGTCCTCAAGGAGCAGGACCGTACGCTGACCGGCCTGCTCGACGACCTCGCGGTGGCCCACGGCCTGCACGCCACCGACCAGCTCTCCGTGCGGGTCGAGGACCTGGGCGTCATCCGGAACGCGATGAGCGCGCTGCGCGAGCGTCCGCCGGTCTCGCTGGCGGGGCTGACCGTCACGACGGCGGAGGACCTGGCGAAGGGCACGGAGACGCTGCCTCCGACCGACGGTCTGCGCTACTACCTGGAGGGCGAGTTCCGCGCCCGGGTCATCGTCCGGCCGAGCGGCACCGAGCCCAAGCTGAAGTGCTACCTGGAGGTCGTCGTCCCGGTGGCCGACGCGAGCGAGCTGACGCCGGCCCGTGCGACGGCCGCCGAGGTCCTCGCCGCGGTCAAGCGTGACCTGGCGGCGGCCGCGGGGCTCTGAGGGCCTGCAGGGTGGCCTCCGGCCGACAGGCGGGCGCGGCCCGGTCCACCGTTTCCCGGGAACGGTGAGGGGCCGTACGGGGACCCCGGCGTCCCCGTACGGCCCCTCACCCGTCCGGCGCGGCGGCGGGCCCGTGGGCGGTGCGGCGGGCTCCCGGCCCGGCCGCGGCCGTCAGCCCGTCGCCAGCAGGATCACCAGCAGCACCAGACCCGCCACCGCCGGAGCGATGACCTCGTAGGCCCAGCGGATCTGGGGTTCGCCCTGGGCGCCGGGGCGGGAGGCGCAGCGTTCGGCGAGTTCGCGGAGGTCGGCGATGGTCTGGTCGGCCGGTGCCCTGCGGGACTGATCGTCGCGGACGTCCGCCGTGACGGACGTGCGGCGGTGCGGGTCGTCCTGCGAGGCGCGCGCCTGGCGGCGGGCGGCCGCCTTCCGTCGGCGCAGCGAGACCGGGATCGACCACAGCTGGTACGTGACGCCCTCGCGGGTGACGACCTCGCTGGAGTAGCCGGCGCGGACGTCGGCGACCGCGGCCCAGGGCAGCGTGATGTTGCGGAAGGGGTTGCGGACGCGGAGCCGGTCCTCGTTCGCGTAGACCGCGGGCCGGACGGTGAAGGCCACGACGAGCGGCACGACGAGCAGCAGGCCCGCCAGGGCCACCCACGGGGTCCGGCCCTCGCCGCGGATCATCGCGTCGACGCAGAACCAGGTGGCGAGGCCGATCAGCAGGACACCTCCCGCGATCCCGAGAGGCGAACGGAAGACGCGGTCGGCGTAGGCCGGCTCGGCGGGCGGCTGGGGGCTCGTCATACGCCCGATTCTGCCTCACCGGCGCGGAGCCGCCCGGGGGCTCCGCGCCGGTGGTCCGGCGACGAGGGCGATCGGGTCGTAATCGAGCGGGGCTGTACAGGTCGCTACGCGCGTAGATATGCTCGACTGGTGACCATGCCCACCACTGCATCCGCAGCACCCTCCCCCGCGGCCTCCGGCGCGGGAGGTGCCCCCATTTTCGCCGACGTGACCACGTCCGAGAGTGCGCTGCGCCGCTTCCTCCACGGGCTGCCCGGCGTCGACGCCGTCGGCCTGGAGGCGCGCGCCGCGTCCCTCGGCACCCGCTCGATCAAGACCACGGCCAAGGCGTACGCCATCGACCTGGCCATCTCCATGATCGACCTGACGACGCTCGAAGGCGCGGACACCCCGGGCAAGGTCCGGGCGCTCGCCGCCAAGGCCGTCAACCCCGATCCGACCGACCGCACGACCCCGACGACCGCCGCCCTCTGTGTCTATCCCGACATGGTGGCGACCGCCAAGGCCGCCCTCGCGGGCTCCGGCGTCAAGGTCGCCTCCGTCGCCACCGCCTTCCCGGCGGGCCGCGCCGCGCTTCCCGTGAAGCTCGCGGACACGGCCGACGCCATCGCCGCCGGCGCGGACGAGATCGACATGGTCATCGACCGTGGCGCCTTCCTCGCCGGCCGCTACCTCGAGGTGTTCGACCAGATCACCGCGATCAAGGCGGAGTGCGGCGACCGTGCCCGGCTCAAGGTCATCTTCGAGACCGGCGAGCTGTCCACGTACGACAACATCCGCCGTGCCTCCTGGCTCGGCATGATGGCGGGCGCCGACTTCATCAAGACCTCGACCGGCAAGGTCGCGGTCAACGCCACCCCGGCCAACACGCTCCTGATGCTGGAGGCGGTCCGCGACTTCCGCGCGCAGACCGGCGTCCAGATCGGCGTGAAGCCGGCCGGCGGCATCCGCAACACCAAGGAAGCCATCAAGTTCCTGGTCCTGGTCAACGAGACCGTCGGCGAGGACTGGCTGGACAACCACTGGTTCCGCTTCGGTGCCTCCAGCCTGCTGAACGACCTGCTCATGCAGCGTCAGAAGCTGGCGACCGGCCGCTACTCCGGCCCCGATTACGTGACGGTGGACTGATCATCATGGCATCTGCATTCGAGTACGCGCCGGCTCCCGAGTCCCGGTCCGTCGTCGACATCGCTCCCTCCTACGGCCTGTTCATCGACGGCGAGTTCGTCGACGCGGCCGACGGCAAGGTCTTCAAGACCGTCTCCCCCTCCTCCGAGGAGGTCCTGGCCGAGGTCGCCCAGGCGGGCGCCGAGGACGTCGACCGCGCGGTGAAGGCGGCTCGCAGGGCCTTCGCCACGTGGTCGGCGCTGCCGGGTTCCGAGCGCGCCAAGTACCTCTTCCGCATCGCCCGGATCATCCAGGAGCGCAGCCGCGAACTGGCCGTCCTGGAGACCCTGGACAACGGCAAGCCGATCAAGGAGACCCGCGACGCGGACCTCCCGCTGGTCGCCGCGCACTTCTTCTACTACGCGGGCTGGGCCGACAAGCTCGGCCACGCGGGCTACGGCGCCGATCCCCGCCCGCTGGGCGTGGCCGGCCAGGTCATCCCATGGAACTTCCCCCTCCTCATGCTGGCGTGGAAGATCGCGCCGGCGCTGGCGACGGGCAACACGGTCGTGCTCAAGCCCGCCGAGACGACCCCGCTGTCCGCCCTGTTCTTCGCGGACATCTGCCGCCAGGCCGGACTTCCCCGGGGCGTCGTCAACATCCTTCCCGGATACGGGGAGGCCGGCGCCGCGCTGGTCGAGCACCCGGACGTGAACAAGGTCGCCTTCACCGGCTCGACCGCCGTCGGCAAGGCCATCGCCCGCTCGGTGGCCGGCACCGACAAGAAGGTGACCCTGGAGCTGGGCGGCAAGGGCGCCAACATCGTCTTCGACGACGCCCCCGTCGACCAGGCCGTCGAGGGCATCGTCAACGGCATCTTCTTCAACCAGGGCCAGGTCTGCTGCGCGGGCTCCCGTCTGCTGGTGCAGGAGTCGGTCCACGACGAGGTGCTCGACTCGCTCAAGAGGCGGCTGTCGACGCTGCGCCTGGGCGATCCGCTGGACAAGAACACCGACATCGGCGCCATCAACTCGGCCGAGCAGCTCGCCCGGATCACCGCGCTGGTGGAGAAGGGCGAGGCGGAGGGCGGCGAGCGCTGGTCCCCGTCCTGCGAGCTCCCCTCCGCCGGCTACTGGTTCGCGCCGACCCTCTTCACCCACGTCACCCAGGCGCACACCATCGCCCGTGACGAGATCTTCGGCCCGGTCCTGTCGGTGCTGACCTTCCGCACCCCGGACGAGGCCGTCGCCAAGGCCAACAACAGCCAGTACGGCCTGTCGGCCGGTATCTGGACGGAGAAGGGTTCCCGCATCCTCGCGGTCGCGTCCAGGCTCCGGGCCGGTGTCGTCTGGGCCAACACGTTCAACAAGTTCGACCCGACCTCGCCCTTCGGCGGCTACAAGGAGTCGGGCTTCGGCCGCGAAGGCGGCCGTCACGGTCTGGAGGCCTACCTCGATGTCTGACGGCAAGGGTTCGAACAGCGGTCCCACCGCGGCGCGTCTGAGCGTCTTCAAGACCTACAAGCTGTACGTCGGGGGCAAGTTCCCCCGTTCCGAGAGCGGCCGGGTGTACGAGGTGACCGACTCCAAGGGCGAGTGGCTGGCCAACGCGCCGCTCTCCTCCCGCAAGGACGCCCGTGACGCGGTCGTCGCCGCCCGCAAGGCATTCGGCGGCTGGTCCGGCGCGACCGCGTACAACCGCGGCCAGATCCTCTACCGCGTCGCCGAGATGCTGGAGGGCCGACGCGCCCAGTTCGTCGCCGAGGTGGCGGACGGGGAGGGCCTGTCGAAGTCCAAGGCGGGCGCCGTCGTCGACGCGGCGATCGACCGCTGGGTCTGGTACGCGGGCTGGACGGACAAGATCGGCCAGGTCGTCGGCGGGGCCAACCCGGTCGCCGGCCCCTACTTCAACCTCTCGGCGCCCGAACCGACCGGTGTGGTGACGGTCCTGGCCCCGCAGGACTCGTCCTTCCTCGGGCTCGTCTCGGTGATCGCCCCGGTGATCGCGACCGGCAACACCGCGGTCGTGATCGCCAGCGAGAAGGCACCACTGCCGGCGCTCTCCCTCGGCGAGGTGCTGGCCACCTCCGACCTGCCGGGCGGCGTCGTCAACATCCTGTCCGGCAGGGCGGCCGAGATGGGCCCGCACCTGGCGAGCCACCAGGACGTCAACGCGATCGACCTGACGGGCGCGGACGCCGAACTGGCGCGCGAGCTGGAGGTCGCCGCGGCCGACAACCTCAAGCGGGTCCTGCGCCCGCGTGCCGTCGACTTCGCCGCGGCGCCGGGAACGGACCGCATGACGGCCTTCCTGGAGACGAAGACGGTCTGGCACCCGACGGGATCGCTGGGCGCGAGCGGCTCCTCGTACTAGGGCTGGGCGTGTCGCGAAAGTAGCTCCGTCCGCCCGGAGATCCCCCCATGAGCGAGGGGCCCCGGGGTCACCCCGGGGCCCCTCGCTCATGGTGTGACGCGCGCGGCCCGGTTCCGGACCGCCACGCCTCTCGTCTCGTCCCGGCTCCGGATCGGTCAGCCCGGGAGAAGGCCCTGCGTCAGCGGGCCGGCGACGGGCAGGTCGGCCAGCGCGCCGCCCTGGGTGATCTGGTCCGTCACCAGGTTGGTGCCCACCGGCTTGAAGTCGGCGACCTGGGTGCCGAGGCCGTTCGCGAGCGGGTCGACGCCGGTGTTGGCCAGCGGGTCGAGCTGCAGCCGCGTCAGTGGGCCCAGGCCGTGTCCGGCCGCCCCGAGCAGCCCCTCGCCGGCCGCTGCGGCGTCGGTGCGGGTCAGCCCGTCCACCGGCAGCCGGGGGGCCGCCGCCTGGGCGCCCGCCGCCCCCGCGCCGAGCACGGCACCGGCCGCCGTGAGGGTCAGACCCGCCTTCAGCAGCGCGGTGCGGCGGGAAGTCCGGGATTCTGCGTGACGCGCCATGACGGTCCTTGTCGCTCGTACGTCGGGTGATCGGATGGGCACCGACAGTAGTGGAGGTGTGATGCTCGATACCAACGGCCTCCCTCGGGGGTCCCCTGCGCGGGGGAATGGTTCACACTGGTGTCCCGTGAGTTCCCAAGCGATCCCGACCCGTGTCGTCCTGCTCGCGGGCCCCTCCGGCTCCGGCAAGTCGTCCCTCGCCGCCACCACCGGCCTTCCGGTGCTGCGCCTCGACGACTTCTACAAGGAGGCCGACGACCCGACGCTGCCGCTGGTCCCGGGCAGTGCCGACATCGACTGGGACTCCCCCGGTTCCTGGGACGCGGACGTCGCCGTCGCGGCGATCGCGGAACTGTGCGCCACCGGACGGACCGACGTCCCCGTGTACGACATCGCCACCAGCGCGCGGGTGGGCCACGAGACGCTGGACATCGGGCAGCCGCCGCTGTTCCTCGCCGAGGGGATCTTCGCCGCCGAGATCGTGGCCCGCTGCCAGGCCCTCGGGCTGCTCGCCGACGCGCTGTGCCTGCGCGGCCGGGCTTCGACGACCTTCCGCCGCCGCCTGCTGCGCGACCTGCGGGAGGGCCGCAAGTCGGTTCCCTTCCTGCTCCGCCGCGGCTGGCGGCTGATGCGCGCCGAACGCGCGATCGTGTCCCGCCAGACCGCTCTGGGCGCCCACCCCTGCGCCCGTCAGGAGGCCCTGGGCCGTCTCGCCGCCGCGGCGGCCGACCGGCACCACGCCCCCGCGGGCCGGTAGCAGCCACCACCGGAGGGAACCCCGCCGGAAGGAGCCGCCCCCGCGGCGCGATACGTCACCGCCGACCGGCACGAGAGAACACGGAACGAGAGAACACGGAACGGCGGAACGCGGGCCGTACAAGCCCCCCCGGCTTGTCCGACCCGCGCCCTTTTCCCCGTACCCCCGTACGCCCCCCGTGTCCCCCGTGCCCCCTGCCCTCAGGCCACCAGCTCGCCGAAGGACTCCTCCTCGTCACGGCCGAAGCTCAGGACCTCGTCCTCGCGCAGCCGGCGCAGGGAGCGCCAGATGCTCGACTTCACCGTGCCGACACTGATGTCCAGGATCTCCGCGATCTCCGGGTCCGTACGGCCCTCGTAGTAACGCAGCACCAGCATCGTGCGCTGGAGCTCGGGCAGCCGGGCGAGGGCCTGCCACAGCACCGCGCGCAGTTCGGTGCCCCGCATCGCGTCCGTGTCGCCCGCCGTCTCCGGCAGCTCCTCCGTCGGGTACTCGTTGAGCTTCCGACGGCGCCAGGCGCTGATGTGCAGGTTCGTCATGGTGCGGCGCAGATAGCCGCCCACGGCCGCCTTGTCGCTGATCCTGTCCCAGGCGCGGTACGTCGAGAACAACGCGCTCTGGAGCAGGTCCTCCGCCTCGAAGCGGTCACCGGTGAGGTGGTAGGCGGTGGCGTACAGGGAGGCGCGACGTTCCTGCACGTAGGCGGTGAAGGCCGCTTCGGCGTTCCCCGTCTCCGGCGGTGTCCGCCGCTCCCCCGTGGCTTCCCCGTACCCCGTCCCCCCGTCGGCGACGGCCACCATGTACGGCGCCTTCCGCTGACGCCCGACGCCCCGGACGTGCCCCCGCACGTTCACCGCGCCGGACTTCTCGGTGCCTCGTACGTCGTGGAGACGCGTGACAACTGCGCTTGAGGTGGTGCTGTGCAGTGCGTTCATCTCGCGCCCCCCGTCGGTTGGAGTCTGCCTCGTTCGGTATGACCAGAAGCCTGCCCGGCCCACTTCATCGCGGTGTCCGTCGACTGTCACAGCCGTGTCACAGGGCGGGGTGCGACCGCACGGTCGAACTCCGGCGGTGGCATACGACAGAATGACGCCCGTGCCTTTCCTGCTGCTGATCGAGGACGACGACGCCATCCGCACGGCCCTCGAACTCTCCTTGTCACGCCAGGGCCACCGTGTGGCCACCGCGGCGACGGGCGAGGACGGCCTCACACTGCTCCGTGAGCAGCGGCCGGACCTGGTCGTGCTGGACGTGATGCTGCCCGGGATCGACGGCTTCGAGGTGTGCCGGCGCATCCGGCGCACCGACCAGCTGCCGATCATCCTGCTGACCGCGCGCAGCGACGACATCGACGTGGTCGTCGGCCTGGAGTCCGGCGCCGACGACTACGTGGTCAAGCCGGTCCAGGGGCGGGTGCTCGACGCCCGGATCCGGGCCGTACTGCGGCGCGGGGAGAGGGAGTCCACGGACTCGGCGACCTTCGGCTCGCTCGTCATCGACCGTTCGGCGATGACGGTGACGAAGAACGGCGAGGACCTCCAGCTCACCCCGACCGAGCTGCGGCTGCTCCTGGAGCTGAGCCGCCGGCCCGGACAGGCGCTGTCGCGCCAGCAGTTGCTGCGCCTGGTGTGGGAGCACGACTACCTGGGCGACTCGCGGTTGGTCGACGCCTGTGTGCAGCGGCTGCGCGCCAAGGTCGAGGACGTGCCGTCCTCGCCCACCCTCATCCGTACCGTGCGCGGTGTCGGCTACCGGCTGGACGTCCCTGCGTGAGGAAGGGGATCTTCGCGGGGCTGCGCTTCACCAGCCTGCGGCTGCGTCTGGTCGTGGTGTTCGCCCTGGTGGCGCTCACCGCGGCCGTGTCCGCCTCGGGCATCGCCTACTGGCTGAACCGTGAGGCGGTCCTGACCCGGACCCAGGACGGCGCGCTGAACGACTTCCGGCAGGAGATGCAGAACCGGGTGGCGACGCTGCCCCCGCATCCCACCCAGGACGATCTGCGGCGCGCCGCGGAGCAGATGGCGTCCGGCAGCGCCGGGTACAGCGTGCTGCTGCTCGGCGAGCGGGCGGCGGGCAAGCCGATCGTCGCGGCCTCCGACCCGGACACCTTCACGCTGGCCGACGTGCCGCGCGAGCTCCAGGTGGCCGTGGAGACCCGGCGGCCGGTGACGGACGCCAACGCGTACCCCTACCACCTGTTCTGGCAGCGCACGCAGCGGGGAAAGACGCCGTTCCTGGTCGGCGGGACGAAGATCGACGGCGGCGGTCCGACCGGCTACATGTTCAAGTCCCTGGACGCCGAGCGGCAGGACCTGAGCTCGCTCGCCTGGTCCCTGGGGATCGCGACCGCGCTCGCCCTGATCGGATCGGCGCTGCTCGCGCAGGCCGCCGCCACGACCGTGCTGCGGCCGGTGCACCGGCTGGGCGAGGCGGCGAAACGCCTCGGCGAGGGAAAGCTCGACACCCGGCTGAGGGTCTCGGGCACCGACGAACTGGCCGATCTGTCGCGGACGTTCAACAGCGCGGCGGAATCCCTGCAGAAGAGGGTCGCGGACATGAGCGCGCGGGAGGAGTCCAGCAGGCGGTTCGTCGCCGACATGTCGCACGAGCTGCGCACCCCGCTGACCGCGCTGACGGCCGTGACGGAGGTCCTGGAGGACGAGCAGGAGACGCTCGACCCGATGATCGCGCCCGCGGTGGCCCTGGTGGTCAGCGAGACCCGACGTCTCAACGACCTGGTGGAGAACCTGATGGAGGTGACCCGCTTCGACGCGGGCACCGCCCGGCTGGTCCTCGACGACGTCGACGTGGCCGACCAGGTCACGGCGTGCATCGACGCGCGGGCCTGGCTGGACGCGGTGGAGCTGGACGCGGAACGCGGGATCGTGGCCCGCCTCGACCCGCGCCGGCTCGACGTGATCCTGGCGAACCTGATCGGCAACGCGCTCAAGCACGGCGGTTCGCCGGTACGGGTGTCGATCCGCACCGAGGAGGACGAGTTGGTCATCGCGGTGCGGGATCACGGTCCGGGCATCCCGCAGGAGGTCCTGCCGCACGTCTTCGACCGCTTCTACAAGGCGAGCGCGTCCCGGCCGCGGTCGGAGGGCTCCGGTCTGGGTCTGTCGATCGCCGTGGAGAACGCGCTGATCCACGGCGGCTCGATCACCGCGGCCAACTCGCCGGACGGCGACGGCGCGGTGTTCGTGCTGCGGCTGCCGGACCAGAGCGAGCCGGGAGAGGGTGCGGAGAAGTGAGCCGGGTACGCCGGAAGGCGCTCCGGGGCGGATCGGGGCGCTCCGGGTTCGCGGGCGACTGGGGACGCGGCCGCCGGGCCGGGCGGTCGGGTGTGGCGGTGGCTGCCCTGGTGGGCGTCGCGCTCACCGCGGGCTGCGGGATCAGGACGACCTCGGTGCCCGTGGACGCGGGGGCGGCGCCGACCCGGGTGGCCTGCAGCGTCGAGGACGAGGCCGCGCGGCCGACGGGGGTGCCGCTCCGGGTCTTCCTGGTCTGCGGTTCACAGCTGGACGCGGTGGAGCGGCCGTCGACGCTGCCGGAGGAGAAGGCCGGCGGTGACCCGGTGCGGACGGCGTCGGCGCTGCTGGCGCAGTTGCAGAGCGAGCCCTCCGCGAGCGAGGCCGAGGCCGGTTTCTCCACCGCGGTGAAGGGGCCCCTGGTGGTCACCGGCGGGCACCGGGGCGACCCGGCGGGCACGCTGCGGCTCAGCAGGCAGCCGGAGGACCTGACGGCGACCGCGCTGTCGCAGATCGTCTGCACCTTCGCCGCGAGCGCGGTGGGCGGGGGCGGGACCGTCGTGCTGGGCGGTCCGGGCGCGTACCCGCCGCGTCGCTATCAGTGCACGGAGGAGTTGCGGGAGCGCCCGGACGGGGCGCCGCCGACGGTGTCCCCGTCCGCGGCGGCTTCCGGGACTCCCTCGCCGGCGGCTCCCGGGGAACCGTCCGGTGCGGCGGCCTCACAGCCTGTCGGGTGACCTTCGGCCGACAGGCTCTCAGGGGGCCGTCCGCTGCTGCGACAGCGTCCTCGGGCACGTCGTCGGGCTCGTGACGCGACCGTTCGGGTAAGCGGCGGAACCGATCCCCGCGCGGAGTGCGTCTTGGGGGTCGTGCAGCGTCAAGGTTCGGGCGGGAACTCCGCCGTGGTCGTCCGAGGGGCGGGGTTCGTCCTCCTCCTCGCACATCTGCTGCTCGTCGCCTGGGTCGCGCTGCGCCCGCTCGACGTGGCCTGGGTGACGGCGCCGAACGTCACCCCGCTGGCCGGCATCAAGGCGGATCTGGAGCTCGGTCCGGGCGAGGCGGCCCGGCGGATCGGCGAGGGACTGCTGCTGCTGGCTCCGCTGGGGGTGCTGCTGCCGATGGCCGACGGGCGGCTGCGGGTGTCGCCGTGGGCGTCGCTGGCCCGGACCGTCGCCGCCGGCGCGCTGGTGTCCCTGGGCGTCGAGCTGTTGCAGACCGCGGTGCCGGGGCAGGTCGTCGACGTGGACTCGCTGCTCCTGAACACGGCCGGCGTGGCACTGGCCCATCTGTGCGTGGTGCCCGCGGGGCGGGCGCGGCTGCGCCGCCGGGGGGACGCGAGGACCGGCCGGTCCTCCGCGGGGACCGGCCGGAGCCGGGGGTCTGGCCTCCTGCGGGACGACGGTTCTCAGGGTGCTACCCCGACGATTCCCAGGGTCGGGATCGCCCCGTAGACCGACGTTTTGTCCTCTGGTCTGCTGCGAGTATGGAGTCATCGGGAGCCCGACGGAGAGGCTGCCGAGGACACGCTTCGAAGGAGCCCATCATGGCCGCACTTGCCCGCCCTCGTGACGGACGCATGATCGGCGGGGTGTGCGCGGCGCTGGCCCGGCGCTTCGGCACCTCCGCCACCACCATGCGGGTCGTCTTCCTCGTCTCCTGCCTGCTGCCCGGCCCGCAGTTCCTGCTGTACCTGGCGCTGTGGCTGCTGCTGCCGGCGGAGAAGCCGGCACACCAGGCCTGGTAGGCCGCCCCCGCGCCCGGACGAGCGGCGCGGAGGAACGGCGAGGGGGCGCCCACCGGGTGGGCGCCCCCTCGGCCGTGGCGCGGGTACCGTCAGCCGCCCAGCGGAAGGCCGTTCAGCGGGAGGCCGCCGAGCAGGCCGCCGACCGGGGTGGAGCCCAGCGGGCCGGAGGCGGCGTCCAGAGGGAGGCTGCGGGTGGCCTGCCCGGCGGCGGCCGGGAGGGTCTTGACGCCCTGGTCGACGCTGCTGCCGACGGCCCCCTGGCCGGCGAGGAGGGACTCGGACGCGCCGTCGGGGAGCTCGGTGAGGCCGTCGCCCAGGGGAACGGTCTGGGTGACCAGGCCGAGCGCGTCGGGGGCGGCGGGCAGCGCCGGGGCGGCGGAGGCCGTACCGGCGGCGGTGGCGGCGAAAGCGGCACCGAGAGCGGCGACACCGAGCTTCTTGGCGGCAGACTGCTTCATCAGAAAAACATCCTTGGGGATCTCGGGGATTCAGCAGGGCGGGGACGCGGAGGAATGCGGAGCAGCTCCGCAGTCCGGCCGACGATTGACACTTCCGCAAACACCACGAAGCGGCCGGGGGTTACGCTCCCCGACCGCTTCGATTTCCCGCCAGTTCGCCGAGATCAGCCCGTGTGGCGCGAAGAGTCGCTGGTCACGGCAGCCTGCTGGAACAGCCATTCGGACTTCAGCTCGGCATAGCCGGGCTTGATCACATCGTTGATCATGGCCAGCCGTTCATCGAAAGGAATGAATGCCGATTTCATCGCATTGACGGTGAACCACGCCATGTCGTCGAGCGTGTAGTCGAACGCCTCGACCAGCAGCTCGAATTCCCGGCTCATACTGGTGCCGCTCATCAGGCGGTTGTCGGTGTTCACCGTGGCCCGGAAGTGCAGCTTGCGCAGCAGCCCGATCGGGTGCTCGGCGTAGGAGGTGGCGGCGCCGGTCTGGAGGTTGGAGGTGGGGCACATCTCCAACGGGACGCGCTTGTCCCTGACGTACGCGGCCAGCCGGCCCAGCTTCACCGTGCCGTCGTCCGCCACCTCGATGTCGTCGATGATGCGCACGCCGTGGCCGAGCCGGTCGGCACCGCACCACTGGAGCGCCTGCCAGATCGACGGAAGCCCGAACGCCTCGCCGGCGTGGATGGTGAAGTGGTTGTTCTCCCGCTTGAGGTACTCGAAGGCGTCGAGGTGACGGGTGGGCGGGAAACCGGCTTCGGCGCCCGCGATGTCGAAGCCGACGACTCCGGCGTCGCGGTAGGAGTTGGCGAGTTCGGCGATCTCCAGGGCACGGGCGGCGTGCCGCATGGCGGTCAGCAGGGCGCCCACCCGGATGCGGTGACCGTTGGCCCTGGCCTGACGCTCGCCTTCCCGGAAGCCCTCGTTGACGGCCTCGACGACCTCCTCCAGGGTGAGACCGCCCTCCAGGTGCTGCTCGGGGGCGTAGCGGATCTCGGCGTACACGACACCGTCCTCGGCGAGGTCCACCGCGCACTCGGCGGCGACCCGGACCAGCGCCTCGCGGGTCTGCATGACGGCGCAGGTGTGCGCGAAGGTCTCCAGATAGCGCTCCAGCGAGCCGGAGTCGGCGGCTTCGCGGAACCAGATGCCGAGCTTGTCGGGCTCGGTCTCGGGAAGGTTGCCGTAGCCCTGGGCGGCGGCGAGTTCGACGATCGTGCCGGGGCGCAGTCCGCCGTCGAGGTGGTCGTGCAGGAGCACCTTCGGAGCGCGGCGGATCTGGTCCGGGGTGGGGATGTTCGGGATCTGGCTCGTCATTTCGGCACTCTAGCCCCTACGCGCGTAGATCGCTCCCCCCGCGCCGACTCGTCGACGGACGATGTCGATATGTAACAGTGACCGCGCGTACGGATGGCGTACACCTCGCCTTCTGAGAATGTTCCGTCATGGCGCACTTCGCACTCGTGGGGACGGCCGGCCTCCGGAGAACCCGGACACCCCGGCTCGGACGGCCCGTCGGAGCCTCCCCGTCGGACTCCGCGGTGGGCGGGGTGGTCCTGCTCCTGCCGGACGGTGAGGTGGTGTCGGGGCGGGGCCCCTCGGCCCGCGCGCACGCGGCGGTGCTGCCGTTGGGACGCCGGCTGGTCCGGGCCGGGGCGGCGGACGGGCTGGTCGCCCACGTGGTGCACTACCGCGGGCGGGGCTGGAACGGCGCGGACGCGCAGCAGGCCGCGGACGCCTCGTGGGCGGTGGCGGAGGCGGTACGGCGCTACGGTGACGTGCCGGTCTGCCTGGCCGGACACGGGATGGGCGCCCGCGCGGCGCTGCGGGCGGCGGAAGAGCCGGCGGTCGACTCGGTCCTGGCGCTGGCGCCCTGGCTGCCGGAGGAGGACGTGGCGGCCGAACCGGAACCTGTACGTCAACTCGTCGGCCGCCGGGTGCTGTTCGTGCACGGCACCAACGACGCCCGCACCGATCCGGAGCTGTCCTACCGGCTGGCGGAACGGGCCAAGAAGTCCAACCGCGACGTGTGCCGCTTCGAGGTCCACTCGGACGGGCACGCGCTGCGCCAGTACCGCGACGAAGTCCAAGCCCTGGCAGCCGACTTCGTCCTCGGCTCGCTCTTCTCCCGCCCCTACGCCCGGCCGGTCGCCGATGCCCTGGCGGCGCCGCCTCCGCTCGGACTGCGGATGCCGCTGGCGGCGGGTTTCGGCGGCTCGCCACGCCGGTGACGGGCTTGCGGGGCCGGGAGTTCCGGCGCCTGTCGGGCGGGCACCGACCGGGGCTCAGTCGGGCAGCAGGCTGCCCCGCTTGCTCAGCAGGAACCGTTTGAAGGCGGCAACCGGGGCGGTGTCCGGGTGGCCGTCGAGCCAGGCGACGCCGATCTCGCGGACGGCACGCGGGGCCGTGACGGCGAGTTCCACGACGCCGGGGCGCGGGACGGCCGGCGGGGGCAGGAGGGCGACGCCGAGACCGGCCGCGACCAGCCCGCGCAAGGTCTCGGCCTCCTCGCCCTCGAAGGCGACGCGCGGGGTGAATCCGGCGTCGGCACAGAGGTCGTCGGCGATGCGGCGCAGCCCGTAGCCGGGTTCGAGCGTCACGAAGGTCTCCTCGGCGGCCTCCGCCAGCCGGACCCGCTTGCGTGTCGCGAGACGGTGGTCGTCCGGGACGACCAGGCGCAGCCGCTGCTCGTCGAGGCGCCGGGCGACCAGGTCGGGGGCGTCCGGGACGGGCGAGGTCAGGCAGAGGTCGAGGTCCCCGGCGCGCAGTCGTTCGATCATCGCCTCGCCGTAGTTCTGCACGAGTGTGAACCGGACCCGCGGGTGGTCGACGCGGAACGCCCGGATGAGCCCGGGGACCGTCTCCGAGCCCATGGTGTGGAGAAAACCGAAGGCGATCCGCCCGGCTGTCGGGTCCGCGTCGGTCCGCACCGAGTCCGCGGCCCGCTCCACCTCCGCGAGCGCCCGTTCCGCCGAGCGCAGGAAGGTCCGCCCGGCGGGGGTGAGCGACACGGTGCGTCCCCGGCGGGCGAAGAGGGCGACCCCCAGGTCGTGTTCGAGCCGGACCATCGCCCGCGAGAGCGTCGACTGCGGCACACCCATCTCGGCCGCGGCCCTGGTCACATGCTCGTGCCGGGCCACCGCCGCGAAGTACGCGAGCCGGGGCGCGAGCAGCAGTCCCATGTCTTCTTCGTTACTGTTCGGTGACAGACGACCCTGTGACCTGTACTCATGCACCATGGGAACGATTACAGCAGTTCCGTGCATTGGACGCATGAAAGAGGCCGCCTTAGGTTCGAGACATGCCTTCCGCCAGTACCAAGGCGGCCGTCACCCACTCGGCCGCCGACACCCGCCTCGCCCCCGGAGCCCCCGGTCACCGCCGCATGAGCTTCGCGCTCTTCGCCGCCGGCCTCGCCGCCTTCGCCCTCCTCTACTCCACCCAGGCCCTTCTCCCCTCGATCTCGGCGGAGTTCGGCGCCTCCGCCTCCGCGGCCTCGTGGACGGTCTCCGCGGCCACCGGTGCGCTCGCCCTGTTCGTCCTGCCGCTGAGCGCCTTCTCCGAGCGCTTCGGCCGGCGCGCGATGATGACCGTCTCGCTCACCGTCGCCGTCGCGGTCGGGCTGCTGGTTCCCTTCGCCCCGAACCTGGAGTGGCTGGTCGCCCTGCGCGCCGTCCAAGGCGCGGCACTGGCCGGACTGCCCGCCTCGGCGATGGCCTTCCTCGCCGAGGAGGTCCGGCCGAAGGCGCTGATCGCGGCGGTCGGCCTGTTCGTCGCGGGCAACTCCATCGGGGGCATGAGCGGCCGGATCGTGACCGGCTGGGCCGCCCAGGCGTGGGGCTGGCGCGCGGGGCTGCTCGCGGTCGGCGTCATGGCGGCCGTCTGCGCGGTGGCCTTCCGCCTCCTGATCCCCGCGGCCCGTCACTTCACACCCGGTTCGCTCGACCCCCGGGCCCTCGTCACGGCCGTCCGCACGCATCTCGCCGACCCGCTGCTGGTGCGCCTTTACGTGATCGGCGCGCTGTTCATGACGGTGTTCGGCGCGGTCTACACCGTCATCGGCTACCGGCTGGCGCAGGCCCCTTTCTCCTTGCCGCAGGGCGTGATCGGCTCGATCTTCCTGGTCTACCTCGTCGGCACCGTCTCCTCGGCCGCGGCGGGCCGGCTGGTCGGCCGGCTGGGCCGGCGCGGGGCCCTCTACCTGGCGGTCGGCACGACCGCGGCCGGGCTGTGCCTCTCCCTCGGGAACACCCTCGCGGCCGTGCTGTCCGGCCTGGTCCTGATCACGGCCGGCTTCTTCGCGGGGCACGCCGTCGCCTCCTCCTCGGTGAGCCGGACCGCCAGGACCGGCCGCGCGCAGGCTTCGGCGCTCTACCAGTCCGCGTACTACCTGGGCAGCAGCGCGGGCGGCACCCTCGGGGCGGTCGCCTTCCACGCGGGCGGCTGGGCCGGCACCGTCCTGATCGGCCTGGTCGCCGTCCTCGGCGTCGTCTCGGTCACGCTGTACGGCAGCCACAGCGCGCGGGTGGCCGCGCGGGCCGAGTCCGGCCGCCTGCGGGTCGGCGCCTGCTGACCGCCGCGAGGGACCCGTCCCTCGCCGCTCCGAAGGACGAGGCATCCCGGCAGAAGTCGGTGAGCATGCCGTACGCACCGTTCCTCGACGGCGGGCGTGCGCGAGCCGGGAACCTCGACCGGATTGTCGGTCCCCTGCGATAGCTTCCCCTCACCGGCGCCGAACGGGCGCCGGACGGCGAGTGGGTGGACGGATGAGTGACGTCGTGACGACCAGCGGCATCGAGGCGCCGGACTCCCGGCTGGAGCAGTACCGCACGGAGCTGACCGGGTACTGCTACCGCATGCTCGGCTCCTCCTTCGAGGCCGAGGACGCGGTGCAGGACACCATGGTGCGGGCCTGGCGTTCGATCGGCTCCTTCGAGGGACGCTCCTCGCTGCGCTCCTGGCTGTACCGCATCGCGACCAACGTCTGCCTGGACGCGCTGAACGCGGGCAACCGCCGGGCCCGTCCGATGGACCTGACGGCCGCGACCCCGGTAGCCCAGGCGCGGTTGAACACCCGGCCGGAGGTCACCTGGCTGGAGCCGGTACCGGACGGTCGGGTCCTGCCGTCCACAGCCGATCCGGCGGAGACTGCGGTGTCCCGCGAGACCGTACGGCTGGCGTTCGTCGCGGCGCTCCAGCACCTGCCGCCCAGGCAGCGTGCCGTGCTGATCCTGCGCGAGGTGCTGGCCTGGAAGGCGAGCGAGGTGGCCGAACTGCTCGGCTCCACCGTCGCCTCCGTCAACAGCGCGCTCCAGCGGGCGCGCGCGACCCTCGCCGAACACGAACCGACGGCCTCGGACACCGTGGACCCGCTCGACGCGAAGCAGAAGGAACTCCTCGAGCGCTATGTCGCCGCCTTCGAGGGCTACGACATGAAGGCGCTGACCGCGCTCCTGCACGAGGACGCGACGATGTCCATGCCGCCGTACGACCTGTGGCTGCGCGGTCACGACGACATCGTCGGCTGGATGCTCGGCGTCGGCGAGGTCTGCTCCGGCTCGAAGCTGCTTCCGACGGTGGCCAACGGCTCGCCGGCGTTCGCCCAGTACCACCCGGACCCCGACGGCGGGTACACGCCGTGGGCGCTGATCGTCCTGGAACTCTCGGACCGGAAGATCGGCGAGATGACCTTCTTCCTCGACACCGCCCGCTGGTTCCCGCTGTTCGGCATGCCCGAGCGACTGGAGGCGTGATCAGCGCAGCTTCTCCTCCAGACCGGCCAGGCCGAGGAGCAGCCGCAGCTCCGGTCCGACGCCCCGGAGGCGCAGCCGGTGCCCGAGGCGCCCCGCCGTGAGGGCCAGCCGGGCGAGCGCGTCGACGGCGGCCAGGTCCGCGCGGCGTAGACCGCCGACGTCGCAGACCACGTCGACGGGCCCGGCTCCGCCGCACCGGGCCCGCAGCTGGGCGCAGAGCCGGGCGGCGTCGTCCGGGGTGACGCGTCCGGGGAGGGTGAGAACGATCGGTCGGGAAGTGTCCACGACAGGGAGACCGGCACCACCCCCGGAACTCATCGGCGCCCGTCGGGGGGGGGCGGGCTCCGGCGGTCACGGCTGAAGCTGCTGGTGGAGCCACTGCTCTCGCAGTTCGCGGGGCTCGAGTCACCTGCTGCTGGGAACCACGCAAGGGTGCCGGCCTCGCGTGCCGTCGCCGGATCCGCCACGCGAGCCGCCACTCACCGCCCCGGAGGACGCGCGTCCTCCACTGTCCGCGGCGGGCCACGAGAGTCCGTCGCGGTCCTTCGGTCGCCGCCGGGGGGGCACCGTTCGGGGGTGAGCTCTGCGAGCACGCTTGTCCTGAGTCACCGGCCTCGGACCGGTTCGGAGGGAACCTCCTGCTTGTCGGAATCGGCGAAAAGGAGCGTGGGCTCGGCGAGGATGTCGCGGCCGGCCTCGCTCCTGTAGATCTCGTCGACGCTGCCGAAGCGGGCCTCGGTGTAGTCGAGGTCGAGCAGGGCGGCGGCCTGGCGGACGGATGCCTCGTCCGGGCCCTCGACCTCCACGAACGTGGGGAGGTCCGGCCAGGTGTCGAAGTCGAAGGCGACCTGGCCCAGGCGCCACTCCTCGCGGTAGTTCTCCTGGTAGCGGACCTCGGTGAGGCCGAGGCGGCGGAGGATGTCGGCCATGGCGTGGAGGTCGGTGACCTCGGTCTCGATCTCGGTGGTGCCGTCGATGGTCGTCGCGTCGGTGACCTGCTTGAGGGTGAGGGTGGAGCGGGTCCCCTCGTCCCGCAGCCGGAGCCACGCGCCACCGTCGAGGGCGTCGTTCTCGAAGATCTTGCGGGTGAGGAGGGTGCGGGGGAACGCCCGCGTGGCGCCCAGGGCGGTGAGCCTGTCCTGCAGGGCGGTGACGTCGACGTTCAGGAACGTGGCCTCGTACTCGTGCTTCATGGTCGTCTTCCTCGTCGGGGTCGATTACCTGGGAGTGTGGGCGGCGATGAGCAGGCCCATGCGGTGCGTGTGGTCGTGGGGTTGGCCGAGGTGCGGGCGCTCGACGAACTGGTTCGTGCGCAGCGTGAGCAGGACGTCCCAGCCGGGGGTGAAGTGGCGGGCGAGTCTCTCGGGCGAGGTGTAGTGCTCGATGAACTGGTGGCGTTCTTCGACGGGCATCATGAACTCGGCGCCGAACAAGCCCCCTTCACGAACGAGGGCCTGCATGCGGCGGAGGAAGTCGCCGAGGGGGCTGTGGTGGTTGGCACTGTAGTGCCAGGAGCAGCTCGTCCAGATGGCGTCGCAGTGGCCCTCGGGGATCTCGGCTGTGAGGAAGTCCTCGCCGATGACCTGGACCCGGTCGTGGAGTTCCTCGGCCTTGAGGCGGTCGATGAGGCCGGGGGCCTGGGCCTGGGTGTCACCCGGAAGGCTGACCTCGCCTCCGTGGAGAGCGAAGGGGTCGCGCTCGATGGCGATGACACGGTAACCGGCGGCGGCGAGGGGCAGGACGAACTTGCCGTCGCTCGCGCCGACGACCGCGACCGTGGCGTCAGGAGACGTGCGTTCCTTCAGGGCGGCGAGGAACTGGGGGAAGAACGTGAGGGTGTGCTCCCACAAGCTCCGCGTGCGCATGGTGACGTCCTTCCTGGGCGGTGGTGAGGATCGTCCGGACGATCTGCTCCGGGGCACGGCCGGTGGTGTCGATCCGACGCATCGGGAACCGGGCGTAGGCGGTCGAGATCCGGCCCGAGGCTTCCTCGCTCAGGGCATCCCATCGGGAGATGGGCTTGGTCCGTTGGGCGAGGCGCCGCTGCCGTTCGTCTTCCGTGCACAGCAGGTGGTACGTCGTGGGCTGAGGCAGGTCCGTCGGGAGGGTGACGCCGAGGCGGGTCCCGAAGGCGTGGTGGTTGGCGAGACACCGGGCGAAGTAGCTCTCTACGACGACCGGGGTGCCGGCGGCGAGGTGCTCTCGGATCTCCTCGGCGGCCGTGAACAGGGCCGCGAGGTAGAAGCACAGGCGGGCCTCGACGCTCTCCCCCAGATCCACCTGGCGCCGCAGCGGCTGGTAGGAGAGCGGCACTGTCGGGACCAGGGCGGCGCCCCTGGCCGCGGCGAGCAGTGGCGCGACGGTGGACTTCCCGCTTCCCCGTAAGCCTTCGAGTGCCTCGAAGAGCGGCCGGTCAGGCACGGGCGTACACCACGTCCGGGACGGCGAGGGTGAGTTCGTCGGTGGCGGAGGGCCGGTGGGCGATGTGGTTGGCGGTCTTCTCGTACCAGAAGGCGTGCGCGTCCTTGCCCACAGCCTTGCAGGACATAGTGAGCGCGCCGCGCGGGTCGGCCTCGATCCGTTCGATCTCGCGAAGGCCGCCGGCCGGCGCGCAGATCTCCGGAGCCCCGCCCTCGGCGAGGTCTTCGTCGAGGATGACCTCGATGGAGAGCCCGGCTGTCCGGAGGTCCTCGCGGAGACGGGTGTACGCGGTCGGGTCGCCGACCAGGAGCTCGGGGTGTCGGGCGGCGTTGCCGACCGGGCGGAGGCAGTGCAGCTTGAGCTGCCCGGCGCCGAACCGCTGCATGACCCGCGCCAGCGGCAGCACCTCGTCGATGTTCCGGGAGGTCACGGTCATCGTCGCGGCCGTCATGACGCCGAGCTCCCGAGCGAGGTTCAGCGTGCTGAGTGCGGCGTGGTAGCTGCCCTGCCTGCGGATGTCGTCGTTGGTGTCGGCGACACCCTCCAATGAAACCCGCAACATGTCCACGTAGGGAGCGATCTCGGTGAGGCGAGGCTCGATCCGGTAGCCGTTGGTGCAGATCTCCACCCGCATCCCTAGCTCCTGGCGGGTGTAGCGGACGACTTGTACGAGCTCTTTGTAGAGGAAGGGTTCGCCGCCGAGCAGGGTCACCGCCTCGGTCCCGTACTCCTCGCGTACGAGCCGGATGAGCCCTACCGCCTCCTCTGCGGTGAAGGTGTCGGCGTGCTTGAGGCGGTCGCCATGGAAGCAGTGCAGGCAGGAGAAGTTGCAGCGGAACAGCAGTTGCAAGTACAGCATCCGGATGCTGCGGATTCCGGTGACGTCGTGGATCACGCGGGCCTCCTGGGTCAGTCGACTGGCGGGGAGGATCCGATCGTGGCTGTGTGGGTGTGGACGGCGTCACCGCGTAGGCGGACGGTCAGAGGACGTCCTGGGACGTTTTCAGCGCGCGGCGATGCCCCGAAGCGGCCCGGCATGGGCCAGAACATCCCGGATCCGCCCTCACCCTGGCTCGGGAACATAGGGCCTCGCGAGCGTCTCCCGCATGATCAGGCGGTCCGTACATCCCTCCGTGCATGCGGGATCGGTCGGCGCCAAGCCGGCCGGCGCGGCGAACGAACGCCGCTGCGAAGTAAACCCCCTTGCTCACGTCTGCGTTGCCGATGAGCGCGTGGTCGATGTCCCACAGGACGCCGAGCTGCGCACCGCCGACGTGGCGTCCTTGCACTCCCCCTCGCGACTCGGCTTGTATTGCGTCCGTGAACGAGCGACTTCACTCCGTACTCGCCCAGCGCGGCATATCTCCCGAATCGCTCGCCGAAGCCTGCGAAGTGGACCCCAAGACCGTCGGTCGGTGGCTCGGCGGACGCGTGCCACACCCGCGGCACCGCTTCAGCGTTGCCCAGCACCTGCGTGTCGAGGAGACCTTCCTCTGGCCCCTACCGCTGTCACACAGCGGTCGGTCTGTCACCGGCTTGGGCAGCGGCGAGATCATCGGCACCCACCAGAACCGGGCCAGCGTCCCCCGAGACACATGGCTCGCCCTCCTCCACGGCGCCCAGCGGCAGATCGACGTCCTGATCCTCTCCGGCACCTTCTTCGCCCAGACCAACCCGCACGTCGCCGAGATGCTCGCCGAGCGCGCGGCCACCGGGGTACGCGTACGCCTCTGCTTCGGCGACCCGAGCGGCCGTGCAGCCGCCACCCGAGGCCACGAGGAGGGCATCGGCGACACCCTCGCCGCCAAGATCCGCGCCTCTCTCACCTACTACCGCCCGCTGCTGTCCGAAGCCGGATGCGAGGTGCGGCTCCACGACACCACGCTCTACAACTCCCTCTTCCGGTACGACGACGATCTGCTGGTCAACCCGCACGTCTGGGGCCGGCCGGCGAGCGCCAACCCCCTGTTCCACCTGCGGCGAGTGGATGCCACCGGTTGGTTCGACAACTACGCTCGGAGCTTCGACGCCGTCTGGGCCGGCGCACGACCCTGGACGCCCGATCACGAGGGGACCGCCGCACATGGGCAGGACTGAGTACTACAACGACCCCGACGCTCCCAAGGCCAACACCCTCATCCCGGCCAGCAACCTCCTGGTCGTCGACAACAGCGGCGCCATCCTGCTCCAGCGCCGCCGTGACACCGGTCAGTGGGCACTGCCGGGTGGCGCCCAGGACATCGGCGAGACGGCGGCCGAGTGCGCGGTGCGCGAATGCCTGGAGGAGACGGGGATCGTCGCCGAGATCACCGGCTTCCTCGGCGTCTACACCAACCCCCGGCACATCGTCGCCTACACCGACGGCGAGATCCGCCAGCAGTACGAGAACACCTACATCGGCCGCCCCGTCGGCGGCGAGCCCACGATCAACGACGAGGCCGACGGCGTGCGTTTCGTCCAGCCCGCCGATCTCGACCGGTACGACATCCACGCCAGTATGCGCCAGCAGATCGGCGACTACCTCGCCGGCACCTACCCCTACCTCGGCTGAGCGGACAGAGCCGCCTCCACCCGCCCCACGGCGGCGAAGATCTCCGGCGCCGCACGGTGGATGAACCGCCCGACCACGCCGCCGTCCCCGTAGCGGCCCAGGATCTCCGCGACCCGTTCCTCCGCGGTGGTCCGGCCGCCGTCGGGCGTGGTCGTCATGTCGCAATAGACCAGCGCATCGACCAGCAGCGGCTCCTCCAACAGCGGGAACTCCGCCGCCAGCTCCGCCCGCAGCCCGCGCTCCTCTGCCTCCAGAAGCGCGAACGAGTGGTTCGCAACGAGCCGCACCAGGCGCTCGTCCGCCCCATGCTCGTCCCGCAGGAACCGCGCCCCGTCCAACGGATGGAAGCCCGTCACGGCCAGCCTGGTCGCGTACCCGACATCGTGCAGAGTGGCGGCAGCAACGAGCAGGGAACTTTCGCCGAGGATCCGACCTGTCTCGGCCGCACGTTCGGCCACTCCCTGTGTATGCGCCCACCGCCGTGGAACAGCGCTGAGTTCCGCTTCCGCTACCTGCGTCGCCCATCCCACGCCCAGTTCGCCCATGCCGGGTACCTGCCCACAGGGACGGTTCCGACAACGCGCCCCGGACTCCCTACGGCGTCCTCGCCGATTCGAAGCCCCGCGAGGGCCATGAGCCCGCTCATCGATCCTCGTCACGGCCCGCGTTCCCGTCCCGGTCGGCGGAGTCCAGCGCTGGAAAGCGTGCGGGCGACGCCCGCCGGGCAGGCCGGCGTCACCCGCTGCGGTACCGGCTAGGCGATGCGGTCGAGCACGATCGGGTTCGCCGTGAACGCCGTGCCCGCGGGGGCCACGTCCCACGCGCCTTCCAGGGACTTCAGCGCGTAGTCGAACTTCTCCGGTGTGTCGGTGTGCAGGGTCAGCAGCGGCTGGCCCGCGGTCACCGTGTCGCCGGGCTTGGCGTGCAGCTCGACGCCCGCCCCCGCCTGCACCGGGTCCTCCTTGCGGGCGCGGCCCGCGCCGAGACGCCAGGCGGCGACGCCGACGCCGTAGGCGTCGAGGCGGGTGAGGACGCCGGAGGAGGAGGCCGTGACGACGTGCTGCTCGCGGGCGACCGGGAGGGTCGCGTCCGGGTCGCCGCCCTGGGCCGCGATCATGCGGCGCCACACGTCCATCGCCGAGCCGTCGGCCAGCGCCTTGGCCGGGTCGGCGTCCTTGATCCCGGCCGCGTCGAGCATCTCGCGCGCCAGCGCGACGGTCAGCTCGACGACGTCCGCCGGGCCGCCGCCGGCCAGGACCTCGACGGACTCGCGCACTTCGAGGGCGTTGCCGGCGGTGAGGCCGAGCGGGGTCGACATGTCGGTGAGGAGGGCGACGGTCCTGACACCGCTGTCGGTGCCGAGGCCGACCATCGTGGCAGCGAGCTCGCGCGCGTCCTCGATGCTCTTCATGAACGCGCCGGTGCCGACCTTGACGTCCAGGACCAGCGAACCGGTGCCCTCGGCGATCTTCTTCGACATGATCGAGGAGGCGATCAGCGGGATCGCCTCGACCGTGCCGGTGACGTCGCGCAGCGCGTAGAGCTTCTTGTCCGCCGGGGCGAGCCCGTCGCCCGCCGCGCAGATCACCGCTCCGGTGGTGTCCAGGACGTGCAGCATCTCCTCGTTGGAGAGCAGTGCCCGCCAGCCGGGGATCGACTCCAGCTTGTCGAGCGTGCCGCCGGTGTGGCCCAGGCCCCGGCCCGACAGCTGCGGCACGGCCGCGCCGCAGGCCGCGACCAGCGGGGCCAGCGGGAGGGTGATCTTGTCGCCGACGCCGCCGGTGGAGTGCTTGTCCGCGGTCGGCCGGGACAGCGAAGAGAAGTCCATCCGCTCTCCGGACGCGATCATCGCGGCGGTCCAGCGGGCGATCTCCCCACGGTTCATGCCGTTCAGCAGGATCGCCATGGCCAGGGCCGACATCTGCTCGTCGGCGACCTCTCCGCGGGTGTAGGCGTCGATGACCCAGTCGATCTGCTCGGGGCTCAGCTCACCCTTGTCCCGCTTGGTACGGATGACGGAGATGACGTCCATGTGTGGTGCCTCTTTCTACGCGCATAGAGGGGGAAAGGAGAAGCGGCCCTTCCCATCGTGCCGGAAGGGCCGCTCTCGGGTACTACCCGGCGAGGTGGTCCGGGCCGAATGCCTGCGGAAGCATCTCGGCCAGGGTCAGCCGGCCGGCCGGGGTCTCCAGGACGAGCGTGGGGCCGCCGAACTCGTACAGCAGCTGCCGGCAGCGCCCGCAGGGCACCAGCGGCTCGCCCTTGCCGTCCACGCACACGAAGTGCGTCAGCCGGCCGCCACCGGTCGCCTGGAGCTGCGAGACGAGCCCACACTCGGCGCACAGGCTGAGGCCGTAGGAGGCGTTCTCGACGTTGCAGCCGGTGACGGTCCGCCCGTCGTCGACCAGGGCGGCCACGCCGACCGGGAAGCCCGAGTACGGGGCGTACGCGCGGGACATCGCGTCCCGCGCCGCCTCGCGCAGGATGTCCCAGTCAGCCTCGGTGACCGGCTTGGCCTCGGGCTCGGTCACTTGCCCTCGCCCTTGCGGTAGCGCATGCCGTTCGCCTTGGGCATCCTCAGGCGCTGCGCGGAGAGCGACAGCACCAGCAGCGTGACCACGTACGGGGTGGCGCTGACGAACTCGACCGGGACCGTCTCCGTGCCCAGGTACCAGATCAGCACGCCGACGCCGATGACGGTGGCGATCTGCGAGGTGATCCAGCGCCGCTTGTACGCCTTCCAGGCCGCGATGACCACGAGGGCGACGAAGAGCAGCAGGAGCAGGGCGTGCACGGACTTGCCGCCGCTGCGCAGCTGGAGCGCGTCGGCGAAGCCGAAGAGGCCCGCGCCCATGGCGAGGCCGCCCGGCCGCCAGTTACCGAAGATCATCGCCGCGAGGCCGATGTAACCGCGGCCGCCCGTCTGGCCCTCGTTGTAGATGTGCGAGGTGACCAGGGACAGGAAGGCGCCGCCGAGACCGGCCAGACCGCCGGAGACGACCACCGCGATGTACTTGTACTTGTAGACGTTGACACCGAGCGACTCGGCGGCGACCGGGTTCTCGCCGCAGGAACGCAGCCGCAGGCCGAAGGCCGTCTTCCACAGGATGAAGAAGGTCCCGACGATGAGCAGCACCGCGATGATCGTCAGCACCGAGACGTTGGTGACCAGGCCGCCGAGGATGCCCGCCAGGTCCGAGACCAGGAACCAGTGGTGCTTTTCGATGTCGGAGAGCCAGTCGGACAGGCCCGGCACGGTGACCGTGGTGATGCTCTCGGCCGGCGGGGACTGCTTGGGGCTGCCGCCCTTGGCCGCCGCCTCGCCGCTGTTGAACCACAGCTTGGCGAAGTAGGTGGTGACACCGGCGGCCAGGATGTTGATCGCGATACCGGAGATGATGTGGTCGACGCCGAAGGTGACGGTGGCGACGGCGTGCAGCAGGCCGCCGAGCATGCCGCCCAGGATGCCGGCGAGGATGCCGAGCCAGGGGCTGGTCTGCCAGCCGGCCCAGGCACCGAAGAAGGTGCCGAGGATCATCATGCCCTCGAGGCCGATGTTGACCACACCCGCGCGCTCGGACCACAGGCCGCCGAGACCGGCGAGGCCGATGGGCACGGCGAGCGAGAGGGCGGCGCTGATCTGGCCGGCCGAGGTGAGGTCCTGGGCCCCGGTGATGGCCCGGGCCGCGGAGAGGGCCAGCAACCCGCCCGCGATGATCAGCAGGATCACGGGGAGGGAGAGCCGGGAGCGGCCCCCCTTGCCGCGGGACGCCTTGCGGGAGGCGGGCGGCGGGGTGGAAGTCGCCGTGGCGGTCACGCCGACACCTCCGTCTTGTCGTTGGAACGGGCCTGGGCCGCGAGCCTCTCGCCGACCTGTCGCTGCTGACGCTTGACGCCGTAGCGCCGGACGACCTCGTAGGCGATGACGACGCAGAGCACGATGACGCCCTGCATGACGCCGACGATCTCCCGGTCGTAGTCGTCGAACTCCAGCTGCTGCCCGCCGCGCTCCAGGAAGGCCCAGAGGATCGCGGCGAGTGCGATGCCGACCGGGTGGTTGCGGCCCAGCAGGGCGATGGCGATGCCGGTGAAGCCGATGCCGACCGGGAAGCCGCCGGAGAACTCGTAGGAGTCGTTGAGCAGCGTCGGCATGCCGATGAGGCCGGCCAGGGCGCCGGAGATCAGCATGGAGGTGACGACCATCTTCTTCACGTTCACGCCGCTGGCCGCGGCGGCCGTGTCGGACTGGCCGACGGTGCGCAGGTCGAAGCCGAAGCGGCTGCGCGACAGCGTGAACCAGTAGCCGACACCCACCAGGGCGGCGACGACGACGAAGCCGACGACCGGGGTCGGGGTGGTCGGGAACTCGAAGAAGTGGGAGGACTCCGGGATCGGGGTCGTCGACACCTTCGTGCCGGCCGCGTCCAGGTGGCCGAGACGGCCGGGCTGGAGCAGGTAGCCGATGATCGCGGTGGCGATGAAGTTCAGCATGATCGTGGAGACGACCTCGCTGACGCCCCGGGTGACCTTGAGGACACCGGCGATACCGGCCCACATCGCGCCGACGATCATCGCGGTGAGGATGATCAGCGGGATCTGGACGACACCGGGAAGCGTCAGCGCGCCACCGACGGCGGCGGCGAAGAAGGCCGCGAGCCGGTACTGGCCGTCCACACCGATGTTGAACAGGTTCATGCGGAAGCCGACGGCCACCGCGATACCCGCGAGGTAGTACGTCGTTCCCTTGTTGATGATGTAGACCTGGCTGTCCGACTTCAGACCGTAGTCGAACATGATGCCGAACGCGCTGAACGGCTCCTTGCCGGTGGCCGCCAGCACCAGGGCGGTGACCAGGAAGGCGGCGACGATCGCGAGCAGCGGCGCCGCGATGCCGAGGAGCAGTCGCTCCTTGTCGAACTTCTTCATCGGGCCTCGTCCTCCGGGCCGTGGGTGCCCTCAGGGCTCTGTTCGTGCTGAAGGTGGCCGGCGGCGGCGCCGGTCATGGCCGAGCCCAGCTCCTCCGGGGTGATGGCGGCCGGGTCGGCGTCGGCGACGAGCCTGCCGCGGTACATCACCCGCAGGGTGTCGGAGAGGCCGATCAGCTCGTCGAGGTCCGCGGAGATCAGCAGCACCGCGAGGCCCTCCCTGCGCGCCTCGCGGATCTGGTCCCAGATCTGCGCCTGCGCGCCGACGTCCACGCCGCGGGTGGGGTGCGCGGCGATCAGCAGCTTGGGGTCGTGGCTCATCTCGCGGCCGACGATCAGCTTCTGCTGGTTTCCGCCGGAGAGGGAGGCCGCGGTGACCTCGATGCCCGGGGTGCGGACGTCGTAGTCGCGGACGATCCGCTCGGTGTCCTTGCGCGCGGCCTTGATGTCGAGGAAGGGGCCCTTGGAGTTGGGCTTCTCGGTGACGTGACCGAGGATGCGGTTCTCCCAGAGGGGGGCGTTCAGCAGCAGGCCGTGCCGGTGGCGGTCCTCGGGGATGCAGCCGATGCCGTCCTCGCGGCGCTTACGGGTCGGCGCGGCGGAGATGTCGGCGCCGTCCAGGGTGAGGGCGCCGTGGTCGGGGTGGCGCATGCCCATGATCGTGTCGACGAGCTCGGACTGACCGTTGCCCTCGACGCCCGCGATGCCGAGCACCTCGCCCTTGCGGATGGTGAAGCCGATCCCGTCGAGGACCGTGCGGACGATGCCGTCGGGGTCGACCGCGCTCAGCGAGAGGTCCCGGACCTCCAGCATCGGGATGTCGGTGACGGTCGACTCGCGGGTCTCCGGGGAGGGCAGCTCGCTGCCGACCATCAGCTCGGCGAGCTGCTTGGTCGTCGTGTGCCGCGGGTCTGCGGTGCCGACCGTCGTGCCGCGCCGGATGACGGTGATCTCGTCGGCGACCGACAGGACCTCGCCCAGCTTGTGGGAGATGAAGATGACGGTCAGGCCCTCGGCCTTGAGCTCGCGCAGGTTGTCGAAGAGCGCGTCGACCTCCTGCGGGACGAGGACCGCGGTCGGCTCGTCGAGGATCAGGGTGCGGGCACCTCGGTAGAGGACCTTCAGGATCTCGACGCGCTGGCGGTCGGCCACGCCGAGGTCCTCCATGAGGACGTTCGGGCGGACGCCGAGATGGTAGGCGTCGGAGATCTCCTTGATCTTCGCGCGGGCCCTGTCCCCGATGCCGTAGAGCTTCTCGGAGCCGAGGACGACGTTCTCGAGGACGGTGAGGTTGTCCGCGAGCATGAAGTGCTGGTGCACCATGCCGACACCGCGGGCGATGGCGTCGCCCGGGTTGTGGAACACCACCCGCTCGCCGTCGACCGCGATGGTGCCCTCGTCCGGCTTCTGCATGCCGTAGAGGATCTTCATCAGGGTCGACTTGCCCGCGCCGTTCTCGCCCACGAGGGCGTGCACGGTGCCGCGGCGCACGGTGATGTCGATGTCGTGGTTGGCCACGACTCCCGGGAAACGCTTGGTGATGCCGCGGAGTTCTACGGCGTTGGGACTGCTGGAGCTGGAGGCTTTGATGACGCACTCTCCTAGGCAGGGAGCGTGAGGAGGCTGAGGCGGATCGCAGGCGTTGTCGGTGGCGAAAAATACCCTGTGGGCCCTTAGCTACGCGCGTAGCATTGGGAAAATCGTTCAACTGCCTGCGGATATACGTGTGAAAGGGGGCCCGGAGTGTCGGCCGAAGCCGCTCCCCGGGCCCCCTCCGACGTGCGTCAGAGGGTCGTGGCGACCTTGATCTGACCGTCGATGATCTTCTGCTTGGCCTCGTCGATCTTGGCCTGGATGTCGTCGAGGTGACCACCCGTGGCGGTCAGCGACACACCGTCCTCGGCGAGCGAGTAGGAGTGCGTGCCGGTCATCGGCTTGCCGTCCTGCACGGACTTGATCAGCTCGAAGACGCCGGTGTCGACGTTCTTGACGACCGAGGTCAGGATCGAGTCGGCGTACTTGGACAGGGCCGGGTCCTTGGCCTGGTCCGAGTCGACACCGATCGCCCAGGTGCCCGGCTTGGCGGCGACGGCCTCGATGGCGCCGGCGCCCGAACCGCCCGCGGCGGCGTAGATCACGTCGATGCCCTTGTCGAGCATGCCCTTGGCGGCGGCCTTGCCCTTGTCGGGCGCGCCGAAGCCGGACATGTCCGTACCGGTGGACAGGTACTGGATCTGCACCGAGGCGTTCGGGTTGGTGTCCTTGACGCCCTGCTGGAAGCCCGCGGCGAACTTCTTGATCAGCGGGAGGTCGACGCCACCGATGAAGCCGATCTTGCCGTCCTTGGACTTCAGGGCGGCGGCCACACCGGCGAGGTACGAGCCCTGCTCCTCGGTGAAGACGATCGAGTCGACGTTCTTCAGGTCGGAGACGGAGTCGACCAGGCCGAAGGTGGTCTTCGGGTACTTCGCCGCGACCTTGTCGATCGAGTCCTTGTAGGCGAAGCCGACACCGATGACCGGGTTGTAGCCACCCTCGGCGAGCGAGGCGAGACGCTGCTCGCGGTCGGCGGGGGTCTCACCGTTCTTGGCGGTGAGCTCCTTGGTCTGGACGTCGAGGTCGGCCTTGGCCTTGTCGAGGCCACGGGCCGCGGAGTCGTTGAAGGAGTTGTCGCCACGGCCGCCGACGTCGTAGGCCATACCGACCTTCAGCGTGCCTGAGTCGGAGCCAGTGTCCTCGGTGGACGACTCGCCACACGCGGTGGCGGTGAGAGCGAGGGCCGCGGTCGCGATGGACGCGGAAACGATCTTGGATACCCGGCGCAAGAGGAGGGTCCCTTCGAGACTGACCGAAAGCGCCTCTTCCGGCGCTGGTTTCGCGTGGATCGTAACGCGCGTAGATGTCAGTTAAAGACCCGTTCATGAGTCGTTATCGGATCGTCGCGAACGAGCCAGAGTCCAGCGCGGCACGATGTAGCGGAGCGTACACGCGCCACGCCTGTCCGGCCCGGAAACCGGGCCGGACAGTGTGGCCACCGCGCACGGGGTGAGGAGCGGCCGGACGTCTCGGCCTGGGAGACACGTCGCGGAGACCGCCCTCCCGGCCACCCCGCGTCAGCGTGTCGGCGCGGCGTCCAGCAGGGCCGCGGCGGTGAAGAACTCCACCCCGACCTCGATGGCGTGTTCGTCCACGTCGAAGTCGCCGCAGTGCAGGTCCCGGCGTGTCGTGTCGCCCGGCGCCCGGACGCCCAGACGGGCCATGGCGCCCGGCACGTGCTCCAGGTACCAGGAGAAGTCCTCCCCACCGAGGCTCTGCTCGGTGTCCTCGATCGCATACGGTCCGCGGCGCGCCGTCATCGCGTCCCGGAGCAGTTCGGTGACGACCGGGTCGTTGACGACCGGCGGGACGCCCCGGATGTAGTTCACCGTCGACTTGGCGTGGTGCAGGGCGGCGACCTCGTCGATGGCCGCGTGGACCAGGTCGGGCGCGTCACGCCAGGCCGGCAGCTCGAGGCAGCGGACGGTGCCGGACAGCTCGGCGCGCTGCGGGATCACGTTGCAGGCGTGGCCGGCCTCGATCCGGCCCCAGGTGACGGCCAGACCGGAACGGGCGTCCACCCGGCGGGCGAGCAGGGCGGGGACGTCGACGGCGACCCGCGCGGCGGCGGTGACCAGGTCCGTGGTCAGGTGAGGGCGGGCGGTGTGACCGCCGGGGCCGTCGAGCGTCACCTCGAGGCGGTCGCAGGCGGAGGTGATGGGGCCGGGGCGCAGCCCGATCCGGCCCGCGTCCACCTTCGGGTCGCAGTGCACGGCGATGATCCGGCCGACCCCGTCCAGAACACCGGAGCCGATGGCGTCGGCGGCGCCGCCGGGGAGCACCTCCTCCGCGGGCTGGAAGATCAGCCGCACGGCGTGGGGCAGGAGCCCCTGGCGGTCGAGCTCGGCCAGGACCAGACCGGCGCCGAGGACGGTGGTGGTGTGGACGTCGTGACCGCACGCGTGCGCGCGGTTGGGCACGGTGGACCGGTACGCGACGGTCTTGACGTCGGGAATGGGCAGTGCGTCGATGTCGGCGCGGATCGCCAGCATCGGGCGCAGGTCGTCCCAGGTGCCGATGTCACAGAGAAGTCCGGTGCCCGTCGCCAGTACCCTCGGCGCCAGCCCGGCCGCCTCCAGGCGGGCCTTGAGCGCTGCGGTGGTACGGAACTCCTGGTTGCCGAGCTCGGGGTGCATGTGCAAGTCCCTGCGGAACGTGACAAGTTCGGCACGCAGGGTTTCGGACAGCTTTCCGGGCAGGACGACGGAGCCGGGCTCGCGGGACTTCAACTGGTTCACCTTTTGAAGGGTAGGCCCCAAGAGAGATCAACTGCCCGTCGATCACGAAAACTTCAACCCGATAGGGGAAAGAAAGTCGACTCACGAGGCATGACGACCACTCCTTGTGGGTAACCTCACCCGAATTCGAACCGCTCCATCGCCGGGGCGGCACGGGCCGTGAGCCGGTCGACCTCGTGGGCCGCCGTGCCGGCGACGCCCGACAGGAAGCCCTGGGCGCGCTCCGAGACGTTTTCCAGCAGCCACTCCGGCGCGACCTCGCAGACCGCCACCTTCACCCCCGTCCCCGCGAGGGCGAGCGGCAGGGTGTGCACGACGGTGGACGGGAAGCTCACGACGGTACGGCCGATCGGCCCGCGCCGCGCGATGAGCTCCAGCGGCAGATCGGGCCGCACGATCTCCAGCCCGGTCTCGACCGCGATCCGGTGGAGTTTCGCCGGCCTCTCCCGGCGGTGCGCGAAGTAGCGGGTCGCACCGTGCGTGCGGGCCAGGTCGGCGACCGCCTGGATGTAACGGTCCGCGTCGACCACGCCCGTCTCGACCAGCGAGGTCCCCACCAGGTCGGCGCCTCGGGTGAGGCGGGGCGGACCGAAGCGGGCACGGGTCCAGGCGAAGGCGTGCGGGGTGACGGTGGTGCCGGGGGGCGCCTCGACGGGCAGCGAGGTGAAGATCTCGACCGTGCGGCCGCGGGTGGGAGCGAGCCTGCGCCGGGCGAGGGAGGAGACCGGGGCGAGGAGCAGGTCGCGGGGGCGGAGACTGCCGCGCCGGTGCCAGCGGACCAGTCGCTCGCCGCGCGTCAGCTGGGCGGCGAACTCCATCGTGGCCGTGCCGTCGTCGACGACCGTGAGGTGCCGGGGACCGAACAGTGTCAGCAGCAGCTGGACGTAGCGGGAGAACGGGTCACCGACGATGATCCGTTCCGCCGCCCGCAGCAGCGGGGCGAGGTCGCGCAGTGTCCGGGCGAGCGAACCGCGCCCCTCCCGTGCCTCCTGCCAGCGGACGCTGAAGCCGTCCTCCCGGGCCAGCTGCGCCATCCGCCGCAGCTGGCCGCGCGACATGGGGTCGGTCGGCGAGAGGACGACGACCGTGAGGTCGTGGGCGGCCGGCGCGGGGCCCGGTCCGGACTCCGGCGGCCGGTCCGCGGCCCCACCGGCCGGGGGACGGCCCCCCGGGACCGCCGCGCGCCCGCGCGGGGCGGCGCCGGACGGTCCCTGGGCGGTGGGGGCGGCACCGGTGCGGCCGGGATCGTCTCCGCCGGGCGCGCCGGTGACCTGGGCGTGCGCCCACTCCAGGACGTTCAGGAGCTGGACCGGGCTCTCGACGAACGCCAGCCGGCCGTTCATGCGGCGACGAGGCCCTGGACCCGGCGGAGCTTCTTCATCGGGCCGAGCTCGGAGTCGTAGACCTTCTTGACGCCGTCGCCGAGAGCGGCCTCGATGGTGCGGATGTCGCGGACCAGCCGCTGGAGGCCCTGCGGCTCGACCGAGGCGGCCTGGTCGGAACCCCACATCGCGCGGTCGAGGGTGATGTGACGCTCGACGAAGGTGGCGCCCAGCGCGACGGCGGCCAGCGTGGTCTGCAGGCCGGTCTCGTGGCCGGAGTAGCCGATCGGGACGTTCGGGTACTCCTCCATGAGGGTGCCGATCACCCGCAGGTTGAGCTCCTCGGCCTTCGCCGGGTAGGTCGAGGTGGCGTGGCAGAGCAGGATGTTGTCGCTGCCCAGCACCTCGACGGCGTGGCGGATCTGCTTCGGGGTGGACATGCCGGTCGACAGGATGACGGTGCGGCCGGTGGAACGCAGCGCGCGCAGCAGCTCGTCGTCGGTCAGCGAGGCCGAGGCGACCTTGTGCGCCGGCACGTCGAACTTCTCCAGGAAGGCCACGGCCTCGGTGTCCCACGGGGAGGCGAACCAGTCGATGCCGCGCTTGCGGCAGTGCTCGTCGATGGCGCGGTACTCGTCCTCGCCGAACTCCACGCGGTGGCGGTAGTCGATGTAGGTCATGCGGCCCCAGGGGGTGTCACGCTCGATGTCCCACTGGTCGCGGGGAGTGCAGATCTCCGGCGTGCGCTTCTGGAACTTCACGGCGTCGCAGCCGGCGTCGGCGGCCACGTCGATGAGCTCGAAGGCGTTGTTCAGGTCGCCGTTGTGGTTGATGCCGATCTCGCCGGTGACGTAGACGGCGTGGCCGGGGCCCGCGGTCTTGCTGCCGAGGGTCCGGAGGCGGGTGTTCATGTGCGTGCCGTTCCTTAGGTGTTGGGGGTGTGGAGCTCGGGTCCGAGGAGCCAGGCGGCGATCTCCCGGATGGCTCCGGAGCCGCCGGGAGTGACAGTGACCGCACGGGCGGCGGCCCGTACGGAGTCATGGGCGCTGCCCACCGCGACGGGCCAGCCGACGAGGTGGAAGCAGGGCAGGTCGTTGACGTCGTTGCCGGCGTAGAGCACCCGCTGGGGGTCGATCCCCTGCTCCTCGCACCACTGCTTGAGGGCGAGGTCCTTGCGGTCGACGCCGTGCAGGACGGGGATGCGGAGCTTGCGGGCGCGGGCGGCGACGACGGGGTTCTGCTCGGTGGAGAGGATCAGGAGGGGGATGCCGGCACGACGCAGGGCGGCGATGCCGAGGCCGTCGCCCCGGTGCACCGAGACGAACTCGCGCCCGTCGGCGTCGATGTGGACCCGGTCGTCGGTCTGGGTGCCGTCGAAGTCCAGGACGACCGCGTCGACGTCCTCGGCCCGGGGCGTGAGCGGGGTGTCCAGCAGCGGGGCGAGCGCGCGGGCGCGGGCGAGGTCGTGCGGGTCGTCGATCTCCAGCACTCGGGCGGGATCGGACACGACGAGCGCGGTGCGGCCGAAGAAGCGGTGCCGGTGGCCGCGGAAGCCCTCGGCGTCCATCGCGTAGACGGCGCCGGTCTCCAGGTACTCGGGTTCCCGGTCCTGCCGGCGCGGGCGGTGCGCCTTGTCGTGGTTGACGCCGGTGCCGCCGCTTTCGGTCCGGCGCCAGAGGAAGCCGTGGCTCGGGGCGACGGTGAGGGCGGTCTCCGCCGCGCCCGCGACGATCGGCTCGACGGCGCCGTTCACGTCGTCGGCGGTGAGGAAGGGGCTGGTGCACTGGACCAGGAGGACCACGTCGACCCGGCGGCCGTGGGTGGCCTCGAAGGCGTCCATGGCGTGCAGCACGGCGGACTCGCTGCTCGCCGTGTCCCCGGCGATCGCCGCCGGGCGGTGGACCGCCTCGGAGCCGACCGCCCGGCCGGCCGCCGCGATCTCCGCGTCGTCCGTGGAGACGACGACGTCGGTGACCAGCCGGGCGTCCCGGCAGGCGCGGACGGCGCGGGCCACGAGCGGCAGCCCCGCCACCGGGGCCAGGTTCTTGGCGGGGACGCCCTTGGAACCGCCCCTCGCGGGGATCACGGCGAGCACGGTGGTGGTGGACGTCATCAGAGTTCTCCCAGGCGGCGGATGACGGGCGCCACGCGCTGGACGCCGTGGCGGTACGCGCCTCGGGCCGCCTCGCGGACGATCCGGCGCAGTCCGCTGTCGCGGGGCTCGGGAGCGTCTGCGTCCAGGCGGTGGCGGGCGAGGATCCCGGGCAGGTAGCCGGGGGCCGTCTCCGCGGTGTAGTAGGGGGTGACCGGGGGCAGTTCCGGCCGGGCGAGCAGTTCGGCCACCCGCTTCCGGGCCGCGTCGAACGCGGTCTCGTACGAGGCTTCCGGGGAGGACGCGCCCCCGGCGGCGACGCCCTGACGGGCGAGCCAGTCCTCGTCCGGCCGCGGGAACTCGCCGGCGTCGAGCCGCTCGAAGGAGGTCAGCAGCCCCGAGCCGATGAAGTGGTGGTTGCCGAGCACCTCGCGCACGCCGAGGTCGGTGAGGACCGCGGTCGGGACGCGCCGGTGCAGGGCTTCGAGCGCAGCCGTCGACGAGACGGTGACCAGGAGGTCGGTACGGTCCAGGATCTCGCCCATATGCCCGTACACCAGGCGGAAGTTGGGCGGGGTGGCGAGATCGCGGACGAGCCGCTGGTAGGGCAGTTCCTCCAGGTGGGTGGTGTGCTCGCCGGGCCTGGAGCGGAGCTTGAGGAGGACCTCGCGGTCCGGGTGCAGCCGAGCGTGGCCGATGAGCCGGTGCAGCAGGTGGAGGCGTTCCGGGCGGGTCGCCGGCACCGAGGGCTGGGCGGCGAAGACCAGGGTGTCCCGGCCCGCCTCCCGGGCGTAGGGGGCGCCGCCGAGGAAGGGCAGGGCGGCTTCCACCACGCAGGAGGCGTCGGCGCCGACCCCCTCGTACACCGCGCGGAACCGTTCCGCGTCGTGGCGGGAGTTGGCGAGCACGACGTCCGCGCCGTGGCGCAGCAGCAGTCCGTCGGCGAGCTTCTCGTAGACCACGCCGACGTAGCCGGTGACGATCACCGGACGGCGTCCCGGGGAGAGTTCGGCCAGTCCCTGGAGGACGGCGCGCACGGTGCCGCCGACGAGGGCGAGGACGACGACGTCGTACCCCTCCCCGCGGGCCGCTCCGTCCCGCACCTCGCGGAGGAACTCGGCGCCCGTCACCTCGCGCGGCGGTGTGCTGGAGACCCCGGTCTCGGCGAGCTGACGCGCGGTGGGGGTGGCTCGGCCCCTCAGGACGAATCCGGTGGGTTCGGAGGCCACGATGCGGCGCGCGGTGAGCGCGCCCCATTTCCACCGGGTGTCGGAATCGGCGAGTACGGCGACGCGCACGGCCTGTTCGGTACTTGCTGGCACGTCCAGGACGCTAGAGAGGCATTCCGGTTCCCGGCCCAACTACTCCTCAACAAAGGGTGAACAGCGCTGTGCCACGTCCTGAAAAGGGCCGGGAACGGGGGGTGATTCAGCGGCCCGCCGCTTCGTGTTCACCGGGCATTCCCCGGCCGGCCAGAACGAATGCCGGGGCGGCGCATAACGTCGGCCGGGTGGTCAAGCTCTCCGTCGTCGTGCCGTTCTTCAACGTGCAGACATACGCCCCGGACACCCTCGCAAGCCTGCGTGCCAACGCCCGCGAGGACTTCGAGTTCCTACTCGTCGACGACTGCTCGACGGACGGGACCGCGGAGCTCCTCGACCGGGCGGCCCGTGAGATCCCGGGAGCCGTCCTGATCAGACACGCCCGCAACGAGGGCCTGGCCACCGCCCGCAACACCGGTCTGGACGCGGCACGTGGCCGTTACCTCGCCTTTCTCGACGGCGACGACTGGCTGGCACCCGGCTTCTACGGGCGACTCGTGTCCTCCATGGAGGAGCTGGGCTGCGACTTCCTGCGCACCGACCACGTCCGGTGCACGGGCCGGACGCGCACCATCCGCCGGTCCCCGGTCGGGCGGCGCGGTGAGGTGCTGCGGCCCCGGGACGCGATCCTGCCGGCCGACCGGACCACGTCGGTGGACTATCCGTACGCCTGGGCGGGGCTCTACCACCGGCGGCTGCTCGACCGCGGGCTGCTGCACTTCACGCCCGGCCTGCGGACGGCGGAGGACCGACCGTGGATCTGGCGACTGCACCGTGAGGCCGAGTCGTTCGCGGCGGTGAGCACACTGGGCCTCTTCTACCGTCGCGGGGTGTCCACCTCACTCACGCAGATCGGCGACGTGCGGCAGCTTGATTTCATCCGAGCATTCGACCAGGTGATCGAGGAAACCACGAACGATCCGGATTCCGAACGGCTTCTGCCCAAAGCCGTCCGCACCTATTGCGCGCTGATTTCTCATCACGTGGGAAATCCCGGTAGATTCGAACCGGAGGTGGCGGGACAATTGAGGGTGATGAGCGCGGCGGCACTGCGGCGCATGCCTCAGGACGTGCTCGGCGATGCGCTGGACTCGATGGACGCGGAGCGGGCGGTCGTCCTGCGCAGACTGCGGCGACGGCGCGGCCTGCCGGGCTCCGGGGCGCCGCGTCCTCTCGGCACCTCGGGTGCGGGGGCCGCCGCGTGAGGACCACCCAGATCTTCTACGCCTCCACGCTGTACGGCGTGACGACCCTGGCCGCCGCCCTGGACAGCGGCTGCTTCGCGCCGGCCGACCGACGGCTGCTGCTGGTCGCGAACAACGCGGCCGTCCCCGAGACGACTCCCTCGGCGGCCGAGATGCCGGGGTTCGCGGCGCTGCGCGACCGCTTCGACGCCGTCCTGTCCTGGAACGAGGTGATCTCGCCGCTGCACCCCGCCGGCTGGACGCCCCGGCCGGACGACCTGCCACTGCTTCAGCGGCACCTGCGGCGCCTGTGGGGGCTGGGCGACGACCGGATCGAACTGGCCGTGGAATCCGTGCACGTGACGCCCGCGCTGACGGTGGCCCGGCTGTTCCCCGACGCCGCCCTGGACGTGTACGCGGACGGGCTGATGAGCTACGGCCCCACCCGCGACAAGCTCGATCCGCTGGTGGGCGAGCGGGTCCGGCGTCTACTCCATCCGGACCTGGTGCCGGGACTGGCACCACTGCTGCTCGCCGAGTTCGGGGCGGAGCCGGTGGTGGTGCCGACGGAGGCGCTCACGAAGGTGCTCGCGGAGTCCGCGGCCGGTACCACGACGGACGACCGGGAGGACGGCGAGGGCCGAAAGGACCGGGACGACCGGGAGGACGGCGAGGCGGGGCGCGGGGCGGAGGGGGGACCGGTGCTGCTGCTCGGCCAGTACCTCGCGGCACTGTCGCTGCTCACCCCGGCCGAGGAGGAGGAGTTGCACCTGCGGATGGTCCGGGGCGCGGTCGCGCGCGGACACCGCAGGCTCGTCTTCAAGCCCCATCCGACCGCCCCGGACGCCTGGACCCGTTCGCTGGCAGGGGAGGCCGAGCGGCTCGGTGCCGCCCTGACCGTCGTCGAGCGGCCCGTGCTCGCCGAAGTGCTGTACCGGGAGCTGCGGCCGGCGCTGGTGGTGGGCTGCTTCTCGACGGCGCTGCTGACCGCCCGCTCCTTCTACGGGCTCCCGGTGGCCCGGGTCGGCACCCGCACGCTGCTGGAACGGCTGACGCCGTTCCGGAACAGCAACCGCGTACCGCTCGTCCTGGTCGACGCGCTCGTCCCCGACCTGGAGGAACCGGCGGTCCCGGACGGGAGAGGCCCGGGGCCGATGAGCCACGCGGAGACGGCGGACCTGGTCGCGGCGGTGGGCTTCGCGATGCAGCCCCGGATACGACCGGACCTGCGGGAGACGGCGGTGCGCCACCTCTCGGGTCCTTCGGCCGCGCGGACCCGCCCCTACCTCACGCTCCGCCGTCTCACCGTCCTGGGCCTGCCGGGCGGCCTGCCGGTCCCCCGGCACCCCCGGGTCCGCCGCATGGCCCGGCGGGCCCTGCGGCTGAAGCCGGTCCTGCGCCGGGTCGGCCGCGGAGTACGCAGTCCGCGGGCGGCGGTACGCCGGCTGAAGCGCGCGCTGCGCCGCTGAGCGTCGGCCCGGTGTCCCGCCCCCCTGTTCCGGGACACCGGGCCGGGCGCCCTCAGAACCTGCGGGGTGGCCTCTGGCCGGGCCGAAGGCCACCCGGCGGGCTCTCAGACGCGGGCGACGGGCTCCTGCAGCTCGGTCACCCACCGCGCGCGGTCCTCCGGACACTCCAGGTACAGCTCGCGGGGGTGACCCGTCGACCGGTAGCCGTTGGCGTCGATCCAGGTGGCCAGGGTCTGGACCGTCGGCAGCAGCGCGTCCATCGAGCCGTGGTGGACGACGGTCGCCGCCCGCTCCAGGCCGGGCAGCACGACGAAGTCGACGCCCTCCGCCTCGGCGCAGGCCGGGACGGTCATCCCGGCGTGCACCACGATCGAGCCGTCGCCCGCGCCCGCGTCCTCGTAGTACGCGATCCCCGGCCCGAAACCGGAGACCCCGGCGCGCCGCAGGAGGCCGCACAGCTCCTCGTACAGCGGCTGGATGACCGGGCTGATGTCCTTGGGTTCGAAACTCCCCGCCACGGCGCTCAGTTCGGCCAGGCGGACCGACGGAACCTTCTTGATCACGACGTCCTGAGTGGGCATGCGGCCCTCGCTCTCGATGGCTCGGAGCCGCGCGCCGACCTGGGCCAGCCGTCCCGCCGCCTCCGCCAGGGCCGATTCCAGTTCGGCCCGGCGCAGGCGCAGCATGCCGCGCAGTTCGGCCGCGTCCACCTGGTCGTCGAGGATCGACCCCACCTGTTCCAGGGTGAAGCCGAGCTCCTTGAGCGCGATGACGCGGTTGAGGCGGGCGAGCTGTCCCGCCTCGTAGAAGCGGTATCCGCTGTGCGGGTCGACCCGGGCCGGGCGCAGCAGTCCGATGGCGTCGTAGTGGCGCAGCATGCGGACCGACACCCGCCCGTGCCGGGCGAAGTCTCCGATGGTGAACATGACGACTCCTACGGAACGGCCTCACACGGTGTCAGGGTCAAGCCGGGCGGGCCCGTGCGTGTCCGGACCGCACCGGGCGTCCGGCACCGGGTCAGGCGCTGCTCAGGGAGAGCTTCGCGGCGAAGCCGAGGAAGAGGGCACCGGCCGCGGAGGTCGCCCCCGCCGACAGTCTCCGGCGTCGGCGGAAGGTGGTGGCGAGCCGGGTCCCGCCGAAGATCAGCGTCGTGAGGTAGAGGAAGCTGCCGAGCTGGAGCAGGGTGCCCAGGACCAGGAACGACAGCGCCGGATAGGCGTAGCCGGGGTCCACGAACTGCACGAAGAAGGAGATCAGGAAGAGGATGGCCTTCGGGTTGAGGAGGCTGATGACCAGCGCCCGGCGGTAGGGGCGCTCCCCCGCCTCCGCTGGTGCGTCCGACGGCTCGCTCGTCGGCGCCTCGCCCCGGCTGCGCCACACGCCCCACGCGGCCCGCAGCATGCCGATGGCCATCCAGGTCAGGTAGCCGGCTCCCGCGTACTTCACGATCATGAAGAGAAGCGGAGTGGTCTGAAGCAGCGAGGCCGCGCCGAGGGCGGCCAGCGTCATCAGGACCGCGTCACCGGTGAAGACACCGGCCGCCGCCCGGTAGCCGGTGCGGGTGCCCTTGCGGGCCGCGACGGACAGCACGTACAGCGAGTTCGGCCCCGGCAGGAGGATGATGAGGACGAGGCCCGCGAGATAGGTCGGAAGATCGGTGACACCCAGCATGGAGCGGAGTGTCGCACACCGGTGCGAGACTCCGCCCGGGGGATTCCACGGACCGGACGCCGGGCGGGCCGGACGGTCCCACGGCCCGTGGAAAGCGGGCCGCGGAACGCCGGCGCGGTGCTCGGATCAGAAGGCGTCGGTGGGGACGTAGGTGCCCCAGACCTCGCGGAGCGCGTCGCAGACCTCGCCGACGGTGGCGCGGGCCCGGAGCGCGGACTTCATCGGGTAGAGCACGTTGTCGGTGCCCTCGGCCGCCTTCTTCAGCTCCGCGAGGGCCGCGTCGACGGCCCGCTGGTCGCGGTCGGCCCGCAGCCTGGCGAGACGCTCGGCCTGCTGGGCCTCGATGGCCGGGTCGACACGCAGGGGTTCGTAGGGTTCTTCGACGTCGACGGTGTAGCGGTTGACGCCGACGACGACCCGCTCGCCGCTGTCGGTCTCCTGCGCGATCCGGTAGGCGGAACGCTCGATCTCGTTCTTCTGGAAGCCGCGCTCGATGGCGTGGACCGCGCCGCCCATGTCCTCGACCCTGGCCATCAGTTCCAGGGCCGCGGCCTCGACGTCGTCGGTCATCTTCTCGACGACGTAGGAACCGGCGAACGGGTCGACGGTGGCCGTCACGTCCGTCTCGTACGCGAGGACCTGCTGGGTCCGCAGGGCCAGCCGCGCGGACTTGTCCGTCGGAAGGGCGATGGCCTCGTCGAAGGAGTTGGTGTGCAGCGACTGCGTCCCGCCGAGGACGGCCGCCAGGCCCTGCACGGCGACCCGGACCAGGTTGACCTCGGGCTGCTGGGCGGTGAGCTGCACGCCGGCGGTCTGCGTGTGGAAACGGAGCATCAGCGACTTGGGGTTCTTCGCGCCGAACTCCTCCTTCATCACCCGCGCCCAGATCCGGCGGGCCGCCCGGAACTTGGCGACCTCCTCGAGGAGGGTGGTGCGGGCCACGAAGAAGAAGGACAGGCGCGGCGCGAAGTCGTCGACGTCCATTCCTGCGGCGACGGCGGTCCGCACGTACTCGATGCCGTCGGCGAGGGTGAACGCGATCTCCTGCGCGGGTGAGGCGCCGGCCTCCGCCATGTGGTAGCCGGAGATCGAGATGGTGTTCCACTTCGGGATCTCGGCCTTGCAGTACTTGAAGATGTCCGCGATCAGCCGCAGCGACGGCTGGGGCGGGAAGATGTACGTCCCGCGTGCGATGTACTCCTTGAGCACGTCGTTCTGGATGGTCCCGGTCAGCTTGTCCGCGGGGACGCCCTGCTCCTCGCCGACGAGCTGGTACAGCAGCAGGAGGAGCGAGGCGGGCGCGTTGATCGTCATCGACGTCGAGACCTTGTCCAGCGGGATCCCGTCGAACAGGACCCGCATGTCGTCGATCGAGTCGATGGCGACGCCGACCTTGCCGACCTCGCCCGAGGCGATCGGCGCGTCCGAGTCGTGGCCCATCTGCGTCGGCAGGTCGAAGGCGACCGACAGGCCCATCGTGCCGTTGGCGATGAGCTGCTTGTACCGGGCGTTGGACTCCACCGCGGTACCGAAGCCGGCGTACTGCCGCATCGTCCAGGGGCGTCCGGTGTACATCGACGGGTACACGCCGCGGGTGAAGGGGTACGCGCCCGGCTCGCCCAGCTTCCCGGCCGGCTCCCACCCGTCGAGCGCGTCCGGTCCGTAGACCGGCTCGATCGGCAGACCCGACTCCGACTCGCGCGCCATCTGCTGTGCCTCCCGATAGAACCTACTCAGCGGTACCGACCCTCGCGACGGACTGTAGCGGCGGCCGTGCGGCCGGTGGAGGGCCGCACGCTGGGACCTTCCTCACAGCATGCGCCGGACTTCGCGAGGGTGCGCAACCAAGTGCCCGCGGGAAGCATCCAACAGGTACACACGCACTTGTCCCGGGGGGAATCCGATGCAGCGTTCGTCCGTCATCCGCAGAGCACTCGTGGCCGTGGCCGCCCTGGCGGCCGTCACCGGGTGCACGGCGCAGGCCGCCGGTCCCCAGGGCGCGGCCGGCTCCTCGGCGCCGTCCACTCCGGTGTCCGCCGCGCCGGTCTCGTCGTCGGAGGCGCCCTCGCCGTCCGCGTCGTCGACGACCCCGGCGGCGGACGACAAGCCGTCCGCCGCGCCGACCACGGCCGCCCCCGCGTCCACGGCTCCCGCCGCCCGGGTCCTGATGAAGGACGGCGACGAGAGCGAGCGGGTACGCGAGCTGCAGGCGCGGCTGCGCCAGGTCGGGTACTTCGACCGGGCCCCCACCGGCTTCTACGGCTCGATCACGGGGGGCGCGGTGAAGGGCTTCCAGAAGAAGCGGGAGCTTCCGCAGACCGGTTCGGTGGACGAGACGACCTGGCGGCGGCTGCTCGCCATGACGCACCGGCCCACGGCGGACGAGCTGAAGCCGGCCACCACCAACAAGCTGGACAAGCCCGACGCGCGCTGCCTGACCGGGCGGGTGCTGTGCATCAGCAAGGAGAGCAGGACGCTCGCCTGGATGATCGACGGCAAGGTCGTGTCCTCGATGGACGTCCGCTTCGGCTCGGAGAACACCCCCACCCGCGAGGGCGTCTTCAAGGTCGACTTCAAGAGCCGGGACCACGTCTCGACGCTCTACCACACGTCGATGCCGTTCGCGATGTTCTTCAGCGGGGGCCAGGCCGTGCACTACTCGGCCGACTTCGCGGCCCGCGGCTACAACGGTGCCTCGCACGGCTGCGTCAACGTCCGGGACCGGGGCAGGATCGCCTCGCTCTTCGACCAGGTGAAGGTCGGCGACAAGGTCGTCGTCCACTGGTGAGACGCGCGGCGCGGCGCCGGAGAAGTGAGGGCGCGGGTGGGACCGGGGGAACGTGTCCCACCCGCGCCGTGCGCGGAGCCGTAGGTACGGGGGGAACCCCGGCTCACTCGCGCGGCCGATGACCAGTCGGCTCACTCAGTACTGCGCCAAGCGGCCGAAAAGTGTCACACCCGGTGGGACACGAGGCCGCCGGAAGGGGGAGCGCGGGACCGTGGCGGGGACATGCGGGGCGTGTCCCCGCGGGATCAGGTGCCGCGGGAGCCGGAACTGGGCGCCGGAACGGTCGGCCATGTCGCGGTATCGCGACCGGGGGCGAGGCGGTTGTCAGCCCTCGTCGCCGCGGCCGGAGCCACCCGAGGCCCGGTCGCCCGCGCCACCGGAGACGTCATCGCTCACGTCGTCCCCCGCGCCGCCCGAGCTACGCCCGGAGCCGCCCGCCGAGGCGCCCCGGGAGGCTCCGGGTCCGGTCGTGGCGCCCGCGAGGACACGGTCGCAGTAGCGCCGGACGGTCTCGCCGGTCCGCGCGGAGTCCGTCAGCCGACGTCGGTCTCTCTCGGAGAGGTGTCCGGCCTGGTAGTCCTGACACGCCTCGACGATCTTGGTGCGCAGTGCGACGGCGTCCCGGTCCGGGCCCTCGGCACTCGGCCCGGGTTCGGGAGTGCCGGCGGTGGGACCGCCGGTCACCTCGGGGGTCTGCGTGACGCCGGGGCTGACCGGCGGCACGGACGGGCCGGATGCGGGACTCTCCCCCTCGGAAGGCGCCGACGGAGTGACCGTGCCGGCACCCTCCCGCGGCGTAACGGAGACGGGCAGCCGGGGGCTCTCGGCGACCGTGACGGAGCCGGCGGGCGCGGGGGTCTCGTCGAAGGGCGTCGACAGCACGCCCGTACCCGCGGCGACCGCGACACCGCCGACCGCGACGGCGGCGACCGCGGCGGCCAGGCCGAAACGCAGCGAACGGCCCCAGCGCCGTGCGGCGGCCGGCGGCGCGATCCGTACTCCGGCCAGTTCGCCGTCGGCGGGCACCGGGAGCGGTGGCGTCGCGGTGGCTGCCTCGGGCCGGGACGCGGCGGCGCGCTCGGCCGCCGCCGCGCGGAAGGCGGCCAGGGCGGCCGACTCGCCGGGAAGTTCGCCTTCGGCGGCGGAGGCGAGGGCCGCGGGCCGGGCCGCGTCCAGGGCACGGGCGAGCCGTTCGACCCGGTCACGGGTGTGATCGTCGACGTCCTCGACCGGCAGGCCGCGGAGCAGCCGCTCCGCGGCCTCCTGGTCGAGCCACTGGTTGCGCTCGTCGGCCATCACATGTCCTTCTGCGTCCGCGCACGGGATTGCGTCACACCGCCGGAGGCCGGGGCCCCCGGCCTGCGACCGCGCTGCGGAGGCACACCGCCGAGCTGTCCGGCGGCGGTGTCGTCGTCACCCAGGAGTTCGGCGAGCCGCTTGAGTCCGCGGTGGGCCGCGGTCCGTATCGCGCCGGGACGTTTCCCGAGCGTGTCCGCCGCGCTCCTGGCGTCCAGGCCGACGACGACCCGGAGCACCACGGCCTCGGCCTGGTCCTGCGGAAGTTGCGCGATGAGATTCATGGTGTGGCCGGTGGCCAGGGCTTCCAGGGCCTCGTCCGCGGTGTCGGAGTCGGCGGGTTTGTCGGTGAGCTCGGTCTCGTCACCCGCCGCCGCGGGGCGTCTGCCCCGCATGCGGAGGTGGTCGAGCGCCCGGTTGCGGGCGATGCGCGCCGCCCAGCCGCGGAAGCGGTCCGCGTCCCCGCTGAAGCGGTCCAGGTCGCGGGCGATCTGCAGCCATGCCTCGGAGGCGACGTCCTCGACGTCCGCGTCACCGACGAGCGTCCGTATGTAGCCGAGCAACCGAGGATGCACGGCGCGGTACACAGTACGGAACGCGTCCTCGTCCCCGTTCTGCGCAGCGAGCACCGCGGCCGTCAGCTCCGCGTCGTCCCCGAGCACTCCCCACAACCTGTTCGTCATCGCGGCTGGTCACCACCGCCACGCCGCCCGGCGCGCAGCAGCACGCTACGTCCTTCCCCGTCGTTCCGTCCATGTGCGTCCGGTCCGTGTTCGTCCGGTCCATGTTCGTCCGGTCTTAGTACAACCTGCAACCTTCCCCGGTCTCGGGCGGTGTGACAGAAAACGCACGCGCGGCGCTGAGAGGAATACGGGACCGTGCTGCGGCCCCGGCGGACGGCGACCGGGGCCTCTCCTGTGGGGGGTGGCGGCCTCGGTCGTCTCCGCGGCGCCCGCTCGGGCTCGGGACGACGCGCGGGATCGCCGGCCGATGCGCCGCACGCGGCCGACCAGCCGTCCGCCATCCCGGGAAGCACCCCTCGAAGCACCCTCGGAAGCGACGGCCGCCTCCCCGTCCGGTCGGTACGGTCGGTCCGACCGGCTCCCGACCTCGCCGGACCAGCGCCGAGACGTCAGACGGTCCCGACCCGGCAGCCCCCCGTCCGGTCGCCCACGGCAGGGTCGCCCAGCGTGCGGTGCCGGTGGGGGCGTCGGAGTGCGGGGGCAGCGCCCGGTCGCACAGTCCGGCGGACGGGGGTCCAGGCGACACCGAGCCCGCCGTGACGTCGTGGGTGCGCACCAGGATCTCGACGATGCCCACGGCCGCGAAGCCCTCCGGGCCCGAGGCGCCGAAGCCGTGGTGGCGCGCCGGTCGGCCGGGGCCGTGCGGACCGGGGCGACGAACATGGCACCGCGCACCTCCCGCACCCGGAGCGGTCCGGCGGGGACCGGTGGAGCGGGTCGGCGTAGGTCACGTTCGCGGGGCCGCCCTCGCGTCGGCGCTCCCAGGAGAAGGCGTCGCCATGGTGATCATCACGACGAACCCACCCCGCTGTCAACCAATGATTGACACCCTCAGGGCGTCAACCTAGGGTTGCACCTATGACCCACCCCGTCGGCATGACCCAGCCCGTCCGCCTCGACGACCTGATCGAGGCGATCAAGAAGGTCCGCCCGGACGCGCTCGACCAGCTGTCGGACGCCGTCCTCGCGGCGGACCACCTCGGAGACGTGGCCGATCATCTGATCGGTCACTTCGTCGACCAGGCACGGCGCTCCGGCGCGTCCTGGACCGACATCGGCCGCAGCATGGGCGTCACCCGGCAGGCGGCGCAGAAGCGGTTCGTCCCGAAGGACACGGACGCCGCCAGGATGGACCCGAACGCGGGCTTCAGCCGGTTCACCCCCCGCGCCAGGAGCGTGGTCGTGGCCGCGCAGAACGAGGCACACGCGGCCCGCAACGCCGAGACCGTCCCCGGCCACCTGGTGCTCGGCCTGCTGGCCGAACCCGAAGGGCTCGGCGCGCACTGGATCGAGGGCAGGGGCGTGTCCCCGGAGCGGCTGCGGGAGGCCGTGACGCCCACCCTGCCGCCGGCCGTGGCGGAGCTGCCCGCGCTCACGCCCTACGACGCGGGCGCGAAGAAGGTCCTGGAGCTGACCTTCCGTGAGGCGCTGCGTCTGGGCCACCAGTACGTCGGCACCGAGCACATCCTGCTGGCGCTGCTGGAGTTCGAGGACGGCAAGGGCGTCCTGGCGGGCCTGGGCCTGGACAAGGCGCGGGCCGAGCGGGACATCGCGGAGGCCGTCGCCGCGATCGCGGCCGAGGAACCGGCACAGGAGTCCTGAGCGCCACGGCGGGCCGAGGGGACGGAGCCTGGCAAAGGCGTGCGGTCGCCGTCCGCCCCGTGCGGGCGGGGCCGGCTCTCCGTCAGGCCGTGCGCGCGCGGCGGGAGACCACCGCCCGGAGCACCCGACCGCCCTCGGTGGACAGTTCACGGGCCCGGCGCAGACCGGTCGGGCCGTGGGAGACCGATTCGAGGACGGTGTGCTGACGGCGCAGCTCGCCGGCCAGCAGCGGACCCGCGCCCGCCACGTCCCCGGCCCGGCAGCGGTCGACCAGCTCGGCCGCACCGCCCGCCCCGTCGTAGCGCCCGTGCAGGGCGAGCGCGGCCTGGGAGCAGGAGGAGGCCCACTGTCGCAGCGGCTCGGCGGCCCACTGCGCGGGCGCCTCGGCCAGCATCTCGCGCACGCCCTCCGCCGCCGTGCCGACGGCGGGGGCCTCCGCCAGCTCCGTCCGGGCCTTGGCGAGCGACTCGCACCAGGCGCCGTCGTCGCCGCGGGCCACCGCGGCCCACACGGGCCGCAGCGCCTCGGCACCCTCGGGTGCCAGCAGGGGCAGACACCTGTCCAGGCAGGCGAGTCCGGCCGCGGCCAGACTCCGTTCATCGGCCCGGTCGATCAGTTCCAGCACGCTTCGGCTCGTTGCCGAGGTTGCCGACGTCATGGACGCCTCCCGTTGCGGACGCAGTTCGTCTCTTACTGCGCCGCCTGGCGCGATTACGTCACTGCGAGGCCGAAATCATGCCAGTCGCCTTGGCGTGCTGCATAGAGGTGAGGCGGCGGACGAAGAGAATCGCCAGGACGGCGGCGGCGATATCGAGCAGATCGCTCGCGATGAGCCAGGAGAACCCGCTCAGGATCTCGTCGCGCGTCTCGGCGCCGGCGTAGATCCGCGAGGCGACCTGGCTCACCATGGTGGCGAGAACCCAGACCCCCCACCAGGCGTTCAGCGGCCGGAGCTCCCCCGCGCCGTCGGGGGCGAAGGGGTCCGGGCGGCTGGCACGCCAGATGTCGGCGGCGATCCCGCGCGGAATCCAGAGGTTGCCGACCGGGATGAACCATCCGCCGATGGCCCAGCCCGGACTCTTGGTCTGCAGGCCGCTCGCCCAGACCTCGGCGTTCTTGCGCAGCCGGTGGAACCAGACGATGAAGACGATCCCGGTCGCCACGAGCAGCACGGTCTGAAGCAAACCCGCCATCGCGATGCCCAGGACGCCCGGGGAACCGGGGTCCGAAAGACCCCCGTCCGGCCCGAGGAACCGGGTGCGCTCGGCGAAGGTCACCGCCACCGAGAAGACGTCGACCGCCATCACGAGGCCGAGCAGGGACACGACGGCGTACGACAGACCGTTCGGATTACGGAGCATGAAGAAAGGAACCCCCACGGGCGAACAGCACCCGTTTCCCGAGGTGCCGGGGCGGCGGCATGGCCACCCGAAGCGTGGAAGGTGCGCCATCGGAACTATGCACGTCCACCACAAAAACAGCAGGTGCGGGCGGTGCGCCCGCCCGAACCCCCGCGGGCCCCGGGGCGGGTGGCCCACGGCCGGAGGCCACCCGGCAGGCCCTCAGCGCACCCGATCCGCCAGCGCCCGGAACTGCTCCCACGTCAGCGCGGGCTTCCGCGAGTCCCAGAGCTTCTGCGCCGTCGCCGTCAGCGGCATCCGGATCCCGTCGGCCACCTGCGCCTGCGTCTGCGCCCCGGACAGGTCGCACCAGACGGCGAACCGGCCGCCCAGGATCTGCGCGTCGTACGCCTGCGACACCGCGGTGGTGCCGCGCAGCACCCGCGGCGTCCACTGCTCGTATATGCGGCGGCCGGTCGGGTACACGAAGTCGTTGGGCTGCCCGAGGACGTAGTAGAGGTATTCGTCGTTGAGGTTGACGACGTCACGGCCCTCGCGCAGGTACTCGACCGGTGGCCGGGCCCCGATCTCCTTGCCGGTCCAGTACTCGACCTCGATGTCCTTGTCGGCGGTGACGATCCCGCCCCGGAAGAAGCCGTCGTTCCACGCCTTCGCGGTCTTGCCCGCGCCACGGACCACCTCCGCCCGGTCGTCGAGCCAGCCCTCGGCCAGGTCCTGGACGCGTGCCTGCGGGCCGTACCGCTGCCGTGCCGCGGTGGCCAGCTGCGGATAGGAGGTCTCCGGGGAGCTGACGGTCAGCGCCTGGTACTCGTCCGCGCCGACGTGGAACCAGCCGCCGGGAAACAGGCCCGCGTACTCACGCAGGAGTTCGTCCACGAGCCGCGCAGAGGCGGGCTTGGAGATGTCGATCGCCCCCTGGCGCGGGACTCCCCGCGCGTTGAGCAACCGCAGCTCCGGGTGGGCGCGCAGGACGGCGCCGAGGTGCCCGGGCGAGTCGATCTCGGGCACGACGGTGATGTGCAGGGTCCTCGCGAGGGCGAGGATCCGGCGCACCTCCGCCTTGCTCAGGTGCTGCGCGGAGACGATCTCGGGGTGGGTGTCGGAGGCGATCCGGAAGCCCTGGTCGTCGGAGAAGTGCAGGCCGAACTGGTTGAGCTTGAGATCGGCCATCTCCCGGAGCCGTGCCTCGATCCAGTCGGCGGTGAAGAACTTGCGGGCGATGTCGAGGTTCAGTCCCCGCTGGGGCTTGGCGGGCGCGTCGGTGACGACACCCTCGGGCATCGCGCCGGAACCCCGCACGGACTGCTTGAGGGTGCGGGTGCCGTAGAAGACCCCGGCCTCGTCCGGCCCTGTGATCCGGACCCGGTCGTCGCGGGTGGTGAGGGTGTACGACTCGGCGGCGCCCGTGCCGCCGAGGGCGAGCTCGACGTCGCCGGGACCGGCGGCGACGGTTCCCCGGTAGCGGATCTTCAGCTCCTGCGCGAGCAGCCTGCCCTCGTCGGCGAGGGCTTCGCTGCCCCGGGCGACGACCACGCCCGCCGCGGGCACCGGGCGCCAGCCGGGGCCACGGGCCGGCTCGTGGGAGCGGACGGAGGGAACGGTGCGCGGGGCGGAGGAGAGCGGGTAGGTCCGGGTGGGGGTCGGCGTCGGGGAGGGCGGCGCCGAGGTGGCCGGAGCGGCGTCCCCGGAGGAGGCGGAGGGCGAGGCGGGTGCGGCGGAGGGGGCACCCGGACCGGACGACGAACCGTGGGAACAGGCCGCCACGCCGGCCAGTGCCGCCGCGACCACCATCAGGGCGGGGCCCCGGTGGGGCCCACGTATGGAGTACCGCATCACCCGAAATACTCCCTCATAGGCACGAACAGGTCCATTCGGATCACAGACAACCACGTCCATCAGATGTTCCGAAACTCTCCCTTCCGGGTGAAATTCGCGCATCCGTCGGACACTTCCGTCCGCTCATCGATAGCGTGGTGCCACACCCGCCCCACCCTTCACGGAGCCCACGCTGTCCCGCGACCTCCCCGCCCCGCCCCTGCCCACGGGCTCCCCCGCCATACCCGCCCAGAACGCCGGCCCCTCCCCTCTCACCGGTCTCACCGGTCTCACCCGTTTCAACGCGGCGGCGGCCGGTACGGCCGAGGCGATCCTGCTGGGCTGCTGCGGCAGCCGACGCTGGGCCGAACGGGTGGCGGCGCACCGCCCGTACCCGACGCTCGACGCCCTGCTCGCCGCGGCCGACGAGGCGAGCTACGACCTGCCCGTCGCCGACCTCGAAGAGGCACTGTCCAGCGAGTCCTCCACCGCCCCGCACCCCGACGCCCCGCAGGCCGCGCACACCGCGCTGCGGGCCGCCCACGCCGCGTACGAGAGCAGCTTCGGGCACGCGTTCGTGATCAGCCTGGACGGCGTGCGGCCTGACGAGCGGCTCGACCGGGTCCTCGCGGGCATCCGGTCACGACTCGGCAACGAGCCCGACGAGGAGCGCGCGACGTCCGCCGACGAACTGCGCCGACTGGTCCGCTCCCGACTGAGGGCGCGACTCACCCTCGCCACACCCGCACAAGCGTCCGGAATGCGGTGATTAAGTCGCACGCGATAGCCCGTCCGTGCCTCTTTGATCACACCTGAGGACCCCGCGCGAGCGAACCGACGAGTCGTCGCTACGATGACCAGGGCCGGTGGACCGTACCCGGCCGGGTCAGACCGACACTACTGTTCTTGACTGGGTAGAAGATGGCGGCCGACCCTCATCCCCGCTCCCGGAGGGTATTTCCGTGCCGGCTGGAACGCTGTACCGCGGCCGGGAAGGAATGTGGTCCTGGGTGGCTCATCGAGTCACCGGCGTCCTCATCTTCTTCTTCCTGTTCGTACACGTGCTGGACACCGCTCTCGTCCGCGTCTCCCCCGAGGCGTACGACGATGTCGTGGCGACGTACAAGACGCCGATCGTCGCACTCCTCGAGTACGGCCTCGTCGCAGCCATCCTCTTCCACGCGCTGAACGGCCTCCGGGTCATCGCCGTGGACTTCTGGTCCAAGGGCCCGCGCTACCAGAAGCAGATGCTCTGGACCGTCGTGGGCATCTGGGTCGTGCTGATGGCGGGTTCGCTGTACCCCGTCCTCGGCCACGCCGCACGTGAACTGTTCGGGAGCTGAGGCCAGACATGTCTGCTGACACCACTTCCGCGATCGGTCCCGTCGAGGGCGCGCCCCACTACGACGTGGACAACCCGGCCCCGTACATCGAGGCCCCTCGCAAGCGCACCGGCAAGACGCCGCGGGCGACCCGGGGCAACTTCGAGATGGCCGCGTGGCTCTTCATGCGCCTCTCGGGTGTCGTCCTGGTCGTCCTGGTCCTCGGCCACCTGCTGATCCAGCTCTTCCTCGACGGCGGCGTCTCCAAGATCGGCTTCGCCTTCGTGGCCGGCCGCTGGGCCTCCCCGTTCTGGCAGGTCTGGGACCTGCTGATGCTCTGGCTGGCCATGCTGCACGGCGCCAACGGCCTCCGCACGGTCATCAACGACTACGCGGAGCGTGCCAACACGCGCCTGTGGCTCAAGGGCCTGCTGTACACCGCCACGGTGTTCACCATCCTTCTGGGCACGCTGGTGATCTTCACCTTCGACCCGAACATCCGCTAGGCACGGGGCTGAGGTAACCACGCCATGAAGATCCACAAGTACGACACCGTCATCGTCGGCGCCGGCGGCGCCGGCATGCGCGCCGCCATCGAGGCGACGAAGCGCAGCCGCACCGCCGTGCTGACGAAGCTCTACCCCACCCGCTCCCACACGGGCGCCGCGCAGGGCGGCATGGCCGCCGCGCTGGCCAACGTGGAGGAGGACAACTGGGAATGGCACACCTTCGACACGGTCAAGGGCGGCGACTACCTGGTCGACCAGGACGCCGCCGAGATCCTGGCGAAGGAGGCCATCGACGCCGTCCTCGACCTGGAGAAGATGGGCCTGCCGTTCAACCGGACCCCGGACGGCACCATCGACCAGCGCCGCTTCGGCGGACACTCGCGCAACCACGGCGAGGCCCCGGTCCGCCGGTCCTGCTACGCCGCGGACCGCACCGGCCACATGATCCTCCAGACGCTGTACCAGAACTGCGTCAAGGAGGGCGTGGAGTTCTTCAACGAGTTCTACGTCCTGGACCAGCTGATCACCGAGGTCGACGGTGTGAAGCACTCCGCCGGTGTGGTGGCCTACGAGCTCGCCACCGGCGAGATCCACATCTTCCAGGCCAAGGCCGTGATCTACGCGTCCGGCGGCACCGGCAAGTTCTTCAAGGTGACCTCCAACGCGCACACCCTGACCGGTGACGGCCAGGCGGCCTGCTACCGCCGCGGTCTGCCGCTGGAGGACATGGAGTTCTTCCAGTTCCACCCGACGGGCATCTGGCGCATGGGCATCCTGCTGACGGAGGGCGCCCGTGGTGAGGGCGGCATCCTCCGCAACAAGGACGGCGAGCGCTTCATGGAGAAGTACGCGCCGGTCATGAAGGACCTCGCGTCCCGTGACGTCGTCTCCCGCTCCATCTACACGGAGATCCGCGAGGGCCGCGGCTGCGGCCCCGAGGGCGACCACGTCTACCTGGACCTGACGCACCTTCCGCCGGAGCAGCTCGACGCCAAGCTCCCGGACATCACCGAGTTCGCGCGCACCTACCTCGGCATCGAGCCCTACACGGACCCGATCCCGATCCAGCCCACCGCGCACTACGCCATGGGCGGCATCCCGACCAACGTCGAGGGTGAGGTCCTGTTGGACAACACCACCGTCGTGCCGGGCCTGTACGCGGCCGGCGAGGTCGCCTGTGTCTCCGTGCACGGCGCGAACCGCCTGGGCACGAATTCGCTGCTCGACATCAACGTCTTCGGACGCCGTTCGGGCATCGCGGCCGCCGAGTACTCCGTCAAGGCCGACTACGTCGAGCTGCCGGAGAACCCGGAGTCCCTCGTCATCTCCATGCTCGAGAAGCTCCGTGACTCCACGGGCAGCGAGCGGGTCGCCGACCTGCGCCGCGAGCTCCAGGAGACGATGGACGCCAACGTGATGGTGTTCCGCACCGAGCAGACGATCAAGACGGCCGTCGAGAAGATCGCCGAACTGCGCGAGCGCTACGAGAACGTGTCCATCCAGGACAAGGGCAAGCGCTTCAACACCGACCTCCTGGAGGCCATCGAGCTGGGCAACCTGCTCGAACTGGCCGAGGTCATGGCCGTCTCGGCCCTGGCGCGCAAGGAGTCCCGCGGCGGTCACTACCGCGAGGACTACCCGAACCGCGACGACGTCAACTTCATGCGTCACACCATGGCGTACCGCGAGGTCGGCGAGGACGGCTCCGAGACCGTCCGTCTCGACTACAAGCCGGTCGTCCAGACCCGCTACCAGCCGATGGAGCGTAAGTACTGATGGCTACCCCCGTACTGGACAAGGTGGAGGCGGAGTCCGCCGCCTCCCCGTACATCACGGTCACGATGCGGATCCGCCGCTTCAACCCCGAGGTGTCGGACGCTTCGGTCTGGGAGGACTTCCAGATCGAGATCGACCCGAAGGAGCGTGTGCTCGACGCCCTCCACAAGATCAAGTGGGACGTCGACGGCACGCTGACCTTCCGTCGCTCGTGCGCGCACGGCATCTGCGGCTCGGACGCGATGCGGATCAACGGCAAGAACAGGCTCGCCTGCAAGACGCTGATCAAGGACATCAACCCCGAGAAGCCGATCACGGTCGAGGCCATCAAGGGCCTGACGGTGCTCAAGGACCTCGTGGTCGACATGGAGCCCTTCTTCCAGGCGTACCGGGACGTCATGCCGTTCCTGGTCACCAACGGCAACGAGCCGACGCGCGAGCGCCACCAGACCGCCGAGGACCGCGAGCGGTTCGACGACACCACCAAGTGCATCCTGTGCGCCGCGTGCACGTCGTCCTGCCCGGTGTTCTGGAACGACGGCCAGTACTTCGGCCCGGCGGCGATCGTCAACGCCCACCGCTTCATCTTCGACTCGCGTGACGAGGCGGGCGAGCAGCGTCTGGAGATCCTGAACGACAAGGACGGCGTGTGGCGCTGCCGCACCACGTTCAACTGCACGGACGCCTGCCCGCGTGGCATCGAGGTCACGAAGGCGATCCAGGAGGTCAAGCGCGCCCTGATCACGCGTCGCTTCTGACCCGTCGACGCGGACCCGATCCGCGTCCGGTGCGCGCGAAGGCCCCGTATCCCCGAGGGATGCGGGGCCTTCCGCATGCGCCCGGCACATGTGCCAGGATCTGAGGCAGCGTTGGCGGCCCAGGAGAGCGGGGATTGATGAGCGAGCCGAACCCTTACGCGGGCGGGGAGTACCAGTGGGGGCCCGACCGGCCGTCTGGGACGCCCCCGTACGGCTACCCGCAGGCGGGTACGCCCGGCTACGGCTACCCGCAGGCGGGGTCGCAGCCCGGCTACCAGCCGACCCTGCCGGGTGTCCCGGTACCGCCGCAGCACTCTCCGGCGGGGCCGGCCGGAGCGCCGCGGCTGAGCCTCGGCGACATCACGGTCGTCGGGGACCAGATCCACACCCCGGCCGGCACGATGCCGCTCAAGGGCGCGGTGTGGAACGCCATGGACATGTCGCGGACCGAGGAGAAGATCCCGACGGTCGCGATCGTGCTGGCCATCGTGTTCGCCCTGCTGTGCCTGGTCGGCCTGCTGTTCCTCCTCATGAAGGAGAAGAAGACGACCGGCTTCATCCAGGTCACGGTGACCAGCGGTGGGCGGCACCACGCCACGATGATCCCCGCGACCGGACCGGAGACCATCCACTGGGTGATGGGGCAGCTCAACTTCGCCCGCTCGATGAGCGTCTGACGGGTTCACCCGCTCCGCGGCGGGCGCACCCGTCCCGCTCCCGGTCCCCGGCCGGGGGGCCGGCGCCGGAGCGGCTCACCCGACCCGCCGCGCGCGAACCCGCAGCCGCAGGTACGGCCGTGCGCCGGGGTCAGCCGTGCCAGGACCGGGGCCCGCCCGGGGCCTCCGCGACCAGCATGATCCTGCGGAGCATCTCGTTGAGCTCGGTCCGCTCGTCCTGGTCGAGGACGCCGAGCAGCCGGTACTCCTCGTGACCGAGGACGTCCATCGCTCCGAGCCAGGTCTCACGGCCGGCGGCGGTGAGTTCGACCAGGACGCGCCGACGGTCCGCCGGTGACCGGAGACGGCGGACGAAGCCGCGCTCCTCCAGGGCGTCGAGCCGGCCGGCGAGCGAGGCGGGCGCCAGGTCGAGATCCTCCGCGAGCACGGAAGGGGCGGCCCGGCCGCCCCGCCCGGCGAGCCGGTGGAGCGTGTCGAACTCGTGGCGCTCCAGGTCGAAGTCGACGAGCGACTGCTCGCGCACCCGGCGCAGATGGACCGAGAGCTTCTTCATCCGGGTGACCGCGCCCTCGACGACCGGGTCGAGTCCGGGCAGGACGGGCTGCCAGCGCGCCACGTGCTCGTCGGTCCAGTCGCGCCGCGCCGGCTCCGTCGGCTCGATCGGCTCCATGGCTCGATCGTACGTCCCCGACCCCCATCCCTCGCCTCCGAGACCGCCGCCCGCGGCGTCCGCGGCCGGGCCTCCTCCGCCGCCGAGTACGGCGGAGGCCCTGCCCCCGAACGGGTCCAGTGCCGCGTCAGGCAACCGCGTACGGCCAGCGTCCATCCGCTTGGCGGCGGGCGACCTCAGTCGTCGTGGTGGTCACCACGGACCCGTCCGACATGAGTCCGGTGACGGTGGCCTCGCAGGTCGTCACGGCGAGGTCGCCGAGCTGTCGGATGTCGCGCAGGTCCGGTGCCACGTGTGCGCCGGCTTCGACGTAGCCACGCGGACTCGCGGACTCGCGGACTCGCGGACTCGCGGACTCGCACGGAGTGTCTCCGGGTCGCAGACCACGGTGCCGGGTTGCGGAACGAGGATCGCACCGGGCTCACAGAACCCGACCAGAGCGTCCAGGTCGCCCGCCGCGAGGTGCTGGACGAACAGCTCTCCGAGGTGCTCCGGCGTGGCGGCCGCGGGAGTCCTGCCGGAGGTGACCGGCTGGTCGCCCCAGCCGTTGTTCGCGATGAGGTCGTGCCACTCGGGGACGGTTCCGGCCGGCAGACGGCGGCGCACCCGTGCCCCGGGGAAGCTGCGGGATCGTATCCGTGGTGGGCAGAGCGATGGCGTCCCAGACCACCCCCGAAGGCCGTCCACCGCCCCTTCCGCCTGCCCTCGGACACCAGACTTGAACATGTTCAATCCAAGGTCTACAGTCATACCCATCAGCTTTTGAACACGTTCAAGGGAGGGTGGGGCATGGACCTCACTGTCGTCGCGTACATCACCTATCTGCTGATCGCCGTGGCCCTGACCGTCTGGGTCGCGCGTACCCTCAGCCGCAACGGGAAGGTCTTCCTCGCGGACGTCCTGCAGGGGAACGAGAAGCTCGCCGACGCCGTGAACCACCTCCTGGTGGTCGGCTTCTACCTGGTCAACTTCGGCTTCGTGGCCCTCTATCTCAGCCAGGACGACGCCGTCGTGGACGCCCGCGCGCTCTTCGAGGCCCTCTCGGTGAAACTGGGCGTGGTCCTCCTCGTCCTCGGCGTGATGCACCTCGGCAACGTCTACGTCCTCAACAAGATCCGCCGCCGGGGCGTCATGGAGCGCGAGCAGACCCCGCCGGTGCCGCCGCAGGGCTGGACCACCCCCGGCAAGGGTCCCTGGACCCCGCCGGCGCCGGGCGCGGGCGCGCACGCCGGGGCGTGAGACGGTCGTGACGACACCGACCGGCGGCCCGAGGGTCCCCGTACGGAGCCTGACGGTGCTGTACGACGCCCAGTGCCCGCTCTGCGTCCACCTGCGGCACTGGCTGCTGCGCCAGCGCCCGCTCGTGCCGCTCCACCTCGTACCGGCCTGCTCCCAGGAGGCACGGCGCCGCTTCCCCGGCCTCGATCACGCCGCCACCCTGCGGGAGATCACCGTGATCGGGGACCGGGGACAGGTCTACCGCTCCACCTCCGCCTGGATCGTCTGCCTGTGGGCCCTGGCCGAACACCGGCCCCGCGCGCACTGGCTGGCCACCCCGGCGGGGCAGCCCTTCGCCCGGACCACGGTCCTGGCCGCCGCGCGGTGGCGGCAGGCGCTCCGGACGGACGGGCCGGACTGCGCGGACGGACGGTGCGAGGTGCCCGTCCCGCCCGGACGGCACAGGGAGGGGCATTAGGCTCGGGCACTGTGAAGGAAGAGCAACCCGCCGAGCCCGCCGTCGGCCACGACGCCCCCGCCGCGACCGGCTCGGCCAGGACCCCGGCCAAACAGCCCAAGAGCGAGCAGACCCGCACCCTCATCCTCGAGACCGCGCTCCGGCTCTTCAAGGAACGCGGCTACGACAAGACGACGATGCGTGCGATCGCCCAGGAGGCCGGGGTCTCGGTCGGGAACGCGTACTACTACTTCTCGTCCAAGGAACACCTCGTGCAGGGCTTCTACGACCGGATCGCCGAGGAACACCAGGCGGCCGTCGAAGGCATCCTGGGTAGCGGCGAGAAGGACCTCGCGGCCCGCATCCGCGGCGTGCTCCTCGGCTGGCTGGACATCGCCGAGCCGTACCACGAGTTCGCCTCCCAGTTCTTCAAGAACGCCGCCGATCCTGACAGTCCGCTCAGCCCCTTCTCACCCGAGTCCGAGGGTCCGCGCGAGGCGGCCATCGACGTGCACCGCCGGGTCATCGCCGGCGCCTCGGTGAAGATCGACCCCGAACTGGCCGAGCCACTGCCGCAGTTGCTGTGGCTCCAGCAGATGGGCCTGGTGTTGTTCTGGGTGTACGACCGCTCGGAGGGCTGTGCCAACAGCCGGCGGCTGGTCGAGCGGCTCTCCCCGGTCACCGCCCGAGCGATCCAGCTCTCCCGCTTCCGGCTGCTGCGCCCGCTGGTACGGGAGACCCACGACCTGCTCGCCGACTTCATGCCGACGGCGGCGGGGATGGCGGCCTCGGGCATGCCGACGCCGAAGACGGCGAAGACAGCCGAGGCGGGCGAAGCGACCCAAGCGGGCGAGGCGGGCGAGGCGCCCGAAGCCGCCGGGACGGCCGAGCCGTTGAAGCCCGCGAAGAAGGCACGGCCGACGAAGAGGACACGGCCGGCCGGAACGTAGGAGGGCACCCGGCCCGGTGCGGTACGGACGAGGGCCCCGGGTCCGTGCGGTGCACGGACCCGGGGCCCTCGAAGTGTCTCGCGGCCGGGAGACACTCAGATCCAGCCGAGTTCCCACAGGCGCCAGATACCGGTGCCGTCGGTGAGGTACTGCGATCCGGCGACGTCGTCCGTGGCCAGCACGTAGTCCTTCTTCTGCCAGAGCGGTACCAGCGGGACGTCGGTGGCGACCTCCGTCTGGATGGCCTCGAAGTCGCTGGAGGCGGCACTCCGGTCGCTGTACTGCTGCGTGGCGGAGATCAGCGAGTCGATCTTCTTGCTGGTGAACCCGTTGTGCATGGCGTTGCCGCTGCCGACGAGCGGCGCGGTGAAGCTGTCGGAGTCGGGGAAGTCGGGGAGCCAGCCGACGGGGTAGGCGTCGTAGTCGCCCTTCGCGTACGCCTTCTGGAAGTCCTTCCAATCCGCCGCCACGAGCTTCACCTTGAACAGCCCGGTCTTCTCCAGCTGCCGCTTCAGCTCGGCCGCCTCGGCGCCGTAGGTGGCGTCCTTGCGGTAGCCGAGGGTGAACGACACCGGCGTCTCGACGTCGGCGGCCACCAGCAGCCTGGTGGCCTTCGCCTTGGACGGCTCCGGGTAGACGTCGTAGAAGGACGTGCTGTGCCCGTTGAAGCCCTGCGGGATGAGGGAGTAGAGCGGCTCGACCGTGCCGCGGTAGGGGCCGGTGACGATCGCCGGGCGGTCGATGACGGCGGCGACCGCCTGGCGGACCGCCTTGTCCGACATCGGGGAGCCGGGCTTCACGTTGAAGTACAGGTTGCGGATCTCGGCGGTCTGCGCCTCGGTGACGCGCGCGTTGCCGTCGCCGCTCCCGCCCAGCGAGGCGAGGAACTCCGGCGGCATCTGCCGGTGCGTCACGTCGACCTGTCCGGTCTTCCACGCGGACGCCAGGTCCTCGGACTCCGTGAAGTACCGGACGACGACCGCGCCGCCCTTCTTGGAGACCGCGCCCCGGTAGTTCGGGTTCGGCTCCAGGCGCGCGCTCTCGCCGGGCTTGTAGTCCTTGAGGACGTACGGCCCCGAGCCCTCGACCGTGGTGCCCTCGCGGAGCTGCTTCGCCGGGTACTGGGTGTGGTCGACGATCGATCCGGCGCCCGTGGCGAGCTTCAGCGGGAAGGTCGCGTCCCGGTCGCTGAGGTTGAAGGTGACCGTCTGGCCGTCGGAGACGATGCTCTTCAACGTCGGGAACAGCGGGGCGGGTCCGACGTCCGCCTTGATGCTCATCATTCGCTCGAAGGAGAACTTGACGTCCTCGCCGGTGACCTTGCGGCCACTCGCGAAGGTCAGGTCGCCACGGAGCTTGCACTGGTACGTGGTGAGCTTGGCCCCCACGAACTTGCAACTCTCGGCCGCGTCCGGAACCGGGGTCGTGAAGCCCGGCTTGAAGGTCAGGAGCGACTGGTAGACGTTGCTGTACATCGCCCACGAACCGGCGTCGTACGCACCGGCCGGATCGAGAGAGGTCACCTCGTCGGTCGTGCCGACGGTGATCGGATCGGTCCGGACGTCGTCGGACGGCAGGAGTTGCCAACCTCCCACCCCGGCGGTCACGAGAACTCCACAAGTGATGAGGATCCGCAGACGGACCTTCGACCGCATTGCCGTGCTTCCTTTTTTCGAGCCCACCCCTGCCGCGACGGCACCCTGGCCCTGTCGCGATGGCGTCAGCCAATCACACGCAATTCACAAGTGGAAGAGTAAACCTTCACACCGCAGGTATATGTCCGGGATATGGGACTTCAGGTGACTGAGCAGCATGTATCGGCCTCCGCGCTTGGAGTGACACCTTCCGCTACGCCCGCTTCGACGCCAGCTGGACGAGGGTGATGTCGGAGGGCGCGCCGACCCGCACCGGGGGCCCCCAGGCGCCCGCGCCCCGGGACACGTAGAGCTGGGTGTCGCCGTACCGTTCGAGTCCGGCGACGGTCGGATTGGCGAGATCCGCGAGGTAGTTCCCGGGCCACAGCTGACCGCCGTGGGTGTGGCCGGACAGCTGGAGGTCGACGCCGTGCCGGACGGCGTCGTGGATGACCACCGGCTGGTGCGCGAGCAGCACGGCGGCCCTGGCCCGGTCGCGGTCGCCCAGCGCACGGCCGAAGTCGGGTCCCTGCCCCTCGCTCTCGCCGGCGACGTCGTCGACACCGGAGAGGTCGAAGCCGGCGGCGATCTCGACTCGTTCGTTGCGCAGCGGACGCAGGCCGAGTTCGCGGACGTGGTCGACCCAGGCGTCGGCGCCGGAGAAGTACTCGTGGTTGCCCGTCACGAAGAAGGAGCCGTGCCGTGCCGTGAGCCGGGAGAGCGGCTCGGCGGCCCGCCCCAGGTTCTCCACCGTGCCGTCGACGAGATCGCCGACGACGGCGACGAGATCGGGCTGGGCTGCGTTGATGGAGTCGACGATGCGCTCGGTGTGGGCGCGGCCGAGGATGGGCCCGAGGTGGATGTCGGACACGACGGCGATCCGGTAGCCGTGCGCGGCGCGGGGCAGCCGGGCGAGCGGGACGACGACCCGCTTGACGCGCGGCCCGCGGAACACACCGTAGGTCCCGTATCCGACGGTCCCGGCGGCGACCGCCGCCGCCGTCCCGCCGACGACCCGCGAGACGAAGAGCCGCCGGGAGACGGCACCCGGCCCCGCCGGGCCGGCCGCCGCGGAGGCTCCGGCGGCGGACCCGTCGTCCGCCCCCGCCACCGTGGGGCCGCCGGACCGGCCCGCGTCGCCGGGGTTCTCCGGCGCGCCGTCAGGGGCGCTGTCCGGGGCGTCGCTTCCGGAGCCGGCCGCGCGGACGGTCTCCTCCGCCGTTCCGGCGTCCGTGGACCGGTCGGCGCCGAGGACGCGTGGGTCGGCCGACGGGGCGTCGGAAAGGCCGGTGAGCAGGGTGCCGCCCGCCTCGGCGGGGGCGGCGGCGCCGGAAGCCGCCCCCCGGGACGGCGCCGGGCGCGGCGTCCCGGCCGGGCCGGTGGGCCGTCCGCGCTCCGGGGCGGCGGGGCGCGCTCCGTCGGCGGAAGCCGGCGGGGAGTCCGCACCGGCCGGCCGCACCGCCCCGGCGGAGGCCGCCCGGCGGTCCAGCTGACGACGCAGCAGCGGCCGGACCGCCTCACCGGCGACGAGGGCCAGCGTGAGGTACAGGAGCAGGGCGAGCCAGAGGAAGCCCGGCCAGGCCACCGCCTGCTGAAGCCGGAAGGGCGCTCCGGCGCGTGCGGAGACCAGGGCGGCCACCGAGAGCAGCGGCAGCAGGAAGGCCGCCGCCGTGCCCAGGCGGCGCGCCAGGCTCCCCCGCACCGTCACGTCGCGCACCAGGCGCCGCCACACATACCAGTGGACCCCGCCCAGCAGGGCGAGGACCGCGATGAGGACCAGCAGGATGACCAGCACGCGCCGTGACTCCTTATCCGCGTGCGCCGCACCGTGCGCGCACGTCACACCAACCGATCTCGCCGGTCACGGTCCCCGGAAGGAGGGACGTGAGGGCGAGTGGCCGACGGACCCGTCGTCGGGCCGTCGGGAGGCCCGCGCCGTCGGGGGCCCGGCCGTCGCCGTCCCGCGGGCCGTCGGCGTGGCCCCGGAACGGCCGGCCCGCACCCCCCGGCGGCGGGCCGGGAGCCCGCCGGTAGGACACTTGGGGGGCACGCCCCTTCCGCAGCAGAGGACGCCGCTCGATGAAGCTCAGCCGCCCCGTCTCCTGGTTCCTGCTCGCCTTCGGCGGGTGGTCCTGGATGATCTGGACGACCTTCGTGAAGAACCTGGCCCAGGACGCGAGCGGGCTCGCCTTCGAGGACGGCGCCCCCACCGCGTACTTCTGGGTGCATCTCGCCTTGGCCGTCACGTCGTTCATCCTAGGCACGGCGATCGGCGTGATCGGCTTCCGGGGTCTGCGCGCCCACGCGGGGCAGCCCCGGCAGTGAGAGCCCGTCGGATGGCCTTCGACCGGTCGAAGGCCATCCGACGGGCTCTGAGCCGCGGGGCCCCGGGCCCCGCGGCTGGGGCACGCGCGGCCCCATCGCCCCGGACGGTAGGCACCCGGAGCCACGGTCCGCACCGGCCGGCCCCTGTCCGCCCGCTGGTGGAGTACGCGCCGCCCCGGTGGCCGGCGCCGGGGGACCACCGCTCGCGCCGGACGCGGGAGCGTCCCCGCGACGGGACTCCCCCGGAGCGCCGGACGGGGAACGCAACCCCGCGGCCGTCCGGGCGCTCTTCAGAGGGAAGGCGGAACACGGACGGCCCGAACCGTCGTCCGCTCCCACTCCTGGTTGCCCGATTCCCCAGGCCAGTCGGCCGTGAAAGGTTGTCCGGATGATCGAGCCCCGCACCCCGAAGGCGAGCCGGAAGCGGGAGGCCGGCCGGCCGGGCTGCCCGCCCCCGGCGGCCCCGCGTACGGGTGGACGGCCCGGGGTGAACCGCCCGGCGGGGTTCGGTTCCCTGATCGATACCTGTACGTTCTCGATCGTGTCTGCTTCGAGAAAGACCGCTTCGGCGGTCACCGCCGTCGCGCTGCTCCCGCTGCTCACCGCAGGCCCGGCACACGCGGACGACAAAGAGGACAAGCAACCCAAGCCGCCCGCCGCCATGTCCACGGTCGGCGGGGCGCTGCTGGGCAAGCCCGGCACCCAGGTCCGGCTCGCCCCCGGCGTCCCGGTGCTGCCCAAGGACCTGAGCGGCCGTTCCTGGGTCGTCGCGGACGCGGAGACCGGGGACATCCTGGCCGCGCACAACCCCCACTGGCGCCTGGCCCCGGCCTCGACCCTCAAGATGCTCTTCGCGGACACGGTCCTGCCGAAGTTCCCCCGGACGGCGACCCACACCGTCACCCCCGAGGACCTCGCGGGCATCGGCGCCGGCTCCAGCCTGGTCGGCATCAAGGAGAAGCAGACCTACACCGTGCACGACCTCTGGCTCGGTGTCTTCCTCCGCTCGGGCAACGACGCCGTGCGCGTGCTGTCCGCCATGAACAACGGCATCGCGCAGACCGTGGCGGACATGAACGACCACGCCCAGGAGCTCCAGGCACTGGACACCACCGTCGTCTCCCCGGACGGATACGACGCCCCCGGCCAGATGTCCTCCGCGTACGACCTCACCCTGATCGCCCGCAGCGGCATGCAGAAGGCGGACTTCCGGGAGTACTGCTCCACCTCCCGGGCGGCGTTCCCCGGCGAGGAGAAGCAGGGCAAGAAGCGCGAGACCTTCGAGATCCAGAACACCAACCGGCTGCTCACCGGTGACCTCGGCGTGGCGCCCTACCAGGGCATCGCCGGTGTCAAGAACGGGAACACCACGCACGCCGGCGCGACCTTCACCGGCGTCGCCGAACGCGACGGCAAGGTGCTGCTGGTGACGGTGATGAACCCGTCCTCCAAGGAACAGCACGCGGTCTACAAGGAAGCCGCCCGGCTGCTCGACTGGGGGTTCGCGGCCTCCGGCAAGGTGACGCCGGTCGGCGAGCTGGTACCGCCGAAGTCCGCCCGGACCGGCACGGACACGGACTCCGACCGGGGCTCGGACGGCACGGCGCCCGCCCCGGGCAAGAACGCGCCCGGTACGGACACCGCCCAGGCCGTCGCCGAGGGGAAGTCCGGCGGCGCCGGAATCGCCCTCGGCGTGGCCGGCGGGGTCCTGCTGCTGCTCGCCGGCGCGGCCTTCCTGGTCAATCGCCGCTGGCCACAGCCGGAGCCGGCGCGTCCCCCTCAGCCACAGGACGAGGACGTGACCCCGTAGCCGTCCAGGCGGCGCAGAACAACAGCAGCTTCGCGTTGAAGTTGATCCACAGGAGCAGGGCGACCGGAACGCCGAACGCGCCGTACATCGACTTCGCCGCGACGCCGCGCATGTAGCCGCCGAGCAGCAGTTTCAGCAGCTCGAAGCCGACCGCCCCGATCACCGCCGCCACCACCAGGCGCCGGCGGGGCGGCCGGACGTCCGGCAGCAGTGTCAGCAGGTACAGCAGAATGAGGAAGTCCGCGACCGCGCCGACGGCGACGGCCGCGGACTGGAGCAGGAACCCGCCCGCCCCGCCGTGGGAGACGCCCAGCTGGTCGGCGCTCCAGTCGACGGCGGTGGAGCCGAGCCAGGAAGCGGCGAGGGAGCAGAGCCCGACGGCGCCGAGCCCGAGCAGCACGCCGGCGTCCTTGCCCTTGCGCAAAACCGGGTTGCCCGCCAGGTCGTCGAGCCCCCACACGGCGCGCAGGCACTCCCGCATCGACCCGATCCAGCCGATGCCGGTCAGCAGCAGCAGCGCGCCGGCCACCAGCCCGATGGTGGCCGCGTTGGCCACCAGGCCCCCGATATCGAGCTGGTCGGAGATACCCGGCACCTGCTCGGAGATGCCGTCCTGGATCCGGTCGAGCTGCTCGCCGCTGAGCAGGGCGGCGCCGATCGCCGCGGCGACGGTGATCAGCGGGAACAGCGCGAGGAAGCTGATGAAGGTGATCGCGGCGGCGAGCCGGCTCCAGTGGGCCTCGTCGAGCGTCTCGTACGAGCGCCAGGCGTGCGTCCGCGTGAGCCGGGCGACCCAGGGGCCGATGACGGGGAGCTTGGTCAGCCAGTCCATGTCGTACGTGTACCCCTTGAACCACTGGTCGAGAGCCTGTCGGACGGCCGCCGACCGCCCGGCCAGAGGCCACCCGACAGGCTCTGAGCGGACGCCGGGCGTCCGGCCTCCCCAGAATCGCAGACGGGAGGCGAGGAGCCCGCCGATCCCCCGCCCTGACGGGGTGTCGTGACAGGGGCGAAGCCCGCCCGACGCGGCACCAGTAGGGCGTGTTGCGGAAGTAGCCGCGTCCGCCCGGAGGGCGGGGAGGGACTTCCGCAACACGCCCTGACTCAGAACACTAGAGGTTGCCGACGATCTTCCTCGGGCTGAGCCGCACCACGACGCGCGTGCTGTCCTTGTCCGCGTCCGGGTTGAACTGGCCGTAGTCCTTCCCGGTGTACTTCCGGGACAGCTCGTCGATCAGCTCCTGCCCTCCGTCGGTGGTCAACGTGACCTCGCCGCGCAGCTCGGCGTAGGTGTACGGGTTGTCAGCGGGGTTGACGAGTACGGTCACCCGGGGGTCCCGGGCCATGTTCAGGGCCTTCCGCCGGTCCTGGGTGGTGGAGAACAGCAGGTCGTCGCCGTCCCGCGTGACCCACACGACGGACTGCTGCGGACTGCCGTCGGGCTGGACGGTACTCACGACCGCGAACACCCGCGAGTCCAGCAGGCCCTTCACGCGCTCCGGCATCTCGACCACGACCACTCCCGATGTCACCCAAAGATCCGACAGGAGCACCCAGGGTAACGGCGATCCGGGTGCGGCGTGCGCCGCCCACCCTCGCGCGGGCCACGGGAAGGGCGACCGCGCCCACGGATCAGGACTCCCGGACCTCCGGCCGTCGCGAGCCTCTCGCCGGTCCCGCCCGGACGACGGACGGTCCGCCCGCGACGGCAGGGGGCGCCCTTCTTCCGACAGTCCTCTCATCGCCCGTTTCGACGAGCCGCGGGGCAATCCCGCCATAAGCGACAAGAGGGGCGATACGGTCGCCTCCATGGCCGCCGAGACCGACCTCGCCCCCCGCTACTCCGCCATCGAGGACGACGACGAACCCCTCACCGGCTGGGGCCGCACCGCGCCGACCCTGGCCCGTGTGCACCGTCCCCGCACCCACGAGGAGGCCGCCCGCGCCGTCCTGGCCTGCGGGGCCCGTGGCGCGATCGCGCGCGGCCTCGGCCGTGCCTACGGCGACGCCGCCCAGAACGCGGGCGGCTGCGTCCTGGACATGACCGGCCTGGACCGCGTCCGCGGCATCGACGCCACCACCGGCCTCGTCGTCTGCGACGCGGGCGTGAGCCTGCACCGCCTGATGGAAGTCCTGCTGCCGCTCGGCTGGTTCGTGCCGGTCACGCCCGGGACCCGGTACGTCACCGTCGGCGGAGCGATCGGCGCGGACGCGCACGGCAGGAACCAGCACGTCTCCGGCTCCTTCTCCCGCCATGTGGCCGGGCTCGAACTCCTCACCGCCGACGGGCGGATCCGGACCGTCCTCCCCGGCACCGACCTGTTCGACGCCACCACCGGCGGCATGGGACTGACCGGAGTGATCCTCTCCGCCACCCTGCGGCTGCTCCCCGTCGAGACCTCCCTCGTCCGCGTCGACACCGAACGCGCCCGCGACCTCGACGACCTGATGGAGCGGCTCACCGCCACCGACCACCGGTACCGCTACTCCGTCGCCTGGATCGACCTGCTCGCCCGGGGAGCGGCCACCGGCCGGTCCGTCCTCACCCGCGGCGAGCACGCCCCCTACGACGCCCTGCCCCGCCGCGCCCGGCGGGCGCCCCTCGCCTTCCGTCCCGTACAGCTGCCCGCCGCACCGGCGCCGCTGCCCGGGGGACTGCTCGGACGCACCACCGCCCGCGCCTTCAACGAGTTCTGGTACCGGAGGGCCCCGCACCACCGCACCGGCCGGCTCCAGCGGATCTCCACCTTCTTCCACCCCCTGGACGGCGTTCCGCACTGGAACCGGATCTACGGGCGGGACGGCTTCGTCCCGTACCAGTTCGTCGTCGGTCACGGGCAGGAGGAGGCCCTGCGCCGCGTCGTGCGGCGGATCGCGCGGCGCGGCTGCCCCTCCTTCCTCGCCGTCCTGAAGCGCTTCGGCGAGGGCGACCCGGGCTGGCTGTCCTTCCCGATGGCCGGCTGGACCCTCGCCCTGGACATCCCGGCGGGCATCTCCGGTCTCGGCACCTTCCTCGACGAGCTGGACGAGGAGGTGGCGCGGGCGGGCGGCCGGGTCTACCTCGCGAAGGACTCCCGGCTGCGGCCGGACGTACTGCACGCGATGTACCCGCGGCTCGCCGACTTCCGGGCGCTGCGGGCCACCCTCGACCCGCGCGCCGTCTTCACCTCGGACCTCGCGCGCCGCCTGGCGCTGTGATCCCGTAGCAAGGAGACCTCCCATGAAGGACGCCTTCGGCATCCCGCAGTCCCTGCTCCTCCTCGGCGGCACCTCCGAGATCGGACTCGCCACCGCCCGCCGGCTGATCACGCGCCGGACCCGCACGGTCCGGCTGGCCGGGCGCCCCTCCCCCGCACTGGAGGCCGCCGCCGAGTCGCTGCGCGCGCTCGGCGCGGACGTACGGACCGTGCCCTTCGACGCGCTCGACACCGCCTCGCACGCCGAGCGGCTCGGCGGGATCTTCGCCGAGGGAGACGTCGACCTCGTCCTGCTCGCGTTCGGCGTCCTCGGCGACCAGGCCCACGACGAGGCCGACCCGGCCGCGGCCGTGCGGGTCGCCCAGACCAACTACACGGGCGCCGTCTCCGCCGGCCTGGTGTGCGCGCAGGCCCTGCAGGCACAGGGGCACGGATCGCTGGTGGTGCTGTCCTCGGTGGCCGGCGAACGCGCCCGGCGCGCCGACTTCATCTACGGATCGTCCAAGGCCGGACTCGACGCGTTCGCCCAGGGACTGGGGGACGCGATGCATGGGACCGGCGTGCACGTCATGGTCGTACGGCCGGGGCCCGTGCGCTCCCGGACCACCCCGGGGACCGGGGGGACGACACCGGCGACCACTCCGGAGGCGGTCGCGACGGCGATCGAGCTGGGTCTGCGGCGCCGGACGGAGACCGTATGGGTCCCCGGGACGCTGCGCGTGGTGATGTCGGCGCTGCGGCACGTGCCGCGGTCGGTGTTCCGGCGCCTGCCGGTGTGACCGCCTCCGGGAGACGCGGCCGGCCGCCACGGGGCGGCCGGTCAGCCCGCCGCGGGAGTGGGGGTGTCGACCGGGGAACCCTGCACGGGGACGCCGGAGACGGGCCGGCCACGGCCGAACTCGTACGCGCGGAGCTTGCGCCACACCGCGTCCGCGCCCTGCTCGTAGAGCGCGAAGGAGCGACAGGTCCAGGCGGCCTCGTAGCCGGAGAGCTCCCGGAACGCCCGGTCCATCGCCTCCTCGGAGATGCCGTGCGCCACGGTGACGTGCGGGTGGTACGGGAACTGGAGCTCGCGCACCAGCGGACCGTCCTCGTCCCTGATCCGCCGCTGGAGCCCGTTGCAGCCGGGAACACCCTGGGCGAGCTTGACGAAGACCACCGGGGACAGCGGGCGGAACGTTCCGGTGCCGCGCAGCCGCATGGCGAAGGGGGTGCACTCCGAGGCGACGCCGGCGAGGTGCGCCTCGATCTCCGGAAGGCGTCGCGCGTCCACCTCGGTCGGCGGGAGGAGCGTCACGTGCGTGGGGATGCCGTGGGCGGCCGGGTCCCCGAAGCCGGCGCGCCGCTCCTGGAGCAGGCTGCCGTAGGGCTCCGGGACCGCGATCGAAACGCCGAGCGTTACGGTCCCCACGTCGTTCTCCTCCGTCGTCGAGCTGCGGGTGCGGATGGTGGTGCAGCCGCCAGTGTGCGGCCTGCACCACCCCTGTGGCCAGAGTCCTCGGACCCGGCCTTCGGTCGGTCGCCGGTCAGTGCTTCGCGGGCAGGAAGCCCACCCGCTCGTAGGTCCGCGCCAGGGTCTCCGCGGCCACCGCTCGGGCCTTCTCGGCTCCCTTGGCCAGGAGGGAGTCCAGCGTCTCCGGGTCGTCCAGATATTCCTGGGTGCGAGCCCTGAAGGGTGTGACGAAGTCCACCATGACCTCGGCCAGGTCGGTCTTCAGCGCGCCGTACATCTTGCCCTCGTAGGACCGCTCCAGCGCGGCGACCGACGTCCCGGTGAGGGTGGACATGATGGTCAGCAGGTTGGAGACGCCCGGCTTGTGCTCCGGGTCGAAGCGGATGACCGTGTCGGTGTCGGTGACCGCGCTCTTGACCTTCTTGCCCGTCGTCTTCGGCTCGTCGAGCAGGTTGATCAGACCCTTCGGCGTCGACGCCGACTTGCTCATCTTGACCGTCGGGTCCTGCAGGTCGTAGATCTTCGCCGTCTCCTTGAGGATGTACGGCGACGGAACGGTGAAGGTCTCGCCGAAGCGCCCGTTGAACCGCTCCGCGAGGTCGCGGGTCAGTTCGATGTGCTGGCGCTGGTCCTCGCCGACGGGAACCTCGTTGGCCTGGTAGAGCAGGATGTCGGCGACCTGGAGGATCGGGTACGTGAAGAGACCGACGGTGGCGCGGTCGGCACCCTGCTTGGCGGACTTGTCCTTGAACTGGGTCATGCGGGCTGCCTCGCCGAAGCCGGTGAGGCAGTTCATGACCCAGCCGAGCTGCGCGTGCTCGGGCACGTGGCTCTGGACGAAGAGGGTGCAGCGCTCGGGGTCGAGACCGGCGGCGAGCAGCTGGGCGGCGGCGAGCCGGGTGTTCGCCCGCAGCTCGGCGGGGTCCTGCGGAACCGTGATCGCGTGCAGGTCGACGACCATGTAGAAGGCGTCGTGGGTCTCCTGGAGGGCGACCCACTGGCGGACGGCGCCGAGGTAGTTGCCGAGGTGGAACGAGCCTGCGGTGGGCTGGATTCCGGAGAGCACACGGGGACTGTCAGAGGCCATGCTCGTCATTCTCTCAGGTGTGGGAACCGATCCCGGACTGCCGGTGCGCCCCCGGCCGTGAGGGCGCCGAGGGAACCTTCCGGCCGTCGCCGCGCGGACGGGGCGGGCGGGGACGGCCGAGGCCACGGTCCGCGCTCCCGGGCGGACCGTGGCCGGTGAGACGAGGAACACAGCGCGAGGCCGGCCGGCGGCGGGGGCGGGACGGGGCGGCGGGCGGCCTCACCTTCGACGCGGGGTGACCCAGGTCACTTCCGGTGCGCGGCCGGACTCGCCCGGGTACGCCGGTCGCCGGGCGTCCTCGCCGGCTTCGGGGTGTCGTCACCGATGTTTCCGCGTCCGGCATCCGAGCGACGATAGGAAAGGGGCGCCACACCCGCCCCAGGCCGCAGGATGAACGGAGACCCCGTGTCGAGAACGCAGGACGCGATCGCTTCCGCGGAGGCGCACAGCGCACACAACTACCACCCCCTGCCCCTCGTGATCGCCTCGGCGGACGGGGCGTGGATGACGGACGTCGAGGGCCGCCGCTACCTCGACCTGCTCGCCGGCTACTCGGCACTGAACTTCGGCCACGGCAACCGGCGGCTGATCGACGCCGCGCGGGCGCAGCTGGAGCGGGTGACGCTCACCTCGCGGGCGTTCCACCACGACCGGTTCGCGGAGTTCTGCGCCCGGCTCGCCGAACTGTGCGGCAAGGAGATGGTCCTGCCGATGAACACGGGGGCGGAGGCGGTCGAGACGGCCGTGAAGACCGCCCGGAAGTGGGGGTACGAGGTCAAGGGCGTGCCCGACGGGCACGCGAAGATCGTCGTGGCGGCGAACAACTTCCACGGTCGGACGACGACGATCGTCAGCTTCTCGACGGATCACGAGGCGCGCGACCACTTCGGGCCGTACACCCCGGGGTTCGAGATCGTGCCGTACGGCGATCCGACGGCCCTGGAGGCGGCGGTCACGGAGAACACGGTGGCGGTGCTCCTGGAGCCGATCCAGGGCGAGGCCGGGGTCCTGGTGCCGCCCGCCGGGTATCTACGCGGGGTGCGGGAGCTGACCCGCGCCCGGAACGTCCTCTTCATCGCGGACGAGATCCAGTCGGGCCTCGGCCGGACCGGCAAGACCTTCGCGTGCGAGCACGAGGACGTCGTGCCCGACATGTACGTCCTGGGCAAGGCGCTGGGCGGTGGCGTCGTACCGGTCTCGGCGGTGGTCGCCGACCGTGAGGTGCTGGGCGTGTTCCGGCCGGGTGAGCACGGGTCGACGTTCGGCGGGAACCCGCTGGCGTGCGCGGTGGCCCTGGAGGTCATCGCGATGTTGAGGACCGGCGAGTACCAGCAGCGCGCCACGGAGCTGGGCGAGCACCTGCACGCCGAACTGGGCCTGCTGGCGGGCGGTGGAGCCGTGGAGGCGGTGCGCGGTCGCGGACTGTGGGCGGGCGTGGACATCGCGCCTTCCCGGGGCACGGGCCGGGAGATCTCGGAGAAGCTGATGGACCGCGGTGTGCTGGTCAAGGACACCCACGGTTCGACGATCCGGATCGCTCCCCCGCTGGTGATCGGCAAGGAGGACCTGGACTGGGGGCTGGAGCAGCTGCGCGCGGTGCTGTCGGCCTGACACCGGACCGGTCCGGCCCCGTTCCGGACCGGTGCCACCGCCGGCCCGCGATCCGGGGCCCCGGGCCGGCGTTGCGGACGGGAACGGACCGGCGGTCGGGCCGGGGGCGAACACGGGCCGTCCGCGGGGGACGGGAACGGACCGGCACGGCGGACCGAGGCAACTCGACCTCTTGACAGCCCAGTTGGTCTGGACCAATCATTTCCGCCATGCCGAGACCCCCTCTGCGCCACGCCCTGCGCGGCGCGCTCGCCGCCCTCGTCCCCCTCGCGCTGCTCGGCGCGTTCAGCGGCCCCGCCACCGGGGCCCCCCGCGCGGCCTGGCCGGAGCCCGTACCGGTCGTCTCGCACGTCGACACGGAGGACCCGGTCGTCTTCATCACCATCGACGACGGCTGGTACCACGACCCGGCGGCGGCGGCGATCCTGCTCGAACGGCACGTGCCCGCCTCGCTTTTCGTGCTGCCCGGCGCCTACTCGTACGACTCCGGCTACTTCCGCGCCCTGCTCGACCACGGGCCCTCGCGGGTCGAGAACCACACGGTGAACCATCCCGACCTGACCACTCTCGACGCCGCCGGCCAGAAGGCCGAGATCTGCGGAGCCCGCGACCGGCACCTCGCACGGTTCGGAGACGGGCCCCGGCTGCTGCGCCCGCCCTACGGGACATACGACGCGGCCACCCGGACCGCCGCCCGCGCCTGCGGGGCCAAGGCCCTGGTGACCTGGACCCACGACCTGACCACCTGGGGGGAGCAGCCGCCGCCGACCCCCCGCCTGGAGGCCGGAGACATCGTCCTGCTGCACTTCACCGAGTCGCTGGCGGCGGACCTCACCCGCACCCTGGCCGCCGCCGACGCGGCGGGGCTGAAGCCCGCGCCGCTGCGGGACCACCTTCCGGACTGGTGACCGACGCGGGCGGGCCGCACGGAGCACGCGGGCCACTCAAGGGGCGCGGACCTCTCAGAGCCTGCCGGGTGGCCTCTGACCGGCGGCCGAAGTCCACCCGACAGGCCCTCAGAGGATCACATGCGGCAGGAAGCGCGCGTACTCGTCCGTGACGAGGCCCGCCGACTCGCGGATGCCGACCCCCGCCGCCTCGTCCTCGACGACCCAGGCACCGAGCACCACCCGGTTGCCGTCGAAGTCGGGCAGCGCAGCCAACTCCTGGTAGCAGCAGTCCTCGTCACGCGGAACCACCGGGGCGCCGGGCTCGTGCACCGTCACGCCGGCGCCCTCGCGGCCGAGGAGCGGCTTGGCCACGTACCCGGTCGTCGAGGCCAGCTCGCGAGGACCGTCGAGGTAGGCGGGCAGCAGGTTCGGATGGCCCGGGTAGAGCTCCCACAGCACGGCGAGCAGCGCCTTGTTGGAGAGCAGCATCTTCCAGGCGGGCTCGATCCAGCAGGTGGTGCCGGTCCCGCCGCCGTTGTCCAGGGTGTCCAGGACGTGCGGACCGAAACGGTCGGTGGCCAGCCACTCCCACGGGTACAGCTTGAAGCAGCTGCGGATGTAGCGGAGCCGGTCGTCCACGAAGCGTCCGGACAGCCGGTCCCAGCCGATCCCCTCCACGGACAGCGCCTCCGTGTCGAGCCCGGCCTGCTGCGCGGTCTCGCGCAGGTAGGCGACCGTCATCAGGTCCTCGCCGAGCTCGTCCCCGTCGGAGTGGACGAAGTGGACGGGGCTGCCGGGCGGCAGCAGCGGGGCCTGGCGGCGCCAGGCGTCGACGAGTCGCTCGTGGAGCGAGTTCCACTGGTCGGCGCCGGGAAAGCGCTCCTCCATCCAGAACCACTGCGGGCTCGCGGCCTCGACCAGCGACGTGGGGGTGTCGGCGTTGTACTCCAGCATCTTCGCCGGGCCGGTGCCGTCGTAGCGGAGGTCGAACCGGCCGTAGAGAGAAGGGAGTTCGGCACGGCGCCGCCAGGACTCGGCGACCAGCGAGGCGAGCCGGGGATCAGTCATCCCGAGATCCGCGAAACGTTCCTGCCGGACGATGTGCGCGGCGGCGGCCAGACACATGGCGTGGAGCTCCTCGACCACCTCCTCCAGCTCCTCGACCTCGGCCAGCGTGAAGGAGTAGTACGCGCTCTCGTCCCAGTACGGGCGCAGGGAGCCGTCGGGGTAGCGGGTCAGGGGGTAGACGAGCCCCTGTTCCTCGACGGTCCGCTGCCAGTCGGGCCGGGGTTCGATCGTGTGCCGTCTCATGGTGTGCGATCAGCCGCCGCCCGAGCCGGAGCAGCCGAAACCGCCGGTGTCGACGGCGGCCTTGTCGAAGCTGCCGCCGCTGAACCGGCCGTCGCGCTCCGATCCGCCGTAGTAGTACGAACCGCGGGTGGAGCCGCCTGCCCCGCTACCACTGCCACCGCCACCGCTGCCGCTGCCGCTCGCGCACTCGTAGCTGGGCAGCTTCTCGCGGGTCAGCGGGTCCACACACCGTTTGTCCGGCTCGGCTCCGCAGGCGGTCACCGTCGCCGCGAGCACGCCCATTCCCCCGAGCACCACCGTGCTCGACCTCAGTCTGCGCATCTGCGCCGCCTTCCCCATCTCCCCGTAGCGTGGCCGCGACCGCACAGTGTAGGCCGGTCGTTTCCAGCCGCCGCACGAGGCCGTGTCCGCAGAAGTATGGAGACGGCGGTGCCCACCTCGGCGCTCCGTCGGGGCTTCGGTCAGGGCAGCACCCGGCACAGGGCCCGCAGCGCCCCGTTCCACCCGCTGTCCGGAGGGGTCGCGTAGCCGACGACGAGACCGTCGAACGCCGGGGGCACGCCGGAACGGCGGAAGCGGTCGAGGCCCAGCACGGCGAGACCCTGCCAGGCCGCCGAGCGCAGCACCGCGGGCTCCGTACCCGGCGGCAGTCGCAGCACCGCGTGGAGCCCGGCCGCGATCCCGCTCACCCGGGTCTCCGGGGAGTGCGCGGCGACCGCCTCCACCAGCTGGTCCCGGCGCCGGCGGTAGCGCAGCCGCATGGCCCGCACATGCCGGTCGTACGCCCCCGAGGAGAGGAACTCCGCGAAGGTCAGCTGCTCCAGCGAGCTGGACACCCAGTCGACCCTCCCCTTGGCCGCCGCCACCTCGTCCACCAGCCCCTCCGGCAGCACCATCCACGCCAGCCGCAGCCCCGGGGCCAGGGACTTGCTCGACGTACCCAGGTACACCACCCGCTCCGGGTCGAGGCCCTGGAGCGCGCCGACCGGCTGCCGGTCGTACCGGAACTCGCCGTCGTAGTCGTCCTCCAGGACCAGGCCCCCGGACACCCGCGCCCAGTCGACCACGGCCGCCCGCCGGTCGGAGGGGAGCGCACCGCCGAGCGGGAACTGGTGGGCGGCGGTCAGCAGCACCGCGCCCACCCCCTTCATGTCCGCCAGGGTCTCGGTGCGGGTGCCGCGTTCGTCCAGGGGCAGTGCCGGCAGCCGCAGTGCCGCCCGGGTCAGCAGGTCCGCGTGCACGTCGAGCCCGTAGGACTCCACCGCCACCTCCCTCACCCGGCGGGCCCGCAGCACCTGGCCCATCAGCATCAGCCCGTGCACGAAGCCGGAGCAGATCACGATCCGTTCCGGCCGCGCGAACACCCCCCGCGCGCGGGCCAGATACTCGGCGAGCGCGGTCCGCAGTTCGATCCGGCCGCGTGGATCGCCGTAGCCGAACGCCTCGTGCGGAGCCGCCGTCAGCGCCCGCCGGGACGCCTTGAGCCACTCGGCGCGCGGGAAGGACGCGAGGTCGGGCACGCCCGCCTTCAGGTCGTACGCCGGCCGTCCCGGCGCCGGACGGGACGCCGTCGGGGCGCGGGGCGCCGACGTGGGCCGGGGGGCGGCCCGCCGGGCGACCCGGGTGCCGGAGCCCTGGCGCGCCGTCAGCCAGCCCTCGGCGACGAGTTCGGCGTACGCGTCGGCGACGGTGTTGCGGGCCACGCCCAGGTCCGCGGCGAGCGAACGCGAGGACGGCAGCCGGGTGTCCGCCTCGAGGCGCCCGCTGCGCACCGCCTCCCGCAGGGCGTCCATCAGCCCCGCGCGGAGCTTCGCCCCCGACAGTTCGAGGTGCAGGTCCGCACCGAAAGTGGCCCAGTCATTCGCCATGGAAATGGACCATACTCCCCAGCCAACCGGTCCGTACGGTGGACCCATGACGACCACGGCAGACGACCCGGCCACCGCGGCGACGACGGCTCCGCACCCGGAGGACGGGAACGGGGAGACGCCCCGCGCCCACGAGCACGCGCCCCGCCTCCGCCTCGCCGAGCTGCTTCCCGACTTCTACCGGGCCATGGTCCGGCTGGAGGCCGCCGCCGCTCAGGGTGTCGACCCGACACTCCACCACCTGATCAAGATCCGCGCCTCGCAGATCAACCACTGCGCCTTCTGCATCGACATGCACACCAAGGACGCCCTGGCGGAAGGCGAATCCGTCGAGCGGATCGTCCAGTTGTCCGCCTGGGAGGAGTCCCGGCACTTCTACACCGAACGGGAGCTCGCGGCGCTCGCGCTGACCGAGGCCGTCACCGTCCTCACCGACGGCTTCGTGCCGGACGCGGTGTACGCCGGGGCGGCGGCCGTGTTCGACGAGACCGAACTCGCCCGGATCATCGCCGCGATCACGACGATCAACGCCTGGAACAGGATCGGCGTCTCCACCCGCATGACCCCCGGTCACTACACCCCGGGGATGTTCCGGAAGTGAGCGCCGCGGCGCTCCGCGCACTACACCGGGGACGGGCCACGGACGATCCGCTGGTCGTGCCGGGCCCGTGGGACGCCGCCTCCGCCCGGGTCTTCGAGGGGGCCGGGTTCCCCACGCTCGCGACGCCGAGCGCGGGAGTCGCCGCCTCACTCGGGTACCAGGACGGGCGGACGCCGCCCGGGGAGATGTTCGCCGCCGTGGCGCGGATCGTGCGGGCCGTGTCCGTGCCGGTCACCGCCGATCTGGAGGACGGCTACGGGCTGTCCCCGCGGGAGCTGGTGGAACGGGCTCTGGAGACCGGTGCCGTGGGCGTCAACCTGGAGGACTCCGACCGGTCCGGCGTGCTCGGGGACCCGCGGGCGCAGGCGGACCGGCTGGCGGAGGTGCGGGCGGCGGCCGGCGGCGCGCTCTTCCTCAACGCCCGTGTCGACGCCTACCTCACGGCGGGCGACGATCCGGCAGCCGCCGCGATCGGGCGCGGTCGGCTCTACGCGGCGGCCGGGGCCGACTGCGTCTACCCGATCGCCGCCCCGGCCGGGGATCTGCCCCGGCTGCGCGCGGGAATCGGGGCGCCGCTCAACTTCCTCGCCCGGGACGGCGATCCGCCGTCCGCCGAGCTCGGCGCGCGCGGCGCGACCCGGATCACCTTCGGCCACGGGCTGCTGCTGCGTTCCCTGCGCGGCCTCACCGAGCTGGCCCGGGACCTGAGGATGGCCTGAACTCCCGCCAGTACGGGGTACGGAGGCCGCGGAACGGACGGCGCGCGACGGGGGGACGCGCCGCCCGCCCCGCACAGCACGGCACCCCCGGCCGGGAAGGGCCGGGGGTGCCGTCTTGTACGGGGCGGGCGTGGGCGCGGACGGAAGGGTCCGCGCCACGGCCCGGTGCTCGGGCGAGGCCCGACAGGCTCTCAGATGAGGCCCAGCTCGCGGACCGCGTCGCGCTCCTCGGCCAGCTCCTGGACCGAGGCGTCGATGCGGGTGCGGGAGAACTCGTTGACGTCCAGGCCCTGGACGATCTCGTACGCGCCGTCCTTGCAGGTGACGGGGAACGAGGAGATCAGGCCCTGCGGGACGCCGTACGAACCGTCCGACGGGATGCCCATGGAGGTCCAGTCGCCCTCGGCGGTGCCGTTGACCCAGGTGTGGACGTGGTCGATGGCGGCGTTCGCGGCGGAGGCGGCGGACGAGGCGCCACGGGCCTCGATGATCGCGGCACCCCGCTTGGCGACGGTCGGGATGAAGGTGTCGGCCAGCCATGCCTCGTCGGCGACGACCTCGGCGGCGTTCTTGCCGGCGATCTCCGCGTGGAAGACGTCCGGGTACTGGGTCGCCGAGTGGTTGCCCCAGATGGTGAGGCGCTTGATGTCCTCGACCGAGGCGCCCGTCTTGGCGGCCAGCTGCGACAGCGCGCGGTTGTGGTCCAGGCGGGTCATCGCGGTGAAGCGCTCGGCCGGGACGTCCGGCGCGGCGGCCTGGGCGATGAGGGCGTTGGTGTTGGCCGGGTTGCCGACGACGAGGACCTTGACGTCGTCCGCGGCGTGGTCGTTGATGGCCTTGCCCTGCGGCTTGAAGATGCCGCCGTTGGCGGCGAGCAGGTCGCCGCGCTCCATGCCCTTGGTGCGGGGGCGGGCGCCGACGAGCAGCGCGACGTTCGCGCCCTCGAAGCCCTGGTTCGGGTCGTCGAAGATGTCGATGCCCTTGAGCAGCGGGAACGCGCAGTCGTCGAGCTCCATGGCGGTGCCCTCGGCGGCCTTCACGCCCTGCGGGATCTCGAGGAGGCGCAGTTTGACCGGCACGTCCGCGCCGAGCAGGTGGCCGGAGGCGATGCGGAAGAGCAGCGCGTAGCCGATCTGGCCGGCCGCGCCGGTCACGGTGACATTCACGGGAGTGCGGGTCATGGCGATCTCCGTAAGACAGCTGGCGGTGGGGGTCCCTGCCCCTGGTGCGGGATACCCCTCTTGATCGATCGGTGTCTCGACATGAAGAGATATCCAGCGGTCAGGCTATCCGACCCGGGGCCGCTCCAATCCCCACCCCCTTGTGGTCCGGCTCACTGCCACCCGACCGCGCCCGGCCCGCGAACGGCAACGGGCCCAGGACCGTTCGCCCCCTCCCGGGCGGCGCGCCCGCCCGCAGTCCCCGGGGACGCGCGGCGCCGGAGGCACCGGAATGGTCACTTCCGTGCTACGGGGAACCGAGGGACCTTGAAGCCCCCTCGACAGGCGGACGACCCTGGAACGCGGTCGGCGCCCGCCCTCCCACGGGGGAGAGGGCGGGCGCCGGCGCCCGGCCCGGGGCCGCGACGACCGGCCGGCGTGTCGCGGGCCGGCGGCACGACGCGGCCTCAGGTCACCGTCAGGTGGAGGACGTCCTCCAGGAACGGGATCTGCAGCCAGGGGTCGGGCTGCACCATCAGGGCCAGCAGGACGATGAGCGTGCCCATCAGGCCGTAGGTGACCAGATCGGTGAAGCGCGACCGCACGGCGAGCATCCCCACCGAGGGCAGCGCCCGCCGTAGCGCGGCGCCGGTCAGCAGCGCGACCCCGACGAGGATCGTGCCGACCCTGAACGACTGCGGGAACAGGTCCGTGCCGACGATGAGCAGGCCGAGGCCGGCCAGTCCCAGCACGGTGAGCAGCGGCCACTGCCGGGCGGGGGCCGGCGCGTCGCCGGGTGCGGCGCGACCGCCGCCCTCCGGGCGCGCCGTGCCGGTGGTCACGGTCGGCGGGCGCCGGGACCTGCCGCGGGCGCCGGACCCCGTCGGGTCGTCGCCCCGCGGGGTGGAACCGGGGTCGTCCGCCGTGGTGCCGGGGGCCCCGGTCGGCACCGTCGCCCGCTCGGCGGCGGGGCGCGTGGCGTCGGCGGGAGGCGGCGCGTCGTCGGCCGCCCTCCCGTTCGCGGCGACGGCCGGGCGGCCGGCGGCGACCTCGGGCCCTCCGGCGCCCGCGGCGCGCCCCGTTTCCGGCTCGTCGGCGCCGGAGGCGCCCGGTGCGGGCATGGTCAGCGGGCCTCGGCCGCGCGCTCCGCGGCCTCGACGACGTTGACGAGGAGCTGTGCACGGGTCATGGGGCCCACACCGCCGGGGTTCGGCGAGATCCAGCCGGCGACCTCGGCGACACCGGGGTCGACGTCACCCAGGATCTTGCCCTCGCCGTTGCGCGAGACGCCGACGTCGAGCACGGCCGCTCCCGGCTTCACGTCCTGCGCCTTGATCAGATGAGGGACACCGGCGGCGGCCACGATGATGTCGGCCCGTCGCAGGTGGGCGGAGAGGTCACGGGTCCCGGTATGGCACTGCGTGACCGTCGCGTTCTCGGAGCGCCGGGTGAGGAGCAGCGGCATCGGACGGCCGATCGTCACCCCGCGTCCGACGACGACGACCTCCGCGCCGTTGATCTCCACGCCGTGCTCGCGGAGCAGCCGGACGATGCCGAAGGGGGTGCAGGGCAGCGGCGCCGGCTCGTTCAGGACGAGGCGTCCGAGGTTCGTCGGGTGCAGGCCGTCCGCGTCCTTGGCCGGGTCCATCAGCTCGAGCACGCGGTTCTCGTCGATGCCCTTGGGGAGCGGCAGCTGCACGATGTAGCCCGTGCACGCGGGGTCCTCGTTGAGCTCCCGTACGACCGCCTCGATCTCCTCCTGGGTGGCGCTGGCGGGCAGTTCGCGCTGGATCGAGGCGAGACCGACCTGCGCGCAGTCGCGGTGCTTGCCCGCGACGTACTTCTGGCTGCCCGGGTCGTCGCCGACCAGGATCGTGCCGAGACCGGGGGCCAGGCCCTTCTCCTTCAGGGCCGCCACACGGACGGTCAGATCGGACTTGATCGCGGCTGCGGTGGCCTTGCCATCGAGAATCTGGGCGCTCATGGCCCCCATCCTCCCGGATGACCCCCGCGTTGTTCCAATTCGTCGTCCCGGGGACCGCCGCACCGGGGAGCAGGACATCGCGTCCGCACAACGTCCGCGCATTCCGACTGGACAAGAAGTCGACGCGGCGACGACGATGGCCGCGCAGAGCCGCGGGCAGTGCCGGGGGGCAGAACCGCACACAAGCTGTGATCACTCCTCCGCACGGGCCGCGTCGTCCCGGCACAACCCACGGAGGAATCCCGCGATGAGCTTCGGCGAACCGAACAACCCTTACGGCCAGCAGCCCAAGGACGGCGGGCAGCCCGGCTACGGCTACCCGCAGCAGACCCCCCAGGGTGTTCCGTCGCAGTACGGCTACCCCCAGGCGCCTCCGGTCCAGCAGCCCTACGGCGGCGGGTACCCGGGCGCGGCCATGGAGATGCCGGGCGGGGTGAAGGCGGCCCGCGTGATGCTGTGGGTGATCGGTGGCCTGAATCTGCTCGGTGCCTTCGCCGTCATCGCGATGGGTGTCGCCTTCGACGAACTCGACACCTCGAGCGCCTCCAGCGCCGACGCGCAGGCGTTCCAGGACTTCGGCCAGGGCCTCCTCATCGGCCTCGGCGTGTTCGTGCTGATCTTCGCCGTGCTCGCCATGGTGCTGGCCGCCAAGTTCAAGTCCGGCGGCAACGGCGTGCGTATCTGCTCCATCGTCTACGCGGCCTTCGTGGCGCTGTTCGCCCTCTTCTCGCTGCCCCTGGGCATCATCAGCCTCGCCCTGGGCGTCCTGATCATCGTCTTCGTGGCGAAGGCGGACGGAACGGCCTGGTTCAACCGCCACAAGCAGCAGTACTGAGCGACCCGCGGCGAAGGGGGGCCGGTTCCGCGCGGAACCGGCCCCCCTTCGCCGCGGACGGGCACAGGCCGGGCGGGCGCCCGCGGACTCAGGCCCGTCGCAGCACCACGAACTGCCCGGCCCGAGCGGCCACCTCGTAGCGCGCCTCCGGGTGGAGCTGCGAGGCCAGCAGCACCGGGTCCGTGACCGGCTGGGACCAGCCCGAGGCGAGGTCCAGCGCGAGGTACTCGGGGCTGACCCCCTTCGCACCGCCCACCCAGTAGACCGTGTGATCGGCGGTGAGGTGGGCCATGAGCGTCACGTTCGTCTCCACGCTCGACCCGTCGGGAACCGCCTCCACCGCCCGCCGGGCGTCCTGTGTGCGGACGTCCGTGCGGTAGGTCTCCGCACTCAGCAGCCCCCGCAGCGGCAGGTCCAGGGCGAGCACGATCGCGACGGCCGTCACCACCGGCACGACGACCTTGCCGTAGGAGACGAGCCAGGGCCGCGGCGAGGTACGGACGGCACGTACGCCGTCCACCAGGGCCAGGAAGACCACCGGCATCAGGATGGCGCTGTAGTGCCAGAGCATCCCCCAGTGGTTGGGGTCCTGGGAGACGAAGCGCCAGCCGAGCGTCGGCAGGACGAGCAGCATCAGCGGGGAGCGCAGGGCGAGGAAGCCGGTGATCCCGACGAGGAAGAGGACCATCTCCCACTTCACGTCGGAGCCGAGCGAGCCGAGCAGGGCGTCCGCGAGGGAGACGTCGGTGCCCGCGCTCGACTTCTCGATCTTGGCCCAGTAGTCGTACTGGCCGACCCGGCTCGCGGCCGGGATCAGGACCAGGACCGTCAGGGCGAAGGCCCCGACCCCGAAACCGGCCAGGGCGGCGCCGAGCCGTCTCCGGCCGCGCAGGAAGAGGACGGCGCCGACCATCGCGACCGTCAGGCCCATGTCCTCCTTGACCAGGACCAGCGGGGCCGCCCAGGCCGCCGCAGCGGTCCAGCGCGACAGCAGCAGGGCCCGGCAGGTCAGGGCGAGCAGCGGAACGGCGAAGGCGATCTCGTGGAAGTCGGACTTGACCGCCTCCTGGAGCCCCCAGGACAGCCCGTAGGCGACGGCGATCCCGAGACCGGCCGCGCAGCTGCCCAGCACCTGATGGGCGGTACGCCCGACGACGGCGGCGGAGGCGGCGAACAGCGCGGCCTGGGCGAAAAGCAGTGCGAGGGGCGAGGACCAGATCCAGTACAGCGGCGCCAGGAGCGCGGTCACCGGACTGAAGTGGTCCCCGAGTATGAGGAAGCCGGGCCCCTTGATGTCGACGACCGGCGCACGGAGCTCCGCGTAGGCCCGGACGGACTGCTCGAAGATCCCCAGGTCCCAGGAGGGCGTGCGGAAGCGCTCGTACTGCACCCAGGAGTAGAGGAAGTAGAGGCCGCAGAGCGCGACGGCCACGAGCGCGTACGGGAGCCACGGCACCCGGGCACCGGTGTCCGGCGGACCGGCGTCGTCGCGTACGTCGGTGTCGGCCGCGGCGCCGGTGGTTCCCGCCGCCGCACCGCTCTGCACATCCAGCACCGCGCCCCCACTGACCAGCCGCCGACGAAAGAGCAACCCATTAGACCAGAGACCACCCGAACGGCGGGACGGGTCGCGGGCCGGTGACGTTCCGCGGCCGGCGGTACGGGCACGGCCCGCCGGCCGGGAGTGACCGGCGGGCCCTGCCCGTGCGTCGTGTCCGCGTCCGTCAGTGGAAGAAGTGGCGGGTGCCCGTGAAGTACATGGTCACGCCGGCCTTCTTCGCGGCCTCGACGACCTGCTCGTCACGGACCGAGCCACCGGGCTGCACGACCGCCCGGACGCCGGCCTCCAGCAGGATCTCCAGGCCGTCGGGGAAGGGGAAGAAGGCGTCGGAGGCGGCGAAGGAACCGCGCGCCCGCTCCTCGCCGGCACGCTCGACGGCGAGCTTGGCGGAGTCCACGCGGTTGACCTGTCCCATGCCGACGCCGACCGAGGCGCCGCCCCTGGCCAGCAGGATCGCGTTGGACTTGACGGCGCGGCACGCGTTCCACGCGAAGGCGAGCTCGGCCAGTTCCTCGGCGGACAGCGCCTCACCCGTGGCCAGGGTCCAGTTCTCGGGCTTGTCGCCGTCGGCCTGGAGCCGGTCGGTGACCTGGAGCAGCGCGCCGCCGTCGATGGGCTTGACCTCGACCGGGTCGGCCGGGGCGCCCTCGGCGCGCAGGACCCGGATGTTCTTCTTCCTGGCGAGGACCTCCACCGCGCCGTCCTCGTAGCCGGGGGCGACGATGACCTCGGTGAAGATCTCGGCCACCTGCTCGGCCATCGCGACGGAGACCGGACGGTTGACGGCGATCACGCCGCCGAACGCGGAGAGCGGGTCGCAGGCGTGCGCCTTGCGATGGGCCTCGGCGACGTCCGCGCCGACGGCGATGCCGCACGGGTTCGCGTGCTTGATGATCGCGACGCAGGGCTCGGCGTGGTCGTACGCGGCCCGGCGCGCCGCGTCGGTGTCCGTGTAGTTGTTGTACGACATCTCCTTGCCGTGCAGCTGCTCCGCCTCGGCCAGGCCGCCGGTGCCGTCGACGTAGAGCGCGGCGCCCTGGTGCGGGTTCTCGCCGTAGCGGAGTACCGCGGAACGCTCGTAGGTGGCGCCCAGGAAGTCGGGGAAGCCGGAGTCGTCGGCGGCGGCGTAGTCGTCGGCGAACCAGGCGGCCACGGCGACGTCGTAGGCGGCGGTGTGCTGGAACGCCTCGGCCGCAAGCCGCTTGCGGGCCGCGAGTTCGAAGCCGCCCTCGCGGGCCGCGGTGAGCACGTCGGCGTAGCGGGCCGGGCTGGTGACGACGGCGACCGAGGGGTGGTTCTTGGCGGCGGCACGGACCATCGAGGGGCCGCCGATGTCGATCTGCTCGACGCACTCGTCGGGGGTGGCGCCGGAGGCGACGGTCTCCTTGAACGGGTACAGGTTCACGACCACCAGGTCGAAGGGCTCGACACCCAGCTCGGCGAGCTGGGCGCGGTGGTCCTCCAAGCGCAGGTCGGCGAGGATGCCGGCGTGCACGCGCGGGTGGAGCGTCTTGACCCGGCCGTCCAGGCACTCGGGGAAGCCGGTCAGCTCCTCGACCTTGGTGACCGGGACGCCGGCCGCGGCGATCTTCGCGGCGGTGGAGCCGGTGGAGACGAGGGAGACACCCGCCTCGTGCAGGCCGCGGGCCAGCTCCTCCAGGCCGGTCTTGTCGTAGACACTGACGAGCGCGCGGCGGATGGGGCGCTTCGTACCTTCGGCGGTCACGGGATTGTTACCTTTCGTCCCTCAATGCGGTAGCCGTGCCGGGCCAGACGCCCCACGACCTCGACGAGCAGCGAACGCTCGACTTCCTTGATGCGCTCATGGAGAGCGGCTTCGTCGTCCTCGTCCCGGACCTCGACCACGCCCTGGGCGATGATGGGGCCGGTGTCGACACCGTCGTCGACGAAGTGGACGGTGCATCCGGTGACCTTCGCGCCGTACGCGAGCGCGTCCCGCACTCCGTGGGCACCGGGAAAGCTGGGCAGCAGCGCCGGGTGGGTGTTGACGACCCGCCCCCCGAAGCGACCCAGGAACTCCTTTCCCACGATCTTCATGAAGCCGGCCGAGACGACGAGGTCGGGTTCATGCGCGGCGGTGGCCTCGGTCAACGCCCGGTCCCACTCCTCGCGGGTGGCGAAGTCCTTCACCCGACACACGAAGGTGGGCAGCCCGGCGCGCTCGGCGCGCTCCAGCCCGGCGATGCCCTCGCGGTCGGCCCCGACCGCGACGATCTCAGCGCCGTAGGCGTCGGGACCGGCGGCGATGGCGTCGAGCAGGGCCTGGAGATTGGTGCCGGACCCTGAGACCAGGACGACGAGGCGGGCGGCCACGGAGGGACTCTTTTCGCTGTGCGGCGGAGCGGCTTGGTCGACGGACTGCGTCTTTGTGTGGTCATACGAATGAATCGTGTCCCGGGATACGGGGAACCCTACGAAGGGCTCGACCGTCAGCAACGATACCGGCACACCGGACGGCCCCCACGGGACGGGGGCGTGGCCGGGGGGTAGCGTCGGGGTTCGACGAAAGCAGACACCGCAGTCGCGACGACAGAGGGAAGACGTTCAGCAGATGCCGGAACGCCAGTCCACGGACGACAACAACCCGTTCGCGCCGCCGCCCGAAGGGCAGCCGGACCAGCCGTGGCAGCCACGGCGTCCGGAGGGCTCGGACGACGACCCGTCGTCCGGCCCGTCCGGGGATTCCGGGTCCTCGGGCTCCGGGGGACGCTGGAGCAGCCATCAGCCGGGCCGCTCCTCCGACGGCTTCGGCCGCCGCCCCGAGCGGCCGACGGGTCCGGGCGGCGGCCCGGAGGGAAACCGGAAGCCGGGCCTGAAGTGGGACCCGACGGACCCGGCCCAGCGCCGTGCGCGGTACGCGCTCCTCTCCGGCATGTGGGCGTTCTTCTTCGCGATCTTCGAGATCCGGGAACTCGCGCTGCTGCTGGGCGCCCTCGCCCTGTACTGGGCGGTCAGTGCCCTGCGCGCCAAGCCGAAGCCCGCGACCGGTGACCCGGCCGCCCCGTCGGCACCCGCCCCCCGCTCCGCGGCGCCGGCCGCTCCCGGCGCTCCCGTCGCGGCCCGCGCGCAGCGCACGGCGGCCGTCAGCGGACTGGTCGCGGGAGCCCTGGCCCTGCTGATCGTGGCCGGCAGCTTCACCATGCAGCTCGTCTACCGCGACTTCTACACCTGCGTCGACGACGCCCTGACCAAGTCCGGACAGCTGGCCTGCAACGACCTGCTGCCGAAGCAGCTCCAGGACGTCTTCGGGGTACGCGACTGACACCCGGCCCCGGGACGGCCCCCGCGGCGCCCGGCGCACCTCGCACGCGTCGTCTCGCGGCCCGCGGCCCTCGTCGCGGGGTGGGCGCGTCCTCGCTCCCGCGCCTCACCGGCCCAGGGCGCCGGGGGGAACGCCGGCGCGCCGTCAGCCGACGGAATCCGGTGGGGTCTGCGCGGACGGCTCCCCGCCCGGCCCCGGCAAAGGATCGGACGACGACGGGGCCGGGGGCGCGGACGGAGCCTGAGGCGCGGACGGGTCAGGGGACGGAGCCGGGGACGTGGGTCCGGGCAGGGGCGTCGGCTCCCAGGCCGCCGGAAGGAAGCCGTACGACTCGAACGCGGACTCGTCCTCGTCGTCGAGGAGCGGCTCGGGGTCCACGACCCGGTCGGCCTCGGGCACGGCCGCCGGGCCGAGGGGCGCGCCGCCCGCGCCGACCGGGGCCGACGCCCCGTCGGCCGCGGGACTCCTGTCACGCCGCGCCCAGGCCCGTACCCCGAGCGTCGTCGGCACCGCCACCACCGCGCACCACAGCACCGCCGCCGCGCCCGTCTGCCACCACACCGGGCCGAAGGCGGACAGCCTGCCCGTGCCGAGCGGTCCGCCCGCGAGCGCCGCGAGCAGGGCCAGCACCGCCCCGCAGGCCCAGGACGCGGCCAGCGCCGTCAGAGCCGCTTCGCGCGCCGCCCACCAGCGCGCGGACCGCCCCACCCGCCACCCCAGGAGGAGCGCCGCGGCCGGCGCGATCACGGCGGCGGCCCACTGCGGCCATGCCCCCGGCCCCTCGGTGGGCAGCGCGGCCAGCAGCGGGAAGGGCGGGACGGCCGCCCCGCCCGAGAGCCCCAGCGGGGTCGCCCAGATCCCGGGGCCGAGGGCGACTCCCGGCCCGAGCGCGTAGGACGCGGCCCAGACCGACGCGTTCGGCACCAGTGCCAGGGCCAGCAGCACCACCGACGCCCGTCCGGACCAGTCCCCCGCGAGCCGCGCGAAGGAGGTGTGCGCCGCGCCCGCGTGCCAGGCCAGCGAGACGGCGACCAGCAGCGCCCCGCCCACCAGGAGGGTCCCCGCGGCGAGCGCGGCCGAGCGCAGCGCCACAGCCGCGTGCTCCTGCTCCGGCAGCGGTCGCCCGCACGCCGTCCAGACGCCCAGACCCGCCGAGGCGGTGACCACCACGGGCAGCCACAGCGCCGCCGCAAGGGGGTCGGCGGGCAGCGGGCCGCTCGCCGAGGAGGCCACCACACCGGCGGCGACCAGCAGGTAGCCCCCGGTGACCGCGCCCACCGCACCGGCCGCGGTGAGCTTCGGCCGGCCCTCCTCCGCGTCGAAGGCGTCGCGGGCGGCCCGGTGGGCCAGCCAGCCCGGCAGCACCATGAGCAGCATCGGGGCCACCCCGAGCGGCGCGGGCACACCGGAGAGGGTGTCGGTGCGGACCAGATCCACCCCGTGGGCCAGCAGCCAGAGTCCCGCGGCCAGGTGCAGCGCCCCGCCGGGGCTGCCGTCGGGGTACGGGGAGGTGATCCACGCGGCGGTCACCACGACGGCCAGCGCGCCGAGCCCGAGGGCCGCCGCGGCCCCGCCGCGCACACACGCGTCCACCAGGGTGGCGTACCGCCCGCCCTTGACCAGCGGGTTCGGTGACAACGGCGGAGACTGCTCGGTCGGATGGCTCACGCGCCCATGCTGCCAACGACACGCGCTTTTCTCGCGTAACAGGCAAACCGCCGTTGTGTCGCTCAAGATACGTTTATGTACTTTTCCGCCCGGAGCAGCTCTGCGGGAGGTCGTCGCCGATGAGTCCGATGAGCCGGAGGGCCGCCGATCCCGCGACCCCGCTGCCCTCCCCCAAGGAGCGCCGCCGCCTGCGCGAGGCCAGGGCTCTCAGCGAGGAGCAGATCGCCGAGGCCATGGGCGTCACCCGGGCCACCGTGCGGTCCTGGGAGACCGGCCGCACCGATCCCCGGGGCCGGAAGCGGGAGGCGTACGCGAAGCTGCTCGGTGCCCACGAGGAGGCGCACGCGAGCGCGAGCACCGGTGGCGCCTCGGGCGGCCTCGGCGCGCACGCCCGGGACGAGGCGCGCGAGGAGGCCCACCCGCCCGGCGCGCGGGCCTTCGACACCGCGCCCGGCACGTCGCCCGCGCCCGGCCAGGAGGCCACCGGGGCGGAGCCGGCGCCGGAGCCCTCCGCCCGCCACGCGCCTGCCGGTCCCCAGCCCTCCACGGGACCCACCGCGAACACCCGGCCGCGGACGGCCGCCAAGCGCGCCGCCAGACCACCCGAGAACCCGGCTCCCGGCCCCACGCCCCTCCACACACCGCAGGAACGCCTGAAACCGGGCGGCTCGGGCACCGGGCCCCGGTCGACGGCGCACCCCACGGACACCCCCGCCGGTGCCGCGCCACAGCGGGCCGCGGAGGGCGAACGGGGCGAGGAGACCGCCGTCGAACCCTCACTCACCCCGGAAGGGGCCTTCGACGCGCTGTACGCGCACGCCGCTCCGGGACTCGTACACCAGACGTACCTCCTCACCGGCCGGCGCGGACTCTCCCGTGAGTCCGTCGAGCACGCCTTCCTGCTGGCCTGGCAGCGCTGGCCCGAGGTGGCGGTGGACCGCGACCCCGTGGGCTGGGTCCGGGCCGCGGCCTACGAGTACGCCCTCTCCCCCTGGCACCGGCTGCGCCGGGCCCACCGGCATCCCGACGGCGCGCCCACCGACGCCGCGCGCCGCGCGTTGCTGGCGGCCCTGCTGGAACTGCCGCCGCCGTACCGGCGCACCGTGCTGCTCTACGACGGCCTCGGCCTCGACCTGCCCGAGACGGCCGCCGAGACCGAGGCCAGCACGCCCGCCGCGGCGAACCGGCTGCTGCACGCCCGCACGGTCATCGGCGGTCACGTCCCCGAGCTGGCCCGCCCGGAGGAACTGCAGCGGCTCCTGGGACGAATGGTCGCCGAGGCTCCGGCGGCGACGCTCGCGGAACCCGCCGAGGTCCGCACGCACGGCGAGCGGCGCGGCCGGACGTGGACGCGGACGGCCCTCGGCGTGACGGCGGCCCTCATCGCCATGACCGCGTTCACGGCCGCCACAGCGCCCACGCAGTACCTCCCGGTGAACGCCCCCGGCCGAACGGTCGAAGGCGTCCCGGTCCGCAACGGCTCTCAGAAGCTCACCCCCGAGGACGAGGAGCTGCGGGTACAGCTCCGGAAGCTGCCCCACAACGGGCCGGAGCGACTGGTCCCCGATCCGCGCTGAGCCCGCGTGGCGCCCTCGCGTCCGGCCGAGCGGCAGGCCCGCGCCGAGACGGAGAAGCACCCGAGGCGGCGGGCCGCCAGACCGAGGCGGCCCGTACGTGAGAGGGCCCCGCCCCCGGTCTCCCGGGTGCGGGGCCCTCTCACGTACGGGTGATCCGGCGGTCAGCCCGCGAGGATCGCGCGCGCCAGCTTGGCCGTCTCCGTCGGCGTCTTGCCGACCTTGACGCCCGCGGCCTCCAGGGCCTCCTTCTTCGCCTGGGCGGTGCCGGAGGAGCCGGAGACGATGGCGCCGGCGTGGCCCATGGTCTTGCCCTCGGGCGCGGTGAAGCCCGCGACGTAGCCGACGACCGGCTTGGTGACGTTGGCCTTGATGAAGTCGGCCGCACGCTCCTCGGCGTCGCCGCCGATCTCACCGATCATGACGATCAGGTCGGTGTCGGGGTCGGCCTCGAACGCCGCGAGGGCGTCGATGTGCGTCGTACCGATGACCGGGTCGCCACCGATGCCGACGGCGGACGAGAAGCCGATGTCACGGAGCTCGTACATCATCTGGTACGTCAGCGTGCCGGACTTCGAGACCAGGCCGATGCGGCCCGGCTTCGTGATGTCGCCCGGGATGATGCCGGCGTTGGACTGGCCGGGGGTGATCAGACCCGGGCAGTTCGGGCCGATGATCCGGGTCTTGTTGCCCTTCGACTGCGCGTACGCCCAGAAGGCGGCGGAGTCGTGGACGGCGATGCCCTCGGTGATGACGACGGCGAGCGGGATCTCGGCGTCGATCGCCTCGACCACGGCGGCCTTGGCGAAGGCCGGCGGGACGAAGAGGACCGAGACGTTGGCGCCGGTCTCCTTCATCGCCTCGGCGACCGACCCGAAGACCGGGACCTCGGTGCCGTCGAAGTCGACGGACGTGCCGGCCTTGCGCGGGTTCACGCCGCCGACGATGTTGGTGCCGTCACCCAGCATGAGCTTGGTGTGCTTCATGCCCGTGGCACCCGTCATGCCCTGGACGATGACCTTGCTGTCCTTGTTGAGGAAGATAGCCATGGTGTGCTTGACCTCGTCCCTTTACTTCGCAGCCGCGAGCTCGGCGGCCTTGTCGGCCGCGCCGTCCATGGTGTCCACACGCTGCACGAGCGGGTGGTTCGCGTCCGACAGGATCTTGCGACCCAGCTCCGCGTTGTTGCCGTCGAGGCGCACGACCAGCGGCTTGGTGACCTCTTCGCCCTTGGAGGCGAGAAGCGCCAGGGCCTGGACGATGCCGTTGGCGACCTCGTCACAGGCGGTGATGCCACCGAAGACGTTGACGAAGACGGACTTGACGTCCGGGTCGCCCAGGATGATCTCCAGGCCGTTCGCCATGACCTCGGCGGACGCGCCGCCGCCGATGTCGAGGAAGTTGGCGGGTTTCACGCCACCGTGGTTCTCACCGGCGTACGCGACGACGTCCAGGGTCGACATGACCAGGCCGGCGCCGTTGCCGATGATGCCGACCTCGCCGTCGAGCTTGACGTAGTTGAGGTTCTTGGCCTTGGCGGCAGCCTCGAGCGGGTTGGCTGCGGCCTTGTCCTCGAGCGCCTCGTGCTCGGGCTGACGGAAGTCGGCGTTCTCGTCGAGAGACACCTTTCCGTCGAGGGCCAGGATGTCGCCGGAGACGACCTTGGCCAGCGGGTTGACCTCGACGAGGAGCGCGTCCTCGGCGACGAAGGTCTTCCAGAGGGTCACCAGGACCTCGGCGACCTTCTCGGCCACGTCGGCCGGGAACTGCGCCAGGGCCACGATCTCGCGGGCCTTCTCGATGTCGACCCCGGTGTTGGAGTCGACCGGCACCTTGGCCAGCTTCTCGGGGGTCGTCGCGGCGACCTCCTCGATGTCCATGCCACCGGCCACCGAGGCCATGGCCAGGAAGGTGCGGTTGGTGCGGTCGAGGAGGTAGGAGACGTAGTACTCCTCGACGATCTCCGGAGCGGTCTCCGCGATCATCACCTTGTGGACCGTGTGGCCCTTGATGTCCATCCCGAGGATGTCCGTCGCGCGGGCGACGGCCTCGTCCGGGGTGGCGGCCAGCTTCACGCCGCCGGCCTTGCCGCGGCCGCCGACCTTCACCTGCGCCTTGACGACCGACTTGCCGCCAAGACGCTCGGTGGCCTCGCGCGCCGCCTCAGGCGTGTCGATGACTTCACCGGCCAGCACCGGTACACCGTGCTTGGCGAAGAGGTCCCTCGCCTGGTACTCGAACAGGTCCACGCGCGTCCGTCCCTTTTCTGATGATCGCGGTTCGTTGTCTGCGTGGGCGTGCCGCGAAGGGCAACGTGACTGCGCTGTCACAAGGGAGGCGTACACGGTGTCCGTGGGCGCGGCATGTCCGTCTCGCAGGTTATCCCCGAGGGACCTGGGTCCCTAAATCGCAGATCACACCTGAGCGGTGATACGGGTCACAGGCCGTAGGGGGTACCGGGCGGTCCGTAGGGGGTGCGGAAGACCGCCCGGTACCTCGGTGGGCAGGCGGGAGACGGGGTCCGCGGGCTCACGGCGCGCCCGGCCGGGGGGTGAGGTGCGCGCGGGCGGCCCTGTGACATGGGCCTCAGTCGAGCGGGGCGCACCCGGCCGGGTGGCTTCCGGACGACGGATTCCGCACGGCGAAGCCCCGGGGATCGCGCCCTCCCGCCCCCGGGACCGGGCGCGGCCGACGGCCGGACCCGGGGCGGGGCTACGGGCGGGTCGCCGGGTCAGGGACCGGCAGCGGACGCTTCTCGATCGCCGCCGCCATGATCTCGGGAAAGAGGTCCGGGGTGCAGGCGAAGGCCGGGGCTCCGAGCGCGGCGAGGGCCGCCGCGTGCTCGCGGTCGTACGCCGGGACGCCCTCGTCGGAAAGCGCCAGCAAGGCGACGAACTGCACTCCGGACGCCTTCATGGCCGCCACCCGCTTCAGCATCTCGTCACGGATGCCCCCCTCGTAGAGGTCGCTGATGAGGACCACGACGGTCTCGGCGGGCCGGGTGATCCTCGACTGGCAGTAGGCGAGCGCGCGGTTGATGTCGGTGCCCCCGCCGAGCTGCGTGCCGAAGAGCACGTCGACGGGGTCCTCGAGCTGCTCGGTCAGGTCGACGACCGCCGTGTCGAAGACGACGAGCCGGGTGGAGATCGACCGCATCGAGGCGAGGACGGCGCCGAACACCGAGGCGTACACCACCGAGGCGGCCATCGAACCGGACTGGTCGACGCAGAGCACGACGTCCTTCTTCACCGACCGCGCCGCCCGGCCGTGTCCGATCAGCCGCTCGGGGACGACCGTGCGGTACTCGGGCAGGTAGTTCCTGAGGTTGGCGCGGATCGTGCGGTCCCAGTCGATGTCACGGTGCCGGGGACGACTGATCCGGGCCGAACGGTCGAGCGCGCCGGTGAGCGTGGCCCTGGTCCGGGTCGCCAGACGCTTCTCGATGTCGGCGACGACCTTGCCCACGACGGTCCGGGCCGTCTCCTTCGTCGTCTCGGGCATGGCCTTGCCGAGCGAGAGCAGGGTGCCCACGAGATGGACGTCCGCCTCGACGGCCTCCAGCATCTCCGGCTCCAGGAGCAGGGTGGACAGACCGAGCCGGTCGATCGCGTCGCGCTGCATGACCTGGACGACGGAACCGGGGAAGTACGTACGGATGTCACCGAGCCAGCGGGCCACGGAGGGCGCCGAGGCACCGAGTCCTGCCGAGCGTTCCCGCCCGGCGGGCCGGCCGTCGCCGCGTCCGTAGAGCGCGGTCAGGGCTCCGTCCATCGCCGCGTCGGCGCCCGCGAGGGAGCAGCCTGTGCCGTCGGCCGCGCCCCCTCCGAGGACCATGCGCCAGCGGCGCAGCCGCTCGTCGTGTGACGGATTCCCGTCGTGTCCGGTGCCGTTCATCGGTCCGCCCTCCCCCACCCGTCGTGTCCCGTAGCGTTCATCGGCCCGCCCCCTCCGGCTCCCCGTGTCCGAGGAGCAGTCGCAGGACCGGCAGGACCGCGTCGGCCCGCGCCTCGTCGAGTCCCTCGGCGAAGCCCGCCGTGCCGGCCCCCGCGCGGGCGGGCGTCCCGACAGACGGGCCCCGTGCGACCCGTTCGCCCAAGGTGCGGCGCACACCGGGCTCGTACGCCGAGAACGTCCGGCGCAGCAGGGGCAGGACGTCGGTGAACGCCCGCGGGGGCACCGCGGTCAGCCAGGTGTCGACCAGGCCGAGGAGACGCGCGTCGTGGACGAGGAGCATGCCGCCGCCGGAGGCGCCGCCGACGAAGCCCTCGATCCAGGAGGCGGCGTCGGCGGGCGGGGTCCCGGGCGAGAGCGCGCGGCTCATGAGCCGCGCGGTCGCGTCCTCGCCGAGCCGCCCGTCGTCGAGGAGGATGCGGGCCGCCCGTCCCCGTATCTCGCCGGGGACGCCGTCCCGGTCGGCGAGCCGGAGCAGCACTCCGCCCCAGCGCTCGACGAGTCCCGCGGCGTCGGGCAGCAGGCCGAGGGCGGTGTGGACGCCGTCGAGATGGCCGCGCATGGCGGTGGCGGCCTCCGTGTCCAGTCCGGCGCAGGCCGGCGGGAGGGCGACGCAGACCCGCTCGGCGATCCCGGCGGCGACCTCGCCGAGCGCTGCCGTGTCGGTGGCCCGCACGTCGCCGTAGCGCAGCGCGCGGGCGAGTGCGGGCAGGGCCTCGGCGAGGTGGCCGACGTCCGCGTCGAGTGCGGCCCGGTCCGCGAGCGCCGTCATGACGACGGGCAGCGCCTCGGAGAGTCCGGCGAGCAGGCACCGCTCGGCGAGGGAAGTGACCTCGGCGAGGGCTGTGGCCTCCAGTGCACGGCTCTCGGCCTTCGCCGTGGCGGCGCTGGCGAGGGTGGTGCCCCAGACGCCCGCCTCGGCGACCCGGACGTGCAGTTCGGGTTCCCAGCTCAGCCGCCAGGTCTCCCGGAAGGTGCCGGTGCTGCCCCGTCCGGCGACCGGCTCGCCCCAGGCGACGGAGAGCAGCCGCAGGCGGTGCAGCATCCGGCTGCGGGCCGCGTCGTTCTCCTTGCGCAGGTCCAGCTCCAGTTGCCGTTCCTGGGCCTCGGGCCTGAGGCGGAGGCCGCGCTGGAGCCGGGCCAGATCACGCTGGAGCGGCACGGCGGGGGCACCGGCGGGCACCTCGCCGAGGACGTCCCCGACGACGAGGCGGTCGTGCACGAGGTCGAGCGGGACGTCGGAGCCGTCGCACATGACGGCGCGTACGGCGTCGGTGGTCTCCCCGAGCCCGGCCAGCGGCCGGCCCCGCATCACCGCGAGGGTCTCGGCGAGACGCACGGCCTCGATGACATGGGCGGAGGAGACCATCCGGTCCTCCGCCCGCAGGAGGCCGGCGACCCTGGTCATCCAGCGTTCGACCGGCCGGTCCGGCGAGGCGAACAAGTGCCCGTACCAGCCGGGTGAGTCGATGCCGGCGCCGTAGCCGGAGCGACGGGCGAGCCGGCGGTGGGTCCAGGGGACCCAGGTGGTCTCCGTCCTCACCTTGGGCAGGCCCTTGAGCAAGGCCCGGTCGGCGGCGACGGTGGTCTTCCGGCCCACCGCGGGCACGTGCCAGGCACCGCAGACGACGGCCATGTCGTCACCGAACTCCTTGCGGGCGGCACGCAGTCGCAGCCGCATGTGCGCCTCTCGGACGAGGTCGCGCGGCCGGCCGCCGTCCCCGTAGGCGTCGCGCAGCGCGCCCATGGCCTCGGCCAGGGCCTCGAACGGGGCGATGGGGTCGGCGGTGCCGCGGAGTTCGACGGCGTCCTCCCACCAGCGCTCGGGGTCGTCGTACCCGGCGGCCCGCGCGAGTTCGGCGACCGGGTCGATCCGCTCCCCCTGGTCGGCCTCCTCCCCGTCGTCCCAGGTGGGGTCGGCGGCGAGGGTGTGCGCGGCGGGCAGGTCGATGAACCGCACCACGGCGCCCGCGTCCAGGGCCCACCGGATCGCCACCCACTCCGGGGAGAAACCGGCGAACGGCCAGAAGGCGGCCCGCCCGGGATCGTCCACGGCATGCGCGAGGAGCGCCACGGGTGGCCGCATGTCCTCGTCCCCGGCCAGGGCCACCAGCCCGTCCGCCTCGGGCGGTCCCTCGATCAGCACCGCCGCCGGCCGCACCGCCTCCAAGGCCGCCCGCACCGCCCGTGCCGATCCGGGCCCGTGGTGCCGCACTCCCAGGACGAGCGGCCCGGCGGCGCCCGGCGGCCGGGCAGCGGGTGCCGCCGCGGCCGGGGAGGCGGCCGGCGCCGCCCGAAGCGCCGTCATGCGCTCGCCTCGCGGCAGGCGCGGTAGAAGTCCTTCCAGCCGTCGCGCTCGCGGACGACCGTCTCCAGGTACTCCTGCCAGACGACACGGTCCGCCGCGGGGTCGCGGACGACCGCGCCGAGGATGCCGGCGGCGACGTCGGCGGGGCGCAGGACGCCGTCGCCGAAGTGGGCGGCGAGCGCGAGTCCGCCGGTGACGACGGAGATGGCCTCGGCCGTGGACAGTGTCCCCGAAGGGGACTTGAGCTTGGTCCGGCCGTCCGTGGTGACCCCGTCGCGCAGCTCGCGGAAGACGGTGACGACCCGGCGGATCTCCTCCACGCCCTCGGGAACCGCGGGAAGGTCGAGCGAGCGGCCGATCTGGTCGACACGGCGCGAGACGATGTCGACCTCGGCGTCCGGGGTGGCGGGCAGCGGCAGCACGACGGTGTTGAAGCGTCGGCGCAGCGCACTGGAGAGGTCGTTGACCCCGCGGTCGCGGTCGTTGGCGGTGGCGATCAGGTTGAAGCCGCGGACCGCCTGCGCCTCCTGTCCCAGCTCCGGTATCGGCAGGGTCTTCTCGGACAGGATCGTGATGAGCGTGTCCTGCACGTCGGCGGGGATGCGGGTCAGTTCCTCCACGCGAGCGGTCAGGCCCTGGGACATCGCCCGCATGACGGGGCCGGGCACGAGCGCGTCCCTGCTGGGGCCGTGGGCGAGCAGGCGCGCGTAGTTCCAGCCGTATCGGATGGCTTCCTCGGGGGTGCCCGCGGTGCCCTGGACCAGGAGGGTCGAGTCGCCGCTGACGGCGGCGGCGAGATGCTCGGAGACCCAGGTCTTGGCGGTGCCGGGCACTCCGAGCAGGAGCAGCGCGCGGTCGGTGGCGAGCGTGGTGACCGCGACCTCGACGATCCGGCGCGGCCCCACGTACTTGGGCGTGATCACCGTCCCGTCGGGGAGGGTGCCACCGAGGAGATAGGTGGCGACGGCCCAGGGCGACAGCTGCCAGCGCACGGGCCGCGGGCGGTCGTCGGCCGCTGCCAGCGCCTTGAGTTCGTCGGCGAAGGCGTGTTCCGCGTGCGGTCGCAGCGCCGCGGTCGCGGAGCCGCTCCCGGCCTCGGGAACGGTGGTGGTCTCGGCCTCGGTCACGGCGCTCGCGACGGTTTCGGGCACGGTCATGGATCCCCCTCCAGATCGTTCGACCTGATGTGTGATCCACCGTGCACCACGCCACTGACAATCCGTCGTCGTCGCAGCTCGGAAGGGTTCTCAAGGGCGTTGTCAGTGGCTCCGCCTACCTTCGGGGCATGGACACACAGGGGGTGCGCTGGACGGCGGATCAGGTGCTGGCTCTGGCTCCTGACGACGCCTCGCGCAGAGCGGGGAGCAAGCTCGGCACGGCCGGTCCGTGGTCCGGCACGGGCAGCGGCGACGGGGCCGTCTGGGGCCTGTGCCGCGGCAGCGGAAGCACGCCGTACCGGACGGTGGTCGACCTCACGGGCCCCGGCTACAGGTGCAGTTGCCCCAGCCGGAAGTTCCCGTGCAAGCACGCGCTGGGGCTGCTCCTGCTCTGGTCCGGGGGCGAACCGGCGGCCGGGAGCAGCGAGGTTCCCGGCTGGGCGGGGCAGTGGCTGGAGCAGCGGCGCGGGCGGGCCGCCGCGTCGAACGCCCGCGGAACGGCGGGCGGGCCGGACGCGCCGGCCGACCCCGAGGCCGCGCGTCGCCGCGCCGGCCGGCGGGCGGCCCGGATCACCGCGGGTACGGAGGAGCTGGAGCGGCGGCTCGCCGATGTGCTGCGCGGCGGACTCGCCGCGGCCGAGCGGTCCGGCTACGGACCGTGGGAGGAGACCGCGGCCCGCATGGTCGACGCCCAGGCACCCGGGCTGGCCCAACGAGTGCGAGAGTTGGGGTCGATCCCGGGATCCGGCCCCGGCTGGCCGGTGCGGCTCCTGGAGGAGTGCGCGCTGACCCATCTGCTGGACCGGGCCTGGCTGTCGGTCGACCGTCTGCCCGATCCGCTCGCGGCGACCGTCCGCACCCGGATCGGTCTGCCCGCACCCGCGGACGGGACCCCGGTGCGGGACCACTGGCTGGTCCTCGCCCAATACGACTCCTCCGAGGGCCGGCTGACGACCCGGCGGATCTGGCTGCACGGCAGGACGAGCGGGCGCACCGCCCTGCTCCTCTCCTTCGGAGCGGCGGGGCGGGCACCCGAACTGGCCCTGCCCGTCGGGGTGGTCATCGATGCCGCGGTCACCCCGCGGCCGGGCGCGGGCGCGCCGCGCGCCGATCTGGACACACGGTTCTCGGCGCCGGCCCCGCTCGACGCGCCGCCGCCCGGAGGCTCCGTCGGCGAGGCGCTCTCGGTCTACGGCTCCGCGTTGCGGGACGATCCCTGGCTGGAGTCCTGGCCGGTGACCCTCGCCGAGGTCGTGCCGATACCGACGGACCATGGCTGGCAGCTCGCGGACGCAGTCGGCGGCGAGTCGCTGCCGCTCAGCGGCCCGGCGCTCGCCCGCCCCGGGCTGTGGCGGCTGGCCGCCCTCTCCGGCGGGCGGCCCGTGACCGTCTTCGGCGAGTGCGGACATCGGGGATTCACCCCGCTCGCCGCCTGGTCCGCGGACGCCCCGGGCGAGACCGTCCCGTTGCACTGACGGGCCCTGCCACCGAGCCGGACGAGAGCCGGCCACGAACCCGACGAGAGCTTGGAGAACCGTGATGGACGCCTGGGAGGAGCTCGTCACCGCCGCACTGCTCGGAACCGATCGCAGACCCCCGGCGCCACCGGCGGGCGAGGACGGCCCCGGGGGCGGAGGCGGCACCCGCGCGGCGGCCGGTTCCGGGGCCGTCGTCGACGCGCCGGCCGCCCTGCTGGACGCCGCAGCGCTGCACACCGTGCGGCGCAGAGCGGGACTGCTGCCGGGACCGGCCGCGGCCTCGCCGGAACCCGCGCCGGCGGACGGGCGCCGGCCGCTGCCGGGACCGGCCCGCCGCCGGCTCGGCCTACTGCTCGCGGGCCGGTCCGCCCCCGCGCCGTCCGGGGGGCGGCGCGGGGTGACACCCGACCTCGCCGAGCTGCTCCCCCAGTGGCTCGCCGTCGCCAACGAGCACGGCTACAAGGCGCCCGCCTCCGCCCTGCCCGCCCTCCTCGACGCCGCCCGCGCCCGCACCGACCTGAGACCGCAGGCGCTCGCCTTCGCCGGACCGCGCGGGCTGTGGCTCGCCGGGCTCAACCCCGAGTGGAAGTTCGCGCTGCGCGCGGGCCGGGCGGGGGTGACACTGCCGGACGCCGGGGACGGTGAGGCCGTCCGGGGCCTCTGGGAGGAGGGGCTGTTCGCCGAGCGGATCGCGCTGCTCGCCGCCGTGCGGGCCGCGGACCCCGCCGCCGGGCTGGCGCTGCTGCGCTCGACGTGGACGACGGAACGGGCCGAGGACCGGTTGATGTTCCTGGACTCGCTGCGGGACGGGCTGTCCGGGGCGGACGAGGAGTTCCTGGAGGAGGCCCTGGGCGACCGCGGTCGCAACGTCCGCTCCACCGCCGCCGAGCTGCTGTCCGCGCTGCCCGCGTCGGCGCTCGCCGGGCGGATGGCGGGCCGGGCCGCGTCCTGTGTGAGTCTCGACCGTACGGAAGGAGCGGCGGCGATCGTCGTCGAGGCGCCGCACGAGTGTGACGCGGGCATGCTGCGGGACGGTGTGGCACCGGCTCCCCCGGCCGGCCGGGGGCAGCGGTCCTGGTGGCTGGGGCAGCTCGTCGAGGCGGCGCCGCTGTCCTGTTGGCCGGCCCGTTTCGGGGGGCGGGCGCCGGAGGAGATCCTGTCGTTGCCGGTCGCCGACGACTGGCGTGGGGAACTGCACGCGGCCTGGTGCAGGGCGGCCGTACGACAACGCGACGTGCCCTGGTCCCGGGCACTGCTGGGGCCGCCGGCGGCCCCGCCCGCGACCGGGCCGGGCACCTCGTCCCTGGCGGAACGGGCGAAGCTGCTGTCCATCCTGCCGGACGGGGAGCGGGCCGACTGGGTCGCTGGGTTCGTGGCGGCCCACGGACTGTCCGAGGCGTTCCAGCTGCTCGGGGTCTGCGCGGTGCCGTGGGCGGAGCCCCTGGGCGCCGCGGTGATCGACGCCCTGGACATCGCCCGGGACGCGGGCAGCTACCCGTGGAGCTTCAGCGGAGTGATGGGGCTGGCGGAGCGCTGCCTGTCACCCGAGGCGGGCGGGCAGCTGGAATCGCTCGCCGCACAGCCCGCCGCACCCGAGGAAGCGTCCCCGGGTGCGGGCGGCTACTGGTCGGAGGCGTTCCGGCGGCTGCTGTCGACGCTGCGGTTGCGCGCCTCGATGCACGCGGAGCTCGCCGGGCGGCCGTCCGGCGAGCCTGTCGGGTGACCTTCGTCCGAAAGGTGGACGCGGCATGGCGCGTGTGATTCCGACGCGCCGGGAAGTCCTCGCGGCGAAGCCACGGGGCACGGCGCGCCGAGACGGACAGAAGAGAGCGGAGGCGGACGGAAACGGACCGGACCGGCTGCCGCCGCCTCGCCGGCGGCGGGCCTGCCGGACCCGTCGGGTGTCAGGCCGCCACGCGGACGTTCGCGTTCACCCAGCTGACGATCGAGGCGGTCGTCGCGCCGGGCGTGAAGATCTCCGCCACGCCCTTCTCCTTGAGCGGCGGGATGTCCGCCTCGGGGATGATGCCACCGCCGAAGACCTTGATGTCCTCGGCGTCGCGCTCCCGCAGCAGCTCCAGGACCTTGACGAACAGCGTGTTGTGGGCGCCCGAGAGGATCGACAGCCCGATCGCGTCGGCGTCCTCCTGGATCGCGGTGTCCACGATCTGCTCGGGCGTCTGGTGAAGCCCGGTGTAGATGACCTCCATGCCGGCGTCGCGCAGTGCCCGCGCGATCACCTTGGCCCCGCGATCGTGGCCGTCGAGACCCGGCTTGGCCACCACCACGCGGATCGGACCGGTCACACCCATCACTGCCTCCACATGCGACCCCCGCGCGTCTGTGCCGGGGAGGTGAACGAACGTTATCGCCAGCATCCCGCAAGCGGCCGTTTCGCGGTGGGTAGCGAGGGGGAAATCACACGGTGGGACACGTTCGCGCTGCGCCGCCCCCCTTCCCGGGCCCCCTCCCGGGGTCCACCAGCCGCAGGACCGGGTCGTGCGCAAGGGAGCCGCCAAAGGGCCGCCTGGCGTCCGGGCCGTGAGCCGCACGGCCCGGGGCCCGGTGCACCGGCCCGCCGTGCGGCGCCCGCGCACCGTATCGGGAGGCCGCCGATGGAGCTCACCGGGCTGACCAGGCTCGCGAAAGTCACCACCACCCTGAAGGCCAATGCCCTGGAACTGGCGATCCTCACCGGTCACCTCCTCCTCTACCCCTCGGGCATCGTCGCCGAGCGGGCCTCGGTGCCGACGTCCGATCCCCTGGCCACGCCCGGCTCCCGGCGTCCCGTCGTCCTTCTGCACGGCTTCGTCGACAACCGCTCGGTCTTCGTCCTGCTCCGTCGCCACCTCGCCCGGCACGGCCGTCACACACTCGGGTCGCTCAACTACTCACCGCTCATGTGCGACCTGCGTACCGCCGCCGACCTGCTCGGCCGGCACGTGGAGGAGGTGTGCGACCGGACCGGCCACCGGGAGGTCGACGTCGTCGGGCACAGTCTGGGGGGACTGATCGCCCGCTACTACGTGCAGCGTCTGGGCGGTGACACACGGGTACGCACCCTGGTCACGCTCGGTACGCCGCACGCCGGCACCGGCGTCGCCCCGCTGGCGAGCGCCCACCCGTTGGTCCGCCAGATGCGGCCCGGCTCCGAGGTGCTCCGGGAGCTGGCCAGTCCGGCACCGGGCTGCCGGACCCGTTTCGTGAGCTTCTGGAGCGACCTCGACCAGGTCATGGTCCCGGTCGAGACCGCCCGCCTGGACCACTCCGACCTGACCGTGCACAACGTCCGGGTGAGTGGGATCGGCCATCTCGCGCTGCCGGTGCATCCGACCGTGGTCGCCGGCATTCGGCAGGCCCTGGACGCGGACGAGACGGAAGGCGCCGCGCCCGGGGCGGCCTCCGTGGCCTGACCTCCCGGGCCCGACACACCGGGAACCGGGCCCGACACACCGGCGGGACCGCCGCCGGTGTGCGACCGGCCCGCGAGGCATCTGCGTCTGACGGGTTGCCGGAACACACCATCCTTCGAACGTTTCTCGAACACAGGGCCAAGGCTCTCCCTGGGGACCACCGAAACACGGCCGATTGCCCGTTTCCTACGGGACCGGACCCCTCGGAAGATTGTCGCCCGCGCATACCGCCGGGTACAGTCGCGCCACTGCTTCACCCCGGGACGCCCCTGAGCGGGCCCACCCGGACTGGTCCTGCCGCCGAGGCGAGAGAGAAGTTGGTGAACGACCAGCACCCCCACGCCGGGTACGTCGGAGACGACGGCCACAGCATCGGCGGCTTCGCCACGGACCCGTTGTTCGGCGCCCTCCCGGGCGGATACGACGCCGGCCACAGCGGCCAGTACGACACCACGCAGTGGGGCAGCGGCGCGTACGACACCTACCCCGCGGACCAGCCGGTGACACCGCAGTACGCGGGCTACGACACCACGGGACAGTACGAGACCACCGGCCACTACGACACCACCGGCCAGTGGGACGCCACCGCGTGGAACGAGGCGCAGCAGACCGGCCAGTACCAGTCCGCCTCCTTCGCCTCGTACGACACCACCGGCCAGTGGACGACGCCGGGCTACGAGAGCGGTGCGTACGACGCCACGGCCTGGAACCAGGCGGCGCCGGAACACGGGCGCCAGGCCGCCGAGCCGGTCGTCCCGCAGCAGTACACACCCGACCACGAGTACGTCCCCGCAACCGGTGAGTACGCCCCGGGACAGGAGTACGCACCCGAACCGGCCGCCTATCTCCCCGAACAAGACGCGCACCACGAGCACATCGGGGACACGGCGTACGACGCGCAGGCCGATGAGCGGTTCCCGGAGCAGCACACGGACGAGCCGCTCGCGGAGCACACGGCCCGCTTCGAGGCCGCCGAGCAAGACGCGTACCCGTACGACTACGCCACCGGCACGTACGACGACGCGGTGGAACACGACGATCGGACGCAGCCCGGGGAACCGGACGACCGAATGCGCGTCGAGGCCCCCGTCGCCGCCAGGCCCGTGCGTCGTTCGTCCGGGGGGAGCCGCGGCCGTCGCCGTACGCCCGCGAAGCGTTCCGCCCTGCTGACCGTCGCCGTCCCGTCCGCCTGTGTCATGGGCGTCGCGGGGATCGCCGCGGCCTCCGTGGGCGGGCTCGCCGACGCGAGCCCCGGCACGAAGGACGACACGATGGCGCTCGCCGCCGCCGATCCGTCCTCGGTCAAACCGGTCGCCGCGAACAACGAGCTGGACACCCAGCTCCAGGCGCTCAGCGCCGACGCGCGCGACTTCGGCGACCGCGCCAGCCGCACACAGGAGCGCATCGACCTCCGGCTGCGCGAGGAGGCCGAGAAGAAGAAGCGGGAGGAGGAAGCGGCCCGCAAGGAGGCACTGCGCCCCAAGTTCCTGCTGCCGGTGAAACTGCACCAGCTCAGCGCCCGCTACGGACAGGCCGGCGTCAACTGGATGTCCCTGCACACCGGTATCGACTTCCCCGTCCAGTACGGAACCCCGGTGATGGCCGCGACCGACGGCACGGTCCGCACGCAGTGGAACAGCGCCTACGGCAACATGGCGATCGTGACCGCGGCGGACGGCACCGAGACCTGGTACTGCCACCTCAGCAGCACCAAGATCCGCTCCGGCAAGGTCAAGGCCGGTGACGTGATCGCGTACTCCGGCAACTCCGGCAACTCCACGGGCCCGCACCTCCACTTCGAGGTCCGCCCGAACGGAGGCACGCCGATCGACCCGCTGCCGTGGCTGCGCGGCCACGGTCTCGACCCGACCACCTGAGCGTCGGCCGGCGTCGGCACCACATGGACATGGGGAGGGCCCCGGCTTCGGCCGGGGCCCTCCCCATGTCCATGTGTCCGTGGGCGGACGGGCACACGAGCCGGAGGCCCGAGGAACGGGCCGGTCCGGGGAAGCGCTACGGGCGGGAACGTCAGGTCAGAGCTTCTCGACAGGTGCGTACCGCAGCAGGAGGCGCTTCGGCTTCTCGTCGCCGAAATCGATCGTCGCCTGCGCGTCCGAGCCCGCACCCGTCACCTGCACGACCGTGCCGAGGCCGAACTGGTCGTGCGTGACCCGGTCGCCGGGCTGGAGAGCGATCACCGGCTTGTCGCCGGCGCGGCGCGTGGCGAAACCGGAGGGGCCCGAGCGCGAGCGCGAGGAGGAGAGCGAGGAGGTGATGCCCGAGGTCGGCCCGGCCGGCTTGACCATGGGGCCGGTCCGCTTCCACTCCAGGTACGTCGGCGGGATCTCCTCCAGGAAACGGGAGGCCGGGTTGTAGGACGGCTGGCCCCAGGCGCTGCGCATCGAGGAACGCGTCAGGTACAGCCGCTCGCGGGCGCGGGTGATCCCCACGTACGCGAGGCGCCGCTCCTCCTCCAGCTCCTTGGTCTGGCCGAGCGCCCGCATGTGCGGGAAGACGCCGTCCTCCATGCCGGTCAGGAAGACCACCGGGAATTCGAGGCCCTTGGCGGTGTGCAGGGTCATCAGTGTGATGACGCCGGACCCCTCCTCGTCCTCGTCGGGGATCTGGTCGGAGTCGGCGACGAGCGCGACCTTCTCCAGGAACTCCGCCAGTGTCGCGGGCTCGTCACCCCGCTCCTGCTCGAACTCCAGTGCCACCGAGGCCAGTTCCTGGAGGTTCTCGATGCGGGTCTCGTCCTGCGGGTCGGTGGACGCCTGCAGCTCGGCGAGGTAGCCCGTGCGCTCCAGGACCGCTTCCAGGACAACGGCCGGACCGGCGCCGGAGTCCGCGATGGTGCGGAGCTCCTCCATGAGGGTGTTGAAACGCTTGACGGCGTTCGCGGAGCGTGCCGCCATGCCGTACGCCTCGTCGACCCGCTTGAGCGCCTGCGGGAAGGTGATCTTCTCACGCAGCGAAAGGGCGTCGATCATCGCCTCCGCACGCTCGCCGATACCGCGCTTGGGGACGTTGAGGATGCGGCGGAGCGGGACGTTGTCCTCGGGGTTGGCGAGGACCCGCAGGTAGGCCAGGACGTCCCGGACCTCCTTGCGCTCGTAGAAGCGCACGCCGCCGACGACCTTGTACGGCAGGCCGACCCGGATGAAGATCTCCTCGAAGACGCGGGACTGGGCGTTGGTCCGGTAGAAGACGGCCACGTCTCCGGCCTTCGCCTCGCCCGCGTCGGTGAGCCGGTCGATCTCGTCGGCGACGAACTGCGCCTCGTCGTGTTCGGTGTCGGCGACGTAGCCGGTGATCTGCGCACCGGCCCCCGCGTTCGTCCACAGGTTCTTGGGCCGCCGGCTCTCGTTGCGTTCGATGACGGCATTGGCGGCCGAGAGAATGGTCTGCGTGGAACGGTAGTTCTGCTCCAGCAGGATCGTGGTCGCGTCCGGGTAGTCCTCCTCGAACTGGAGGATGTTGCGGATGGTCGCCCCGCGGAAGGCGTAGATCGACTGGTCCGCGTCGCCGACGACGCACAGCTCGGCCGGCCCCAGGTCCTCGTAGCCGGTGCCGACCAGTTCGCGCACCAGTGTGTACTGGGCGTGGTTGGTGTCCTGGTACTCGTCGACGAGGACGTGGCGGAATCGGCGGCGGTAGTGCTCGGCGACGTCGGGGAACGCCTGGAGCAGGTGGACCGTCGTCATGATGATGTCGTCGAAGTCCAGCGCGTTGGCCTCGCGCAACCGGGCCTGGTACATCCGGTACGCCTCGGCCAGCGTCTTCTCGAAGCCGTCGGCGGCCTGGTCGGCGAACGTCTCCTCGTCGATCAGCTCGTTCTTGAGGTTCGAGATCTTGGCGCTGAACGACTTCGGCGGGAACTTCTTGGGATCGAGGTCCAGATCACGGCAGACCAGCGCCATCAGACGCTTGGAGTCGGCGGCGTCGTAGATCGAGAACGACGAGGTGAAGCCGAGCCTCTTCGACTCACGGCGGAGGATGCGGACGCACGCGCTGTGGAAGGTCATGACCCACATGGCGTTGGCGCGCGGCCCGACGAGCTGCTCGACACGCTCCTTCATCTCGCCGGCGGCCTTGTTGGTGAAGGTGATCGCCAGTATCTGGCCGGGGTGGACGTGCCGGCTGCCCAGCAGATGGGCGATGCGGTGGGTCAGCACCCGGGTCTTGCCGGACCCCGCGCCCGCGACGATGAGCAGCGGGGTGTCGGTGTGGACGACGGCGGCGCGCTGCTGCTCGTTCAACCCCTCCAGAAGCGCGGCGGGGTCCACGACCGGGCGCGGGGCACCGTCGCGGTAGTACGCGTCCCTGGCCGGGGCCGCGCCGGAGCCCTCCCCGGACCCCGTGGCTCCGGGAAGACCCCACTCGCCGAAGAGGTCGTGCGGAACCTCCTCCGCGGCCGGGGTGCCGCCGTGCTCGTGGTCCTCGGGCGGCGGCGGGTGCTCCTCCGGGGAGTGGTTCCGGAGGCTCGCCAGGAAGCTGTCGTCGAAAAGGCTGCTCATCGCCTCACGAGTCTAGGCCGCCGCACCGACAGCCCGCTCCCGCCTTCCGAAGTCACGGCCGGTTCATGGAGGGTCACCGTCCGGATCAGGTCACGGAAATGTATCGGACAAATAGAGCACCGGCCTTCCCAGTCGACCCGGCGGTTGGCTAGCGTGCTCGCCCAAGCAGCCCGTCCCCTCCGGCGGCGAATCGCGCCGAGCGGGCCGCCCACGCCGAACCCGGCCCTGCCCCAAGGCGGTTGCAGCCGGGCGTCCCCCTCGGCGGTCACGGAAGGAGATGCCGGTCTTGGCGTCCCATCGCAAGCCGCGCAGCACCCGCTCGCACTCCCCCGCCGTCGGGGTCACGACGGCCGCGGCCCTCGCCTCCGTCACCCTGCTGTCCACGCAGAGTGCGGAGGCCGCCCCCGCCGGTCCCTCGAAACCGACGGTGGAGGAGATCCAGAAGAAGGTCGACGATCTCTACCGGCAGGCCGGTACCGCGACGCAGGAGTACAACAGGACCAAGGAGGCGACCGACCGGCAGCGGCGGAAGGTCGACGGGATCCTGGACGACGTGGCCCGCCGGACGGACGCGATCAACGAGTCGCGCCGCGCCCTCGGCTCCTACGCGGCGGCGCAGTACCGGACGGGGGCGGTCGGCCCGACCGCGGCGCTGATCTTCGCGGACAGTCCGCAGTCGTACTTCGACCAGACCCACCTCATGGACCGGCTCTCCGAGCGGCAGCGCGGCGCCGTCCAGGACTACGAGAGCAAGCGGGCGGCGACGGCGAAGCAGCGGGCCGAGGCGACGAGGAGCCTGGAGAGCCTGACCGACTCGCAGGCGGCGCTGCGGACGAAGAAGCAGACCGTGCAGGACAAGCTGGCAGAGGCGCGTACGCTGCTGGCCCGGCTGACGGCCGAGGAGAAGGCCCGGCTCGCGGAGCTGGAGCGCGAACGGGAAGCCGAGGCGCGGCGCCTGGCGGAGGAGAAGGCCAAGGCGGAGGCGGCCGAGGCGGAACGCCATCGACAGGCGGAGGCGGCCGAGGCGGAACGCCCGGCGACGGGCACACCGCCGGCCGGCGACTCGGGCTCCGGGTACGCCGCCAAGGCGGAGCAGGCCCTCGCCTTCGCCCGGGACCAGATCGGCAAGCCGTACGTGTGGGGGGCGACCGGCCCCAGCTCGTACGACTGCTCGGGCCTCACCCAGGCGGCCTGGAAGGCGGCGGGGGTCGACCTGCCCCGGACGACCTGGGACCAGGTGGAGGTGGGCACCCGCGTCGCCACGGAGGACCTGCTCCCCGGCGACCTCGTCTTCTTCTACGACGACATCAGCCACGTCGGCCTGTACATCGGCGGCGGCCGGATGATCCACGCGCCGAAGCCGGGCACGAACGTGCGCGAGGAGTCGATCTACTACATGCCGATCTACGGGAGCGTACGACCGGCCTGACGTGGCGGGCTCCGAGCTGCCCCGGGCGGCCCGGACTGGCCTGCGGCGACCGGGCCCGGAACGGCCGCGCCCTACCCGTCGTGGGTGCGCCGGGACCGGCCGGCCGGGCACCGCACCCCGTGGAGGCCCGTGGTACCCCGCGCCTTCACCGTCGGGGGGGGCCGCCCTTCGCGGGGCGCCGGGCGGGAACCGTGGGGTCGCGAACCGTGGGGTCGCGGCGCGCGCCCGTCAGGTCCAGAGCGTCGCGATGAAGATGTTCGCGACGGTCAGGCCGCCGACGGCGGCGAAGACGCCCTTGTCGACCTTCTCCTCGTCCCGCTTCACGTAGACGAGGGCCAGGATCACGAGGAGCACGGCCAGCTTGACGCCGATCTTCACGTTGTCCACCGGCCGGTCGTCCGCCTGGTTGAGCCCGACCAGTGCGACACCGGTGACCAGCATGGTCAACGCGCCGTGCAGCATCGCGGGGCCGAAACGGGCCGTACCGGCGCCCATCGCCTTCGTCTGGGTCAGGAATCCGCCGAGCAGCGAGGCGATTCCGATGATGTGCAGGGCGACGAAGACATTGATGAGTACGTCCATGGGGCGGAGCCTAACCGGGCCATACCATCCGCCTCCGGCCGGGTCCACCTTGTCCAGGGCATCGGTCAGGCGCGCGCCGCAATGCGGCATCCACCCGGCATCCCACCCGCCCCGATCGATCCGGGAGCGCCAACTGACGTCAATATCGATCACCTGGACCCGCCTCCGTGACGCCCAGGTTTAGCGTCCTGCTCCAGGTGGCCGGCTCCCCACCACCGTCGGTCCGTCCGGCGGGAGCCGGCCGCCCCCGCCGGGAAATCCGGTGGTGGGCCGTCTCCCCTGTGCGGCCCGCCGCCGGGCCCGGACGGGCAACGCCCCCCACAGGGAGAGGATGTGACCCGCCCTCGTGGCAGCACACCGGAAGCCCCGGCAGTTCCCCCTCGGCGGCCAGGCGGTCAGGACCGCGGCCACGGTCGCCCTCGCCTCCGCCGCGACGGCCACGCTCTTCGAGGGCTCCGGGCATGCCGAGCCCTCGCTCACCCCGGCCCAGGTGAAGGCCAAGGTCGACCGGCTGTACCAGGAGGCCGAGGCGGCCACCGAGCAGTACAACGGCGCGAAGGAGAAGGCGGACCAGGCGCGCGGCACGCTCGACCGGTTGCGCGACGAGGCCGCCCGCCGCACCGAGCGGCTCAACGAGGCGCGCAACGGGCTCGGTTCGATCGCCACCGCGCAGTACCGTGCCGGCGGGCTGGACCCCGCCGTACAGCTCGCGCTGACCTCCGACCCCGCCCAGTACCTGGAACGGGCCGCACTGGCCGAGAAGGCCGGCGAGCGGCAGGCGGCGGCCGTGGCGTCCGTCCGTCGCGAGCTGACCGGCATCCGCCAGCTGCGCGCCGAGTCTACGGAGCGCCTGACGGAGCTTCAGGGCCACGAAGCCGACCTGCGACGGCGGAAGGCGGAGGTCCAGGGCAAGCTCGGCGAGGCCCGTTCACTGCTGGCCCGGCTCACCGCGGCGGAGCGGGCACGCTATGAGGCCGCGGGGGCGGGCCGGACGGGACAGTCCGGTACCGACGCGGCCGAGGTGCGGGCGGACCGGGGCTCCCTGCCGCGCGGACCGGTGACGGCGCCGGGCTCCCGTGCCACGCAAGCCATCGCGTTCGCCCGGGCGCAGATCGGCAAGCCGTACGTCTGGGGCGCGACCGGGCCTTCCGCATACGACTGTTCGGGGCTGACGCAGGCGTCCTGGCGAGCGGCCGGCGTCTCGCTGCCCCGCACCACGTACACGCAGATCAACGCGGGGCGGCGGGTCTCCCGATCCGAACTGACGCCGGGCGACCTGGTGTTCTTCTACTCGGGCATCACCCATGTCGGGCTGTACATCGGCGGCGGCCAGATGATCCACGCGCCACGGCCGGGCGCTCCGGTGCGGATCGCCCCGATCGACGAGATGCCCTTCGCGGGGGCGACGCGGGTGGCCTGACGCTCCCGCCTGGCGCGGTGGCCTTTCCCTCTTGACGCTCAGATAGCGCCACTATCTACTACGGGTAGTGCCACTATCTGATCGTGAGAGGATCGCGCGATGCCCACGCTGCCCTGGACCGTCCCGCAGCAGGCCCGACCAGGAGCACGGGCCCAGGTGATGGCCTCCCGCTTCGAAGTCCGCAGCCTGAAGGACGTGCCCCGCTTCTTCCTCGGCTCCCTCGCCGCCTGGCGCCAGGTGAAGAAGGCCCCCGGCGCACTCGGCGCCTCGCTGATCGCCCAGCCGCTGAAGCGGACGTTCTACACGCTCTCGGCCTGGGAGGACCGGGACGCGCTCTACGCCTACGCCCGCGCCGAGCCACACCGCTCGATCATGCGGGATCTCCGATCCACCATGCGCGACTCGACCTTCACCTTCTGGGAGGTGAAGGTCGAGCAGCTCCCCCTCGGCTGGGACGAGGCCCGGCGACGACTCGCCGTCGAGGCGTCCAAGAAGGCTGGTCAGGGCCGCTGAGCGGCGAAGGCCGCGGTACGGCCTTCGCCGACCCGCGCAGAGCCTGTCGTTTGGCTGCGCATCAGGAGCCGCGCCGGGCAACACCGCCATCAGGCCGTATCCGCCTCCCGGTCGCCGGCACAGGCAACGGGCCACGGTCAACAGGCCATGGTCAAGAGGCGCCCGGCAGGCTCTCAGACCAGGCGGCGGGCGGTCGCCCAGCGGGTCAGTTCGTGCCGGTTGGACAACTGGAGCTTGCGCAGCACCGCCGACACGTGCGACTCGACCGTCTTCACCGAGATGTAGAGCTGCTTCGCGATCTCCTTGTAGGCGTATCCGCGGGCGATCAGCCGGAGCACCTCCCGCTCGCGCTGGGTGAGCCGGTCCAGGTCCTCGTCCACCGGTGGGGCGTCGGTCGAGGCGAAGGCGTCCAGCACGAACCCCGCCAGCCGCGGCGAGAACACCGCGTCGCCGTCCTGGACACGGAAGACCGAGTCGACCAGGTCAGTCCCGGTGATCGTCTTGGTGACGTATCCGCGGGCACCGCCACGGATCACGCCGATGACGTCCTCGGCCGCGTCGGAGACCGACAGCGCGAGGAAGCGGACCGGCCGCTCGGCCGCGACCATCAGGTTCGCGCAGCGGCGCAGCACCTCGACTCCGCCCCCTCCCGGCAGGTGCACGTCGAGCAGCACGACCTCGGGGCGGGTCGCGTTGATCACCGCGACCGCCTGGTCGACGTCGGCGGCCTCACCGACCACCTCGACGCCGGTGACCTCGGTCCTGCCGATCTCTGCCTGGACCCCCGTACGGAACATCCGGTGGTCGTCTACGAGCACGACCCGTACCCGGCGCCCCGTGCCCTCCCGCGCCGTCGTCCCGGTCTCGTCACTCATGCGTCCGCCCTCTCCATCTCGAGCTCCACTTCGGTGCCTCCGCCCGGCACCGACCGCAGCCGGGCGGAGCCGCCGTTGCGCTGCATCCGCCCGATGATCGATTCTCGTACGCCCATCCGGTCGTCGGGCACCATGTCCAGGTCGAAGCCCGGCCCCCGGTCCCGGACGGAGACGAAGACCGTGCGACCCTCCACCTCGGCGTAGACCTGTACCGCCCCTCCCTCGCCACCGTACTTGGCGGCGTTGACCATCGCCTCACGCGCGGCCTGCATCTGCGCGCCCAGTTTCTCGTCGAGGGCGCAGTCCCCGACGACCACGACCTCCAGCGGCACGCCGTGCTTGTCCTCCACCTCGGCGGCGGCCTTCCTGACGGCCTCGGCGAGCGTCTCGGGCTCCTCGCCCTCGTCCTTGCCGGTCCCCTCCGGTCTGTACAGCCAGTTACGCAGCTCCCGCTCCTGGGCGCGGGCGAGACGGCGCACCTCTCCGGGGGACTCCGCGTTGCGCTGGATCAGGGTGAGGGTGTGCAGCACGGAATCGTGGACGTGGGCCGCCACCTCGGCACGCTCCTGGGCGCGGATGCGCATCGTCCGCTCCTCGGAGAGGTCCTGCGACATCCGGACCAGCCAGGGGCCGGCGAGCAGTGCGATGCCGGTGAGGACGGCGACCGCGGCGGTGAACGCCGTGCCGAGCTGGGCGGCCGACCCGCGCACCACCACGAAGGCGGCCAGCCCCAGCCCGACGAGGGCGACGCCCGCGAGACCGCGGGCGAGCTGGAGGTTCCGCCGCCGCCTGCCGGAATCGGTCCAGCTGGCTCTGCGGGCGTTGTCCGCCTGCCGCCAGACGAGTACGACGCCGACCCCGATCAGCAGCGCGGGCCAGACATAGCGGTCGGCCCTCGTGCCGAAATCGATGTTGCCGACGAACACGGCGGCCCCGATCGCCAGCGCGATCAGTGCGAAGACCTGGCCGCGGTCCGGCTTGCGCAGCCGGCGCCGGCCGTCGGGGGTCGTCTCGAAGACGGGGCGCGGCGCGGATCGGCCGCCGACTCCGAGCGGGACGACGATCCAGAAGACCGCGTACAGCAGGGCGCCGAGACCGTCCGCGAGGAGGAGCGTCGCGAACAGGGCGCGGACCCAGACGACGGGCAGACCGAGGTGTCCCGCGAGGCCGCGCGCGACACCACCGAGCCACCGTCCGTCGGCGCTCCGGTAGAGCTTGCGCACGGGCGGTTCGTCGGTTTCGGTGTCGTGGGCGACGGTCGGCATGCACCGATCGTCACACGTGCGCGCGGGCAGGAACATCAGGGGCGGCCCTGAGATCGCCCCCGAGAAGTCCTCGGGGTGCGGCGCCGCCCGAATATCAGGGTCGGCCCAGGGTCGCTCCCGGTGCCGCCGCACGTCACGGGACGTCACCATGGAGCCATGACGAGTTCGACGCCTTCCTCGCACGAGGTCACTCAGCCTGCGGAGGCCCCGTCCCTCGCGTCACTGCGGCGCTCGCAGCGGCACAAGGTCGTGGCCGGGGTCTGCGGCGGCCTCGGCCGGCATTTCGACCTCGACCCGGTGATCTTCCGGATCGTGATCGGGGTGCTGTCCGTGACCGGCGGCATCGGCCTGATCTTCTACGGCTTCGCGTGGCTGTGGATACCGCTCGCGGGAGACGAGGAGAACGAAGGCCGCAGGCTGCTGTCCGGCCGGGTCGACGGCGCCTCCCTCGCGGCCGTGCTGATGGCTCTGGCCGGCTGCGGCGTCTTCCTGTCGATGCTGAGGAACGGCGGGACGCTGGCGTTCGGGGTGATGCTGTCGATAGCGGTGTGCGGTGCGGCGGCCTGGTCGAGACAGCGACGTCAGACCGGCGGCGATGTGGAGGGCCGACGGGACGCGGCGGCGACCGCCGCGGCCTCCGAGGCGCCACCGGAGACGAAGGCGCCGCCGCTGGTGGAGTTCCCGTCCTGGTGGAAGGACCCGATCGTGAAGGACGGCTCGACCGGCAGGATCGCCATCGGCTATCTCTGGGGTCCGCACGGTGTCACGGAGAACGGAGAGTTCCCCGGTGGCGAGGTGCCGGTGCCCGGCAGCCAGTGGGGCCGGCGGAGCGAGGATCCCTGGCAAGGGCCGGCCATGGCACCGGCCCGCCCACGGACGCGCTCGATCGGGGGCCTGGTCTTCCTCCTGGCTCTGCTCGCGGGCGGTCTCGGGACGGGCCTGTCGTGGGAGACGCATCCGCTGGGCACGAGCCTCCAGATCGGTCTCGTCGCCGCGCTGGCGGTCTTCGGCCTGGGGTTGGTGCTCAGCAGCGTCGTCGGCCGGACCGGCTTCGGCACGATCTTCCTCACCATGGTCACGGCCGCGTTGCTCGCGGCGGCGGTCGCGCTGCCCGAGAGCATCTCCACGGACTGGGCCCGCACCACCTGGAGACCGACGGCCGTCACCGCCGTGCAGCCGCGGTACGAACTGGGCACCGGCGCCGGCACGCTCGACCTCTCGGGCCTCGCGGTCCCCACGGGCACGACGGTCACCACCGAGGCGGAGGTCGGAGCCGGGAAGCTGGAGGTGATCGTCCCGAAGAACGTGACGGTGACGCTGCGGGCGAAGGTCGGACTGGGCGATCTCCGGCTGCCCCAGCAGCCGCCGGGCGACATCGACATCGCACCGGACCGGGACGTGACCCGGACACTCGCCCCGCCGACGGGTACAGACCCGGCCGGCACCCTTGACCTCTCACTGGAGGTCGGACTCGGACAGGTGGAGGTCACCCGTGCTGCTTCATGAGTTCCGTCCCGGCCGGCTGATCGCCGGAGTGACCGCGCTCGCGCTCGCCGTCCTCTACGCGGGCGACGCGGCGGACGCCTGGGGCACTCCCTGGTACGCCGTGGTCCCCGTGCTCTGCGGAGGTCTGGGCGCCGCCGCCCTCGTCACGTGGGTCGCCTATCTGATACGCCGCCGCTCGGCCCGGAACGCGTCGGGCGAGAACACCGAGGCCCCGGCACGCACCAGTGGCGGCCAGGAGGTCGGATAGGCCGGGTCACCGGAGCGGAGGGCGTCACGGAAGGGGCGGGCGGGGTCGGACTCGGAACGCCCGGCCGAACTCCGCCGAAGCCGGAGAAACGCCGGGCGGGCGGCAATGGCTGGACGGGCGGACCCCGCTCAGTGGGAAGCCGCAGGCGAGGCGGTGGCCCTCCTCCTGTTCGCGATCAGCGCGTCCAGTGACCAGGAGGACGCCCCGGCCAGCACCAGCGGCAGCCAGGACATCAGATAGGCAAGGTCGTTCCCGTAGTAGTACGGGTCGGTCTGCCAGCTGACGGTGAGCCACAGGCTCAGCGAGATCAGCGCCCCGCCGAGGGCGGCCAGCCGGGCGAAGAGCCCCAGCAGCATCCCGATGCCGACGGCCACTTCGCCGAGGGCGATGGTGTACCCGAAGCCGACCGGGTTGTGCAGCGCCAGGTCGACCAGGGCGGGGATGGCGGCGGAGTCCCTTACGCCGCGCATCAGATCGCCGATGGACCCGGTGCCCGAGTCGGCGAGGAAGGCGGAGTCGGTGAGCTTGTCGATCCCGGCGTAGACGAAGGTGATCCCGAGGAAGAGGCGCAGCGGCAGCAAGGCGTACCGGGAGGCGGTCGCCTTCCATCGGGCCGGCCTGCCGCCCTCGTCGTCCGACGGGTCGTTCGCCCAGCTGGTGCCTCTGGTGTGTGCCATGGTCGGCCTGCCTCTCCGCGCCAAATGTCCGCGAGACCGATTGTCCCCGGACCCCCGTCTTGTGGATACGCGGGGAGAGCATCGGTGGTTCAGACGCGGGCGCCCTGATCAGTCGACCACGTGGATCGCGACGCGGTTGGTCTCCACCCCGGCGGCCGTCACCACCCACACCTCGACGGGGCCGGGTTCCACGTCGGCCGGGAGCGGGACGGTGAGGGCGGTGTCGGTCGGGTTGGAGAAGCCGCCGGGCACCGGGACCAGCGGCACATGGGCGTGGACGGCTCCGATCCGTACGACCAGCCGGGTCAGCGGGTCCGGGCCGCCTCCGCCGGGCGGGACGAAACCCAGGCCCCGGATCTCGATGTCGTCGCCGATGCGGATCGGGGCGTCCAGGTCGCCCGCCTCGCGGGACCGGACCACGGACAGGACGGTGGGACGGCCGCCCTCGGCGCACTTGGCGGCGAGGTACCAGGCTGCCGAGACGACGAGGAGGAGGACGAGCGTCCAGGGCGCGCCGGGCACCCAGTCGGGTCGGGTGCCGAGCCGGACACCGCACAGCACCAGGCCGGCGGCGGACACCAGGACGTACTGGACGTCGGCGAGGGCGGCCCGGCCGTCGTCGTCGCACCAGAGGTCGGCGGCGCGCGGCCGGACGGCCCGGAGCTTCTGGAGACGCCGCCCCACGATCCTGACACGGACGAGCGCCTGGGCGGCGACGGCGACGGCGGCCGTCAGGGCGAACACGACCAGCAGTCCGACGCCTCTCGCGAGGCCGGGGCCGGTCACGTCGCCACCCGTGACGGGACGCAGGGCGAGGAAGAGCAGTGCGTAGACGAGGAAAAGCAGCCATCCGGCCGCCACCGCGCGTGAGGTGGAGAGCCGGTTGTCGTCGCCGGTCAGCGGCGCGAGGAGTCCCCCGCGGGCCCGGTGGGCGTGCGCGGCGGCGGTGAGCGGGACTGCCAGGAGCAGTGCCGCGACGAGGCCGGCGGTACGCGGACCCGTCCATCCGGTGCCGGTCGCGGTGAGCGCCTGACCGAGCAGCAGGGCGAGGACGGCGCCCCCCAGAGCGCCGAAGGTGACGTGCCGCACGCGGCGGAAGGCCACCGCGTCCGCCGCGCGCCGGTGCCCGGCGACGGTCCGCGCGGACTGGGCCAGTTCGTCGGAGATCCACTGCCGGGAGGCGACCGGTGAGCAGGCGACGGCGGCGGGCACCCCCTGTCCGGCGGCGAGTTCGTCGCGCCGGGCGAGGAAGGCGGCGACCGCGCTCCGGTGTCCGGCTCGGCCGCCCTCGGCGCACCGCGCCTGGTCACCGCACGGTCTGGCCTCCTGCACCGCCACGGTGCCCTCCCTCTCGGTCAACTTGACGTTGATTCACGGGAATTGTGCCGCACCGGACGGGCCGCCGGAGCACTTCGGGCGCTCTGCGGGAGGGTGATCGAAATGTCATCACATTGACGGAAGGGCTTCTCCTACGAAAGGAGTTCGGGCTCCGCGCGGCTGATCCGGCGCCACAGGGGCTGGTAGTTGACCCAGGCGGCCAGGTCCGTGCCGATGTGTTCCCGGGTGGCGAGCGCCTCACGATGGCCGATGCGCACGACCTTGCCCGCGGTCCGGGCGGCGAGCTGCACCCGGGCGCAGCGTTCCATCGCGATGAACCACCAGGCCGCCGCGTCCACCGAGCCACCGACCGTCAGCAGTCCGTGGTTGCGCAGCACGATCGCCTTGTACGGGCCGAGGGCGGTGGCGATCCGACGTGCTTCCTCCGCGTCGGGGGTGACACCGGTATAGGCGTCGTAGAGGGCCTGGTCGCGGTAGAAGGCGCAGGCTTCCTGCGTGATCGGTTCGATCGGCTCGCCGAGCGCGGCGAGGGCCCGCCCGTAGACGGCGTGGCTGTGCGCGACGGCCACGACGTCGGGCCTGGACCGGTGGATCCCGGCGTGCACGGCGAACGCGGCCTGGTTGACGCGATGGCCGCCGTCAACGACCCTGCCGTCGCCGTCGACCAGGACCAGCCGGCTCGCGGTCAGCTCGGCGAAGGGAACGCCGAAGGGGTTCACCCAGAAACAGTCGGACAGTTCGGGGTCGCGCGCGGTGATGTGCCCCGAGACGCCCTCCTCGTATCCGAAGCCCGCGAAGAGGCGCAGTGCGCCCGCGAGCCTCCGCTTGCGGTGGGCGCGCTCCTCCTCGGGGCCCTCGTGCACGGGAGGCAGGGCGAACTGGAGCCGCTCGACGGGTACGGGGGCCGGTATCTCGCTCATGCGCGGGAAGGTAACGCCGTGCCCCGCAAGTGGCCAGACAGGTCACACGACGAAGCCGCCGCCCCGGCGTGCGGGGCGGCGGCTTCACCGGCGTCGGGGAGGGGTCACTCCCACTCGATGGTGCCCGGAGGCTTGCTCGTCACGTCGAGCACCACGCGGTTCACGTCGGCGACCTCGTTGGTGATGCGGGTCGAGATCCGCGCGAGCACGTCGTACGGCATGCGGGTCCAGTCCGCAGTCATGGCGTCCTCGGAGGAGACGGGGCGCAGGACGATCGGGTGGCCGTAGGTGCGGCCGTCGCCCTGGACTCCGACGGAGCGCACATCGGCGAGCAGGACCACCGGGCACTGCCAGATGTCCCGGTCGAGACCGGCGGCGGTCAGTTCCTCGCGGGCGATGGCGTCGGCCTCGCGCAGCAGGTCCAGACGTTCCCTGGTGACCTCTCCGACGATGCGGATGCCGAGGCCGGGACCGGGGAACGGCTGGCGCTGGACGATCTCGTCCGGCAGGCCGAGCTCCTGGCCGACCATCCGAACCTCGTCCTTGAACAGCTGTCGCAGCGGCTCGACGAGCTCGAACTCGAGGTCCTCGGGGAGGCCGCCCACGTTGTGGTGCGACTTGATGTTGGCGGTGCCGGCGCCCCCGCCGGACTCGACGATGTCCGGGTAGAGCGTGCCCTGGACGAGGAACGCGACGTCCTCGCCGTCGGCGGCACCCTCGGCGACGATCTCGGCCTGGGCCTGCTCGAAGACGCGGATGAACTCGCGGCCGATGATCTTCCGCTTCTCCTCGGGGTCGGAGACCCCGGCGAGCGCGGTGAGGAATCGCTCCTGCGCGTCGACGACCTTCAGCTGGACGCCGGTGGCGGCGACGAAGTCCTTCTCGACCTGCTCGGTCTCGTCCTTGCGCATCAGGCCGTGGTCGACGTACACGCAGGTCAGCTGCGAGCCGATGGCCTTCTGGACGAGCGCGGCGGCCACGGCGGAGTCGACGCCGCCGGACAGGCCGCAGATGGCGCGCTTGCCACCGACCTGCTCGCGGATGGCGGCGACCTGCTCGTCGATGACGTTGCCGGTGGTCCAGGTCGGCTCGATGCCGGCACCCCGGTAGAGGAAGTGCTCCAGGATCTGCTGACCGTGCGTCGAGTGCAGCACCTCGGGGTGGTACTGGACGCCGTACAGCTTCTTCTCGTCGTTCTCGAAGGCCGCGACCGGCACGACGTCGGTGGACGCGGTGACGGCGAAGCCCTCGGGGGCGGCGGAGCAGGCATCGCCGTGCGACATCCACACCGACTGCTCGGCCGGGGTGCCCTCGAAGAGGGTCGAGCCGGACTTGGAGACGTGCAGCGGGGTGCGGCCGTACTCGCGGGCGCCGGTGTTGTCGACGGTGCCGCCGAGGGTCGTCGCCATCAGCTGGAAGCCGTAGCACATGCCGAAGACCGGGACACCGGCCTCGAAGAGGGCGCGGTCCAGGCGCGGGGCGCCTTCCGCGTAGACGGAGGACGGGCCGCCGGAGAGGATGATCGCCTGGGGGTTCTTGGCCAGCATCTCGGCCACCGGCATGGTGGACGGGACGATCTCGCTGTATACCCGGGCCTCACGGACACGGCGGGCGATGAGCTGGGCGTACTGGGCGCCGAAGTCGACAACGAGGACTACGTCCGGGTTGGAGACGTCGGGCGCGGCAGCGGGAGTCGCTGAGGACACTACGGCGGCCTTCCGGCGGTAGGAGTTCCCCCGAGGGGGGTTATTTGTCGATTCTACCGGCGCGCCGGTAGCGCCTTTCGTCTCACCATCCGAACCCGGTTTGGCGGGCGCCACGGCAGGGGTCCCATACTGTGCCCATGCGCAAGCTCACGACGTTCGTCTTTACCTATGGCAACCGGCCCACCGGCTGCCATGGTCGTGCTGCTTGAGCAACTGACAAGCGACTTCCCAGGCGCCCCGGGCCGACAAGGCCCGGGGCGCCTGCCGTTTCCCGGGCCGAACCGCACCGGGGCTCCCCGGACGACACCACCAGGAGCCCATCGTGACCACCCTGTCCCAGACCGAGAAGACCGGCGCCCGCACCGACGAGGCGGCGGCCCTGATCGGCGGCGCCCGCGAGCGGATCGACACGCTCGACGACCGGATCATCGGTCTGATCCAGGAACGGATGGCCGTCTCGGCGGTCATCCAGGAGGCCCGGATCGGATCAGGCGGCCGCCGTGTGAACCTGACGCGCGAGATGGAGGTGCTCGGCCACTACCGGGACGCCCTGGGCAAGCCGGGCACGGCGCTCGCGATGACCGTGCTGGAGCTGTGCCGGGGCCGCGTCTGAGTGGGCCTCCGCATCTGCGTTCGGGCCCGGTCTCACCCGTACGGCGCGTGACCGTCTCCCCCGCCGCTTCGTTGGTCCCGTTGTCCGTGCCAGCCAGGGGCGGGCCCGAGAAAACCACGCGTGGCTTCGCTGGAGCGTGTGGCGTACCCCAGGTACGCCGTGGGACCTCGCTCCAGCGCGCGTGACCGGACGGCAGGGGACAGCAGCCCGGTCACCCAGAAAGGGCGGTCGGCGCCGGGGACGCCCGGGGCCGACCGCACCCGGTCCAGACGGGTGCGGTCTCCGCACCCGCCGAGCACGAGGCGAGACACCCCTCAGTCCCCCACCCACAGCCACCAGCCACGCGGCGCACCCCCCGGCGCCGCGTTCCCTCGGCACCGCGCCTGCCCTGACACCGGTGCCGGCACCCGGGCCCCGTGCCGCGACCGGAATCGCGGCACGGGGCCCCGTCGCGGCACCCTTCGTCCGGATAGCGGCATGTCCCCCGGACCTCCCGACCGGTCGAGTGACGCGGGTCACACAAGGATTCCGTCCGGTGGCTACAACCAACCCCCCTGGTCACAGGTCATCTATGCAGCACCACCCAGAAACTGGAGAGGCGCTGCACTCGGAGGGGGGTGCAGCGCCTCTTCCATGTTCCGGGGCCGGTGCCTACGGCTTCGGCGCCTCACCGGTCTCCCTCGGCGGGACGACCGGAATCCCGAGGAAGGGCAGCTTCAGCGCGCCGAAGGCGGCCGCCGGGACCGCCGGGTTCTTCGGAGCGACCGCCGCGAGCCTGACGTACGTCCCGCCCTGACGCGGGCGCGGGTCCTCCTCGCCCTTGTTCGGCCAGAAGGACATCGCCCGCTCCGCCTGGGCCGTGATCGTCAGCGAGGGGTTGACGCCGAGGTTGGCGGAGACCGCGGCTCCGTCGACGACGGAGATTCCCGGGTGACCGTAGAGCCGGTGGTACGGATCGATGACGCCCGTCTCGGCGTCCGCGCCGATCGGGCAGCCGCCGAGGAAGTGGGCGGTCAGCGGGGTGCCCATCAGCTCGCCGATGTTGGACCCGGCGAAGCCGTTGATCTCCTCGGCGAGCAGGGACGCGGCCCGGGTCGCCTCCGGGATCTGGTTCGGATTGGGCGCGCCATGGCCCTGGCGGGCGGTGAGCAGGCCCTTTCCGACGCCGCCGGGTTTGCGGTAGGTGGTCAGGGAGTTGTCCAGGGACTGCATGACCAGGCCGATGATGGTCCGCTCCGACCACCGGCGGTTGGACAGCGAGCGGACGGCGAGCGCGGGGTGCCTGACCAGCTCCAGGAGCCACCTGCGCACCCGGTGCGCGCCATAGGGCACCTGGAGGACGGTCATGCCGCCCATGGCGTTGGAGCCCTTCCCGTACCGCACCGGCTCGATGTGGGTGTTCTCGTCCGGGTGGATCGAGGACGTGATCGCGACACCGCGCGTGAAGTCGACCCGGGCCTGCCCGTGGCGTTTGCGGTAGCGCCGGTCGGTGGTCTGCGAACCGACCAGCGCCTCGGAGTTGGTCCGGGTCAGCTCGCCGAGGCGCGCCGGGATCCGGGGCAGCAGGCCGGTGTCCTTCATACGGTGCAGCAGGGTCTGCGTACCGTAGGTGCCGGCCGCGACGACGACCCGCCGGGCGGTGAACGTCCGGCCCTTCCCCTTCTTCCGGTCGTCGGTGGGGAGGGTCTTCACGGCGTAGCCGCCCCGCGCGTCCTCGGTGAGGGCGACGACCGAGGTCAGGGGGTGGACGACGGCGCCCGCCTGCTCCGCGAGGTAGAGGTAGTTCTCGTTGAGGGTGTTCTTGGCGCCGTGGCGGCAGCCCGTCATGCACTCGCCGCATTCGGTGCAGGCGCGGCGGGACGGCCCGGCGCCGCCGAAGTACGGATCGGCGACCTCGTCCCCCGGGCGGGCCCTCGTCCCGCCGTCGGCGTCGTCACCGTCGCCGAAATAGACGCCGACCGGCGCCATGTGGAAGGTGTCCCCGATACCCATGGCCTGCGCGGTCGCCTTCAGGTGCGCGTCCGAGGGGGTCATCGTCGGATTCAGCCGGACGCCCAGCATGCGTCGGGCCTGGTCGTAGTAGGGCGCGAGTTCGTCCTGCCAGTCGGTGATGTCCTTCCACTGAGGGTCGTCGAAGAAGGGAGCGGGCGGGACGTAGAGCGTGTTGGCGTAGTTGAGCGAGCCGCCGCCGACGCCCGCGCCGGCCAGCACCATGACGTTGCCCAGCAGGTGGATGCGCTGAATGCCGTAGAGGCCGAGGGCGGGGGCCCAGAGGAAGTTCTTCAGGTCCCAGGAGTTCTTCGGCAGGGTCGCGCGGGTGAAGCGGCGGCCGGCCTCCAGGACACCGACCCGGTAGCCCTTCTCGGTCAGGCGCAGGGCGGTGACCGAGCCCCCGAAGCCTGAGCCGACGACGATGACGTCGTAGTCGTACGAACCGTCCTCGTCCTGATTCTGGGCGGCGGGTACCACGGTCATGGCTCTCCTCGTACGGAAAGGGGCGTAACGGGCGGGTCGGCCGGGCGGGCGGGCGGCCGGTGATCGGTGGGCCGCCGGCCGGTCAGCGCAGGCGCAGGGCCTTCATCACCTTCAGGGAGGCGCTCATGAACGCCGCGTGTTTCTCGTCGTCCATCCCGAAGGAAGGAGCGAGCGGCACCAGCCTTTGCTGGGCGACGGTCTGCGCCTCGGTGAACTTGAGGATGCCCTCGGAGCCGTGGCGGCGGCCGAGGCCGGAGTCCTTCATGCCGCCCATCGGCGCCTGGACACTGCCGTACGCGGGGGCGTACCCCTCGTTGATGTTGACGGTCCCGGTGCGCAGCCGGGCGGCGAGGGCGTGACCGCGCTTCGCGTCCCTGGTCCAGACGGAGGCGTTGAGGCCGTAGGGGGTGCCGTTGGCCAGCGCGACGACCTCGTCCTCGTCGGTGAAGCGGTAGATCGAGACGACCGGCCCGAAGGTCTCCTCCGTGCAGACGGCCATCGGGGCCTCGACGCCGTCGAGGATGGTCGGCTCGTGGAAGAGCGGGCCGATATCGGGTCGGGCCACGCCGCCCGCGACGAGCCGGGCGCCCTTCTCCACGGCCTCCCGTACGTGGCGGGTGACGGTCTCGAGCTGGCGGTCGCTCACCAGGGAGCCCATGTCCGCGCCGTAGGAGAGCGAGTTGCCGAGCCGCATCGCCTTGGTCCGGGCGGCGAAGCGCTCCAGGAAGGCGTCGGCGACCGACGCGTGCACGTACAGCCGTTCGATAGAGATGCAGAGCTGGCCCGCGGAGGAGAAGCAGGCGCGTACGGCACCTGCGGCGGCCTTCTCGATGTCGGCGTCCGCGAGGACGATCATCGGGTTCTTTCCGCCGAGTTCGAGGGTGACGCCGACGAGCCGGGCCGCGGCGCCCTGGGCGACCTCCCGGCCGGTGCGGGTGGAGCCGGTGAAGGAGACGTAGTCGGCGTGCCTGACGACCTCGGGGCCGACCACGGGTCCCTCACCGAGCACGACCTGGAACACCTCGGCCGGCAGACCTGCCTCGATGAGCAGGTCGCGGGCCCACAGGGCGGTCAGCGCGGTCTCGGTGTCGGGCTTCATCACGACCGCGTTGCCCGCGACGAAGGCCGGCAGGGCGTCGCCGACGGAGAGCTCCAGCGGGTAGTTCCAGGGGGCGATCTGTCCGACGACCCCGCGCGGCTGGCGCAGCTCGGTGACCTTGGTCAGGGCCGGCACGACCCCGGTGTGGCGCTTGGGGCGCAGATAGGCGGGGGCCTTGCGACCGTAGTGACGGGCGCCGACGGCGACGGCCTGGACCTCCTCGTGGGCGTGCAGACGCGCTTTGCCGGTCTCCAGCTGGATGAGGTCGAGGACCTCCGCCTGACGCTGCAGGACCAGGTCGTGGAAGCGGAGCAGCACGGCCGCGCGGGCCCGGACCGGGGTAGCGGCCCAGGCGTCCTGGGCGGCGCGCGCCCGTGCGAAGGCATCGGCGACGTCCTCGGCGGTGGACTCGGGCAGCTCGGCCAGCCGCTCCCCGGTGAAGGGGGTGTGGTTCGCGGTGCGGCCGGAGCCGACGACCCCGCGGGTGAGCCGGGCGACCACCTCGGGCGTGACCACGTCGGCGGCGGTCCGCGCGCCGGCGGGCGAGGGCGCGAGCGGATTGGTACCGGTACCGGGGGCCGCCGCTGCGGGAGCGGCCGTGGCGGCGGGAGCCTTCGAGTCCGTCATGAGGGCGAGCGTAGGCCGCATTCCGGGCTTTGGGTACCCGTCGGTAACGTGTTTTCACCGGGTAAGCGTCATCACGCCAGCGATCACTGGCACATCAGCCCTGATCAGGGGCTTACGGCTACGGAGGAGACGCCCGGAGATTCCTCCGCTCGCACACGGGCGGTGCGGCGCACCCGGCCTACGCCGGGTGCCACCCGGGGTCGCCGACGCCGTGCGGACCCCCCTGCGACCGTCAGCCGCCCGGTGCCCGCCAGTGCTGGAGAACGATGTCGAACTGTTCGCGCGTGGTCCCCCAGCTCTCCTCGGGGGAGGACATGTACACGGCGTACTCGGTACCGTCGTCGGCGAAGTAGAGCTGATCGATCGCGTGCCGGGGACCGGGGAAGTTCTTCCTCTCCGTCCAGGTGAACTCCCACCGGCAGGACCGGACCTGATCACGGTAGGTGTTCTGGTGCAGCGTGACCTTCTCGTACTTCGGCAGGCGGGTGCTCACGGTCTTCTGCAGGTCCAGCGCGTGCATGTAGGGGTTCTCGAAGTCGGGCGTCTCGTCGACGCTGACCCGGATACGGTGCCGGCCGTTGTCCGGCGTGTAGTCGATCGAGTCGCCGTCCGTCTGCCGCTTCCAGCCGTCGGGGACGAGCAGGCTGAAGCCCGCCGGGTCCTCGACCCGGTGCCAGCCCGCCGGAATCCCACCCCCGGCGGTCTTCGTGGCGGCCGGCGAGGTCGTGTCACGGGTCGCGTCGCGGCCCGGGGACCCGCCGCCGGAATCGTTCATCGCCGCGAAGACGGCGCCGCCGGCGACCACGCCGGCGAGCACCGCCGCCAAGACCGCGGTGCGCCACCGACCACGGCCCTTCCCGGCATCGGGCGGAGCCGGGTACCCGGCCGGGGGCGGCAGCGGCGAGGGCGTCGGCGCGGGGTGCGCCGGCGCGGGCAGTTCGGTGGTGACGGAGGCCAACTCCTCCTGCGCCACCCGCTGGGTGGGTACGAAGGACTGCGCCTCAGCCGGAGCACGGCCCTCCATCGCGTCGAGCAGCATCCGCCCGGCCTCGTCGGCGCGGGGCCGGTGTTCCGGGTCCTTGCGCAGCAGCGCCGCGATGACCGGGGCCAGCGGCCCCGCCTTCTCCGGGTACGGCGGCTCCTCGGTCACCACGGCCTGCATGGTGCTGATCGGCGAACTGCGCCGGAAAGGGGAGCCGCCCTGCACGGCCGTGTACAGCGTCACACCGAGTGACCAGAGGTCGGAGGCCGGACCTGGGTCGCCGCCCCTCACCCGCTCGGGAGCCAGGTAGTCGATGGAGCCGACGAGTTCACCGGTGCGGGTGATCGTGGAGTCGCCCTCGATGGCCGCGATCCCGAAGTCGGTGAGCAGCACCTGGCCGTCACGGGCCAGCAGCACGTTGCCCGGTTTGACGTCCCGGTGCAGGACACCGGCCGCGTGCGCGGCGCGCAGTGCCCCAAGGACGTGCAGTCCGATCCTGGCCGCCTCGTGGGGCGTGATCGTGCCGGCTTCCTTCGTGGCGTCGGCGAGGGAGGGACCGTCGACATACTGCATCACGATCCAGGGCCGGTCGTCGTGCTCCAGCACGTCGTGCACGGTGACCACGCCGGGGTGGGTGATGCGCGCCGCGGCGCGGGCCTCCTTCTGCGTACGGGCGTGCAGAACCAGCCGGTCGGCCTCGGCGACGAACCGGCCCGCCGTCAACTCCTTGACCGCGACGGTCCGGTGCAGGACCTCGTCGTGGGCCCGCCACACCTTGCCCATGCCGCCGCGGCCGATGGTCTCACCCAGCCGGTAGCGCCCGGCGAGCACGAGCCCCGCCCTCGTGTCCGTTCCGGTCCCGGACTCCGCGTCTGCGCTCTGAGAATGTTCCACTTGCCCCCGCCCGTTTCTTCGGATGACAGGTTACGGAGAGAAATACGGACGACGGAACCTCGGAGCGCGCAAAGGAACAGCACTGTGACCGGGCAGACCTCGACCAGCTCTTTTCGGCCACTCTCAGGGGTGGTTCGACGACAGGCCGTGCGATCGCGGCGTGGGGAAGGCTAGTTCGAGACCGGCGCCGGTCCGGGCCGACGCCCCGGGATCGCGGCGCGGCGGGACGCACGGACGGATCAGCGGGTCGACCGGTACGCCTTCACCGCCTGGTCGTAGATCTCGGACACCTTGTCGCGCTCGCTCTCCGGTCCGATGACCTGGACGACGTGATAGCGACCGCCCTCGATCAGGGCGAGGTTGCGGACGAACACCTCGCGGCCGGTGCTGTCCTGCCAGGTGAACTGACCGACGGCCATGACCTGTCGGCCGACGTCGATCCGGCGCAGACCGGACGCGCTCGACCAGGAGGAGTCCCGCCAGGGCTGGAGCTCGCGCTCCCTGGTCCGCTGATAGACCATCGGGTCGGAACCGTGCGCCTCCACGGTGTCGCGGCCCGGCACGACGATGAGAGTGAAGTCGCCTCCGGTATAGCGGACTTGCCCGGCATCGTTGATGGGACTGCGCCGCCATCCCCTGGCCACGCCGACCTGGAACCCCTCGGGGTCCTCGCGCAGCGTGTACCCCGCGGCGAGATCGGCCTTCGGCGTGCCGGCCGGGGTCGTCCGCGAAGTGGTGGTCCCCGCCGAAGGGGTCGCGGATGCGGGCGTACCGGAGCGGGTGACGGGCGGCGGCGACGCACCGGTGCCGGGCTCCTGCGAAGCCCGGCCCGCGGGCTGCCCGCCGTCGGCACCCTGCCGCGGCATGAACATCAGGGCGTAGACCAGCGCACCCACGAGCAGCAGCAGGACGAGGAGCAGCGACTTGCGGCCGAGGGAGCGGGAACCGCGGGCCGTGCGGGGCCCACGGGGGTCGCGCGGGGTGTACTGCGGAAGCTCCTCGTGGAACGCCTCCTCCTGCCGGTACGCCCGAGGCTCCTCGTGCCCCCCGCCGTCGGGGCGCGCGCGGTACCGGCTCTGGTCCCGCCGTCCCGACTCCTCGGTGGGCATGTCCGGGCGGCGCTCGTCCTCGTGGCGGACCCGCCGGGACTCCCTGCCCTTCCGGTGCCGGTGCCGGCCACCGGCGGCTCCGCCCCGCCGCCTGCGGACGAGTTCGCCGCGGCGACGCACGATGGGCAGGCGCGCGGCGTCTTCGGACGGCAGCGGGACCGTGCCCGTGTCCGGCTCCGGAGCGGACCGGACCAGGGAACGCAGCCAGCCGCGCAGTTCCTCGAAATCCGGTCGCTCGGTGGGGTCCTGACGCAGCAGGGACTCGACCACGGGACGCAACGCGCCGCATTCCTCGGCGAAGGCCGGCGGCTCGGCGCAGACGAGCTGGACCAGTTCGGCGGCGTTGTCCTCGGGGTAGGGGGCATGGCCCTGCACGGCCCTGTAGAGCAGCGCGCCGAGCGCCCAGAGGTCGGTCGCTGGACCGATCGGCGGGGCGAGCCGCCAGTTCTCGTGGACCGGGCCGGCCTGTTCGGGCGCCCAGCGTTCGGTGACCGCGCCGACGACGGCGATCCGGGCCTGGCGGGCCCGCTCGCCGGCGAGCCGCGTCGTGGGCCCTCGGTACTCCGGGGCCGGACGGTCTTCTTCACCGGTCTCGTCCCGGGCGTCGCCCACGGCGGGCGCGGTCCTGGGCGAGGACGGGGCCGCGGACCGGTCCCCGGGCGGTAGTGCCGCGGCCGTGTAACCAGCCGGGAGGGCGGGGCGGCCGGAGCCCGGCAGGACCGGACCGCCGCCCGCGGAGAGGGGGCCGGCACCGTCCCGCGCGGCGTGCGGACCGTCGCTCCAGGTACCGGTGAGGAGGGCGTGCGGCGGGCCACCCTCGCTGGCGGGCCGGGAGGGGTACGGGTCGTCAGCGTCGTCGCCCTCGTCCTCGTCGTCCAGGCCCTGGGACCACCACCTCGGCTCGGGTCCGGTCCCCTGGGCGGGAACGGGCGACGGCAGGGGCACGTCGGAGACGGGCTCGACGGCGGCGGGGCCGGTGGGAGTCACGACCGGGGGAACGCCGGGGGTGGGCCGCCGCACGGGCAACGGTCCGGTCTCGCCGACGCGCGCCGCGGCGCGGGCGCCGGCCCGGTACGCGGCGATGGCCCCCGCTCGGGCCGCCCGCACGTCCGCGGCGGGAGCCGGCCCGACGGCTCCGGGCGATCCGGTGGCTCCCGGGATCGCCGCGGCCCCGGGATCGGCGGCCGGAGGGTCGGAGGGGCGACCGGTCTCGGCGAGGACGGCCGGGCGCCCGCCGGTACGACCACGGTCGCCGGGACCCGTCACGTCATGGCCCGGGTCGCCGTAACGCGCGTCGCCGCAGCCGGCCGGCGGCGCGTCGTGGCCGGGCTCCCCGGAGCCCGCGTCGGCGTAGACCGGCGCGTCGTAGTCCTCGTCGGCGTGGACCGGCGCGTCGTGGACCGGGGCGTCGTCGGGCGCCGGCACCGGGGCGTACCCGCAGAGCGCCTCCTCGGCCGCGCCCGCCGCGAGGCCGGTGAGAACCACACGGCCGTCGTCACAGACGAGCACGGTACGGGTCGTGATGTTCCGGTGCGTCCAGCCGTGCGCGTGCAGCGCGCGCAGGGCGGTGAGGACGTCGGAGCCGATCTCGGCTGCCCGGTAGGGACCGAGCGGGCGTTCGGCGAGGAGCGCGGCGAGCGGCCTGGCCGCCACCAGCTCACTCACGATCCACAGCGAACCGGCTTCGGCGAAGACGTCGAAGACCTGGTCGAGGCGCGGGTGGTCGGGGATCCACGCCGCGGCCTGAGCGGCCTCGACGGCCCGCCGTACCGCGGGGTCTGCAGGCCGCCGGGTCGCCGGGGCCCCGTCCCGGGGGGGAGTGAAGACCCGGCCGTCGTCGTCGAGGAACTCCGCGTCGACCACCTCGGGCAGGGGCACCTGACGGACCAGCACCTCCTGCGCGCTGTAGGTGTCGAAGGCGCGCGTCTGGACGAGTTCACACACGTCCGAGGGAGGCAACGGCAGACGGTAGCGGTCGGCGAGCACCCTTCCCGCGTAGTCCTCCACGACACCTCCCACCGAACGCGCTGTCCCCCGGGTCTCACCCCGCCCACGCGTTCCGGGGACGAAGCGAATCCGTCAATTTCGGTCCGATCCCTTGCAGTTGACGGCTCTCTTCGACTGCATACGGTTCGGGACCTCTCACGATACGTGCCGCCGGTCAGTCCTTGGGGCTGAACGTGGCGAACGCCGTCTCCCGCAGCGTCCTGCACGCGGGGGCGTCCCACTCGTCCGCCTCGCAGCTCACCATGATCGAGTAGCCGCGCCTCGCGTCCACCTTGAAGCCGCGGTTGAGTATCCGGACCGTGACGCCGCCCTGCCTGCGCTGGAACTCCCAGTCGGCGACCGTCGGATAGCCCTTGTACGAGACCGTCCTGATGCCGATGTGGCGGTAGCCGTTGCTGCTCGCGGCCACTCCGGCCATGGCCGCCCGCCAGGCACCGGCCGCGTCGTCCTTGGGGCTGCCGTTGTAGTCGACCTGGACGCGCGGGAAGCCGCCGTTCTGGCTGAATATCCCGCCGGAGTTCTGGCCGGCTATGCCGGTCATCCGGAAGGCCGCGGGCATGGCCATGGTGAAGTGGAACCGGTCGTTGGTCACCATGGCGTATCCGGAGGGCAGTTGCGCCCCGTCCGCACCCGCACCCGCGCCTTCGGCGCTCGGATCGCTCGACGGCGTACCGCCCTGGTCGCCTCCGCCGCCGGGCTGCTCTCCGCCCTGCTGACCGGGGTCGCCCGGCTCCTGTCCCTGGCCCTGTCCCCGGGCGTCGCCGCTGCCGTCTCCGGCCGTGGCTCCGGCGGAGGCCGTCGTGCCGCCCGCGTCCTTGCCGCCCTGCTTCGCCTCGTCTCCACCGCCACGCAGGGAGACCGCCAGGATCGTTCCGAGCAGGGCCAGCAGCACGACCGCGGCGATGATGATCAGGGTGCGCCGCGGCACGACGTCGGTGAGGGACGCCTTCGTGGGAGTCGGCCTATTCCCGCCCCGCGCGGTGCCGGGACCGGGGTGCCGCTCCGGCTTCGTCGTGACGGAGGCCGTGTTGCGCACCGACTTCAGCGCGCCGCGCATCCGTTCGGCGGCGGCCGCGGTCTCCTTCTGCTTCGGCCGGGACGGCGACTTCGCGGACCGTCCGTTCGCCGCGGCGGGCGGGAGCGGCGGCAGCGGAACGACCCGGGTGGCCTCCGGGGAGGGCTCCGGTTCGGCGGCCTTCACCGGGGCGTCGAGCACGGCGCGCAGGAGGGCCCGTGCACCGGCGTCGTCGAGCCGCTGGTCGGGGTCCTTGGCGAGCAGGCCGTAGATGACCTTCTCGAGCAGGGGTCCGGCGTTCCTCGGCGGCTCGACCGGCTCGGTCATCACGGCGGTGAGCGTGGCGATCGCGGAGCCCTTGTCGTAGGGCGGGCTGCCCTCGACGCTCGCGTACAGGAGTCCGCCGAGCGACCACATGTCGGCGGCCGGACCGGGCTTGTGACCCCGAGCCCGCTCGGGAGAGATGTACGAGGGCGCGCCGACGAGCATGCCGGTGGAGGTGATCGAGGGGTCTCCCTCGACCTGGGCGATGCCGAAGTCGGTGAGCACGACCCGTCCGTCCTCGGCGATCAGCACGTTGGACGGCTTCACGTCGCGGTGCAGAATGCCCTCGCGGTGCGCGGACCGCAGCACGTCGAGGACGGCCAGACCGACCTCGGCCGCGCGGTGCGGGGTGAGGGTGCCGTCCTCGCGTACGGCGTCGGCGAGGGACTTCCCCTCGATGAGTTCCATGACGATCCACGGCCGGTCGTCCTCGTCGACCACGTCGTAGACCGTCACCGCGCCGTTGTTGCGGATCCGGGCGATGGCCTTGGCCTCGCGCAGGGTCCGGGTGATGAGGCGTCGCTTCTCCTCCTCGTCGATGCTGTTGGGGAAGCGCAGCTCCTTGACGGCGACGGTGCGCCCCAACGTCTCGTCGACCGCCCGCCACACCGTGCCCATGCCGCCACGGCCGAGCACAGGACCGATGCGATAGCGCCCGGCGAGGAGGCTGCCCTCCGCGGTGGCCGCCGGACCGGACCGCTCCGGCTTGGCGGTACGGTCCGCGGTCTGACGCGTCCCCTGGCCGGAAGCGGCACCGGCCGCCGCGCCCTTCGCCGACCGTCCGGCACCGGAAGCGCCGGCTTCGGACGGCGCGTCGTCCGGCTCGCCGACGGGCGAGCCGGAACTCCGGCCGCCGACGGCCTCGTCCGCGGCCCCGTCGGCCCTGGGCTCCGCCGGCCGGACCGGGTCCGCTCCCGCGGCCGTCGTGCCGTCGGCCGTCGCCGCGTCCGTCACTCCGGAGTCCGGGCCCGACGCGGCGTCAGCCGGTGTGCCACCCGGCCGCCTCGGCGTCGGCACGTCCCGGGTCGCCGCCTGACCGGGCACCTTGTCCCGCCGGGTGTCCACGGGCTCTTCGGCCCCGGACGCACCGGTCGCGGCTTCGGCCCGGCCGTCGCCTTTCCCGTCCTCCCGCGCTGCGCGCGCGGCCGGAACCACATCCCGGTCGCCGTCGGTCCCGGCACCCACGCCGGCGTCCCGCCGAGGGTCCCGCGCCGTGTCTCGCGACTGCTCCGCCTCCGACATGCGTCCCCTCTGCGATCCCTGATCTTCGCCCGCGTCCGCCGCTTCCCGCACGATGCGGTAACCCGCCCTGGAAGAGAGCCCATTGTCTCTCACTCCGGGACCCCCGCTGTTTCGGGGTCCGCACTGTGAGAGGACGGCCGCGGAGTACGGCTTCTCCACCATGCCACCCGACGCCGGACCACCCCCTTCGGGTTCCCGGCCCGGCTGCACGGCCCGCCGGCCCCGAGGCCCCGCTCCCCGTCTGCCCGGAGATCGCCCGGCTACCCCGGCACCGTTCCGGCGAACGACCGGCGCCCGATCCGGCTCACCTACACCGACCCGTCCCCTCCCTTCCCTCGATCCTCATGGCGGTCCTCACGGCGGCCCTCCCGACGCCCCGTCAGAAAGGTCGGGACGAAGGAGCCGTCGGGAGGAACCGGTCGGTGTGGCCGGCCGACGGCGAGGCGCCGGCGACGACCGTGTCAGGACGCCGGCCGACGGCCCGCCGGGCGTGCTGGAGGACGAGGGGCGGCCGTGCGCCGCCGCGGCCAGGTACGCGGGCGGGCCTCACGGACACCGGCGCGTCGCAGGCCGCGGACGGCCGGGCGCCGGCGCGGAGGTGAACGGCCCGGCGAGCGGACCCGTTGTCAGATCGGCACGATGTCCGGTGCCCCCAACCTCGCCGCGTCGGCCGTCAGGTCGTCCGGCTGCCGCTGCGACTCCCGCTCGGCCTCCACCCGCTTCTCGTAGTGCTCCACCTCCTTGTCGATCTGCCGCGCGTCCCAGCCCAGGACGGGAGCCATGAGTTCCGCGCACTCCCGCGCGCTGCGCGTCCCGCGGTCGAAGGTCTCGATGGAGATACGGGTACGCCGGGTGAGGACGTCGTCGAGGTGCCGGGCCCCCTCGTGCGACGCGGCGTAGACGATCTCGGCCCGCAGGTAGTCGTCGGCCGCCGCCAGCGGCTCGCCGAGCCCGGGGTCGGCCGCGATCAGCTCCAGGACCTCCTCGGTCATCGACCCGTACCGGTTGAGCAGATGCTCGACCCGCACCACGTGAAGTCCGGTGCGCGCGGCCGTGCCGGCCCGCGCGTTCCACAGCGCCCGGTACCCCTCGGCGCCCAGGAGGGGGACGTCCTCGGTGACACAGGAGGCGACCCGCCGGTCGAGGCCGTGGACCGCCTCGTCGACGGCGTCCTTGGCCATCACCCGGTAGGTGGTGTACTTGCCGCCCGCCACGACGACCAGGCCCGGGGCCGGGTGCGCGACGGTGTGCTCGCGCGAGAGCTTGCTGGTGGCGTCCGACTCGCCGGCGAGCAGCGGCCTCAGGCCCGCGTACACGCCCTGGACGTCGTCCCTGCCGAGCGGCACGGACAGCACGCTGTTCACATGCTCCAGCAGGTAGTCGATGTCGGCACTGGACGCCGCGGGGTGGGCCTTGTCCAGGTCCCAGTCGGTGTCCGTGGTACCCACGATCCAGTGCCGTCCCCACGGGATCACGAACAGCACCGACTTCTCGGTCCGCAGGATCAGTCCGCTGTTCGAGTGAATCCGGTCCTTCGGCACCACCAGGTGGATGCCCTTCGACGCCCTCACATGGAACTGCCCCCTCTCCCCGATGAGCGCCTGCGTGTCGTCCGTCCACACACCCGTCGCGTTCACGATCTGCTGGGCGCGGATCTCGTACTCGCCCCCCGTCTCGACGTCCTGGACCCGGGCCCCGACCACCCTCTCCCCCTCGCGCAGGAAGCCGATGACCCGCGCGCGGCTGGCCGCCTTCGCCCCGTAACTCGCCGCGGTGCGCACGAGCGTGGCGACGAAGCGGGCGTCGTCCATCTGCGCGTCGTAGTACTGAAGCGCCCCGACCAGGGCGTCCTTCCTCAGACAGGGGGCGACCCGGAGGGCGCCCTTGCGGGAGAGGTGCCGGTGGACGGGCAGACCACGGCCGTGGCCCGACGAGACCGACATGGCGTCGTAGAGCGCCACGCCCGACCCGGCGTAGAACCGCTCCCAGCCCTTGTGCTGAAGGGGGTAGAGAAAGGGAACCGGCTTCACCAGGTGGGGGGCGAGCCGCTCGAGCAACAGCCCGCGCTCCTTGAGCGCCTCACGGACCAGCGCGAAGTCCAGCATCTCCAGATAGCGCAGCCCGCCGTGGACCAGCTTGCTCGACCGGCTGGAGGTGCCGGAGGCCCAGTCCCGGGCCTCGACCAGACCGGTCGACAGCCCTCTCGTGACCGCGTCGAGCGCGGTGCCGGCTCCGACCACGCCGGCTCCCACGACGAGTACGTCCAGCTCGCGCTCGGCCATCGCCGCGAGCGCCTCGGTGCGCTGGGCGGGTCCCAGATTCGCTGTCCTCACTGCTGCCTCCCGTCATCCCCCGTGTGGTCGGGCTCACAGACACGATTCTGACCCGGCACTCCGACTTCAGCCACCGCCTGTGGATAACACTCGGCGACCTTCGGCCCGACAATGCCGCATATCGGTCATATTTACGCCTAGTCTGACATTGCATTCGCCCCGTTCTGTCCACAGGGCTTGCGCACCTCGTCCCCTCCGGCTAATGGGAAGGACGGCCCACTCTCATGCCAGCTGATCTCGCCGTCATCGGCCTCGGCCACCTCGGACTGCCCCTCGCCCAGGCCGCCGTCGCCGCCGGCGTCGACACCATCGGCTACGACACCGACCCCCGTCCCGTCGCCGAACTCGCCGCGGGCCGACCGCCGGTCGACGGCTCCCTCACGGCTTCGGAGATCCGCCGGATGCTCTCGGGTGGCTTTCGCCCCACCACCAACCCCGCCGAACTCGGCCGGGTCCGCACCGCCGTCATCTGCGCACCGACCCCCCTCGGCCCGGACCGCGCCCCCGACCTGACCGCCGTCACGGACGCCGCCCGCGCCCTCGCCGCGCGGCTGCGTCCGCACACCACGGTCCTGCTGGAATCCTCCGTGCCCCCGGGAACCACGGAAGGCGTGCTCCGCGACCTCCTCGAAGAGGGGTCGGGCCTGCGCGCCGGCCGCGACTTCCATCTCGCCCACTCCCCCAGCCGCCTCGACCCCGGCAACCGCATCCGCGGATTCGCGGCCACCCCGAAGGTCATCGGCGGTCTCACCCCCGCCTGCACGGAGTCCGCCGCCGCCTTCTACGGCCGCCTCACCGACAAGGTGGTCCGCGCCCGGGGCCCGCGCGAGGCCGAGACCGTCAAAGTGCTGGAGACCAACTTCCGGCACGTCAACATCGCACTGGTCAACGAGATGGCCGTGCTCTGCCACGAGCTCGGCGTCGACCTGTGGGACGTCATCCGCTGCGCCGAGACGAAACCCTTCGGCTTCCACGCCTTCCGCCCCGGTCCGGGCGTCGGCGGCCACGGCACACCTGTCGACACCATCGGCTCACACCGCCCGCTCCGGATGGTGGAACTGGCGAACCAGGTCAACGAACGCATGCCGCAGTACGTCATCCAGCGCTGCGCGACCCTCCTCAACGAGCACGGCAAGTCGGCCCGCGGCGCGCGGGTACTCCTGTTGGGAATCACCTACAAGCCGGACCTCGCCGACCGGGAGGGCGCGCCGGCCGACGAGATCGCCCGCCGGCTGATGGACCTCGGCGCCGTGGTCAGCTACCACGATCCACACGTCCTGGACTGGCGCGTCCGCGACGCCCCCGTCCCCCGCGCGGACTCCCTCTACGAGGCCGCCGCCCACGCCGACCTGACCGTGCTGCTCCAGCACCACCGCACGTACGACCTGCAGGGACTGGCGGTCAAGGCGCAACTCCTGCTGGACACCCGGGGAGCCACCCCGGCGGGGGCCGCCCACCGTCTCTGAGCGATCCGCCCGCCGGCTCCGCCCCGTCCGCCCTCCGCCCGCTCCGAGCGGTGCCCGCCGGCAGGCAGAGCCCCTCGCAAAGGCGGCGCGACGGAAAGGGCCCCGCACCCGCGTGGAAGCAGCCGTGACGGCGTCCACTCGGGTGCGGGGCCGCCCCCGCGTACGAGACTGGGTCAGCGCTTGTGCTGGGAGTCCGCGACCGTCACCTCGACCCGCTGGAACTCCTTGAGCTCGCTGTAGCCCGTCGTCGCCATGGCCCGGCGCAGCGCTCCGAAGAAGTTCATCGAACCGTCCGGGATGTGCGAGGGGCCCGCGAGGATCTCCTCGGTGGTGCCGACGATGCCGAGGTCCACCAGCTTGCCGCGCGGCACGTCCTCGTGGACGGCCTCCATACCCCAGTGGTGGCCCTTGCCCGGCGCGTCCGTCGCACGGGCCAGCGGGGAGCCCATCATCACGGCGTCGGCACCGCAGGCGATCGCCTTCGGCAGGTCGCCGGACCAGCCCACGCCGCCGTCGGCGATGACGTGCACGTACCGGCCGCCGGACTCGTCCATGTAGTCGCGGCGGGCCGCGGCCACGTCGGCGACGGCGGTGGCCATCGGGACCTGGATGCCGAGCACGTTGCGCGTGGTGTGCGCCGCTCCGCCGCCGAAGCCGACCAGGACGCCCGCCGCGCCGGTGCGCATCAGGTGCAGGGCCGCGGTGTACGTGGCGCAGCCGCCGACGATGACCGGGACGTCGAGTTCGTAGATGAACTGCTTGAGGTTCAGCGGCTCCGCCGCGCCCGAGACGTGCTCGGCGGAGACGGTGGTGCCGCGGATGACGAAGATGTCCACACCGGCGTCGACGACGGCCTTGGAGAACTGCGCGGTGCGCTGCGGGGAGAGCGCGGCGGCGGTGACCACGCCGGAGTCGCGCACCTCCTTGATCCGCTGCCCGATCAGCTCTTCCTTGATCGGAGCGGCGTAGATCTCCTGCAGACGGCGGGTCGCGGTCTCCTCGTCCATCTCCGCGATCTCGTCGAGGAGCGGCTGCGGGTCCTCGTACCGGGTCCAGAGCCCCTCGAGGTTCAGGACGCCCAGTCCGCCCAGCTCGCCGATGCGGATGGCGGTCTGCGGCGAGACGACGGAATCCATGGGGGCGGCCAGGAAGGGGAGCTCGAAGCGGTAGGCGTCGATCTGCCAGGCGATCGAGACCTCCTTCGGGTCCCGGGTGCGCCGGCTCGGTACGACGGCGATGTCGTCGAACGCGTACGCCCTGCGGCCGCGCTTGCCGCGCCCGATCTCGATCTCAGTCACGATGTGTGGCCTTTCCCTCTACGTCTGCGCGTACCAGTATCCCCGACACAGGCGCGAGGGGCGGTTCCGGTCGCATGCCGGAACCGCCCCTCCGTATCGCGCTGTGTTACTTCCTGCTGTAGTTCGGCGCCTCGACCGTCATCTGGATGTCGTGCGGGTGACTCTCCTTGAGGCCCGCCGAGGTGATCCGGACGAAGCGGCCCTTGGTCTCCATCTCCTCGACGGTGGCGGCGCCCACGTAGCCCATGGTCTGGCGCAGACCGCCGACGAGCTGGTGCAGGACGTTGGCCAGCGGGCCGCGATAGGGGACCTGGCCCTCGATACCCTCGGGCACGAGCTTGTCGTCCGAGGCCACCTCGGCCTGGAAGTAGCGGTCCTTGGAGTAGGAACGGCCCTGCCCGCGGGACTGCATCGCACCGAGCGAGCCCATGCCGCGGTAGGACTTGAACTGCTTGCCGTTGATGAACTGCAGCTCGCCCGGGGACTCCTCGCACCCGGCGAGCAGACTGCCCAGCATGACCGTGTCGGCGCCGGCCGCGAGCGCCTTGCCGATGTCGCCGGAGTACTGCAGGCCGCCGTCGCCGATGACCGGGACACCGGCCGCACGGGCCGCGAGTGCCGCCTCGTAGATGGCGGTGACCTGCGGGACGCCGATACCGGCGACCACGCGGGTGGTGCAGATGGAGCCGGGGCCCACACCGACCTTGACGCCGTCGACACCGGCGTCGATGAGGGCCTGCGCACCGTCACGCGTCGCGATGTTGCCGCCGATGACGTCGACGCCGACGCTGGACTTGATCTTCGCCATCCAGTTCAGGGCATTGCTGTTATGGCCGTGGGACGTGTCGACGATCAGGAAGTCGACGCCCGCCTCGGCCAGGCCCTGCGCCCGCTCCAGCGCCTCGGGGCTGGCACCGACGGCCGCGCCGACGAGCAGGCGGCCTTCCGCGTCCTTGGCGGCGTGCGGGTACTTCTCGGCCTTGACGAAGTCCTTGACCGTGATGAGGCCCTTGAGGGTGCCCGCGTCGTCGACCAGCGGCAGCTTCTCGATCTTGTGTCGGCGCAGCAGCTCCATGGCGTCCACGCCGGAGATGCCGACCTTGCCGGTGACCAGCGGCATCGGGGTCATGACCTCGCGCACCTGGCGGCCGCGGTCCGACTCGAACGCCATGTCGCGGTTGGTGACGATACCCAGCAGCTTGCCCGCGGGGTCGGTCACCGGGACACCGCTGATGCGGAACTTGGCGCACAGCGCATCGGCCTCGGCCAGGGTCGCGTCCGGGTGGACGGTAATCGGATCGGTCACCATGCCCGACTCGGAGCGCTTCACGAGATCGACCTGGTTGACCTGGTCCTCGATCGACAGGTTCCGGTGCAGCACGCCCACGCCACCCTGCCGCGCCATGGCGATGGCCATGCGGGACTCGGTGACCTTGTCCATCGCCGCGGACAGCAGCGGAATGTTCACGCGGACGTTGCGGGAGATGCGGGACGAGGTGTCGACCGCGTTCGGGAGGACCTCGGACGCGCCCGGCAGCAGCAGCACGTCGTCGTAGGTCAGCCCGAGTGTCGCGAATTTCTCGGGCACTCCGTCGACGTTTGCAGTCATGACACCTTCCCCAAATGGCCTTGATCGGTGCGGATGTCCATGCTAACGGGCTCGGGCGGTGTCTCATTCCACGATCAAGATCACCAAGAAGCTTTGTACGTTCATACGTGTACGCGAGGGCCACCGGTCCACCACGTCCCGTACGCTCCGGACAGGCGGCCCCACACCCCGGAGGGCGGCGGGGCTACTGCTCGGCCAGGGCCCGCAGGCGGCTGAGCGCCCGGTGCTGGGCCACCCGTACCGCGCCGGGCGACATCCCCAGCATCTGCCCGGTCTCCTCGGCCGTGAGGCCGACGGCCACCCGCAGGACCAGCAGTTCGCGCTGATTCTCCGGCAGATTGGCGAGGAGCTTCTTGGCCCACTCGGCATCGTCGCTGAGCAGCGCCCGCTCCTCGGGTCCCAGTGAGTCGTCGGGCCGTTCCGGCATCTCGTCGGAGGGCACCGCCGTCGACCCCGGGTGCCGCATCGCGGCCCTCTGGAGGTCCGCGACCTTGTGCCCCGCGATGGCGAACACGAACGCCTCGAAGGGTCTGCCGGTGTCCTTGTAGCGCGGAAGCGCCATCAGGACGGCCACACAGACCTCCTGCGCGAGGTCCTCGACGAAGTGGCGGGCGTCACCGGGAAGCCGGTTCAGCCGGGTTCGGCAGTAGCGCAGGGCGAGGGGGTGAACGCGCGCCAGGAGATCATGGGTGGCCTGCGCGTCGCCTTCGACGGCGCGGCGGACGAGTGCGCCGATCTCCCCCTGCCCTACGGGCACGGGGGACCCCGTGGTCTCGTCGTCACGCATCGTTCCATGGTGCCTTGACGCCTCGGCGTCCGTGGCACCGCGTCCATAGTTGTGCACTGAAGCGTTATGAGCAGGCGCGCCGGCACTCATCTCCTGCGCCCTCCCCTCCCGCTCGATCGACTCGTCCCCGAGGAACTCCACACCTCAAGGATGCGTCATCCCGCGCGTTAGTGACACAAGCCGCCCCCGGACGGGGGGGCGAAGGCCGGTACGAACGGAGCCTTTCGGCTCCACCCCGCCCGCCGGGGCGGACGGGGACACGGCCGGCGCCCGCGACCAGGTCCCGCCCGCGGGACGGGGCCGAATGCCGCGTCGGGCGCCGTTCACCCCGTGGCGCCGGGCACACCCGGCCCGACGCGACCAGGGCGCGTTCCGAAAGTCCCGCCACGCCCTGCGGCACCCGGCGCCCCTTTCGGAGCACGGCCCAGTACCGCGTCGGGCGCTGTCCGCGCGACAGGGCTGAGGTGGCCTGGCTCGGCACTAGGGCGTGTTGCGGAAGTGGCTCCGTACGCCCGGAGGGCGGGGACTGCGGCGTCTGGTGCGTGCGACCGCAAGGCGGAGGATCGTCCTCGTACCGGGCGTACCCGGATGACTCCGACAACGCGGCGAGCGCGCGTGCCAGGCGTCACGGGCCTGGAGGGACTCCCGCGACACGTCCTAGCGGACCAGACCCCAGCGGAAGCCGAGCGCCACCGCGTGCGCCCGGTCGGACGCGCCGAGCTTCTTGAACAGCCGTCGCGCGTGCGTCTTGACGGTGTCCTCGGAGAGGAACAGCTCGCGCCCGATCTCCGCGTTGGACCGGCCGTGGCTCATGCCTTCGAGAACCTGGATCTCGCGGGCGGTGAGCGTGGGGGCCGCCCCCATCTCGGCGGAACGCAGCCGACGCGGGGCGAGCCGCCAGGTCGGGTCGGCGAGGGCCTGCGTGACCGTGGCCCGCAGCTCGGCGCGCGAGGCGTCCTTGTGCAGGTACCCGCGGGCACCGGCGGCGACCGCGAGCGCGACACCGTCCAGGTCCTCGGCGACAGTGAGCATGATGATGCGGGCGCCGGGGTCCGCGGAGAGCAGCCGGCGCACGGTCTCCACGCCGCCCAGACCGGGCATGCGTACGTCCATCAGAATCAGGTCCGAGCGGTCCGCGCCCCAACGGCGGAGGACTTCCTCACCGTTGGCCGCGGTCGTCACGCGCTCCACGCCGGGCACGGTCGCGACCGCGCGGCGAAGCGCCTCTCGGGCGAGCGGGGAGTCGTCGCAGACGAGGACGGATGTCATGGTCGCCCTCCGCAGCTGATGCGCGTCACCTAGAGCCTCCAGGGCTGGTACGTATCGTCACCTGTGCGGTTGACACGCTCGGACACTTGCCCGAGCGCTTGTTCCTTCAACCGCCTCCGCACTCTCAACGACGGTCACTCGAAAGAGTTACGGGCCGGACGAAGGCCCTCGGCACCCTGCGTGAGGGACCGAACGCGGAGGAGGGCCCCCAGCCCATCACATCCGACACCGGAAGCTATGCCCCATTTAGCGAGTTTTCTTCCCTTTTTGTGGTGTCTATGGCTAGATTCGCAATGAGTCATATTTACATCTACTTAGACAGTAGTTGTACGGTCGGGTCGAACCCACGAACGTGGGACGCGAGACCCGCGGGGGGTGAAGGGCCCCCGTAGATCAGCCATCAACCCGCCCACCTATCCGTTCGACACGGTTTCAAGGGGACAAGCGCAATGGCAGATTTCTCCCGCCTTCCCGGACCCAACGCCGATCTGTGGGACTGGCAGCTGCTCGCGGCCTGCCGCGGAGTCGACAGTTCCCTGTTCTTCCACCCCGAGGGAGAGCGCGGCGCGGCACGGAGTGCGCGTGAGAACTCGGCGAAAGAGGTCTGCATGCGGTGCCCGGTACGCGCTGAGTGCGCGGCACACGCACTGGCCGTACGCGAGCCCTACGGCGTATGGGGCGGCCTCACCGAGGACGAACGCGAGGAACTCATGGGGCGAGCCCGCAATCGCCTCATCACGACATCGTCAACAGCATCGGCAGCGCGTTCGGCGGGCGTGGGCCACGCCTGAAGGAACGTTTCTCCGGATGAACCGGAGGGCCGGGAACCGCACCCGCCCGGCCCGCGGCCGTGCCGCGCGCGGCCCGGGGGCGTGCGACACGGCCGGGGCAGGCGGGTGGCGCTAGGCCCGCCGTGCGGCGCGGGTCAGTTCGTCCAGGGTCGCCGCGACGGCAGGCACCCGCGCAAGATCGGGCAGGGTGAGCGCCACGATCTCCCGCTGCACGGCGGGCTCCACCGTCACCACCGTCGCACCCCTGGGACGCACGGACTCGATGGCCAGCGCGGGCATGACCGCCACCCCCAGCCCAGCGCCGACCAGGCCCACCACCGCGGGGTAGTCGTCCGTGGCGAAGTCGATACGCGGGGTGAAACCCGCCTTCTCGCACACGTCCACGAGCTGCCTGCGACAACGGGGGCAGCCGGCGATCCAGGACTCTTCGGCCAGCTCCGCGATGCCCACGGCCGCGTCACCCGCCAGACGGTGCCCGTCCGGCACCAGGCCCACCAGGCGGTCCGCGAGCAGCGGCCGGACGACGAGGTCCTCCCATTCGCCCGGACCCGCGCCGTAGCGGAACGCCAGAGCCACGTCACAGTCGCCCTCGCGCAGCATCTCGACCGAGCGTGGCGGTTCCGCCTCCACCAGGGAGACCCGCGTACCGGGATGCGCGGCGCGCAGGGCGGCGAGCGCGGTGGGCACGAGGGTCGAACTGCCACTGGGGAAGGAGACCAGGCGAACCCGGCCGGCCCGCAGCCCTGCGATGGCCGCCACCTCCTCCTCCGCGGCGGTCAGCCCCGCGAGGATGCCCGCGGCGTGCCGCACCAGGGCCTCACCGGCCTGGGTGAGCCGCATCTCGCGGCCGGTCCGGATCAGCAGCGGGGTCCCGGCCGAGCTCTCGAGGGCCTTCATCTGCTGGCTCACCGCGGGCTGGGTGCAGCCGAGTTCACGGGCGGCGGCGGAGAAGGAACCGGTCGCGGCGACGGCGCGCAGGACACGGAGGTGACGGGCCTCGATCATCCGCCGAGCATAAGGGATTCTTGGACTTGACGCCGTGAGCAACTTCATCACTTTGGGGAAGGTCGCCTCGGAAGGCTCTCCCGAGCGTCCTTCCCTGCCGCGCCGGAGCCGGCTGGCCGCGGCGCAGGGCACGGCGCGGACCGGAGCCGGCCGCGGCGGCGGAGGGGCCCGGAGACAGAGGGGCCCTGCGGGAGAATGGAGACGACAGGGACGGCGGGCGCGCCCTTAGGGTTCCGGCATGAAGCTGTTGAGTGTGAACGCCGGACGCGCCAGGGCCGTGGAGTACACCGACGCCCCCTCCGGGACGACGGGCATCGACAAGAGGCCGGTCGAGGGACCGGTACGGATCACCGCGCCGGTCCCCGGTGGCGACGGTGCGAGCGGGGTCGCCGGGGACACCGTGTGCGACCTCAGGTTCCACGGCGGCGAGGACCGCGCCGCGTACGCCTTCGCCCGTGAGGACCTGGACCGCTGGGAGCACGAACTGGGGCGCCCACTGGCCAACGGTTCCTTCGGGGAGAACCTCACGACCCTCGGGCTCGACGTGAACGGGGCACTGATCGGCGAACGCTGGCGCATCGGGCCGGAGGTGGTCGTCGAGGTGACCGGCGGCCGCATCCCCTGCCGCACCTTCGCGGGCTTCGTCGAAGAGCAGGGCTGGGTGCGCCGCTTCACCCGGTCGACGGCCGGGCCGGGTGCACTGCTGCGGGTGATCCGGCCGGGCGAGATCACCGGGGGCGACCCGGTGGAGGTCGTGCACCGGCCCGCGCACGACATCACCGTGGCCCTGCTGCACCGGGCCGCGACGACCGAACGAGCCCTGCTTCCCGACACGTTGGTGGCCGCCGAGTGGATGGAGTCGGGGCTGCTCGATCTCGCGCGCACCCACGCGGAGAAGTACGGCGCTCCCGGCGCGTGACCCGCCCCCGGGGCTCGGATCGGGGAGGCCCTTCGGGCACCGGCCGCACGGCCCGCTCCCGAGTCGACGACGGACGCGGCATCGCGTACGACCCCCACCACCTGCGCCGGTGTCCGGTCGAGTGCGGACGCGCGGGGCGCGGGGTGGCCCGCAGCACGAGAGCCCACGCCACGTCCCGCACACCGCGCCGCGTCCGCCGCGCGAGGCGGCGTCACACCAGCCGCCCCTGGGTCGTCGGCCGTTGGCCGGCCGACCTCGCCGGTCTCCGAGGGCGCGCCATCCCCCAGACGGGATCGGGGGCGGCTCGGGGGCGGCTCGGGGGCCGTCCCGGATGTGCGCGCCCCCTGCCGGGCGGGACGCTGGCGGCATGACTCGACTCACGCGTGTTCTCCTCGTCCTCACGTCGGCCGCCGTGGTTCCGGTCGCGGCGGCCGGCGCTCTCCTCGCCTGGCGAGCCACCGGCGCCGGGGCTCCGAGGCGCGGTTCGCCGGAGCCCCCGAACGCGTCGGCACTCCCTCCGCCAGGAACGCCGCCGACGACGCGCGCGGCCCCGGCGCGGCACCGCGGTCTCGGCCCCCGGTCGAGGGAACCGGCCTCGCCGGGGCGTCGGTTCCGGCTGGCACTCCCCGGGCACGCCGCCCGGGGGACGGCCCCGCACCACGTGGAGGAGACCGTCACCCGGGTCGCGCCGGTGTCCGGAGCGGCGTGTCCCGATGAGAACGGTCCGGCAGGGCACGTCCACCGGCGCGCCGCGCGGTCGCGCGTCCGGGAAGCGAACGGCGGACGGCCACCCACGCGGTGCGGCACCGCGGACACGGCCCGCGCCTCCCGAGGGCACCGTGGAGGGGCTGGCGGAGCGCTCCGGACGTCCGGCCCCTCCCGATACGCCGCACATGTACCACCGATATCCGGTGCGGCACGAGGACCGCTGTCGGACAAGGCAGTTCACGGTGGAGGAGGGGGACCGGGACCGGGTAAGGGCCGTACGCCGGGCGTCCACGCGGGGCACTAACGTGCCGCGTATGACGACTGCACTGATTACGGGCGCGACAGCGGGCATCGGCGCCGCCTTCGCGCGGAAGCTGGCGGCGGAGGGCCACGACGTGGTCCTCGTGGCCCGGGATGTGAAGAGACTGCGCGAGCAGGCGACCGAACTGCACGACAGGCACGGCGTGGAGGCAGAGGTACTGGCGGCGGACCTCTCCGAGGAGAAGGGCATCGCGGCGGTGGAGGCCCGGCTCTCCGACCCGCGACAGCCGGTGGACCTCCTCGTGAACAACGCGGGCTTCGGCAACAAGGGCCGCTTCCTGGAAGTATCCATGGCCGATGAGTTGAGGATGCTCACAGTGCACTGTGAGGCGGTCCTCCGACTGACGTCGGCGGCGGTGGGTTCGATGCGGCCCCGGGGCAGGGGCGGGGTCGTGAACGTGGCGTCGGTGGCCGCGTTCGTGCCGCGCGGAACCTACGGCGCGTCGAAGGCGTGGGTGGTCCAGTTCACCCAGGGTGCCGCTCGGGACCTGGCAGGCAGTGGGGTCCGTCTCATGGCGCTGTGCCCGGGCCTCGTGCGGACGGAGTTCCACGAGCGGGCGGGGATGGGGACCGAAGACATCCCGCGATGGATGTGGCTCGACGCGGACAAGCTGGTCGGCGCCGCCCTGGCGGATCTGGCCCGTGGGAAGACGCTGTCGATTCCCGACCCCCGCTACAAGGCCCTGATGGGCGTGGTGAAGCTGGCGCCCCGCGGGCTGCTCGGAGGACTGTCCTCCAAGGCGGGCCGCACGTACGGACCGAAGTGAGCTGATGGCGGAATTATCCGGGGCACTCCCCCTCACGAACCCCGACAGTGCGAGGCGATGTCGCCGACACATCGTCTCCGCACCAGTCCCCGCCGCCGTCGGCGGTCACGGTCCCGGCGGACAGGGCCGGGGAGCGGTCGGTACACACGGCCTCGACGAGCCCGTTCGGAGAATGGGCTCGTCGACTCGACAGGACCGCAAGCGCCCCCGCCCTGTGCCGTTCGGGGACGCGGGCTGAGGCGACGGCCACTCCCACGGACGGGCACGGGTGAACGCACTGGCGACGTCCACGACGCCCGGACAAACGCCCGGACAAACACTTTCCCCGCACCGGATCAACGCCCCGGCACCGGACCGGCATCCTCCCGAAGCGGACCGGCAGGACGCCCGCCTCCGCCCCACGGTCCCCGTGGTCGGTCGGCAGAGACCGCCGAACATTCTCGTACGGCGCCGTGGCCCCACCCCATGCGGCGCGCCCGACCTGGCCGACCGACCGACGGACACCCCGACCGACGGACCGGCCATGCGACGCGCCGGGAGGAGAACACCGCCCAGCCGGCTGGGCGGGCGACCGGGGGCCGGACGTCTAAAATGGAGGGGTCCCACCCGGTCCGGGAGGCGCCATGACCTTCGTACAGATCATCGACTGCAAAACGAGTCGGTTCGACGATATGAACCGGCTCATGGACAAGTGGGTCGAGCAGACCCGGGGGAAGCGCACCGCGACCCACAGTCTCATCGGCGCCGACCGCTCCGACGCCTCGCACTTCGTGGAGATCGTCGAATTCCCCTCCTACGACGTGGCGATGAGGAATTCACAGCTTCCCGAGACCGACCGGATCTTCCGCGAGATGGTCGCGCTCTGTGACGAGATGCCCACGTTCACGGATCTCGACGTCGTCAAGGACATCCAGCTCTACAAGGCGACCGCCCGCAGGCTGCTCGAGCTGGTCGGGGCCGAGGGTGAGCTCGCACCGCTCGACGAGGTCCTCGCCGAGGGATACCACGACCACGACCCCACCAATGTGCAGGACATCTCCGGGATGGACGCGATCCGCCGTGAACTGGAGATGTGGCGCGGCGGCTTCGACTTCGCCTTCGTCGTCGAGGACCAGATCGCCGAGGGCGACCGGGTCTGTACCCGCTGGACCTGGAACGCCACCCACACGGGGGACTTCATGGGAATCGAGGCCACCGGCCGTGAGGTCTCGATGACCGGCATGCTCATCCACCGTTTCCGCGAGGACGGCAAGATCGTGGAAGGCTGGTGGCAGTACGACCTGCTCGGCCTGATGGGGCAGCTCGGGGCCATCGAGTCCTGACGGAACCCAGACATCCGGGAGAGCCGGTGCGCCGGAACCCGAGAAGGGAACCGGCGATACCGGTGGGGCGTCGGCGAGGCCCGCCACGAAGCGGTGAGGCCGGTGCGAACGGGCGAGGCCCGGTGCCCCCGCGACGGGGGCACCGGGCCTCGCTGCGTGTCGGTCACCCCGAACGCGTCGTGCACGGCGGTGAGCCTCAGCGGCTCACCGCGTCGGTGAACGGCCTCAGTGGGAGTGGCCGTGGCCGTGACCCGCGTCGGCCGGCTCCTCTTCCTTCTTCTCCACCACGAGGGTCTCGGTGGTGAGCAGGAGGGAGGCGATCGAGGCGGCGTTCTCGAGCGCGGAACGCGTCACCTTCACCGGGTCGATGACGCCGGCCTTGACCAGGTCGCCGTACTCGCCGGTCGCGGCGTTGAAGCCCTGGCCCTTGTCGAGCTCCGCCACCTTCGCGGTGATGACGTAGCCCTCGAGCCCGGCGTTCTCGGCGATCCAGCGCAGCGGCTCGACCGCGGCGCGGCGGACGACCGCGACACCCGTGGCCTCGTCGCCGGACTTGTCGAGGTTGCCCTCGAGCACCTTGACGGCGTGGACCAGAGCGGAGCCACCACCGGAGACGATGCCCTCCTCGACCGCGGCGCGGGTCGCGGAGATGGCGTCCTCCAGACGGTGCTTCTTCTCCTTCAGCTCCACCTCGGTGGCGGCGCCGACCTTGATCACGCACACGCCGCCGGCCAGCTTCGCGAGGCGCTCCTGGAGCTTCTCGCGGTCCCAGTCGGAGTCCGTGCTCTCGATCTCGGCCTTGATCTGGTTGACGCGGCCCTGCACATCCTCGGAGTTGCCGCCACCGTCGACGACGGTGGTGTCGTCCTTGGTGATCGTCACACGGCGGGCGGTGCCCAGCACGTCCAGGCCGGCCTGGTCGAGCTTGAGGCCGACCTCCTCGGCGATGACGGTGGCACCGGTGAGGGTGGCCATGTCGCCGAGCATCGCCTTGCGGCGGTCGCCGAAGCCCGGGGCCTTGACGGCCACGGCGTTGAAGGTGCCACGGATCTTGTTGACGACCAGGGTCGACAGGGCCTCGCCCTCGACGTCCTCGGCGATGATCAGCAGCGGCTTGCTGGAGCCGGCCTGGATGACCTTCTCAAGGAGCGGCAGCAGGTCCTGGATCGAGGAGATCTTGCCCTGGTGGATCAGGATGTACGGGTCGTCGAGGACGGCCTCCATACGCTCCTGGTCGGTGACCATGTAGGGGGACAGGTAGCCCTTGTCGAAGGCCATGCCCTCGGTGAAGTCGAGCTCCAGACCGAAGGTGTTGGACTCCTCGACGGTGATGACACCGTCCTTGCCGACCTTGTCCATCGCCTCGGCGATGAGCTCGCCGACCTGCTGGTCCTGCGCGGAGAGCGCGGCCACGGCGGCGATGTCGGACTTGTCCTCGATCGGGCGCGCGGTCGCGAGCAGCTCGTCGGAGACGGCCTTGACGGCGGCGTCGATGCCCTTCTTCAGGGCGGCCGGGGAGGCGCCGGCGGCGACGTTGCGCAGACCCTCGCGGACCAGGGCCTGGGCGAGCACGGTGGCGGTGGTGGTGCCGTCACCCGCGATGTCGTTGGTCTTGGTCGCCACCTCCTTCACCAGCTGGGCGCCGAGGTTCTCGTACGGGTCCTCGATCTCGACCTCGCGGGCGATCGTGACACCGTCGTTGGTGATGGTGGGGGCGCCGAACTTCTTGTCGATGACGACGTTGCGGCCCTTGGGGCCGATCGTCACCTTGACCGTGTCGGCAAGCTTGTTGACGCCGCGCTCAAGGGCGCGACGGGCGTCCTCGTCGAACTTCAGGATCTTCGCCATGGGAGCGGTTCAGCCCTCTCGGAAATCGGGTGGAACGAACTGCGCCCCGGGGCGCCCGGAAGGGGCCTCGGGGCGCAGCTCAAAGCATCTGCTTCAGGTACTTCGGGTACTTCGGTGAACTACTTCTCGACGATCGCGAGCACGTCGCGAGCCGAGAGGACGAGGTACTCCTCGCCGCTGTACTTCACTTCGGTGCCGCCGTACTTGCTGTACAGCACGATGTCGCCGGTCTTGACGTCGAGCGGCAGACGCTCGCCGTTCTCGAAGCGGCCCGGGCCCACGGCCAGGACGACGCCCTCCTGGGGCTTCTCCTTGGCAGTGTCCGGAATGACCAGGCCAGAGGCGGTGGTCTGCTCGGCGTCGAGCGGCTGGACCACAATGCGGTCCTCGAGCGGCTTGATGGCAACCTTGGAGCTGGTGGTCGTCACGATCCGACCTCCCCCTTCGGAGATCTCACGGGGTTAACTGTCTGAGGTGGCGACCAGGTGGATCCGTCGTCGCGGGTGCCGGACCTGCCCGTCGCTGTGTTGGCACTCTCCAGTGGGGAGTGCCAGACCTGAGACTATGACTGCGATTAGCACTCGGTCAAGCGGAGTGCCAATTCAGTGCGGTGTGGCGATTCGGCCCCGCTCCGGGAAACGGTGTGCCGGACCATTTGGTTCCGACTGCGGAGGCGACTGCGGGGGCACGTGTGAGGACGCGGCCGGGGACCGCGGGACGGTCCGGGGGTGCGGCCAGGAACGCGCGACGCTGCGGAACATCCGGGCCGCCGTACCGGTGACGCTCGCCCCGTCCCCGTCCCCGACCCCGCCCCCGACCTTCCGGGCCGTGTGCGCGCGGACACCGGTGTTCCCGGGTACGACTCGCCCCACACCGGCCGCGTCCGGCTCCCGCACCACCGCCCCGGGCCCCCGGGGGACCTGCACCACCACCCTCCGCCCTCCCCACGGCGCCGGGTCCGGCGCCGGTGCCTGCCCGTGGGCCGGCATCACCCGCTCCGCCGCCCTCCGGCCCAGCCGCTCGATCGGGTCCACGCTCGACGCGCACCCCGACGTCGCCAGGAGCGCGCCGGCCAGCAGCAGCCCGGCCACCGGCCGACGCGCCCGGATCACACGTAGTCCTCGAGTCTCGCCACCGCGTACCCCTTGTCCGTGATCGTCTTCATCACGCGGCGGATCATGTCGGGCATGGTGCCCTTCCAGTCCCCCTTGCCACGGAAGTGGGTGAGCACGATGTCGCCGGGATGCAGGTCCCGGTCCCACTCGCGCCACTCCATGTGGTCCGGGAACGCCTCCGCGGCCCACAACGGGACCGCCTTGACCCCACAGGACTTGGCCGCCGTCAGCGTGTCCTGGTTGTAGTTGCCGTACGGCGGGCGGAAGAGTGGGGGCCGCTTGCCGAACTTCTTCTCGATGGTGTCCTGCATCCCGCAGATCTCCCGCTTCTGCTGCGCGTACGAGAGCCCGGGCAGGTAGCGGTGGTTGAGCGTGTGGTTGTGCAGGGCGACACCGGCCTTCTGCATCCCGGCGAAGTAGCCGTAGTCCTCCCTGACGAGGTAGTCGCTCAGGAAGGCGCTGTACGGGATGCCCAGCTCGCTCATCATCCGTACCAGGTCGGGGTCCTTCTCGGCCCCGTCGTCGATGGTCAGGAAGACGACCTTGTCCTTGGTCGGCACGGTCGTGAAGACCGGCGGCAGACCCTCGCCGTCGGTCTCGAAGCCCTTGCGGGTCGTGATCTTCGGCTTGGTCACCGGCGGCGCGGGCGCCTCCAGCGGCGGCTTGTCGAGCTTCCACTTCCTGGCCGCGAGGACCCGGGCCGCGCGCTGCTCACGAACCCGCTCCACGTACGCCTGAAGGGCGCCGGCCGCGCCCTCCGCTCGAGGTTGTCCGGCGGCGGGGCTCGCGGCGCCCTTGCGCGCCCCTTCCCCGTTCCCGCCCTCCGCCGCCCCGCCGGAGGGTGCCGCGCAGGCGGACGCGAGCGCCGCGACGAGCACCGTCGCGCCCACGGACCGCCGCACCAGGAGGGCGCGGTTCACCAGCATTCGTTCTTTTTGTCGTACTAGCTGCATGGCGCCGCATCCTGTCAGCGCCGAGCCCCTCGGACCTCCACGCCGTCGGCGCGCCGCGCGCACCGTCCCCCGGCCGGCCCACTCGACGGCAGGGGCCACAATGGGACGGGTGACCGACCTCTCCTCCTTCGCCACCCTGCTCTCCCCCGAAGGCCAGACGCTGCTCGCCGTGCTGCGCGACCACGACCCCGCCCAGGAGTTGGCGGTCGCCTCCCGGCTGCGGCGCGAGCACCCGGCCGATCTGGTCACGGCGGCCATCGGACAGGCACGGCTGCGGCAGCGCGCGGTGGCGAAGTTCGGTGCCGAGGACGCGTACCGGATGTACTTCACGCCCAACGGAGTCGAACAGTCGACCCGGGCCACGGTGGGGACGTACCGCGCGGGACGTCTCCGGGAGCTGGGCGTGCGCAGCGTCGCCGACCTGTGCGGCGGCATCGGCGGCGACGCGATCGCCTTCGCCCGTGCGGGCATCTCGGTCCTCGCCGTCGACCGCGACCCGCTGACCGCCGAAGCGGCCCGCGCCAACGCCGCCGCCCTCGGTCTCGACGGGCTGATCGAGGTCCGGTGCGCCGATGTGACGGAGATCGACACCACCCCCTACGACGCGGTCTTCGTGGACCCGGCGCGGCGGGGCGGACGCGGCCGGATCTTCGACCCGGAGGGCTATTCGCCTCCGCTCTCCTGGGCGACGGAGGCGGCCCGCAAGGCCCCGCACGCCGCGTTGAAGATCGCCCCGGGCGTGCCGCACGAGGCGGTGCCGCCGGAGGCGGAGGCCGAGTGGATCTCGGATGGCGGCGACGTGAAGGAGGCGGTGCTGTGGTTCGGCACCACTCCCGGCGCCCGTCGGGCCACGCTGCTGCCCGGTGGCGGGAGTCTGACCGGCCGCGGCCTTCCGAACCCCGCGGTCCGGCCGGTCGGCCGCTACCTCTACGAGCCCGACGGCGCCGTGATCCGCGCCCACCTGGTCGCCGAGGTCGCAGAGGATCTGGCGGGCGGTCTGGTCGACGAGACGATCGCCTACGTCACGGCGGACGAGCTGCGGCCGACCCCGTTCGCCGCCGCGTACGAGATCACCGACCGGCTCCCCTTCAACCTCAAGAAGGTCAAGGCCCTGCTGCGCGAACGGGAGGTCGGCACGCTGACCGTGAAGAAGCGCGGCTCGGCCGTCGAACCCGAGGAGATGCGCCGCAGGATCAAGCCCAAGGGCCCGAACGCGGCGACGCTGTTCCTCACCCGTGTCGCGGGTGCCCCGACGATGCTCATCGGACACCCCGCGGACCGCTGAGAGACTGTCGGGTGACCTTCGGCCGACAGGCGGGCGCCGTCTGGTGCGGGCGATCCCAAAGCGCCGGTAGCTCCGCTGCAGCGGAGCTACCAGGGCATCCCGGCAACGCCGACTGCGCGTGCCAGGGCGTGACCACCCGGTCAGATGCCACCCGACAGGCTCTGAGCCGGGCGACGGACCCGCGCGGGCGGCGGCACGGAGGCCGCGGTATCCGCGTCGGCGCCGCTATCTGTGCGGGGGCGGGGGCGGGGGCGGGTGCGGGCACGGGTGCGGGCACGGGTGCGGGCACGGGTGCGGGTGCGGGCGCTCAGGGTGAGTGCGGGCGCCGGGTCCGCACCGCCCCACACGCCCTCATACCCGCGGCGGCAGCGACCGCGCCCGTTCCCGCAGGAGGGCACGCTCCCGCTCGTTGCGGGTGAGGCCGGCCGCCCGCTCGAAATCGGCCCGCGCCTCCTCCGTCCGTCCCAGCCGGGCCAGCAGGTCACCCCGCACGCTCGGCAGCAGGTGGTAGCGGTCCAGGGCCGGTTCGCCGGTGAGACCGTCGACGATCGCGAGTCCGGCCTCCGGCCCCTCCGCCCGGGAGACGGCGACCGCGCGGTTCAGTTCGACCACCGGGGACGGCGCGACGGCCGCCAGCCGGCCGTACAACGCCGCGATGGTCCGCCAGTCCGTCTCCTCGTACGTCGCGGCCCGTGCGTGGCAGGCGGCGACGGCGGCCTGGAGGGCGTACGGCCCGTATCCCCCACCCTCGCCCGCCTGCCGCCCCGCGCGTTCCAGCGCCGCGAAGCCGCGGCGGATCAGCAGCCGGTTCCAGCGGGCACGGTCCTGGTCGGCGAGCAGGACCGGCTGCCCGCCGGGGCCGGTCCGGGCCGCCGCCCGCGATGCCTGGATCTCCAGCAGGGCCGCCAGCCCGTGCGCTTCCGCCTCCGCGGGCATGAGTCCGGCGAGCACCCGCGCCAGCCGCAGCGCGTCCTCGCACAGCGCGGGGCGGAGCAGGTCATCGCCCGCGGTGGCCGCATAGCCCTCGTTGAAGATCAGGTAGATGACCTCGAGGACGGAGTCGAGCCGGGCCGCTCGGTCCGCCCCGTAAGGCACTTCGAAGTCCACGCCCGCCTTCGCCAGGGTGCGCTTGGCCCGCACGATCCGCTGCGCGACCGTCGCCTCCGGGACGAGGAAGGCGCGGGCGATCTCGTCGGTGCGCAGACCGCCGACCAGCCGCAGGGTGAGCGCGGCCCGCGCCTCCGCGGAGAGCACGGGATGGCAGGCGGTGAAGACCAGCCGGAGCAGGTCGTCGTCGATGTCGCCCGGCCCGGAGGGTTCGGGGTCGTACGTCTCCTCCGACAGCTCGCGGCCCACCTCGGCGAGCTTGCGCGCGTACGTCTCACGGCGTCGCACGAGGTCGACGGCACGGTGCTTGGCGGTGGCCGTCAGCCAGGCTCCCGGCCGCTCCGGGACCCCTGACCGCGGCCACTGCTCCAGCGCGGCGACGAGCGCGTCCTGTGCGATCTCCTCGGCGATGCCGACGTCACGGACGATCCGCGCCGCGGCGGCGATGACGCGCGCCGACTCCATCCGGAAGACCGTCTCGACACTCTCGGCCGCGTGGTGTGCTGTCACGGCTCATATGACAGCACACCATCGGGACACGGACCGGCGCTCCTCTCGGACACGTCGCCTCGGCCGCCACGCCGCTCCGGGCGCGTCCGGCCGACGGGTCACATCTCCTCGATCTCACGCACCTCGCAGATGACCTTCCACTCGGGCGGGTGGACCTCCAGGAAGCGCTTCGACCATTCGATCGCCTCGGCCATGTCCCGGCACTGGGTGAGGGAGTAGCCGCCGATGACCTCCTTGGTCTCGGTGAACGGACCGTCGGTGTAACCGATCCGGCCGTCGGTCCAGGTGACCCGGGTGGCCTCGGAGGTGGGCTTGAGGCCGGCGGTCTCCAGCATCACCCCGGCCTTGGTGATCTCCTCGAACAGCGCACCCATCCGTGCCTCGAAGCCGGGGTCGGCGTCCTCCATCCGGAAGCTGCCCTCTTCGATGCGGATCATGGTCAGATAGCGGGGCATGACGTTCTCCTCGACGGTGCGGTGGCGGGGCCGTTTCCCCGCCTCTCACTCATACGTCGAACGGCCGGGTCCCGCTTCGACACCCGTGGCGGGAGAATCTCAGACGTAGTCCTCGAGCCGCGCGACGGTGAAGCCCTGCTCCTGGATGTGGCGCAGCAGGTTGGCGGTCATGCGTGTCATGCTCGTGCCCTTGAGCTCGGCCGGACCGCGGAAGTGGGCCAGGATGATGTCTCCGGGGCGGAGTCTCCGGTCGGCGTGCTGATAGCGCATGTTCTCGATCTGCATCGACTCACGCCACAGGACGATCGCGTCGACGCCGCAGGTCCCGGCCGCGGCGCGGGTGTCCTCGTTCCAGTTGCCGTAGGGCGGGCGGAAGAGCCGCGGGGTCGTCCCGTACCGCCGCGCCAGGCGGGTCTGTTGGCCGCAGATCTCGCGGCGCTGGGCCTCCCGGCCGAGGGTGCGCAGGTCGGGGTGGCTGAGGGTGTGGTTGGCGACGCCGTTGCCGAGAGCCGCGAGCGGGGTGAAATACCGATAGTCGTCCCGTATGGCCGCGTCGGTGAGGAACATCGTGACGGGCACACCGAGGTCCCTCATCATCGCCACGAATTCCGGGTCCTTCTCCGCCCCGTCGTCGAGGGTGATGAAGACGATCTTCTCCTCGGTCGGTATCTCGCTGATGACGGGTACAGGTGCGCCGGCGGCCCGGCGGACCGCTTTGACGGCGGGCGGGGCCGGCGGGGCGGGGAAGGGCTTCAGGCCCCATCTGCGGTACGCGGCGGCCGTCCGCGCCGCGGCGACGGAGGTGTCCGGGGCGACGGAGGAGGCGGGCGTGCCGGAGGCGTTCGGAGCCCTGTCGGCGGCGGACGGCGTCGCCGTGGGACCGCCGACGTCCGCTCTCGGCGGGGCGTCCGCGTCGGCGGGACGCGCGCACGCCGTCACCAGCAGGGCGACGACGGTCAGCACCGCCCACACCACGATCTTCCGGTCCACCCCTGCACACCCGTTCCGCACCCGAACACATGACCTCAGTCGTGTTGTCTGATGCCGGAACGGGCCCGGAGGTTGCCTCCGCGCCCGGCCCACCACCGCACGGCGCACGCCGCCGCACGGCGCGGCGACGGGCAGCAAGGAGGGGCCGCCTCAGAGCCTGCCGGGTGGCCTTCGACAGGCTCTCCGGGTCAGGCGTCGGAGGGCAGCGCCTCGAAGCGCCAGCGGTGCACCGGGCGGGTGATCAGATCCGCGGCCGGTTCCGGAAGTTCGGGCAGCTCCGCGTCGAAGGTGGCCACCTCCCACCAGGTGAGGACGAGGACCCGGTCCTGCGGCGCGCGGAAGATCTCCCGGCGCAACGGCTCGTACGGCAACTGCCGCGCCCGTGCCCACTCCAGGAGCTCGGCGCCGCGGCCCTGGACCGCGCGCGCCTCCCACATGAGCGTCACCGTCGTCACGAGTAGAGGTTCTCCTTGCTGATCTCGTGCACGTGGTCGTGGTCGTGGCCGTGGCCGTGGTGGCTGCCGGGCACGTGCGGGTCCGTCACGGGCAGCGAGGAGTCCGCCGACAGCTCCAGGTCGGAGGCCGGCCGGTTGCGCGCCACCATCTCCGCGCCCAGTGCCGCGACCATCGCGCCGTTGTCCGTGCACAGCCCGGGGCGCGGGACCCGGAGCCGGATACCGGCCCGCTCGCAGCGCTCCTCGGCCAGGGCACGGAGGCGCGAGTTGGCGGCCACGCCGCCCCCGATCATCAGGTGGTCGACGCCCTCGTCCTTGCAGGCGCGGACGGCCTTGCGGGTCAGGACGTCGACGACCGCCTCTTGGAAGGACGCCGCAACGTCCCGTACCGGCACCTCCTCGCCTGCCGCACGCCTGGCCTCGATCCAGCGGGCCACGGCCGTCTTGAGGCCGGAGAAGGAGAAGTCGTACGCAGGGTCCTTCGCGCCCGACAGGCCGCGCGGGAAGGCGATCGCCGCCGGGTCGCCCTCCCGGGCGAGCCGGTCGATGACCGGGCCGCCAGGGAAACCGAGTTCGAGCACGCGGGCGATCTTGTCGAATGCCTCGCCCGCCGCGTCGTCGATGGTGGCGCCCATCGGCCGGACGTCGGCCGTGATGTCGGGTGCGAGCAGCAGCGAGGAGTGCCCACCGGAGACCAGCAGGGCCATCGTCGGCTCGGGCAGCGGACCGTGCTCCAGCTGGTCGACGCAGATGTGCGAGGCCAGGTGGTTGACGCCGTACAGCGGCTTGCCCAGGGCATAGGCGTATGCCTTCGCCGCGGAGACGCCCACGAGCAGCGCGCCCGCCAGGCCGGGACCCGCGGTGACGGCGATGCCGTCGAGGTCCCGCGCGGAGATCCCGGCCTCCTTCAGGGCGCGCTCGATGGTCGGGACCATGGCCTCCAGGTGGGCGCGGGAGGCGATCTCGGGGACCACGCCGCCGAAGCGGGCGTGGGTGTCGACGCTCGACGCGATGGCGTCGGCGAGCAGGGTCGTGCCCCGGACGATGCCGACCCCGGTCTCGTCGCAGGAGGTCTCGATGCCGAGTACGAGCGGTTCGTCAGCAGCCATCAGTCAGTCGTCTCTGTTCCTTGAACGGTCAGTCGCATCACGAGCGCGTCCACATGGCCCGGCTGGTAGTAGCCGCGCCGGAAGCCGATGGGCTCGAAGCCGAAGCGCTCGTACAGCTTCTGGGCCCGGGTGTTGTCCACCCGTACCTCCAGCAGCACCTCCTCGCACTCGAAGGCGGTGGCGTGCTGGAGGAGGTCGGTGAGAAGGCGGGCTCCGAGCCCGGTGCCCCATTGCTCGCGGGCGACGGCGATCGTCTGGACGTCGCCGAGCCCGCCGGCGGCGGCCAGTCCGGCGTAGCCGACGAGCCGCCCGTCGGCCGGGTCCTCGGCGACCACGTAGCGGCGGGTGGCACGCGGACCGCGGGCGTGGGCGAGTTCGGACCAGAACATGCCCTCGGACCAGGCGTCCTCGGGGAACAGGTCGTGTTCGAGGCGAAGCACCGGCTCGATGTCCCACCAGCGCATCTCCCGCAGCACGGCGGCCGAGGCCGCGGGGAGTCCGTCGGTCCCGGCGGTCACTGGGGGGTGACCACCTTGTAGTTCTTCGGCACCTGCGCGTCGGGGCGACGCAGGTACAGGGGCAGCGGGTCGAGGAAGTCCGCGCCGGCGGCGAGCCGCTCCGCGGCCAGGGCGGCGAGCGCGGCGGCGGACTGGTGCTCGGGATCGCGGGCGTCGGGGAACGCCTCGGGGTACAGCCGGGCCCCCGCGCCGACCACGGGGAGGCCGGTGAGCTGTCCGGCGATCTCGGCGGGGCGGTCGACGGCCGCGTCACCGGCCCGGGTCCGGAAGTCCTCGTACCGGGCCCAGTAGACCTCCTTGCGGCGCGCGTCCGTCGCGACGGCGAAGGGCTCCTCGATCCCGGAGGCGTACGCGAGTCCGTCGAGGGTGCACAGCCCGTGGACGGGGACGCCGAGCACGGAGGCGAAGGTCGCGGCGGTGACCAGTCCGACCCGGAGCCCGGTGTAGGGGCCCGGTCCGACCCCGACGACGACACCGGTGACCGCGTCGAGCGCGAGCCCGGCCTCCTTGAGCACCCGGTCGACGGCGGGCAGCAGGAGCTCCCCGTGACGACGGGCGTCGATCTGCCGGGCCTCGGCGACGACGGAGTCCCCGTCGTGGAGGGCGACGGTGACGGCGGGCGTGGCGGTATCCATGGCGAGCAAGAGCACGCGAACAGCCTACGGCTCCCGGCGGGTCACGGCCGACGGGAGCCGTAGGCCCTCCGCCCCTCCGCTCCCGTCTTCTCGGCTCCCGCTCCCTCGGCGCCCCTGCCGGCGAACGGCCTCGTGCCCGTCCGGACACCGGGTGCGGGAGACGGGCCCGGCCGTCCCCGGTCCTCGCGGCCCGGACACGGCGGGGCGCACCGCACGGCGCCCCGCCGGACCGGGCCGCTACTGCTACCGTCACCACCGGATACGTACGAGGGGGTACTCCCGGGGCGACAGCCCCGAGGGAGAGAGGTGGGCACGGTGGCAAGGAGCAGCTCGGGATTCGTGGCCGGGCTCACCGCCGCGGCGGTCGCGGCGGTCACGTTCCTCGCCTATCAGGCGTCGGCGAACGTGCCCGCCGATCTGGCGGAGAAGCCGAGGACCCCGAGCTCCGCCCCCTCCGCCGACGCGACCGGTGGCCCCCACAAGCCGGTCAGGGACCCGCTCGCGGTTCCGGCCGACTCCGGCAGCGGGACGCGCGTGGTGTACGCGCTCGCCGAGAAGAGGGTCTGGCTGGTGAACGAGAAGGGCCAGGCCACGCACACGTTCTCGGTGATGCCCAGCACCGTCCACCCGGTACCGGGGACGTACTCCGTCTCCTCCCGTTCGGGCGCGGTGCGCGGCTCGGACGGCGTGCCGATCGAGCACGTGGTGCGGTTCACGACCGCCCAGGACGTCACCGTCGGCTTCAGCGCGGCCGTCGACAACTCGCTGCCGACGCCGGACCCGACGCGGAAGACGGGCGGCATCCGGATGAAGCGCGCGGACGGCGACGCCATGTGGACCTTCGCGTCCATCGGTGTGAAGGTCGTCGTCGTCGCCTGAGCTGAGAGCCTGTCGGGTGGCTTCGACCGGCAGGCGGACGCGGTCTGGTGCGTCCGGTTCGAAGGCGCCGGGGTACCGCTGTAGCGGAGCAACCGGGGCCCCGGTGCGGGCGCCGCGTCGGCGTTCTCCGTACCGTTTCCCCTCCCGGGCCTACGCGGCCTCGTCCCGCTCCCGTTCCCGTTCGCCGTCGCGTGCCTCAGCCTCGGGCTCGGCCCGGCGTGGCGGGGTCGAGACCGCGCTCGCCGCGACACAGGACGCGAGCAGCTCGCTCATCGGGATACGGTCCTCCGCGCGCTCTGGCGTCGCCATGCATGCCTCCCGTAGGTTAGGTACACCTAACCAGCTCGTGTATCCATGTGACCACGGCTTGGAGGACCCACGCAACATCTTCCCGACACCTTGTCGGAACATACGTGCGTTCGGCAGGGCGTCAGGCCAGGCGCAGGTCCTCGCCGGCCCAGCGGTCGCCGATCCCGCGCAGCACCACCGTGCGCCGGTCGTCCTCGGTGTCGCCCGCGACCCGGTGGATCAGCACGTGCAGGCGGTCGTCGGTCAGCTCCTCGACCTTGCCGTCGCCCCACTCCACGACCACCACGGAATCGGAGAGGGAGACGTCGAGGTCGAGGTCCTCCATCTCGTCCAGGCCGCCGCCGAGGCGGTACGCGTCGACGTGCACCAGGGCGGGACCGCCGGCCAGGGAGGGGTGCACGCGGGCGATGACGAACGTCGGCGAGGTGACCGCGCCGCGCACGCCGAGCCCCTCGCCCAGACCGCGGGTCAGGGTCGTCTTGCCGGCGCCGAGCTCGCCGGTGAGCATGACGAGGTCGCCGGGGCGTAGGAGGGCCGCGAGCCGACGGCCGATCTCCCGCATCCGCTCCGGCGAGTCGACGGCGAGGGTGGCCCCGGAGGACGGGTTGAGCGCTGCTTCCATACCGGCCAACTTAGCCGTTGCCCGGGCCTGTCCTCGTCGCCCCGGTCGCCGGCTCCCGCTTCGTCCCCGGGGCCGCCGTCCGCACTGTGCCGTCCTTCGCGGGCCCCGGCACGGCGCCGACCCTGACCAGCAGGTCGGCCAGCCGGTCGGTGACCGCCTCCGGATGCTCCAGCATCACGAGATGGCCCGCGTCCGGCACGATGACCAGTTCGCTGTCCGGCAGGAGGTCGGCGATGGTCTCGGTGTGCGAACTGGGCGTGACCAGGTCCCGGTCGCCGGCCAGCGCGAGGACCGGGACCTCGCGGAAGACCTGGAGGGCCGCCGCCTTGTCGTGTTCGGCGAAGGCCGGGTAGAACTCGGCGACCACGTCGATCGGGGTCGCCTCGATCATCCGCTCCGCGAACCGGGCGATCGCCGGGTCCACGTCCCTCGACGAGAAGGAGTACTTCTTGATCAGGCCGGCGAACAGGTCGGCCGTGGCCCTGCGGCCCCGTTCCACCAGTTCGGCCTGCGAACCGAGCGCTTTCAGCACACCCGGGAGCACGCGGCGGACCGCGTTGACGCCCGCTACCGGGAGCCCGTAGTTCACCTCGCCCAGCCGTCCGGTGGAGGTGCCCACGAAGGCCACCCCGACGACCCGTTCGCGGATGAGTTCGGGGTACTGCTCGGCCAGCGCCATGATCGTCATGCCGCCCATCGAGTGCCCGACCAGGACCAGCGGCCCCTCGGGGGCCGCCGCGTCCAGGACGGCCTTGAGGTCGCTGCCGAGCTGGTCGATCGAGACGGGCACCCTGTCCGGGCCGGACTGGGCGACGCCGCGATCCGAACGGCCGTGGCTGCGCTGATCCCAGTGGACGGTGCGGACCAGTCCGCGCAGCGCGGCCCGCTGGAAGTGCCAGGAGTCCTGGCTGAGGCAGTAGCCGTGGCTGAAGACGACGGTGACCGGCGCGGGGGTCTTGCGGCCGAAGAGCCGTCGGCGGCGGGGTGCCGGGGTGTCCGACTCGATCTCGTCGACCTCGTAGTGGAGGGCGGTCGAGTCGTCGGCGGGCGCCTTGCCGGAGACTCCGCGCAGGGCCCCGTAGGGGGCGGAGGCGTCCAGGGCGAGGCGGGCCTTCTGACGCATACCGCGGCCGACCGTGAGCCGTTCGATGGCGACGCCGGCCGCGGCGCCCGCGGCGAGGACGCCTACCGCGGCACCGGCGAACCCGGCGCGTCTCCAGTTGTCGGGCGGGGACTCGCTCACTTCCGCTCCCTGATTGCTCGGTGCTGTCGCTGCTCTCGCTCGGGTGGTGCCGGTGGTGCCGGTAGTGCGGGTCGCTCGGATGGTGCCGGTGACACGGGGTCGCCGGGGTACCGCGGGAGCCCGGCGTTCAGCGGGTCGGAGGGCGTGCGCCGTCCCGCTCGTGCGGCTCGTCCTCGTCGAGGTAGACGCGCGGGACGCGCGCGCCGATGCGGGTCACGATCTCGTACGCGATGGTGTCGGCCGCCACGGCCCAGTCCTGCGCCGTGGGCTCACCGCGGTCGCCGGGACCGAACAGCACCGCTTCCGCACCGGCCCGCACCGCGTCCCCGTCGAGGTCGACCACGAACTGGTCCATGGCGACGCGGCCCGCGACCCGGCGGACCCGGTCGCCGACGAGCACCGGGCCGCGTCCGGAGGCGTGCCGCGGAATGCCGTCCGCGTAGCCCAGCGGCACCAGGCCGAGCCGCGTCTCACGCTCGGTGACGTAGTGGTGGCCGTAGCTGACCCCGTGGCACGCCGGGACCTGCTTGACGAGCGCGAGGCTCGCCTTGAGGGACATCACGGGCCGCAGGCCGAAGTCCGCGGAGGTGCCGAGGTCGGCGCTGGGCGAGATGCCGTACGTCGCGATGCCCGGCCGGACGAGGTCGAAGTGGGTCTCGGGCAGGGTGAGGGTGGCGGGCGAATTGGCGAGGTGCCGGACCTCGGGCTCGGCACCGGCCTTCTCCGCGTGCTCCAGGAGCGTCCGGAAGACGTCCAGCTGCGCGCCGGTGGAGGGATGTCCGGGCTCGTCCGCGCAGGCGAGGTGCGACCAGAGGCCGGTGACCCGCACCAGCCCGTCGGCCTGCGCCCGCAGGGCCCGGTCGACGAGCAGGGGCCAGTCGGCCGGCTGGCAGCCGTTGCGCCCGAGGCCCGTGTCGGCCTTGAGGTGGACACGGGCGGTGCGCCCGGTGGCACGCGCCGCCTGGACGACCTCCTCCAGGGCCCACAGACCGCTGACGGACATGTCGAGGCCGGCCTCGATGCCTTCGGCCCACGGGTCGCCGGGGGTCCAGAGCCAGCACAGGATCGGCGGGTCCGTGATCCCGGCGGCGCGCAGGGCGAGCGCCTCGTGCGGGGTGGCGGTGCCGAGCCAGCCGGCTCCGGCGTCGAGGGCGGCGCGGGCGCAGCGGAGCGCGCCGTGTCCGTACGCGTCCGCCTTGACCACGGCCATCACCTGGGTGTGGGGAGCGACGCGGGCACGCAGCGTGCGGACGTTCGCACGCAGCGCACCGAGGTCGATCTCGGCGCGGGCGCGGCGGGGCGGCGGTGTCTCAGTCATCGCGCCCAGTCTCTCAGGTGTCGGGCGCGGGACCGCCGGTCCGCGCTGTCGGCCCCGTCACCCCGGGCTCGACGGCGGTCCGGCGGCCGGGCGGGCAGCACGGACGGGACAGGCACGTCGACCGGGCGGAAAGCGCCACCGGGTGCGGCGGGACACGCCCACCGCGGCAGCAAGCCGGTCGACGGCCGGCCGCCTACGCGATCACGTCGCGCCACGCGTCGGGCAGCGCGTCCGCCACGTCCGACGCCATGATCGGCGTGCCCCGCGCGGCGCGACGGCCCGCCAGACCGTGGAGGTAGGCCGCCGCGGAAGCGGCGTCCGGCGCCGAGAGCCCGGCGGCCAGCAGCGAACCGGCCAGGCCCGACAGGACGTCACCGCTGCCGGCCGTGGCCAGCCAGGGCGTACCCGTCGGATTGACCCGCACCGGACCGGCACCTCCGGGCGGCGCCACCAGGGTCGTGGAGCCCTTCAGGAGCACCGTCGCGCCGTGGCGTTCGGCCAGCTCCCGCACCGCCGCGAGCCGTCCGGCCTCCACCGTTTCCCGCGACACGCCCAGGAGTGCCGCCGCCTCGCCGGCGTGCGGGGTGAGCAGGGTCGGGGCGGTCCGTCCACGCACCGCGGACGGGGACAGGTCGCGCAGCCCGTCCGCGTCCACCAGCACCGGCACGTCCGAGGCCAGCACGTCCGCGACGCCCGGTCCGTCACCGAGCCCGGGACCGACCACCCACGCCTGGACGCGGCCCGCCCTCTCCGGCGGCCCGGCGTGCACCAGCGTCTCCGGGAAGCGCGCGAGCACCGCCTCCACCGCCGGACCGACGTACCGTACGGCTCCCGCGCCGCCCCGCAGCGCGCCCGCCACGGCGAGCACGGCCGCGCCGGGGTAGCGCGCCGACCCGGCGACCACCCCCACCACGCCCCGTCGGTACTTGTCGCTCTCGGCCACCGGCACCGGCAGCATCCGGGCCACGTCCTCGTGCTGCGGGGCCTGCAGTTCCGGCACGGACGGCAGGACGTCGCCGAGGCCGATGTCCACGAGCCGGACCGCTCCCGCGTACGCGCGCGCCGGGTCGACCAGCAGGCCCGGCTTGTACGTCCCGAAGGTCACCGTCGCGTCCGCCCGCAGCGCCTCCCCGGCGACCTCGCCCGTGTCGGCGTCCACCCCGCTGGGGAGGTCGACGGCCACCAGCACCGCGTCGGAGCCGCGGGCCGCGCGGGCCACCGGCAGGGCGTCGGGGCGCAGCCCTCCGCGCCCCCCGATGCCGGTGATGCCGTCCAGGACGAGGTCGGCGGTGACCAGCGGTTCGAAGGGATCGTCCGCGACCCGGCCGCCGGCCGCCCGCAGCGCCGCGAGTCCGCCCTCGTGGGCACGTGGACCGAGCAGGACGGCCGTGACACCCGCGCCGCGGCGCGCCAGCCGGGCCCCCGCGAACAGGGTGTCCCCGCCGTTGTCGCCGCCGCCGACGAGCAGGACGACCCTGGCCCCGTACACCCGGCCGCGCCCGAGGAGCGAGCAGCAGGCGGCGGCCAGGCCCGCCGCGGCCCGCCGCATCAGCGCGCCCTCCGGCAGTCGTGCCATCAGCTCGGCCTCGGCGGCCCGTACGGTCTCGACGCGGTAAGCGGTACGCATGGACAGGAGTCTGCCCCAGACCGGGCGCGGCCGGCGGGCCGACGCGGCGCAGCTCCGGGCGGGCCCGAGTACCGCCCCGGGCGCCGCCGGACTCAGCCTTCCGCGATCACCACCGCGGAGGCCACGCCCGCGTCATGGCTCAACGAGACGTGCCAGTGCTTCACGCCGAGTTCGGCGGCGCGCGCCGCCACCGTCCCGCGCACCCGCAGCCGCGGCTGCCCGCTGTCCTCCACGTACACCTCGGCGTCCGTCCAGTGCAGACCGGCCGGCGCGCCGAGCGCCTTCGCCAGCGCCTCCTTCGCCGCGAAGCGGACCGCGAGCGAGGCGGGCCCCCGCCGCTCCCCGCCGGGCAGCAGCATCTCCCGCTCCACGAAGAGGCGTCTCAGCAAGCCCGGCGTCCGTTCCAGCGACGCGGCGAAGCGGTCGATCTCCGCCACGTCGATCCCCACCCCGATGATCATTTCCTCAACCCCACGGTCCTCGCCCCACGGCCTTCACCACGTGTTCCTCCTCGCCCGACCCGCGCCCTGGTCCCGGAATCCGGACCGCGGGCCGGGTGTCCGCCCCACCCTCACTCCACCGTCACTGACTTCGCGAGGTTCCTCGGCTGGTCCACCTCGTTGCCGCGCGCCGTCGCCAGTTCGCAGGCGAAGACCTGGAGCGGGACGGTCGAGACCAGCGGCTGGAGGAGCGTGGGCGTCGCAGGGACGCGGATCAGGTGGTCCGCGTACGGGACGACGGCCTCGTCGCCCTCCTCGGCGATCACGATCGTGCGGGCGCCGCGCGCCCGGATCTCCTGGATGTTGGAGACCATCTTGTCGTGCAGCACGGACCGGCCCTTCGGCGAGGGCACGACCACGACGACCGGCAGGTCCTCCTCGATGAGCGCGATCGGCCCGTGCTTGAGCTCTCCCGCGGCGAAGCCCTCGGCGTGCATGTACGCCAGTTCCTTGAGCTTCAGCGCGCCCTCCAGGGCCACCGGGTAGCCCACGTGCCGGCCGAGGAAGAGCACCGTGTCCTTGTGGGCGAGCGAGCGGGCCAGCGCGCGCACCGGCTCCATCGTCTCCAGGACCCGCTCGACTCCCTCGGCACTGTGGGACAGCTCCTGGATCACGGCACGGATCTCGTCACCCCACTTCGTCCCGCGCACCTGGCCGAGGTACAGCGCGACGAGATAGCAGGCCACCAGTTGGGTGAGGAACGCCTTGGTGGACGCGACGGCGACCTCCGGCCCGGCGTGCGTGTAGAGCACGGCGTCCGACTCACGCGGGATCGTCGAACCGTTGGTGTTGCAGATGGCCAGCACCATCGCGCCCTGCTCACGCGCGTGCCGCAGCGCCATCAGGGTGTCCATGGTCTCCCCGGACTGCGAGATCGCCACGACCAGGGTGCGCGCGCCGAGGATCGGGTCGCGGTAGCGGAACTCGCTGGCCAGCTCCACCTCGCAGGGGATGCGGGTCCAGTGCTCGATCGCGTACTTCGCGATCAGGCCGGCGTGGAAGGCGGTGCCGCAGGCGACGATCACGACCTTGTCGGCTTCCCGCAGCACCGCGTCCGGGATGCGCAGCTCGTCGAGCCTGAGGCGTCCCCCGGCGTCGATCCGGCCGAGGAGGGTGTCGGCTACGGCCTTGGGCTGCTCGGCGATCTCCTTGAGCATGAAGTAGTCGTAGCCGCCCTTCTCGGCGGCCGAGGCGTCCCAGTCCACGTGATACGCCCGCACCTCGGCGGGTGCCCCGTCGAAGTCGGTGACGGTCACGCCCTCGCGGGACAGCCGCACCACCTGGTCCTGGCCGAGTTCGATGGCCGAGCGGGTGTGGGCGATGAACGCGGCAACGTCGGAGGCGAGGAAGAACTCGTCCTCGCCGACACCGGCCACCAGCGGCGAGTTGCGGCGCGCGCCGACGACCACGTCCGGCTCGTCGGCGTGCACCGCGACCAGGGTGAAGGCCCCGTCGAGGCGACGGCACACCAGCCGCATCGACTCGGCCAGGTCACCGCAGGAGGAGAACTCCTCCGCCAGCAGGTGGGCCACGACCTCCGTGTCCGTCTCCGAACGAAGAACGTGGCCGCGCTCCTCCAGTTCGGCGCGCAGCGACGCGAAGTTCTCGATGATGCCGTTGTGGACGACCGCGACGCGCCCCGCGTTGTCGAGATGCGGGTGCGCGTTCGCGTCCGTCGGCCCGCCGTGGGTGGCCCAGCGGGTGTGGCCGATGCCGGTGGAGCCGCTCGGCAACGGCCGGTCCACCAGCTCCTTCTCCAGGTTGACGAGCTTGCCCGCCTTCCTGGCCGCGGCGAGACCCCCGTCGGAGAGCACCGCGACACCTGCCGAGTCGTAGCCCCGGTATTCGAGCCTCTTCAGGCCCGCGATCACCACATCAAGCGCCGACTGCCCGCCGACGTATCCCACGATTCCGCACATGGCCGCAGCCTACGACCGAAGGCGGCCGGGGAGCCGGACTCAGCCCAGCTTCGTCGCCTGCGCGTCGATGACGGCCGTCGGCAGCTCCTTGGCGACGCCCGAGAGGCTGAGGGTGGAGAACGAGGCGAGCGTGTTGCCCTTGCGGAAGACGACCAGCTTGGTGGTGAAGGGCTCCCCCTCCAGGTCGCTGGTAACGGTCCAGGCCAGCGCCTCGTCACCGGCGGTCACGGACTCGGGGGCGAGCTTGGAGACCTTGGTGGCGGCGCCGCTCGCGGTGATCGAGAAGCCGGCGCCGCAGGCCGTGCCGGCGTCCTTGAGCGCGGTGAATGCCTTCTGGGCGCCCTCGCCGCCGTAGGAACCGAGCGTCACGGAGGTCACCGGCGCGCCGAGGGCCCCCATGATGTCCTCCGTCGAGGTGGCGGTGCCCTCGCGCGCCTCGATCGTCTTGCGGACGACGGAGGATCCGGGGTCACCGGGCGCCGCGGAGGACATGATCTCGGCGAGGGGCTCGCACGCGGGCTTGTCGGCGCCGACGTCCCCGGCGGTCACGATCTCGACGGGCTTGGGCTTCTGCACCTGGTAGCCCTTGAGGTCCGCCTGCTCGACGACCAGCTTCTCCAGCTCCGCGGCCGACAGCGCCTTGACGTCGGGCGCGGCGGCGGCCGAGGCCGGGGCCGGGTCCTCCCCCTTCGGCTTGCCGTCGCCGTCGCCGCCGCCGCAGGCGGTGAGCAGCAGGGCGAGCGAGGCGGCCGACGCCGCGGCGATGGTCTTCGTGGACATGCGCATGGAACGTGATCCTCTTGTTCTTCGCCGCCCGGCGGCGGCTTCCCCCCGCCCAGGCCCGTGCCCGCGCGGAAACTTCGCGATCACTGTAGACGCCCCCGCGGACACTTTCTTTACCGGCCCTTTACGAAAAGGGCACAATCGCAGGAACCACGAAAACCATCGGATCCGTCGCCGCTCATGCCATTCCGGACGCCGTCGCCCGGTGGTGGGGTCGGCCCCGGACCGCGCGCCACGTGACCGACCCCACCACCCACAGGCGCCCCGCACCCCCGACAATGGCGGTGTGATCACTTCGCCGCCACGAGGTCCGAACGCCAGAGGGAACGGCGGCAACCACCGCCGGGCCGAGGCCACGCCGTACGTCGATCTCACCCGGGACGAGTGGAGCGCCCTACGGGACAAGACCCCGCTGCCGTTGACCGCCGACGAGGTCGAGCGGCTGCGCGGTCTCGGCGACGTCATCGACCTCGACGAGGTCCGGGACGTCTACCTGCCGCTCTCCCGCCTGCTCAACCTGTACGTCCAGGCGACCAGCGGACTGCGCGGCGCCCTGAACACCTTCCTCGGAGAGCGGGGCGAACAGCGCGGCACACCCTTCGTGATAGGCGTCGCCGGCTCCGTCGCCGTCGGCAAGTCGACCGTGGCCCGGCTGCTGCAGGCACTGCTCGCCCGCTGGCCGGAGCACCCGAGGGTGGAGCTCGTCACGACCGACGGCTTCCTCTACCCCATGGAGGAGCTCAAGGCGCGCGGACTCATGTCCCGCAAGGGCTTCCCCGAGTCCTACGACCGGCGGGCGCTGACCCGGTTCGTCGCCGACATCAAGGCGGGGAAGGACGAGGTCAGCGCCCCGGTGTACTCCCACCTCATCTACGACATCGTCCCCGGCGAGCGTCTGGTGGTGCGCCGGCCCGACATCCTGATCGTCGAGGGCCTCAACGTCCTGCAGCCGGCCCTGCCCGGTCAGGACGGCCGGACCCGCGTGGGTCTCGCCGACTACTTCGACTTCTCGGTCTACGTGGACGCGCGGCCCGAGGACATCGAACTCTGGTACCTCAACCGCTTCCGCAGGCTGCGCGAGACCGCCTTCCAGAACCCCTTCTCGTACTTCCAGAAGTACACCCAGGTCTCCGAGGAGGAGGCCCTGGAGTACGCCCGCACGATGTGGCGGACCATCAACAAGGTGAACCTGCTGGAGAACGTGGCGCCGACGCGCGGCCGGGCGACCCTGGTCGTCCGCAAGGGGCCGGACCACAAGGTGCAGCGCCTCTCCCTGCGCAAGCTCTGACGTCCGCACCCCGCACGGCCTCTGACGTCGCGTCACCGAACGGATCACGTAGGGGACCGGACTCCCCCGGCTCACCGGTCCGGCGGGCGGCGCGAGGGGCCGGGCTCCGGTCGGCACGGCAGTAGGGTGCCGCCCATGCTGCATCTGCGGATGATCGTCCCGCCCGGACGGACGGACGCCGTCGTCACCCTGATCGGCGAGACCGTGGGCACCACGCACCTGGTGGTGCTCCCCGGCGCCGCCCTCGACCCGGCCGGGGACCTGGTGACCTGCGACGTGGCGCGGGAGGTCGGGGACGAACTCCTGCACGGGCTGTGCCGGCTCGGCCTCGAGGAGGACGGCTCGATCGCGGTCGAGAACATCGACCTCTCCCTCTCCCGGCGCGCCGACGCGGCGGAACGGGAGGCGCCCGGCGAGGCCGAGGACGCCGTGATCTGGGAGCAGTTGGCAGAGGCGACACAGGAGGAGTCCACCCTCACCATCACCTACACCGCGTTCATGATCTTGGCGACCATGATCGCCGCCTGTGGTGTGGTGCTCGACAACGCGATGCTGATCGTCGGCGCGATGGCCGTCGGCCCGGAGTTCGGACCGCTCACCGGCGTGTGCACGGGCGTGGTGCAGCGTTCCCCCCGGATGGCCGCACGGTCGCTCAGCGCGCTCGTCTTCGGCTTCGCCGTGGCCATCATGGCGACGACCCTGTTCAGCCTGGTGATGAACGAACTCGGCCTGTTCCAGGAGAGCATGCTGAACAGCCCCCGCCCCAACACCAGCTTCGTCTGGCAGCCCGACTCCTTCTCGTTCGTCGTGGCGTTGCTCGCGGGCGTGGCCGGTGTCCTCTCCCTGACCTCCGCCAAGTCCGGGGCGCTGGTGGGCGTGGCGATCTCGGTGACCACGGTCCCGGCCGCCGCCAACGCGGCGGTGGCGCTGAGCTACGGCGACCTGGGCCAGATGTGGGGCTCCACCGAGCAGTTGCTGGTGAACCTGGGGGGCATCATGTTCGCCGGCATCCTCACCCTGATGGGCTGGAAGCTGGTGTGGCACGCCCGGGAGGGGCGGATGACGCGGCGCCCGCAGAGCGCGCCGCGGGACGGCGGCTGAGCCGAGCGGCCGCCGGGTGGCCTTCGGCCGGGGCGACCGGACCGGGGCCGTGCCCGGCCGCTCGGCGAAGGGCCGGTCGGGCACGGCCCCGAGGGGCGTCGGTCAGCCGAGCGCGGACTTCACCGCGTCGGCGAGGCGGCCGGCCACCGCGCAGGCGTGCTCGATGTCGGCGGCCTCGACCATGACCCGGACCAGCGGCTCGGTACCCGAGGGGCGCAGCAGGACCCGTCCGGTGGCGCCCAGTTCGCGCTCCGCCTCCGAGACGGCCGCGGCCAGGTCCGCCGAGCTGGCGACCCGCGACTTGTCCACGTCCGGCACATTGATGAGCACCTGGGGCAGCCGGTCCATCACGGCGGCCAGTTCGGCGAGCGACCGGCCGGTGGCCGCGACCCGGGCGGCCAACATCAGGCCGGTCAGCGTTCCGTCGCCGGTGGTGGCGTGGTCGAGCACGATCACATGGCCGGACTGCTCGCCGCCGAGCGCGTAGCCGTGCTCCTTCATGGCCTCCAGGACGTAGCGGTCGCCGACCGCCGTCTCCACCAGCCGGAGGCCCTCGCGCTCCATCGCCAGTTTGAAGCCGAGGTTGGACATCACGGTGCCGACGACGGCGTCGCCGCGCAGCGTCCCCGCCTCCCGCATGGCGAGCGCGAGCACGGCGAGGATCTGGTCGCCGTCGACCTCCGCGCCGGCCGCGTCGACCGCGAGGCAGCGGTCCGCGTCCCCGTCGTGCGCGATGCCGAGGTCCGCGCCGTGTTCGACGACCGCGGCCTTCAGCAGTGCGAGGTGGGTGGAGCCGCAGCCGTCGTTGATGTTGAGGCCGTCCGGGCTGGCACCGATGGTGACGACCTCGGCACCGGCCCGGGAGAACGCCTCGGGGGACACCCGGGCCGCCGCGCCGTGCGCCTCGTCGAGGACGATCTTCAGCCCGTCGAGCCGGTTCGGCAGGACGGCGATGAGGTGGGCGACGTACTTGTCGAAGCCCTCGTCGTAGTCGCGGACCCGGCCGACGCCCGCGCCGGTGGGCCGCTCCCAGGGAGCACCGGTGCGGTGCTCGTCGTACACGGTCTCGATCCGGTCCTCGAGCTCGTCGGCGAGCTTGTGACCGCCGCGGGCGAAGAACTTCACCCCGTTGTCGGGCATGGCGTTGTGACTCGCGGAGAGCATCACACCGAGGTCGGCGCCGAGCACTCCGGTGAGGTAGGCCACGGCCGGCGTCGGCAGCACGCCGACCCGCAGGACGTCCACTCCCGCGCTCGCGAGGCCGGCCACCACGGCGGCCTCCAGGAACTCTCCCGACGCACGCGGGTCCCGCCCGACCACGGCGGTGGGCCGGTGGCCTTCAAAAGTTCCCGCCTCGGCGAGCACATGCGCCGCGGCGACCGACAGGCCGAGCGCCAGCTCCGCCGTCAGATCCGCGTTGGCAACACCACGCACGCCGTCCGTGCCGAAGAGTCGTCCCACAGCTGTCCTCCGAACTGCTTCGAAATTGCGATCCCCTGAGCGCCTGATGCCCTTTTTTACACGCATGTCGCTCAGAACGTGCCCAAGGTTATGAAAAGACGTACGCCCCGACAGCACAGACAGTGCCGCCGGGGCGTACGTACGAAAGCAGGCCGAGCAGGCGATTTAGCGCTTGCTGTACTGCGGGGCCTTGCGAGCCTTCTTGAGACCGGCCTTCTTGCGCTCGACCGCACGGTCGTCGCGGGAGAGGAAGCCGGCCTTCTTCAGCGCCGGGCGGTTGTTCTCGACATCCGCCTCGTTCAGCGCACGGGCCACACCGAGGCGCAGGGCCCCGGCCTGACCGGAGACTCCGCCACCCGAGATGCGGGCGACGACGTCGTAGCGGTTGTCCAGCTCGAGCACCTTGAAGGGCTCGTTGACTTCCTGCTGGTGCACCTTGTTCGGGAAGTAGTCCTCGAGGGTGCGCCCGTTGATCTTCCACTTGCCGGTGCCCGGAACGATCCGGACGCGGGCGATGGCGTTCTTGCGGCGACCCAGGCCGGCGGCCGGCTGCGGGTCACCGAAGCGGGACGCCAGGGACTCGGTGGTGTACTCGCCCTCGACGGGAACCTCGGACTCGAAGGTGGTGACCTCGGCGTAGGTCTCCTCGCCCTCGATGCCCTCGACGGGGGTCTCAACAGTGGTCTCGGCCACGATTCTCCTCAGATTTCTTTCGTTCTTAGGGGGTGGCCGGAACTACTGCGCGACCTGGGTGATCTCGAACGGGACCGGCTGCTGGGCAGCGTGCGGGTGGTTCTCGCCCGCGTAGACCTTCAGCTTCGAGAGCATCTGACGGCCCAGGGTGTTCTTGGGGATCATGCCCTTGATGGCCTTCTCGACGGCCTTCTCGGGGCTCTTGGCCAGAAGCTCGTCGTAGCGGACGGAGCGCAGACCACCCGGGAAGCCGGAGTGGCGGTAGGCCATCTTCTGGGTCTTCTTGTTGCCGGACAGGTGGACCTTGTCAGCGTTGATGATGATGACAAAGTCGCCCATGTCCATGTGGGGGGCGTAGATCGGCTTGTGCTTGCCCCGGAGGAGGTTCGCTGCCGTAGTCGCCAGACGGCCCAGGACGATGTCCTGCGCGTCGATGATGTGCCACTGGCGCGTGACATCGCCGGGCTTGGGGCTGTACGTACGCACGGTCGTAGCCTTCGCTTCTTCAGTGAGTGGTCCTGACAGGGCCTCCGGGACGATGCACGACAGCCTTGGCGGTACCGCGGGGACGCAACCCGTGTACATGCCGCTGGTCATCGGTCCGGTGGACCGGCGTAAGGGCCCCTCGCGTGAGAACGACCAAGCCAATACGCATAACAAACCTGAAGCCTACCCGGCCCGTCCCGCACGGGTCAAAACGGCCGCGGCCCACCGGACCCACCCGTCCGGAGGACACGAGGCCGGCACCGTGCCCGGCGCCGGGGTCCCGGCCCACGGCTCAGCGCCCGTCGGGTGGTCTTCGACCGACTGGCTCTCAGCGGGACCGCTCCACCCGGCGCTCGTCCCAGACCGGCTCCGTCGTCTCACGGACGACGCCGTCCGCGCCGAAGACCAGGTAGCGGTCGAAGGTCTTCGCGAACCAGCGGTCGTGGGTGACCGCGAGGACGGTGCCCTCGTAGGACTCCAGACCGTCCTGGAGCGCCTCCGCCGACTCCAGGTCCAGGTTGTCGGTCGGCTCGTCGAGGAGCAGCGCCGTCGTGCCGGAGAGCTCCAGGAGAAGGATCTGGAAGCGGGCCTGCTGGCCGCCGGAGAGCCGCTCGAAAGGCTGGTCGCCCTGCCCCTCCAGCTCGTAGCGCCGCAGGACCGACATCGCCCCGCCCCGGTCCTTCGCGTGCTCCGACCACAGGATGTCCACCAGCGAACGGCCGCGGAGTTCGGGGTGCGCGTGGGTCTGGGCGAAATGGCCCGGGACGACCCGCGCGCCGGTCTTCCACAGGCCCGTGTGCGCGACCGTCGGATCGCCCGCGAGGAGCCGGAGGAAATGCGACTTCCCGGAGCCGTTCGACCCGAGCACCGCCACCCGCTCACCGTAGAAGACCTCCAGCGAGAAGGGCTTCATCAGCCCGGTCAGCTCAAGGTTCTCGCAGGTCACGGCACGGACACCGGTACGTCCTCCGCGCAGCCGCATCCGGATGTCCTGCTCGCGCGGCGGCTCCGGTGGCGGTCCCGCCTCCTCGAACTTCCTCAGCCGGGTCTGGGCCGCCGCGTACCGGGACGCCATCTCGTGGCTCACCGCCGCGGCCTGCCGCAGGTTGACCACCAGCCTCTTCAGCTGCGCGTGCTTCTCCTCCCAGCGGCGCTTCAGCTCCTCGAAGCGCGCGAAGCGCTCCCGCCGCGCCGCGTGGAAGGTGCCGAAACCACCGCCGTGGACCCACACGTCCGAACCGGCGGGCCCCGGCTCGACCGCCACGATCTTCTGGGCGGCACGCGCCAGCAGCTCCCGGTCGTGCGAGATGAAGAGCACGGTCTTGCGCGTCTCCCGCAGCCGCTCCTCCAGCCATCGCTTGCCGGGGACGTCCAGATAGTTGTCGGGCTCGTCGAGGAGCAGCACCTCGTCGGTGCCGCGCAGCAGCGACTCCAGGACGAGCCGCTTCTGCTCGCCGCCGCTGAGCGTGCGCACCTCGCGGAACTGCGCCTTCTCGTAGGGGACGCCGAGCGCCGCCATCGTGCACATGTCCCAGACGGTCTCGGCCTCGTAGCCCTGCGCCTCGGCCCAGTCGCTGAGGGCCTGCGCGTACGCCATCTGCGCGGCCTCGTCGTCGACGGTCATGATCCGGTGCTCGGCCTCGTCGACCGCCCGCGCCGCTTGCCGGATGCGGGGCCGGGCCACGGAGACCAGCAGGTCCCGGACCGTACGCTCGTCGTTCCCCCGCGGCGCACCCGGCTCGGACGGCGCCTCCTGCGAGCCGATGAACTGGGGCATCACACCGAGTCCGCCGCCGACGGTGACGGTGCCGCCGTGCGGCTGCAGCTCACCGGAGATCATCCGGAGCAACGTGGTCTTCCCGGCGCCGTTGGCGCCGACCAGGGCGACCACCGCACCCTCGCCGACCCGGAAGGAGGCGTCGGCGAGCAGCACCCTCCCGTCCGGAAGGTAGTACTCCAGATGCGCGACCTCGACATGTCCCATGGGAGGCATTGTCGCCGCCGGTCGGGTGGTACCCCAACCGGTTTAGGATGCGCGGCATGAGCTTTGGGGGACCGCGGTGGCCGCAGCAGCCGCAGCCGGACGGACAGCAGGGTGACACCTGGCAGCAGCAGCCCGGCCCCTTCCCGGGGGCCCAGGCGTCAGCGACCCCCGACTGGGGAGCGCTCGCGGACGCCTCCGCCGCCCGGACCCGCCGCAAGCGCCTGCTGATGATCGGCGGCGGAACGCTGGCCACCCTCGCGGTCGGCGCGATCGTCGCCACGGCCGTGGTCGTCGGGGGCGGCGGAAGCGACCCCGAGGCGAACGGCCCGGCCGGCCCCACCGGCTCGGCCGCCCCGAGCGGCTCCCCCACGCCCGGCCCGGACTTCTCCTCGGTGGCCCCGCCACCCCCGCCCAACCCCAAGGACTTCATCGCCGACGAGAAGAAGGACAAGGCCCCGCTCAGCGCCGAGGGCCTCTTCCCGGGGAAGAAGCTCACGATGAGTGGGCGGGCGTACCGCAAGGGCGCCACCTCCTCCACGACCGACTGCGCGAGCGTCACGCAGGGCGCCCTGGGCACGGTGCTCCGGCGGAACGGCTGCGACCGGGTGATCCGGGCCACCTACGTGAAGGACGGGGTCGCCCTCACCGTCGGGGTCGCCGTCTTCTCCACCGAGGCGGAGGCCCTCAAGGCGAAGAACCAGGCCACGGGAGGCATCGCGCCGCTGGCCGGCGCCGGGGTGGGTGACTTCTGCCACGCCACGGTCTGCCTGCGCCGCTCCAACGCCATCGGCCGGTACGCGTACTTCACCCAGGCCGGCTTCACCGACGGCAGGAAGGTCGCGAGGAGCGACCAGGCGGTCTTCCAGGCCAGCGACGACCTGGGGACCTTCGCCTTCAACCAGATCTACGACCGCGGCAGGACCCAGGCCGCTGAACAAGCCGGGTGAGCCGGTGCCTGACGCGGCACCGGTGCCGCGTCGGACCGGAGGGAGGCCGCCCGGCACGCTGAGAGCCTGTCGGGTGGCCCACACCGGCAGCGTGCGTGCCAGGGCGTGGCCACCCGGCCAGAGACCCACCCGACAGGCTCTCAGCAGCAGCCGGCGTTCCCGGGGAGTGACCTCCGGTTCCTGGCCTCCAGGTTCCGGGCGGCCAGATGTTCGTCGGCCGGGTAGCCGACCTCTTCCAGGGTGAGGCCGTGCGGCCGCACGACGTGCACGGCGGAGTCGCGTACCCCGGCGGCCAGCACCTTGCCCGGCCAGTCGGCCGGCCGGTGCCCGTCGCCCACGAACAGCAGGGCGCCGACCAACGAGCGCACCATGTTGTGGCAGAAGGCGTCGGCCATCACGGTGGCTTCGAGCACGCCGTCGGGCCGACGCTCCCAGCGCAGCTCCCGCAGGGTGCGGATGGTGGTGGCCCCCTCGCGCTTCTTGCAGTACGCGGCGAAGTCGTGCTCGCCCACCAGACGCTCGGCGGCGACGTTCATGGCGTCCATGTCCAGGGCCCAGTCGTGCCACAGGACGTGGCCGCGCAGAAGCGGGTCGACGCCACCGGGGTTGTCGGTGACGCGATACGCGTAGCGGCGCCAGACGGCGGAGAAGCGGGCGTTGAAGCCGTCGGGCGCCTCGGCCAGGCGCCAGATCCGCACGTCGTGCGCGAGCCGCCCGGCGAGCCGGCGCAGCAGCTTGTCACGGTGGTCTTCCCACAGCTCCGCCGGCAGGTCGACGTGGGCGACCTGGCCGCGCGCGTGCACACCGGCGTCGGTGCGCCCGGCGACGGTCAGCTCGTAGGTCTCCTTGGACCGGGTCACCGTGCGCAGGGCGTCCTCGATGTCGCCCTGCACGGTCCGCTGCCCCTGGGCCTGCTTGGCCCAGCCGGAGAAGTCCCTGCCGTCGTAGGACAGGTCCATCCGGACGCGGACGAAACCGGGCTGCACGTCATCGCTCACGCGGAAAATCCTCTCAGAACCCTGTGCACACGGAAGCGGGCCCGCACCCCCAGGGGTACGGGCCCGCCCGCGAGAAAACGTCGGGACGCCCAGAGCCTGCCGACCGGCCTCCGGCCGGGCGGCGGGCTCTCAGGCCACCGGGTCGCCCGCCTGCGCGGACGAACCGGATCAGGCGTCCTTCGACTCCTCGGCCGGAGCCTCGGCGGTGTCCTCGGCCTTGGTGTCCTCGGCCTTGGTCTCCTCGGCCTCCTTGACCGCGCGCTTGGCGGCGGCCTCGGCCTCGGCGACGGTCGCCTTCTTGGCGATCTCGCCCTCGACGAGCTCGATCACGGCCATCGGGGCGTTGTCGCCACGACGGTTGCCGATCTTCGTGATGCGGGTGTAACCACCCGGGCGCTCGGCGTAACGCGGCGCGATCTCGGTGAAGAGGGTGTGGACGATGCCCTTGTCGGTGATCGTCTGCAGCACCAGGCGACGGTTGTGGATGTCGCCCTTCTTCGCCTTGGTGATCAGTCGCTCGGCGACCGGACGCAGGCGGCGGGCCTTGGCTTCGGTCGTGGTGATGCGGCCGTGCTCGAAGAGCGACTTCGCCAGGTTGGCGAGCAGCAGACGCTCGTGAGCGGCGCTGCCGCCGAAGCGGGCACCCTTGGTGGGACGCGGCATGGTGTTTCTCCTTGTGATCTGCACCGGCCGTGTGAGGTACCGGTGTCAGTGTCCGCGCGGGCGGTCTGCCCGACGGAGATCCGGGGGGAACCCGGAAAGCCCGGGGCCCGAGGGCTCCGGAAGTCGTCGTCCCCGACCGGTGGCCGGAGGGGTCGTCCGTCGCGCCGGGGGCCGGGACCCCGAAGGGCCCCGGTCCCCGGCGACGCGGCGACTAGTACTGCTCGGTCTCGACGAAGCCCGCGTCCGCGTCGTCGTCGGCGCCGAAGGCGTCGGCGGCGGCCGTCGGGTCGAATCCGGGCGGGCTGTCCTTGAGGGCCAGGCCCATGCCGGCCAGCTTCGCCTTGACCTCATCGATCGACTTCGCACCGAAGTTGCGGATGTCGAGCAGGTCGGCCTCGGAACGCGCCACGAGCTCACCCACGGAGTGGATGCCCTCACGCTTGAGGCAGTTGTACGAACGAACGGTGAGCTCGAGCTCCTCGATCGGCAGCGCGAGGTCGGCGGCGAGGGCGGCGTCCGTCGGGGACGGGCCCATGTCGATGCCCTCGGCGTCGATGTTGAGCTCGCGCGCCAGACCGAACAGCTCGACCAGCGTCTTGCCGGCGGACGCCATGGCGTCGCGCGGGCGCATGGCCTGCTTGGTCTCGACGTCGACGATCAGCTTGTCGAAGTCGGTGCGCTGCTCGACTCGGGTCGCCTCGACCTTGTAGGTGACCTTGAGCACCGGCGAGTAGATGGAGTCGACCGGGATACGGCCGATCTCCTGGCCCACCTGCTTGTTCTGGACGGCGGAGACGTAACCGCGGCCGCGCTCGACCGTCAGCTCCATCTCCAGCTTGCCCTTGCCGTTGAGCGTGGCGAGGACCAGGTCCGGGTTGTGCACCTCGACACCGGCCGGCGGGGCGATGTCGGCGGCGGTGACCAGGCCGGGGCCCTGCTTGCGCAGGTACATCACGACCGGCTCGTCGTGCTCGGAGGAGACGACCAGCTGCTTGATGTTCAGGATGAGGTCGGTGACGTCCTCCTTGACGCCCGGCACGGTGGTGAACTCGTGCAGGACACCGTCGATGCGGATGGACGTGACGGCCGCACCCGGGATCGAGGAGAGGAGCGTACGACGGAGGCTGTTGCCGAGCGTGTAGCCGAAGCCCGGCTCCAGCGGCTCGATGACGAACCGCGAGCGGTATTCGTCGACGACCTCTTCGGTCAGCGAGGGACGCTGAGCGATCAGCATGTTGTGAGTCCTTCAGTCATGGACACCCACTATTTGATGTCCTGAGGTACTGCTGGTACTGCAAGGGTACGGGCGGCACGCCCCCGAAGAGCCGTACCGCCCGAAGTCCGTGTCAAGCGGCGTGCGTCAGACGCGGCGGCGCTTGGGGGGACGGCAGCCGTTGTGCGGCGTGGGGGTGACGTCCTGGATCGAACCGACCTCGAGGCCCGTGGCCTGGAGGGAGCGGATCGCGGTCTCGCGGCCGGAGCCCGGACCCTTGACGAAGACGTCGACCTTGCGCATGCCGTGCTCCTGCGCGCGGCGGGCGGCCGACTCGGCGGCCATCTGCGCGGCGAAGGGGGTCGACTTGCGCGAGCCCTTGAAGCCGACGTGGCCGGCGGAGGCCCAGGAGATCACGTTGCCGGACGGGTCCGTGATCGAGACGATCGTGTTGTTGAACGTGCTCTTGATGTGCGCGTGGCCGTGAGCGACGTTCTTCTTTTCCTTGCGGCGCACCTTCTTGGCAGCGCCCTGACGACCCTTGGGGGGCATCTATATCTCCTACGGGAGGTGGTCGGTCCTACAGCGAAGACCGCGTGGTCAAGCGTCCGCTGAGGACTACTTCTTGCCCGGCTTCTTCTTGCCGGCGATGGCGCGACGCGGGCCCTTGCGGGTACGGGCGTTCGTGCTGGTGCGCTGACCGTGGACCGGAAGGCCACGACGGTGACGCAGACCCTGGTAGCAGCCGATCTCGACCTTGCGGCGGATGTCGGCCTGGATCTCACGGCGGAGGTCACCCTCGGTACGGAGGTTGGCGTCCACGTACTCGCGGATCTTGACCAGGTCCTCTTCGGCCAGGTCACGAACGCGGGTGTTCGGGTTCACGCCGGTGGAGGCGAGGATCTCCTTGGACCGGGTGCGCCCGATACCGAAGACGTAGGTGAGTGCGATCTCCACACGCTTTTCGCGCGGGATGTCGACACCGGAAACGCGTGCCATTCAATGGCTCCTGTGTGTTCGGGGGTCTTCCGCAAAGCCGCTCCCGACCGCCGTATGAGGTACGAATCGGGTCCCCGGCCCCCGCCGGAGGTGCCGCCGACCCTTGCGGGCTGGGCGGGCTCTGCGTATGTACGTATTACTCGCGTCGCACGAGGAACTGCTTCAGGTGCAGGTCGGTCGGCGTGCGTCAGCCCTGGCGCTGCTTGTGGCGCAGGTTGTCGCAGATGACCATGACCCGGCCGTGACGGCGGATCACCTTGCACTTGTCGCAGATCTTCTTGACGCTCGGCTTGACCTTCATGGGATGTGAGGTTCTCCGGGTCAGTGCCACCACCCGCGCCGGAGGCGGGGTGCGGGCAAGATCTACTTGTACCGGTAGACGATCCGGCCACGCGTCAGGTCATAGGGAGAGAGCTCCACCACGACCCGGTCGTCCGGAAGGATTCGGATGTAGTGCATCCGCATCTTGCCGGAGATGTGCGCGAGGACCTTGTGACCGTTCTGGAGCTCCACCTTGAACATGGCGTTCGGGAGGGACTCGATCACGGTGCCCTCGATTTCGATGGCACCTTGCTTCTTGGCCACGCTTCGCCTTTCGAATCGGCTACCTTGATCGACTCTCGCCACCGCGTGCGGACACACGGGTACACGAGAGCCGACGCATCAGTCTACGTCAGCCCCTTGGAAAAGACGAATCGAGGAGTGTTCCCACCTCGGAAGATCCTTACGCAAGGAGCCACGCCGTAGAAGTCCAGGGGTGAGACGGCTCAGGCGAGCGGGTCGGGCGCCGCGGTGACGCCCAGTTCCGCCAGCTTCGCCTTGCCGCCGTCGGGCGCGGTGAGGACCAGCGGACCGGCCTCCGTCAGGGCCACCGAGTGCTCCCAGTGGGAGGACCAGGTGCCGTCCGTGGTGATGACCGTCCAGTCGTCCGACAGCACCTCGGTCCGCGGGGTGCCCAGCGACACCATCGGCTCGATCGCCAGGCAGAAGCCGGGAACCAGCTTCGGCCCCTTGCCGCGCTTGCGGGACACGTAGTTGAGCAGGTGCGGGTCCATGTGCATCTCGGTGCCGATGCCGTGGCCGCCGTAGTCCTCGACGATGCCGTACTTGCCGCCACCCGGCTTCGGCTGGCGGCGGATGTAGGTCTCGATGGCGCGCGAGACGTCGACCAGGCGGTTGCCGTTCCTCATCGCGGCGATGCCCGCCCACATGGACTCCTCGGTCACCCGGGAGAGCTCGATCAGCTCCGGGGCGTGACCGGAGCCGACGAAGGCGGTGTAGGCCGCGTCGCCGTGCCAGCCGTCGATGATCGCGCCGCAGTCGATCGAGATGATGTCGCCGTCCTTGAGGACGGTCTTCTCGTCCGGGATGCCGTGGACGACGACCTCGTTCACCGAGGTGCAGATCGTCGCCGGGAAGCCTCCGTAGCCCAGGAAGTTCGACTTGGCACCGTGGTCGGCGATCACCTTGCGGGCGACCTCGTCGAGATCGCGGGTCGTCGCGCCGGGCACCGCGGCCTCGCGGGTAGCCGCGTGGATGGCCGCGACGACCAACCCCGCCTCGCGCATCTTCGCGATCTGCTCGGGGGTCTTGATCTGCACCATCGTCGCGGGAGCCTTTCCATACGAGTACACGGGGACGGAAACAACGATACGGCCGCGACGCCCCGAGGGGCACCGCGGCCGTATCCGTGCTGTCGTGCCGAGGCCGGTCAGCTCTTCTTGAGCGCGGCCATCGCGCGCGCCGTGACCTCGTCCACCTTGCCGAGCGCCGAGATCGTCACGACCAGGTTCTGCGCCCGGTAGTAGTCGATGATCGGCTCGGTCTGGGTGTGGTAGACCTCCAGGCGCCGGCGGACGGTCCCCTCGGAGTCGTCGTCGCGCTGGTAGAGCTCCCCGCCGCACAGGTCACAGACACCCTCCGCCTTCGCCGGGGAGTAGGTGACGTGGAAGACGTGCGCGCTTTCGTTGCGGCAGATGCGGCGACCCGCGATCCGCTTCACGACCTCGTCCTCGGGGACCTCGAGGTCCAGCACCGCGTCCAGCTGCATGTCCTCGGCCTTGAGGACCACATCCAGAGCCTCGGCCTGGGCCACGTTGCGCGGGAACCCGTCCAGCAGGAAGCCGTTGGCGGCGTCCGCCTGCTCCATGCGGTCCTTGGCCATCCCGATGGTGACCTCGTCCGGTACAAGGTCGCCGGCGTCCATGTACGCCTTGGCCTTGAGTCCCAACTCCGTGCCCTGACTGATGTTGGCGCGGAACAGGTCACCCGTGGAGATGTGCGGGATGTCCAGGTTCTTGGCAAGGAACGCGGCCTGCGTACCCTTGCCGGCCCCGGGCGGTCCGACGAGGACGATTCGCATCAGCGGAGGAACCCTTCGTAATTGCGCTGCTGGAGCTGGCTCTCGATCTGCTTCACGGTCTCCAGCCCCACACCCACGATGATGAGGATGCTCGTCCCACCGAAGGGGAAGTTGGCATTGGCGCCGCCGAAGCCTGCCAACGCCATCGTCGGCACAAGAGCGATCAGACCCAGATACAGCGAGCCCGGCCAAGTGATCCGGTTGAGCACGTAGCTCAGATACTCGGCAGTAGGTCGACCAGCCCGGATACCCGGGATGAAGCCACCATACTTCTTCATGTTGTCGGCGACTTCCTCGGGGTTGAACGAGATCGCCACGTAGAAGAAGGCGAAGAACACGATCAGGAGGAAGTAGGCGGCGATGTAGTACGGGTGGTCACCCTTGACGAAGTGGGCTTCGATCCAGGTTTTCCAGCCTGCGGTGGAGCTCGAGAACTGCGCGATCAAGGCTGGGATGTAGAGCAGCGACGAGGCGAAGATGACAGGAATCACACCTGCCTGGTTCACCTTGAGCGGGATGTATGTGGACGTTCCGCCGTAGGACCTGCGGCCGATCATCCGCTTCGCGTACTGCACGGGGATGCGCCGCTGGGCCTGCTCGACGAAGACGACGAGCCCGACCATCACGAAGCCGATCAGGATGACGGTCCCGAACTCGATCCAGCCCTTGGCGAGCTTGCCGCTCTCCTTGATGGCCCACAGGGCGCCCGGGAAGCCGGCGGCGATCGAGATGAACATCAGGATGGACATGCCGTTGCCGATGCCGCGGTCGGTGATGAGCTCACCGAGCCACATGACCACCGCGGTGCCCGCGGTCATCGTGATGACCATCGTGGCGGTGGTGAAGATGGACTGGTCGGGAACGACCTGGTTGGCGACCGTGCAGCCGCTGAACAGCGCGCCGGTGCGTGCCGTCGCGACCAGTCCGGTGCCCTGGAGGATGGCGAGGGCGATCGTCAGGTAGCGCGTGTACTGCGTGATCTTGGCCGTGCCGGACTGCCCCTCCTTCTTCAGGGCCTCCAGGCGCGGGATCACCACAGTCAGCAGCTGCAGGATGATGCTCGCCGTGATGTACGGCATGATGCCGAGCGCGAAGATGGTGATCTGCAGCAGCGCGCCGCCGCTGAACATGTTCACCAAGCCGAACAGCGAGTTGTTGCCCTGGCTGGCCTGATCCACACACTGCTGGACGGCTTTGTAGCTGACGCCGGGCACGGGGATGTGTGCCCCGAGCCGGTACAGCACGATGATGCCGAGTGTGAAGAGCAGCTTCTTGCGCAGGTCGGGCGTCTTGAACGCCCGGGCGAACGCGGTGAGCACGGTGCCTCCTGCGACCCCCGCGCTATGCGTCAGAGGTGACGGTCTTGAGGTTCGACGAGTAGATACGAGTCAGAAAAACCGCGCGGGCATACCGCACGGAGCCTAGACATGCACGCCACCTTACCGGCGACCATGCCCCCCTAGGAACGACCAACCGGGGATGCCCCTTTTGAGAGGCATCCCCGGTCGGATGTTCATGCCATCGAGTCGTCTCAGACGAGCTCGGTGACGGTGCCGCCGGCAGCGGCGATCTTCTCCTTGGCGGAGCCGGAGACGGCGTCGACCGTCACCTGCAGCGCCACGGAGACCTCGCCCTGGCCAAGGACCTTGACGAGCTGGTTCTTACGAACCGCACCCTTGGCGACCAGATCGGCCACCGTGACCTCGCCACCCTGCGGGTAGAGCGCGGCCAGCTTGTCCAGGTTCACGACCTGGTACTCGGTGCGGAACGGGTTCTTGAAGCCCTTGAGCTTCGGGAGACGCATGTGGAGGGGCATCTGCCCACCCTCGAAGCGCTCCGGAACCTGGTAACGGGCCTTGGTGCCCTTCGTACCACGACCGGCCGTCTTACCCTTCGACGCCTCACCACGACCCACACGGGTCTTGGCGGTCTTGGCGCCCGGGGCGGGACGGAGGTTGTGGACCTTGAGCGGGTTGTTCTCCGCCATGTCAGTCGACCTCCTCGACCGTCACGAGGTGGCGGACGGTGTGCACCATGCCGCGGAACTCGGGACGATCCTCCTTGACGACCACGTCGTTCAGGCGCTTGAGCCCGAGCGAACGCAGAGTGTCACGGTGGTTCTGCTTGCTGCCGATGTACGACTTCGTCTGCGTGATCTTGAGGCGGGCCATTACGCACCCGCTCCCGCACGCGCACGGAGCAGAGCCGCGGGGGCGACGTCCTCGAGGGGCAGACCGCGGCGGGCCGCGATCTCCTCGGGACGCTGCAGACCCCGCAGGGCCGCCACGGTCGCGTGCACGATGTTGATCGCGTTGTCGGAGCCGAGCGACTTCGACAGGATGTCGTGCACGCCCGCGCACTCGAGCACGGCTCGCACCGGGCCACCGGCGATCACACCGGTACCGGGGGAAGCAGGCTTGAGCAGAACGACGCCCGCGGCCTTCTCGCCCTGGATCGGGTGGGGGATGGTGCCCTGGATACGGGGGACCTTGAAGAAGTGCTTCTTGGCCTCCTCCACACCCTTGGCGATGGCGGCCGGCACCTCCTTGGCCTTGCCGTAGCCGACACCGACGGTGCCGTCACCGTCGCCCACCACGACCAGCGCGGTGAAGCTGAAGCGACGACCACCCTTCACAACCTTGGCGACGCGGTTGATCGCGACAACGCGCTCAACGTACGCGGTCTTCTCGGCGGCAGCGGCGCCACCGTCGCGACCCTTCCGGTCCCGCCGCTCGCCGCCACCGGCACCGCTTCCGCGGCGCTGGGGTCCAGCCATTGGATTACCTCTCTCTGTTACGTCCGTTAGTCCCGGAACCGGGGCTCAGAACTTCAGCCCGGCCTCGCGGGCGGCGTCAGCCAGAGCGGCAATGCGCCCGGCGTACCTGTTGCCACCACGGTCGAACACGACGGCCTCGACGCCGGCGGCCTTGGCGCGCTCGGCGACCAGGGAACCGACCTGCTTGGCCTGCGCGGACTTGTCACCCTCGCCGCCACGGATCGACGCGTCCAGGGTCGACGCCGACGCAAGGGTGTGGCCCTTGAGGTCGTCGATGACCTGAGCGGTGATACCGCGGTTGGAACGCGTCACGACGAGGCGCGGACGCTCCGCCGTACCCGACACGTTCTTGCGGATGCGGATGTGGCGGCGCTTCTTGGCAGCGCCCTTGTAGGCGTCGCCCTTGGCGATCTTCACACCGTATGCCATGGCTCTACTTACCAGCCTTTCCGACCTTGCGGCGGATGACCTCGCCCGCGTACTTCACGCCCTTGGCCTTGTACGGGTCGGGCTTGCGCAGCTTGCGGATGTTGGCGGCGACCTCGCCGACCTTCTGCTTGTCGATGCCCTCGACCGAGAACTTGGTCGGCGACTCGACCTTGAAGGAGATGCCCTCGGGCGCCTCCACCAGGATCGGGTGGCTGTAGCCGAGCTGGAACTCCAGGTTGGAGCCCTTCGCGGCCACGCGGTAACCGACACCGCTGATCTCGAGCGCCTTCGTGTACCCCTGGGTCACACCGGTGATCATGTTGGCCACCAGCGTGCGGGACAGGCCGTGCAGGGCCTTGTTCTGACGCTCGTCGTTCGGACGCGTGACGGACAGAACGCCGTCCTCGCCCTTAACGATCTCGATCGGCGCGGCGACGGTGTGGGTCAGGGAACCCTTGGAACCCTTGACCGTGACCGTGCGGCCCTCGATGGTGACGTCCACGCCGGCGGGAACCGTGATGGGGAGCTTGCCAATACGCGACATTAGCTATTCCTCCGTTCCCGGCTACCAGACGTAGGCGAGGACTTCCCCACCCACGCCCTTCTTCTGCGCCTGCTGGCCGGTCAGGAGGCCGTGGGACGTGGAGATGATCGCCACGCCCAGACCGCCGAGGACCTTCGGCAGGTTGGTGGACTTCGCGTAAACCCGGAGGCCCGGCTTCGAGATCCGCTTGATGCCCGCGATGGAGCGCTCACGGTTCGGACCGAACTTGAGCTCGAGAACGAGGTTCTTGCCGACCTCGGCGTCCTCGACCTTCCAGCCCGTGATGAAGCCCTCCTGCTGGAGGATTTCCGCGATGTGAGACTTGATCTTGCTGTGCGGCATCGTCACGGAGTCGTGGTACGCCGAGTTCGCGTTACGCAGACGCGTGAGCATGTCTGCGATCGGATCAGTCATGGTCATGAATTGGCCTTCGGCCTCTCTCGCCGGGGTTTCCTGTATGCGCCATCCCTCTCCCCACACAGGGGCGGGACGGGTGCGGCGCGGGGACCTACGGCGTAGTAAGTCGGTAGGGCGGCGGACGCCCAACCCTCCTAGCCTAAGCCATGGAGGGGTGGACACCCACCAACCCTTTACTTACCGAGAGACTCCGGTCATCCCAACGAAGGGATTACCAGGAGCTCTTGGTCACGCCCGGCAGCTCGCCACGGTGAGCCATCTCACGAAGGCACACGCGGCACAGGCCGAACTTGCGGTACACGGAGTGGGGACGACCACAGCGCTGGCAGCGCGTGTAGCCCCGCACGCCGAACTTGGGCTTGCGGGCAGCCTTCGCGATGAGAGCCTTCTTCGCCATCTCGCTTACGCCTCCTTGAACGGGAAGCCGAGGTGACGCAGAAGGGCACGGCCCTCGTCGTCGTTGGTCGCCGTGGTCACCACGGTGATGTCCATACCCCGGACACGGTCGATCTTGTCCTGGTCGATCTCGTGGAACATGACCTGCTCCGTGAGACCGAAGGTGTAGTTGCCACGCCCGTCGAACTGCTTGGGGGACAGACCACGGAAGTCGCGGATGCGCGGGAGCGCGAGCGACAGGGTGCGGTCCAGGAACTCCCACATGCGGTCGCCACGGAGCGTGACGTGGGCACCGATCGGCTGACCCTCGCGCAGCTTGAACTGCGCGATGGACTTGCGGGCCTTGGTGACGGCCGGCTTCTGACCGGTGATCGTGGTGAGGTCGCGGATGGCGCCCTCGATCAGCTTGGAGTCGCGGGCGGCGTCGCCCACACCCATGTTGACCACGATCTTGACGAGGCCGGGAACCTGCATGACGTTCTCGTAGGAGAACTCCTCACGCAGCTTGCCCGCGATCTCCTCGCGGTACTTCGTCTTGAGACGCGGAGTGGTGGTGGTAGCCATCAGATGTCCTCACCCGTCCGCTTGGCAACGCGGATCTTGTTGCCCTCGTCGTCGAAGCGGTAACCGACGCGCGTGACGACCTTCTTGCCGTCCTTCTCCACGACGAGCTGAACGTTGCTCACGTGGACAGGGGCCTCGGTCGTGACGATGCCACCGGCCTGCGAGGGGCCGGCCTTGGTGTGCTTCTTGACCCGGTTGACACCCTCGACCAGGACACGGTCCTCGCGGGGGAAGGCCGCGATGACCTTGCCCTGCTTGCCCTTGTCCTTGCCGGTGATGACCTGGACCAGGTCGCCCTTCTTGATCTTCATGCTTACAGCACCTCCGGCGCGAGCGAGATGATCTTCATGAACTTCTTCTCGCGCAGCTCACGGCCGACGGGGCCGAAGATACGGGTGCCACGAGGGTCGCCGTCGTTCTTGAGAATGACAGCGGCGTTCTCGTCGAAGCGGATGTACGAGCCGTCCTGGCGGCGGCGCTCCTTGACGGTGCGAACGATGACCGCCTTGACGACGTCACCCTTCTTCACGTTGCCACCGGGGATCGCGTCCTTGACGGTGGCGACGATGACGTCACCGATGCCCGCGTAGCGGCGACCGGAGCCACCGAGAACACGGATGCAAAGGATCTCCTTGGCACCAGTGTTGTCGGCGACACGCAGTCGCGACTCCTGCTGGATCACGTCTATCTCCTGATTGTCTGCCGGTTCCCGGCCGGGGCTTCAGCTGAAGCCCCGGCCGAGCCTGGCGGAACCGACCCGAGGAAAACCCCTCGGGTAATTACTTGGCCTTCTCGAGGATCTCGACGACGCGCCAGTGCTTCGAGGCGGACAGCTTGCGCGTCTCCATCAGGAGGACGCGGTCGCCGACGCCGGCAGCGTTCTGCTCGTCGTGAGCCTTGAGCTTGTTGGTACGGCGGATGACCTTGCCGTACAGCGCGTGCTTGACGCGGTCCTCGACAGCGACGACGACGGTCTTGTCCATCTTGTCGCTGACGACGAGGCCCTCACGGACCTTGCGGGCGTTGCGCTCGGTCTTCTCAGTCACGTTGTTCTCGCTCATCAGGCGTTCTCCACCGTCTCGATGCCCAGCTCGCGCTCGCGCATCAGGGTGTAGATCCGGGCGATGTCCTTACGGACGGACTTGAGCCGACCGTGGTTCTCGAGCTGGCCCGTCGCCGCCTGGAAGCGGAGGTTGAACAGCTCTTCCTTGGCCTCGCGGAGCTTGTTGAGAAGCTCCTCGTTGCCCAGCTCGCGCAGCTCGGACGCCTTGGTACCGGCCGACATCACAGCTCACCTGCCTCGCGCTTGACGATCTTGCACTTCATCGGCAGCTTGTGGGCCGCACGAGTCAGGGCCTCACGCGCGATCTTCTCGTTCGGGTAGGACAGCTCGAACATCACCCGACCGGGCTTGACGTTCGCGATCCACCACTCCGGCGAACCCTTACCGGAACCCATGCGGGTCTCGGCAGGCTTCTTCGTCAGCGGGCGGTCCGGGTAGATGTTGATCCAGACCTTGCCGCCACGCTTGATGTGGCGGGTCATCGCGATACGGGCCGCCTCGATCTGGCGGTTGGTCACGTACGCCGGAGTGAGGGCCTGGATGCCGTACTCGCCGAACGCAACCTGCGTACCACCCTTGGACATACCGCTGCGCTTCGGGTGGTGCTGCTTGCGGTGCTTGACCCTACGGGGGATCAGCATTTCGGTCAGGCCTCCGTTCCGGTGCTCTCAGCAGCCGGAGCGGCGGCGGAAGCCTCGGCCTTGGGGGCCTCGGCAGCCTGAGCCTGCTGCGGCTTGCGACCGCGACCGCCACGCTCGCCGCCCCGGCCACCGCGGCCGGCCGGGCGGTCAGCGCCGCCACGGGCCGGGCGGTTGCCGGCGCGGGCAGCAGCGTTCTCGGCGCGGACCTCGGCGATGTTCTTGACGTCGCCCTTGTAGATCCAGACCTTCACGCCGATGCGGCCGAAGGTCGTCTTGGCCTCGAAGAAGCCGTACTCGACGTTCGCGCGCAGCGTGTGCAGCGGCACACGACCCTCGCGGTAGAACTCCGAGCGGGACATCTCGGCACCGCCGAGACGACCACCACACTGGATCTTGATGCCCTTGGCGCCGGCCTTCATGGCGGACTGCATGCTCTTACGCATGGCCCGACGGAAGGAGACGCGGGAGGACAGCTGCTCAGCGACGGCCTGGGCCACGAGCTGAGCGTCGACCTCGGGGTTCTTGACCTCGAGGATGTTCAGCTGGACCTGCTTGCCGGTCAGCTTCTCGAGCTGGCCACGGATCTTGTCGGCCTCGGCGCCGCGGCGACCGATGACAATGCCCGGGCGAGCCGTGTGGATGTCCACGCGGACGCGGTCACGGGTGCGCTCGATCTCGACCTTCGAGATGCCCGCGCGCTCCATGCCGGACGTCAGCATCCGGCGGATGGCGACGTCTTCCTTGACGTAGTCCTTGTACAGCTTGTCGGCGTACCAACGCGACTTGAAGTCGGTGGTGATGCCGAGCCGGAACCCATGCGGGTTAACCTTCTGGCCCATTACCGGGTTCCTTCCTTGCTGCTGACGACCACGGTGATGTGGCTGGTCCGCTTACGGATCCGGTAGGCACGGCCCTGGGCACGCGGCCGGAACCGCTTCAGGGTCGGGCCCTCATCCACGTACGCCTCGCTGATGAACAGCGAAGAGGCGTCACTGTGGTCGTAGTTGTGCGCGGCGTTGGCGATGGCGCTGTCCAGCACCTTGCCGACCGGCACGCTCGCGGCCTGCGGGGCGAAACGCAGGACCGCCTGAGCCTCCGTGGCGTCCATGCCACGGATAAGGTCCACCACGCGGCGGGCCTTCATGGGCGTGACGCGGATGTACCGCGCCTGGGCCCTGGCTTCCATGGTTGTCCTTCCAGTGTCTGTCATGGTCATTCCACCCCGCTACTAGCGGCGCTTCGACTTCCGGTCGTCCTTCACGTGACCCCGGAAGGTGCGCGTCGGCGAGAACTCGCCGAGCTTGTGGCCGACCATCGACTCGGTGACAAACACCGGAATGTGGGTCTTGCCGTTGTGCACCGCGATCGTGTGGCCGAGCATGGCCGGGATGATCATCGAGCGACGGGACCAGGTCTTGATGACGTTCTTGGTGCCGGCTTCGTTCTGGACATCCACCTTCTTTACGAGGTGGTCGTCGACGAAGGGCCCCTTCTTGAGACTGCGCGGCATCTAAACCCGCTCCTAGCGCTTCTTGTTCGTCTTGCGGCGGCGGACGATGTACTTGTTGCTCGCCTTCTTGGGAGAACGCGTACGACCCTCCTTCTGACCCCACGGGGAGACCGGGTGGCGACCACCGGAGGTCTTGCCCTCACCACCACCGTGCGGGTGGTCGACCGGGTTCATCGCCACACCGCGAACGGTCGGGCGAACGCCCAGCCAGCGCTTACGGCCGGCCTTGCCCCAGTTGATGTTCGACTGCTCGGCGTTACCGACCTCGCCGATGGTGGCGCGGCAGCGGACGTCGACCAGACGGATCTCGCCGGACGGCATGCGCAGGTGGGCCATCTGGCCCTCCTTCGCGAGCAGCTGCACGGAGGCACCCGCGGAACGGGCGAACTTGGCGCCACCGCCGGGACGGAGCTCGATCGCGTGGATCGTGGTACCGACCGGGATGTTGCGGAGGGCCAGGTTGTTGCCGGGCTTGATGTCGGCGCCGGGGCCGTTCTCGACCCGGTCGCCCTGCGCGAGGCCGCGCGGGGCGATGATGTAGCGCTTCTCGCCGTCCACGTAGTGGAGCAGCGCGATACGCGCGGTGCGGTTGGGGTCGTACTCGATGTGAGCGACCTTGGCCGGCACGCCGTCCTTGTCGTGACGACGGAAGTCGATCACGCGGTAGGCGCGCTTGTGGCCACCGCCCTGGTGACGGACGGTCACACGACCGGTGTTGTTACGGCCACCCTTGCTGTGCAGAGGGCGGACCAGCGACTTCTCCGGCGTGGACCGCGTGATCTCGACAAAGTCGGCGACGCTGGAGCCACGACGGCCCGGGGTCGTCGGCTTGTACTTGCGGATACCCATTTCTCAGTCCTCGTCCGATTCCGGACGATCCAGACCGCCCTTAGGCGGTCGGACCGCCGAAGATGTCGATACGGTCGCCCTCGGCAAGGGTCACGATGGCGCGCTTGGTGTTGGCGCGCTTGCCGAAACCGGTGCGGGTGCGCTTGCGCTTGCCCTGGCGGTTGATCGTGTTGACCCCGGTGACCTTGACCGAGAAGACCGCCTCGACGGCCTGCTTGATCTGGGTCTTGTTGGAGCCGGGCGCGACGATGAACGTGTACTTGTTCTCGTCCAGCAGGGCGTAGCTCTTCTCGGAGACAACCGGCTTGACGAGGACGTCGCGCGGGTCCGTGAAGGTCTTGCTGGTGATCGTGGCCTCGGACATCAGGCCTCGCTCCCTTCGTTGTCATCGGCCTTGGGGCCAGACACGAAGGACTCGAGGGCGGCCTGGGTGAAGACCACGTCGTCGGATCGCATCACGTCGTACGTGTTGAGCTGGCCCGGCTCCAGGATGTGCACCTGGGGCAGGTTGCGGGCGGACAGCCACGCGGCCTCGTCGGTGCGCTCGGCGATCAGGAGCAGGTTCTTGCGCTCCGAGATCTTGCCGAGCAGCGTCTTGGCGGCCTTGGTGGAGACCTCGCCCTCGACCACGCCGGTGACGACGTGGATGCGGGAGTGGGTCGCCCGGTCCGACAGGGCACCGCGCAGGGCGGCGGCCTTCATCTTCTTCGGGGTCCGCTGGGAGTAGTCACGCGGCACGGGACCGTGCACGACGCCACCACCGGCGAACTGCGGGGCGCGGGTCGAACCCTGACGGGCGCGGCCGGTGCCCTTCTGGCGGTAGGGCTTCTTGCCACCACCGCGGACTTCGCCACGGGTCTTGGTCTTGTGCGTGCCCTGACGGGCCGCGGCCAGCTGCGCGACGACGACCTGGTGGATCAGCGGAATGCTGACCTTCGCGCCGAAGATCTCCGAGGGGAGCTCGACGGTACCGGCCTTGTCGCCTGCCGGCGAAAGGATGTCAATGGTGCTCATCGTTACCTCAGGCCCCCTTGGCCGCGGTACGGACCAGGACGAGGCCGCCGTTCGGACCGGGGACCGCGCCCTTGATGAGCAGCAGACCCTTCTCCGCGTCAACGGCGTGGACGGTCAGGTTCTGGGTGGTGACCCGCTCGTTGCCCATGCGGCCCGCCATGCGGAGGCCCTTGAACACACGGCCCGGGGTGGCGCAGCCACCGATGGAGCCGGGAGAGCGGTGCTTGCGCTGGGTGCCGTGACCGGCGCCGAGGCCCTTGAAGTTGTGACGCTTCATGACACCGGCGAAGCCCTTGCCCTTGCTCTTGCCGGTGACGTCGACCTTGACGCCCGACTCGAACACGGCAGCGGTGATCTCCTGGCCGAGCGTGTACTCGCTGGCGTCAGCGGTACGCAGCTCCACCAGGTGGCGGCGCGGGGTGACGTCGGCCTTGGCGAAGTGGCCCTTGAGGGGCTTGTTCACCTTGCGCGGGTCGATCTCGCCGAAGGCGATCTGGACCGACTCGTAGCCGTCGATGTCGTTGGTGCGGACCTGGGTGACGACGCACGGCCCGGCCTTGACGACGGTGACCGGGACGACCCGGTTGTTCTCGTCCCAGACCTGGGTCATGCCGAGCTTCTCGCCCAGGACGCCCTTAATGTTCTTTGCCATCTCGCGCGTCACCTCAGAGCTTGATCTCGATGTCGACGCCCGCCGGCAGGTCGAGACGCATGAGCGAGTCGACCGTCTTCGGCGTGGGGTCGAGGATGTCGATGAGGCGCTTGTGCGTGCGCATCTCGAAGTGCTCGCGCGAGTCCTTGTACTTGTGCGGCGACTTGATGACGCAGTACACGTTCTTCTCAGTGGGCAGCGGCACCGGGCCCGCGACCGACGCACCAGTGCGGGTCACCGTCTCGACGATCTTCTTCGCCGAGGAGTCGATGACCTCGTGGTCGTAGGCCTTGAGCCGGATGCGGATCTTCTGTCCCGCCATGGCTACTCAGTAGTCCTGTCTCTCGTAACGCTCTGGAACTCGGGGGCTCTCCTGTCCTCCACCTCCGACCCACGCGGTCGGGCGTGTCGCACTCCCTCTACGCAGAGATCCCTAAGGATCTCCCAACCAAGGGGGCGCGGTAGCAGAACCGCGAGCCGGGGGCAGAACACCCACCGAGTGCCTGGCCGGCACCCCGCTGACGCTTCCCAGAAGATTCCCGTACGTCCGACCCGAGGGGTCGACGAGTACTGTGGGACTCGCTTCCGGTCCTCCCGACGGGAGGCGCGCAGCATCGGCACTCAACCGAGCAACCCCGACAGTCTGCCATACGGGGGCATCCGGCCGCCAATCGGGGCGGAAGACTGTACCCCACGTCACGTCGGGGTACACGCGGGCCACCCGCTCCGCGGGAGCGCGGAACCGGCCCGTGCGAGAACACCGCCGGGGGGACGCCCCGCACGCCCGCCGCGCCCACCTGTTCCGCCGTCCGGCACTCGTCCCCGCCGTCCGCTCCCCCGCCCCCCGGGGACCGCTCAGACCCGCGCCACCGGGCGACAGTCCGCCTCGTCCTCACCGACCCTGGCCTGCGGCCGGCTGCGGTCGTACGGGTCCACGGCCTCGCCCGAGGGAAGCACCTCCCGGACGTCCTCGTCGAACTCAGGGTGCAGATAGCCGTCGGTACGCGAACAGGAGCTGTCGGCCGCCTCGAACAGGTACTCCGTAAGCCGGAGCTTCCCCGGCGTCACCTGCCATTCCGCCGGGTCCAGCACGTCCACGGCCAGGGTGCGGCGGACGATCGTCCGCACCACCTGGTCCGCCCCCGGCCGCGCCTTCACCAGGGGGTAGACGAAGGTGTAGTCGGCCGTCATCCGCACCGTGCCGGGCCGGTCGCCCTCGCCGAACGTCATCCGCCCCCGGGTCTTGACCACGTCGCCGACCAGCCGGACCTCGGCCGGATCGAAGCGGCTGAACCAGAACAGCGGATCGCGCTTCTCCGTCGGCTCGCGGAGCGCCTGGTCCATCCACCCGCGCAGGTCCCGCTGCCGGGGATCGATAGGTGGGCGGCGTGGTCATCTCGCGACGAGGGCGGCCGGGGTCGGGCCCGGCGCACCCGCCGGAAGCCGTCCCGCCGCCACCAGGGCTGAGGCAGGGCCGTGGCGCCCCGTGGAAACGGCGGAGGCCCGCCTCCCCTGACGGGGAGACGGGCCCGAACACGGCCTGGGATCAGATCACTTGATGAAGTATCCGGTGACGTCGGCCAGCAGGTCGACGGAACCGTTGTGGTTGTAGAAGCTC